>CAVRIB010000001.1:0-438471 GCA_963721135.1 uncultured Alphaproteobacteria bacterium
ACCTCGATGCCCTTGATGGCAAAGTGCTTGCGGAAGAACTCGAAATGCGCCGCGCTCTCGTGGAACTGCTGCGGCGTCAGCACCGCGGAAAACACCGGCACTTCGGTGCGCAACTGCACATCCATCAGCGCCTTGATCACGGTGTCGGCGACGAATTCATGGCGGTAGATGCCGCCATCGACCACCAGCCCGGCCGCGACGATCGCGGTGTAGCGCCGCGTCTTGGCCAGCAGCTGCGCGTGCAGCGGGATCTCGAACGAGCCCGGCACCTCGAACACGTCGATACGCGCTGACGTGGCGCGCGCTCGATCTCGCCAAGGAAGGCGATCCGGCATTCCTCGACCACCTCGCGATGCCAGGAGGATTGCACGAAGGCGACCCGCTGCGGTTTTGCAAATCGCGGATGCGCGGGAACCGGCGGACGGTCCACGTTTCGGGAGAACCCGTTACTTCGGAAGCTGTGGTGGGGGGTATCTTGCAACATCTGATTCATGGCTTTCCTCTTTCAGGACCAGAATCAGGGCACACGGAACGACCGCCCACGCGATGCGCGGGCCGACGCGACCGTTCTCTTTCATCCGGACTTTAACCGTCGGCTTCGGAGTCACACCGAATCTGCTGACCCTTTTTCCCCAGCAAATGCAGGAAAACAAGGCGCTCGCGGGCTTGGGCTATCTCACCCTTACCGCCGGTGGGGAATTTCACCCCGCCCTGAGAACATCGGCCGCCCGGGATGAGCGGCCTGAAATCGAATATGGCGAAGCGCCGGCGCTGCCAGCAAGAACCTTCCCCATGGGGAAACCGCATGTCCCCATGCCCAAATCAACGGCTGGGACCAGGCCAAGACTGACTTGCTGGCCGGCGCGCATCCGCCGCGCCGGACTCGGATGCCGCGAATCCGATTCCGGTTTGTTCTCATTGCAAAAGTTAACGCCGCCGAAGAGCTGTGGACGAGCCGCGCTTTGCCTGTGGATGGACTCCGGGTGCGGTTGCGCCGATTCCGCAAATCACATCACTTGATCCCCGCAGGCCGCGGGTAACCCCGTGGGATTGCAGTCGGCAGCGACGCATCGGACGCGCGTCGGCCTGCCGCGTGCGTATCAACCATCGTATCTTCAATGCAAAGGCAAGGTCGAGACGGCATGTCCCTCCTCGAAGGCATCATCGATTCCCGGAACAATCCGCTCGCGGTGGTCGAGGACATCGCCGCCGATAACAACTGGTCGTTCGAACGCTCCGGCGAAGACGAGGTGACGATCGTCTCCAAGGGCGACTGGACCGACTACCAATTGTCCTTCACCTGGATGACCGAGATCGAGGCGCTGCATCTGGCCTGCGCCTTCGACATGAAGATTCCGCAGGCCGCGCCGCGCCGAGGTGCAGCGGCTGATCGCCGCGATCAACGAGCAATTGTGGGTCGGGCATTTCGACATCTGGACCCACACCGGCATGATCATGTACCGGCAGGCGCTGGTGCTGCCGGGCGGCCTGACCGCCTCGACCGCGCAATGCGAGAGCATGCTGGTCGGCGCCATCCACGCCTGCGAGCGCTATTATCCGGCGTTCCAGTTCGTGGTCTGGGCCGGCAAGACCGCGTCCGAAGCCATGAGTGCCGCGATGTTCGACACCGAGGGCGAGGCGTAGGGTTTGTCAGCGCGACGGCGTCCGCAGTCACGGGCGTCGTCCCGGCGAACGCCGGGACCCATACGCCGTGACGACCGATATGCGTACGCACGGTGCTTGTGGCCATATCCTCGCTTCAACTAGAAACCGCTGTGGTTATGGGTCCCGGCGTTCGCCGGGACGACGACGTGTAATTTGTGGTGACGGCATTGAACACCACAACGACCTTGCAAGACATCACCGGCCCCATCGTGCTCGCCGGCGCGGGGAAGATGGGCGGCGCGATGCTGACGGGCTGGCTGGCGCGGGGGCTGGATCCGAAGCGCGTCGCGGTGATCGAGCCGCATCCCGTCCGACGAAATCAGCGCGCTGGCGGCAAAAGGCATTCGCCTCAATCCGTCAGGCCAAGGATATCGGCGCCGTCGCCACGCTGGTGGTGGCGCTGAAGCCGCAGATGTTCCGCGAAGCCGGCGCGGCGCTGAAATCGTTCGCCGGCCCTTCGACGCTGGTGGTCTCGATCATGGCGGGCACGACCATCGCATCGATCGCGGAGGTCTGCGGCGGCAGCGTGGTGCGCGCCATGCCCAACACGCCGGCCGCGATCGGCCGCGGCATCACGGTCGCGGTGGCGGCGAACAATGTCAGCGCCGCGCAGCGCGCGGTCGCCGATGCGCTGCTGCGCGCGACCGGATCGGTCGAGTGGGTCGACGACGAGAGTCTGATGGACGCGGTCACCGCGGTCTCCGGCTCCGGTCCGGCCTATGTTTTCCTGCTCGCCGAGGAACTGGCGCGCGCCGGCGTCGAGGCCGGCCTGCCGGAGCGAGCTCGCGACAAAACTCGCGCGCGAAACCGTCGCCGGCTCCGGCGAATTGCTGCATCGCTCGGAGCTGGCCTCCGCGACGCTGCGCCAGAACGTCACCTCGCCCGGCGGCACCACGGCCGCGGCGCTGGAAGTGCTGATGGGAGCGGACGGCATGCAGTCGCTGCTGACCCGCGCGGTCGCGGCGGCGACGCGGCGCTCGAGGGAACTGGCGAAGTAGGTTTCGCTCACGGACCTCATCCTGAGGAGCCGCGCATTTGCGCGGCGTCTCGAAGGATGACATACGCTGTGGCTCATCCTTCGAGACGCGTCCGGCGCTCCTCAGGATGAGGTCGGTAAGCGCTAGCCCGTCCCCAACCGCTTGGTGAAAGTCTCGACATTGACCAGGCCGCGGGCGTGGCGGCCTTCGCCGATGCGGCGCTTGTCGTCGAAGGCTTCGACCTCGAACCGGATCACCCGGCGCTCCACCGCGATCACCTTCGCGGTGGTCCGCACGGTGGCGCCGACCGGGGTCGCGGCGAGATGGCGGATATCGACCTCGGTGCCGACCGTGACCCAGCCCGGCTCGAGATACGCGTTGATGGCGTCGCCCGACGCCATCTCCATTTCCAGGATCATCATCGGCGTCGCATAGACCATCGGCATGTGCGGGACGAAATGCCCGACGGTGCGCTCGGGCGGCACCACCAGCGTGCGCTCGGCGCTCATGCCGACCTTGATGAAGTCGCGTGCATCCATGGGAGTCAGTCCGGAAATGACTCAGCGTCGTCCCGGCGAACGCCGGGACCCATACCGCGTGATGTCGCGATGGGGCACGAAGGCCGACGCCTTCGCAGCACAATCAGCGCCGGTGGTTATGGGTCCCTGCGTTCGCCGGGACGACGAGAGAGATCTACTTCTTCGCCGCCGCCGCGCGCTCCACAAAGGTCTTGCCGCCCTTCATCTTGTGCGCCAGCGGCGCTTCGTTGATCTGGATCACGACGGCATCGGCATCGACGCCGAGGTTCTTCACCAGCGCCTGCGTGATGTCGCGCATCATGCCGGCCTTCTGTTCGTCGGTGCGGCCGGCGGCCATGCTGACGGTAATTTCAGGCATTTTTGTCACTCCCTTTGCTCTTGCTACGTCGCTCGCCACGAACTCGAACCTCATCCTGAGGAGCGGCCGCTTGGCCGCGTCTCGAAGGATGGCCCATTGTCCTCATGGTTCGAGACGGCGCAAGAGCGCCTCCTCACCATGAGGTCTAATTCCACTTCACCTCATGCCGCGCCAGCACTTCGCGCACCTTGGCGACCAGCTCATCTTCTCGGCATGAAAACTGCGCCGGCCGCGTCTCGCGCCATTCCTGGTTGGAGGCGATCTCGGCCGCGGCCTTGGCGCCCTCGATCAGATCCTTGATCTGCACCTCGCCGCGCGCCTTCTCGTCCGAGCCCTGAATGATCACGCAGGGCGAGTTGCGCCGGTCGGCATATTTGAGCTGGTTGCCCATGTTCTTGGGATTGCCGAGATAAAGCTCGGCGCGAATTTTGGCCGTCGCGCAAGCGTCGCGACCATCTTCTGATAGTCGGCGACGCGGTCGCGGTCGAACACCGTGACCACGACGGGGCCGAATTCCGGCGTGGTGTCGAGCTTGCCGAGCATCGTGAGCGCGGCCTGCAGCCGCGACACGCCGATGGAAAATCCGGTCGCCGGCACCGGCTCGCCGCGAAAGCGCGAGACGAGGCCGTCATAGCGCCCGCCGCCGCCGACCGAGCCGAAGCGCACGGGGCGGCCTTTTTCGTCTTTTGTTTCGAGCAGCAGTTCGACTTCGTAGACCGGGCCGGTGTAGTATTCGAGGCCGCGGACGACGGAGGGATCGATCGAACGCGCATGCCAGATCCGGCGTCCATAAGCCAGACGCTCTGCAATCGAGTTCGTCGCGATCTTCTGTCCAGCTTCAGCTCGACGAGCCTATGACTGATCAGGAGCTTCGAACTGCGTCTCTGCAAGAACGTTCGACATCATCGAGACTGAACGCGTCTGACCGCTTCCGTCCTCATCGTGACGACGTCTTGCGACTCGATCGTGCAGTAACGACATGAGCAAGCGATCGATTCTGCTCGGTTCAAGACCGGCGCCTTTGGTGAAATCGCCCTTTCCTCCTTGCCGCCGTCCCATCTCCGAGCCAAGCAGTTTGCGAACTTCATCGAGCCGAAACTTATCGAGCTTATCGATCGCCCGCAGCACCGTGAGCCTGCGTCCCGCATTCTCCTCGCCGCCAAGCCCGATGCTCTCCATCACCCCATCGAGCACCTTGCGGTTATTCACCTTCACCACATAGCTGCCGCGCGGAATGCCCAGCGCTTCCATGGTGTCGGCCGCCATCATGCACATCTCGGCATCGGCGGCCGCGGCGGAGACCGCCGGACGCCGTGCCCACCGTATCGGCGTCGAACTGCATGAACTGGCGGAAGCGGCCGGGGCCCGGCTTTTCGTTGCGATAGACATAGCCGGCGCGGTAGCTGCGATAGGGCTTTGGCGATGTTTTCGGTTCCGAAATTTTCCGCGACATAGCGCGCCAGCGGCGCGGTCAGGTCGTAGCGCAGCGAGATCCACTGCTCGTCGTCGTCCTGGAACGAGAACACGCCCTCATTGGGCCGGTCCTGGTCGGGCAGGAATTTTCCGAGCGCGTCGGTGAATTCCATCGCCGGCGTTTCCACCGGCTCGAAGCCGTAGCGCTCATAGACTTCGCGGATTTTCTCGACCATCGCGCGCGTCGCCGCGATCTCGGCGGGGCCGCGATCGTCCAGCCCGCGCGGCAGGCGGGCTCTCAGTTTCTGCGGTTTTTTGGGTTTTCGGCCATGGGCGGCGTTGGTACCAGCCGCGGCGCGATGCGGCAACCGTGGCTTACTTCCCTCTCCCCTTGCGGGAGAGGTCGGCGCTCGTCGGATGAGGCCATGCAGGCTCTGCGTTCGCATGCGCAGACGCCTCACCCGCCGTCGCTTCGCGACACCCTCTCGCGCAAGGGGAGACGGACGAAGCGCCGCCGCCGCTCACAGCACCTTCTTGATCCAGTTGTGCGGGTCGGCGCGCGCGGCCGTACTGGATGTCGACCAGCTTCTTGCGCAGCCCCATCGCGACGGGGCCGGCGGCGCCGCCGCTGATGAGAAAATCGCCGCTCGCCGAACACACCTTGCCGATCGGCGAGATCACCGCCGCGGTGCCGCAGGCGAACGCCTCTTTCAGCTTGCCGCTGGCGGCATCCGCGCGCCACTGGTCGATCGTGTAGGGCTCCTCGCGCACGCGCGTGCCGGAATCCTTGGCCAGCGCGATGATCGAATCGCGGGTGATGCCCGGCAGGATGGTGCCGAGCGGCGGCGTCAGCAGCGAGCCGTCGTCGAACACGAAGAAGATGTTCATGCCGCCGAGTTCCTCGATGTAGCGGCGCTCGACCGCATCGAGGAAAACCACCTGATCGCAGCCGTGATCGATCGCCTCGGCCTGCGCGCGCAGGCTGGCGGCGTAATTGCCGCCGCATTTGACGGCGCCGGTGCCGCCGATCGCGGCGCGCGTGTAGTTCTCCGACACCCAGATCGACACCGGCGCCGGTCCGCCCTTGAAATAGGAGCCGACCGGCGAGGCGATGACGGCGAAGATGTATTCCGCCGAAGGCTTGACGCCGAGGAAGACCTCGCTCGCGATCATGAAGGGCCGCAGATAGAGACTGCCCTCGCCGCCCGGTATCCAGGCGCGGTCGATGCGCACGAGCTGCTCGACCGCTTCGATGAACACCGGCTCGGGCAGCGGCGCCATCGCCATGCGCTCGGCCGAATTCTGGAAGCGCCTGGCATTGGCGTCGGGGCGGAACAGGTTCACGCCGCCGTCGTCGCGCTTGTAGGCCTTGAGGCCCTCGAAAATCTCCTGCGCGTAGTGCAGCACGGCGGTGGCCGGATCGAGCGGGAAATTGGCGCGGGATTCGACGCGCGCGCCATGCCAGCCCTTGCGCCTGATTGTAGCGGACGACGGCCATGTGATCGGTGAAGACCCGGCCGAAGCCCGGGTCCACGAGCTTTGCCGCGCGGTCCTTCTCGGACGTCGGATTGGCCGCCGGCTGGATTTCGAATTTCAAACTCATTGCCTGCTTCCCGCTGCCGGAACCGGCGCGATTTCTGGCGCCGGCCTGTCCTCCGGGCCTGCTCGAACGAAACTGCCATGGGCTCTCTCCCGGATTGACGCGGATCGCGCGCCTTGCGCCTCGGCGCTGTTGATTACGTCTGGCCTTCGCCTGCGCCAGCCTTGCGGCCGGTTTCCCGCCGGCATGGCCCTGAGGACATGCTTTTGCGGAAGGCGGAAGTCCAGTATGTTTGCCGAAATGCCGCTCGACAATCGCACGGTAGACAAATTCGCGGCCGTCAGCCGCCATCCTTCTGGCTTTTTCGGGCCGCTTGAAACGTCACCGCGGCGAAACGATCTAATATTTCGTCGCGATTGATAGTTTTGTAACATTGAACCCAAGATATGTCAATATGGCTGACATAAATTTCTCGAATGCCTCGCCCGACCCCGATTCGCGGGCGGCCGAAGGCGCGGTCCCCAGCCCGCGAGGCCGGCGATTTGCGCTGGGACATCATCGAGTTGCTGTTCTTCGCCTACCGGGACTTCGTCGGCGACGCCGACCACGAACTGGAGGCGTTCGGGTTCGGCCGGGCGCATCACCGGGTGCTGCATTTCGTCCACCGCTATCCCGGCCTGAAGGTGGCCGACCTGCTGGACGTGCTGCGCATCACCAAGCAGTCGCTGGGGCGGGTGCTCAAGCAATTGCTCGACGAAGGCTATATCGTGCAGAAGACCGGCAACAACGACCGCCGGCAGCGCCTTCTTTTCGCCACCGCCAAGGGCGAGGCGCTGGTGGCGCAAGCTCGCCGGCCTGCAGACCGACCGCATCAACCGCGCGCTGCGCGACATCGGGCCCGACGGCGCCGATACGGTCCGCGCAGTTCCTGCGCGCGATGATCGATCACGACGATCCCGACAAGGTGCTGGAAACGATCCTCGAAGCCCGGCACCGCAACCGCAAAGGAACGATGCGTGATCCAGGCCGCAACCCTCGCGCGAACGCCGCCGCAACCGGCCGACGACGCCCCGCATCTGCTGCTGGTCGACGACGACCGCCGCATCCGCGATCTGTTGTCGCGCTTTCTCTGCGGCGAAGGCTACCGCGTCACCACCGCGATGAGCGCCAAGGACGCCCGCGCCAAGCTGCTCGGCCTGCATTTCGATCTGCTGATCCTCGACGTGATGATGCCCGGCGAAACCGGCTTCGATCTCGCCCGCTTCATCCGCACCTCGTCCTCGGTGCCGATCATCATGCTGACGGCGCGCCACGAGGCCGAAAGCCGGATCGAGGGCCTGCAGATCGGCGCCGACGATTATGTCGCAAAGCCGTTCGAGCCGCGCGAGCTGGTGCTGCGGATCGGCAATATCCTCAAGCGCACCGCGCCGCCGCCGGTGGAGACGCTGGAGCAGGTCGCGTTCGGGCCCTACGTCTATCATCTGGAGCGCGGCGAACTGCGCCAGGGCGAGGAGGCCGATCCATCTCACCGACCGCGAACGCGACATGCTGCGCATTCTGGCGGCGGCGCCGGGCGAGACCGTGCCGCGCGGCGCGCTGACCGGCGGCAACGGCACCGTCAACGAGCGCGCGGTCGACGTGCAGATCAACCGTCTGCGGCGCAAGATCGAGCGCGATCCCGCCAATCCGCTGTTCCTGCAGGCGGTGCGCGGCATCGGCTATCGCCTGGTCGCATCGCCTTGAGCCCGTGCCGATGAATCCTGTCCGATGAGCACGCTCGACACCGGCCTGACCCTGATCCGCACCGCCGCGCGGCGCGTCTCCGCGGCCAATGGCTGGATGGGCAACGCGTTCAAGGGCTGGATGCCGACCGGGCTCTATGCCCGCGCGCTGCTGATCATGATCGTGCCGATGGTGGTGCTGCAGTCGGTGGTGGCGTTCGTGTTCATGGAGCGGCACTGGAACACGGTGACGCGGCATCTGTCGGCCGCCGTGGTGCAGGACATCGCCAGCCTGATCGACGTCTACAAGAGCTATCCGCAGGACAAGGACCGCGCGCAGCTGCGGCGCATCGCCCAGCAGCGGCTGCAGCTGGTGGTCGATTTCCTCCCCGTCGGCGACATGCCGCCGCCCGGCCCGAAGCCGTTCTTCTCGCTGCTCGACCAGACGCTCTCGGTGCAGCTCGGCCGCCAGATCGGCAAGCCGTTCTGGATCGACACCGTCGGCCGCTCCAACCTGGTCGAAATCCGCATCCAGCTCGACGACGCGGTGATGCGGATCTTCGCCCAGCGCAGCGCGGCCTATGCCTCGAATTCGGAGATCTTCCTGTTCTGGATGGTCGGCACCTCCTCGATCCTGCTGATCGTCGCGGTGCTGTTCCTGCGCAACCAGATCAAGCCGATCCTGCGGCTGGCGGACGCCGCCGAAAGCTTCGGCAAGGGCCGCGAGGCGCCGAACTTCCGGCCCCGCGGCGCGCGCGAGGTGCGCCGCGCCGCGCACGCCTTCCTCGAGATGAAATCGCGCATCGAGCGCTCGATCGAGCAGCGCACCGCGATGCTGGCCGGCGTCAGCCACGATCTGCGCACCATCCTGACCCGCTTCAAGCTCGAACTGGCGCTGATCGGCGACAGCCCCGAGGTCGACGGCATGCGCAAGGACGTCGACGAGATGTCCGGCATGCTGGAGGACTATCTCGCCTTCGCGCGCGGCGACAGCGGCGAGCACGCGCAGCCGACCGACATGGCGCAGGCGCTGGAGGAATTGCGCAGCGACGCCGAGCGCAACGGCCACACCGCCACCGTGGCGTTCCACGGGCTGCCGGTGGTGACGGTGAAGCCGGCGTCGTTCAAGCGCTGCCTCGGCAACCTCGTCTCCAACGCGGCGCGGCACGCCAACGCGATCGCGATCACCGGCCACCGCGATCACCGCTATCTGACCGTGACGGTCGACGACGACGGACCGGGCATTCCGCCGGACATGCGCGAGGAAGTGTTCAAGCCGTTCCTGCGGCTGGACGACGCCCGCAACCAGGACGAGGGCGGCACCGGCCTCGGGCTTGCCATCGCCCGCGACATCGCGCGCTCGCATGGCGGCGACATCATGCTCGGCGACAGCCCGATGGGCGGCCTGCGCGCCACGGTGCGGATCCCGGTGTAGACGCATCGATCTTGCCCCATCGCCCCGACTTGCTGCGGGACGAGGCTGCCGTACTGCTACTTCGGCAGCAGGCCCTTGAGCTTTTCCGCGTCCTTGACGTTCATCTTGAAGCCGCCGGGCATCACGATGTCGCCGGGCTTCTGGTCGGGCTTGCAGGCGCCCAGCCACTTCGCCTCGATCGTCGTCGTGGTATCGCGCTGCACGCCGGCCGGGCCGCCTTCGCTGTGCGACGTGGTCTTGACGGTGTAGGCGGAATTGAAATCGCCGGTGATCTCGGAATGCGAGGTCATCGACACGCCGGCGACGCTGCAGACGGAATCGCTGACATAGCCGGTCGCGGTCTTCTGGATGTCGCTGCTTGGAGCAGATTTCCTTCGCCATCGGCGAGACCGCGTCGTGCTCATCTCCTTGTCGGTGGTCTCGTCGGTGCAGTGCTGCATGGTCATGTCGGGCAGCGGCGAGCCGGTCCTGACCATCTTCATTTCCCACAGGCCCGGCCTTGCGCAGCGGCAGTTCCACCGCGCGCGCGCGCCGAGCGCCGGCAGCAACGCCAGCAGGCCAGGCACCCAGAGCACAATGAAAGAAGCTGTCGCGTCATGCTCCGCGCTCCCGGTTGGCCGGTTCCGTCGGATGCGATGACGCGGCTTCAGTAGCGGGTGCGCAGCGGCCGCTCGTTGGCGCCATAGGGCACCCAGCGGCAGGCAAAGGAAATGTAGCCGCCATAATGGGCGTCCACCGCCAGGAATTTCACCACCTTGCCGTAGGAGGCGCAGTGATCGACCGCGAGCTGGCGGACATCGGTCTGCGCCGCCAGCGAATAGGCGATGATGCCGCCGGTGTCGTTGCCCTTGAACGGCGGCACCGCAATCGGCCCGCGCCGGCGCGCACGCCAGCATCCCGCAGACGGCAACCAGGCTCGCGGCCCCAATCATTCGCATCGCAAACTCCATTTCGCTCGAGCGCCACCTTAGAGCGCATCGCCCGCCATGGAAAGAACGGCCGGCGCGTCCGGACGCGGAGTTATCGGCAGGTGTTGCCGCGTTGCACTTGACCTTGCTGCGGGCTTCGCGGCACCGTCTGCGCCTCAAGTTCTTCCGGCGGATCGCCCATGCGCGACCTCTTCGCATCCTTGAAAAAACCAGCGCTTGGCGCCGCACTCGGCGCCTGCTCGGGCTGTTGTGCCTTCGGCCAGGCGGCCGCAGGCGGCCAATCCGCTGGAGCTGAATTTCTGGCTGTCCGGCCCGAAATATGACGGCCGGGTTGCGCCCTGCGAGAGCCGCGCTGCCGACCATCACCACCCAATTCCAGGAGAAGGAAAGCACCTTCTGGAATTCCGACGCTGCGGATCACCGCCTATGGCCGCGGTCCACGAGACCGCGTTCCGGCCCTGGCAGTCCGACAATATCCCGCGCCGCTATTGCAGCGCCGACGTCATGCTCAGCGACGGCAAGATGCGCACCGTGCATTACTCGATCATCGAGGACGGCGGGTTTGCCGGTTTCGGCCAGGGCGTCGAATGGTGCGTGACCGGGCTCGACCGCAACTGGGCCTATAATCCCGAGCTGCAGGGCCGCCAGGCCCTGATCTGTCCGGCCGGATCTTCCGCTGGCTTGCGCGCCTGACCGTCGCGCTTGCGGCGCCGCTTTCATTTTGTTCTTGAAATGTTCCGGTCGCCTGCTAGGCTCCCACCGGTCTTGGGTATGGGAGCGTCGCCATGTTTCACGTTTCGATTTGCCTGGATTTCGCGGTTGTCTGATTTCATTCGGCTGGTCGCTGCTCGGTCTCGGCGGCGCGGGGACGGCATCGGCGCAGGATCGCCGGCAGAATACCCCCGGCGAGTTCGATTATCTACGTGCTGTCGCTGTCGTGGTCGCCCTCCTTCTGCGAGGAGGCCGCCGAGCGCGGCAACGAGGGGCGGTCGCAGGCCCAATGCGGCGGGCGGCCGTTTTCCTTCGTGGTGCACGGCCTGTGGCCGCAATACGAGCACGGCTTTCCCGAATATTGCGAGCGGCCCTCGCCGCGGCTCGACCGCAACATCATGACCTCGATGCTGGACCTGATGCCGGCGCCCGGGCTGATCTTCAACGAATGGGACAAGCACGGCACCTGCTCGGGGCTTGCCGCGCGGGCCTATTTCGAGACCATCCGCAAGGCGCGCGCCGCGGTGAAGATCCCGCCGGAATATCTGGAATTGTCCGAGCCGAAGACGGTGGCGCCCGCCGAGATCGAGGACGCCTTCGTCAAGGCCAATCCGGGCCTCAGCACCGCGGCGATATGGCGGTGACCTGCAACCGGACCCGGCTCAGCGAGGTGCGGATCTGCATGAGCAAGGACCTGCAGTTCCGCGCCTGCGAGGAAATCGACCGCCGCGCCTGCCGGCGCGACCAGGTGGTGATGCCGCCGATGCGGGGCGGGTAAGATCACCGCTCCGTCATTGCCGGGCTGGCCCGAAGCATCCAGACCGCTGGACTGCGATCCGGATTGCATGCAGACTGCATCGCGCCGGAATGACGCGGGTTACTTTCGTCGCCTGATGTCGTAACCCTCCGCCATGAACTACCGTCACGCCTTTCATGCCGGCGGCTTTGCCGATGTCATCAAGCACATCGTGCTGGTGCGCATCCTGACCTATCTGCAGGAGAAGCCGGCGGCGTTTCGCGTCATCGACACCCATGCCGGCGCCGGGCTCTACGATCTGACCGGCGAGGAAGCCCGCCGCGGCGGCGAATGGCTGACCGGCATCGCGCGGATCATGCAGGCGCGGTTTTCGGAAACGACGCTGCCGCTGGTCACGCCCTATCTCGACATCGTCAGGGCCTTCAATCCGCGAGCCGCGAACTCAAGGCCTATCCGGGCTCGCCGCTGATCGCGCGCGCGCTGCTGCGGCCGCAGGATCGCCTGACCGCCTGCGAAGTCGAACCGAAGGCGCGCAAGCACCTGATCGACGCGCTGCGCCGCGACACCCAGGCCCGCGTGGTCGATCTCGACGGCTGGACGGCGCTGCCGGCCTTCGTGCCGCCGAAGGAGCGCCGCGGCCTGGTGCTGATCGATCCGCCCTACGAGCAGAAGGACGAGTTCGAACGCCTGGCCGACGGCTTTGCCGAAGCCTTCGCGAAATGGCCGACCGGCAGCTATCTGCTGTGGTATCCGGTGAAAAGCCGCCGCGCCACCGACGCCCTGGCGCGGCATGTCGCCGAGGCGGTCGGCGCGAGCAAGCCGCCCGGAAAATGCCTGCGGCTGGAATTCAGCGTCGCGCCGCAGAGCCGCCGACGCCGCCCTGGCCTCGGCCGGCCTGTTGATCGTCAATCCGCCCTGGACGCTGATGGGCGAGCTGAAGGCGATCCTGCCCGAACTGGAAAAGCCGCTCGGCCAGGGCGGCGCCGGCCGGTTCAGGCTCGAGACGCCCAAGCCCTGAGCCGAGCCCGGCGTTAAGCCGCCGCCTGCGCGCGACGCCGGAGCCTGCGCTCGCCGAGGCGCGGCGAAAAGTCCGATTTGGACCGTAGGCAATTTGCCGGGAACCGTATTATGCTCCGCTCATTGGGACTGGCTTTACGTTCCGCTTCCGCGAATGGTAGCGGCGGAGTGACAAGGCCTCGAAGAATATTTTTCAAGACGGATCGGCGATTGCAAGCCTAATCCGCACAGGTGGCCAAGCTTTCCGGCAGCGAATGTCCGGTCGGGCCGATACGCGGCGCGTAGCGGCGGAGCAGTGCGGGGGAGGAGTTTCCCGATGGCCATGACTGGTACGGTCAAGTTCTTCAACGGAGAACGCGGCTATGGCTTCATCAAGCCCGATGACGGCGGTCGCGATGTGTTCGTTCACATCACCGCGGTCGAGCGGGCGGGGTTGAAGGATCTGACCGAAGGACAGCGCATCACATTCGAGGTCGAGCCGGACAAGAAGGGCAAGGGCCCCAAGGCGGTCAATCTGGTGATTTCGTCGTAAGTCGTCTCGGCTGGATGAAGGTCGTTCTCTCGATGCGACAGGACAAGCGACGAACGCTCCCCTTTCGCCGCGGCACATGCTCGCAACGCTGAATCGATTGCGGCGCGGGACAAAAAAATCCCGACCGCGAGCGCGGCCGGGAGGTTGTGACAGGATCTTTTCTTGTTGCTATCAGAAATGATAGTTCACGCCGGCGCGCACCAAGCCGAACCGGTAGCCGTTCGGCACGCCGGTGATGGTGAAGTTGCTGTCGGCGAGATCGACATAGAGATATTCGATCTTGGCGCTCCAGTTCTGGGCAAAGCCGAATTCGGCGCCGACGCCCGCGGTCCAGCCGACATTGGTGTGGGATTCCGACAGGCCGAAGGTCTCGCCGCGCAATTCGCCGAACGCCAGACCGCCGGTGCCGTAGAACAGGATGTTGTTGACGGCGTAGCCGACGCGGCCGCGCACCGTGCCGAACCACGGATTGGAGAATTTCCAGGGCGCGAACGTATCGTCGGCGCCGGTCGCCTGGATGTCGCCTTCGACGCCGAACACCCACGGGCCGTTCTGCCAGTTGTAGCCGGCCTGCACGCCGCCGGCGAAACCCGACGGCTTGGTCGGGTTGTTGTCGACCGAGCCCCAGGCATAGCCGAGATTGCCGCCGAGATAGGGACCGGCCCAGCTATAGGCATTGAGCGGCTGGTTGACGGTGTAGGGCGCGCGCGATCCGTAGGGCAGGTCGGCGGCCTGCGCCGACACCGTCCAGCCCGCGGCGATCAACGCCACCGCGCCCAAAGCGATCCTGCTCATGTTACTCTCCACGCAACTGCCGTGACCGCTGGATCGCGCGCCGGCGGACGCGCGGCGGGAGGCCGCATGGTTACGGAATTCCACTTTTTATCGATAAGATTTATCGAGAGTTTTAAGTTAAAGGGTTGTTAAGGCGCGGTTACCGCGCCGCTCCGCATTCTTAAGAAAGCGTTACCGGCGACGGCCGCTTGCAGCGACCGCCGGATCACAGTCCTGCCTCGCCGGCGCGCTGGCGATGCCGGTCGGCAGCGCTTAAGTTCAGGCCATGGATCACGATTCTACCGACAGCCCGAAGACGCCGGCCCACGGACGGCCGCGGCGCGGTTCCGACCGGCCGGACTGCCGACCTGCCGCCGCAGGACCTCGGCCGCCGATGTCGACCCCGCGACGGCCGCCGCCGAGGAGGACGACGAGGCGCGGCTGCCGGAGATTCAGCCGAAGAGGAGACCGCCGAGAGCGTGGCGGAAGGCCCGCTCGCGGTCGGCCATGCCGCGATCGAAAACGCGGTGCGGCTCGCCCCGACCTCGCCCGGCGTCTACCGCATGCTGAATGCGGCCAGCGACGTGCTCTATGTCGGCAAGGCCAAGAACGTCCGCAAGCGGCTGTCCTCCTATGCGCGGGTCAACGCGCCGCAGCCGGCCCGCATCCTGCGCATGATCGCGGCCACCGTGACGGTCGAGATCATCTCGACCTCGACCGAAACCGAGGCGCTGCTGCTCGAGGCCAATCTGATCAAGCAGTTGCGGCCGCGCTTCAACGTGCAGCTGCGCGACGACAAATCGTTTCCCTATATCCTGATCACCGGCGATCACTGGGCGCCGCAGATCCTCAAACATCGCGGCGCGCAGTCGCGGCCCGGGCGCTATTTCGGGCCGTTCGCCTCCGCCGGCGCGGTCAATCGCACCATCACGGCGCTGCAGCGCGCCTTCCTGGTGCGCTCCTGCACCGATGCGTTTTTCGAAAGCCGCACCCGGCCCTGCCTGCTCTATCAGATCCGCCGCTGCTCGGGGCCGTGCACCGGCGAGATCGATTTTCCCGGCTATACCGAGCTGGTGCGCGAGGCCAAGGATTTCCTGTCCGGCCGCAGCCGGTCGGTGAAGCAGGAACTGGCCGGCGAGATGGAAAAGGCCTCCGGCGAACTCGAATTCGAGACCGCCGCGCTCTACCGCGACCGCCTCGCGGCGCTGTCGGCGATCCAGTCGCAGCAGGGCATCAATCCGCGCACCGTGGAGGAAGCCGACGTGTTCGCCATCCATCAGGAGGGCGGCTATTCCTGCGTCGAGGTGTTCTTCTTCCGCACCGGGCAGAACTGGGGCAACCGCGCCTATTTTCCGCGCGCGGAGAAATCCTTCACCCCGGAAGAGGTGCTGGCCTCGTTCCTGGCGCAGTTCTACGACGACAAGCCGCCGCCGAAACTGATCCTGCTGTCGCACGAGATCGAGGAGAGCGAGCTGCTGGCCGACGCGCTCTCGATCAAGGCCGGCTTCAAGGTCGAGGTCTCGACGCCCCAGCGCGGCGAGAAGAAGGAATTGATCGCGCACGCGCTGACCAATGCGCGCGAGGCGCTGGGGCGCAAGCTCGCCGATACCGCGACCCAGGGCCGGCTGCTGCACGGGCTGGTCACCACGCTCGGCCTGCCGCATCCGCCGAAGCGGATCGAGGTCTACGACAACAGCCACATCCAGGGCACCAACGCGGTCGGCGCCATGATCGTGGCCGGGCCGGACGGTTTCATCAAGAACCAGTACCGCAAGTTCAACATCAAGTCCGAGGGCCTGACCCCGGGCGACGACTACGCGATGATGCGCGAGGTGCTGCAGCGGCGCTTCAAGCGGCTGATGACGCAGGCCGCCGGAGGGCGACGCCGCCAAAGCCAAGGCGCGGACGACGATTCGTTCCCGCAATGGCCCGACCTCGTCATCATCGACGGCGGCCGCGGCCAGCTCAATGCGGTCCGGGAGATTTTCGAGGGGCTCGGGCTGACGCAGGTGTCGCTGCTGGCGGTCGCCAAGGGGCCGGACCGCGACGCCGGCCGCGAAACCCTGTTCATGCCGGGCCGCGAGGCGATCAAGCTCGAGCCGCGCGACCCCGTGCTGTATTTCATCCAGCGGCTGCGCGACGAGGCGCATCGCTTCGTGATCGGCTCGCACCGCAAGCTGCGCAAAAAGGACATCCGCGAGGCCGGTTTGCAGGAAATCCCCGGCATCGGCCCGTCACGCAAACGTGCCTTGCTGCACCATTTCGGAACCTTGAAGGAGATCGAGCGGGCCTCGATCGCCGATCTCGGCAAGGTTCCCGGCGTCAGCGCCGAAAGCGCCCGCAAGATTTTCGAGTTTTTCCACGCCCAGCCGGGCTAGAACGGCTAAGGATGGGCAGTATTCGAGTCATATGGGCGTCGTCTCCGGCGGATCATGTGACGCCCCACGGTTGACCTTGAGGCTTCGGCGGTATTGGTAAGACGGATGAACATCGCGACCACAAAGGGGGCCGCGAAGAGCTCGCTGTCCCTGCCGAATATCCTGACCTACGCCCGGATCGCCGCCATCCCGGTGGTGGTCGGCTGCATCTACGCGCAGTCCATCATGGACGGCCCGCTGTGGCTGCGCTGGGTGGCGCTGGCCGTGTTCATCGCCGCCGGCGTTACCGATTATCTCGATGGCTATTATGCGCGAATCTGGGACCAGCATTCGGCGTTCGGCCGGATGCTCGATCCGATCGCCGACAAGCTCCTGGTCGCCTCCTGCCTGTTGATGCTGGCCGCGGACGGCATCATCCACGGCTGGACGCTGTGGGCCGCGATCGTGATCCTGTGCCGCGAAATCCTGGTGTCGGGCTTGCGGGAATATCTCGCCGCGCTGCGCGTCAGCGTCCCCGTCACCAAGCTCGCCAAATGGAAGACCACGGTCCAGCTGGTCGCGATCGGCTTCCTGATGGCCGGCGAAGCCGGCGACCAGGTGTCATCCCGTTGCCGACCACCCAGATCGGCCTGTTGCTGCTGTGGATCTCGGCGATCTTCACCATCTACACCGGCTGGGACTATTTCCGCGCCGGCATCCATCACCTCATCGAGGAGGATGAGGGATGAAGGTCAAGTATTTCGCCTGGGTGCGCGAACGGATCGGCAAGGCCGAAGAAACGATCGAGCCGCCGGCCGATGTGCGCACCGTCGACGACCTGATCGGCTGGCTGGCGCAGCGCGGCGAAACCTACGCCTACGCCTTCGAGACGCCGCGGGTGATCCGCGCCGCGATCGACCACGCCCATGTCAAGCCGGATGCGATGATCGCCGGCGCCCGCGAGATCGCGTTTTTCCCGCCGATGACCGGCGGCTGAATCCGTTTCGATGATTGCGATGACCGCATGACCGCTATCGTGACCATCCGCATCCAGGAAGCCGATTTCGACATCGCGCGGGAGATCGCCGCGCTGACGCAAGGGCCGCACCGATATCGGCGCCGTCGTCAGCTTCTCCGGCATCTGCCGCGGCAGCGAGGGCGGCGAGCCGCATCGCCGCGCTGACGCTGGAACATTATCCCGGCATGGCGGAGGCCGAGATCGTGCGGCATGCCGAAACCGCGATGTCGCGCTGGCCGCTGACGGGGCTGACCGTGATTCACCGCGTCGGCCGCATCAGCGCCCGGCGAGAATATCGTGCTGGTGCTGACCGCTTCGCAGCACCGGCAGGCGGCGTTCCAGGCGGCGGAATTCCTGATGGATTATCTGAAGGCCAACGCGCCGTTCTGGAAGCGCGAGGAAAGCGCCGACCGGACCAGCTGGGTCGAGGCGCGCGAGCACGATGACGCGGCCGCCGCGCGCTGGAC
This sequence comes from uncultured Alphaproteobacteria bacterium, assembly GCA_963721135.1. Taxonomy (GTDB): domain Bacteria; phylum Pseudomonadota; class Alphaproteobacteria; order Rhizobiales; family Xanthobacteraceae; genus Bradyrhizobium. Next base: position 18,211 of record CAVRIB010000001.1, read on the forward strand.
CAAATCCTGATGGCCAAGCGCGCACGGCCGCCACGTGGCCAAGCCGGCGCGCGAAACTGCGAACAAGCCCGGCCGCGCCGCGAAATTGCCGAAAGTCGCCGCCGGCGAACTGCGTGACGCTGCTCGATTTCGTCCGCTATGCCGTGAGCCGCTTCGTCGAGGCCAAGCTGGTGTTCGCCCACGGCACCACCGATCCGGTGGCGGAGGCGGCCTTCCTGGTCTGCGAAACCCTGCATCTGCATCCCGACCAGTTCGAGAGCTTCGCGACCGCGCGGGTCACCGCGCGCGAGGCCAAGGCGATCCTCGACGTGATCGCCCGCCGCGTCACGACGCGAAAGCCCGCCGCCTACCTCGTCAACAAGATCTACATGCGCGGCCTGCCGTTTTATGTCGACGAGCGCGTCATCGTGCCGCGCTCCTTCATCGGCGAATTGCTGGATTCGCATTTCGGCGGCGAGGCGATGACGAAGGCGGTTCGCTGATCGACGATCCCGCCGCGGTGGAAAGCGTGCTCGACCTCTGCACCGGCTCGGGCTGTCTGGCGATCCTCGCCAGCCTGAATTTTCCCAATGCCACGGTCGACGCGGTGGATATCTCCAAGGACGCGCTCGACGGTCGCCGCCCGCAACGTCGCCGATTACGGTCTCGAGGACCGGGTGACATTGCATCGCGGCGACCTGTTCGCCCCGCTCGGCGACAGGCGCTACGACCTGATCATCTCCAATCCGCCCTATGTCGATGCCGAAGGCATGGCCGACTGCCGCGCGAATGCCGCGCCGAACCGAAACTCGCCTTCGACGGCGGCGCCGACGGGCTCGACATCGTCCGCCGCATCCTCAACGAGGCCGGAGAGCATCTGACGCCCGGAGGGCGGGCTGTTGTGCGAGATCGGCCGCGGCCGCGAGCCGCTGGAGGCCGCCTTCCCGCAATTGCCGCTGCTCTGGCTCGATACCGAGGATTCCGACGGCGAGGTGTTCTGGATCGCGCCGCCGATCTGTGAGTGTGATTGGCGCCCGAGGAAGCCGCGCGCTGACCAGAAAACCGCCCGATTGGGCGGAAATAGTGCGGCCCTGGCGTTCCCGTGGCGCGCCGAAGCTGATAGCTTGCGCCGCAACCGCCACGCCCCAAAACTTGAAGAGGCCCCCATGCTCGACAAGAGCCCCCGCCCCGCCGCCGTCAACGTGCCCAACGACCTTGCCGCGCACTGGATGCCGTTCACCGCCAACCGGGCCTTCAAGAAGGCGCCGCGGCTGCTCGCCGGCGCCAAGGACATGCATTACATCACCGTCGACGGCCGCAAGATCATCGACGCCGCCGCCGGCATGTGGTGCTGCAATGCCGGCCATGGCCGCACCCAGATTGCCGAGGCGATCGGCAAGCAGGCCGAGGCGCTGGATTATGCGCCGCCGTTCCAGTTCGGCATTCCGCAGGCCTTCGAACTCGCCAGCCGCATCGCCGATCTGGCGCCCGCCGGCCTCGATCACGTGTTCTTCTGCAATTCCGGCTCGGAAGCCGCCGACACCGCGCTCAAGATCGCGCTGGCCTATCACCAGACTCCAGGGCCAGGGCACCCGCACCCGCCTGATCGGCCGCGAGCGCGGCTATCACGGCGTCGGCTTCGGCGGCACCTCGGTCGGCGGCATCGTCAACAACCGCAAGATGTTCGGCACGCTGCTCGCCGGCGTCGATCATCTGCCCCACACCTATGACCGCGACAAGCAGGCCTTCACCAAGGGCGAGCCGGAATACGGCGCGCATTTCGCCGACGAACTGGAGCGGCTGGTCAATCTGCACGGCGCCTCCACCATCGCCGCCGTCATCGTCGAGCCGATGGCCGGATCGACCGGCGTGCTGCCGGCGCCGAAGGGCTATCTCAAGCGGCTGCGCGAGATCACCCAGAAGCACGGCATCCTGCTGATTTTCGACGAGGTCATCACCGGCTACGGCCGGCTCGGCTTCGCCTTCGCCGCCGAACGCTACGGCGTGCTGCCGGACATGCTGACCTTCGCCAAGGGCATCACCAATGGCGCCGCGCCGATGGGCGGCGTGCTGGTGCGCGACACCATCCACGACGCCTTCATGAGCGGCCCGGAGCACATGGTGGAACTGACCCACGGCTACACCTATTCGGCGCATCCGATCGCCTGCGCCGCGGCGCTGGCGACGCTCGATATCTACCGCGACGAAAAGCTGTTCGAGCGCGCCAACAAGCTCGAGCCGAAATTCGCCGACGCCGTGATGTCGCTGAAGAGCGAGCCGAACGTGGTGGACATCCGCACCATCGGCCTGACCGCCGGCATCGACCTCGCGCCGCGCGCCGGACCTGCCGGGCAAGCGCGGCTTCGATGCGCTCAACAGCGCCTTCCACGACAACGACCTGATGCTGCGCATCGCCGGCGACACGCTGGCGCTGACGCCGCCTTTGATCGTCAGCGAGGACCAGATCGGCGAGATCGTCGACAAGGTCGCCAAGGTGATCCGCGCGGTCGCGTAGCGCGGTCTGTCCTCGCCTCTCGCCGCTCGCGAGCCTTTTCACCGAATCTCTCTCACCGCATTTTTGCGGGGAGAGGTCGGAAATTCGCGTGCAGCTCGAATTTCGGGTGAGGGGCAAGGCCGCCCATCCTCGCCACAATTCGACCAAGCTCCTCGCGGAGAACGCGGCCGTAGCCGCCTCTGCTTCTATGGAGAACGCGGCCATGGGCCGCCTGTGCTCGCTCCACGCGAAAGCGGGGCGAGCGCCGGCCGCCGCGGAAGCCGATCATCACATCGATGCTATCCGTTCCCGGTGTGCCGAAAGAACACTAGCTTTCCGAATCAACATTAATGCTAAGCTTGCCGCGCTTGGGGATGCGCTAGCGGCGCTGTGCGAGGCGCTCTCCGGACCAGGGGACACGAGGACTTGAGGGCCTTCCGCGCAACATGATCCGCATTTCCACGATTTTCATCGCCATCTGCATGGTGCTGGTCGCAGCCTCCCTCGGCCTCGTCCTGTATTCGGTGGCCGGCATCAGCGGAACGGAATCCGCGATCGTGGCGCTGACCGCGCTGACCTTCCTGATCCTCTACAACGCCGTATCGATGCGGCTGCGCGACCGCACCGACGTCGGCAGCCAGATCGCGGACCTGTCGCGCGGCACCGCCGACCTCGCCCGCCAGGTCGCCGAATTCGGCCGCCGCCTCGCCGCCGTCGAGGGCAAGGTGGTGTCGGCGAATTCCACCGGCGCCGACCGCATCCAGGCCGTGGTCGGCGAGATCAACGAGCTGGGCGCGCTGGTCAAGCAGCTCGCGGCCTCCGTCGCCAGCCATGACGACATGCTGTCGGCGAGCGCGGCTGCGCCGGCACGCCCGCACCTGCAGCCAAGGCCGACAACGACCGGCAGACAGGAGCTGCCGCTGTCGGCGGAGGACGCGTGCGGCATGTCACGCCGCTGCCGCCGCTTGACCGCGGTGCCCGCCCCGGCCGCCGGTCGCCACCCCGACCCGCGCCCTCCCGCAGCCAGGCCCAAATCCTCGCCGCGGTGAAGAGACGCCGTCGAGGAGAACCGGATCGATATCTATCTGCAGCCGATGGTGACCCTGCCGCAGCGCAAGGTGCGCTTCTACGAAGCGGTGACCCGGCTGCGCGACGACAAGGACCAGATTCTCGCCGCCGACGATTTCATCGCGATCGCGGAAGCCGCCGGGCTGATCGGGCGGATCGATCACATGGTGATGCTGCAATGCGTGCAGGTGCTGCGCCGGCTGATGGTGCGCAACAAGGACGTCGGCGTGTTCTGCAACGTCGCCGCCGCGACGCTCGGCAATCCCACGACCTTCGCGCAATGCCTGGATTTCCTCGAGGCCAACCGCGCGCTGGCGCCGTCCTTCGTGCTCGAATTCAAGCAGGCGACGTTCCGCAATCTCGGGCCCGACCGAGACCGAGCATCTGGCGGCGCTGGCGCAGCGCGGCTTCCGCTTCTCGATCGATCACGTCACCGACCTGCGGATCGAGCCGCGCGAACTGGCCGACCGCGGCGTCCGCTTCATCAAGGTGCCGGCGGCGCTGCTGCTCGATCAGCGGCAGACTCGGCATCCGACATTCATCCCTCCGACCTTTCCGACCTGCTCGGCCGCTTCGGCATCGACCTGATCGCCGAGCGGATCGAAGGCGAGCGCGCGGTGGTCGACCTGCTCGACTACGACGTGCGGTTCGGCCAGGGCTTCCTGTTTGCGCCGCCGCGGCCGTTGCGGCCCGAGGGCGCATCTGCTACCGGCGGGGCCGTCTCCGAACAAGGCGCAGGAATCCAATGGCTCCGGCCAAGACCGCTATCCGTCGACAGCTCCGGCGATCGATCCCGCCGCGGGCGACCGGCAATGCCGCGCTGGCGCGGCGCGCCGCCGGGCCGGGCTGACCGGCCGTCGCCGCCATGACCTCACTGCGGTTTGTCGAGAGGCTGCGCGACCTCGTCGGCGGCGTCGACGTCGTGCTCAGCGATATCTGGGGCGTGGTCCACAACGGGCTGGTGGCGTTTCCCGAAGCCTGCGAGGCGCTGCACGCTTTCGCAGCCAGGGCGGCACCGTGATCCTGATCACCAACGCGCCGCGGCCGGCGGATTCGGTGCAGCGGCAATTGCGCAAGCTCGGCGTCGCCGACGACACCTATGACGCCATCGTCAGTTCCGGCGACCTGACCCGGCATTTCGTCGCCGACCATCCCGGCCGCAAGGTGTTCTGGCTCGGCCCGGAGCGCGACAATTCGATCTATCGCGGCCTCGATCCGGTGCTCGCGCCGCTGGAGCAGGCCGATTACATCGTCTGCACCGGCCTGTTCGACGACGAGACCGAATCGGCCGAAGACTATCGCGCCATGATGCTGCAGGCGCGCGAGCGCAAGCTGACGCTGATCTGCGCCAATCCCGACATCGTGGTCGAACGCGGCGACCGGCTGATCTATTGCGCCGGCGCGATCGCCGAACTCTATCGCGAACTCGGCGGCGAGGTGATCTTCTACGGCAAGCCGCACCGGCCGATCTACGAGCGCGCCATGGAGCTTGCCGCCGAGCGCCAGCGGCCATCCGATCAAGCTCAACCGCGTGCTGGCGATCGGCGATTCCGTGCGGACCGATCTGGCCGGCGCCCACGGCTTCGGGATCGATTGCCTGTTCGTGACCCGCGGCATCCATGCCGAGGATTTCGAGGGCATCGATCAGCTCGACCCGGCTTCGGTGAAGGAATTGTTCGGCCATCCGCCGCGCGCGCTGACGCGGGAGTTGAGGTGGTGAGAGCTGCGCGCCGCTGCACCACCGTCGTCATGGCCGGGCTTGCCGCGAGCCATCCGCGTGATCTCACGTTTGCGCGATGACGTGGATGCTCGTCGCAACGACGCCCGGGCATGACGCGGCGTTGCCGCGGACGACGCTGGCGTGAGTGCGCCTTACGCGCTCGCCATGTCCGGGAATACCGCCTCGATCTTGGTCTTCAGCGTGGCGGCGTTGAACGGCTTGACGATGTAGTTGTTCACGCCGGCCTTCTTGGCGGCGATCACGTTCTCGGTCTTGGATTCCGCCGTGATCATGATGAACGGCGTGGTGGCGAGGTTGGGGTCGGCCCGGACTTCCCGCAGCAGGTCGTAGCCGGTCATCGGCTCCATGTTCCAGTCGGAGATCACCAGCCCGTATTTCTTGCCGCGCATCTTGTTCAGCGCCGCCGATCCGTCGCTGGCGTCGTCGATATTCTCGAAGCCAAGCTGCTTCAGAAGATTTCTGATGATGCGGATCATGGTGTTGTAGTCATCCACCACCAGAACCGACATCGACAAATCAACCGCCATCTTGAATCCCCCGCACGACACCTAACGCCACAAACCAACGAGCACTGCACAGGACCAAGACGCCCCGCAGTCCTTCCCCAGCACTAGCATCAGCCGTTAAACAGCCCGTTAACCCGGCAATGCTCGCCGGTCACCCGGCCACGGCACTCGACGCCGGCTCCCGCTTGACTTCGCCGGGCGCCGCCACGTCACGGTCCCGCCGCCCATCCGACCGGTCTTTAAGTTAAAGAATCGCTGAAATGACGCCTGGCTTTACCGTTATCCGCGACACCACGCCCGCGGCCGCGATCCCGAAGGGAGCGGTGGTCGCGATGGGCAATTTCGACGGCGTCCATCTCGGCCACCGCGCGGTGATTGCGGCCGCCCTGCAGATGGGCGCGCGCCCATGGCCGGCCCGCGCTGGCGCTGACCTTCGAGCCGCATCCGCGCCGGTTTTTCAGCCCGAACACCCCCCAGTTCAGGCTCACCGACGAGGCCGCCAAGCTGCGGCTGCTGGCCGGGACCGGGCTCGCCGGCGCCGTGGTGATGACCTTCGACAAGGCCCGCGCCGGGACCACGGCGCAGGATTTCATTCACCATGATCTGATCGAGCGGCTCGGGATCAGCGGCATCGCGGTCGGCTACGACTTTCATTTCGGCAAGGGCCGGGTCGGCTCGCCGAGCCTTCTGGTCAGCGAGGCGCCCCGGCTCGGCATCGAGGTCGACGTGCAGCCGCATGTCGACATCGAGGAGCGGCCGGTCTCCTCCAGCGCGATCCGCATGGCGCTCGCGGAGGGCCAGATCGAGGACGCCACCGCGATGCTGGGCGGCCCCTGGTTCGTGGCCGGCGAGGTGATCCATGGCGAGAAGCGCGGCCGCGACCTCGGCTATCCCACCGCCAATATCCGCCTCGACAAGAATTGCGGGCTCAAGCATGGCATCTATGCGGTGCGGGTCGGCCGCGGCAGACCGAGCGCTTCGACGGCGTCGCCAGCTTCGGCCGCCGCCCGACCTTCGACAATGGCGCGCCGCTGCTGGAGGTCTTCCTGTTCGATTTCAAGGGCGATCTCTACGGAGCACGCGCTGGACGTCGCCTTCATCGGCTTCATCCGCGAGGAATTGAAGTTCGACAGCGTGGAAGCGCTGGTGCGCCCAGATGGACGACGACAGCGCCCGCGCCCGCGCCGCTGCTGGCCGCGGCGCCCGGCGCGTTCCCGAAGCTCGGGATCGTCGGCTAGCCCCGTTCGGACGCCGCCGGGGCTTTGCGATTTCCCCGGCCGGCTGCTATGGAAGCCCCATGTTTGCGCGGCGCACCATAGCATTAGCGGCCCGGCTTCCGCCTGAGCTTCGGCTCGGCGCAAGACCGGGATCTCCACCATTCATCCGCGAATCAATCGCGTTTCAGCGCCCTTTGAGCCAAACCAGAGCCTTCATGTCCGAAAAGCCGCAAAAGTCCGACGCCACAGACTATTCCAAAACCCTGTTCCTGCCGCAGACGGAATTCCCGATGCGCGCCGGCCTGCCGCAGCGCGAGCCGGAAATCCTCAAGCGCTGGAACGAGATCGGCCTCTACGAGCGGCTGCGCGAGAACGCCGCCGGCCGGCCGAAATTCGTGCTGCATGACGGCCCGCCCTACGCCAACGGCAACATCCATATCGGGCATGCGCTGAACAAGATCCTCAAGGACGTCGTGACCAAGAGCCAGCAGATGCTCGGCTTCAATTCCAACTACGTGCCGGGCTGGGACTGCCACGGCCTGCCGATCGAATGGAAGATCGAGGAGGAGAACTACCGCTCCAAGGGCAAGCCGAAGCCGGATTTCCGGGATTCCGCGGCGATGGTGGCGTTCCGGAAGGAGTGCCGCGCCTATGCCACGCACTGGCTCAACGTGCAGCGCGAGGAATTCAAGCGGCTCGGCATCATCGGCGACTGGGACCACCCCTACGCCACCATGGATTATTTCGCCGAAGCCCAGATCGCGCGCGAGCTGATGAAATTCGCCGCCAACGGCACGCTGTATCGCGGCTCCAAGCCGGTGATGTGGAGCGTGGTGGAAAAGACCGCGCTGGCCGAAGCCGAGGTCGAGTACGAGGACTACACGTCGCGATACGGTGTGGGTGAAGTTTCCGGTCGCCGAGGTCGAACTCGCATCCGGAGCGGACGTTTCGGCAGCGATCGTTCAGGCCGTGAGCGACGCCAGCATCGTGATCTGGACCACCACGCCGTGGACGCTGCCCGGCAACCGCGCCATCAGCTTCTCGCCGAAAATCGCCTACGGTCTCTATCGGGTCACCGAGTCGCCCGCGGACAACTGGGCGAAGACCGGCGATCTGCTGATCCTGGCCGACGCGCTGGCCGAAGCGGTGTTCAAGCAGGCGCGCGTCACCGGCTTACGAGAAGGTCGGCGACGTGCCGGCGAGCGCGCTCGACGGCGATGGAATGCGCGCATCCGCTGCGAGGCCTCGCCGGCGGCTACGAATTCCGCGTGCCGCTGCTGGAAGGCGATCACGTCACCGACGACACCGGCACCGGCTTCGTCCACACCGCGCCCGGCCACGGCCGCGAGGACTTCGACGTCTGGATGGCGAATGCGCGCGAACTGGAAGCGCGCGGCATCAACACCGACGATCCCCTACACCGTCGACGAGAACGGCGCGCTCACCGATCAGGCGCCGGGCTTCACCGGAAAACGCGTCATCAACGACAAGGGCGAAAAGGGCGACGCCAACGAGGCCGTGATCAAGGCGCTGGTCGACGCCGGCATGCTGCTGGCGCGCGGCCGGCTCAAGCATCAATATCCGCATTCCTGGCGCTCGAAGAAGCCGGTGATCTTCCGCAACACGCCGCAATGGTTCATCGCGATGGACAAGGACATCGCCGATGGCGGCAAGGCCAAGCCCGGCGACACCCTGCGCGCCCGCGCGCTGCATGCGATCTCGGTGACGCAATGGGTGCCGCCGTCCGGGCCAGAACCGCATCAACGGCATGATCGCGGGCCGGCCCGACTGGGTGATCTCGCGCCAGCGCGCCTGGGGCGTGCCGATCGCGGTGTTCGTGCGCGAGAAGGGCGACGGCTCCGCCGAAATCCTGCAGGACGATGCCGTCAACAAGCGCATCGCGGACGCCTTCGAGCAGGAAGGCGCCGACGCCTGGTACATGGACGGCGCCCGCGAGCGCTTCCTCGGGCTCGCTCGCCAACGAGGAATGGAAGAAGATCGACGACATCTGCGACGTCTGGTTCGATTCCGGCTCGACCCACGCCTTCGTGCTGGAAGACCCCGTGCATTTCCCGGGCCTCGCCGGCATCAAGCGCAAGGTCGACGGCGGCAACGACACCGTGATGTATCTGGAAGGCAGCGACCAGCACCGCGGCTGGTTCCAGTCCTCGCTGCTGGAAAGCTGCGGCACCCGCGGCCGCGCGCCGTATCGACGTCGTGCTGACCCACGGCTTCACGCTCGACGAGAACGGCCGCAAGATGTCGAAGTCGCTCGGCAACACCGTCGAGCCGCAGAAGGTGATGGAGCATTCCGGCGCCGATATCCTGCGGCTCTGGGTCTGCGCCACCGACTATGCCGACGACCAGCGCATCGGCCCGGAAATCCTCAAAAACACCATCGAGACCTATCGCAAGCTGCGCAACTCGATCCGCTGGATGCTCGGCACGCTGCATCATTTCCAGCCGCGGCGACGCGGTCGCGCATGCCGACATGCCCGAACTGGAGCGGCTGATGCTGCACCAGCTCGCCGAGCAGGCCGCGATCGTGCGCAAGGCCTATGCCGAGTTCGACTACAAGACCGTGGTCGCGAGCCTGTCGGCGTTCATGAACACCGAACTGTCGGCGTTCTATTTCGATATCCGCAAAGACACGCTGTATTGCGACCCGCCGTCGTCGCTGGCGCGCAAGGCGGCGCTGACCGCGATCGACATCATCTGCGACGCGATCCTGCAACTGGCTGGCGCCGGTGCTGAGCTTCACCGACCGAGGAGGCGTGGCGGATGTACCGGCCCGACGCCGAGCCGTCGGTGCATCTGACGCTGTTTCCGGACGGGCTCGAGAAATTTCCGCGACGAAGCGCTGGCCGCGAAATGGGAGACCATCCGCGATGTCCGCCGCGTCGTCACCGGCGCGCTGGAAGTCGAGCGCGCCGCCAAGCGCATCGGCTCCTCGCTGGAGGCCTCGCCGCTGGTCTATGTCGCGGACACGGCAGATTTTCGCCACGCTGTTCGACATCGATCTTGCCGAGGTCTGCATCACCTCGAACGCGATGGTGAGCAACGACGACGCGCCCGCCGACGCGTTCCGGCTCAACGACGTGCCCGGCGTCGCCGTGGTGGTCGAAAAGGCCGTCGGGCACCAAATGCGCGCGGTCGTGGAAGATCCTGCCGACCGTCGGCAGCGACCCCGAATATCCCGACGTCTCGCCGCGCGACGCGCAGGCGCTGCGCGAATGGAAGGCGCTGGGGGTGGCGGTTTGAGCTCGCGCCTCCGCCCCGGCATCATCGCCGCCCTGGCCGTGCTGGCGCTCGATCAGGCGACGAAAGCTCTGGCTGCTGTTCGTGTTCGACATCGCCCACCGCGGCGCGGTGCAGGTGACGCCGTTCTTCGACCTGGTGCTGGCCTGGAATGTCGGGATCAGCTTCGGCTGGTTCCAGAACGACAGCCCGGTCGCCCAGATCGTCCTGATGGCGGTCAAGGCGGTGGCGGTGATCGTGCTGGCGATCTGGATGGCGCGGTCGCGCACCCTGATCGCCACCATCGCGCTCGGCCTGATCATCGGCGGCGCCATCGGCAACGCCATCGACCGCTTCGCCTATGGCGCGGTGGTCGATTTCGCCCTGTTCCACCTCCAGATCGGGGGAAAACCCTTCAATTGGTACGTGTTTAACCTTGCCGACGTGGCGATTGTTGCCGGGGTAGCGGCCCTGCTGTATGATTCCTTCCTGGGGGTACCCGCCGCAAAAGCGCCCTGATCCCGGCTGATACGACCCCTCAAGGCCGAAAGCGGCTTGCAGGGCGCCATTGCGCCTCGATTCGGCGGCGCCTCGGACGGATTTTGACAGGAAGAGACGATGCGCGAGACCGAAGCCAGCGCTTGGATTGTGCAGGACCCGACGGCAGGCGCTGACGCGCGTCCTGCGGCTTGCCGCTCGTCGCTTGGGCGTCGGTCTGGTGATGACGGTCGGCGTCGCCCGCGCCCAGGACGACGACGAGGACGACAAGACCTTCGAGGAAAAGATCATCGACGGCATCATGGCCGGCATCGGCGCCACCAACATGGAAAACCGCGGCATCGACTATCGCGAGCGGTCGCCGCTGGTGGTGCCGCCCAAGCTCGATCTGCCGCCGCCGGAAACCGTGAAGAGCGAGATCAAGGATCCGAACTGGCCGAAGGATCCGGACGAGGCGCGGCGCAAGGCCGCGATCGCGGCCCGCAAGAAGGACAAAACCAAGGATCCGATGCGAAGCCGGCCGCCCGCTGACCCCGAGCCGAACTCAATGTCGGCCGGACGGCGCCGCCCGTCCGCACCAGCAACGATCCGATCCAGCCCGGCGAATTCCAACACCAACCCGATGCTGAGCCCGTCGCAGCTCGGCTTCAACGGCGGTCTGATCGGCCTGTTCGGCGGCAACAAGACCGAGGCGGCGCCGTTCAAGGGCGAGCCGACGCGGGAATCGCTGACCCAGCCGCCTGCCGGCTATCAGACGCCGTCGCCGAATTTCGCCTACGGCACCGGGCCGAAGGAAGCAGCTGAACGGCACGCATATCGACGTGATGACGGGCAAAGAGGTTTCCAATTGACAGTAGCGCGCTAGCCTCCGGCAACGTCGGACGCCCATGGCGACTGGCTGGCTTCGGGCGCTCTGGCCTCGTGACGCTCGCCGGCATGACCGGGAGCGACGCGCAGAATTGAAAGCCGTCGGCCGCTTTTACCCGCGATTTCGCTCAAGCGAACAAGGAGCGACCGCGATCAGCCGATGTCCGGGCTGACTGCCGTCAGGACACGCCATGACCTCACGACTTCGAATAGCCGCGCCGATCGCTTCGGCGCTGGCGCTGGCGGTCGTTCCGCTCGCTGGCCTCGCAGCCCGCGCTGGCCCAGACCACGGTGACCTCGGATCCTCCCGCCAGCTTTACGCTTGGCAACGGCCTGCAGGTCGTGGTGATCCCCGATCACCGCACGCCGGTCGTCACGCAGATGATCTGGTACAAGGTCGGCTCCGCCGACGAGACGCCCGGCAAATCGGGCCTGGCGCACTTTCTCGAACATCTGATGTTCAAGGGCACCGGCCAAGCATCCGGCCGGCGAATTTTCCCAGACCGTGCTGCGGATCGGCGGCAACGAGAACGCCTTCACCTCGACCGACTACACCGGCTATTTCCAGCGCGTGCCGCGCGAGCAGCTGGCCAAGATGATGGAGTTCGAGGCCGATCGCATGACCGGCCTGATCCTGAAGGACGAGAACGTGCTGCCCGAGCGCGACGTCGTGCTCGAGGAATACAACATGCGGGTCGCCAACAATCCGGAAGCGCGGCTGACCGAGCAGATCATGGCGGCGCTGTATCTCAATCATCCCTATGGCCGTCCCGGTGATCGGCTGGCACCACGAAATCGAGAAGCTCGACCGCGAGGACGCGCTGGCGTTCTACCGGCGCTTCTATGCCCCGAACAACGCGATCCTGGTGATCGCCGGCGACGTCGACGCCGAGGATGTCCGCCCGATGGCGGAACAGACCTTCGGCCAGGTGGCGCCGCAGCCCGCGATCCCCGCGCAGCGGATTCGCCCGCAGGAGCCCGAGCCGGTCGCGCCGCGCACCGTGACGCTGGCCGACCCCAGGGTCGAACAGCCCAGCCTGAAGCGCTATTATCTGGTTCCCTCCGCCACCACCGCCGCGCCGGGCGAAAGCGCGGCGCTCGACGTGCTGGCGCAGCTGATGGGCGGCGGCAGCAACTCCTATCTCTACCGCGCGCTGGTGGTCGACAAGCCGCTCGCGGTCAGCGCCGGCGCCGGCTATCAGGGCACCTCGCTCGACCCGACGCAGTTCATGATCTCGGCGTCGCCGAAGCCCGGCGTCGAGTTTTCGCAAATCGAGCAGGTGATCGACAGCGTGATCGCGGATGTCGGCGCAAAACCCGGTGCACGCCGAGGATCTCGAGCGCGTCAAGACCCAGCTGATCGCGGAGGCGATCTACGCCCAGGACAACCAGGCGACGCTGGCGCGCTGGTATGGCGGCGCGCTCACCACCGGCCTGAGCATCGACGGACATCAGAAGCTGGCCGGACCGCATTCGCGCCGTCACCGCCGAACAGGTCCGCGCCGCCGCGCAGAAATGGCTCGACAAGAAGCGTTCGGTGACCGGCTATCTGATCAAGGACACCACGCCGAAACGCGAGGAGAAGCGTTCGTGATCAATTTCAGCATCTTCACGCGCCGCGCGCTTCTGCTTCACCGCCGCCACTTGCCTGGCGATCGCTGCCGCTGGCGGCGACGCCGTCGCAGGCCGCGGCCAAGATCCAGCATCTGATTTCGCCCGGCGGCATCGAGGCCTGGTTCGTGCAGGACGCCACCGTGCCGCTGATCGCGATGGAATATGCCTTCGGCGGCGGCGCCACCCAGGACCCGGCCGACAAGCCCGGCGTCGGCAATCTGGTCGCCGACACTGCTCGACGAGGGTTCGGGCGACCTCGATTCCAAGACCTTCCACGAGCGGCTCGACCGCCGCGCCATCGAGCTGAGCTTCACCTCGACGCGGGACTATTTCCGCGGCAGCTGCGCATGCTCAAGGACAACCAGGACGAGGCGTTCGACCTGTTGCGGATGTCGCTGACATCGCCGCATTTCGACAGCGCCGACGTCGAGCGCATCCGCTCGCAGGTGATCTCGGGCCTGCGCCGCGACACCACCAATCCGTCGCGCGCTGGCGGGCCGCAAGTTCCTCGAAATCGCCTATGGCGACCATCCCTATGGCCGGCAGGCCGACGGCACCCTGGAAAGCGTGCCGAAGATCGACATCGCCGACCTGAAGGATTATGTCCGCCGCGTGCTGGCCAAGGATACGCTGAAGATCGCCGTGGTCGGCGACGTCGACCCGGCCACGCTCGGCCAATTGCTCGACAAGACCTTCGGCGGATTGCCGGCCAAGGCCAGCCTGACGCCGGTCCCCGACGTCGAAGCCGCCAAGCCGCCGCAGCGCGCGTTCATTCCGCTCGACGTGCCGCAGACCGTGGTGACGTTCGGCGGCCCCGGCTTCATGCGCCACGATCCGAATTTCATGGCCGCCTATGTCGTCAACCACATTCTCGGCGGCGGCGGGCTGTCGTCGCGGCTCTATCACGAAGTCCGCGAGAAGCGCGGGCTGGCCTATTCGGTCTATGAATCGCTGCTGTGGATGGATCACTCCGCGCTGTTCGTCGGCAATACCGGCACCCGCGCCGACCGCGCCGGCGAGACCGTCGAGGCCATCAACAAGGAAGTCCGCAGGATGGCCGAGGACGGCCCGACCCAGCAGGAACTGGACGAGGCCAAGTCCTATCTCAAGGGCTCGCAGATGCTGGCGCTCGACACCTCCTCGAAACTGGCCTCCGCGCTGCTGCAATACCAGCTCGACAGGCTGCCGATCGACTACATCGAGAAGCGCAACGCCATCGTCGATGCGGTGACGCTGGACGACGCCAAGAAGGCCGCCCAGCGGCTGTGGGGCCAGGGCCTGCTCACCGTGATCGTCGGCCGCGCCCCGCAGGCCGCCGCCCAGCCCGCCGCCGCGACCCCGCCGCCGACGGCGAAGAACTGAGCGCGCTTTTCGCGTTCGACAAGGTCCCCGCCTGCGGGACGCTCGGCCCTCTCCCCGCTTGCGGGGGAAAGCACGAACGCGAGCAACGGCAGCGCAATGCTCGCGTCGCAAACCCGCTATCCTGCGGCGGCACGATTCCCGTCAGGGATCATGCCGGCCCTTCGGTGACGCCATGCTGCGGATTTCCCGCGACCTTTCGATCGACGAGAACGACATCGAGATCTCCTTCGTCCGCGCCTCCGGCCCGGGCGGGCAGAACGTCAACAAGCTCTCGACCGCCGCGCAATTGCGTTTCGATACGCGCCGGATCACGCTGCCGGAGGATGCCGCGTCGCGGCTCGAACCGGCTCGCCGGCCAGCGCATGACCAAGGACGGCGTGATCGTGATCCATGCCCAGCGCTTCCGCACCCAGGAGCGCAACCGCGCCGACGCCATCGACCGGCTGCTCGAACTATTGCGCGAGGCGATGGTGCGGCCGATCCCGCGGCGGGCGACCCGGCCGACATTGGGGTCGAAACAGCGCCGGCTCGAAGGCAAGAAGCGCCGCAGCGACGTCAAGGCCAAGCGCGGCTCGGGCGGATTCGACGATTGAGGCGGCTTCCGCGCGCTGCGACGTGCGCAACGCCGATGCGCGCTTTTGTTCCAGCATAAAACAGCCCGCTACTACCACCGCCTGTTCGCGACGACCTAAGCTCGGCTCGCGCCAACGGTGATGTCCATGAGAAAATCGGCGTACGACACTTGCAATCGGGCTGGGATTTTGCGGCGCGATAGCGATGGCCGGCAAAGTCGCGTCGGCGCAAGTGTCACTGCCGGCGGCGAAGCCGCCGGATGGCGCGGCGCTGTTCAAGCAGCAATGCGCCACCTGCCACACCACCAATCTTTCCGATCCGCCGCGGCAGGGACCGTCGCTGTTCAAGGTCGATCGGCCGGCAGGCCGGCAAGCTCGAGGGCTTCCATTATTCGGCAGGTTTCGCGCAAGGCCGATTTCGCCTGGGACGAAAGCAAGGCTCGATGCCTGGCTGACCAATCCGCAGGCGATGATTCCCGGCGCCGTCATGGCCTACCGGCAAGCCGAAGCGCGGAAACGCGCGCGCGCCATCATCGCCTATCTGAAGGAACTGAACTGAATGGCAAAGCCGGTTCACTCGATGATCCGCGTGCTCGATGAAGCGAAGTCGCTCGACTTCTATGCACGCGCCTTCGGGCTGCAGATCGCCGATCGTCTGCAACTTCGCGGATTTCGCCCTGATCTATCTGCGCCATCCCGTCTTCGCCGTTCGAGCTCGAACTCACGGTGAATTTCGATCGCAAGGAGCCCTATGGACTGGGCGACGGCTATGGCCATCTCGCCGTCGTGGTCGACGATCTCGACGCCGAGCACGCCCGCTTCGAGCGCGAGAAATTGTCGCCGGGTCCGCTGCGCGATTTCAAGCATGACGGCGCGACGCTGGCGCGCTTTTTCTTTGTCACCGACCCCGACGGCTACAAGATCGAGGTGATCCAGAAGGGTGGGCGCTTCGGCTAATCGTAGCAATACAATCAACAACAACGATGCAATGGAGGAAGCTCATGAGAGAAGTTGATCGTCGAAGCAAATACAGCCGCCGAATCTTTCTGCAGGGCGCGGCCGACGGCGGTGCCGGTCGTCGCCGTCGCTGCAAGCGCCGGGCTTGCCATCGAGGATGCGTGGGCCGACGATGCGACCGCGCTGGCGCCGGCGACCCTGAAGACCCTGGTGAAGGTCGCGCGCGATATCTATCCGCACGATTTCCTGGTCGACGGCTACTACATCACCGCGATCAAGCCGTGGGACGGCAAGGCCGCGAAGGATCCGGCGGTCAAGACGCATGTTCGAAGACGGCGTCCAGCCGCCTCGATCAGGACGCGCGGGACCGGCACAAGGCTGCCTACGCCCAGGTGCCGTGGGAGGCCGACCGGGTCGTGCTGCTGCAGGGCATCGAGCAGACCGACTTCTTCAAGAAGCATCCGCTCGCGATCTCGTGGTCTCGCTCTACAACCAGGAAGAGCTGTGGCCGAAGTTCGGCTACGAGGGCTCCTCCGCCGAGCATGGCGGCTACATCAAGCGCGGTTTCAACGACATCGACTGGCTGCCGAAAGTCTGACAGGACGTCGGGCAGAACATCAGTTGGGAGGACATCACATGGCAAAATTCGATCTGAATGACGATGGCGTGGTTGTAATCGTGGGCTCCGGCGCCGGCGGCGGAACGCTCGGCAACGAACTCGCGCAGAAGGGCGTCAAGGTCGTGATCCTTGAGGCCGGTCCGCGCACCGAGATCCAGGATTTCATCAACAATGAGTGGGAGAGTTTCACGCAGCTGGCGTGGAACGATATGCGCACGACCTCGGGCAGCTGGCGCGTCGCCAAGGACTTCGCCAATCTGCCGGCCTGGATCGTCAAATCGGTCGGCGGATCGACGGTGCATTGGGCCGGCGCCTCGCTGCGCTTCGACGAGCACGAATTTCAGGATCCGCAGCGCCTATGGCAACGTGCCCGGCGCCAACCTGCTCGACTGGCCGATCACGCTGGCCGAAATGGAGCCGTGGTACGCCAAGGCCGAGGACAAGATGGGCGTCACCCGCACCAACAACATTCCGGGACTGCCGGGCAACAACAATTTCAAGGTGATGGAGGCCGGCGCCAGGAAGCTCGGCTACAAGGAAGTCCATACCGGCCGGATGGCGATCAACAGCGAGCCGCGCGACGGCCGCGGCTCCTGCCAGCAGATCGGCTTCTGCTTCCAGGGCTGCAAGTCCGGCGCCAAGTGGTCGACGCTCTACACCGAAATCCCGAAGGGCGAGGCGACCGGCAATCTCGAAGTCCGTCCCGGCAGCATGGCGCTCAAGATCGAGCATGACGCGTCCGGCAAGGTCACCGGCGTCGTCTATGCCGACGAAGCCGGAAAGACGCAGCGCCAGAAGGCGCGCATCGTCGCGGTCGCCGGCAATTCGATCGAGAGCCCGCGCCTGCTGCTCAACAGCGCGTCCAGCGCTGTTCCCCGACGGCCTCGCCAACAGCTCCGGCCAGGTCGGCCGCAACTACATGCGGCACATGACCGGCAGCGTCTATGCGGTGTTCGACAAGTCGGTGCACATGTACCGCGGCACCACCATGGCCGGCATCATCCGCGACGAGGCGCAAGCACGACCCGTCACGCGGCTTCATGGGCGGCTATGAGATGGAGACGCTGTCGCTCGGCCTGCCCTTCATGGCGGCGTTCCTCAATCCGGGCGCCTGGGGCCGCCCGTTCACCGCGGCGATGGAGGGATATCCGCGCATGGCCGGCATGTGGCTGGTCGGCGAGGACATGCCGCAGGAAACCAACCGCGATCACGCTCGACCCGAAGGCCAAGGACACATTCGGCCTGCCGGTGGCGAGCGTGCATTACGACGATCACCCCAACGACATCGCGATGCGCGATCACGCCTACAAGCAGGGCGCGGCGGTCTACGAGGCGGTCGGCGCGACCGTGACCTATCCGACCACGCCCTATCCCAGCACCCACAATCTCGGCACCAACCGCATGAGCGCCAAGGCCGAGGGACGGCGTCGTCAACAAGTTCGGCCAGACCCACGACATCAAGAATCTGTTCGTTTCGGACGGCAGCCAGTTCACCACCGGCGCGGCCTGCAATCCGACGCTGACCATCGTGGCGCTCGCCATCCGGCAGGCGGATCACATCGCCGGCGCGATGCAGCGAAAGGAAATCTAGCGACAGCTCAAGCTCACCCCGGAGACGCCGGACGGCGCTTCCGGGGTGGCTTCCGTTGCATCCATCGGAGCCGGACCGTCGGCGATCGATGCTGTTATTCGGCGGCGACCGAGCCTCGGCGCCGGAGCATCGCAGATAATCGGGCGTGGCCGCCGCGGCTTTCGACCGATAGATCAGGCAGGAACAGCGCAGCAGCGATGCGAAATTATGCACTTCCCCGCAATGATCGAGCACCTCGCTGTGCAGACATGACAGGAACTTCGCGAGACTCATGTCTTGCTTGCTCGCGATTTCCTCCAGCGTATCCCAGAACGCCATCTCGAGCCGGATCGATGTGCAATGGCCATCGATCCGCAGCGATCGGGTCTGCAATTCATAGTCACGTTGAGGCTGGTGAGCGAACAGCTGGCACATTGGTTTCCCTCCCGACGTTTTTATGACTTTTCCAAACGATATACCCTGTCGGCACGGCTCACAACGTTCCCTTCGCGAAGCTGGTCGCACACCGCGCGCTTGGATCGCATGCCGCTTGCGTGCCTGAGTCTTTTTGTGGCGATCGTTTCGGCGCGCCTCGCGCGGATCGATGTGCAGGCGTCAGCGTCGCGGCCCGAACCGGTCGACGGGCACCGATTTACCGTGAACAGCGGGGAGAGCCGACGAAACCGCCTGGGTATTGACCGCCCTCGCCCTCCCGCCGCGGTGCGAAAGCGCCTAGATTGGGGCTCCCGCTACCGCTCCGAGTCGCCCCGTCCCATGCCCGTCCGCCAGCTTCCCGAACAGATCGTCAACCGCATCGCCGCCGGCGAGGTGGTCGAACGTCCGGCGAGCGTGGTCAAGGAACTCGTGGAGAACGCCATCGACGCCGGCGCCAGCCGGATCGACATCTTCACCGATGGCGGCGGCAGGCGGCGGATCGGCATCACCGACGACGGCAGCGGCATGAGCCATGCCGATCTGGCGCTCGCGGTCGACCGCCATGCCACCTCGAAACTCGACGACGAGGATCTGCTGCCGATCCGCACGCTCGGGTTCCGCGGCGAGGCGCTGCCCTCGATCGGCGCGGTGGCCAAACTCGGCATCACCACGCGCCACGCCGGCGAGCCGCATGCCTGGTCGCTGTCGGTCGAAGGCGGGGTGAAATCCGCGATCATGCCGGCGGCGCTGTCGCCAGGGCACCCGCGTCGAGGTCAGCGATCTGTTTTACGCGACGCCGGCGCGGCTGAAATTTCTCAAGACCGACCGCACCGAGGCCGAAGCGATCCGCGAGGTGGTGCGGCGGCTCGCGATGGCGCGGCCCGACATCGCCTTCACGCTGGCCGGCGAGGAGCGCGCGCCGGTCACCTGGGCCGCGGCGCTGCCCGGCGCCGCCGGCCGGCTGACCCGGCTCGGCGATATCCTGGGCAGCGATTTTCGCGGCTAGCGCCATCGAAGTGCGCGCCGAGCGCGAGGGCGTCGTGGTCGAAGGCTTTGCCGCCGCGCCCTCGCTGACGCGCGCCAACGCGCTCGGGCAATATCTGTTCGTCAACGGCCGCCCGGTGCGCGACAAGCTGATTATCGGCGCGGTGCGCGCGGCCTATTCCGACTATCTGCCGCGCGACCGCCATCCCGTGGTGGCGCTGTTCGTGACGCTCGATCCGCGCCGAGGTCGACGCCAATGTGCATCCGGCCAAGACCGAGGTGCGGTTCCGCAATGCCGGCCTGGTGCGCGCGCTGATCGTGCATGCGCTGAAGGAGGGGCTTGCCCGCGAAGGCAGGCGCACCGCCGCCAACAGCGACGGCGCCGCGCTCGCCTCGTTCCGCCCGTCGTTCGCGCCGCGCGCCAATTGGGACTGGCGGCGCTCGCCGGCCTATCCGGTCGGCCCGATGCCGGCCTTCGAAGGCGCGGCGGCGACCGCCTTCGCCGAACCCGGACAGGCCGCGTTCGACGTCGGCACGCCCACCGCGGACGTGCGCTTCGAGGAGCAGCCGCGCCGCCGATCTGCTCGACCGGCCGCTGGGCGCGGCGCGGACGCAGATCCACGAGACCTATATCGTGTCGCAGACCCGCGACGGCCTCATCGTGGTCGACCAGCACGCCGCGCATGAGCGCATCGTCTATGAAAGGCTGAAGGCCTCGCTGGCGAAGAACGGCGTGCAGCGGCAGATCCTGCTGATCCCGGAGATCGTCGAACTCGACGAGGCCACCGTGGAGAGGCTGCTCGCGCGCGCCGAGGAGCTGGCTTCGTTCGGGCTCGCGATCGAATCCTTCGGCCCCGGCGCGGTCGCGGTGCGCGAGACGCCGTCGCTGCTCGGCAAGACCAATGCCGGCGCGCTGTTGCGCGATCTCGCCGAGCACATGGCGGAATGGGACGAGGCGCTGCCGCTGGAACGCCGGCTGATGCATGTCGCGGCCACCATGGCCTGCCACGGCTCGGTGCGCGCCGGCCGCAGCCTCAAGCCGGAAGAGATGAACGCGCTGCTGCGCGAGATGGAAGACACGCCGAATTCCGGCCAGTGCAACCACGGCCGGCCGACCTATGTGGAATTGAAGCTGAGCGGATATCGAGAAGCTGTTCGGGCGGAGGTAGAGGCGAGGCGCTCCGTAGGGTGGGCATGCGCGCTTGCGCACGGCACGCCGACGCTTCGGGCACAAGGGGCGGCACGCTTCGCACGGCACTCACGCCCGCTCGCAAAAACACAAACTCCGTATCGTCGTACGCCCGCCGCTCCAGCTCCTCGAAACCTTCCGGCGCGGCGAACTCCGCCGCCTTGGCTTCTTCCACCACCAGCAGCGCGCCCGGCGTCAGCCAGCCGCCGTCGCGCAGCGAGGCCAGCGCCTTGTCGGCGAGCTTCATGCGATAGGGCGGATCGAGGAACACCAGCGAGAACGGCTCCATCGGATGCGCCGGGCCGAGATTGGTGGCGTCGCGGCGATAGACTTTGGTCACGCCGCCGAGCCCGAGCGCCTCGACATTGTTGCGCAGCAGCGCCCGCGCCTCGGCGCCGTTGTCGACGAACAGCGCGAATGCCGCCCCGCGCGAGACCGCCTCGATGCCGAGCGCGCCGGTGCCGGCGAACAGGTCGAGCACGCGCGCGCCTTCGATCGGATCGTCATAGGCATGCACGAGGATATTGAACAGCAACTCGCGCAGGCGGTCCGCGGTCGGGCGGATGTCGCGCGACGACGGCGACGCGAGATTGCGGCCCTTCAATCGCCCACCGACGACGCGCATCAGTCCTTACTCGTCCCGCGGCTTCAGGTCGCGCTTGCCGTGATAGCCGCGCTGCGGACGGCGCGGCGGGCCGTAGCCGTTGGCCTCGGCCTCGTTGCGGGCGCGGGCCTCCTCGCTGCCGGTGCGCTGCACCAGCACGCGGCGGCCCTTGCGGTCGGCGATCAGGCCGCTCTTGCCGGCCGGCTTGAACGGCTTCTTGCCGCGCGGCGCGTCGTCTCGTCGGTCCATCGGCTTGCCGGCCTCGCCCGGCATCGGCCGGTTGAAATCCGCGCCCGCAAGCGTGGCGATCTTTTCGCCGAGCTGCTCGCGCAGCACCCGCGTCTTGACCTCCTCGACCTGCGCCTTCGGCGAGTTCGGCCAGCTGGAACGGGCCGTAGGAGACCCGGATCAGCCGGTTCACCTCGAGGCCGAGATGCGCCATCACGTTGCGCACCTCGCGGTTCTTGCCTTCGCGGATCGCAAACACCAGCCAGACATTGGCGCCCTGGTCGCGCTCCAGCGTCGCATCGATCGAGCCGTATTTGACGCCGTCGACCTCGACGCCCTTCTTCAGTTCGTCGAGCTGCGCCTGCGTCACCTCGCCATGGGCGCGGACGCGATAGCGCCGCAGCCAGCCGGTATCGGGCAATTCCAGCGCGCGCGCCAGCCCGCCGTCATTGGTCAGCAGCAACAGGCCCTCGGTGTTGAAATCGAGCCGGCCGATCGAGATCAGCCGCGGCAGGCCCTCCGGCAGATTGTCGAACACCGTCGGCCGCCCTTCGGGGTCGGCATGGGTGGTCATCAGCCCGCGCGGCTTGTGAAACAGGAACAGCCGGGTGCGCTCGCGCGGCGGCAACGGCTTGCCGTCGACGGTGATGACGTCGTTGGCGGTGACGTCGAGCGCCGGCGAATTGATGACGCGGCCGTTGACGGTGACGCGGCCCTGCACGATCCATTCCTCGGCGTCGCGGCGCGAGGCAAGCCCCGCCCGCGACAGCACCTTGGCGATGCGCTCGCCGGATTTCTTCTCGCGCGGCGGCCGGGCCGGCGGCGCTTCTCGAAATCCGGCTCGCGCTCGCGATAGGCGCCGCGGCCGCCGAACGCCGGGCGTTTTGCAAAAACCTTGCTGTCGTCCTCGTTGTCGCGGCGCGGCCGGTCGCGCGATCGCTGCGCGGATGCTCCTGCCAGGCGCTTCCCTGGCGCGGACGCTCGAATTTCGGACGGTCCTCGCGGCCTCGCGGGGACGGTCGAATTTCGGCCGCTCGCGAAACGGGCGATCGCCTTGCGGGCGATCCTCGCGCGGACGCGAAAATCGCGGACGCTCCTCGCCGCCGCGGTCCTCGCGCGGCTTGTCGAAGCGCGGCTTGTCGAAATTGCGCGCGCCTCACGGGACGGGAATTGCGCCCGGCATGGTCGGGCGAAGAAGCATCGCGCTTCTGCCACGGTTTCGAATCGCCGCGATCCCCGGGCCGCTCTTGCGATCCCCGCGGGCGCTCTTGCGATCCCGGCTGCCGAAATCCTTGCGCGGACCGCGGTCCGGCGCGCCGCGCGGCGAAAATTTCTTGTCGCCGCCGAATTTCCGCTCGGGCCGATCGCCGCGCGGCCGATCGCCATCGCGCGGCGGGCGCGCCGAATACGGGCGATCTGCCTCGCGGGCGGTCGCCGTCCTTGCGAAAACCTTCGCCGCGCGGCGTATAGGGCCGCTTCGCTCCGCCGCCTTCGCGCGGCGTGTAGGGCTTCTTGTCGCCGAATTTCTTGTCCTGAAAGCGCGGCCGGGCGGGCATCGCCGCGGTCGCCGCGCGGCGCGCGGTCATCGCGGTTGAAATTCGGGCGGTCGCCGCGCGGCGTATAGGGGCGCTTTTCGCCGCGGTCCTCGCCGCGGGGGCGGTCGTCCCGGTTGAAGCGCGGCGGACGGCGGCGCATCATCCCGGTCGCGGCGGGGCGGTGCGCCGTCGCGTTTGCCGGCGTAAGGCTTGCCGCCGCCCGCATAGGGCTTCTTGTCATACGATCTGCCGCCCTCGGGCTTGCCGGCATAGGGGCGCTTCTCGCCCTCGCCCTTGCCGGCAAAGCCGCGCTTGGCGAATTTCTTCTCGGGTCCCCGCGCGGCGCCGGAGCGGCCCTTGCCGCCCGCCCGGCCGATCACGCCGGCCGCGGGAATCGTTGTTTTTATCGTTGTCGCGGGGCATGAATGGTCTCTCGTTGGCAGATGAAATGGCGATCAGGCGGATGCGGAGGGCTGGCATAGCGATAACGCGCGCGCTCTTTGCTCGAGGCGCATTCTCACGCAAAACCGGTATCCACTTTTGCTGAATGGCCCTCCAGTAGCAGGTTTCTTCCGATGATACGAGGCATGACCGCCCCTTCTTTCATGGATTTGGCGCTGAAAACGGCCGAAAAACGCCGGAAAAGCCGGCGAAGTCCCGATCGGATGCGTGATCGTCCGGGATTACGAGGTGATCGCCACCGCCGGCAACCGCACCCTGACCGACCGCGATCCGACCGCGCATGCCGAAATCCTGGCGATCCGGCAGGCCGCCGAGGCGATCGGCACCGAGCGGCTGGTCGATTGCGACCTCTACGTCACGCTGGAGCCGTGCACGATGTGCGCCGGCGCGATCTCGTTTGCGCGGATCCGGCGGCTCTATTACGGCGCCGCCGATCCCAAGGGCGGCGCGGTCGAATTCCGGCGTGCGGTTCTTCGCCCCGCCGACCTGCCATCACGTGCCGGAGGTGTATTCGGCGGTCGGCGAGAGCGAGGCGGCGACGCTGCTGAAGGAATTTTTCAGGGTGCGAAGCGCGTAGCGCGCAGTCCGTGCTCACGCGCCCGTCCATTGCGTAGAAAAAACGTCCCTCAGCAACGCCTTGCGCGCGTCGCGTCCGGATTTTCTTCCGTGCAGAAAATGCCCGGAATCGACCGGCGCGCCCGAGACGTTGGTCGCCCAGTTCTTCCAGGTGTCGAGCGGCGTCGCCGCGGCAGCTGGCGATGCCGGCATCGCCCCACAGCGCCAGCATCGGGATCGTGATCTTGTTGCCGGCGTCGTGATCGGCCTTGTCGATCTCGTAATCGGCATAGGCGCCGGCGCGGTAATCCTCGCACATCGCATGCACGCGCGAGGGATCGCGGAACGCGCGCGAGATAATGCTCCAGCGCGCGCGGATCGATCGCATCGAGCGTTTTCGACTTGGTCTGGCTCGCCATCTTCTGCCTGAGGAAGAAATCCGGATTGCCGCCGATCAGGGTTTCCGGCAACGGACGCGGCTGCGCCAGAAACGTCCAGTGATAGATCTTCAGCGCATAGAGCCGGTTCATGCGCTCCCAGTAATCATAGGTCGGCAGGATATCGAGCACCGCGAGCCGCGACAGCCGGCCGGGATGATCGAGCGCCAGCCGATAGGCGACGCGGCCGCCGCGATCGTGTCCGGCGAGCGCAAAATGCACATGGCCGAGTTGCTCCATCGCCTCGATCATGGTCTTCGCCATCGCGCGCTTGGTGTAGGGCGTGTGATCCTTGTCGCTCTCGGGCATGTCCGACCAGCCATAGCCCGGCAGGTCGGCGATGATCAGCGTGAAGCTGTCGGCGAGTTGCGGCGCGACGCGGTGCCACATCACATGGGTCTCGGAAAAGCCGTGCAGCAGCAACAGCGGCGGCCCCTTGCCGCCGACGCGGGCGAAAATGCGCCCCGATCTGGTGTTGATCCATTCGGAGGCATAACCGGGATAGAGGTCGGCGAGATCGGGCATGTTCACACTCTCACGTCATCGTCCGCGAACGCGGATGATCCAGTAAACACCAACATTCCGTCGACAACAGGCGCGGCGGCGTACTGGATCCCCGCATGCGCGGGTCGGCAAAAAACACGGCTTCGCGATCTCGCCGCGCATGTCGCGCGAGTTTTGAGAGGAAACGTTCCGCCCCCGGTAGTCAGAGGGCGCAGGGAAGACCGGGTGCGCGCTGCACCCGCGGTCTCGCGTGCAAAAAGCACAAAGAAAACGCACACGAGCATACAGGTTCAGCGGAAGCAGTCCGGCCTTCCCTGCGCAGTGGTTTACGGCTTACTTCGAGCTCTCCCCGGTGATCGGGCTTTTTTGTCACCGTCGCCGGCGGGAAATGTTTCTCGCCAACTTGACGCCAGCGTCGAGGCGTCAGGACCACACGACTTCGCCGTCCGCATCCGTGCCGTTCGTCACAGGCACTTCCACGTCCACCGCATCCCGCGCCCAACGTCCGTGACGACCGCGAAGCGCCCCTCTTGTGGGCACGAGACGGCGCGAGATATGGACTGATTTGCGAATTCTGAAAATCAGAATATTTTTTCAAAAGGGGCTGGACAGAGGGGCCGAAAACACGCAAGTGATTTGCCCGTCGGGTCGTTTTGTCGCACGCACGCCCCTTGACCGGCAGTACCCGTACGAGGCCTGGCGGCTGGTGAGACGCCACGAGAGGCGGAATACGAGCGGTCGGATTCTCATCGGTCTGTGCGTTCGCAGATGAGCTAGTCATCGCGCTTCTTGACGCATCTCGGACTCAAGTCAGAGATCCAGATTTGCGACGATCGTCGTCCGAAAATCGAGCCGGTGTCTATGCCATCCGCCGCTTCGTTTGACGTTAGTCGCCGTCGGCGGTAGCGCATTGGAACAAGGTCCGCACAGCAGAGAACCGGATCGGCCAAAGTGACAATCGGACGATCAGAATGTCGTCATGCGCTTGCGGTCGCGTTCGGTGCCAGAGCCGTTGGCGTGCCAATCCTGAGCGTGGTGTGCTACTGCGACGACTGTCAGGAAGGTGGTCAGTAAGATCGAGGGGCTGCCGAATGCAGGCCCGTGTCCGTCGACGCCGACGGCGGAACAGCCTTAATCTGAGCCTACCGTGACGACCGGTTTAGTTGCGTGTCGGGTGGCGGACTTGTTGCCGTGCGGCTACAAAATCACCACAATCGACAGCTCGCCTACCCAGCGGCTTCGTGGCAGTCTTGAGCTGCAACTTCGGTCGAACGTGAGTTCCTGAAGTTCGGTCGCGGCCATTGGGTCTCCATGTATCGCGCCCGTTTTGAAGACGCGATCTCCCATCCGATCGAGCATGCGCGACCCAGCACAAAGTATCGCCTTGTCGGCACGGAAATTCCGCATCGATGCACCCAGTTATCGAACATACCCGATGAAGCTCATCGGAAAATCTGCTCGAGATCACGCCTTTCGATGCTTAACGCACGATGAGCCGTTTGATGGCCGATTGCGGCCGCGACGGGAATTACCAGCCCTCCAAGAGTCTCGGCAGCCGAGTGAGTTGCAGGGCAGGTAATGGCAACCGTCGCGAGGAACGGCCTGCATAGGCGCATCGTCGTGCCGCGGTCGAAATTCCGGCCTGGTACCCGCCGGGTCAACGGCATCATGATTGCGCTCCCGTTCCACCGCCTGCCAGCCGATGTCGCGGCGGCAGAAGCCTTCCGGCCAGTCGATGCGGTCGACCGCCTCATAGGCGCGCTGCTGCGCTTCGGTGACGGTCTTGCCGGTCGCGCAGACGTTCAGCACGCGGCCGCCATTGGCGAGGATGTGGCCGTCCTTCGCAACCGTGCCGGCGTGGAAGATCTCGACGCCCTCGATCTTGGCGGCGTCGTCGAGCCCCTCGATGCGCGTGCCCTTGCGCGTAGTCGCCGGGATAGCCCTTGGCCGCCATGACCACCGTCAGCGCGGCATCGGGAAACCAGCGCAGGTCGAAATTCTTCAACTGGCCGTCGCACGCAGGCCAGCAGCGCCGGCACGATGTCCGACATCATCCGCAGCATCAGCACCTGGCATTCCGGATCGCCGAAGCGGACATTGTATTCGAACAGCTTTGGGCCGTCCGCCGTCAGCATCACGCCGGCATAGAGCACGCCGCTGAACGGCGTGCCGCGCGCCTTCATGCCGCGCACCGTCGGCAGGATGATCTTCGCCATGATCTCGGCGTGGACTTCCGTCCGTCACGAACGGCGTCGGCGAATAGGCGCCCATGCCGCCGGTGTTCGGGCCCTGGTCGTGGTCGAACACGCGCTTGTGGTCCTGCGCGGTCGCCAGCGCGATCGCGGTCTCGCCGTCGGACAACGCGAAGAAGCTGATCTCGCGCCCGGCAAGAATTCCTCGATCACGACCTCGGCGCCGGCCGCGCCGAACGCGCCGTCGAACATCATGTCGATGGCGGCTTCCGCCTCGCGCCATGCGTCATCGCGACCACGACGCCCTTGCCCGCCGCAAGGCCGTCGGCCTTGACCACGATCGGCGCGCCCTGCTGCGCGGATATAGGCCAGCGCGTCGGCGGCATTGGTGAAGCGGCCATAGGCGCCGGTCGGAATGTCGAATTCGCGTGCACAGCGCCTTGGTGAAATCCCTTGGAGCCCTCCAGCCGCGCCGCCTGCTTGGCTCGGCCCGAACGCCTTGATGCCGGCTGCGGCGAGATCGTCGACGATGCCGGCCGCGAGCGGCGTTTCCGGGCCGACCACGACGAAATCGACCGCGTTGCGCTTGCAGAAATCGATCACCGCGGCGTGGTCGGCGATATCGAGCGCCACGCATTCGGCTTCCCGCGCGATGCCGGCATTGCCCGGCGCGCACCAGAGCTTTGTCACCAGCGGCGAAGCCGCGATCTTCCACGCCAGAGCGTGTTCGCGGCCGCCGGAACCGAGCAGGAGAATGTGCATGAGATAGCAGCCAGAGCGAGCGGTCGGCGCACGGTTCGGTCGCACAGAGCTCCGCCTCTCGCTCGCAAGGTGGGATTGTCAGCAGCTCACGGCTGCCGCGCCGAGGCCGCGATGATTTCCTGCAGGGTCGCGACATGGCGGGCGAAGGCGCCGCGCCCGGCCGCGGTGGCGGTCACCGTGGTCTGCGGCTTCTTGCCGACAAAGGCCTTGTCGACCGCGACATAGCCGGCCCTCGCCAGCGTCTCGATATGGGCGCCGAGATTGCCGTCGGTGGCGCCGGTCAGCTTTTTCAGCCGGGAGAATTCGAGCCCCGCGCCGCGGCGGCAGCGCGTTCAGCGCCGCCATGATCTTCAGCCGCAGCGGCTGGTGGATGATGTCGTCGAGTTCGGCCATCGCGTCAGTTCCGGCGCATCCAGAGGCCGCCCAGGATCAGCCCGCCGCCATTGACCAACGCCATCCACAGCTCGAACGCGTCGCCGACGAAGAAATAGCCGACCAGCGTCAGCGCGGTGATGCCAAGGCCGATCGCGACAAAGGCGCGGCCGAACCACAAGTCCGGCGATGGTGTAGACCAGCATGAAATAGATCGGCCAGAACGTTCCCATCTGGCGCGGCGTGAAATGGCCGAGCCAGCTGGCAGAACAACCCGAACGCGACGAACAGCAGAAACGCCAGCCAGCATCCGGAAATCGAAGGTGCGGACGCCGGTGCGCGGATAGCTGAAGCGCGCTGATCGCGAACGATCCCGACGATGCCCGCGGCATAGACCGCGAGCCAGACGTAGCCGGCATAGCGCGGCCAGCGAGAACGAGTCGCGAGATTGCCCGCGAACACCAGCGACGCCCCACAGTGATCATGCATCAGGCTGGCGAGATCGTAGATGCGTCGATTGACGGACGCGGCGCGCGATATCGTTGATGTCGGACAGCGCCGCGGCAGGCTTCCCGGCTGTCGATCATGAGGGTCCGCGTCCAGATGTCTCATGATCCCGGCATGCTAGCCCGCATGCCGCGGTCGCGACGTCGTCGGCGATCGCGGACACCGCCTTCGGCGTCGCTGACGATGCCCATGTGATTGACGCCGTCGATCAGCTTGACGTCGACCGCTGGCGCGATGCCGCGCACCGCCTCGGCATATTTGTCCGCGAGCATCAGTTCGTCGTCGGCGCCCGCGATGATCGTCAGCGGCCTGGTCGCGGCGGCGAGATCGGCGCGATAATCCGCGTGGTTGGCGAAATTGCGCATCAGGCGGTCGCTATAGGTCGCCGCCAGGATCTTCTCGGAATTCGGCGGCACCGCGAAGGCCAGCGTCGGCAGCGCATCGCAGCAGTCGATGCCGATCCTGCGCAGCGCCAGCGAGCCCGAGGAAGCGCGGAATGTCGGCGCTGGCCCAGCCGCCGGAATTCGGCCGGTTGGTCGGCGCGTTGTAGCCGAGATAGGGCGCGAGCAGCACGGTGCGCGCGAACAGGTTCTGGATCGGCGAGCCGCGACCCGCAGCGCAAAGCCGCCGCCGGCGGAATGGCCGATCAGCGTCAGCGGCGCGGTCGGCGATGGTCTTGCGGACCACCGCGACGAAATCGGCGAGATCGTCCTCGAGCTGGCCGACATAGGCGATATCGCCGCGCGTTCCCGAGGCGCCATGGCCGCGAATGTCGATCGCCTAGGTCTCGACGCCGCGCGCCGCCAGCGCCCTCGACAGCGCATGGATGGTGGTTCCGCTGGAACCGGACGAGCCGTGGACCACGATCGCGCCGCGCCCGGTCGCGGGGCCGGTCGGGGGATAATGGCGGAAGCCGAGCACGGTGCCGTCGCGGGCCTGGAACCGCTCGATGCGCCGGCAGGGTGCTGCATAGTCGACGGCTGCCGGGAGTCGCCGAGATCGAGTGCAGCTCGGGCGGCCGCGCGAGCGGCGTGGCGATCATCGCGGCCAGCAGCAGGCCAGCGACGCCGACGGCCGCACAGCACCCATTCCAGGAGCGCGGAAGCCCGCGATACCATGCCATTTCGACATGATCCTCCTCCTGGAATCGTAACTACAATATAGAGAACTCTGTATTACAGAGTAAATGAGAACGCAAGCGCTCGATTTGCGGTGGCGGCCGAAATCCCTACCTTGTGGCGCCTGTCCCAACAAGCCCGAATCGATTGTCCGAAATGCCCGCAACCGAAGCCCTGATCAACGCGCCGGAATTCACCGTGTCCGAACTGTCCTCCGCGCTGAAGCGGACGGTGGAGGACACTTATCGGCCATGTCCGGGTGCGCGGCGAAATCTCCGGTTTCCGCGGGCCGCATTCCTCCGGCCACTGCTATTTCGCGCTGAAGGACGAGAGCGCCAAGATCGAGGCGGTGATCTGGAAGGTCGTCCACGCCCGGATGCGCTTCAAGCCGCAGGAGGGGCTGGAGGTCATCGCCACCGGCAAGCTCACCACCTATCCCGGCTCGTCGAAATACCAGATCGTGATCGAGGCGATCGAGCCCGCCGGGATCGGCGCGCTGATGGCGCTGATGGAAGAGCGCAAGAGGAAGCTCGGCGCCGAAGGCCTGTTCGACGAGGCGCGCAAGCAGCTGCTGCCATGGCTGCCGGAGGTGATCGGCGTCGTCACCTCGCCGACCGGCGCGGTGATCCGCGACATCCTGCACCGGCTGCGAAGACCGCTTTCCGCGCCGCGTGCTGGTGTGGCCGGTCAAGGTGCAGGGCGAAGGCTCGGCCGAACAGGTCGCGGCCGCGATCCGCGGCTTCAACGCGCTGCCCGAAGGCGGCAAAATTCCGCGGCCCGACCTGCTGATCGTCGCGCGCGGCGGCGGCTCGCTGGAGGATCTGTGGTCGTTCAACGAGGAGATCGTGGTCCGCGCCGCGGCCGAAAGCATGATCCCGCTGATCTCGGCGGTCGGCCACGAGACCGACATCACGCTGATCGATTTCGCCGCCGACAAGCGCGCGCCGACGCCGACGGCGGCGGCCGAAATGGCGGTGCCGGTGCGCAGCGAATTGTTGGTCGAGGTCGTCGACGCTGGCGCGGCGCACGATGGTGTGCTGGCAGCGCGCCCAGGAAGGCCGCCGCAACGAGTTGCGCGCCGCCGCCCGCGCGCTGCCGGCCGCGGGCGAACTGCTGGCGATCCCGCGGCAGCGGCTGGACGGCGCCGGCGCGCGCGCTGCCCCGCGCGCTGAAGGCCAATACGCACGCGCATTTCCGCCGTTTCGCCGGCGCCAGCGCCCGGCTGACCATGCGGGTGCTGCGCGGGCAGCTCGCGCAGGCCGACGCATCGCCTGACGGTGTCGGGCGAGCGGCTGACGCATTCCGCGCGGATCGCTGCTGCGGCACCGCCGGGATCGCTTCGCCGGACTCGAAGTCCGGCTGAAGGCCTCAAAACTCTCCAACGCGCAGGCGCAGCGCCAGGCCATCGCGCGCGACCGCGAACGCGTGCAGCGGCTCGCCGAGCGGGCGCGGCGCGCGCTGCTGACCGCTACTGCAGCGGCTGCAGGCGCGGGTCGCCCATAGCGGCCAGTTGCTGGGCGCGTTGTCCTATCGCAGCGTGCTGGCGCGCGGTTTTGCGCTGGTGCGCGACGAGCAGGGCCACGCCGTGCACGCCGCCGCCGGCATCGGACCGGGCGCGCAGCTTCGATCGGAATTTGCCGACGGCCGCGTCGGCGCCACCGCGGATGCGGATCGCCCGGCCGGCGGCGAGCGCCGGCGAAACCGGTTGCCAAGCGAGCCGAAGGCGGCTCGACGCCGAAGCGCGTGGCCAAGCCGGTCGGGCAGGGAGCTTGTTCTAGAAGCCAGCCCGTCGCTACCGCGCCAGCCATTCCGCGACGCGCTTTTGCGAATCGGCGCGGGCTTCGGGGTCGGTGCCGAGATGGCCGCGTTCGGGCACCGCGGCGTCCGCCGTCCCGGCGATCGCATGCAGCGGAAGATTGGCGCGGTCGAAATCGTGATAGGCGCCGGGATAGACCACGATCCGCGCCAGCGCGCTGCGGCCGCGCGCGCCGTCGATCATCTGGCGGCAGGCCGGCGGCGAACTGACGTCGTCCTTGGCGCCGATCAGGAGCAGCGTCGGCACCCGCGCGCTCCAGCCGAGGCCGGAGGAGATCCGGCAGTCCGGATAGAACGCGACCGCCGAGCGGAAGTCCGGCTCGACGCTGCGCGACGACAATTGCGGCCGCACCGCCCACAACAGCGCGCTGGCGCCGTTGGCCCATCCGAGCAGGCTGATGCGGTCATGCGCCGCCCAGGGCTGCTGCACCAGCCATTGCCGGGACGCCATGATATCGGCGACCCGTTCGCGGCGGGCGTGCATCTGGCGCTCCTTGACGCGGCATTGCGGGCCGAGTTCGCGCGAGCCGTAGCTGTCCGGCAGCAGCACCGCCTTGCCTGCCTTAGCAACTGCTCGGCCCAGTCGCGATAGCGCGGCAGCACCGGCTCGGAACGGCCGCCCAGTCCGCCGCAGCCATGCAGCGCGATCACGACCGGAAACGGGCCGTCGCCGTCGGGCTTGTAGAGCTGCGCGTGCAAGGTGCCGTTGCCGGAGGGGATATCGACCTGATGCGGGGCCGGCCAACGGCGCGGCAGTCCGCGGCAAAAGCCACGGCAAATAGCGTCAGGAATGCGATTGCTGACAGAAGGCGCATCTGGGTTTGCCGGATCGTGATGGTGCTGGAAAACAGCGTTCCATCGCCGCACAGGCTAGCATGCGCCAAGTTGCGGAATTTCATCACAAATCGGTGGGTTTGACGGGCGGACAGCATGACCTATTTATGATAGATCGCAGTTTGAGAGAACATATTCAGCCCGGCCCGAGCGGCCGGAGCAGTCGGAGAATTCAACCGTGCTGAATAAATTCGGTCCCTCGGGCCATGGCGAGGCGCAGGTGCAATATCTGGACGGCGATTTCCGGGTGATCTCGCCGGGAACCTATGTGCGCTGCGCCGTGACCGATGCGCGGATTCCGCTCGACGAGCTGAAATACTGGAGCGTCGATCTGCAGGAGGCCTACGCGATCCCGACCGCGGTGCTGCAGCGGCATTTTCCGGGCGCGCTGAAGACGCAGGGCTGATCTAGGGTGGGCAAATTGCGGTACCATCGCCGGCGCGAATGGGCCGCTACGCTTGCCCGCCCTGAACTTCTTCTCGCGCGCCTGGAACAGCCGGTCCGACACGAACTTGCGCAACTGCGCGGCGTCGTCGAATTCCAGCGTCACCGCGAACGGCACGATCTCGTGCGCCCAGCCGGCAGTCCCTCGGCGTCGCGCAGCCGCGCCAGATCCTTTTCCGTCGTCACCAGCGTCAGCCCGTCGCGCCTGGCTTCGGCGATCAGGCTCTCGATCTCATCTGGCGAAAACGGATGGTGATCGGCGAAGGCGCGCTCCCGGACCACCTCGATCCCGCGCGCGCGCAGCGTCCGGAAGAACCT
This sequence comes from uncultured Alphaproteobacteria bacterium, assembly GCA_963721135.1. Classification (GTDB taxonomy): domain Bacteria; phylum Pseudomonadota; class Alphaproteobacteria; order Rhizobiales; family Xanthobacteraceae; genus Bradyrhizobium. Next base: position 51,807 of record CAVRIB010000001.1, read on the forward strand.
GGCGGGGTCGCCGATCCCGGCAAACGCCAGCACGCGCTTGCCGGCGAGCGCCGCCACCGACGCGGCGTCGGGCTCGAGATGCGCCGACAGCACCGGCTTGCCCCGCGCGGCGATGGCGGCGGCAACCGGCTGCGGCCGCGGTGCCATCGCCGATCACGATCAGCGCGTCGGTGCGTTCGAGCTGCGGCCGCAGCGGCGCGCGCAACGGACCGGCCGGAAACACGCCGGCCATTGCCGAGGCCGCGATCGCCGTCGATCACGATCAGCGAGGCATCCTTGGCGATCGCGGGATTCTGAAAGCCGTCATCCATCAGGATCACGCGTGGCGCCCTGCGAACGCGCCAGCGCGACGCCGTCGATGCGATCGCGCGCGACCGCGACCGGCACCGTCGGCGCCAGCATCAGCGGCTCGTCGCCGACATCGGCCGCGGCGTGCCGCGCGGGATCGACCATGACCGGCCCGCGCAATTGTCCGCCATAGCCGCGGCTGAGCACGACCGGCGTCTCGCCGAGCTCGCGCAGCAGTTTGGTCAGCGCCAGCACCGTCGGGCGTCTTGCCGGCGCCGCCGACGTGATAATTGCCGACGCAAATCACGGGGATGCCGGCGTCAAAACCCTCGCGCTGCATCCGCTGCGCCGCGACCACGCCGTAGACCGCGCCGAGCGGCGCCAGCAATCGCGAAGTCAGCGATGGCGGCCGGTACCAGAAGGCCGGCTCACGCATTCGCCGCTCCCATCTCGAGCCGCAACTGCAGCAGATACGGCTCCAGCGCGGCCAGCGTGCGATCGAGCGCGCCGCCGAGCTGCTCGACCACGCGCGCCGAGGCGCGCGACCGAGCATTCGCGCGCCGCGGGATCGGCCAGCAACTGGCCGAGCTGCTTCACCAGCGCTTCCGGCGTGTCGGCCCGCCGCGCGCCGCCGGCGCCGTCGAGCGCCTCGTAGACGTCGGTGAAATTGAAGACGTGCGGGACCGTGCACGATCGACGGCGCCGAGCTTGACCGCCTCGATCGGATTCTGCCCGCCATGCTCGACCAGCGATCCGCCCATGAACACGATCGGCGCCAGCCGGTAGAACAGGCCCAGTTCGCCCATGGTGTCGGCGACATAGATATCGGTCGTCGCCGTCGGCAATTCCTCGCGCGAGCGCAAGGCCGACGTGCAGGCCGGAAGCGGCGATGGTGCGGGCGATGGCCTCGCCGCGATCGGGATGCCGCGGCACGATCACGCTCAGCAGCGACGGGAAAGAATCCGGCCAGCGCCCGATGGGCGTCGACCAGGATCTCCTCTTCGCCGGGATGGGTCGAGGCCGCCACGATGATCGGGCGGCCGCGCGTCACCGACATCAGCCGCTCCAGCCTGGCGGCATCGGCGGGCGGCGCCGGAACGTCGAGCTTCAGATTGCCCGTGGTGATGACGTTGCGGCTGCCGAGCGCGGCGAAGCGCTCGGCGTCGACCTGCGATTGCGCGAGGCAGACATCGAACCGGCCGAGCAGCGCCGAGATCGTGCCGGTGACCCGGCGCCAGCGCGGGAACGAGCGATGCGACATCCGGCCGTTGATCAGCACCATCGGCAGCCGCCGCGCCGCGCTCGACAGGATCAGATTGGGCCACAGATCGGATTCGATGAACAGCGCCAGCGAAGGCCGCCAGTGATCGAGGAAGCGCGCGACATAGCGCGGCGAATCATAAGGCACATATTGATGGATGATGTCGGCGGGAAACCGCTTGGCGACGATCGCCGCCGACGTCACCGTGCCCGAAGTCAGGAGGATGCGGATATTGAGCGCGCGCAGTTTCTCGATCAGCGCCGCCGCCGCCAGCACTTCGCCGACGCTGGCGCCGTGAATCCAGACCAGCGGCCCGTGCGGCCGGACGTCCTGGCTCACGCCGCGGCGCTCGCCGATCCGCGCCGGATCTTCCTTGCCCTGCTTCAGCCGCCGCTTGATCAGCGCCGGCGCCAGCGGCACCACCGCGGCCGACAGCCTCTGATAGACGCGCAGCGTCATCGGCAGCGAATTAGCCATGCGCCCGCCTCTTCCGGACGGCCGACCTGCGCATAGGCGCGCGGGTCGCTTCGTTCAGGTTGGCCTCGAGCTGTCCGCGCAGTTTTTCCATGGTCTCGGCGTCGGCGTCCGGCGGCACGACAATCGCGTCGATGCCCACCAAGGCGCCTCGCCCGAACGGCAGATTGATGGTGGTACGGTCCCAGTTGTTCAACCGGATGAAGCGGCTGGTCGCCATCGCGAACGGCATGATCGGCCGTCCCGATTTCGCGCGCCAGCATGATGATGCCGAGCCCCGCGACGCGCGAACGCTTCGGCACGTCCGCGGTCAAGGCGACGTTATAGCCCTCCTCGAGCGCGCGCACCATCTCCCTGAACGCGCCGACGCCGCCCTTGCGGTGAAACGCCGCCGCCGTGATCGCCGGAGCCGCGGATGGTGCCGATGCCGAGCCGTTCGGCGGCGATGGCGTTGAATTCGCCGTCGCGATGCCGCGAGATCAGCACCTTGGCGCGATGGCTCTCCTTGGTCTTGATGAACGGCGTCAGGAAATGCTGGCCGTGCCAGAACGCCAAGATCGCCGGCTGCTGCGGCTCGACGAGTTCATAGACGTTCGGCCGGATCGAAGCTGAACCTGTTGGTCAGCCAGACCAGCCGCAGAAATTCGGCCGCGAGAAACCCCACAGCGCGCTGGACCCAGCTGCTGCGCAGCACATTGCGAAACAGCTTTTTCAACGGGCCGGCTTCGCGTCTTGACCTGGATCGAGCAGCCGGTGGAGGTGGACGATGAAATAGCGCATGTGGGCGTTGTCGACGGTCTGCTGCGCCTTCGCCTTCCAGGCCGCGTAGGCGGTGGCGTAATTGGGGAATACGCCGACGACCTCCACCTTATCGAGATCCTTGAACGTCGTGCTGCGTGAGATCGGTCAGTTCGCCTCCGATGACGAGATGAAGCAGTTGCTGCTGGGCACTATCTGGCATGATTCCTGTTCCTAATGCGGTGCCCGGCAGACGAGATCAGGACGCAGATTAAGGACGCGCGTCGCGGAGCGCTCAGGGCAACGGACGGTTTCGAAAATGCTCGACAATGCGTGCATGACGATCGCGTCCCGCTGCCACCAGCACCCCGTGCGCCACGTCCCGGCGATTATAGAGGATCGCATCCCCCGAGAGCGCGGTCATGTTACCATTCGCTTCCTGCACGATCAAATTGGCCGCGGCAAGGTCCCAGTCGCGGCTTTGGCCGCCGGCAAAGGCCGCATCCAGGCTGCCCTGCGCGACCCGGCACAGCCGCAGCGCCAGCGATCCGATTCGCGGATGCAGGGTAATTTCGCCCGGCAGTGCGGCTGCAACCGCTCGACCAGCGGCTTCGGCCCGGCCACGCGCGAAAAATCGAGCTCGGTGCCGGACGTCGCCTGAACCGGCACATCGTTGCGCGCGGCGCCCTGCCCGCGCGCGGCAAAGAAGAATTCGTCGCTGGCCGGCGCGAACACCGCCGCCAGCACGGGGGAAGCGTCCTCGACCAGCGCCACGCTCACGCACCAGTCTTCGCGGCCGGCGAGATAGCCGCGGGTGCCGTCGATCGGATCGACGATCCAGACCAGGCGTTTGCCGAGCCGCGCTTCGTCGTCGACGCTTTCTTCCGACAGCCAGCCATAATCCGGCGTGGCGGAGCGCAGCCGCTGCTCGAGCAGGTCGTTGACCGCGATATCGGCTTCGGACACCGGCGACGACGCGCCCTTGGTCCAGTTCTTCAGCTCGGTGCGGAACAGCGACAGCGCCAGCGCGCCCGCCTCCTGCACGGCTTCCCTCAGCAGCGCGGCGTCGCGCGGCAGGATCGTCCGGCACTGGCGGCCGGCGCTAGCGTCCGCCAAGCGTCAATCCCTCGATGCGCACGGTCGGCGCATTGACGCCGTAGCGGAATTCCAGATCGTTGGCCGGCACCATCGACTTGAAGATCTCGAACAGATGGCCCGCGATCGTCACCTCGCTCACCGGATAGGTGATCTCGCCGTTCTCGATCCAGAAGCCGGAAGCGCCGCGGCTGTAGTCGCCGGTCACGCCGTTGACGCCGGAGCCGATCAGGTCGGTGACGTAAAATCCCTGCCTGATGTCCGAAATCAGCTCGGCCGGCGTCGGCTCGCCGGCTTCGAGGTGGAGATTATACGGTCCCGGCGACGGCGACGACGATACGCCGCGATGGGCGTGGCCGGTGGTGACCAGCCCGAGTTCGCGCGCGGTCGCGCAGTCGAGTAGCCATGTCGTCAGCACGCCCTCATCGATGATGGCGAGCTTCTTCACCTTGACGCCCTCGGCGTCGAAGGTCTGCGAGCGCAGGCCGCGCACGCGCAGGGGATCGTCGATGATGCGGATATTCTTCGCGAACAGCTGCTGACCGAGACGGTCCTTGAGGAAGCTGGTCTTGCGCGCGATCGAGGCGCCGTTCACCGCGCCGACGAGATGGCCGACCAGCGAGCCGGAAACCCGGGGGTCGAACACCACAGGCACCTTGCAGGTCTCGACCTTGCGCGGATTGGCGCGCGCCACCGTGCGCTCGCCGGCCTTGCGGCCGACGCTTTCGGGCGAGGCGAGGTCGGAAGCATGCGGCGCGGTGGTGAAGTCGTAGTCGCGCTCCATGCCGGTGCCGTCGCCCGATATCGCGGTCATCGAGATGCCCTGGCTCGAGCGCAGATAGGAGCCGTGGAAGCCGGTGGAGGTCACCAGCACCATGCCGCCAATTCCGGTCGAGGCCGACGCGCCGCCGGATTTGGTCGACGCCCTTGACCGCGAGCGCGGCGGCTTCGGCTTCGCAGGCGCGGCGCTCGAGTTCCGCCGTCGACGGGGCCTTCGGGATCGAGCAGATCGAGATCGGGAAAATCGCGTGCCAGCAGCGCCGGATCGGCGAGGCCGACATATTTGTCGTCGGGCGCGACCCGCGCCATCGCCACCGCGCGCTCGGCCAGCTTGGCGATACCGTCGCCGCTGACGTCGTTGGTCGAGACCACCGCCTGGCGCTGGCCCACCAGCACGCGCAGTCCGATATCGTCGCCTTCGGAGCGCTCGGATTCCTCGACGCGTCCGTCGCGCACCTCGACGCCTTGCGAAACGCCGCGCACCGCCACCGCGTCGGCGGCATCCGCGCCCGCGCGCCTGGCCGCCTCGACCAGCCGCTCGCGCCAGCGAGCTCAGCGCCGATTGATCGAACAGGCCGGAGGTCGCGGCATCGGGTGAAAGCGGCGAAGCGGCGGATGGTGAAGAGATCACGAACAAAATCCCGAGGATTGAAGGAGGATAGGACGCGGAAGCCGCGGCACAATCGGCGGACACACTCAGATGTGCCTGATTCACAGGGATTTCAAGCATTTTCCTGCGGCAAAAGCCAAAGATTTTCGCTGCTCCGCGCAAGGTCTCGTCAATCATGTCGAGCCAAGCTCTTGTCAATCATGCGGGCGGATGCAGGGCAAGTGACGCCCGATTAACCAGCCTTTTTAAGCCGAATTCGGAAAGCGCTCTGGCATGCTCTCGCCATCGACCGGGAACATAATCCCGGCGGGGAGATAAAAGCCGTGAGGCGTCAAACATCAACAAGCGGGATCAATCCCGCCGGGTCGAGCCGCGCATTGCGGCTCGACCCTCTTTCTCTGCCCGTCCGCTTCGACGCGCACGATAGCCGTGCCGACGGCGGCGTGCGGCACATCGAACTTCATCGCGAACGCGTCGTGCTGCGCCGTGCCCTGCACGGCATGCAGATGGCGGTCAATGTTCGCGTCAGCCGATTTTCTCGGCGTCGCGCTGCGCGGCCTCGACGATGCCCAGATGCTGGTGCTGGTGCATCGCGATCCGTCCTTGACGATCCCGCTTTGCGTCAGTTCCGACGCGCGAGGAGATCGCCGCCGCCTGGCAGATGTGGAGCGACATCTTCGCGCTGCCGCAATTGCCGGAAGACAAGCCGCGCGAACCGGCGGCACGCGGCGCCGGCGTCACAACGCGATCCGGGCGCGGCGTCCGAAATTCCTGGTGCGGCGGCGCGGCGGCGACCTGCTCAACCCGGCCAACCTCCATCAGGGCGAGCGCGAGATCATCGCGCGGGACTAGCGCCGCGCGACGAGAAACTAGCTCGCCCGCATCACCGCGTCGGCCAGCAGCCCGCAAACAACAGCAGCCCGGCATCGCGGTTGGATTTGAAAATCCGCAGGCACAGCGCGGGATCGCCGATCTCCAGCCGCCTGATCTGCCAGACCAGATGCGCGGCGAACGCGGCAAGCCCGATCCACGCCGGCCAGCCGCGCCGGCAAGCGCCAGCGCCGCGCCGATCAACACCACCGCCAGCGCGTAGAACACGACCAGCGCCGGCTCGCGTGCGCGCGCCGAACAGCAGCGCGGTCGATTTGATCCCGATCAGCGCGTCGTCCTCGGCGTCCTGATGCGCATAGATGGTGTCGTAGCCGATCACCCAGGCGATCGAGCCGGCATAGAGCGCTAGCGCCGCCGCGTCGATCCGGCCCGAGCGTCACCGCAAATCCCATCAGCGCGCCCCAGGAGAACGCCAGCCCGAGCACGATCTGCGGCCACCAGGTAATCCGCTTCATGAACGGATAGACCGCGACGATGAGCAGCGAGGCGATGCCGGTCATGATCGCGAAGCGGTTGAATTGCAGCAGCACCGCTAGTCCGACCAGCGCCTGAGCCACCAGGAAGACAAGCGCCTGCGTCACGCTGACCTGCCCCGCCGGAATCGGCCGCGACCGCGTCCGCTCGACCCTGGCGTCGAGATCGCGATCGGTGATGTCGTTCCAGGTGCAGCCGGCGCCGCGCATGGCAAAGGCGCCGACGAAGAACAGCGCGATGACGAGCGGCAATCGGCCGACGTCGCGGGCGACGCCGGCGGCCAGCGCCGCCGACCACCAGCACGGCATCAGCAGCAGCCACGACCCGATCGGCCGGTCGAGCCGCGCGAGCCGCAGATAGGGCCGCGACCACGCGGCGCGCGGGTATCGACCCAGTTGCCGGTGGCGTCAGCAACGCGGGCGGCCGCGTCGCTCATGTGATCCTGATCATCGGGTAAGGACGTTGCCGTTCAGCGTATCGAAGGTGCTGCCGCCCTTCTTCGTAGGCGTGGCCTCCGGAAGCGCCGCCGAAGAGCCCAGCACTTCGCTCAGGCTCGGGCCGGCCGGGCCTCTGGTTTGCGCCTGCTGCGCCACCTCGCAGACCTGTTTCAGCATCTTCTCGGTATTCTTGTGGCCGTTCTTCAGCTGATCGGCGACCTGCGGCGGAATTCCGCATTTGGCGGCGTGGCTCTCGACATATTTGATCATCTTGATTTCGGCCTGGCCGAAATTCCCGATCAGCTTGCAGGCCTCCTGCGGCGGCGCGTGCCGGTCGCTGGCGGCCTTGATCATCTTGCCGCGCTTCTCGGCGTCTTCGCGCAGCGGCATGAATTCCTTCATGCATTCGTCGCGCGGCACCCGCCTGCGGCGGGCGCGGCCGGCCCCGTTCGAACTGCGCGCCGGCGAGCGGCGCCGCGCCGTTGACCGGAAACGAACTCGGAAGGTGGCTGCGCCATTGACCGGCGGAAACGCCGGATCGTTGCGCTGGATCGTCTGGCCCGGCGGCGGCGGAAATGCCGGATCGTTCTTGATGATGCCGCCATTGGGCAGCGGCGCCGGAAACGCGCTTTGCGCCAGGGCCTGACCGGCATGGACGGTAACGACGGCCGCGATGAGCGGCACGATCAGGCGGCGGATGATCAAGGCTGTTCCTCCGGCAAGGTCCAGTGGTTCCCCAACGTCTTCCCGATAGAAGAGCGATTCCGATGAGGCTTTTACAATTCCTGCCGGTCCTTAACAACCCGGGGAATTTGTCAACAGCGCGGCGTTGGGCCGCGCCCGGACACCGATTATTGCGTTAACCCTCCTCCTTTGGGCTAAAACAGCCGCCGAAACGGGACCCATCGAGCATGTCTCAACAGGATTTTCGCAGCCCCGGCTGTTCGTCGATGCCGCCCTGGCGCCGGGCGAAACGGTCGCGCTCGAGCGCAACCAGAGCAATTATCTCGGCAATGTGCTGCGGCTCGCCGCGGGCGATACGATCCTGGTGTTCAACGGCCGCGACGGCGAATGGCAGGCCTCGATCGCGGGCCGCAAACGGCCGGACAGCCTGCACCATCATGGCCCGGACCCGGCCGCAGGATCGCCTGCCCGACCTCGCTTACGTCTTTGCGCCGCTGAAACATGCCCGGCTCGACTACATGGTGCAGAAGGCGGTCGAGATGGGCGCCTCGTCGCTTGCAGCCGGTTTTGACCCGCTTTACCCAGGTCTCGAGGGTCAATGGCGAGCGGATGCGCGCCAATGTGATCGAGGCCGCCGAGCAGTGCGGCATCCTCAGCCTTGCCACGGTCGCCGAGCCGGTGACGCTCGATCGCTATCTGGGCCGGCGCGACGGCGCAGCGCCTGCTGGTTTTCTGCGACGAGGCCGCCGAGGTCGCAAATCCGTTGCAGGCGCTGCAGGGCGAATGCGACCGCCGCCGGCGGGATCGACATCCTGATCGGCCCGGAGGGCGGATTTGCCGAGGAAGAGCGCGGCGGTCCTGCTGCGACAGCCGCGAACCCTGAGGCTTTCGCTGGGGCCGCGGATGCTGCGCGCCGATACCGCCGCGGTGGCCGCGCTGGCGCTGGTCCAGGCGGCGCTCGGCGACTGGACCGGCGAGCCGCCCGGGCGGGTAGGTTGACCGGATCGTTAAGCCACTTGGCCGATTTTGCGGGTCTTTGGCCGATCCCTGTCGAAACCCGCCCGCCGCCATGCTAAGGGGCTGCGCCGACTGAGGCTTTGGAACCCGTTTTCGGGATATTTGGACTCCGAGATGACCCTGACCGCCGCCCCTCGCGCGACCGGATCCGCCGCATGGGCGGACGCGCTGCTGTTGTCGTTCGCGCAGGCCGGCTACGTCCAGGCCGAGCCGGCGATCCTGCAGCCGGCCGAGCCGTTCCTCGATCTGTCGGGCGAGGACATCCGGAAAAGCCTTTACCTGACCACCGACGCCAGCGGCGAGGAATTGTGCCTGCGCCCCGACCTCACCATTCCCGGTGGCGCGGGACTATCTCGCCTCCCCGCGCGCCGGCCAGCCGGCGGGCTTCAGCTATCTCGGGCCGGTGTTCCGCTATCGCGGCGGCCGGCCGAGCGAATTCCTGCAGGCCGGCATCGAATCCTTCGGACGGCAGGACCGCGCCGCGGCCGATGCCGAGATGCTGGCGCTGGCGCTGGAGGCGACCGGCCGCGTTCGGGTCGAAGGATGTCGAAATCCGCACCGGCGACGTCGCGCTGTTCATCGCGCTGATCGATGCGCTCGAGCTCTACCCGGTATGGCGGCGGCGGCTGATCAAGGATTTCAACCGCAAGATCAGCTCTGGAGCAGGATATCGAGCGGCTGACGCTCGCGACCGGGCCCAGCCGCAACGAATATGAAGGCGTGCTGGCGGCCCTTGCGGGCTCCGACCGCAAGGCGGCGCTGGCGCTGGTGACCGATCTGATGTCGATCGCCGGCACCACCAATGTCGGCGGACGCACGGTCGCGGAAATCGCCGACCGCTTCCTCGAACAATCGACGCTGAAGGGCGGCGCGCTGCCGCGCGACGCGCTCGGAATCATCAAGCGCTTCCTCGCGATCATCGGGCGACCCCGACGACGCGGTCGCGCAGTTGCGCGCGCTTGGCCGAGGACGCCAAACTCGACATCACCGCCGCGATCGATCAGTTCGAAAGCCGGGTCGGCTTCATGGCCGCGCGCGGCATCGATACCAGAGCGACGCGGTTTTCCACCTCGTTCGGGCGCGGCCTCGACTATTACACCGGCTTCGAATTCGAACTGCACGCCAAGGGCAATGGCGTCGAGCCGCTGGTCGCCGGCGGCCGCTATGACGGGCTGATGACCCAGCTCGGCGCGCCCGCGCCGATCCCGGCGGTCGGTTTTTCGGTCTGGGTCGAAACCCTGACGCAGATCGGCCGCAAGCCCGGCGCAAGCGCGAGCGGGAGGCGATCATGACGGCGCCCTTCGTTCTCGCCGTGCCGTCCAAGGGCCGCCTGCAGGAAAACGCCGAGGCGTTCTTCGCCCGCGCCGGGCTGGCGCTGGCAAAGCCGCGCGGCGCCCGCGACTATCGCGGCACCATCGACGGGCTCGACAATGTCGAGATCGCCTATCTCTCGGCGAGCGAGATCGCCTCGCAACTGGCGCGCGGCATGGTGCATCTCGGCGTCACCGGCGAAGATCTGGTGCGCGAGAGCATTGCGGATGCCGACAAGCGCGTGCTGCTGATCGACAGCCTCGGCTTCGGCAGCGCCAATGTCGTGGTCGCGGTGCCGCAGGCCTGGATCGACGTCCGCACCATGGCCGATCTCGACGACGTCACCACCGGCTTCCGCGCCCAGCATAACCGGCGGATGCGGGTCGCGACCAAATACATCAACCTGACCCGGACCTTCTTCGCCTCCCACGGCGTGGTCGACTACCGCATCGTCGAGAGCGCCGGCGCGACCGAGGGCGCGCCGGCGGTCGGCACCGCCGAAATGATCGTCGACATCACCACGACCGGCGCGACGCTGGCCGCCAACGGCCTCAAGGTGCTCGACGACGGCGTGATCCTGCGCAGCCAGGCCAATCTCGTCGCGTCGAGGGACGCCGACTGGTCGGGCGAGGCGCGAGAGACCGCGCGCGTCATCCTCGATCACATCGCCGCCCGCGCCCGCGCCAGCAAATACCGCGAGGTCCGCACCCGCTTCGCCGGCTGCGACGCCGCGCTGCTGGCCGAGGCCCATAACCGGTTCGGCGTGGTCTCGCCGTTCGGCGGCCCGACCTCGTCGGGCATGGTGACGCTGCATTGCCCGCCGGCGCAGCTTTACGCGCTCGGCAGCTTTCTGCGCGCGCACGGCGCCGATACGGTTTCGGTGGCCTCGCTCGACTATGTGCTCGACCGCGACAATCCGCTGTTCGCCAGGCTCGAGGCGTTCCTGCGGCAGTGAGGCGCAGCGCCGAAGCCGCATCCCCGTGGCGACAACGCGCGGCGATTGCCATATGTTGCTTGTCGGACGGTTGGAACCTGATCGATGATGCTGGGTACGGATGTTTCTGGCCTGTCCACCACCGCGGCGAACGCCGCGGCGCAGGGGCTGTCGATCGTGGTGCCCGTCTACAACGAGGCGGCCGGGCTGGCGCGCTGCACGAACGGCTCGGCGAACTCGCAAGGACGCTGCGGCGCGTTACGGCCTCGCCTGCGAGGTCGTCTATGTCGACGACGGCAGCACCGACACCACGCTCGCCATCGCGCGCGGGCTTGCCGCCGATGCGCTCGATGTCCAGGTGGTGTCGCTGTCGCGCAATTTCGGCAAGGAAGCCGCCCTGATGGCGGGGCTGGACCATGCCCGGCGCGGCGCCGTGATGTTCATGGACGGCGACGGCCAGCATCCGCCGGACCTGGTCGAGAAACTGGTCGGTCACTGGATCGATGACGGCTACGACGTGGTCTATACCGCGAAAGCGCATCGCGACAATGAATCGTTTCTGCGGCGGCTTGCCGTGCACGGCTTCTACGCGCTGATCAATTGGGGCGCGCGGCAGAAGATCCCGGAGGATGCCGGCGACTTCCGCCTGCTGTCGCCGCGCGCGGCGGCGGCGCTGCGGCAGCTTCCCGAGCGCAATCGCTTCTTCAAGGGACTGGCGAGCTGGATCGGCTTCCGCCAGATCCGCGTCGATTACGAACCGGCGCCCGCGCCCACGGCATCACCACCTTCAGCGCCGGCCGGCTGCTCGGGCTTTCGATCGAAGGCCTGACCTCGTTCTCGGTGGCGCCGCTGCGCTTCGCCAGCCTGCTCGGCGTGCTGCTCGCCACCGTGGCGTTCCTGTTCGGGCTTTCGATCCTGTGGGAAACCTGGACCACCGGCAAGTCGGTTCCCGGCTATCCCTCGCTGGTGGTCGGCCTGATGACGATCGGCGGCGTGCAGCTCATCATGATCGGCATCGTCGGCGAATATATCGGCAAGATCCTTTCGGAGCTGAAGGCGCGTCCGATCTATTTCGTCGCCGAGCACAGCGAGAAGCGCGCCGAGGCGGAAACGCGGCGCCGAGCACCGGCGAAAGGTCCGCCGCCGAATGAGCGACGCCGCGCCGCGCCGGATCTGGCTGTGCGCCGACGATTACGGTATCAGTCCCGGCGTCAACCGCGCGCATTCGCGATCTGATCGAGCGCGGCCGTCTCAATGCCACCTCGGTGATGGTGGTGGGGCCTTCGATCGGCCGCGACGAGGTCGCGCGCTGCAGGCCGCCGCCGCCGAGAGTCCGCGCTGCGCGATCGGGCTGCACGTCACGCTGACCGCGCCGTTCCGGCCGCTGACCATGCATTTCAAGCCGGTCGATGGCGGCATGTTCCTGGCCTTTCCAAAACTGCTGCGCGCCGGCCTGATGCGGCGGCTCGATCCCGAAATCATCCACGCCGAATTGATGGTGCAGCTCTCGGCCTTCAGCGAGGCGTTCGGCCGCGCCCCGGATTTCGTCGACGGCCATCAGCATGCGCAGCTGTTTCCCGCAGGTGCGCGACGCGTTCCTGGCGGCGGTGAAGACAGCCGCGCCCGACGCCTGGGTGCGCCAGGGCGGCCGCCGCCCGCCGCTGGCGCGGCGGCTCGGCGCGCCCAAGGCGCTGGTGCTGGAAGTGCTCAGCGCGCAATTTCGCCAGCGCGCCGCGCGCGCCGGCATCGCCTTCAATCCCGGCTTCGCCGGCGCCTACGATTTTTCCCGGCAAGCCCGATTTCGGCCGCTGATGCGGCATTTCTCGAGGGGCTGCCGGAAGGCGGCCTCGTGATGTGCCATCCCGGATTCGTCGACGACATGCTGGTCGGCCTCGACCCGCTGACCATCCAGCGCGAGCAGGAATACGCCTTTCTCGCCGGCGAGCAATTTCCCGCGCCTGCTGGCGGCGAATAAAGTTACATTGGGCTGATATCGCCGCAAAAGCCGTGGCGTTTTGTCGCATACATAAATTTAATTCGGCGCCGGCACTACTGGCGACATAAAGCCCCCCTACATCTGGCGCCCGCGCTTTCGGACGCGAGGGGAGAACGCCATGACACCGCAAGAACGCCAATTGATTGACGATCTTTTCGACCGGCTCTCAAGGCTGGAGAGCGCGCCGCGCGATCCCGACGCCGTGGCCGCGATCGCGCAGGGCCTGCGCAGGCGCCCAACGCGGTCTACGCGCTGGTGCAGACCGTGCTGGTCCAGGACGAAGCGCTGAAGCGCGCCAACAGCCGCATCCAGGAACTGGAGGCCGACGGCGCACCCGCCCAACAGCCATCCGGCGGGTTCCTCGATTCGATGCGCGGCGCGATCTTCGGGCAGGAACAATCCCACGGCTCGGTGCCGAATGTGCCGCCGCCGGCGGCAGCCGCCCGGTCTGGAACAGCGGGCAGGTGATGCAGCAGTCGCAATCGCCCGGGACATTACGACCAGCGGCCCAATGGACCGACCGCCTATGGCAGACAACGGTCCTACGGTCAACGGTACGGCGCGCCCCAGCCGCCCATGGGCGGCGGCGGCGGCTCGTTTCTCGGCACCGCGGCGGCCGCCGCCGCCGGCATGGTCGGCGGCTCGCTGCTGCTCGACAGCTTTCGCTCGATGATGGGCGGCAACCGTCGGGCTTCGGCGATGCCGCGGGGCTCGGCGACGGGCGTCGCGCCAAAGTCCCTGGAGCGACCAATCCGGCAGCAGCTGGCGCGCGACGCCGGGATCAACGACATCGGTTCATCCGCAGACCGCGGCGACGACAATTCGCGCGCCGGATTGTTCGATACGGCATCGAACGACGACGACATCGAACGAGATGGTGACGACCGCGACGACATGGATCTGGACTCGACGATTTCGGCGGCGACGGCGACAGCGACTACGCCTGATCCGCTTGCCGACCGTCGCAAATAAAAAAACGGCCGCCCGATCGGGCGGCCGTTTCAGTTTTCGGAACCGCGCAGCAATCAGATCACGACCACCCTGGCGCCGACATTGACGCGGCCGTAGAGGTCGATCACGTCTTCGTTGCGCATCCGGATGCAGCCGGACGAGACGTTGGTGCCGATGGTCCAGGGCTCGTTGGAGCCGTGGATTCGATAGAGCGACGATCCCAGATACATGGCGCGCGCGCCGAGCGGATTTTGCGGACCGCCTTCCATGTGCCGCGGCAGGTCGGGACGGCGCGCCAGCATTTCCGCCGGCGGCAGAACTGGTCAAGGACGGCGTCAAACTGTTCGCGGACGCCGCCGACAAGCTCTATGGAGCGGTCGCGCACAAGCGCGCCACGGTGCTGGGCCGGGGTCTTGACCGGCAGCAGCTTTCGCTCGGCAACAAGATCGGCAAGGCGGTCGAGAAGGCGACCGAGGGCTGGCGCGCCTCTGGGAAAATCCGGAAGCTCTGGCAGCACGACAAATCGGTCTGGACCGGGACCGACGAAGACAAATGGCTGGGCTGGCTGTCTAGCCCGGCATCGGCCGATGTCGCCGACTACGAAGACTTCGCGGAGCGCGTGAAGGGACAGAATTTCACCGACGCGGTCGTGCTCGGCATGGGCGGATCGAGCCTGGGCCCGGAGGTGCTGGCGGAAACCTTTGCGAGGAAGGCCGGTTTCCCGAAACTGCATGTGCTCGACTCCACTGACCCGGCGCAGGTGCGCGCGATGGAGAAGGCGGTTGATATCGGCCACACACTGTTCATCGTTTCCAGCAAGTCCGGCAGCACCACCGAGCCCAATGTGATGAAGGATTATTTCTTCGCCCGCGTCGCCAAGGCGATCGGCAAGGAGAAAGCCGGACACCGGTTCATCGCGGTCACCGATCCCGGCTCGTCGCTGGAGAAGGTCGCGACCAGACAGGGCTTTGCCCGCGTCTTCCATGGCGATCCCGCCATCGGCGGGCGCTATTCCGTGCTGTCGCCGTTCGGACTGGTGCCGGCGTCCGCGGCCGGCATCGACCCGCGCAGCCTCATCGAGCACACGCTGTCGATGGTCCGCTCCTGCGGACCGGACGTGCCGCCAAACGAAAATCCGGGCGTGCAGCTTGGCCTCGCGATGGGGCTTGCCGGCCTCGAGGGCCGCGACAAGGTGACGATATTGTCGTCGAAAAAGATCGCCGATTTCGGCGCCTGGGCCGAGCAGTTGATCGCGGAATCCACCGGCAAGGAAGGCAAGGGTCTTATCCCGATTGCCGGTGAACCGCTCGGTGCCCCCGCGCTCTACGGCCACGATCGCTTCTTCATCGACATCCGGACCGAAGGTGAGGACAACTCCGCGCATGACGAGAAGCTCGCCGCGCTGGAGAAGGCCGGCCATCCCGTGGCCCGTATCGTCATGAAATCGATCGAGCATATCGGCCAGGAGTTTTTCCGCTTCGAGATGGCGACCGCGGTCGCCGGCAGCCTGCTCGGCATCAATCCGTTCAACCAGCCCGACGTCGAGGACGCCAAGATCAAGACCAGGGAATTGACCGCGGCGTTCGAGAAATCCGGCGCGCTTCCGCCGGAGGAGCCCGTGATGACCTCGGCCGAGGCCGATGTCTTCACCGACGATGCCAATGCCGCGGCGCTGCGCAAGGCGGGCGCGGACGGCGGTCTTAACTCCTGGCTGAAGGCCCACCTCGCGCGTTCGGGCAATGGCGACTATGTGGCGCTGCTCGCCTATATCGAACGCAACGGCGCGCACATCGACACCCTGCAACACATGAGGCTTGAGGTACGCGAGCGGCGCCATGTCGCGACCTGCGCCGAATTCGGCCCGCGCTTCCTGCATTCCACGGGACAGGCCTACAAGGGCGGCCCCGACAGCGGCGTGTTCCTGCAGATCACATCGGATGATGCCAGGGATCTCCCCGTGCCCGGCCAGAAGGCGACGTTTGGCGTGATCAAGGCGGCGCAGGCCCGGGGCGATTTCGACGTCTTGACCGAGCGCGGACGCCGTGCGCTGCGGGTGCATCTCAAGGGCGATCTCGAAGCCGGACTAAGAATGCTCGATAGCGCTATTCAGAATGCGCTGAATTAAGGACCAAGAAAATGCAGCTCGGCATGATCGGCCTGGGGCGGATGGGCGGCAACATCGTCCGCCGGCTGATGAAGCATGGCCACTCGACCGCCGTCTACGACAAGGACACAAAGGCGGTCGCGGCGCTCGCGGCCGACGGCGCGGCCGGCGCAGGCTCGCTGGAAGATTTCGTCAAGAAACTGACCAAACCGCGCACCGCCTGGGTTATGCTGCCGGCGGGCAAGATCACGGAAGCAACCATCGAAGCGCTCGCAAGACTGATGGAGCGCGGCGACGTCATCATCGACGGCGGCAACACCTTCTGGCAGGACGACGTTCGCCGCGGCAAGGCCCTGAAGGAGCGTGGCATCCACTACCTCGACGTCGGCACCTCCGGCGGCGTCTGGGGCATCGAGCGCGGCTATTGCATGATGATCGGCGGCGACAAAGCGGTCGTCGACCGCCTCGATCCGATCTTTGCGGCCCTGGCGCCGGGCAGCGGCGGCGTCCCGCGCACCGAGGGACGCGAGGGACGCGATCCCCGCATCGAACAGGGCTACATCCACGCCGGCCCGGTCGGCGCCGGGCACTTCGTCAAGATGATCCATAACGGCATCGAATATGGCCTGATGCAGGCCTATGCCGAAGGCTTCGATATCCTGAAGAACGCCAATATCGACGCGCTGCCGGCGGAGCATCGCTTCGATCTCGACATTGCCGACATCGCCGAGGTCTGGCGGCGCGGCAGCGTGATCCCCTCCTGGCTGCTCGATCTCACGGCCTCGGCGCTGGCGAAAAATCCCACGCTGCAAAGCTATTCGGGATTCGTCGAGGATTCCGGCGAGGGCCGCTGGACGGTCAATGCCGCGATCGACGAGGCCGTCCCCGCCGAGGTCCTGACCGCCGCCCTGTTCGCGCGTTTTCGCTCGCGCAAGGAACATACCTTTGCCGAAAAGGTTCTTTCCGCGATGCGCGACGGCTTCGGCGGCCACAAGGAGCCGCAGCAGCATGTCGAATCCGCGCCCGACATCGTCAAGCCAAAGGCCGGCCGATCGTGACAGACGCCCTTCCAGACCGCAGCCAGCTGACCAATCAGAAGAAGCCCGATCCCTGCTCCTTCGTGATCTTCGGCGCCACCGGCGACCTGACGCATCGGCTGGTGATGCCGTCGCTGTACAATCTTGAAGCCACCGGGCTGTTGCCCGACAAATTCTGCGTGGTCGGCGTTGCCCGCAAGGGCATGTCGAGCGACGATCTGCGGGACAGCCTGATGCAGGGCCTGCGCCAGTTCGCCACCCGTCCGGTCGAAGATGCGGTCGCCAGGCGCCTCTTGGAATGCGTCACCAGCATCGAGGCCGACGCAAAGGACCCGGCCTCGTTCGATGCGATGCGCGAACGCCTGGAAAAGCTGGAAGCCAACCGTTCGACCGGCGGCAACCGCCTGTTCTATCTGGCGACGCCGCCGAACGCGTTCGCGCCGATCAGCCGCGAACTCGGCCGCACCGGTCTCTTGAAGGAGTCGAACGGCGCGTGGCGGCGACTGGTGGTCGAAAAGCCATTCGGCACCGACCTCGCCTCCGCCAAGGCCCTGAACGCGGAATTGCTCGACATCGTCGAGGAGCATCAGATCTACCGGATCGATCACTATCTCGGCAAGGAGACGGTGCAGAACATCCTGGTGCTGCGCTTCGCCAACGGCATGTTCGAGCCGATCTGGAACCGCAATCACATCGATCACGTGCAGATCACCGTCGACGAGAGGCTCGGCGTCGGGCATCGCGGCAATTTCTACGACCAGACCGGCGCGCTGCGCGACATGGTGCCGAACCATTTGTTCCAGTTGCTGTCGCTGGTCGCGATGGAGCCGCCGAGCCGTTTTGACGCGCATTCGGTGCGCTCGGAAAAGGCCGAGGTACTGGAGGCGATCCAGACGCAGAGCGAGGCGGAGGCGCTGAAGAATTCGGTGCGCGGTCAATATCTCGGCGGCAGGATCGGCGACACCGAAATCGAGGATTACAGCAAGACCGAGGACGTCAGGCCCGGCAGCGCTACCGAGACCTATGTCGCGCTGAAGCTTGCCATCGACAACTGGCGCTGGGCCGGCGTTCCCTTCTACCTGCGCACCGGGAAATCGCTCGGCATCAAGCGCACGGAAGTCGCAATCAAGTTCAAGCAGGCGCCGTTTGCGATGTTCACATGCACCCCGGTCGACACGCTGGCGGAGAATTACCTTGTGATCGGCGTCGAGCCGAACGAAGGCATCGCGCTGCAGTTCAACACCAAGGTGCCGGGGCCGACGATCACGCTGAGCGGCGTCGAGATGAAGTTCCGCTACAAGGATTACTTCAAGGCGGAGCCCGCGACCGGCTATGAGACGCTGATCTACGACTGCATGATCGGCGACAACATCCTGTTTCAGCGCGCCGACGGCGTCGAGGCCGGCTGGAAGGCGGTGCAGCCGTTCCTGGATGCGTGGAAGAAGGCCGGCGCCAAAGGACTCGAACCCTACAAGGCCGGCAGCGAAGGCCCGGCCTGCGCCGCTGAACTCCTGAAGCGCGACGGCCGCAGCTGGCGCAAGCTCAGCTAGCCATGGCCTCGAACGACAATCGCCAGGTGATCGCGGTCTCCGACCCGGACGCGCTCGCCAAGGTCGCGGCCGAGCGGTTGCTGGCAAGGATTTCAGCGAATACCGGCCGGGCGGCGATCTGCCTCGCCGGCGGATCGAGTCCGAAGCAGCTCTATCAATTGCTCGCCACCGAGGCCTATCGAAGGCGGATCCCATGGGATCGCGTGCACTGGTTCATCGGCGACGAACGATTCGTTCCGGCCAGCGATCCGCTCAACAACATGGGCATGGCACGGCAGAACTTTCTGGATCGCCTTGCGCCGAACGCCAATATCCATCCGATTCCGACCGATACCGCCGATCCGGATCAGGCCGCGCGCCGCTACGAGCTCGAACTGCAATCGTTCTACGGCACTGATGTGCTCGATCCGCTCAGGCCGCTGTTCGATGCCGTGCTGATGGGCGTCGGGCCCGACGGCCATACGGCATCGCTGTTTCCCGGGTATCCCGCCATCGAGGAAACCGGGCGCTGGGTCGTCGGCGTGCCCGAGGCCCATGTCGAGCCGTTCGTGCCGAGGGTCACGCTGACCCTGCCTGTGCTCAATTCCTGCCGGGAAATGCTGTTCGAGCTGGCAGGCCCCGGAAAGCGCGCGATCTTGACGCGCCTGCTCGCAGGCGAGAACCTGCCCGCGAGCCGCGCCCACGCCACGGGCGAGACCGTCTGGCTCGTGGACAAAGCGGCGCTTCCGGAGAACTTTCGTGGACCGTGAGACGGACAAGGCGCCGTGCGCGCTGGTGGTGATGGGGGTGTCGGGCTCGGGGAAAAGCACCATCGGGCAGACATTGGCGCACCGGCTCGGCTGGACCTTCGAGGATGGCGACCGGTTTCACCCCGCCAGCAACGTCGCCAAGATGAGCGCCGGCCAGCCCCTGACCGACCAGGACCGCTGGCCCTGGCTGCGGGCGATTGCGCACGAGATCGGGCGCGTCTGCACGGCCGGCGAACATGTCGTAATCGCCTGCTCCGCGCTGAAGCGCGCCTATCGCGAAGTCCTCGTTGACAGCCGCAACGATGTTCGCATCGTCTTCCTGAAAGGAACGCAGGAGCTGATCGCGGACCGTCTTGCGCAGCGGAAGGGTCACTTCATGCCGCCGGAGCTGCTGGCGAGCCAGTTCAGGACGCTCGAGCCGCCGGGCGCGGAAGAACATCCCGTGACCGTGTCGATCGACGGCAGCGTCGAGACCATCGTCAACGACATCGTCCGCCAGCTTGGCGCTGCTCCCGCGAGCAGGACGGCGGCCGCCCGCAGGAACCGGCCGTGACCCGCACAGCCCTTGTCGTCTCCGACGTCGACGGCACGCTCCTGACCAGGGACAAGACATTGACCGAGGGCGCCAGGGGCGCGGTGCGCAGGCTGCACGAGGCCGGCATCGGCTTCACCATCACCTCGAGCCGGCCGACCATCGGCATGCGGTTTTTGATCCCGCCGCTTGAAATCACACTGCCGGTCGGCGCTTTCAATGGAAGCTCGATCGTCGATCCGGATTTGAAGCCGATCGAACAGCACCTGATCCCGGCGCCGGTGGCGCAACGCGCGCTCGACGTCCTGCGCGCGTTCGACGTCGATATCTGGCTGTTCACCAACGAACTCTGGCTCACCCGCCTGGGCGACGGCGAATATGTCCCGCTCGAAAAGCGTGCGATCCGCGCCGATCCGGCCATCGTTGCGGATTTCACGCCGTACCTCGCCGCTACCTGCAAGATCGTCGGATCGAGTTCGAATCCGGCGCGGCTGCAGGCTTGCGAGGGCGCCATGCAGCAGGCCTTGGGCGTGGAGGCCACCGCCGTCCGTTCGCAAACCTATTATCTCGACGTCACCCCGCCCGGTCGCGACAAGGGCACCTTCGTGGAGGAGATCGCGGGACGCCTCGGGATTTCCACCGCCACGGTCGCCACCATCGGCGACATGCAGAACGATCTCGCGATGTTCCGAAAGAGCGGGATGTCGGTCGCGATGGGCAACGCCACTGACGACGTGAAGCGGCAGGCGACGCGCGTCACCGCGTCGAACGAGGATGAAGGATTTGCCAAGGCGATCGGGATGATTCTGCAGGAGAACGAAGCAGGATAACGCGCGTTGCATGGTCCCTATGCCGACCGCTGCACCGCCGGCTTCTCGTGTGCCTCCCTGGCGGCGCTGAGGTTGTGGGCAGTGTTGATCAGCGCGATGTGGGTCAGCGCCTGCGGGAAATTGCCGGTTTGACGCCTCACGCCGGGATCATATTCCTCCGCCAATAGACCGAGATCGTTCGCTACCGCGACCACACGATCGAACAGCGCCTGCGCCTTCTCGAATTCGTCCGTCAGCACATAGGCGTCGGCGAGCCACAGGCTGCAGGCCAGAAACGCGCCCTCGATCGGCGGTATTTCATCCGACGCTTCGCGCGGATCGTGGCGCAGCACGAAGCCGTCCCACATCAAGTATTTCTCGATTGCCCTGAGGGTGCCGAGTACCCGCGGGTCCGTGGCCGGCAGGAAACCGACGCAAGGCATCAAGAGGATGCTGGCATCGAGCAGCTTCGAACCATAGGATTCGACGAAGGCATTCAGCTCCGGGTCAAAACCCTTTTCGCAGACATCGCGGCAGATGGCATCGCGCAGCATCCGCCAGCGATCGAGCGGCGCCTCGAACCCGAACCGCTCGGCGCCCTTGATGGCGCGATCGAAGGCGACCCAGGTCATCACCTTCGACGAGACGTAATGCCTGGGCTCGCCGCGCCGCTCCCAGATGCCGTGATCCGGCTGGTCCCACACTTCCGCCAGATGATCCAGCACCGCGCGCCCCAGCGCCCAGGTTTCGTCGTCGAGCTTCAGCTCGGCCATGCGCGACTGGTAAAATGCATCGATCAATTCGCCGTAGACATCGAGCTGCAGCTGGGCATGCGCGGCATTGCCGATCCGGACGGGGCGCGCGCCTTCGTAACCCGATAACCAGTCCGCCTCCCACTCCAACAGGCGCCGGTGGCCGAAAATGCCGTACATGATCTGCATGTCGGCCGGCCAGCCGGCTGCGGCGCGCAGCAGCCAATTGTGCCAGGCCAGCGCCTCCTCGGTATAGCCGGAGTTCATCAGCGCCAGCAGGGTGAAGGTGGCGTCGCGCAGCCAGCAGAAGCGATAGTCCCAGTTTCGACTTCCCCCGAGTTTTTCCGGCAGCGAGGTGGTCGGCGCCGCGACGATGCCGCCGGTGGGCTCATAGGTCAGCGCCTTCAACGTAATCAGCGAACGCATCACGAGCTCGCGGTGCCGGCCTTCATAGGTGCAATGGCTGCACCATTCGGTCCAGAAATCCTCGGTGTCTTGCAGGGCCTGTGCGGGATCGATCGGCTCCGGCCGCGGCAGATGCGAGGGCCCGTAAGTCAGCACGAAGGGAATCGTCTCGCCGGCGCTCACCTCGAAGGTGGCCACCGTGGTCAAGTCCTCGCCGCGGGTCTCGACCGGCGTTCGCAACACCGCCATGTCCTCGCCGGCGACGGCGAGCAGCGCACCATCTTCGGTCTTCCTGACCCAGGGAATGTCGATGCCGAAATCGAAGCGGATGATGAGCTGCATCTGCAACCTCACCCTGCCCGCGACGCCGCGCACCAGCCGGACGACGTCGGAAGCATGCCCCCGCGGCGGCATGAAATCGATCAAGTCGACCACCCCGTTCTCGGTCTCGAACCGCGTTTCCAGGATCAGCGTATTGTCCCGATAGCGGCGCGAAGATTTTTTCACTTCCTCGGCGGGCGCGATCAGCCATCGGCCGTTGCGGTGCGTGCCGATCAGGCTCGCGAAACAGGCATCGGAATCGAAGGCCGGCCAGCACAGCCAGTCGATCGATCCGTCGCGACCGACCAGCGCCGCGGTCTCGCAGTCGCCGATCAGTCCATAGTCTTCGATCTTGGAGGCCAAGGCTCGTCACCGTGATTTGTGCGTCAGACCGCGGCGCGCGTCCGTTCCGCCGTCGCGCGCCGGAGCGCGGGAGCATCGATCGCCGCGGCAATCTCGTCGATCGCCAGCGGCAAGCGCTGCCGCCAGTTCGGATGTTCATTGACGGTGCCGGGAATATTGGGCTGGTCGACCACGCCCAGGAGATCTTCCAGCGATATCGCCAGCAACCGTGATCTGGTCCGCGACAGAAAACTCGCCACCGCATAGAGATCGTGACGGTCGATGGCGTGATGACGCAATATATCGGTCAGCATCGTCAGCGCGTGCCAGCGCGCGTCGTCGCTCTCGCCGGGATCGATGCCGAGCGAGCGCTTCAGCTTCAGGTCGCCGAAAGAGCGCCAGCCCGCATAGCTCGACAGATCGTGGGTGTTGAAGGTGACGAGCGCATTGGGCAGATAGCGGTCGACGTCACGAAAGCTGCCGTCGTCATCGCGCTCGAACATCATCACCTGGTACGACCAGATGCCCCAATCGGCCATCTCGTCGCGGAAACCTTCCGGAACGGTGCCGAGATCCTCGCCGATCACGACGCAGCGATGCGCCACGCTTTCCTGCGCGGTCGCCGCCAGCAGCGCCTCGAACGGCATGCGCGCATAGGCGCCGTCTTTGGCGGCAAAGCCGTGCGGCACGAGATAGAGCCGCTTCAGTCCCAGAACGTGATCGAGCCGGATCGCGCCGGCATAGCGCATCGAGGCCCGCAGCATCTGCCGGAACGGCTCGAACGCCCGAGCTTCGAGGCCGGGGGCCTTGAAGCCCGCGAGACCCCAGTTCTGACCCAGGGTGTTCAGCGGGTCCGGCGGTGCGCCGACCGCAAGCTGGCGGGAAATCACTCCCTGTTCGTTCCAGGCATCGAATCCGTCCGATTGCACGCCGACCGCGACATCGAGATAGAGGCCGACCTTCATGCCGAGCGCCCTTGCGCGATCGCAGCAGCCCGCGAGTTGCCGGTCGGCGGTCCATTGCACGAATTCCACGAATTCGATCTCGGCGGCGGCGGCGCCTTGGCGCAGGCCAGCGCATTTGGCCTCATCGGGCTGCCGCCAATCTTCCGGCCATTCCCACCAAGGCTCGCTGAACCTGTGCCGCAGCACCTCGAAGCAGGCGAACCGCGACAACAAGGTCCCGCGCTCGGCGCGAAACCTTTCGAAGTCCTGCTCGCGATCGACGGGCGGGTGTGTCCTGAAGCGTTCGAACGCCAGGCGCAGCGCGCGCCATTTCAGCCCGGCGACGGCGACATAGTCGACGACGTTGCCTCGCCTTGCCCGCGCGAGCGCCGCGCGATCGAGATCGCCGGGCTTGAATTCGGGGAGATTTGCGACGTCGACATAGAGCGGATTGAGGAATAGCCGGCTGTTCGGCGAATAGGGACTGCAATCGGCCGGGCGGTCGTCGAACAGCGCGTGCAACGGATTGAGGCCGACGCCGTCGGCCCCCAAATGACTGGCGAGCTCGATCAAGCCTTCGAGATCGCTGAAATCGCCGATCCCCCAATTGCGCGCCGAGCGGACGCCGTAGAGCTGGACCGCGAGCAGCCAGCCGCGATCGAAATCGCCGCCGAATGCCCTTGCCGGCGCGACCAGGAGCGGCGCTTCCTCGGTGTATGCGGAGGTGTCGGTCAGTTGCAGCCGGTAGGTCCCTTCAGGCAAACCCGCCGGCCAGGAGATGACGTGACCTCCGGCGTCGCCCTTGCGATCCCCGGTGTCGCCCTTGCGATCCCTGGTGTCGCCCTTGCGATCCCTGGTGTCGCCCTTGCGATCCCTGGTGTCGCCCTTGCGATCCCTGGTGTCGCCCTTGCGATCACTGGCCTCGCCTTCGGCGATAACCTTAACGCCGGCAAGGATTTTCCAGCGCAGCGGCGGCATGGCAGCCTGCTTGAGCGCGGTCTGCGCCGGCCGGCCGGACCGGATCACCACCGGCTCACCGAGAAACCGGCGCGGCAGTGGAGCCGGCATGGCATCGACGATGATCTTCAACGCGGCGGCGTCCGTCACATGCCGGTGACCCTGACCGTCGATAAATTCGGTCTGGATTCCGAGTTCGCTGGCTTTGGTGTAGAGATCCATTCGGCACAGGGTTCGCAGGCAACGTCGGGAGAGGTCGCGAAATTCTATAGATATGGTAAGAGGATAGCCGTGAATAACTCCAAGGCCAGCGAGGGGTTCCCCGGGAACCAATGCCCGGCCAGCGGCTTTCTATATAGACTCGGAGCGTCTCCTTTCCCGCGATCGAAACGGGACGCTGCCTTCATGTCAATGGCATCACCGTGAACCAGACAATCAAGACCGTCGAGAGTGCCGGAGCCGGCGCCTTTCATATCGAAGATGTCTATCCGCTGATCGACGGTGGCCGCTTTCCGGTGAAACGGATCGCCGGAGAGCGTGTCGAGGTTTGGGCGGATATTTATCGCGACGGGCATGATCTCGTGAACGCGGCGCTCGTCTGGCGCCGTGAAGGCGACCGCGAATGGCGGTACGAGCCGATGATCCATCACAGCAACGATCGCTGGGGCGGATCGTTTATGCCGGATGCGCCGGGACGCTACGTCTATGCGATCGAGGCCTGGACCGACGAGTTCGCGACCTGGCGGCACGGCTTCGAGCGCAGGCAAGAGACCGGCGCCGACCTCACCCTCGATGCGATCGAGGGCGCGGCCATGCTCAGCAAGGCGCAAGCCGGCGGGCACGCCGCCGCCGTGATCCTGCGGCAATGCGAGGATTTTCTCCGGACCGGCGAGACCGCGCCGCTCCTGAGCGATGAATTGAAGAACGCGATGGCCGTGAGCCAGTTGCGGCCGGACCTGACGCGATCGGCGCTGTTTCCGTTCGTGGCGGACCGGCCGCGGGCGCGGTTCGGCGCGTGGTATCAGATGATGCCGCGCAGCCAGGGCCCGACCCAAGGCCGGCACGGAACTTTCAAGGATTGCATTGCGCGCGTGCCCGACATCGCGGCGATGGGCTTTGACGTGGTTTATCTCACTCCGATTCATCCCATCGGCGACGTCGGTCGCGAAGACCATCCGGGCAACCCGTACGCGATCGGATCGGCCGAGGGCGGCCACGATGCCGTGCATCCGGAATTGGGCACGCTGGAAGATTTCCGTGCTCTCGTCGCGGCCTGCAGGCAGCACGACATGGAGGTCGCGCTCGATTTCGCCGTGCAGTGCTCGCCGGAGCATCCCTGGCTCGAGCAGCATCCGCAATGGTTCCGGCGGCGGCCGGACGGATCGATACGGCTTGCCGGGAAGATGTCCGAAAAACACGAGGACATCATCGACCCCGATTTTTCCTCGCTGGACGCCGGCGCGCTGTGGAACGCGCTGCGCGATGTCGTGCTGTTCTGGATCGAACAAGGGGTCAGGATTTTCGGGGTCGACGACCCCCACGCCAGGCCGTTCCGGTTCTGGGAATGGCTGATCCATGATATCCAGCTTCGCCATCCCGACGTGATCTTCCTGGCTGAAGCCTTTGCGCGGCCGAAACCGATGACGGGCCTCGCCAAGCTCGGCTTCACCCAATCCTGCACCTATTTCCCCTGGCGCACCCGGAAATGGGAACTCGAGCAGTATCTGAACGAACTGGTGGCCTATCCGGCGCGTGACTTTTTTCGGCCGAATTTCTTCGTCAACACCCCGGACATCCTGCCCTTTCACCTGCAGAGCGGCGAGCCCTGGATGTTCAAATCCCGGGCGGCCCTTGCCGCCACGCTGTCCGCCACTTACGGCATCTACAACGGATTCGAACTGTTGGAACACGATTCACTTCCGGGCCGCGAGCAATATCTCGATTCGGATAAGTTCGAGATCAAGGCGCGCGACTGGGACAAGCCTGACAATATCAAGCCCTACATCCGCGATCTCAACCGCGCGCGCCGCGAAAACACGGCGCTGCAGCAAACCAGTCACTTGCGCTTTCTTGCCGTCGACGACGGCAACGTCATCGGTTTCGTCAAGGAATTGATCAATCAGAGCAACAGCGTCGTCGTCGCCATCGCGCTGTCGGGCGACGTGCATGAATTCTGGTTGCCGCTGGGCGATATCGAGGTCGGCATGTCGGGCGATCGGCGCCACGTCGCCGCGCTCGAGAACCTGATCACCGGCGAGCGCCATCCCGTGGAGTGGGGCGGCATCCGCCTGCGGATCGATCCGATGAGCGATCCGGCCCTCTTGTTCCGCTGCCTGGCGTGAGGGCCGCGCCATGAACCTGTTGTCATCGATCGACGCGACCGAGCTGCCCGTCACCGCGCTCGATGCCGACGAGCTCTGGTACAAGGACGCCGTCATCTACCAGCTTCACGTCAAGGCCTTCGCCGACAGCAACAATGACGGCATCGGCGATTTCGCAGGCCTGACCGAGAAGCTCGAATACCTGCAGGATCTCGGCGTCACGGCTTTGTGGCTGTTGCCGTTCTATCCCTCGCCGGGACGGGACGACGGCTATGACATCGCCGACTACGGCGCCATCAATCCCGATTTCGGCACCATGAAGGATTTTCGCCGCTTCATCGCCGAAGCCAAGCGGCGCGGCCTGCGGGTCATCACCGAGCTCGTCATCAACCACACCTCCGACCAGCACGACTGGTTCAAGCGCGCCCGCCGCAGCGATTCCAAATCGAGCGCGCGCAACTGGTATGTATGGAGCGACACCGACCAGAAATATCCGGGCACCCGGATCATCTTCACCGACACCGAGAAGTCGAACTGGACCTGGGACCCGGAAGCCGGCGCGTTCTACTGGCACCGCTTCTTCTCGCACCAGCCCGACCTCAATTTCGACAATCCGCGCGTGGTCGGCGCGATGGTCAAGGTTATGAAGCGCTGGCTCGACGCCGGCGTCGACGGCTTCCGTCTCGACGCCATTCCCTACCTGTGCGAGCGCGACGGCACCAACAACGAGAACCTGCCCGAGACCCACGCCATCATCAGGAAGCTGCGCGCCGAACTCGACGCCTACGCCAAGGGCAGGGTGCTGTTGGCGGAAGCCAATCAATGGCCGGAGGACGTGCAGGAATATTTCGGCAAGGGCGATGAATGCCAGATGGCCTATCATTTCCCGCTGATGCCGCGAATCTACATGGCGATCGCGCAGGAAGACCGCTTTCCGATCACCGACATCCTGCGCCAGACCCCGGATATTCCGCCCAATTGCCAGTGGGCGCTGTTCCTGCGCAACCACGACGAGCTGACGCTGGAGATGGTCACCGACGTCGAGCGCGACTATCTGTGGTCGACCTACGCCAACGATCCGCGCGCCCGCGTCAATGTCGGCATCCGCCGCCGCCTGGCGCCGCTGATGGACAACGACCGGCGCAAGATCGAGTTGATGAATTCGCTGCTGCTGTCGTTCCCGGGCACGCCGATCATCTATTACGGCGACGAAATCGGCATGGGCGACAATATCTATCTCGGCGACCGCAACGGCGTGCGCACGCCGATGCAGTGGTCGCCGGACCGCAACGGCGGCTTCTCGCGCGCCGATCCGGCGCGGCTCTACGCGCCGACCATCATGGACCCGGTCTACGGCTATGAGGCGGTCAATGTCGAGGCGCAGTCGCGCAGCCTGTCGTCGCTGTTGAGCGCCACCAAGCGGCTGATCTCGGTGCGCAAGTCGACGCTGGCGTTCGGCCGCGGCAGCATGACCTTCATCCGCCCGGCCAACCGCTCGGTGCTCGCCTATGTCAGGCAATATGGCAGGACGAGGTGATCCTCTGCGTCGCCAACCTGTCGCGGTCGGCGCAGGCGACCGAACTCGATCTATCGCCCTGGAAGGAGCGCATCCCGCTGGAAATGCTCGGCCGCACGCGCTTTCCGGCGATCGGCGAATTGCCCTACATGATCACGCTGGCGCCCTACGGCTTCTACTGGTTCCAGCTGATCGAGCGCGATCCCTCCGAGCGCGTCGCGCCGTCGGTCGTTCCCGAATTCGAGACGCTGGTGGTGCCGGTGGGCGCGACCTGGGTGTCGCTGGCCCGCACCCGCAGCGTGTTCGAACGCGACGTGTTGCCTGGATTCCTGGCGCGAACCCGCTGGTATCCGGAATCCTCGCCGAAGGCCATTCACCCCATCCTCACTTCGGCAATACCGTTCTGCGACATCGGCGACAACCGACCCTGGCTGGCCTTCTTCGAAGCGACCCAGCACGGCGTGACGGCGCGTCACGTCCTGCCGATGCAGATCGAGTGGGTGCGCTTCGACCGCGAGCGCTACAACCCGCGCGCCTTCGCCGCCGTGCGTCAGGGCGCGCGCGAAGGAACCCTGCTCGACGTCGGATCCGACCAGATCTTCATCGCACTTCTGTTGCACAATCTGCGCCAGAGCCTGACCGTCGAAGAGAACGGCTTGCGTCTCGAATTCAGGCCCACCAGCAAGTTCGCCAACCCGAACCAGCCGGTCAAACAGCCCCAGCACATCCGCGCGATCGAAACCGGGCAATGCAACAGCACCGCGCTGGTGGATCATGACTACGTGGTCAAGGTCTATCGCAGGCTCGAGCCCGGCATCAATCCCGAGATCGAGATCGGCCGGTATCTCACCGAGGTCGCGGGCTTTGCCAACGCGCCCGCGCTGGTCGGCAGCGTCGAGCTGGTCGAAGGCGATCACGACAGAAGCGCGATTGCCGCCGTTCACGCCTTCGTCGAAAATCAGGGCAATGGCTGGACCGTCACGTCGGCCTATCTCGATCGCTTCGTCGACGAGCAGCGCGTGCTGGGAACGAGCGAACATCCGGGCGAAAGCGAGGAACAGCTCGCCTATCTGCGCTACATGTCGCAGGCCGGGCGACGCGTCGCCGAGCTGCACCTCGCGCTCGCCGCAGGCGATGCGCTCGCCGATTTTGCGCCGGAGCCGACGAATGCTGCCGACGTGCGACGCTGGATCGAACATGCGATGGCGCAAGCAGAACGCGCCTTGGACGCGCTGAAACAGCGGCGCGATACGATCCGGGAAGCCGATCGCCTGCTCGTCGACCGGTTGCTGGCGCAACGCAACACCCTGCCCGATCGCCTTGACGCGCTGCTGCCGGCCGACATCGACGGCCTCAAGATCCGTCATCACGGCAACTTTCATCTCGGCCAGATGCTGATCGTGAAGGACGATATCTTCATCATCGACTTCGCCGGCGAGCCGGACCGTCCGCTGGAGGAGCGGCGGCGCAAGGCGCCCGCGGCGCGCGACGTCGCCGACCTGATCCGCTCGATCGATTATTCGGTCACCGCCGCGCTGGAGCGCGCGCTGAAAGTGGCCCCCGATGAGCACGGCAGGCTCGGCGCGGCGCTTTCGGAATGGCGCGACCGCTCCGCCGCGGCATTTCTTGCCGCCTATCGCGAGACCATGGTCAATGCGCGCCTGTGGCCGGCCGAGCCCGGAGCCGCCGAACGGATGCTCAATTTCTTCCTGCTCGAGAGATCGTTCTACGAGATCGAATACGAACTGGCCCACCGGCCAGACTGGCTGCGAGTCCCGCTGAGCGGTGCGATGCGAATCTTTTCCGCGAACGCCACCGAGGCCTCATGACCAAACTGTCCGCGGAAGCCTACGCGATCGTCGAGGGCCGCCACTCCGATCCTTTCCACTATCTCGGCCTCCATACTGAAGGCGAGACGACCGTGGTGCGCGCGTTCCTGCCCGAAGCCTCGAACGTCGAGGCGATCGGCGAGCACGGCGAGACCGCCGCAGCTTTTGCGCATCCACGACGCGGGCCTGTTCACGGGCTCGCTGCCGAATGGCTCGAAACGCTATCAGCTGCGCGCCCGCTTCGGCGACACCGTGGTCGACCTCGAAGACCCCTACCGCTTCCCGCCGGTCCTGAGCGACTTCGACCTCTATCTGCTCGGCGAAGGCACCCACCAGCGGCTCTATGACAAGCTCGGCGCCCATCCGATGACGCTCGACGGTGTCGAGGGTGTCGCCTTCGTGGTGTTCGCGCCCAATGCACGGCGGGTCAGCGTGGTCGGCGATTTCAACTTCTGGAACCCTCGCCGTCATCCGATGCGCGTGCGCGGCCTCGGCTATTGGGAGCTGTTCGTGCCCCGCGCCACGCCGGGCGACCACTACAAGTTCGATATCATCGGCCCCCAGGGGCAGCATTTGCCGCTGAAGTCGGACCCGCTGGCCTTCGCCACGGAGCTGCGCCCGAGCACGGCATCGGTCGTGTTCGACGAGTCCGGACTGCCGCGTCCACAGCCGGCGCCGGGGGGAATCAATGCGCTCTCGGCGCCGATGTCGATCTATGAAGTCCACCTCGGTTCGTGGCGGCGCAAGGGCCACAACGAGTGGCTGAGCTATCGCGAGCTTGCCGAGCAATTGCCGCGCTATGCCAGGGATCTCGGCTTCACCCATGTCGAGTTTCTCCCCGTCAGCGAACATCCCTTCGACGGCTCGTGGGGCTATCAACCGACAGGGCTGTACGCGCCCACCAGCCGGTTCGGCGCCCCGCAAGACTTTGCCGCGCTGGTCGATGCCTGCCATCGCGAGGGGCTCGGCGTGATGCTCGACTGGGTGCCTGGACATTTCCCCGACGATCCGCACGGGCTCGGCCATTTCGACGGCACCGCGCTTTACGAACATGCCAACCCGCAGCAGGGCCGTCACCTCGACTGGGGCACGCTGATCTATAATTACGGCCGCACCGAAGTGGTAAATTTCCTGATCTCCAACGCGCTGTTCTGGCTCGAGCGCTACGCCATCGACGGCCTGCGCGTCGATGCGGTCGCCTCCATGCTCTATCTCGACTACAGCCGGCCCGCGGGCGGCTGGATACCGAACAAATATGGCGGGAGGGAAAATCTCGAGGCGATCGATTTTCTGCGGCGTTTCAATACCCAGGTATTCGCCCGCTTCCCGCAGGCCACCACCGCGGCGGAAGAATCGACCGCGTGGCCGCAGGTGTCGCGTCCGGTCGAATTTGGCGGGCTCGGCTTCGGCTACAAATGGAACATGGGCTGGATGCACGACACGCTGAACTACATCAGCAAGGACCCGATCCACCGCAAGTACCACCACGGCGACATCCTGTTCGGCCTGCACTACGCGTTCTCGGAAAACTTCATCCTGCCGCTGTCGCACGACGAAGTCGTGCACGGCAAGCGCTCGATCCTGGGACGGATGCCCGGCGACGACTGGCAGCGCTTCGCGAATTTGCGCGCCTATTACGGCTTCATGTTCGGCCATCCGGGCAAGAAGCTGATGTTCATGGGCTGCGAATTCGCGCAAGCGCGCGAATGGAGCCACGACCGCTCGCTCGACTGGCACCTGCTCGGCCAGAAGCGACACGCCGGCGTCCAGAGACTGATCCGCGATCTCAACCGCCTCTATCGCGCGCTGCCGGCGCTGCATGAGTTGGATTGCGATGCGGCCGGCTTCGAATGGATCATGACCGACGATGCCAACGGCAACGTATTCGCCTTCCTCCGCAAAGGCAGCGACGTGCGCGCGCGCTGCCTGGTGGTCGTGAATTTCTCGCCGAACGTATATTACAACTATCGCGTCCGCGTGCCGCTTGCCGGCAGGTGGCGCGAGGTTCTCAATTCGGATTCCGCCCATTATGGCGGCAGCAATGTCGGGAATGTCGGCGAAGTCCACGCCGCGGCGGGCGCAACGCCCGAGCTCAATCTCACCATCCCGCCGCTGGCCGCGATTTTTCTCGTACCGGAAAGCTGACGCATGCGATTGTCCGCCGGAACCTTCTCGCGCCTCGGTGCAAGCTGGGACGGCCGGGGCACCAACTTCGCGTTGTTCTCCGCCAACGCGCAGAAGGTCGAGCTCTGCCTGTTCGACGGCCAGGGCCGCCGCGAGCTCGAGCGCGTCGAATTGCCCGAACGCAGCGAGGACGTCTGGCACGGTTATCTGAACGACGTTTCGCCCGGCCAGCTCTACGGCTATCGCGTCCACGGCCCCTATGAGCCCGAGCACGGCCACCGCTTCAATCCCAACAAGCTCCTGCTCGATCCCTATGCGCGGCGGCTGGCCGGACGGCTGGTGTGGAGCGACGCGCATTTCGGCTATCGCACCGGGAGTGCGCGCGAGGACCTCTCGTTCGACCGGCGCGACAACGCCCGAGGCATGCCGAAGGCCGTGGTCGTCGACGAAGCCTTCAACTGGGGCCGCCGCGAGATGCGGCCGAACATTCCCTGGGAAGACACCATCATCTATGAGGCGCACGTCAAGGGCCTGACGCAAAGGCGCGAGGACGTGCCGCCGAACCTGCGCGGCACCTTTGGCGGCCTGTCTTCACCCGCGATGATCGAGCATTTCAAGCGGCTCGGCATCACCACGATCGAGCTGTTGCCGATCCACGGCTTCGTCGACGACCGGGTGCTGGTCGAAAGGAAGCTCGTCAACTACTGGGGCTACAACACGCTGTCGTTTTTTGCACCGGAGCCGCGCTATGCGCAGGACAATCCGCTCGACGCCTTCCGCACCACGGTGGCGCGATTGCACGACGCCGGCATCGAGGTGATGCTCGACGTCGTCTTTAATCACACGGCCGAAGGCGATCACAGGGGCCCGACGCTGTCGTTCCGCGGCATCGACAACGCCTCCTACTACTGGCTGAAGCCGGACAATCCCCGGTTCTATGACGACTTCACCGGCTGCGGCAGCTCGGTCAATCTCACCCATCCGCGGGTATTGCAGCTGGTGATGGACTCATTGCGTTACTGGGTCGAGGTCTGCCACGTCGATGGCTTTCGCTTCGATCTCGCCACCACGCTGGCGCGCGGGCCGAACGGCTTCGACCGCCACTCGGCCTTCCTCACCGCGATCCGGCAGGACCCGGTGCTGGCCACCGTGAAGCTCGTCGCCGAACCCTGGGACCTCGGGATGGGCGGCTATGAGGTCGGCGCCTTTCCGTCGCAGTGGTCGGAGTGGAACGACCGCTATCGCACCACGATGCGGCGCTACTGGAGCGGCGAAGGCAGCCTGATCGGCGACGTGTCCGGCCGCATGACCGGCTCGTCCGACCTGTTCAACCATGACGGCCGCACGCCGCGCGCCAGCATCAACCACATCACCGTGCATGACGGGTTCACGCTGGCCGACTTGTTCAGCTACGACCAGAAGCACAACGAAGCGAATGGCGAAGACAACCGCGACGGCTCCAGCGACAATCACAGCACCAATTGCGGCCATGAAGGTCCGACCGACGACCCGGAGATCACGGCGCTTCGCCGGCGGCTGCGCAAGAACCAGCTCGCCTGCCTGTTGCTGGCACAGGGCTTGCCGCTGATTCTCGCCGGCGACGAGGTCGGCAACTCGCAATCCGGCAACAACAATGCCTATTGCCAGGACAACGAGATCGGGTGGGTCGGTTGGGAAGGTCTCGGTCAAGAGGGCGAAGATCTCACCGATTTCATCGGCCACATGACCGAGATACGAAGACGCTTTCCGCACATCCGCTCGCACCGCTGGCTCGACGGCCGGCGGGCGGATGGAACGTACGGCGTGCTGTGGCTGACGCCTGCGGCCGACGACATGAAGGAAGCGGACTGGAAGTTTCCTGAAGGCCGTTTTCTCGCCTACGTGCTCGGCCCCGTCGAGCCCGGTGGCGAGCCGCTGTTCATCGTGCTCAATGCCGCGCCCGAGGAGATCGCGTTCACGCTGCCGAAGCTGCCGGAATACAAGACCTGGCGGCAACTATTGAACACCGCGGACGTTAAGCAGCAGGTCGTGGACTTTGCGTCGGCAAGCGGGGCCAAGGCGCCTCCGCGCTCGGTCCTTGCCTTTGCGGGTTCGGCATGAATGGGCGGCAATTCGGCGCAACATTGACAGCAAACGGCGCGGCATTCCGGCTGTGGGCGCCGGCGGCCGAACGCGTCGACCTGCTCTTGGACAAGTCTCACCCGATGCAGCGCGGCGAAGGCGGCTGGTTCGCCGCCGCGATTCCGGGCGCGAAGGCCGGCGCACGCTACAAATTCCGGATCGACGACGAGATCGACGTGCCCGATCCCGCTTCAGCCTTTCAACCCGATGACGTCTCCGGTCCGAGCGAGGTGATCGATCACGCAAGCTATCGGTGGCGCGCCGCGGACTGGCGCGGTCGCCCCTGGCAGGAAACGGTGCTGATCGAGACCCATGTCGGCGCCTTCACGAAAGAGGGCACCTACCGCGCCATGATCGACCGGCTCGATCATCTGAAGGCAACCGGCATCACCGCGCTGGAATTGATGCCGCTTGCGGATTTCGCGGGCGGGCGCAACTGGGGCTATGACGGCGTGCTGTGGTACGCGCCCGATCACGTCTATGGCCGGCCCGACGATCTGAAAGCCCTGATCGACGAGGCGCATCTGCGCGGGCTGATGGTGTTTCTCGACGTGGTCTATAACCACTTCGGGCCCGAAGGAAATTACCTCGCTCGCTACGCGCCCTCTTTCTTCACGGAGGCGCATACCCCGTGGGGCAGCGTCATCGACTACCGGGTGGCTGAGGTGCGCGCCTTCGCCATCGGGAATGCGCTGTACTGGCTGGGTGAGTATCGCTTCGACGGATTGCGGCTGGACGCAGTGAACAACATTTTTGAATGCGGCGAGATCTCGATCCTGCACGACCTCAGCGACGCCGTCGGCCGGCTTGCCGCGGAAACGAGCCGGCACATCCATCTCGTGCTCGAAAACGGCGACAACGTCGCAAGCCTGCTCGATCCCACCGAGGAGCCGTCACGCGGCAAATATCGCGCGCAGTGGAACGACGACTATCATCACGTCTGGCATGTCCTGCTGACCGGCGAATCCCAGGGCTATTACGGCGACTATCAGCGCTCGCCGCGCGACCACCTCGCCCGCGCGCTTGGCTCGGGCTTCGTCTACCAGGGCGAAGCGGCCGCCTTCTGGGGCGGCAAATTGCGCGGCGAGCCGAGCGGCAACCTTCCGCCGACCGCCTTCGTCAACTTCCTGCAGAACCACGACCAGATCGGCAACCGCGCGCTCGGCGACCGGCTCGAGAGCATCGCCGATCCCAAGGCGATCGAAACAGGCCTTGCCGTCACCTTGCTGGCGCCGACGATTCCAATGCTGTTCATGGGCGAGGAGTGGGGTTCGCAAGCGCCCTTCCCGTTCTTCTGCGGTTTCGAGGGCGAGTTGGCGGACGCCGTCCGCAGGGGGCGGCGCCAGGAATATGCCTGGGCCTATGCGAAATGCGGCAATGAGGTGCCCGATCCGCTTGATCCCTCGACCTTTCAATCCGCCGTGCTCGACTGGGATTCGCGCGAAGCGCCGGCGGGAAGGAAACGACTGGCGCTGGTGGGACGATTGCTGGCGATACGTCATCACGAGATCGTTCCACGGCTCGTGGGCGCCAGCTTTGACGACGCGCATGCCACGAACGACGGCCTGCTGGCGGCGCACTGGCGCATGGGCGACGGGACGACGCTCCGGTTGCTCGCCAACCTGTCGGACATGCCGGTTGCGAGGGGCGCCGACAAGCCGACCGACACGGTGATCTGGGGGGACGAAGCCGGCCATCTGATCCTGCCCTGGTCGGTGGTCTGGCGTCTGGAAGCGCGCTGATGCGTGCCGCGCTACCGATTGCGACCTATCGTGTGCAGCTCACGGCGAACTTCGATTTCGACGCGGCCGCGGCCATCGTTCCCTATCTGAAGACGCTCGGCATCAGCCATCTCTACGCTTCGCCGTTCCTGAAGGCGCGCAAGGGTTCGACCCACGGCTATGACATCGTCGATCATGCAACGATCAATCCGGAGCTCGGCGGCGAAGCAGGCTTCGAGCGCTTGAGTCAAGCGCTGCTGCGGCACGGCCTCGGGCTCATTCTCGATTTCGTTCCCAACCATGTCGGGGTGCATTTCGCCGACAATCCCTGGTGGCTCGACGCGCTGGAATGGGGCCCGGCCTCGCCGCATGCCGCCTCGTTCGACATCGACTGGGACATCCTGCCCCATCGCGCCCGCCCCGGCGTGCTGCTGCCGATCCTCGGCTCTTCCTATGGAGAGGCGCTGGAAAAGGGCGAGATCGAATTGCGTTACGATCCCGAGGAAGGCAGCCTCTCGGCCTGGTATTACGAGCATCGCCTGCCGATCGCTCCGCAGCGTTACGGCGAAGTCTTGCGCAATGCCGTCAAGACCGCCGAAGCCGGCAATGCAGCGCCCGGACAGCAAATTCTTGCGCTCGCCTCGCGCTACCAGGGCCTCCGGCATCCGAATCGCGCCGAGGCGCCTGCATTCAAGGCCGATCTGATGGCCATCGTCGGAAGCGCCGAGGTCATCCGGCGCGGGCTTGCCGCCTATCGGGCCGGGCCGGAACATCCGGCGCAGACACTGGCGCTGCACCATTTGCTGGAGCGCCAGCACTACCGGCTCGGGCATTGGCGGCTTGCTTCCAGCGACATCAACTATCGGCGCTTTTTCGACGTCAATACGCTCGCCGGCTTGCGGATCGAGGATCGCGGCACATTCGAGGCTATCCACCGCCTGGTCAAAAGACTGATCGGCGAAGGCAGGCTGCAGGGCCTGCGGATCGATCACATCGACGGCCTGCGTGACCCCGCGCAATATTTTCAGCGACTGCGCCGCCTGATTCGCAACGCGCCGAAGGCCGACCCAAAGTCGTTCTATCTGGTGATCGAGAAGATCCTGGGCGAGCATGAGAAGCCGCCGGCGTTTTCTGGCGTGCACGGCACCACCGGCTACGAGTGGCTCAACGCGATCACGCGGGTATTGC
This sequence comes from uncultured Alphaproteobacteria bacterium, assembly GCA_963721135.1. GTDB lineage: Bacteria > Pseudomonadota > Alphaproteobacteria > Rhizobiales > Xanthobacteraceae > Bradyrhizobium. The sequence continues at coordinate 89,070 of CAVRIB010000001.1, forward strand.
TCGACGGCGGAGGCCTCGAACCGCTCGAAGAAGTCTGGCGGCAGATCAGCAATACCTCGCCGAAGCTCGCACCCGTGCTGCGGGAGGCCAAGCGCAGGGTGCTCGAGACCCTGCTGACCTCCGAATTCACGGTGCTGCGGCGCCTGCTCGCACGCATCGCGGGTGGGCATTACACCACCCGCGACTACTCCGCCGACAGCCTGCGGCAGGCGCTCGAACTCTACATCCTGCATTTTCCCGTTTACCGCACCTATTTGACGTCCGCCGGGCCGACCGCGCATGACCGCGCGTTGATTTCGGAAACGGTCGAGCGGGCGCGCGCCGAATGGTTTGCCGCCGACGACGGCATTTTCGACTTCCTCCGCGACACGCTGACCATGGACCTGATCAAACCGGGCCGCGCCGCGCACAGCGCGCCGCGGGTGCGCCGTTTTGCGCTGAAGCTGCAGCAGTTCACCGGTCCGATGATGGCGAAGGCGCTGGAGGACACCGCCTTCTATCGCTACCACCGGCTGCTCGCGCTCAACGAGGTCGGCGGCGACCCCGCCGCGCCGGCGCTCTCCGTCGATGCCTTTCACGAGGCGATGAAGCGCCGCGTTCGGCAATGGCCGCACGGCATGACCGCGACCGCCACCCACGACACCAAGCGCGGCGAGGACGCCCGCGCGCGGCTGATTGCGCTCGCCGAGCTTCCCGGAGAATGGACCAGCGCCGTGGCGCGATGGAAAGTCCTCAACGCGCCGCATCTCGTCATCGAGGACGGGATGCGCGCACCGTCCGCGACGTTCGAATATATGCTGTACCAGGCGCTGCTGGGCGCGTGGCCGAAGGAGATGCGCGACCAAACCTTCACCGAACGGATGCAGGCCTATGCGTTGAAGGCAGCGCGCGAGGGCAAACTGGAAACCAGCTGGCTCAATCCCAATGTGGCCTATGAGGCGGGCTTGGAGACGTTCATCGGACGCATCCTGGATCGCTCGATCGCCGCGGAATTCCTCAATTCGATGGAGACGCTTTCGCGCCGCGTCGCGCTATTGGGCGCGCTCAATTCGCTCGGCCAGCTCACCTTGAAGGTCACCATGCCCGGCGTGCCCGACTTCTACCAGGGAACGGAGTTTTGGTATTTATCGCTGGTCGATCCCGACAACCGCCGGCCGGTGGATTTTACGGCGCGCGCCGAAGTGCTGGCGTCGGTCGAAAATCCGGATTGGGAGAGCCTCGTGCGGGATTGGCCGAGCGGTCGTTTGAAGCTCGCCTGGACGCGGCACCTGCTGAGACTCCGGACCGGGTTGGCCAAGGTGTTCGCGAACGGCGACTACGCGCCGCTGCAGGTGAGCGGGCCGCACCGCGACCATGTCATCGCTTTCGCGCGGCGCCATGGCAGAGACGCTGTGATCATCGCCGTAGCGAAAGCACTTGCGCCGATGACGCAAGGCGGGCGCGTCTGGCCGCGCGCGGAGAGCTATGACGGCGCAGTCCATGTCGACGGCTATTCGGTGGAAGGCTTCGCCGGGGCGGACGCGACGGAGCTTCGCCTCTCCGAGCTTTTCGGATATGTGCCGGCGGCGGTCTTGAAGGCCAGGTTCGCGGGCGCCCTGAAGCCGGCGCGAAAGCGCATTCGCGCCTGAAACGCAAAAGCCGCCCGGGATCGACGGCCGGGCGGCCTTGGCGGATGTCGTGCCGACTCAAGAGTTCGGTTCCCTCCTCCGCACAGCGTCCGATCTTCAAGAACATTCGTTACCAGCATGCTTACGAAACGGCCGCGCCGAAAGGTTTTCGATGTTGCAGGGCAATATCGTCTTCGTCATTTTCGCTTCGTCAGCAACAGCGTGCCGCGATCGCGGATCACGGCCTGGGCGATTTGCGCAAACCGCTGCAGCAGCCAGGGCAGCGTGACTTCCAGCCGGACGTGATCGTCCGCGACATCGAGATGCCCCGACACCGGCTGCCCCAGCGCGCGGACTCGGAAGATCATGCGCTCGTCCTCCCATCGCTCCTCGTCGACCTTCAGCGCGGGAATGCTGGCGGCCGCGCGCGCAAGGCCGGTCTTGAGCCGGCGCGTGGCTTCCTCGCGGCCGAGGCGATGCGGGATGGAAACGATCAGGGGTGCGGTCATCTCAAGCCTTCCGTTGCAACCTTGTCGGATGTAGTTCCGCATCTTTGGAAAAAAAGAGCGCAGGCCCTCCGTCGCCAGGCGAGGAACTTTCGGAGTGGCGATCTGTTACTCCGGCGAATGGCAGGGCGACAGTTGCCACTGCCGGGCTGGAGGAAATGCTACATGTCTATCGGAACGATTATCCTGATCATTCTCATTATCGCGTTGCTCGGCGGCTTCAGCGGCATCGGCGGCGGTCCGTTCTACGGCACCGGCTATTATGGCGGCGGCGGCCTTGGCCTGATCGTGGTGATCCTGCTGATCCTGGTTCTGCTCGGAAGGATTTAGCCTTCGCTCGCCGGCGCACCCTCGGATGCACGGCCGCAGATCGGAAAATAGCGCCGAATATTCCCGGACTTTCGCAAATTTTCGCGCTCGCCGAAGATCAAATAGGCTGTATGCCTGTCGGGTATGGTCCGTCCCTTTTCTTCGATCGCAATCATCAGGTGTAGACCTACTCTCGCGGCATCCACGCTGTCGATGGTCGCCATCCTTGCGGCCACCGAAGCGCGGGCTGACGCCTGTCCGACCGCCAAGGACGAAATCGTCACCGACCGGCCCGATGTCACGAACTCGAGCCTGGCGGTGCCGACGGGAAGCCTGCAAAGCGAGAACGGCGCAAACATCAGCGCACGCGATGGCGGGCGGTTTGTCGACGGCACCAACACACGATGGCGCCTCGGAATAGCCCCCTGCCTCGAGCTGCTGGTCGACCTGCCGACCTATGTTGCCAACATCAGGGCGCCGGGCCCTTCGGGATTCACCGACGTCGCGCCGGCGATCAAGTGGCAAGTCAGCCCAATCCCGGGGAAGATCGATTTGTCGCTGGTGTACGGCGTGGCGCTGCCGACCGGCGCGGTCGACATCGCAGGCCTCGGCCCGCAGCCCTATCTGCAAGTGCCGTGGTCGTGGGAGTTGCAGGACGGCTGGAGCATCAGCGGCATGCTGACCGAATTCTTCCGTCCCGCCGAGTTGACCACTCGACGGATCACGGAGACCACATTCGTGATCGAGCGGAAGGTCACCGAGAAGGCGAGCCTGTTCGTGGAATATGTCGGCGACTACCCGGAGAATGCGGGGCCGAGCCTGCTCTTCAATTCGGGCGGGATGTATCGCCTGACGCCAAACCAGCAGGTCGATTTCCACGTCGCGTTCGGACTCAATCATAACGCGCCCGGCTATGTCGCGGGCGTCGGCTATTCGTTCCGGCTCGACGGCTTGTTCGCAGGCGCCACGCGCGTCCGATGACGGATCCAAAGCCAAATTTCACGACGGACCGCCTCGGTGCCGGATCGGATTGGTGCTGTCGGAAGCCTTCGAGTCGCCCTTGCTGTCGTTTTCCGCGGCCACCACCCGGCGAGCTATGGCAACAAAATTCTGCACCGCGCGAGAGCTGCCGTGGCTGCAATACGCCAGGCAAATCTCTGAGCGCGGCGCATGTCCGGCGATGGGCCGGTAGCAGACCTCATCCGGCAAGATTCGTGCCGTGGACCGGGGTACGACCGATACGCCCAAACCGGCGGCAACCAGCGGAGCGACGGATACGACTTGCGGGGCCTCCTGGCCGAGCACTGGATTGAAACCCGCATGACGGCACGCATCGATCACGGCATCATAGCTGGCGGGATTGAGCGCGCGCGGATACATGACGAACCTTTCCTTTGCCAGTGCGGCGAGCGGTACCGACGCGAGCTGGCTCAGCCTGTGCCCGTTCGGCAAGACGATCACGCTATCCTCGTCAACCAGCGGAACGGTCGCAAGTCCGCTGGCGTCATCGATCGGCGGGCGAATGAAAGCAACGTCGCACTGACCGGCGCGTAGTCGCGCAACCAGCAGCGCGGTGTTGCTGGCTTGGCGGCGCCAGGACAATATCGGGATAGCGCTTGCCGTATTCGCGGATAATTGCAGGAATGAGCGGGTGGAAATAGGTCGCCCCGGCAGAGCCGACTACGATCCGCCCGGTTTCGCCGCGGGCACGGCGCCGCACGCCGGCCTGCGCCGTCTCGACCTGCCTGAGAATGATGCGCGCCTCTTCCAGCAGCAACTTTCCGGCGTCGGTCAACTCCACGCTTCGGGGCCGGCGATGGAACAGCGACGTCCCGAGTTCCTTTTCCAGTTGCCTGATCTGTGAACTGAGCGGCGGCTGGCTGATGCCCAGCCGCTCGGCCGCACGGGTGAAATTGAGCTCCTCGGCGATCGCGACGAAACAGCGGAGATGGCGCAGTTCCATCGGCGGTATGACCTGTGCGTGGTAGACGGAGGAAGCTCGGAAACTACCTTTCTTGTTTTTTGCCGGAGCCGAATTCGAACTATACGCCCCAAGTATCAAAGAGGCCACATTGAGATATTGGACAGGGCAATGGTTCTGACCTTTAGTCCACCCCGGGGCTGACACTCGAATCGGGCTGCCACACGTTTGCAACCAATGTCGGACTCCAAGTTCTCCGCGGCGGACTTCCTCGACCAGCCGACGCGCTGGGATCAGTTGATTGCGGCGGACCTTGCGACCGAGATCGAGGCGCTGCTCGCGGAGAAAGTCGGCACCATTCCCGAGATGCGCCGATTCCTGGCGATCAAGGGGTATCGCGAATTGCGCCACCGGCTTGTGGCCGCGGTCGACGGAAAAGAGGGTGAAGACGCCCTGCGCGCCGCCGCTTTCGCCATGCGAGCCTATGCGCATGATCGCCCTGGCCTGTCCGCCGCCACGTTCAGAAATCCGATCGTCGACTCGGAGGAATGGCGCCGCGAAGGCGATGCGCTCGGGCGGGTCGTCCTCGGCGTGCTTGCCGGTGTCGGAGTGAGCGGCCGTTCGGCCACCCACGCACTCCGGATCTTGCGGGCGCTGGTCCGCGGCTTCGTGCTGCATGAGATGGCGACCTCTTTCCTGGAACCGCTCGATCCCGATGAAACCTACGGTCTCGCGGTGGAGGTTTATATTCGGGGATTGAGTGCATTGCCGTCGGAGAGGGATTGATGCCTTGTTGGTTGCCGCAAACAGCGTCCCTGTTGTCCGAGCCCCTTGCATGAAATCGGTTGCCCGGACTGCCAACGGCTTGTTGGCCTCGCTCAATGCCGACGACTTTGAAGCAATCAGCCCGCATCTGCGAACCGCCGAGCTTTTGCAGGAAAGCTCCTTGATCGAACCCGGCCAAGCCATCACACAGATCTACCTGCCCCATAGTGGCGTGGTCTCGCTCGTCGTGGGATTCGCGACCGGGGATCGGGTCGAAGTCGCCATGGTTGGCCGCGACAGCATCGTCGGAGTCCAGAGCGCGCTCGGTCTCCCGATCGCGGTGACCAATGCAGTCGTGCTGCTGCCGGGAACCGCATCCTTGCTAGATGCCGATCGGCTTCGCGCCGCGGCCGAGCGAAGCGCGCCCTTGCGCGCCATCCTGCTCCGGCATGCCCAGGCGCTTTTCGTGCAGGCGCAGCAGACGGCCGGCTGCAACGCCACCCATGGGGTGGAGGCGCGGCTGGCGCGATGGCTCCTGCGGGTGCGTGATCTCGCCGGCAGCGACAGTTTCACGTTGACGCAGGAATTGACGGCGCGGATGATCGGCGCGCGACGAAACAGCGTGTCGATCGTCGCGCATACCCTGCAGCAGGAAGGACATATCCGTTACAACCGGGGTCACGTCGAGATTCTCAATCTGGACGCTCTCTCCAGGATCGCCTGCGAATGCCACGATGCGGTCCGAATCCAGTACGAGAGATTGCGGCTCCCCGGCTAGACGTTCCAGCTTCAGCGTCATTTCCGGCTGTCGAGCGTCTTCATTGCCGCCTTGATCGACGAGGCCGCGTCATCGTAACCCTCCCATGCCCTGGTTTTGGCGAGCAGCGCCGGTACGGTGCGGACGGTGTAGCGTTTTGGATCGAGGTCGCCGCGTACCTGCGCCCAGGTCAGCGGCATCGACACGGTGGCGCCTTCGCGCGCCCGCGGCGACAGCACGGCGACCGCGGTTGCCATGCGGTCGTTGCGCAGATAATCGAGGAATATCTTTCCGCCACGCTTCGCCTTGGACATGTTGAGCAGATAGCGCTCGGGATTTTCATCGGTCATCCGCTGGCAGACGCCCATCGCGAAGGCCTTGGCCTCCTTCCAGGTCACCTTGTCTTTGGCGCCGTGCAGTAGCGGTGCGACCACGTGCAGCCCCTTGCCGCCGGTGGTCTTGCAGAAACTTTCCATCCCGACATCGGCGAGATGCTGGCGCATGTCCTTGGCAGCCTCCACGACGTCGGCGAATTCGACGTCCGGCGCCGGGTCGAGATCGAACACCAGCCGGCCCGGCACATCAGGAATAAACGGCGCGCAATTCCACGGATGCAATTCGAGGCCGCCGAGCTGCGCCACCGCCGCCAGCCCCTCGACGCGGTCGATCTGCAGATAGGCCTTGCGGTCGCCGGAAACCTTGACCAGCTCCAGCAGGTTCGAGGTGCCGGCCATCGCATGGCGCTGAAAGAATTTCTCGCCGCGGATGCCGTCGGGCGCGCGCACGATCGAGCACGGCCGCCCCTTCAGGTGGGGAATCATCCAGTCCGCGACCGCTTCGAAATAGCGGGCAAGATCGAGTTTGGTCACACCCTTGCCGTCGCCCGCGTCCGGCCACATCGCCTTGTCGGGATGCGAGATGATCACGCCCATCACCTCGGAGGATTTGTTGGCCGTTTGCATTTTGCGCGGCGCGATCGACTGACGAGAGCCGGCCGTGGCGGATTTGGGTTCGGCCGATTTCGCGGAACCCCTTGGCGGTGCAGGTTTGGCTGATTTGGTCATGACCGGCTCCTCCGCCGTCACCTTATCGGCCGGCTTGTCCAGGCGCAGTCCCTTGAACGCAGCCTGCCGGACGTTGCCGCCATCGGTCCAGCCGGCAAATTCGATTTCGGCAACGAGCTCCGGCTTCAGCCAGTGCACGTCGCGGGTCTTGCGCGGCGCGTCCTTGCCGCCGAACGGATTCTTGTCCGAAGCCGCAGCCTTCAACAACGGCAAGAGGCGCCTGACCTTGTCCCGCCCGAAGCCGGTGCCGACCATTCCGACAAAGGCCAGATGATCGCCGCGATGAACGCCGGCCATCAGCGAGCGGAATTTTCCGTTGGTGGTCTTCCACCCCCCGAGCACGACCTCATGCCCGGCCCGGCATTTCGCCTTGGTCCAGCTCTCCGAGCGGCCGGAGCGATAGGGCGCGCCGAGCTTCTTGGAAACGATGCCTTCCAGCTGCAACTTGCGCGCGGATTGCAGCACGTCATCGCCCCGGCTTTCGAAATGCTCGACATAGCGGATCGTTCCGTCTTTACCCTTCCGCCGCGCCTCCAGCAATTTCTTCAGGCGCGCCTTGCGTTCGCCGAGCGGCAGCGATCGAATATCCTCGCCGTCCGCGAACAACAGGTCGAACGCGTAGAAGATCAGATCGTCGGTATTGCCGTCGGCGATGGCCGCCTGCAGCGTGGAAAAATCCGGCGCCCCGTTGCGGTCGAGCGCGACGATCTCGCCATCGACAAGCGCGTCGGGAAGCCCGCTGCCCTCCTTGGCGATGGCCTGGAACTTGTCGGTCCAGTCCAGCCCCTTGCGGGTCTTGAGCGTGGCCTCGCCGTCCTCGACGCGCAACTGCACGCGGTAGCCGTCGAACTTGATCTCGTGACACCAACCCTCGCCGTTGGGCGGACGCTCGACCGCCGTGCAGAGCTCGGGCGCGACAAAGTCCGGCAGGCTCGCGACTTTCTTGCCATGCGCCTTCTTGGCCGGCGCGTCGTAGGTGACGACGTCGTCGCCGCGGTTCGAATGCCAGACCGCATCCGCGCTGGCGCGCTTCGACTTCGCCAGCATGAACGGCTTTGGCGCCCTGCCCTTGCCGGCGGCAATCTGATCCATGCTGCGGCCCGAGGCGACCGATCGATCCTCCTGCAGGATGTCGTTGGCGCCGCCTTCCCTGGCGTACTCGTCGCGGTGCTTGATCAGGAGCCAGTTGGTGCGCTTGCCGCCATCGCGGTCGTGGCGCATCCGCACCAGGACCCAGCTGCCATGCAGCTTGTCGCCGTGCAGCGTGAATTTCAGATCTCCCTTCTTGAAGCCTTTCTCGGGGTCGTCGGATTCCCAGTAGCCGCGGTCCCACAGCTGCACGGTGCCGCCGCCATACTCGCCCCGGGGGATGGTGCCTTCGAAATCGCCGTAATCGAGCGGATGATCCTCGACCTCGACTGCCAACCGCTTGTCGTGCGGATCGAGCGAGGGGCCGCGGGTGACCGCCCAGGACTTGAAGACGCCGTCGAACTCCAGCCGAAGGTCGTAGTGCAGCCGGGTTGCCGCATGCTTCTGGATCACGAAGCGCCGGCGCTTCGACGGCGCGACCCTGGCCTCGCCGCTCGGCTCCGCGGTCTTTTCGAAATCGCGATTCTTCCGGTAGGTTGAAAGCCGTTTAAGGACCACGATCAAATCCCGCGCCATAGGTAATGCCGCTTACGCACGACGGCAAAAACCCCAGTCCAAACATTCAAGAGCCGTTGAGGTTCCCGAACTCGCCCGAAGGTTAAGTGCAAGGACTGCGGCAGGCAATCCATAAGCGGCAGGGCGATGACAATTGCGGGCATGGCTTCGCTTCGGCTGCTTTTCGCGCGCCCGACCCTGGCGGTTGCCTCAGATGGCGGCGATCGTCTGTACCTCGACCAAAAACGCTTCCTTGACCAGCCGGTCGACCATAAGAAGGGTGTTCGGCGGATATTTTCCGTTCGGAAACATTTTTGGAAATTCGCGCAACCGGAATGCCATGAACTTCGGGATGTCCTGCGAATGAACGAGGTATGTCGTGAACTGGACGACGTTGGCCCAGGACGCGCCGGCCGATTTCAGCGCCGCCTCGATGTTGCGGAAGACCTGGGCGGTCTGAACGTCGAATTGGCCCTCGCCGATCACGTTGCCCGCGGCGTCGCCCGAAAGCATGCCGGCGATAAAAAGAAATTCGTTCGCCCTTACCCGTGTCACATGGGTGTACTGCCCCATGGGCGGGCCAAGTTCCTCGGGATTATAGATGTTGATCTCTGCCGGCATCGCCCTTCCCTTCTCCCTTGCACCCTGCTGCAGCAACGGTAGCAGCAGGCGCGGGAATTCGTAAGCCTCGGGCGGCTATTTGCGCAGTGACGGCCTCGCCCGTCAGGCCATCGCCGAAAACAGCTCGGCTGCCGTTTTCGCCGCCCGCAAGCGCGCGAGATTTTCCGGCGACCTCAGCGTCCGCGCCACCAGCGCGAGCGCGCCGAGCGCCTCCGTCTCTGCACCCGCCGGCAGCAGGAGAACAAACACGAGGTCCACCGGCGCGCCGTCGATGGAATCGAATTCGATTGCCTGTCTCAATTTCGCGAGCAGTCCGTAGGGCCCCTGCAGGTCCGGCAATCGCGCATGCGGAACGGCGACGCCGCGGCCGATCCCGGTCGATCCCAGCTCTTCCCGCTTGAGCAAATAGCTCGCTATCCCGTCGACAGGCATACCCATGCTGGCCGCGGCCCTGGCGGAGAGCTCCTGCAGCAGTTGCCGCTTGTTCGAGGCCCGAACGTCGATCAGGACGTCCTTGGGCGCAAGCAGGTCCGATATTTTCATGGGCGCTCCACGAGGGCGCATCGTAGCCAAGGGCATCGCCTGGGTCTCTCTCAATACGCTGATTCGGCAACTTAATCCGGTGCACGCAGCCGGTAGCCGATCCCGGTCTCGGTGAGCACGAATTGCGGGCGTTCCGGATCGGCTTCGATCTTCTGCCGGAGCTGCCGCACATAGACGCGCAAATATTGCGCGTCGGTCAATTCGTCCCACAGCTCGTTGAGCAGAAACCGGTGGGTCAGGACCTTGCCGGCGTGCTGCACCAGCACGCGCAGCAATTCGTACTCCTTGGGGGACAGCTTGACGTCGCGATCACCGACCTTGACGATGCGGCGGACCAGGTCGACCGAGAGATCGCCGGTGCGAAATACCGGGCGCTCGCCGTGGACCTGCAACTGGTGCCGCAGCGCCGCGCGCATGCGGGCAAGCAGTTCATCCATGCCGAACGGTTTCGTCAGATAGTCGTCGGCGCCGAGATCGAGCGCCTGGACCTTGCCGGCCTCGTCGCCGCGGCTCGACAGCACGATGATCGGCACGCTGTCGTTGCGTCCGCGAATCATGCGCAGGAGTTCATGGCCCTGGATGTCGGGCAGGCCGAGATCGAGAATGATCAAAGCGGGATCCTGAGCCAGCAATTCGAGCCCAAGCTTGCCGTTCGAGCCTTCGAGGATCTCGTAGCCTTGCGTAGAAAGACCCATCCGCAACAGCTTGCGGATCGGCGGCTCGTCGTCGATGACCAGCACCTTGATCGGCGGAGCGCTCATGCGGCGGTGTCCAGCGCTCTCGACGCCGCCGGAACCGGCAAGCGGATGGTCAACACTGCGCCGGTGCGGTCCGACCGGTTGGCCGCGGAAATCGAGCCGTGCATCGCCTCGACGAAACCGCGAGAGATTGCAAGGCCAAGGCCGGTGCCGGGACGGACATGGTCGCCTTTTTGCGCGCGGTAGAACTTGTCGAACACGCTTTCGAGCTCCGCAGGCGGTATGCCCTCGCCCTCGTCGAGGATCTGCAGGATAATCTGATCCCGTTCGCGGAAACTCAGGATCGAGATCGTGGTGTCCGCGGGCGCGTATTTCGCCGCGTTGTCCAGGAGGTTGAACAGCGCCTGCTCGAACAGCACCGCGTCGAGTTCCAGCATCGGCAGGTCAGCGGCGATTTCGAGCGAAACCGCGTGATGCGCCAGAATCTTGCCCGCACGCCGCAGCGCGCTGCCAACGATTTCGTCGATGTCGTGCAGTGCCGTGTTCGGCACGATGGCGCCGGATTCGAGCTTGGTCATGTCGAGGAGGTTGGCTATGAAGCGGTTGAGCCGCTCGGATTCGTCGATCACGGTAGCGAGCAGGTCGCGCTTTTCCGGTTCGCTCAGGCCACTGGCGAGATCGCGCATGGTGGAGGCGGCGCCGAGCACCGAAGCGAGCGGCGTCTTGAGATCGTGCGAGATCGAGGTCAACAGCGCCGAACGCAGCCGGTCGGATTCCACCGTGCGCTTGACCTTGTCCATGTCCTCGACCAAAAGCACCCGCTCGATCGCGAGCGCGCCCTGATCCATCAGCGCATCCAGCAGCCGGCGCTGGTCCGGCGTCAGCAGCGGCCCGGTCTTGTCGTCGTCGATGCCGACCACGCCGATCGGCCCACGCCCAGTCCGCATCGGCAGGAACAGCCGCTTGGCCCCCGGCAGCGTGTCGGAGCCACGCCCGGCCGAGCGGTCGTTGTCCCAGGCCCAGTTCGCCGCCGCAAGATCGGCCTTGTCGAGCTCATCCTCGGGCGGATAGCCCGCCTTCACGGTCAGCACGCCGTTCTCGGGCAACAGCAGCACCACCCGCACCTTGAGCATCAGCGCGGTCTGGTAGGCGGTGGCCCACAACACGTCGTCCAGCGTCGCGGTGCCCGCGAGCTTGCGGCTGAAGGCGTAGAGCGATTCGGTGGTCCGCACCCTGCCGATCGCGGAATCGGCCTGGGTGCGCACCCTCGCCGCGACATTGGAAACCAGAATCGCAATCAGCATGAAGAAGAAGAACGCCGCGACGTTGGTCGGATCAGTGATCGTGAAGGTATAGATCGGCGGCAGGAAGAAGAAATTATAGCACAGCGACGCCACGACGCTGGCCAGGATCGACGGCCACAGGCCATAGCGGACCGCGACGCCGACCACGGCCGTGAGAAAGACGAGATCAACATTCACGATGTCGAATGAACGCTGAATCATTTGTCCGACGCCGACGGCGATCCCCACGCTCAGCAGCGCCATCAGATATGGCCGCGGATTGAACGGTTCCGGCCGTTGCGCCGTGCGCACAGTTTTCTTCGGAACCGGTTCCGCCTCCAGTTCCTCGCCGGCGATCACGTTGACGCTGATGTTACCGGCGCGCCGCACCAGGTCGTGCACGACCGAACCGCGCCTGAGTTCGAACCACCAGGAGCGCGTCGACTTGCCGATGATGATCTGGGTCACATTGTTGGCATGCGCGAAACCAATGATATCGTCGGCGATACGGCGCCCGACACCGGGAATGGTGATCGCCTCGCCGCCCAGCGCTTCCGCCAGACGCAGCGTATCGGCGAGCCGGTCGCGCTCCTCGTCGGAAAGTTGCAGGGTTCGCCGCGTCTCGATGCTGATGGCGGTCCATTGTGCGTGCAGCCGGTCCGCGAGCCGCTTGGTGTAGCGCACGAGCCCGGCCGCACGCGGATCCTCGCTGAGGCAGACCAGGACGCGCTCGCCGGCGGCCCAGGGGCCTGCGATGGCGTTGGCCTGCATATGGGTCAGGAGCTGCTCGTCGACGCGCTCGGCGGTCCGGCGCAGCGCCAGCTCGCGCAGCGCGGTCAGGTTGCCCGGCGAGAAATAATGCTCGAGCGCACGCTCGGCCTGCTTGGGGACGTAGACCTTGCCTTCCTTGAGCCGCTGGATCAGGTCGTCCGGGGTGAGGTCGATCAATTCGATCGCGTCGGCGCGGTCGAACACCGAATCCGGCACGGTCTCGCGCACCCGCACATGGGTGATCTGGGCGACGACGTCGTTGAGGCTCTCGATATGCTGGATGTTGACCGCGGTATAGACGTCGATGCCGCGCGACAGCAGTTCCTCGACGTCGAGGTAGCGCTTCGGATGGCGGCTGCCGGGCGCGTTGGTGTGGGCGAGCTCGTCGACCAGCGCGATCTGCGGATGCCGCGCGATCAGGGCGTCGAGATCCATTTCCTCGATGACCTGGTCCTTGTACTCGATCCGCTTGCGCGGCAGTACTTCGAGGCCCAGCAGCAGCGCCTGGGTCTCGGCGCGCCCGTGGGTCTCGACCACGCCGACCACGACATCGGCGCCGGCCTTCACCTTGGCATGCGCGCTCTGCAGCATCTCATAGGTCTTGCCGACGCCGGGCGCGGCGCCGACGAAGATCTTGAGCCGGCCGGCGCGGCTCTCCTCGCGCCGGGCTGCTTCCAGCAGGGCTTCCGGCGAGGGGCGTTGTTCAGGGTCGCGACGCGGCTGGGCCATACGGCATTATAATCCTTCAAGCCGAGGATAGCCTAGCTCGCCTTATTTCGACGCAGCCCCGTCCAACGCCAGATTCAGCGCCAGGACGTTGACGCGCGGCTCACCGAGCAGCCCCGCGAGACGGCCTGCCGTGTTATCGGCGACCAGCTGGCGGACCTTGTCCTCCGGCATGTTGCGCGCTTTCGCGACCCGCGGCACCTGGAACAGCGCCGCCTCCGGCGAAATGTCGGGATCGAGACCGCTGGCCGACGTGGTCACGAGATCGACCGGCACGGCGGCGGAGGGATTCTCCGCCTTGAGCTTGTCGACGTCTTCCTTGACCCGATCGCTGAGCGCCTTGCTGGTCGGACCCAGATTCGAGCCGCCGGAGTTGGCCGCGTTGTAGGGCGCGGCCACGGTCTTGGTGGGATCCGCCGGGTCAGGCGCGGTCGTCGCCGAAGGACGGCCGTGGAAATACTTGTCCTCCTTGAATTCCTGCCCGATCAGGGCGGAGCCGACCACCTTGCCGTCCTTCTCGATCAGACTGCCTTGCGCCTGCTTCGGAAAGATCACCTCCGCAATCGCGGTCATCGCGAGCGGGTAGGCGAGGCCCGTAATCAGCGTCAGCGCGACGAGGACCAGGATGGCCGGACGAATTTCTTTCAACATGGTACTTCTCCTCAAACCAGGTGCAAGGCGGCAACCACGAGGTCGATCGCCTTGATGCCGATAAAGGGAATGATGATGCCGCCGAGCCCGTAGATCATCAGGTTGCGGCGGAGCAGCGCGCCGGCGCCGACCGCGCGATAGGCGACGCCCTTCAGCGCCAGCGGAATCAGCGCGATGATGATCAACGCGTTGAAGATGATCGCCGACAGGATGGCGCTTTGCGGGCTCGCCAGGTGCATGACGTTGAGCACGGCGAGCTGCGGATAGAACGCCAGGAACATCGCGGGGATGATGGCGAAATACTTCGCCACGTCGTTGGCGATCGAGAACGTCGTCAGCGCGCCGCGGGTCATCAGGAGCTGTTTGCCGATCTCGACCACCTCGATCAGCTTGGTCGGGTTGGAATCGAGGTCGACCATGTTGCCGGCCTCGCGCGCGGCCTGCGTGCCAGTGTTCATGGCGACGCCGACGTCGGCCTGCGCCAGCGCCGGCGCGTCGTTGGTGCCATCGCCGCACATCGCCACCAGCTTGCCCTTGGCCTGCTCGTCGCGGATCAGCTTCAGCTTGTCTTCGGGCGTCGCCTGGGCAAGGAAGTCGTCGACGCCGGCTTCGGCGGCGATCGCCGCCGCCGTCATCGGATTGTCGCCGGTGATCATCACGGTGCGGATGCCCATGCGGCGCAGCTCGGCGAAACGCTCGCGGATGCCGCCCTTGACGATATCCTTGAGCTGCACGACGCCGAGCAGACGTCCGTCCTTGGCGACCGCAAGCGGCGTGCCACCGGCCTTGGCGATCTCGTCCGAGATCGCCTGGATCTCGCGAGCGACGTCGGAGCCGCCGGACTGCAGGACGCGCGCCGCGCTTCCCGAGGCAACGACGTGTGACAGTCCCCCCCCGACAAAACTCAGGATCGCATCGACCGCGCCCTTGCGAACCGAGGATGCGCCGGCATCGACGCCGCTCATGCGGGTTTGCGCGGTGAAGGGAATGAAGGTGGCGGCAAGTTCCGTCATGTCGCGGCCGCGAATGCCGTATTTCTCCTTTGCCAGCACAACGATCGAGCGCCCTTCGGGCGTTTCGTCGGCGAGCGAGGCAAGCTGCGCCGCATCGGCCAACTCCTGTTCGGTGACGCCGCGCACGGGGCGGAATGCGGTGGCCTGGCGGTTGCCGAGCGTGATGGTGCCGGTCTTGTCGAGCAGCAGCGTATCGACGTCGCCGGCGGCTTCGACCGCGCGGCCGGACATCGCCAGCACGTTGAAACGCACCAGCCGGTCCATGCCGGCGATGCCGATCGCCGACAATAGCGCGCCGATGGTGGTCGGAATAAGCGTCACGAACAGCGCCACCAGGATGACGACGGAGATCGAACCACCCGCATACGTCGCATAGCTCGGGATCGTCACGGTCGCGAACACGAAGATGATGGTGAGGCCCGCGAGCAGGATGTTGAGCGCGATTTCGTTCGGGGTCTTCTGCCGCTCGGCGCCCTCGACCAGCTTGATCATGCGGTCGATGAAGGTCGAGCCTTGCGCCGCGGTGATGCGGACGCGGATCCAGTCCGACAACACCTGCGTGCCGCCGGTGACCGCCGAACGGTCGCCGCCGGATTCGCGGATCACGGGCGCGGATTCACCGGTGATCGCGGCCTCGTTGACCGAGGCGACGCCCTCGATCACCTCGCCGTCGGAGGGAATATTGTCGCCGGCTTCGACCAGCACGATGTCTCCGACCTTGAGGCTGGTGCCGGAGACGAGACGATAGTTCTTGCCGGCGCCCGTCAACAGCTTGGCCTGGCTCTCGGTGCGGGTCTTGCGCAGCGATTTCGGCCTGCGCCTTGCCGCGGCCTTCGGCGACGGCTTCGGCGAAGTTGGCAAACAGCACCGTGAACCACAGCCACAGGATGATCTGGAAGGTGAAGCCGAGGCTTGCACCTCCCGTCACCAGGTCGCGGACGAAGATCACCGTGGTCAGCGCGGCGACGACTTCGACCACGAACATCACGGGGCTCTTGACCATCACCCTGGGATCGAGCTTGCGGACGGCCGAAGCAATGGCCGGCAACACGATCTTCGGATCGAGCATCGCCGATGTCGGCATCCGCTTGTTCAATTTCTGGACGGTTTCCATGGACGTAACTCCGAAATGCGTTCGATCAGAACAGGGTGCCTGCGGTCATCGCGAGGTGCTCGACGATCGGGCCGAGCGCCAGCGCCGGGAAGAAAGTCAGGCCGCCGATGATCAGGATCACGCCGATCACGAGGCCGACGAACAGTCCGCCGGTGGTCGGGAAGGTACCGGCTGACGGCGGGATCGATTTCTTGCCCGCGAGCGAGCCGGCAATCGCCATCGCCGGGATGATCATGAAGAAACGGCCGACGAACATCGCCACACCGCCAGTGATGTTGTAGAAAGGAGTGTTGCCGGTGAGACCCGCGAAGGCCGAGCCGTTGTTGCCGGTCTGCGAGGTGTAAGCATAGAGCACCTCGGTGAAGCCGTGTGGACCGGCGTTCGCCATCGAAGCCACCGCCGGCGGAAAGACCACGGCGACCGCGGTCCAGCCGAGATACATCAGCGGCAGCACCAGGATCGCCAGCATCGCCATCTTGACCTCGCGCGCCTCGATCTTCTTGCCGACATATTCGGGGGTGCGGCCGACCATCAGGCCGGCGACGAAGATCGCGATGACGACGAAGATCAGCATGCCGTAGAGCCCGGAGCCGACGCCACCGACGATGATCTCGCCGAGCTGGATGTTGATCAGCGGGATCATGCCGCCGAGCGCGGTGAAACTATCGTGCATCGCGTTCACGGCACCGCAGGATGCGTCCGTGGTGATGACCGCGAATAGCGAGGACGCAACGATCCCGAAGCGGACTTCCTTGCCCTCCATGTTGCCGCCGGTCAGTCCCATCGCGTTGAGCAAGGTGGTGCCGTTGGCTTCCGCCCAGTAGGTGACGATGGCGCCCGCGATGAACAGCACGCCCATCACAGCCAGGATCGCCCAGCCCTGCCGCTGGTTGCCGACCATGCGGCCGAACACGTTGGTCAGCGCCGCGCCGAGCACGAAGATCGAGATTATCTGCACGAAGTTCGACAATGCGGTCGGGTTCTCGAACGGGTGCGCGGCGTTGGCATTGAAAAAGCCGCCGCCATTGGTGCCGAGCATCTTGATGGCGATCTGCGATGCCACCGGGCCAACCGCGATGGTCTGCTTGGCGCCTTCGAGCGTGGTGGCGTCGATATACGGTCCAAGCGTCTGCGGGATACCCTGCCAGACCAGGAACAGCGCGTAGACGATGCAGATCGGCAGCAGAATGTAGAGCGTGCACCTGACCACATCGACCCAGAAATTGCCGATGGTGCGCATCGAGGAACGGGCAAAACCCCGGATCAGCGCGACGGCGAGCGCGATGCCGGTCGCCGCCGACAGGAAGTTCTGGTGCGTCAGCCCGAGCATCTGCACGAGATAGGACAGCGTGCTTTCGCCGCCGTAGTTCTGCCAGTTGGTGTTGGTGATGAAGCTGATCGCGGTGTTGAAGGACAGATCCTCGGCGACCGCGGATTGCTCCGCGGGGTTGAAGGGAAGGAATGCCTGAAGGCGCATCAGGCCATAGATGATGAGGAAGCCGCCGACATGGAACAGCAGCATCGCGACCGTGTAGGTCAGCCAGTGCTGCTCGCGCTTCTCGTCGACGCCGCCGATCCAGTAGATGCCGGCCTCGACCGGCCGCAGCACCGGCGACAGGAAAGTGCGCTCGCCATTGAAGACGCGCGTCATGTACCCGCCGAGCGGTTTCACCAGCGCGACGAGGATGACGCAGTACAGAATGAATTTGAATCCAGCCAATGGCGGTCATGGTCGTGGCCTTCAGGTTTGCACGTTTGTTCGGGAATTGATTGCGGCCGGGCCCGGATCCGGGGCGGGCCCGCGCCTGATGTCAGAACCGCTCGGGCCGCAGCAGGGCGTAGGTCAGGTAAAACAGCAAGCCCAGCGAGACGAGAGCGGCGAGTGAATAGTCGAAGATCATGGTCGCTCTCCTCTCAAAGCCGTTCGCAGGCATAAGCGTAGCCTATTCCGGCGGCAAAGAAGCCGAAGGCGAGGGCCAGCATGATGACGTCCCACATGAAAATGCTCCTTGTCGCGCTTATTTCCGTGAATGCAGCATCGGCGCGTCTTGCGAAGGTCTCTTGCGATGGATCAATCTGCAGATCGAATCCCGACCTGGCCCAACCCATGTTTGCCGCCGTGAGGTGCCACTACGGGGATATTTTTTCGAGGCTGGCCCGCCCACAAAGTTATAGGAATCTCATAAAGGTTCGCGCGCGGCTGGCCCGCGTGCCGGGTGCCCCGTTCGGCGTTGCACAACGGCCGGATTCTGGCGTCAATTTATGACGCCTTTATTTTTTGAGGCCTCATCCCGTCTCGCTTTCAAATGCGCCTCTCGCCATTTTCAAGGGCGTGGCCGCCAGTCGCGGCCCCCGGCTCTTTGCGAGACAAGTCCATGACAATGCTTTCAGAACGTCCCGACATCAGCGTGCTCGGCGACCGGCTGCAGGAGACCCCTGCCGTGACCGCGGAACTCATGGCGGAGGTTGTCGCGGTCTGCCGGCGTCCGGTTCGGCCGACCGAGCAGACGATGCGGATCGAACGATTGATCGCTTCCAGCGCCTGGACCGATGCCGCGCTGGCGCTGATCGACCTCGAGCTGCCGCAATGGCAGGTGCGCCGCATCGCCTATGACGACGGCGAATGGCATTGCGCGCTGTCGCGCCAGCGCGAGCTTCCCGAGTGGCTCGATCAGTCGATCGAGAGCCGTCACGCGGATTTGCCGCTGGCGCTCCTCGGCGCGTTCGTCGAGGCGAAGCGCGCAACCGCTCCTCGAAGCCGCAGCAGCGTCCCGCCGGTGGCGCCGCGCGAGACGAGCCTCGGCTGCATACCGATCTGCTGCGACAATTTCGCGTAAAGCGCGCCCGCGAACCAACGCCGGAGTATTGACACGTGGCGCAGCTTCCGAACCTGTCGCGCGAACTGAGATCGACCCAGGTGATCGTCCGCTTTTGCGTGCGGATGGGCATCCTGGTGATCTTTGCTGCGTTCGGCAGCATGAGCTTCGGCAAGAGCCTCGCCGCGCTGTTGTGGATGTCCACGCTGCTCAGCGCCGTCATCGGCACCGTCAGGCGCGAGGTACCGTTCGACAGCGTTCTCAATCACTGGGACGAATGTCTCGCCTATACGGCCCTGTGCTGCGTGGTCCCGATTTGAGACGAACGCGCGGCATTTATGCGGCTCCTATGAGATCGTCGTGGCGTCGCCCTCGAATTCATATCCAGCCGGGAAGATATTGGACGGCATGAGCGAGCCCATCTCGCGGCGCTCAACCATCAAAGGGATCCTTCACGTGAAGCTCGTCGAACCTCCATCGTGCAGCTCGCCATCTGCAATCGTCTTTATCGGCAAGAACAGCCGCGGCCATTGGGTCGCCCAGCAACAAAACGGCCTCTATGGCGGACTCTTCGCCAACCGCGCCCAGGCCATCAAATACGCGCTGTTCGAGAACGGCCAGCATCCCGAAACCATCGTCGAATTGTCGCGCGAGATCGAACTCGAGATGGGCCAGCCGCCCTCCTCCGGCCGCATCGCCGCCGCCGGCACACCGCGCACCGCATAACCAGCCTAACAGCTTCATCCGGGAGAGCCCGATGGTTCATTCCGTTTCAAACCGGGAGCAGGTCGTCGATACCATGGTCGAGCTGACGCGGCTCTCCCATCTGCACCGCGCCATCGTCGCCGGCAGCGACGCGCTCGAGATCTATCTCGCGCTGCGGCGGCGCGGATTCATCCGCGTGGCGACCACCGCGACCTGCCGAGTCGCCAGGGCCCAGCACACGGTCGGCCTGATCACCGGACAGAATTCGCTTGCCGCCGTCGAGGCGGCGCTCGCCCGGATATCGCCGTTTCTCTCCACCAGCGCCACCATCGCGGTCCTGATCAACTCGCGCGAGAGCGGCCTCTCGCTGAAAATCCGCGGCAAGCTGGAGCAGATGGGCTTCCGTATCGAGGCCGGCGTCAGGTGCCAGCGAGGGCCTCGTGCTGTCCGCCTACCGGCAGGGCTTTGGCCAAATGGAAAACGCAGCGTGAAATCCGATGACGTACCTCGCAAAGCCGGTCAGCTGGCTGTCCGGCTACATCGCCGACCTTCCCACGCCCTTCGATGAGGAGGGAAACCCCGATCTGACCGCATTCGCGAGACTTTGCGAGCGCCAGATCGAGGCCGAAGTCTCCGCCATCGTCGTCGGCGAAATCACCGGCGAAGCCTCCACGCTGACGCCGGCCGAGCACGACAGCATCGTGCGGGCCGCCGTCGGGACCGCGCGCGGCCGCGTGCGCGTCATCGCCGGCGCGGGATCGAATTCGACCAGCCAGGCCATCGAATTGACGCTGCGCGCGAAGGCCGCCGGCGCCGACGCGGTGCTTTCGGTCGTCCCCTATTACAACAAGCCGATGCAGGCCGGCATCCATGCGCATTTCCGGGCGATCGCGGATTCGACCTCGCTTCCGATCATTCTGCACGACGTTCCCTCCCGGACCATCCGCGAACTGTCCGACGAGACGCTGGCGCGGCTGGCGCAATCGGAGCAGTTCATCGGGCTGAAGGATGCGACGTGCGATATCACCCGCCCGATGCGCCTGCGGCTGTTGCTGCCGCCCCGGTTCCGGCTGATGTCCGGCGACGACGCCACCGCGCTCGCCTTTATCGCCAATGGCGGGGACGGCTGCATTTCGATCGTATCGAACGTGGCGCCGGAGCTGTGCCACGCGATCTTCTCGAGCTGCCGGAAGGGGCGATTGCAGTCCGCGCGATATCTGCAGAGCAGGCTCGCGCCTCTGACGGCGGCGCTCGCCAAGGAGAACCCGGCTGCCGTAAAATATGCCCTGTGCCTGCTCGGCTATATGTCTCCAGGCACGCGCCTGCCGATCGTCGAGTTGGACGATGCGGCAAAAGCCGAGGTCGCGAGTGCAATCGCCGGGATCGGCGATGAGGATCTCGCCTGTCCGATCGAGAGCTGGCATGGCGGCCGCTTCCCCAAATCCTCGCCGCTGGCACGCAAAGGCAGGTCGAATGAGTTCGAACCTTCGCGGAGCTGAACGGCACGCCGGAACGCAGCGAGGGTTTGCAGCGCCGGGAATTCACGCGCCGCCGACAGATGCGCGATCGTGTTTCTCCCGCCATTTCGGGCCGGGGCCGCGCAGATAGTGGTCTTCCGGCCGATATCGGCTGGCCGGTCCGTCCCAAGACGAATCGACAAAGATTGCGAGTGCACGGAACGCTTGGCGGAGAAGCGATACGACGAGCGATGCCCTGAACAAGAGTTGTGACATGTAGCGCTCCACGCGAAAGGAAAATTGGAACGAACGGCCGGCACGCCGCCTATTTCGATCTTTTCGAAGGCTCGTTCGGCGGAAACACTTCCCAATTCTCACCGGGGCGATCGAACGCATATCCGTGAAGCTCGAGCTCATGCTTCATCCGTCGCAGCTTGGAATTGGCGATCGCCTCGATCATGCCGCGCAAATAGCCACCGAG
The DNA here is from genome assembly GCA_963721135.1 of uncultured Alphaproteobacteria bacterium. Classification (GTDB taxonomy): domain Bacteria; phylum Pseudomonadota; class Alphaproteobacteria; order Rhizobiales; family Xanthobacteraceae; genus Bradyrhizobium. Next base: position 110,522 of record CAVRIB010000001.1, read on the forward strand.
GCGAGGCGAGGCGGTACGCAGCCGCACGCGCTTCTCATCCGCCCCGCCGAACCGGCAGGCCCCGGCGCGCGACCGAGAATCGTCGCCATAGATCAAGCCGCGAAACTTTTCGTCGCGGGTGAGATAGTCTGCCATCTTCGAACTCCGGCCCGGCCCAGCTCGCGAGCCGTTGGTCCGAAAGATGCGCAAGCGGGCATAGGAAATCGAGGCAGCCCTCGGCTGTCTCTCATAAGCGCGGCATAAAGGCGAGACGCGCGAAATGAAGCGCCCTCTATTCGTCCACGGGCTTTCTACTATCTCTTTTATATAACACGCCGCGTCGCTCCCTCTCGCATTCCTACGGCGTCCTCGGCACACCATGGCCGTTCCCCGGGAGGCCGTCATGGCCGCGATCACCTTCAAGACGGCGCGTCAGGCAGAGCCCATCGCGACCCATTTCCGGCCGCTCGATGCCGATATCGTCAACGAGGCGATCCCGGCGTTTTTCATCGGCCGCAACGGCGACGGCTTCTGGGTGGCCCGCGACGTCAAGGGACAGATCGGCGGAATTTTCCTGCGCCAGGAATCCGCCGTGTCGTTTGCGAAAAACACGAGCCAGCCGGCGGGTTGCGTGACGATATTTCCATCCGAGCGCTTTGAACTCGATCTGGAAAACCAGGGCAATCCGCTGGTCGGCCACCTCGGAACGCTGATGCGCCTGACAAGGCGGCTGGGCCGGCAAATCGCCGACTTCATCGGCAAGATGGCGGAACGATCGAACGCCGGCTAAGCGATTTATTCCCATGAAATGAGCCCGGCGAAGGGCAGCGATCGGCGTCCGAGCCTGTTGGCAGGGGGTACCGTCGCCGGTATAATCATGCGGAAGACCGCAATTTATGGGAGCGGTTTAATAATTCCGGACGCAAGCCGGGTGCAGGATCGGGCCCGATTCGCGGCCGGCTTCGAGGGCGATTCTGCGTGACCCGCATGGCGCGAGGTGAGAGAAACGTTCTGCTTCGCCGAGGCGCATGGGCAATCCGATGACACATAGCGGTGCAGACCTGTCGGACGCGCTAAACCGCATCCTCAATACGGCCGCGGACAACCTCAGGTTCGCAAAGATCCTGACCCAGCTCGGCCTTGATCCCAACAACGTCACCTACGACGCGATCTTCAATCGCCTCCTGGAAATCCTGCTGCACAACATCACGCTCGCCAACATGTTTGCGCTGGTGGGCGCGATCTTCTTCGTCGCCACCCTGCTGACGCAGACCATGGTGCCGCTACGGGTCGCCAACATGATCGGTTGCGTATTCTTCGCCGCCTTCGGCGCGCTCAGCGGAACCATCACGACCTTTCTGTTGTATCTCCTGATGGTTCCCATCAACGCGTTTCGTCTCCGGCAAATGCTGGTTCTCGTCAAGAAGGCGCGCACCGCGACGCAGGGCGATACCTCGATGGAATGGCTCAAGCCGTTCATGACCCAGCGCCAATATCGCAAGGGCGATATCCTGATGAAAAAAGGCGACGTCGGGGACGAAATGCTTTTGACCGTCACCGGGAAATTTCTGGTCAAGGAATTCGGCCTCGAAGTGCCGCCGGGACGACTGATGGGCGAACTCGGCTTCCTGACGCCCGATAACCGGCGCACCGCGACCATCGAATGCATCGAGGACGGCCATTGCCTGACCATCACTTACGAAAAGCTGCTGGAGATCTATTTCCAGAACCCGCAATTCGGCTACTACTTCCTGGTGCTGACCAGCCAGCGCCTCCTGGAAAATCTCGCGCGGGCCGAAGCGGCCTTGACGGAGATAAAGAACGCGCAGAAGGACAGTGCGCCGCCGGCCACAGTTGCAGGCGCCAGGAAGTGAGCGCGGCCGTGACGCAGGCGAACTCAGCCAAGCGCGTACTGTAGCCGGCGCGTCTTAAAGATTGGCGAGAAGATCGGCCTTGACGGCGCGGATGCGGATCTCGTCGCGGCGGTAGAACGTCCACTGCTTGATGCGTTTCGGCACCACCAGTTCGGCCTGGACCAGCACCCGCATGTGCTCGCTCAACGTAGCCTGGGTGATCCCGAGCTTCTCGGCGATGAGCGCCGCGCAGACGCCGTCCTTGACCAGATCGCCGTCGACCTGCGGCGGGAAATGGGCGCGCGGATTCTTCAGCCAGTCGAGGATCATCAGCCGCCGCCCGTTGGCGAGGGCCTTGATGACGTCGGTTGTCCTCATTTCGTTAATTTGCTAACTCCCTATACGAAAGTCAATCCCATCGGAGCGCCGCCGATGCCGCTGGATACAGTAATCACGCCGGACCGCATCGCCGAAACTGAGCGGCTGATCCGGCCGCATGTCCGCCATACCCCGATCGTCCGCGTCGACCTCGCGGGGTTCGGCGGCGAGCCGAGGTCGGTCGCTCTGAAGCTGGAATGCCTGCAGCATTCGGGCTCGTTCAAGGCGCGCGGCGCCTTCGCGAACCTCCTGACGCGGCCGATTCCGGCATCCGGCGTGGTCGCAGCCTCCGGCGGCAATCACGGCGCGGCGGTCGCCTATGCCGCGATGCGGCTCGGTGTACCCGCGACCATCTTCCTGCCCAATGTCACGTCGCCGTCGAAGGTCGAACGCATCAGGAGCTACGCGGCCAACCTGGTGATCGCGGGCGAGCGCTATGCCGACGCGCTGGCGGCGAGCGAAGCGTTCGTCCGGGAAAGCGGCGCGCTTGCCGTGCATGCTTTCGACCAGCCCGAAACCCTGCTGGGACAGGGCACCATCGGCTGCGAGATCGAGGCCGACCTGCCCGGCATCGACACGCTCCTGGTCGCCGTCGGCGGCGGCGGATTGATCGGAGGTCTCGCCGCCTGGTTCCGCGGCCGGGTCAGGATCATCGCGGTCGAGCCCGAGCTCTCCCCGACCCTGTGGCGCGCGCTTGCGGCGGGAGAACCGGTCGATGCGGAGACGGAGGGCATTGCGGCCGACTCGCTGGCGCCGAAGCGCGTCGGCAAACTCATGTTTCCGATCGCGCAGGCGTTTGTCGAACGCGCAGTGCTGATCTCCGACGACGACATCCGCGCGGCGCAAGCCGCGCTGTGGGACAAGGTTCGGGTGGTGGCTGAGCCGGGGGGCGCTGCCGCCTTTGGCGCGCTGCTGTCGGGCAAATACGCACCAGCCCCGGACGAGCGCGTGGCGGTGGTGGTCTGCGGGGCCAACACGACGGCGGTGCGGTTCGAGTGATGGCGGCCGCCTACTCCGCCGCGGTGCGCTGCTCCACCTTCTCGGCCTTGACCGCGCAGAACTTGAACTCGGGAATCTTGCCGAACGGATCGAGCGCCGGATTGGTCAGAAGGTTGGCGGCGGCCTCCGCGTAGCAGAACGGCATGAACACCATGTTCTCGGGCACATCGCGGTCGGAACGTACCTTGATCTCGACCGCGCCGCGGCGGGTCTCCAGCCGCACGCGATCGCCCGGCCACACCTGCAGCCGCCGCATGTCCTTCGGCGACATGAAGGCGACCGCTTCCGGCTCGATCTGGTCGAGCACATGCGAGCGCCGCGTCATCGAGCCGGTGTGCCAGTGCTCGAGCACGCGGCCCGTCGAGAGCACCATCGGATATTCGTCGTCGGGCAACTCGTCCGGCGGCAGCACCCGCGCCGGCACGATCTTGCCGCGGCCGCTCTCGGTCGGATAGCCCGTGGTGAAGATGATCTCGTTGCCGGGCAGTTGCGGATCGTCGACCGGATACGTCACCGCGCCCTCGCGCACCAGCCGCTCCCAGGTGATGTTGTTCAGCGACGGCATCACCTGCGTCATCTCGGTGAAGACGTCGGCGGGGCCGCTGTAATTCCACGGCAACCCCATGCGCTTGCCGATTTCCTGGATGATCCAGAGGTCCTGCCGCGCGTCACCCGGCGGCTTGACCACCTCGCGCGCCAATTGCACGCGGCGATCGGTGTTGGTGAAGGTGCCGGATTTCTCCGCAAACGCCGAGGCCGGCAGGATCACGTCGGCATGAAACGCCGTCTCGGTGACGAACAGGTCCTGCACCACGAGGTGTTCGAGTTTTGCCAATGCCTCGCGGACGTGCTGCAAATCGGGGTCCGACATCGCGGGATTTTCGCCCTCGATGTACATGCCCGATATCTCGCCCTTGTGGATCGCGTTCATGATCTCGACCACGGTGAGCCCGCGGACAGGATCGAGCTCCTGGTGCCACAACTTCTCGAAAGGCGCGCGCAGATCGGTGCGTCCGACCGGCTGGTAGTCGGGCAGGAACATCGGGATCAGCCCGGCGTCCGAGGCGCCCTGCACGTTGTTCTGGCCGCGCAGCGGATGCAGGCCCGTTCCGGGACGGCCGACCTGGCCGGTGATCAGCGCCAGCGCAATCAGGCAGCGCGCGTTGTCGGTGCCGTGGACATGCTGGCTGATGCCCATACCCCAGAAGATGATCGACGCCTTGGCGCGCGCATACATCCGCGCCACCTCGCGGATCGTCTCGGCCGGGACGCCGCAGATCGGCTCCATCTTCTCCGGGGTGAATTCGGTGATCTTGGCCCTCAGCTCGTCATAGCCCTCGGTATAGCCGGCGATATATTGCTCGTCGGTCAGACCTTCGGTGATGATGGTGTTGATCATCGCGTTCAAAAGCGCGACGTCGCTGCCGGGCTTGAACGCCAGATTGCGGTAGGCGTGGCGCGACAGCCCCTGCCCGCGCGGATCCATCACGATCAGCTTGGCGCCCTTCTGGGCGGCGTTCTTGATGAAGGTCGCGGCCACCGGATGGTTCACGGTCGGATTGGCGCCGATCACGATGATGACATCGGCGTCCATGGCGGCGGCGAACGGCGCCGACACCGCGCCCGAGCTCAGGCATTCGAACAGCGCGGCGACGGAGGAGGCGTGGCATAGCCGCGTGCAGTGATCGACATTGTTGGAGCCGAAGCCCGTGCGCACCAGCTTCTGGAACAGATAGGCCTCCTCGTTGGAGCCCTTGGCCGAGCCGAAACCGGCGAGCGCCTTGACGCCCTTGGTATCGCGGATTTTGACGAGGCCCTTGGCAGCGATATCGAGCGCCTCTTCCCATGAAGCTTCGCGGAAATGCGTGAAGGGATTGGCCGGGTCGACCTGGTCGTTCGGGTCCTTCCTGACGTTCGGCAGCCGCACCAGCGGCTTGGTCAGGCGATTGGGATGATGGATATAGTCGAAGCCGAAGCGGCCCTTGACGCAGAGCCGGTTGTGGTTGGCCGGGCCGTCGCGGCCTTCCGCATAGATCACCTTCTCGTCCTTGACCTGATAGGTGACCTGGCAACCGACCCCGCAATAGGGGCAAAGCGAATCCACCTTGCGGTCGGCATAGGTGATGCGGGTCTGCTTCTCGTCGAGCATCACCGCCGGCATCAGCGCGCCGGTCGGGCAGGCCTGCACGCATTCGCCGCAGGCGACGCAGGTCGATTCCCCCATCGGATCGTCGAAATCGAACACGATCTTGGAGGCGTGGTTGCGGTAGGCCATGCCGATGACGTCGTTGACCTGGACCTCGCGGCAGGCGCGCACGCACAGGCCGCACTGGATGCAGGCGTCGAGATTGACCCGCATCGCCGGATGGCTGGCATCGCCGTGCCAGCGCTCGGCTGCGGGAAAACGGCTTTCGCTGACGCCCGTCTTTTCGGCCCAGTGCCAGAATTTCGATTCCGGGTCGTGTGAGGTTTGCCGCGCCGGCTGATCGGCGACCAGAAGCTCCATCACCATTTTTTGCGCCGCGACCGCGCGGGCGCTGGCGGTCTTCACCTTCATGCCGACGCTTGGCGTGCGCTTGCAGGAGGCCGCCAGCACGCGCTCGCCCTCGACCTCGACCATGCAGGCGCGGCAATTGCCGTCCGGCCGGTAGTCGGGCGCGGGCGAATAGCACAGATGCGGGATTTCGTGGCCCTGGCGCTTTGCAACCTGCCAGATGGTCTCGCCCGGATTGGCTTCGACCTGCCGGCCGTCGAGCTCGAATTGGATTTTCGTCATTCCGCAGCTTCCTGAAACTCGCCCGGGAAATATTTAATCACCGACGTCAGCGGATTCGAGGCCGCCTGGCCGAGGCCGCAGATCGAGGCGTCGCGCATCGCCTGGCTCAATTCATCCAGCAGTTGGCGGTTCCAGACCGGCCGTTCCATCAAAAGCGCCGCCTTCTGGGTGCCGACCCGGCAAGGGGTGCACTGGCCGCAGCTCTCGTCCTCGAAGAATTTCATCAGGTTCAGCGCCGCATCCTTCACGCTGTCTTGCTCTGACAGGATGATGACCGCGGCCGAACCGATGAAGCAGCCGTATTTCTCGAGCGTGCCGAAATCGAGCGGGATGTCGTCCATCGACGCCGGCAAAATGCCGCCCGAGGCGCCGCCCGGTAAGTAAGCGTGGAACTTGTGGCCGTCGGCCATGCCGCCGCAGAATTCATCGATCAGCTGGCGCACCGTGATGCCCGCCGGCGCGAGCTTCATGCCGGGATTTTTCACCCGCCCCGAGACGGAATAGCTGCGCAGGCCGCGACGCTCGTTGCGGCCGTGGCTGTTCCACCAGTTCGCGCCCTTCTCGACGATGTCGCGCACCCACCACAGCGTCTCGATATTGTTGATCAGCGTCGGCAGTCCGAAAAGTCCGACCTGGAACGGATACGGCGGCTTGTGGCGCGGCAACCCCCGTTTGCCCTCGATGCTTTCCAAGAGCGAGGATTCCTCGCCGCAAATATAGGCGCCGGCGCCGCGCCGCATGTGCAGCACCGGCCCGCCCGGCGGCAATTTCGCGATCTCGCGTTCGAGAATTTCGCGGCAAGCCGGATATTCGTCACGCATGTAGATGTAGATTTCGGGCGCCTCCACCACGTACGCGCCGATCAGCGTACCCTCGAGGAAGCGGTGCGGATCGGTTTCGAGATAATAGCGGTCCTTGAACGTGCCGGGCTCGCCCTCGTCGCCATTGACCGCCATCAGCCGCGGCCCGGGCTCGCCCAATACCGCGCGCCACTTGCGCCCCGTTGGAAAGCCGGCGCCACCGAGACCGCGCAAGGAGGCATCGTCGAGCGCTTTCAGCAGATCTTCCTTCTTCAATTCGCCCGAGCGCAGGCGCTTGAGCAGCGAGTAGCCACCGCCTTTCACATAGGCGTCGTAGTCGACGTAGTTTGGCAGATGGACGTGGGTATCGCCGCCTTTCGCCGCTGACAGCACGTTGGCGACGGTGGCGTGATCGACGAAGTTATGACCGACTTCGGCCGCCGGCGCTGTGTCGCAGCGGCCGACGCAGGGCGCGCGCACCACGCGCACCTCGGGGCCGGCGCCGTTCTGCAATTCAAGCAGCAATTTTTCCGCGCCCAGCATGGCGCAGGTCAAGGAATTGCAGACGCGGATGGTCAGCGGCGGGATGTTGGCCTCGCCCTCCTTCACCACGTCGAAATGCGCGTAGAAAGTCGCGGTCTCGAACACTTCGGCGAAGGAAAGCCGCATCTCGTCGGCAAGGGCTGCGAGATGGGCCGCGGAAATCTGGTGATATCTGTCCTGGATCAGATGCAGATACTCGATCAGGAGATCGCGCCGCCGCGGCCGGTCGCCGAGCAGAAGCTCGATTTCTTCGGCCGCCTTCGGATCGACCTGGCGTCCCTTCGGGGTCGATTTGGCGCGCTTTCGCCCCTCGCCGGGATGTTCGAACGAGCGAACCTGGTGCACGTCATGACTCATTGAAACGTCTCGTTCTCACTCACGCCATGGCCGACTTTATTGCCTGGCATGCCAGACGCCAAGAGGGAATGCTGCTGCATAAATAATGATTTAAGGGGCATGCAGCCCCTCGCTGCCATGTCGCTTTTTGTGCATATGACAAGCACCAGCCATAGCGCTGGCCGACGCAGCCTTCGCAAGGCCCTTGAAGGATTTCATCGGATGGAGATCACGCAACCCCAAGGGACAGCTGGCTTCTCTGTCAACTGTCCCTTGTGATTTGCTGCGACGCTATTTGAAGATCGCCACTGCGCTCTGCAGCGTGAGCCAGACACCCCAGGCGAGCGGGATACCGACGAAGGCCCAGAACAACGCGGCGTTGAGGTCAAACCCACCCTTGCCGATGCCGAACGAGCCCTGCTGCACGCCAGCCGCACTCTTTGCACTCGCGGCCTGCAGCTTGGCGACCTCCTCGGCGCTCATGTTCCATTTGGGGTCGACTGGCTTGATCAGGTAGTTGCAGATCAGGCCGGCGACCAGCATCGCGCACAGAATGTACATGGTGGTGTCGTAGAGGTGGTCGCGTGGCACGCCGGCCTTGAGCTGGAACTCGCGAATGTAGTTCACCACGACAGGACCGATGATGCCGGCGGTCGACCAGGCGGTCAAAAGCCGGCCGTGAATCGCGCCGACGAACTGGGTGCCGAACATATCGGCGAGATAGGCCGGCACGGTGGCGAAGCCGCCGCCATACATCGACAGGATGACGCCGAAGGCGAGCACGAACAGCGCCTTGCTTCCGATCGCTGCAAAGGTCGGCGCCAGCGCGTAGAGCGCGATACCGAGCAGGAAGAAGCAATAATAGGTGTTCTTGCGGCCGATGTAGTCCGACAGCGACGCCCAGAAGAAACGGCCGCCGATGTTGAACAGCGACAGCAGGCCGGCAAAGCCCGCCGCAATCCCGGCAATCGCGGTCTTCTGCTCAACCGAGAGCTGGCTGAAGTGCAAATCGGGCAATCCGATCAGCTTGCCGGCGAAGATCTCCTGCAACATCGGCGAGGCCATGCCGATCACGCCGATGCCGGCGGAAACGTTCAGTGTCAGCACCCACCAGATCAGCCAGAACTGCGGCGTCTTGTGCGCGTCCCTGAGATGGACCTGATGCTCGGTAATCATCGTCTTGCTTTCGCTCGGCGGCGTCCAGCCGTCGGGACGCCAGCCGGCCGGCGACACCCGGTAGGCGAAGGCGCCGATCATCATGAAGACGAAATAAATCACACCCATCACGACGAAGGTCTTCCAGACGCCGACGTCGGTCGGGGTCTTGAAATAGTTGATCAGGATATTGGCCAGCGGCGCGCCGATCATGGCGCCACCGCCAAAGCCCATGATGGCCATGCCGGTGGCCATGCCGCGGTGGTCGGGGAACCATTTGATCAGCGTCGAGACCGGCGAAATGTAACCGAGGCCGAGACCGACGCCGCCGATGACGCCGGCGCCAAGCCACATGATCCAGAGCTGATGCACGTAAACGCCAACCCCGCCGATGATCAATCCGCCGCCCCAGCATAAAGCCGCGACAGCGCCGGCCTTGCGCGGGCCGACGCGTTCGAGCCAGCCGCCCCAGAGCGCGGCGGAGACGCCGAGCAGCACGAAGAACAGCGTGAACATCCAGCCCATGCTGGCGACGGTCCAGTCGCAGGTGGTGGTGAACAGCTCCTGCGCCAGCGACATGCCGGGGCAGGCCTTGGGCGCCGTCAGCCCGATCGCGTGGGACAGCGGCAGCCAGAACACGGAAAAGCCGTAGGCCATGCCGATGCACAGGTGAATGCAGAGCGCGGCGGGCGGCACCAGCCAGCGATTAAACCCGGCCTTCGCAATAGTGTGTTCGCGATCGAGGATTCCTTCCCCGCCGCCGGATATGGTTCGAGCGCCTTCGATTGTAGCCATAAATTCCTCCCCTACAGCCGCCCGTGCCGGGCATTGTCTGCGATCGATCCCGTTATCTTAAGTTCGCCCCCGTCGCGCAAGCATTGGCCTTGTTGCCGTGCACCATTCGCTCGATGCAAAATCGCCAATGCGCGTTTGAAATTCTAACACCCGACGGGACCGGTTATGCCGTTCGCCGTGATCGGCCGTTGCACCGCGGCATTCTACCCAGGATTGATCCTGTGACCGGCGCGAATCGACCCTCCGCCCCCTTGCAGAGATTGATAATTGGGGCAGAAGCCACGCCGCATGTCGATAGGCCAAAGGTAGCGATATCCACCGTTTTCCGGCTGGTTCCGGATCCAGGGGAATGCGTCTAACCGTGGTGATTCCGGCCCGTCGGCGCGGCGGCGGCGGACGTAAGGCCCGCGGTCTTTTCGATCAGGAACACGATCCGGCGTTCCGAGCGCTCGGTGATCTCGACCTTGTCGCCCGTCTCCCGGATCAGGTTCGGGATATCGATCACCGACAGCGGATCGGTGCAGTGAACTTCCAGCACGTCGCCCGGCTTGAGCGCCTTCAGCGCCTTGCGCGTCTTCAGGGCGGGTAGCGGACACTTGAGTCCGGCGAGATCGAGTTTGGTCAGGGTCATGCGGCTAACCTTGGCGAACCGGGCTTGTCTCGTCAACGGAACGTTCGCGGCCCGCCAAGATCCATGCCGCCAGCAGAATACCGACGGAAGCGGCGATCGGCCGGCATACGATCTGGGCGTGGATCTGGGTGTGGTTGCTCATCAGTTCGAACCACAGGAAGGGGATCGCGGCCGGCGCCGCCAACACCGCGAAACGCCGCGGCGAGATCGCGTGTGCGGGCAGCAGGACGGCGTCAGCATCGCCAGCACCGCCGCCCAATCGGTGTGCCAGACCTGCCAGACGATGATGGCAAGCGCGCGCGCCGAAGGCGCCAGCAAGCGATGGCTGACGAACTGTCCCTCGTCGCCGTTGATGCGATATCGCGCCACGTCGAGGACGTCGCGGAGAACGGCGAGGCCGTCGGGCAGAAGCGCCGCCGCGATGAGCCACCGCGAGGCCCATGTCAGCGCATAACCGCAAGCCCACGCGGCCAGCACGGAAAAGCATTCGAGCAGCCGATCACCGCTTTCCTTGCGCCGCGGCGCGGCGAGCAGCAGGAAGGCGAGCAGCATCGGCTGCCACGGCGGATTGAGCAGGAAGTCGATGTAGTTGAATATGCTGCCCATCACGGCCGCGGACACGATCAGGGCGCGGTCGGTCGCGCCGTTACGAAGGCTGCGCGCGAACCATGCGGTGCCGCCGAGGATGAAGATGGTGCTCAGCGAATCCGCGGTGATGATCCACATGTACCAGATGTCGGTCAGCACGACGATCGGCACCACCATCGCCAGCGCCGCAGGCCGGCCAACGAGCCAGGTGGTTTCGACCGCCAGAAAGGTCAGCGTCGCGGTCAACAGCACCAGCATCATCAGCCGCACGAGCTTGAGAGGCAACCAGGCGATCAGTGGGTCGATCACGACCCGGTAGCCATGCCAGTAGCGGAAATAGGGCAGCCAGGTGACGTCTGGCGCCCGCGTCACTGCGGCCGCCAGCGGCCCGCACTGTGCCGGCGACTCCGCCAGCGGGCGCGCCGCTGCGACTGCGTTGTGCAAGGGACTGGCGCCCGGCTCGAGGCCGATGCCGAGAGCGACGCATTCGACGCCAAAATCGTCGCCCCTGGTATAGGGCGGCACGACATTGCCAAGCTGCCCCGTTTCGAATGCGGCCGCCAGATGCACCGCGCGCCGATCGGCCGGTGCCAGATAGTCCACTGCCATCAGCGCGACGAGGTAGACCGGCTGCAGTGCGAGCACCAGCAGCACGGCAACCAAAAACCCGCGACGGACCATGAATCACCAGCCTCCCGGAGCCGAGCATATCGCAGTGGTCGCCGAAATCCACGGCGGGCGGCCACGCTCGCCGCGATCCGGCGGTTTGGCGTCGAATGGCTGTATCTGGCCCCGGAGCCCGACGAACCGTTCCGTCAACTCACCTTGTCGATCTGGCAGTTGTTCCCGCAAACGCCGCCCTATGGCGGAAAGTGGCGCGACGTCGTCCCTCATCTGACGGTCGCGCGGGCGTCGAACGAACCCGGGCTCGCCGCCATCGAATCCGATTTGGCCGAGGCCGCGCGCGGCAAGTTGCCAATTGGCGCAGTTGCATCCGAGGTCGCGCTGATCGAACGCCGAACCGGACGTTGGCGCGTGAGGACGATGTTCGGCCTGGGAAAATGAGCGATATCGTGGCGACGCGGGATGGGTTGAGCGAAACGAAACCCATCTCCTCAACCCATTTTACAGCAAATTCGAATAGCCCAGGAATCCGACGATCTGACCCGGTTGAACCTGCGTGATTTCCTCGCCGAGCTCGACCAGCCCGTCAGTGTCCACCAGCGAGGATAATAGCCCCGCACCCTCGCGCGGAAATTTCACAGCCTCCAGCGCGCCATCGCCGGCTTGACGCAAACTGGCCCGGACATATTCGCGACGGCCTATCTTCTTCTTGTAGCCGAAGGCCGCGCGAACCGGCATCGGCATCAAAGGCTGCTGCACGGCGCCCATCAGCGCCAGCACGGTCGGCCTCACCACATGGACGAAGGTGACGAAGCTCGCCACGGGATTGCCGGGCAGGCCGATCAACGGCGTGCCGCCGATGATCCCCATCGCTACCGGACGTCCGGGCTTGATCGCCATCCGCCACAGCACGAGCGAACCTGCGCTTTCGACGGCGGCCTTGACGTGATCCTCCTCGCCGGTCGACACGCCGCCGCTGGTCAGGATCAGGTCGTGATGGCCCGCCTCCTGCTTCAAACCTTGCGCGAGCGAGGCGCGATCGTCGCGCAGAATGCCGAGATCGCCGACTTCGCAGCCGAGGCGCGAGAGCATCGCCATCAGCATGAAGCGGTTGGAATCGAACAATTGCGCGGGCTTGCGCGGGCTCCCCGGCGACACCAGCTCGTCGCCGGTCGAAAACACGGCAACCCGGATGCGCCGCCTGACCTCGACATGGGTCAGGCCGAAGGCGGCGGCGAGCGCAACATCCTGCGGTCGCAACCGCTGGCCCCGCTTGAGTGCCGCGGATCCGACCGGAATATCTTCGCCCGCCGGGCGCATATTGGCGCCGGGTTTCAGCCCCGCCGGCAGGACCACCCGGCCCGCTTCGTCGAGCCGCACGTCCTCCTGCATGAACACCGTATCGGCGCCGTCGGGCATCGGCGCGCCGGTGAAAATCCGCATCGCTTCGCCGGGCCGGATCGCCGCGCCCGCCGACGCGCCGGCCTGAATCCGCCCGGTCACGGGAAACGCAGCTTCGGTGCCCGGCGGAAGATCGCGGCTCCTGACGGCATAGCCGTCGACGGCGGAATTGGTGAAGGGCGGCAGCGGCAGCGACGCGGCGATGTCGGCCGCAAGGATGCGTCCGTCGGCCTCCTTCAGCGCGACCGTCTCCACTTCGCGCACCGCGCTCACCCGCGCCGCGATGATGCCGACGGCTTCATCGACCGACATCATCGGCCCGCCGAAGGCAAAACAGTCGTCGGACAGTTGCGCCATGGTCGGCTCTTCAGGTTGCGGTCATGCTTTTCGCCAGCACGTCCTCGACCGATATCGCGGAACGCCGCATCATAGCGGCAATCGCCGGGACGTCATCGAGATGGGATGTCGGCAGCGTGGTTTCGATGGTTGCGTCGGTGGCAATGCCCGATATCGCGGGATCGCCGGGGAACAACAGCGGTTTGCCGTTGGCACTGCGATGCACCTCGATCTTGCGGTGCGGCTCGGACTTGAAGCCTTCGACGATGACGAGATCGACCCGCGACATCTTCGCAAGCAGCTCCGGCAGCCTCGGCTCGGCCGCGCCGCGCAATTCATGCATCAAGGCCCAGCGCTTGCCCGAAGACACCAGCACCTCTTCGGCGCCGGACTGCCGGTGCACCCATGAATCCTTGCCCGGCACGTCGACATCGAAACTGTGGTGGGCATGCTTGATGACGGAAACGCGCAGGCCATCCTTCAGCAGATACGGGATGATCCGCGACAGCAGCGTCGTCTTTCCGGCGCCGCTCCACCCCGCAAGGCCAATCACTTTCATCTTATTCTCCGGGCAGCCGGCCGGTTCCTGACGTCATTGCGAGGAGCGAAGCGACGAAGCAATCCAGCTTCCTTAATTCGTGGGGAAATGGATTGCTTCGCTTCGCTCGCAATGACGTCGCTGGCCCTATTTCGTTCATGTCCCAAGATGCTTATATCGGTTGACACGCGTTGTCATGCTAGCGTGCCGGACATGATGAAGATCGACAAGGCGCCCATTCCCCTGATCCTGCCGGATCCGCACGATCCGCGGCTGACCGAGCGCGTCGCCGGGACCGACCAGACCGGCGCCGCCGTCGAGATCGAACGTACCGGTCGAGCGGCCGCTGACGCTTTACCTGAACGCGCAGGAGATCGTCACCATGATGACGATCGGCGACTATCCGGAATATCTGGCGCTCGGCTACCTGCTGAACCAGAACATGCTGAAATACGACGACGTCGTCACCGAGGTCGAATATGACGACGACCTGCAGGTGGTGGTGGTGCGCACCGAGCACCACACCAATTTCGAACAGAAGCTGAAGAAGCGCACCCAGACCTCGGGCTGCGCGCAAGGCACCGCATTCGGCGACCTGATGGAGGCGATCGAAAGCGTCGCGCTGCCGCAGGCCGAACTGCGCACCTCCTGGCTCTACCAGATGACACACACGATCAACACCATGCCCTCGCTCTATCTCGAGGCCGGCGCGATCCACGGATGCGTGCTGTGCAAGGAGGGCACGCCCGTCTGCTACACCGAGGATGTCGGCCGCCACAACGCGGTGGACAAGATCGCGGGCTGGATGTTCCGTCACGGCGTCGATCCCGCCGACAAGATTCTCTACACCACGGGAAGGCTGACTTCCGAGATGGTGATCAAGACGGTGCGGATGGGAATCCCGATCCTGGTGTCGCGCTCGGGCTTTACCGCCTGGGGCGTCGACCTGGCGCGGCAGGTCGGCCTGACCCTGGTCGGGCGCACGCGGGGCAAACGCTTCATCGCGCTGTCGGGCGCTGAGCGCATCGTCTACGATCAGAATCTGGCTTTCGTCGAAGAGGAATCCGCCCGTCACAAGCGCAAGGGCGCCGAGCGTGACGACTGAATATCCGCCGACACCTGGCGTACTCCTCGCCGGTGGCCTGGCGCGGCGGATGGGCGGCGGCGACAAGCCGATGCGGCAGATCGGCGGCCGCAGCATTCTTTCGCGCGTGATCGCGCGGCTGAAGCCGCAATGTGACGGCCTCATTCTCAACGCCAATGGCGATCCGGCGCGGTTTGCCGGCTTTGGGTTGCCCGTGATCCCGGATTCGGTCGAGAATTTTCCCGGGCCGCTCGCCGGCATTTTGGCCGGCCTCGACTGGACCGCGGCCAACCGGCCCGACGTCGCCATTATGCTCAGCGCGGCGGCGGACTGTCCGTTCCTGCCCCGCGATCTCGTTGCGCGCCTGCACCATGCCCGTAGCGCAAGAGAACGCGCAGCTCGCGGTCGCTGCATCCGGCGGCCGGTCGCATCCGGTGATCGGGCTGTGGAGCGTCGCTCTGCGCGAGGAGCTGCGCCATGCGCTGGTCGTGGAAGACATCCGCAAGATCGACCGCTGGACCGCGCGCTACAGACTCGCCACCGTGACGTGGCCCGTCACGCCGCTCGATCCCTTCTTCAATGCCAATACCGTGGAGGATCTCGCGGACGCCGAGCGGCTGGCGGCGCTGGACAGGGATTGACACCAGGGAGCTCCATCATGACCAAACTCGATCTGACCGGCCATGTGGCGCTGGTGACGGGGGCATCGCGCGGCATCGGCGCCGCGGTCGCAAGGACGCTCGCGGAAGCCGGCGCCGCCATCGCCGTCAACTATCGCGAACGCGCCACTGAGGCCGACGCCGTCGTGGCGCAGATCAAGGCTCGGGGCGGCCGTGCGATCGCCATCGCCGCCGACGTATCGCAGCCCGCCGCCGTCAGGGCGATGGTGGATCGTGCCACGTCGGCGCTCGGCCCGATCGACATCCTCGTCAACAATGCGGGCATCGCGATCGTGCGCGGCATCGACGATCTGACCGAAAGCGATTTCGATGCGACCATCGCGGTGAACCTCAAATCGGTCTTTCTCTGCACCCAGGCCGTTCTGCCTTCGATGCGGGCGAAGAAATGGGGCCGCATCGTCAACATCTCGTCCGGCGCCGCGCGCGGCGGCGGCGCCATCGGCGTGCATTACAACGCCTCGAAGGCCGGCATGGAAGGGATGACGCGCGGCTACGCGGCGCGGCTGGTCAAGGACGGCATCACGGTCAATGCGGTGGCGCCCTCGCTGATCGAAACCGATATGATGCGCGGCCGGACCGATCTCGCGGGCCGAATCCCGCTCGGCCGCATGGGACGTGCCGACGAAGTGGCGCAGGCCGTGCTGATGGTGCTCGGCAACGACTACATGACCGGCCAGGCCATCATGCTGAACGGCGGCATGGCGTTCATCTGAGCGGGGCAATGGCTTCTCACGACCCCTTCCTCTCCGCATCGGGAAAGAACAGCTGCTGGCCGCCGATCCTGTAGCCGGCGATGGCCGCCTGGCCTTCCGGCGAGATCAGCCAGTCGACGAAGGTCTGGCCGAGCTCTTTCTTCACCGTCGGATATTTTTCGGGGTTCACCAGCATGACGCCATATTGGTTGAACAGCCGCTTGTCGCCCTCGACCACGATTTCGAGATCGCCACGATTTCTGAAGGAGATCCAGGTGCCGCGGTCGGACAGCACATAGGCATCCGTCGCGCTCGCCATGTTCAGCGCCGCACCCATGCCCTGCCCGATCTCGCGATACCAATCACCCTTGCTGGCCGCGATATCGATGCCGGCGTTCTTCCAGAGCGCCAGTTCGGCCGTATGCGTGCCCGACCTGTCGCCGCGCGACACGAACGGCGCGCCCTTGGCCTTGATCGTTCGCAGCGCGGTCTCGATGTCCCTGCCCTTGATGCCGGCCGGGTCGCCCTTCGGCCCGATCAGGACGAAGTCGTTGTACATCACGTCAAAGCGCTTCACGCCGAACCCCTCGGCCAGGAACTTTTCTTCCTGCGCCTTGGCGTGGACGAACACCACATCGGCATCGCCGCGCCGGCCGGTGTCGAGCGCTTGCCCGGTTCCTTGCGCAATCACCTTGACCTCGATGCCGGTCCTGGCCTTGAAGATCGGCAGGAGATAGCCGAACAGGCCGGAATCCTGGGTCGACGTGGTCGAGGCGACCACGATCGAGCGATCCTCCGCAGCCGCGGACGCGTTTATGGTGACTGCGCTGACAGCGAGCACCAGGGCGAAAGATGACATTCGGTTTCTCAAGGCTTGCTCCCTGTTCGATCGGATCAAATCAGGAGATCGCCGCGCAGGAACGCGGCGGCTTCCGGCGTCGTCGGATGGTCGAGAAAATCGGCGGCGGAGCCCCGCTCGCACAGCGCGCCGCGGACCAGAAAGATCACGTCGCCCGCGAGCCGGCGGACTTGGCCGAGATCGTGCGAGGCCATCACGATCTTGATGCCGGATCGCGCCGCGCTCAGCACGATCTCCTCGACGGCGCGGGTCGCTGCGGGATCGAGATTGGCGGTGGGCTCGTCGAGCAGGAGAATTTCCGGATCGCGCGCCAGCGCCCGGGCCAGCGCCAGCCGCTGCTGTTCGCCGCCCGACAGCCGCCGCGCCGGGCGCTGCGCCAGATCGGAAAGTCCCACGCGTTCCAGCAACGCTGCGAGGCGCGCGGCGCGCTGGTTGCGCGGGATGCCGACCTGGGCCAGCGCATAGGCGACGTTCGCAGACGCGGTCCTTCGCAGCATCACCGGACGCTGAAACAGGATCGCGCGGCGCGTTGGCGCGCTGTTGGCGCGGCCGCCCCAGCTGATGCGGCCGGCCGTCGGCGTCTCGAGCCCCATGCAGAGTCGCAGCAGGCTGGTCTTGCCGGCGCCGTTCGGGCCGACGATCAAGGTCGGCGCACCCGGCGCGATGGTGAGGCTCAAGCGATCGAGGATGACGGTCGGGCCCGCCCGTAGCGAGACATGTTCGAGAACCAAAGGAAGGTCGCTGGCCGGCGCGCGCATCGTCAGCCCGCCTGGCGTTCGGACCACCCGCGCGTCCCCCACGCGGCGGCGTTGATGGCGAGAACAATGGCGACCAGGATCAGCCCGAGCCCCATCGCCAGCGGCAGATTGCCTTTGGAAGTTTCGAGCGCGATCGCCGTGGTCATGGTGCGGGTGAAGCCGTTGATATTGCCGCCGACGATGATGACGGCGCCGACCTCGGCGGCGGCGCGCCCGAAGCCGGCCAATAGCGCGGTCAACAGGCTGAAGCGCGCGTCCCACAGCAGCGTGGTCATGCGCCTGATGGGGCCAACGCCCATCGCGGTGAGCTCGTCACGATACTCGACCCAGAGGTCCTCCACCGTCTGGCGCGTCGGCGCCGCGATGATCGGCACGATCAGGATGGTCTGGGCGATCACCATTGCAAGCGGAGTGAACAGGATGCCCCAGTTCCCCAGCGGTCCGGAGCGCGACAGCAGCAGGTAGACCGCAAGCCCAACGACCACCGGCGGCAATCCCATCATCGCGTTGAGCAGCACCACCAGCGCGGCACGACCGGGAAACCGGGTCAATCCGAGCAGCGCGCCGAGCGGCATGCCGACGAGCGCCGCCAGCCCGACCGCGGACAGGCTGACGGCGAGTGACAGCCTGACGATGGCAAACAGCGCGGCATCGCCATTGAGGATCAGCTGCCACGCGCTCAATTGGTCCGACATTTCCCTGCCTCCGACGGCTTTGTTCTGCGACAATTACGCAACTGTCAATTGATTGAACGGAAACAGGAATATGCATAAAAGTGCAGGATGGAATTCCTGACGACCAGTGAGGCCGCCGAATATCTCCGGCTTGGCGAGCGCAAGCTCTACGAATTGGTCACCGCCGGCGCCATCCCCTGCAGCAAAATGACCGGCAAGTGGCTGTTTCCGCGCCATGAGCTGGACCTCTGGGTGCTTTCGGGACTGGCGCGACCCGCGGGCATGACCAGCGCCGACCCGCCGCCGATCGTCGGCGGCAGCCAGGACGATCTGTTGGACTGGGCGTTGCGCGAATCCGGCTCCGGTCTCGCTTCGCTCACCGAGGGCACCGCGCGGGGCGTCGAGCGCCTGCAGCGCGGCGAGGTGATGGCCGCGGCCGTGCATTTTCACAGCCACCGGCTTTCCGACGATGCCGACGCCAATGTCGCCACCGTGCGCGCGACGCCGGACCTGCACGACGCGGTGCTGGTCGGCGTGGTCAGGCGCGAACAGGGCCTGTTGCTCGCGCCCGGCAATCCGAAGAACCTGCACACGCTGGCCGACGTGCTGGCTTCCGGCGCGAAAATGGCGGTCCGGCAGCCCGGGGCCGGCGCGCAGATGCTGCTCGAGGCCTTGCTGATGCGCGAGGGTGCTGCCAACAAGGACCTGCGCCGGCTCGATCCGCCATCTCTCACCGGCCCCGATCTCGCGGCCGCGATCGGCACCGGCAAAGCCGACTGCGGGGTCGCGACCCGTGCCGCGGCGAGATCCGCAGGGCTCGATTTCGTCTCGCTGCTTTGGGAAAATTTCGATCTCCTGATGCCGCAACGCAGTTACTTCCGACCACAGGTACAGGCGCTGATCGGTTTCTTCGCCGAGCGGCGGTTCGAGCAGCGCGCGGCCGAACTGACCGGCTATGACCCCGCGCCCGCGGGGTACATCCGCTTCGCGGCGTAAGGGGTTGGCGAGTGGCGAGTAGCGAATGGCGAATAGCAAGCAGTAGATCATGCTACTCGCTACTCGCTACTCGCTACTCGCCCCTACTTCACCACCCCGATTTCGCGAAGATATTTCAGCACGCCGGGATGGATCAGTTTGATGTCCGGCGCCGCGGCGACGGTGTTCGCGGCCGTGGTCTCGCAGGCCTGCTTCAGCTTCTCGCAGAACGCGCGCTCGATGCCGTGCAGCGTGCGCGCCAGATGATAGGCGACGTCATCGGGCAGCGTCTCGCGCGTGAGGACAAAACTCCAGGAGCCGACCGAATGGATCGGATCGTTCTGGTTCGGATAGCTTCCCCCCGGCACGGTCAGCGGCTTGAGGAAGGAGTGTTTTGCCCTGATGCGCGCGATCTCGTCGGCACCAGGCGCGATGAAACGCGCGCCGCCGGGGCTTGCCGCCACCGCCGCGAATCCGGGCCAGCCGATGCCCGCGCCCCAGAGTGCCGCGACCCGTCCGTCCTCTACCATCGCAGGGCCGTCGCCGGCGCGATCGAGATAGACGGCCTGAAAATCCTCGTCCTGCTTCAGGCCGAGACCATCGAGCATATGGCGCGACAGGATCGGCAGGCCCGAGCCCTTCGCGCCGAATGCAACCGGCTTGCCGAGGAGATCGCGAATGGTCCTGTAGGGGCTATCGGCGCGCACCACGAACATGCCGGGGCTCGAATACATCGCGGTCAGGATCTTCAGATTGCTGCGCGGCCGGCCGATGCCCATGAAGGCCTCGAACGCGGGCTCTCCGGCGACGAGCGCGATATCGAGTTGGCCCTGCTCCAGGAGCGGGATGTTCTCGTTGCTGCCCTTGGTGTTGCGCGGCTCGATGACGAGCGAGGGATCAGCGGCATTCATGACCTCGGCAAGCGCGTTGCCGTAGAGCGGGAAGCCGCCGCCTGGAGTTGCGGTGCCGAGCGTGATCGTGGTCTTCGGAATGGCCTTGCCTCCGTCTTGCGCCGCGGCGCCGCTCGCCAGCACGAGAACGCCGGCACCAACGGCAATGTAGGCAAATCCGCATTTCTGTGAAAGCATGGAGGTGGCCTTTGTGAAGCAGCCGCTCTGCCGGAATTCTGCTTCGACACCGACGACGAGAATATCAGGGGGAAATGATGATCGCATGGTTTCGCGCTGTCATATTGGGTCTGTCCTGTCTTTTGAGTCTTGGCAGCATCGCGCCATCGTCCGCCGGCGGCTATCCGGACCATCCGGTGCGCTGGCTGATCGGCTTTCCTCCCGGCGGCCCGGTCGACACCGTGGCGCGCATCATGAGCCAGGCGCTGTCGGAGCATCTCGGCCAGCAATTCGTGGTCGAGAACCGCGCCGGCAGCGGCGGCAATATCGCGACCGAAGCCGCGATCAACGCGACGCCGGACGGCTACACGCTCCTGTTCAGCGGCGCCAACAACGCGATCTCGGCTTCCCTCTACAAGCACCTGCCGTTCGACTTCATCCGCGACACCGTGCCGGTCGCGCTGTTCACGCAGGTGCCGAACCTGCTGGTGGTGACGAACGCGCTGCCGGTCAAGACCGTGCAGGAGCTGATCGACTACTGCAAGGCCAATCCCGGCAAGCTTTCGTTCGCCTCGGCGGGCAACGGCACCACGCTGCACATGTCGGGCGAACTGTTCAAGGCGATGACCCACTGCGACATGCTGCATGTGCCCTATCGCGGATCGGCGGCCGCCTTTCCCGACGTCATCTCCAACAAGGTGCAGCTGATCTTCGACAATCTGCCGACCGCGATGGCGCAGGCGCGCAGCGGCAGCGTGCGCGCGCTCGGCGTCACCTCGCCGCAGCGCTGGCCCACCGTTCCCGACATTCCCGCGATCGCCGAGACGATACCGGGATTCGAGGCCTCGGTGTTCTACGGCATGTCCGCGCCCAAGGGCACACCGCCGGAAATCGTCGCGATCCTCAACAAGGCGGTCGACGAGGTGCTGAAGGATCCGAAACTGGTCGAGCGCTTCGCGACGCTTGGCGGCGTGCCTAGGCCGATCACGTCGGCCGAATACGGCAAGCTGATCGCCGACGAGACCGCGAAATGGCGCAAGGTGGTGGAGTTCGCGGGGGTGTCGGTGGATTGAGGGAGTCATTGAGCAACGCTTGCCCCCCTCCCCCCGCGAAGCGGCGGGGAGGGGTCGGGGGTGGGGGGTCTCTCCGCAGGAAACGCTGCTTCAGTGTATGCCGCGCCGCCCCCCACCCCCGACCCCTAAGAGCGAGCTTCGCTCGTCTCGACCCCACCACGCGCAAGCGCGCGTGGAGGGAGGGGAGATCACCGTGCACGACTCCGCGATCTCGCCGCATGTTTTTTGCGCGAGGGTTTGCGTTTTGGTCCGGCTCCTCTGAAACAGAGGGCGCAGGGAATGCCGGGCGCGCGATGCGCCCGCAGCCTCGCATGCAGTAAAAAACAAAGCATGCAAGTGTAGTCACCACGAGTACACCGGAACAACCCGGCATTCCCCGCGCAATGGTTTTACGGCTTACTTCGTGCTCTCCCTGGAGATCGGGCTGGTTTGTCTCCATCGCCTCCCAGGAATAATCCCGAGAAGCTTGACGCCGGCGTCGAGGCGCCAGGACCACACGACTTCGCCGTCCGCTTCAGCGCTATTCGTCAAAAGCGCATCCACGTCCACCGCATCCCGCCCCGCGTTTCGTGACGATCGCGAGCCGCCCCTTGGTGGGACGGGACGGAGTTGCAATACGCCTGCTTTGGCCCGGGCGTCAAGCTCAATTTCCGATAATCGGAAATCGCTAGCGAAATCAACCATCTGACCGCTGGCCAAATCACCCTTGCGCAACGAGGTGATTTGCCCGTCAGGCAACGGGCGCAGACCCCCGCGACCAGCGCCCGCCACAATGCGTAACATCCCGCGGCATTGCCCCATCGCGGCCGTCCCTGTAAACGATGCCGGCACCGTTGCCGGCCGTCACGCGCGGCCGCCCGCGGCGGGGCCTGTAGCTCAATGGTTAGAGCCGGCCGCTCATAACGGTCTGGTTCCTGGTTCGAATCCAGGCAGGCCCACCAGCCTTCGCTCGCGAAGCGAGAGAAGGCTGCCGCGCCGAAGCCCACTCGGGCGAAGGCGGGCTTTTGCCCGCGAGCTACGGCTCGGCAAGCCACCGTCCTTCGGGCTACGCCCGAGAACGGCCTGGTTGCAGGTTCGGATGACGTCCGGAAATTGAAGTTGTTGGCGCGAAAGCTCGGTTCGAAGATGGATGATGAGCGGGCCTTGGGACGCATCTGAGCCAGGTCCGTTGATGGGCCAAGAGCGAACATCGCGATGTTCCTTCGCCATGTCCGCTAGTGCCATGTCCGGAATCATGCGCTGCAGCAAAATTGCATGACTTACTCATCGGCAAAAAAAGACATTAGCAACACTGAGCGCCGTTATTTCGGAGCCAGCGCCTCGACCGATAATGGTCTCCTTAGCCCTCGACCGCGATGTTGCCGGCGGGCCCAGGCAGGCTCTTCTTAAGGCCTCAGGAAGATGTTAGAGCTATGCAGCTTCTCGTGACTTACTGGCAAATCCCGAACCTCTTTCAGGAGGCTCTCATGCGAAACATGATACGAGGTATTGGACGCAGCGGGTCAGCGATACTTATCCTTACGGGTGCGATGGCGGTCTCCGCCGCCGCGGTTGAGGTTAAGGTTCCTGTTCCTCAAGTTCACATTACGGTTCAGCACCCCCCGGTGCATACGCCGACGCCACAGCTCCATACGGTAACGCCGACATTAAAAGGTAACGCGTTGAACTCCTCCAAAGGATTGCAGCAAGATAATTCCTCCAAAACCCCAACGGGAGGCCGCATGACATTCGAGGAAAGCAAGAGAAAGACAGGCGGCGGGAGAATAACCATCACTAAAGAGAATGATAAAACTACGCCAACGCTTTTTCCAGTAGTTGAAGAGGGGCCAGTTAATCTAGAAGGTGCACGGTCGCTTAATACGCCGCGGCCGAACAATCCGAGCAGCGGCGGCACGACACCCAACGTCGGGGGAATAAACGTTACCAAAGTTACGGGTCAAACTTCGCCAACGCTACTTCAAAAAGCTGAATGAAGGCCTCTTCCGAGTATTTTTTCAGGGGTGATGCTTGGCGGTTGGATCAGTGGGGATCCGGCTTCACTGCGGGAGGCTGTTGCGGTTGCGGGCGCAGCCGAAAGTCCCTCAATCGGCGTTGCACTGAGTCGCGGGCATGAATCGATTACGTCATAAATCGATCACCTGCATCGACGCTCAGTGGAAAAGTTCCGGCACTGTAATATTTATGTAACAGTCACAACCACTGATCCTAGGTAGCGTACGATTGGACGCCCGGCCTTGTCCCGGGATGGGGGCGATCGTGAAGTCATCTAGAGCTTTGCTGTTAGCTCTGATCGTCGTCGGGATGAGCTGGCTGGTGGTTACCCCCGCGCGAGCTCAGCTTGCGGCAGGGTGTACATGTCCCGCGAGTTTCGTTCCTTCAGGGCCCACGACGTGCCGGATTGCAATTGGCAACGCTATCCTGGTGCCAAGGCCGGCAATCTGCACCACCAGAAACGCCATAAATCAAAGCGTCGGCCATATTGCCGCCAGTGAGCAGCAACAGTCGTTTTGGGGCATACAGATGATGCTTCAGCAACGACGTGATCTGCTGCAAGGCACTTCGGCAAATCATGGAACGAGTTTGGGCATTTCTGGTTACGCGTCATCTGATTTCGACACGGACGCTCTCGCCTATAGCGGTCAATCCCAAAAAGCCAATCCGCTTGCGTCTCCTGTCTACAAGGCCGTACCGCAACCAACGCCGGTAAATCCGGCATGGGGCGCCTGGGTTCAGGGCCTGGGCAACTGGGAACGCGACGACCCGTTGTCGGCAAATGACATCGGCCGTTTTACCAGCACTTATGCCATCCAGGCGGGCCTCGATCGAACGTGGCAGGGCCTGCGATCCTCCGACGACGCGTTGGTGGTAGGTATGGTTTCGAGCTGGACCAATTCCCGCGTGATCTATGACAACACGCCGACAACGCTTCGATTGATGGGGCCCGGTGTAGGCGTCTACACCATGTACATGAAGGGCGGATTTTCCACGGACCTGACGACGAAGTTCGACTTTCTTCAGATGCTTCAGGATTATGCCGGGGTGGCACCCAACGCCTCAGTTGGCATTACAAATGCAGGCGTTAGCGGGAATGTGCAGTACAAAATCACCTGGGCGGGGAACGACTTCCTGGAACCTACGGTAGGTTTTTCGTTCACGCGCACGATTTTTGGCGCCGGTGCTCCTGGCCTCGATTTGGAAGATTCTTCCACGCTTCGCCTGCAGGCTGGCGCTCGTCTCGGAACCACGTGGGAAGTAAACGGGATCAGCATCGATGCAAGCCTGAAGGCGCTCGTTTACGGCAATGCTATCGTCACTGGAACGAGCGTTGCAGGGACCGTACTTGGTGCGGCAATTACGCCAACGGACCAAGGATTGGTCCGCGGAGAGATCGATCCATCGATGAGTTTTAATCTGGCTGACGGCTATAGCGTGACGCTCTCCGGCAGTTTGCTCTTCGGCCAGGCACTTCTGGGTGGGTCGGCGGCGTTAAACCTCAGAAAACAATGGTAGTCAAAAACAAGTCTCGACGAATCGTTTGACA
The DNA here is from genome assembly GCA_963721135.1 of uncultured Alphaproteobacteria bacterium. Taxonomy (GTDB): domain Bacteria; phylum Pseudomonadota; class Alphaproteobacteria; order Rhizobiales; family Xanthobacteraceae; genus Bradyrhizobium. Next base: position 135,657 of record CAVRIB010000001.1, read on the forward strand.
CTAGCTGAACCGGAGTGCCGATATTGAGGCCCCTATTCTTGCTTTCCCTGGTTTGATTGGAACCCCTTTTGCTGGTTCGACTGGAACCCTTTATTCTGGTTCGACTGGAACCCCTTATCCTGGATCAACTCGTACTTCAAAGAGTTCGACTGGATCTTGCTGTCCTTATGCTGGATCGACTGTAGCTTAACAGAATTCGAATAGGTCTTCGTAACCTTCGGACTACCGGGCGTCGGAGCGTGGATAGTCGGAGCGTGGATATTTGGCATCTTCGGCGTTTGGACTTGTGTATGTACCTCTACAGCGCCGGCATTGGTGGGAGATGCGGCGACACCGAGCGATGCGCTCAATAGCGATACCGCTGCAACCAGCGCCTGGTTCGCATCCGCCGCCTTCGTCGGGTTACTCTGTCGCGGGAATTTTGGTTTGTCCTTGTCGTTCATATCACCCTCCCGTTGTAATCAAACTAATTTCTGATAGAGGAGCTCCAAGTGAAGTTGCTTCCGCTCTTCAATATCGATCGGTTCGGCCGCGCCGGTTGCTGCGCAGTAACGCTCGATAGAAGCATCAAAATCGATGAGATCGGCCGCGAGGTTTGCGGTCTCCGCAGGGTCGACTGGCGGGCCGGGCGGTCCATCGGCGCCAAGGAAATCCTGCGTGGCGCAGAGCCATTGGAAATATTCATCCGCCGCCTTGGCGAAAGGCGCCACATCCTGGCTTTCGAGAAATTCGGCAATGGTGCCGCTATTCGTTAATTCTCCTGCCGATTGAGGATGCCCCTCGATCAGAGAGAATGATTCAGTGCCATCGGCAAGCACGTGGCGGCCGAGAGGATATAGGCGACAAACGAGCGGTCGATCCGGGTGGACGGTGCAGCCATTGTCACCGAGAAACACACACGCTCCTGTGTCAGTCTGTTTGAGTGCCGTGCCGGCACCATCTTCCGTCCACGCGGCGCGAAATTCCGTCGTCGTCTGCCCCACGTTTCGCGCTAATCGTGCACTCTCGTACGGGTTGATTTGAATACGCTTATTGTAACAACATCGCATGCAACGGTGGCAAATATAGCCAAATGCCTGCGATCGCGGTTCGCCATTTGAGGGCATTTCCGTTTGCCGGAGCGGACGATAGGCAACCGCCATAAGTTATCTCCGAGCCTTCTTGGTCTCCTCTAGCGCGGCCGACCTAGACGACTACAAAGCCTAATATCTTTAGCTTTCGCCAGCAATAGGCTCTCTTCCCCTTGGCGGGAGGCTGGCGAAGGTTCTCGGTTCAGCGGCGCTGCATAGGACAGCAGCGCTAAACTGACCAAGGCGAATTCTTCGGCCTCCATCGGCCGGCAAAGGGCTTATCGCCCGTGCAGCAATTCCACTCTGCGATGTCGCCTTTGGGTCAAAAGCGCTGTTTTGGCAGTCGGCCGATCACTTCCAGTCTGCTCCCAACTCCGGACATTCTCAGCGCCGATCGGCAGGTCTCAAAGGTGCCAACAACTGAAGTCGTCGTCACGTTCATTCGATAACCTCGTCGGTGTGGGCGATCAGCGACGGTGGCACAGTCAGGCCGAGCGCCTTGGCGGTATTTTGGTTGATCACCAGTTCGAATTTATTGGGGCGCTCAACCGGCAGCTCTCCGGGGTTGGCACCTTTCAGAATTTTGTCGACGAAGACCGCTGCGCGGCGATAATTCTCCACGAGGTTGGGACCGTAGCTCATCAGTCCGCCGGCCACGACCGATTCACGGTCGAAAAATATCGCTGGCAGCCGAGCTTTCGCCGCCAGTTCTGCAATACCCGCCCGATGAGCCGCGAACGTAATGTCGGGCGGAACCAGGACTGCCTCGACCCTCTCATTTGTAAAGTGTGCAAAGGCGCGCTCAAGGTCGTCGGGGGTGTGGTAATCAAAATGCACGAGGGTGAACGACGCCTTGGCCGCCGCTTCCTGGGTCTCTCGCCATTGCGGTACGTGCAGAGGGTTCTCAACATTGATTAATGCGCCGATGCGCGCAAGATGAGGGAGCAATTCGCGGACAATATCGATCTGCTTGGACGCCAGGTCCTCGGCGAAGTTCGTTAGCCCGGTGATATTCCCGCCAGGATGAGACAGGCTTTGCACAAGACCGAAGCGGACTGGGTCTGCACCGTTCGCCATGACGATCGGAATTGTACTGGTAGCCTTGCTCGCGGCGAGATTGGCGGGCACGGGCGCTGACACGATCACCCTGGGCTGAAGACGAACCAGCTCCGCTGCCAAGACCGGAAGGCGTTCGAGGAAGCCGTCGGCGTAACGATACTCGATACGAATGTTGACTCCCTCGACGTAGCCGAGCTCGCGCAGTCCGGCGCGAAACGCGTCGTATCGACCCGCCATAGCGGCAGCAGACGCACCTTCAAGCACCCCGATCAGTGGAGGCTGCGATTGCTGGGCCCTCGCATCGAGCGAGCCAACTACCGCCGCTCCCGAGAGCAGGGCTATGAATGTACGGCGCCTCACAGACCACCTCTTCGAAGTTGACACCAGAACCATACACCCCATCGCGCTTCGATGTGGCGCAATGTATCAAGTCCTGATGTCCGAGTTGGCCAAGAACGGACTTGGCCAATCGCCTTGGCCATGTCCGTTCTGCCCTCGCATGCAGACATTATTTCGGACCAAGGCGATCCAGTCCTGCCGGGGCCCCAAAGATCAGATACCGCCTCAGCTTCGCCTCAGAAACGAGGTGCAGCGGCGCACACGAACATCGTCAAAATTCAACAATAATGCGGGCTTTCATACAGGATACCACGGCTTCAGCCGCTCATAACGGTCTGGTTGCCGGTTCGAGTCCTGCCGGGCCCACCACGCTTCGCCCTGACGGGCTACGCGTGGCGCAGCCACTCGGAGACCGCGAGGCCGAGGCGTGTCCGGCGTAGCTTGAGCTGAGCGAATGCGAAGACGGACTGCCACGCCGACCGTCCTAGGACGGCACTCCACCTGCGGCGGCTCTGACGTCGCCCAAAGAGTGAACGGAAAAGCTGGCCGCGGATGGCGGCCATACCTGATTTCTTCCCTTGCTCTTGGCCGCATAGAGGGCCTGATCGGCCGCCGCAACCAATTCGACGGCGGACAAGTCCGACACGCTCGAGGTCGCAACGCCGAAACTGGCGGTCGCGATGCCGCGCAATCCCGAACCCTCATTCGGAATGGAGGCGCTCTCGATGGCCCTGCGGATGCGCTCGGCCAAGCGAACCGCATCGGCCATCGCCACGTCCGGCAGCAACAGCAGGAATTCCTCTCCGCCATAGCGGACGGCGAGATCTCCCGTTTTCCGCAATTCCGCCTGAAGTGTCGCGGCCACCCTCTTCAGGCAGATGTCGCCGGCGCCATGTCCGTAGCGGTCGTTCAACCGCTTGAAATGATCGATATCGGCCATGATCACGGAAACCGGCGAAGCCTTGAATTCGGGCAACGACCAAAGTCTGCCAAACTCCGCATCGAGGTGAAGGCGATTGGCCAATCCTGTCAGCAGATCGCGTCGAGAAGCCGCATCTGCCGCCGCGTGCCGGAGTTGATCCCGCAGCGAATAGAGATAGGAACGCCTCAGGTCGCGCTCCATCACGTAGTTCGCGACCAGGATAATGTATGCGCAGATAAAGATCTGAATGATGATCGTCGTGGCGACCGCGGCAGAAATATAGCTTGCCGACAGGACCAGGGCCGAATGAACGAGCACGATCACTACGGTTGCGGCACGCGCGAAGGGGAACTCCAGCCTGAGCATGGAAACGTTGGTGTACAGCAGAAGCGGAACGACGACGTATTGATAATGGGCCGCATTCGCGCTTGTCGTTGCCGCGAAGCCGAGATCGATCTGCAGGATGATCAAGAGCGGCACGCTCGTTGCCAACAGCTCGCGTATGAAGGGCTTCGGCTTTCTCGAAATGAGCCACGCGGCGAACAGCATCCAGGGCGTCACCATTGCGAGGTGGAGCCATATGGCCATCCGCAAGACGTCGGGCACCAACAGCCAGTCGGCAAGCAGGAAGACGTTGTACAGGGGCGCGGAAACGGGCAACCCGACCGTGATGCGCATGCACCGCTTCGCGTGCGTGTCGGACTCGAATTGCCTTTCGATCGGCAAAGGAAAGCCGGTCGAGCGGGTCCGCCGCTCGTTCATGAAAGCTTCCACCGAAGCCAATGTCACGGTAGTCCCGGTCATCCCAAACCCGCCAAGCGGAATTGCCAAATCCTACCTGGCAAGCGTTACCGAACAGCTATGAGCAATCCTTAGTATTTCGTTAGAACTGAGCGATTGCCGACAAAGTCCCGCGCCCCGGCATCGCGAGAGGTAAGTCATTACTCGGGGCATTTCAGCAACTTGATCCTGGAACGGGCGGCACAACGCCTGCCAGCCACGGCGGTGCCGTATGACACCGACCGCCGCAGACGGACCGAAGCCTGCGAATTCCGTGCCGCCTTGTGCCGTCTCCATGCCTGTGGAATCAACTTGAAGACGCAACATGTCGGGACTGAATGGAGGCAGAGCATGGCGGGTTCGGAGGTTCTATCGATGCGGGTCGAGGACGGCGTGGCCGTTGTGACGCTGGGGAGTCCGACCCGCATCCATTTCGATCCGGAGATGAGCGACGCTCTGCTGGAAGCGATGACCGCGCTTGCCGGCGACGACGCGGTGCGCGTCGTCGTGGTGACCGGCGGCGCGCCGGGGTATTTCGTGCGGCACTACGCGGTGGCAGCGCTGATCGGCACGGGTGAAAGGCTCAAGGCTTCCGGACAACCATGGCCCGAGGACAGGCCCTACACTCCCGGCAGCTTTGCCAGCGCCATGCGCCTTGCCGAAGAGATGCCGAAGCCGGTTATCGCCGCGATCTCCGGCACGGCGATGGGCGGCGCATTCGAGTTTTCCCTGGCGTGCGACATTCGCATCGCGCAGCAGGGCGATTTTCAGATCGGACTGCCGGAGATCAATATCGGAATCCTGCCGGGCGGCGGCGGCACCCAGCGCCTGCCGCGGGTCATCGGAACGGCGGCGGCGTTGATGCATATCCTGATGGGGGTCACGCTCTCCCCAGTCGAGGCGGCGCAGAAGGGACTCGTCCACGAGGCCGTTGCCGGAAAAGCACTCGATCGCGCGATGGAGATCGCAAGGAGGCTTGCATCCCACACCCCGCAATCCATTCGCCACATCAAACGCCTGATCCGAAGTGCCGTGGAAACGCCGCTGGATCAAGGCTTGCGGCTCGAGCGCAACCTGTTCATGGACCTGTGCGGCGGGGACGAAGCGCTCGCGCGGATGCGCGCCTATGAGAACAAAGCCGTTACCGATCCCGCGAAGGGGCTGCAACCCTGAGCGCGAGGCTCGTCGGCAGCGCTTGCAGAGAGAGAGAAGCCTCGGACCAAAGGCGTACCCCCGCCGGATTGACCCGCCCTGACCTTGGGGCCATGATCCCGCCCGCGCAATCGACCCGGCCGCGCGCTCAACAAGCGCGCTGGCGGGAGCCATACCCGCGCGGGATGACGCCATGGCGTCATGCCGCGGAACACGAGGCCGATGCGAAGCGACAAACACAAAAAGCGCACCAGGGAGGATGTCTATGAAGTTGCAGCGCCTTCTGCTTGGAATTCTGGCCGCGGGTCTTGTCCCGGCCGCAGCCCCAGCCGCCGATACGATCAAGATCGGTTTTCCGATGCCGCTCTCCGGCCCCGCTTCGGTTTATGGCGTGCCGGTCACCAAGGGCGCCGAAATGGCGGTCAAGGAAATCAACGACAATGGCGGCGTGCTCGGCCGCAAGCTGGAACTATTGTCGCGCGACAGCAAGGCCAGCGCCGACGAGGCGGTGCGGCTAGCGCGCGAGCTGATCATCAAGGACAACGTCGACTTCCTGTCGGGGACGCTGACCTCGGCGGAAGCGCCGGCGGTCTCCACCATCGCCAAGGAAAACAAGATCGTCTTCGTGGCGCCGACGTCGAAGACCGTCCAGCTCACCTCGCCGGCCAACCTGCATCCCTACATCTTCCGCCTCGCTTCCAACACCGACATCGACGGCCGCACCGGCGCTTCGATCGTCGCCCGCTGGAAGGACGTCAAACGGGTCGCGACGATCGCGCCCGACTATGCCTACGGCCGCGACGCGGTCGCCGCGTTCGTCGACTACATCAAGAAGGCGCGGCCCGACATCGAGATCGTCGACCAGCAATGGCCGAAGCTTGGCCAGAGCGACTTCACGCCGTTCATCACGGCGCAGATGTCCAAAAAGCCGGATGCGGTGTTCTGCGACGTGTTCGGCGGCGACTTCGTCACCCTGGTCAAGCAGGCAGGGCCGCTCGGCTACTTCAAGATGATCAACAACCGCCTCGCCGACGCCGGCGAAGTCGGGACCACGGACGAAGCCCAGGCGCTGGGCAACGACTATCCGTTGGGGATCTGGTCCGACGCCTATGACCCCGTGATCTGGCCCGGCGACGAACCCGCCGCGCACAAGGCTTTCATCGAGCACATCAAGGCGTACACCAAGGAAAAATACGCCTCCGGCTGGGCGATGATGGGATATTCGTCCATCTACGCGCTGGCCGAGGGGGTGAAGAAGGCCGGCAGCACCAATTCGGACAAGGTGGCCAAGGCGATGCTCGGAATGAGCTTCGATACGCCGGTCGGCAAGCTCACCTTCAACGAAAAGACCCACGAGACCGACATGGGCGAGTTCTGGGGCCAGATGGTCAAGGACGACCACTACCCCTTCGCGGTCATGAAGGACCCCAAATATCTCTCGCAGGGACCGTACACGAACTGAACGGCACGCATTGGAGCGGGATGACTTTTCTTCGAAGCGTCATCCCGCTCTATCTTTATGTTTTGTTTGAGCAGGATGTTTTCGAAAGGCGTGCGTCCACTTTTTCGAAGATCATGCTCCAGCGGAGACCAAGGGCGTCAAGCAGCACGCGCGGCCGCGCTCGCGCGCCCGATGTCTCCGCGCAGCGGCGGGACCTGAGCGAAGGGCTACCCATGTTCGATGTGTCGTTGCTGTTCGGGCAATTCGTCGGTGGCCTCACCACCGCGATGTTCCTGTTCCTGATCGCCTCGGGATTGTCGCTGGTGTTCGGCGTGATGCGCGTGCTCAACTTCGCGCACGGTTCGTTCTACATGGTCGGCGCCTATCTCGCCTGGCAGGCCGTCGCCTGGCTCGCGCCCGCGCTCCACAGTTTCTGGCTAGCGGCGCTGGCCGCGGCGCTGGGCGTAGCCCTGCTCGGCGGGCTGATCGAACGGCTGTTGCTGCGCCATATCTACGGGCGCGAGGAACTCTACCAGTTGCTCCTCACATACGCGCTGGTCCTGATCCTGGGTGATGCCGCCAAGCTGATCTGGGGAACCCAGCAGCTCTCGGTGTCACGTCCGCCGGCTCTCTCCGGCGGTTTCGAGGTCCTCGGCACCATCCTGCCGGCCTACAATTTGTTCATCATGCTGACCGGCGTCACGATCGCAGTCGTCGGCTGGCTCGTGCTGACGCGCAGCCCCGCCGGGCGGATGGTGCGCGCCGCGGCGCTCGACCGCGAGATGCTGGGCGCGCTCGGCGCCAATGTCGGCGCGCTCTATACCGGCATGTTCGTCGTCTCCTCCTTCCTGGCGGGCCTGTCCGGCGCGCTGGTCACGCCGATCCAGAGCATCGTGCCGGGAATGGACGTCGAGATCATCGTCGAGGCGTTCATCGTCGTGGTGATCGGCGGCCTCGGCTCGTTCTGGGGCACGTTCTGGGGCGCGGTCATCTACGGCCAGGTGCTCTCGTTCGGCATCCTGATCCTGCCGGGCTTCTCGCTGTTCTCGGTGTTCGCGCTGATGGCCGTCATCCTGATCGTCCGCCCCTGGGGCCTGTTTGGGCGGCCGCTGCGATGATGAAGAAGCCCGCCATCAATCTGGCCCAGCGCATCCCGTGGGTGCTCGTGGTGTTCGCCGCGGCGCTGACCATCCCGTGGCTCGGCAACCGTTACGATACGTTTCTCGCAACGCAAATCGCGATCAGCGCGCTGTTTGCCATGAGCCTCAATCTCTTGCTCGGCACTACGGGCCTCGTCTCGTTCGGGCACGTCGCCTATTTCGGCATCGGTTCCTATGTCTGCGGCATCCTGATGAAGACCTATGGCATGCCGTTCGTGGTCGCGCTGCCGGCCGCGGCCGCAGGCAGCGCACTCGGCGCGCTGGTGTTCGGCTTCTTCTGCGTGCGGCTGACCAAGATCTATTTCGCGATGCTGACGCTCGCCTTCTCGCAGATCATCTGGGCGATCTGCTACAAATGGAATGATGTCACCGGCGGCGATCAGGGATTGCCCGAGGTTCCCTACCCTGATCTCGGCTGGATGTCGCAGGTCCCGTTCCTCGGCGATCTGCGCATCGGAGAGCAGTTCTACGTGCTCACCCTGATCGTGGTCATGCTGTCGCTGGCCGCGATCAAGCGGATCATCGGCTCGCCGTTCGGACTGATGCTGACGACGATACGGGAGAATCCGGAACGCGCCGCCTCGATCGGCCTCAACGTGCGCAGCTACGAGCTCGCCGCCTTCGTGACCGCCGGGGGCTTTGCCGGCATCGCCGGCGCCCTGTTCGGCATCTTCAATCGCGGCGTCTTCGCCGACTTCGTCTACTGGCCGAAATCGGCCGAGGTGATGATCATGACCATCCTCGGCGGCATCGACCATTTCTGGGGACCGGTGGTGGGCGCCGCGACGCTGGTGCTGCTCAACCAGGAGATCACGTCCTACACCGAGTACTGGCCGTTCGTGCTCGGGAGCATCCTGTTGATGCTGCTGTTCGTCTTCCCCGGCGGGATTGTCGGCGGCCTGACGACCGGCTTCGCGTGGCTTCGCCGCAAGGCAGGAGGGCGGGTCGGTGCTTGAAGTGCGCGGCCTCTCAAAATCCTTCGGCGGCTTTCGCGCCGTGTCCGACGTCGACCTCGCGGTCGCCGAGGGCGAGATCGCCGCGGTCATCGGCCCCAACGGCGCCGGCAAGTCGACGCTGTTCAACCTGATGACGGGCCACCTGCAGCCGACCTCGGGCCAGGTGTTCGTCAATGGACGCGACGTCACGGGGGTGACGCCATACAAGATCTGCAGCATGGGGCTCGGCCGCTCGTTCCAGCGCACCAACATCTTTCCGAAGCTCACCGTGCTCGAGAACGTGCGCGCGGCGCTGCTTGCCCATCGCGGCCAGGGAACGAACTTCTGGGCCCGCTCGAACCGGCTCTGCCACGGCGAAGCCGAGGCGTTGCTCGCCTCGATCGGTCTCGGCGGACAGGCGCTGGCGGCCGCCGGCACGCTGTCCTACGGCAACCAGAAGCAGCTCGAGCTCGGCATCGCGCTCGCAAGCGATCCCAAGATCCTGCTGCTCGACGAGCCGACCGCGGGCATGTCGGCGAGCGAAACCCATGAGACGATGGCGCTGATCGCGCGCATCGCCCGCGAGCGCCACCTCACGCTGCTGTTCACCGAGCACGACATGGCCGTGGTGTTCTCGATCGCACAAAGGATCGCGGTATTGCACCAGGGCCGCGTCATCGCGCACGGCGACCCGGCCTCGGTGCGCGCCGATGCCCAGGTCCGCCGCGTCTATCTCGGCGAGCAGGCGGCGGGCGGGCGATCATGAGCGCGCTGCTGGAGCTCGAGGACGTGCATGCGGCCTACGGGCTGAGCCGCGTGCTGTTCGGCATTTCGATCGAAGTCAACCAGGGCGAATGCGTCTGCCTGCTCGGCCGCAACGGCGTCGGCAAGACCACGACTATGCGTGCCGTCATGGGGTTGACGCCACCGAGTTCCGGCCATGTCCGATTCAAGACGCGCGACATCACCGGCTGGCCGCCGCACCGCATCGCGCGTGCCGGCATCGGCTTCGTGCCGGAAGACCGGCGCATCTTTGCCGAACTGTCGGTGTGGGAGAACCTCGACGTCGCGCGCCGCGCCGCCGCGCGGCCCGGACGCTGGACGATGGAATCGGTGATCGACCTGTTCCCCGTGCTCGGCACGCTGCGCGACCGGCAAGGCGGCTTTCTCTCCGGCGGCGAACAGCAGATGCTGACCATCGCCCGCACCCTGATGGGCAATCCCGAACTGCTGCTGCTGGACGAGCCGTCGGAGGGACTCGCGCCGCTGGTGGTCGAGGCCCTGCTCGCCAAGGTCGGCGAGTTGAAGGCCCAGGGCCTGACCATTCTCCTGGCGGAGCAGGGCATCGAATTCTCGCTCGCGCTCGCCGACCGCGTCTACGTGCTGGAAAAAGGCGCGGTGCGTTTTTCCGGCGATGCCGCCGCGCTGCGGGCCGACCGCAGCGTGCTGGATGAGTTGCTGGCGGTATGACGGCGGTTATTACACCGGCAATTTCCGTTTCTGATGCGCTCGGCCTCTGATCGCGGCGGCCTCGCTGTGCCCCGCGACCACGCGCACGCCCTCCTCGATCCGCGCGACCACGTTGTCCTCGTTGCAGCCCTGCAGGAAGGCGACGCCGTTCTTGCGGCAGGCGGAAAGGATGCGGTCACGCGCCGCCTGCATTTCCGTTGGAAAGGGCTCTTTGGGAATCGTGCGGTAGCCGAGCGACAGGCTCAAATCGCCCGGCCCGATCTCGGCAAATCCCAGCCCCGGCACCGCGAGGATCTGTTCGCAATTGGCAACCCCTTCGGGACTTTCCAGCTTCACCCCCAATAGCAGCTCGCCCTTCGGGTTGAGCGGCCAGGGATCGCAGCGTTCCATGTATTGCTCGCTCGACAGGCCCCAGACCGGCGCCGCCGTGGTTTCCGATCCGCGGCCGCGCGTGCCGATGCCGAGCCACTTGCGCTCCAAAGTGTCGATCCCACCGTCGCTAGCGCGTATCGCTCCTTCCATCCGCGCCATCGGCGAGGGGATTTCGGGATCGACGCCAACCGTGTTGTGCGGATAGCGGCAGGATTCCACGAATGCCCGCACCGCGTCCGCGGTTTCCGCCTGACACAGCAGGATGCCATGGACCCCGCGGCCGAGGATCTGACGGAATTGCCAGGCATTGTAACGCACATGCGCGGCGTCGATCCCGTTCACCGGCGCCTCGACGATGACCGCAGGCGTGCGATGCCCCGACCGCGTCGGCCCGGCGTCGACCATGCCGCGCATATACTCGGCAAGGCCGGCCATGTCGAAAGAGCCGTGCTCCATGCCGACATTCATGTAGTCGGCCCAGGTAGTGGCATCGATGCGGCCCTGCACATGGGTCAACACGTGGCCGCTATGCGGACCGTCGTAATAGATCGCCTGGTCCTGCTCCAGGAGTTCGACGCAGCGATTGATCCGCTTGCCCATGCGTGTCTACTCCGACGGTTGCTGACGATGCCAGAGCAAGGCCGAGCCCGCCTTCGTCACCGCGTCAACAACGCGCAACCCGCAGCTAATGAATCGCCGCATACATGATCTTTTCTTCCGTCGCGTCCAGCGCGGAAAACTCCTCGACGACCTTGCCCTGGCGCGAAACCAGAATCCGGTCGGACAGCGACATGATCTCCGGCAGATAGGAGGAAATCACCACCACGGCCTTGCCCTCGTCGGCGAGCCGGTTGATCAGTTCGTGGATCTCGGCGATGGCGCCGACGTCGACGCCGCGGGTCGGCTCGTCGAAGATGATCAGCTCGGGCTCCTGGACCAGCGACTTGGCGATCACGACCTTCTGCTGGTTGCCGCCGGAGAGTTCGACCACCCTGGCCTCGTCGCCGGTGGCGCGGACCTTCAGCCGCTCGATCCAGGTCTTGCCGACCGCCGTCGATTCGCGCGGCGACAGCAACATCCGGTGTTTCGGGAACTTGGCGAGCAGGCCGAGATAGACGTTGCGGGAAATCGATGCGGTCTCGAAGAAGCCCTCGACCTTGCGGTCCTCGGTGACATAGGCGATGCCCGCCTCGACCGCCGGCGCCGGCACGCGGTAGCGCACCGGCTTGTCGTTGAGCAGCACCTCGCCGCCGTGGAAGAAGTCGCGCTTCATCACGCCGGAGACGATCTTGAAGGTCTCGGTGCGGCCGGCGCCGACGAGACCGAACACGCCGGTGATCTGCCCGGCGAACACCGACAGCGAGTTGTTCCTCACCATCGGCGCCATCTTCAGGTTCTGCACCGTCAGGACCCGCCTGCCGGAGGGGCGCACCGTGCTCTTGCGCGCGCCATAGAGCGTGTTGGAGAGGTCGCGTCCCACCATCGCCTGCACGATCCGCGCGCGGTCGAACTTCGCCGCGTCGTCGGTGACGACGTGCCTGCCGTCGCGCAGCACGGTGATGCGGTCGGCAAGCAATAGCGCTTCCTCGAGCGCGTGCGAGATGAAGACGATCGACACGCCTCGCTGCTTGAGATCGCGCACGAGGTCGAAGAAGTACTTCTTCTCTTCCGGCGTCAGCGACGCGGTCGGCTCGTCGAAGATGATTACCTTGGCCTTGTGCAGCACCGCGCGCGCGATCTCGACCATCTGCTTCTTGGCGGCCCCGAGCCCGCCGACCGTCGCCGTCGGCGTCACGTCGAAGTTCAGTGACTGCAGGAACTGCTGCGCGGCGATATAGATGCCGCGCAGGCGGTTGTAGAACTTCTCCTGACCCAGGAAGAGATTCTGCGCAACCGTCATGGTGGGCACCAGGCTGTTCTCCTGGAACACCATGGCGATGCCGAGATGACGCGCCTCCAGCGGCGTCTTCGGGGAAACCTCGATACCGTCGACTGTCATGCGGCCCGACGTCAGCGTCACCACCCCGGCCATCACCTTGGTCAAGGTCGACTTGCCGGCGCCGTTCTCGCCGACCAGCGCATGGATCTCGCCGCGGCGCAGATCGAAATCAACATTTTCGATCGCCGGTACGCCGGCATAGAGCTTGGTTGCCGCGGCAAGCGACAATGCGGTCTCGGTCATGCTTCGAATTCCCCGGCGAGCGCTGCCAGCGGCAGCTTCAGGACGCGCCCCGGCCCCTTGGCGATCACCACGAGATCGCCGCCGTACTCCACCGCCGCGACGACGCCGTGGTTGACGCCGTCGGCCCGGCTGTGCAGCGAGTAGCGCGGCGATCCGTCAGGTCCGAGGCGGATGACGAGGCCGTAGGAGCGTGGCGGAGCCCACGGCTTCATGACTCCCATGGTCTTGATGTGTGCGCCCTGCAGCGGCTCCTTGAAGGTGTGACCGGAGCTCAGCCGCGGCACCACCCAATGCACCGGGTCGATCTCCTTCATCATGCGCCGCCGATAGGCGGGCTCGCGGAGCACGAACTCGACGAGTTGGGTGCGGGCCGTAAAGGCGGTCAGCCAGAAGCCGCCAGCGGCGGCGGGCGCTAGCCGCGAGGGATAGACCGGCAAATGATCCAGCACGGTTTTTCGCGTGCCGTTCGGCGCGATCGAAACCAGGCGATGCCGCCAGCTTTCACTGACCAGCACCTCGCCGTCGCTCGCGCAGGCGCCGAACGCATAGCCGAAGCCGCCGGCGAGTTGTCTAACTTCCGTGGTCTTCGGATCCAGCCGCAATACGCGACCGGTGTGGCCGAGCTCCATCAGGTCCCACGCCCAGTCATCGACGCCGCGCACGGTAGAGCCGTCGGTCGCGATCAGCGTACCGTCGCTCGCCGGCGCGAGCGCGTTGACGGCATGGAGCGCGCCACCGCCGAACACAACATCGGGAACGCGCGCTTCGCCGTTGGCATAGAGGCGGACCTCGGTGCCGCCGAGCGCCACCGCCAACCGGCCTCCGGGCAGGACCGCGAGCGCCGAGATCGGCCGGTCGAAGCTGCGCAGCTCCGTCGCGGCCTCTCCCTCGAGACGCAGCAGGCGGGGGCCGTCGGCGAGATAGAGCGTCGCGCCGTCGGTCGCGAGATCTTCCGGCGCGCTGCATTGCCGGACGGTTTGCGCCGCTTCCAGCCGCTGATTGGGTTTCAACGCCCCGTCGAACGAGGGCACCGTGATGGTCGCTTCGCCGCGGCCGAGGAAGCGGTTAGCGAAGTCCCGCAGGGCGGCCATCACGAGGGCCTCCCCCACCGCTTGTCGTATTGCACGAAATTCGGATCGGCCTTTTCCAGCTTGAATCGCCCGATCCGGTTGTTGAGGATGCCTCCGAGATAGAGGTAGCCGCGGTGTTCGCGCATCGAGGTGATCATCGGATGGTTGACGCCCTTGAGGTCCCAGAACAATTCGAGGATCTTGCCCTGCTCATTGAACTTGACGACGCAGCCGGTGTTGATGTTGGGAAACAGCCACTCGTCGACGGGAACGCGCTTGGCCATCCTTCGGCGGAAGCCGGGCATCTTCCAGGCGAGGTCGAGCGAGGGACTTCGCATGCCGACCATGGCCAGCCAGTAGTTGCCGTCCGAGGCGAGGTTGATGTTGTCGGGATAGCCCGGCAGATTGTCCATCACCACCTCGACCGCGCCCTTTTTCGGGCCGGCGAACCAATACCGCTTGATCGAGCAGCCGAAGGTTTCCGCAAACAGGATCGACTGGCGGTCACTGGCGACGCAAACGCCGTTGGGGAATTTGAGACCGCGCAGCGCGGTGTGGGTGTTGCCGGTCTTGGTGTCGAAGCAGATGATCCGGCCGTTGCCGCGCGCCTCCAGCCCGTCGACCGGCCATTCGTCCATCTCGTAGCGCACGGTTGCCTCGGAGAAGAAGATCAGGCCCTCGTCGGTGATGTCGAGATCGTCGGCCAGTCGCAGGCGGCTGTCGTCGTTCACCGAATGCATGCTCCGGTTGGTCTCGTCGGTCGCCTTCTCGACCGTGCCATCGGGCTTGATGCGGTACAGGCCCATGCCGCCGATGCAGACGTAGAGATTGTCATCGCGGTCGAATGCCATGCCGAGCGGCTGACCCCCGATATGGGCAAACACCTCCATCCTCTCGTAGTCGGGCGGGAAGAAGCGGATGATGTCGCCGTGCCGCGAGCCCGCATAGAGCACGTCGTTACGGTCGAGGATGACGTCCTCGGGCGCCTCGATCCGGCCCAGCCCGATCGCGGTCACATCCCGCAGCTTGTCGTTCTGCTCGAAGGGCCCGCCCTTGCCGATCTCGGTCGGCGGCGGCGGCGGCAAGGAATGATAGGTGGGCGCGACATAGACCTTGCTGATGATGCGGGTGCGGTTCTTCTGCCAGCGGATATCGATCGTTGCCGCGACCAGAAGAATCGCGGCCATCGCCATGCGGTTGACGCCGCCCCGCGCGTTCAAGGTCGTCAGGCCGTTGGTGATCAAGAGGACGATCAGCACGCCGGCCGCCGATTTCGTCACCGATCCCTTGCCGCCGCCCAATGTAATGCCGCTGAGCACCGTCGCCGTCAGCACGGTGACTTCGAGGCCGACGCCGATGTCGCCGCCGACGGTACCGAGTCGCGCCGCAAAGAACACCGCGCCGATGGCGGTCAGCACGCCGCTTGCGACATAGCAGAACGCAATCGTCCGTCGAACCGGGATGCCCGAATTGTACGCCGAGCGCCGCGATCCGCCGATCGCCGTGATGTGCCATCCCGGGCGCAGGCGCGTCATGAAGACGTGGCCGAATATAGCGACGGCAAGGTAGACCAGCGCCACGCTCGGGATACCGAAGAGATCGCCGCCGCCGATGAAATTCCACGACGGAATGTCGGGAAGCGCGGCCGCGATGTCGTTGGAATAGCGCTGGATCAACAGATCGAACGCGGAGCGGTAGATGATGAGCGTGATCAGCGTGGTGATGAAGGCGCGCAGCCGCAGATATCCGATCAACACGCCGTTGACGGCGCCGAGCAGCGCACCGACCACCAGCGTTGCAGCGACCACGGCGGGCACCGGCCAGCTCAGCACGTCAAGCAGATAGAGCGCACAGAAGTCGGTGAGCGCGAACATCGATCCGATCGAAAGGTCGATGCCGCCAACGATGACGACCAGCGCCATGCCGAGAGCGATGAAGCCGATTTCCCCGGCCTGGCGCGCGGTATCCGCGAGGCTGGACGGCGACAGGAAGTGGTCGATGGAGCGGCTCAGTGCGAAACCGATGGCCAAGAGGAGAATGACCGGAATGGCGGTCTCGGTCCAGCGCTTGGACAAGATCTCGCCGAGGAGATGGTCCGGCCAATAGCGGTATCGCAGCCGAATCAGGGTATCGCGCATCAGCGTTCCGTGGATTCAACGAAAAAGGAAGCAGGCAAGACGCGTCCCGGGCGGTGAGCCCGGAACGCGCATCCGCGAAACGATCACTTCTTGAGGTCCGCGAGATTCCAGCACGCCGTCTCGCTGCCGGCGTTTTCCTTGGTGATGGGAATGAGCGTCGTGTATTCCGAGCCCTTGACCGAACCCGGCTTCACGCCTGACGACAACAGCCACTTGATCGTGCCCGCCATCTGCGCCGCTTGCGTCGGCACGTCATAGCTGAGGTCGAGATCGAAAGAGCCGTTCTTGACGAGCTCGCAGGCACCCTTGCGCTCGCCACCGCCCGAGGTTGCGACGAAGACCTTGCCCGTAAGGCCGGCTTCCTTCACCGCCGCTGCCGTGCCGATGTCCATGCCGTCCCAGAAGCCCACGATGCCGCACAGGTCGGGATTCTGCTTCAGCACGGTCTGCGCGATCGCCTTGGCTTTGGAGGCGTCCCAGTCGGCCGCCTGACTCGAGACCACCTTGATCTCGGGGTGCTTGGCGAGGATGTTTTCAACCCCCCGCAGCGTGTAGGCGCTGGCGGCCGCCGACAGCGCACCCTGGATGACGGCGATCTTGTTCGATTTTCCCTCGCAGGCCTTGACCACGGCTTCCGTATCCCGCTCGCCGATCTCGATCCAGTTCGCGCCGACGAAGGCCGAGCTGCGATAGGCCGAGCCCATGTTGATCTGGATGACATAGATGCCCTCGTTCTCGGCGCGCTGCAGAAGCTTGGCATAGGTCTGCACGTCGGGATTGTGGATGATCATCACCGCCGGTTTCTCCGATATCAGCGAGGTGACCGCCTGGGCGCCGGCGTTGGTATTCCAGTTGGGATCACGGATTTCAAATTTGACGCCGTACGGCTCGAGTTCCTTCTTCAGTCCGGCGTACCAGCCTTCCGTCAGGTCGAAGTTCATTGCCACGGGAACGTAGGCGACGGTCTTGCCGGCGAGGGACTCCCTGAAGGGCTTCTGGAAAGGCTCCTGCAGGCCTTGCTGCGCCAGCGCCGGCACGGCGAACGCGGCAAGGCCCAACACGGCAAGCGTTGTTTTCAGAAAAGATTGACAAGCACGCATGATGTTTCCTCCCTTTGTGTAGTTTCTGGTTCAAGTATGGTCATATATCGCCCTGTTGAGCCGTCTCCTCGTTGCGCGGATTGAGCAGAGTATCCGTGATGACGGCGAGCAACAGAACAATTCCCTTGATGAGATTTTGGCCGGCGTAGGGCACGTCCAGGATGGTCATGCCGTTCAGCATCGTCCCGATCAGCAGCGTGCCGATGATGACATTGACCACGCCCCCGCGACCCCCCGACAACCCGATTCCACCGAGCACGACGACGAGGATGACGTCGTAGATCAGCGTCGAATTGAAGATGCGGGTCGGCCCCGAGTTGACCGAGGCGACCAGCACGAGGCCGGCGAAGCAGCCGATCAGCGCGGCGAGCACGTATTGCAGGACAATGATCGGCCGCGATGGAATGCCAGTAACACGTGCCGCATAGGGATTGTCGCCGACCGCGTAGATATAGGCGCCCCAGCGGGTCAGCCGCAGCAGGACGAAAACGACAAGGCAGGCGATAGCGAACATCACGATCGGGCTGGGAATGCCGAGGATCGTCCCCTGACCGAGCCGCTCGAAGCCTGCCATGCCCGAGCTCCACTGCACCACGTCAAACTGGAACAGCGCCGCCTGGCCGAGCCCCGCCAGCAACAGACCGGTCGCGAGCGTGGCAAACAACGACGGCACCTCGGCATAGGCGATCAGCCAGCCGTTGACGAGGCCGAGACCGATCGACAACAGAAAGGCCACCACCAGCGACCCCGCCAGCGAATGGCCATCCTGCACCATCTGCAGCACGAGGCCTGGAGGCACCGCGAGCGCCGCGATGAGGGAGAGATCGATGCCTCGACCGATCACAACGATCGCCATGGCAAGGCCGAGGATGCCGAGCACCGCCACGTTCTGCAGCAGCGTCAGCATATTCTCGGGGGAAAGGAAGCCGCGGAGGAAGATCGAGAACAACAGGAAAAGCAGGATGAAGACGGCGAATACGATCTCCTGCTGACTGAATCTGAAGCGCTTCATCAACTGGTCCCTCTTCGGCCTTCGCCGGTTTTGTCCGGCCGGTCCGGCGAGCTTTCGTGTTCGAACGGCATCATCGCAATCGATCGAGACCGGAACAAGGGCGTTAGGCTTGTCCTGCGTGTCCACTTCAACCGTGCGCAGGACAGCGTGCCGAAAATTCCCGCGATTAACGCCCTGGCCTTTGCATTGGCCGCGGCCTGCCTCGAGAGAGCAAACTGTTTGCTTGCGCGCCCGTGGGTTTCTTGCGCACAGGCGTCGCCCGGCCCAAAATTCTCTGAAATTGCAACCTTGTGCAGCGCACAACGACCCGGTTCCGGGCTTCGAGATGGACGCGCGAAGATGGATTTGTGTTTGTCACGTCACCATCCAAACGTTACGCCGCTTGGCAGGCACTATCTGCGACGTCTATTTCCACATCGGCATCCGAACGATGCCGCGAAATTGATTACCGAGGGCGGCCGCGAGCTCGCCCGCGCCTTCGAAATCCTCCGCCGGTCGACGGCCGCTTTGCCCTGAACCTCATTCGCAACTCCGGCGACACAAACCGGAGCCGGCGTCATCTTGCGCCGGCAGCGAGGGACGCCCCATGTCTGCTTCACACCGTCTCGCGGCGCTGGCTCTGGCCGGCTTGTTGCTGGCGCCCGTCACCGCGCGTGCAACGGACGATGGCGTCAGCGCCGTCAGCAGCGGTCCGACGCTGCTCGCGCTCTGCGACGGCGAGGAGGCGCCGCTCAAGCCTGATACCTGCAAGGAGGCCAACCTCGACGCACTGCCCGGGCAAATCGAAAAAGAGCTTCGACCGGCGCTCGCCAGGGCGCCTGTGAATGCCAGGCCGCTGTTGAAGCGCGACCAGGTCTGGTTCAACGAAATGATCGTCAGCGCCGCCGAATACGTCATGGAGTCCGGCGCCGACGACGAGCGAGAAGCCTTCGTCACGAAGCTGCGCCAGCGCATCGCTACATTGCAGGAGATCGCCGCCGGCTTTGGCCGGGCTGGAATTGCCGGGCGCTGGGTCAACGCCTTCGGCAACCTCGCGCTGACGCCGGCCGATGGCGGCGCTTACCGGATCGCGATCGATATCAACACCGTTTACGGAACGGACGACAACCTGAAGCGAACATGCCGGGCAAGCGCGCTACTTTCCGCCGCGCCTGACGGCTGGCTGAGGGGAAGGATCGTTGCCGATGGCACGCCCGCGAGCGGTGCCGCCAATGATGCCGCGGCGTCGACCTCGGCCAAATGGCCGCTGCTAAGAATCCGGCGCCAGGGCGAGACGCTCCGCGCCGTGGTCACCGACAACCGCGACTACAACGACCCCAAGATCCCCGGATGCGACTTCACCGGCCAGATCACCGCAAGCTATTTTGCCGGCGGCAAGGCAGACGCTCAAGCCGCGAGCGGCGCGGCCGACGCCGTATTCGTCGCGCCGAGCTTCGACTGCGCGCATCCCTCCACCGCAACCGACGAGGAGATTTGCGCCGATCCCGCTCTCGCCGACAATGACCGCAGGCTCAATCGCGCATGGAAGGCGCTGCTGCCGCGGCTGGATCCGACGACGCGGCGCGCGCTGATCGAGGACCAGCGCGGCTACGTCCACGCGCAGGCCGCGCAACATATCGAGTTCCTGCATCCGGCCTGGAACAAGACGAGCTACGAGATCCATTTCACCGAAAATGCGCGGTACGAGGTTGACCGGATGCAGCGCGAGCGAATTGCGCTGCTCGAAGGCTTCGACGAAAACCGCGGCGGCTTCGAAGGCGTGTGGCTCGCGCACAACGCCATCCTGAAAGTGACGGCCGCGGCCGACGGAAGCCTCGAGGCGAAGGGCTGGAAGTGGGACCAGGGCGACTGGAAGGCCGGCTGCGACTACGAGATGACCGGCAAGGTCGTTGGCGGCGCGTTCCGGTCCGATGACAAGGGGACCAATCCGGACACGCTGGAGCGCGATCGCGCCACGCTCATCGTCAACCGCAAGGATGACTATTTCGCCGAGCGGCGCGGCGAGGCCTCGCGCAGCGGCGAAGCGGATGAGGCGAAATGCAAGCGGTTGTTGTCCGCCTCTTCCACGGCGCGGCTGTTTCCGGCACGCGCATCGCCCGACATCAACAATTTCGACGATATCAGATAGGCGGGCGCCGCGATCAACCCTCGCGCTCGAACCAGTCGCGCGCCCGGCTAGACCAATACGCAGCGGGGTTCTCCCGCATCGAGAGCCCTGTCATGACCGGTCGGATCGCCATGGTGGCGCGGCTGATATTCGCGGCATTCCTGATGTGCGCCGGTGGCTCGGCCGCGCATGCCGAAAAACGCGTGGCGCTCGTGATCGGCAATTCGGCCTATCGCGCCGTGCCGGCGCTGCCAAATCCCGCGGCCGACGCCAGGCTGATGTCGGACACGCTGTTGAAACTCGGTTTCTTCGTCGTCGGCGGCGGCGCCAGGCTCGACGTCGACAAGGCTGGCTTCGACGCGGCGCTGCAGGAGTTCGGCAAGGCGCTGATCGGCGCGGACGTCGCGTTGTTCTACTATGCCGGCCATGGAGTCGAGACGCACGGCCTCAATCTCCTGGTGCCGGTCGACGCCCATCCGGCCGATGAAGGCGACGTGTTTGCAGAAACCATCGGTCTTGCCGGCATCCTCGACCAGATGGAAAAATCCGGCACCCGGATCAACCTGGTACTACTCGATGCCTGCCGCGATAACCCGTTTCGCGACAGCGGCGTGAAGTCCGCGACCGGCGGATTGGCGCAGATGCAGGCGCCGCTCGGGACCCTGATTTCATTCGCGACCCAGCCGCACAGCGTGTCGCTCGACGGCGACGACGGCCACAGCCCCTATACCGAGGCGCTCGTCGCGACCATGCAAGAGCCTGGCTACGGCCTGTTCAAGACCTTCAACGAAGTGGGGCTGGCGGTGGACAAGGCGATCCAGGGCCGGCAAGTGCCGTGGGTGTCTTCTTCGCCGATTTCAGGCAATTTCTTTTTCGCCGGCAAGCCGGCACAGCCTTCGACGAACATGACGGCGACGGAGACGACGGCGTCACCCGCGCCGCAAGCCCGGCCGTCGGACGATGCCTTGCGGCGCGACCTCGTCACCGACTGCGATCATCTCGCGGGGATGCCCTATGACACCGGTCATGCGCCGGATCTCGCCGGCGTGGAGGTCGACAACATCGACGTCGCGGCCGCAAGCACCGCCTGCAACGACGCGATCGCGCGCTATCCCGACGTGGCGAGGTTCACCTTCGAGGCGGGACGCGTGGCGTACGCCCGGAAAGATTATGCCGGGGCGCGGCGGCTCTACGAAAGGGCGGCCGCCGCCGGTTACCCGATGGCGATGAACAATATCGGCGCGCTCTATGAGGGCGGCAGCGGGGTCAAGCGAGATTATGCCGAGGCGGCGCGCTGGTACGGCAAGGCGGTGGCGCTGGGCGAGCCGATCGCGATGGTCGATCTCGGCTGGCAGTACGAGCACGGTCACGGCCTCGCCGAGGATCTGGCGGAGGCGCGCCGGCTCTATGAGGCGGCCGCCAAGGCCGGCGTGCCGGCGGGCATGAACAATCTCGGCCTGCTCTATCTCTACGGCAAGGGCGTGCCGCGCGACTACGCCGAGGCGCGCCGGTTGTTCGAACAGGGCATTGCGCTCGGCGACGCCGCCAACATGAACGATCTCGGGGTGATGTATTACCAGGGCGCCGGCGTCCGCCGCGACGTCAAGATGGCCCGCCAGTGGTACGAAAAGGCAGCAGCCCTCGGCAACCCGGAGGCGAAACAGAATTTGGTGGGGCTGCCGAAATAGTTGGGGGCGGATGCCGAGGCGCACCGCGCCATGGGCGCCATACCCGGATTTCTACGGCTTCTCAAGTTAACGCGCATGTCAGGAACTCGCCTCAATATGGGATGCCTCACATCGACCAGTTCGTCTCAGGCATTGCCGCATCACTGCGGTTCATTCGTATCATTCAACGGCTGGGGTTCATGGCCACGACGTTCGACGAGCGCAGAAAGGCTTCCCGCGTTCAATTCGAGAAGCCGCTCGCGGCCAGGATAATGGCGATCGACGGCACCTGGAGCCGCGACTGCCACTTGCTCGACGTGTCGGAAAGCGGCGCCCGGATCAAGCTCGAGAGCACCGCCGCCGAACTGACGGAATTCTTCCTGGTGCTGTCGGCGTTCGGCAGCCCGGTATTTCGCCGCTGCAAGCGGGCATGGGTCGACGGCCCGCTGATGGGCGTCGCCTTTCGAAGGGGCCCGGTCGCCGAAAAAACCCTGGGAGCGCTCAGGCGCGGTGCCGCGCTGGTTTGAGGAGCCGTACGACGCCCGCGCCGTCGCCTCGGACGAGATGACGGACTTGTGACGGCCACCCGTTGTTTGCAGCCGTTCCCTTATGTAATTTTCAGGGCCTGACCGCTTCCGATGAACCGTGGGAGCCCCTGATGCGCGCTCTTCTGCTGCTTGCCGCTTTCCTGATCGGCCTCGCGTTTCCCGCCAGTGCCGGCGACGACGTCGCCGCCGCCCAAGGCGTGATCCGTTCGCAGGCCGAAGCCTTCAGCCGCGACGACGCGGCATCCGCCTATTCCTACGCCGCGCCTGCGATCCATGACATGTTTCCGGGAGCGGACACCTTCATGTTCATGGTCCAGCACCGCTACGCCCCGGTCTATCGCCACCGGACCTTCGAATTCGGCGAAGGGCACATCGCCGATGGCATGGTCTTCCAGCACGTCAACATCGTCGACGACGACGGCGAGGCCTGGGAGGCGCTCTATACGCTGGAGCAAGAGGCGGACGGTAGCCTGAAGATCATCGGCTGCCTGCTGCTCAAGGCGGGCCAGGACGTGTAGCGCGATTACGCCATCACGAGCCGCTGTCGCGAGCGGATCAACAGCCCCACCACGATGGTGATGTTGAGCGCATTCCATGCGAGGCCGTTCATGAAGGCCGCGGCGTAGGAGCCTGACGCGTCGAAGATCACGCCCGACACCCAGCCGCCGAACGACATGCCGAACACGGAAGCGAAGATCACGATCCCGACCCGGGTCGCGGCCTCGCGCGCCGGCATCGCCTCGCGCACGATGATGGCGTAGCTCGGCACGATGCCGCCCTGGAACAGGCCGAACATCGCCGAGATCAAATAGAGCGAGGTCAGGCTGTCGAAGAACAAATAGAACAACAGCGCAACGCCCTGCGCCACCGAGCCGATCAACAGCGTCCTTATGCCGCCGATGCGGTCGGCTAAAAATCCCGAGCCGATGCGGCTGACCACGCCGAACGCCATCATCAGGGACAGCATCTCCGCGCCGCGCGCCACGCCATAGCCGAGGTCGCCGCAATAGGCGACGATGTGGACCTGCGGCATCGACATCGCCACGCAGCAGGAAATGCTGGCGATGCACAACAGCACCGTCAGCGTGTTGGTCGAAATATTGAGATCGACCCGCGGCGGCGGCGCGTTGTCGTGATCGCGCACCTTGGCGCCGCCGATCTGGGCGCGCAGCACGAGCAGGATCAGCGTCATCGCCACGCCGCAGAAGATGCCGACCGCGATATGGGTGGTTCGCCAGCCGGAAACCTGCGTCCCCCAATTGATCAGTGGCGACCAGACCGCGCCGCCGAGGTAATTGCCGCTGGCCACGATGGTCACCGCCAGGCCGCGATAGCGCTCGAACCAGTGCGAGGCTTCCGCCATCAGCGGCGCAAACGTCGCCGAGGTGCCGAGCCCGATCAGGAAATAGATGGCGATGAATTGCCACAACGTGGTCGATAGTCCCGCCAGAACGTAAGCCGAGCCGAGGAAGCCAATGCTGAGCGCCATCGCCGCCACGATGCCGAAGCGGTCGGTGATCCGCCCGGTCACCACGCCGCCGGAACCGAAGCCGAGCATGGTGAGGGTATAGGCGAGCGACGCCGCGCCGCGCGTGGCGCCGAATTCGGTCTGCACCACCGGCAAAACCACGACGGCCGACCACATGCCGACGCTGCCGATCGAGCCGATCAGAAGCGCGAGCGCAAGCCGCACCCAGGCCTGGCGCAGAGTCAGGGGTGAAGCGGGCGGAATCTCTGTGATCGGAGGGGGCGTGCACGGTGACGCAACTTCGCCGCCCGCCGCGCTGCGGTCAACCAACATTGCCGCGAGATTAGGCATGCGGATGTAGGGCAACGGAATGCTCGTCTTACCTCGCCCCGCGTGCGGCGAGAGCGTAGGCCGCCGCCGGCGGCCGTTCTTATCGAAGAACGCCGGAGCGAAGCCCCGGCTATGGCGCTCTTGCGCGGCGGGTGGGAGGGGCTCTCCGCGAGTCCAGGTCTGGGATAGAGCCCCTCACCCTTCCCTCTCCCCGCGAAAAAGCGGGGAGAGGGAAAAGAGCCCCCGTTAACCCTTTCCTAACCATAAACCGGGCAAAAATTGCCGGGTGAAGAAGTTGAGTGTCGCGTCAGCCGCGTAGAACGGGGGAGTACCCGTGGACGCCAGTGCGGTGCCTCACTTTCGAAACGGCGGCCTTTCGGCCGCCGCGCCGGCGTTTGGTAACCGTGACCGGCACTCGCGGGGGGAAGCAGCGACCATGGTGGATGTCACGGCGGGTCAGGGCGCGGGCGGCCCGGGGACCGGATTTCCCAGTCTCAGTGAAATCGGCAACATCCTAAAGCGCGGCGATCTCGCGCTGGCGTTCGGCATCCTCACCATCCTGGTGGTGCTGATCCTGCCCCTGCCCTCGATCGTGCTCGACCTCTTCTTCGCGATCTCGATCACGCTGTCGATCCTGATCCTGATGACCTCGCTGTTCATCCAGGCGCCGCTGGAATTCTCGTCGTTCCCGACCATCCTGCTGATCTCGACCATGCTGCGGCTGTCGCTCAACCTCGCCTCGACGCGGCTCATCCTGTCGCACGGGCACGAGGGCACCGACGCCGCGGGTCACGTCATCCAGGCGTTCGGCAATTTCGTGATGGGCGGCAATTTCGTGATCGAACTCATCGTGTTCGCGATCCTGGTGATCGTGAATTTCGTGGTCATCACCAAGGGTTCCGGGCGCATCGCCGAAGTCGCCGCGCGCTTCCACCTCGACGCCATGCCGGGCAAGCAGATGGCGATCGACGCCGATCTGTCCGCCGGCCTGATCGACGAAAAGGCCGCCAAGGAGCGCCGCAAGGCGCTGGAAGACGAAAGCGGCTTCTTCGGCGCCATGGACGGCGCCTCGAAGTTCGTCCGCGGCGACGCCGTCGCGGGACTGCTCGTCGTCTTCATCAACATCATCGGCGGCATCATCATCGGCGTGCTCCAGCAGAGCCTGTCCTTCGCCGAGGCCGCGCACGCCTACACGCTGCTCACGGTCGGCGACGGCCTGGTGACGCAGATACCGGCCCTGATCGTCTCCACCGCGGCCGGCCTTCTGGTCTCCAAGGCCGGCGTCAGCGGCGCCGCCGACAAGGCGCTGATGAAGCAGCTTTCCGGCTATCCGCAGGCGCTCGGCATGTCGGCCGGCGTCATGCTGGTGCTGGCGACGCTGCCGGGCATTCCGATGCTGCCCTTTCTCGCACTCGGCGGCGGCGCCGCGGCGCTGACATGGCATGCGCGCAAACGCAAGAACGCCGCCACGGCGGCCGCCGCAGCCGCCGCGGCCGCGCCCGATGCCGCCGCGGCAAGCGCGGCTTCGGAAGAGCCGATCTCGACCGCGCTGAAGATCGACGATCTCAAGATCGAGCTCGGCTATGCGCTGTTGCCGCTGGTCAACGGCCCCGACGGCACCGACCGGTTGACCGAGCAGATCAAGGCGTTGCGCCGTTCGCTCGCGATCGAGATGGGGTTCGTGATGCCGGCGGTGCGCATCCTCGACAACGTGCAGCTCGAGGCCAACACCTACGTCATCAAGATCAAGGAAGTCGACGCCGGCACCGGCAAGATCTGGCCGAACCAGTTCATGGTCATGGACCCCGCCGGAAACCAGGTCAGCGTGCCCGGCATCCACACCATCGAGCCGACCTTCGGGCTGCCCGCAACCTGGGTCGACGCCAGCCTGAAGGAGGAAGCCTCTCTCAAGGGCTACACGGTGGTCGACGCCGCGACCGTGCTGTCGACCCACCTCACCGAACTGCTCAAGACCAACATGTCGGACCTGTTGTCCTATGGCGAGGTGCAGAAACTCCTCAAGGATCTGCCGAAGGAGCAGGGCGAACTGATCAAGGACATCGTGCCGAGCCTGATCACGATCTCGGGCATTCAGCGCGTGCTGCAGCTGCTCTTGGCCGAACGCATCTCGATCCGCGATCTATCGACCATTCTCGAGGGCATCGCCGACGCGCTGGCGTTCTCGCGCAACCCAGCCACCGTGGTCGAGCACGTTCGCGCCCGGCTGGCGCGGCAGATTTGCGCGCAAAACACCTCCGCCGCCGGCTACCTGCCGCTGATCGCGCTGTCGGCGAAATGGGAACAGGCCTTTGCCGAATCGCTGGTCGGCACCGGCGAGGAGCGCTCGCTGGCGATGCAGCCTTCGAAACTGTCGGAGTTCATGACCGCGGTGCGCGAACGTTTCGAGCAGGCCGCGCGCGAGGGCGAGGCGCCGGTATTGGTGACGTCGGCGGCGATCCGCCCGTTCGTGCGTTCGCTGGTGGAGCGCTTCCGGCAGCAAACCACCGTGCTGTCGCAAGCCGAAATCCATCCGCGCGCGCGGCTGAAGACGGTCGGCAGCATCTGAAGGCAAGGTCAAATCAGCGCACCGGCGGCGGGACTTTTTCGCCACAGGCAAACGATTTATTTCTCGGGCGCGGAACCGGCGGCCGTTTGCGCCACGGAATGCTCCAAATCCATAAAATCTTATAACATTCTGCAAGAATTCAGCAATTTGTCGCGGTAAGGATTGTAGCCACGGTAATGCGGTCGCGGGCGTTCAACTCTCATCACCGCCTTGTGATCGCCTCTTAGGAACGGAAGGACGAATCCCTACGTTGTTGACGGTGAGGTGTTGAACCTGCTGGCGGACGACGCAGACAAATCCGTCAGGACAGGAAGGCGGCAGGAGACCTCGATGAACCATTCGATCTACAGCGCGGATCGCTCGACCCATCTGAAGATCGTGGTCGTGGCGCTCGTTGCCGGTATCGCGGTGGCAGGCTTCGGCATCTCGGCCCGTACCAGTTCGGACGACTTCACCCAGACGGCGCGCGTCATCAAGGCAGGCAAGCCGGTGGCGGTGACGAACTCGAACATGACGGTGGTGCGCTAACGAATTTTGCGAATTCACGCGGCTCTTTACCAGCCCCCCAAAGTCGCCACGTGGATAATAGAAGACCCCAACTACCCCCAAGTTGACTACCGAAAACGCCCGCTCCCCACGGGCGTTTTCTTTTTTGGGCGTGATCAGGTCAGCTTGTCAGACACGCAGGCCCTGAGCGCGGCGGGAACCGCCAATTCCGGAACTTCCACGGTCTCATTCTTTCCGTTTGAGATGCGGGTAATGCGGTAGCGAAAGACGTCCGGCTGCGAGCCGGATCGCGCGTAACGTTCCGGATTATTGAACAAGGCGTCCACCGCAGCCCGATCGTCGGCGGAGAGCGCCGAGACAGCCTGCTCCCCGCCGCTTTTGATCTTCGAACCGGCCACCCCGAAACCGGCAAATCCCCCGATTCTCTCGATTTTCAACGTGCCCATCGCCTGCTGTCCTCGTCGGGCCTCCAGCTGCGCAGGCCCGCTACAGCCCAACCTTTTTCCATCCTGCGTTGACTGCACCAGCAACAGCAGCATTGCCAGGGTAAAGCTGGGCAGCCACGGCGCGGGTGCGATCAGCAAAGGCCTGCATCTTCATCGTGGGTGTTGGGCCGAAGCCCGTCATCGACTTGTACCAGATTTGACCGACCTTGTCCCAGCTGTTGCCGCCCACGGCCATCGCGGTCGCCCAGAAGGCAAGGTTTGGAATTCCGCTGCTTTCGTGTGGATCCATGCCGGGCTTGTATTGGGAATACTTGGTCGGTTGCGGCGCCAGGCAATGTTTCGCCGCGGGATTGGCCAGGTCACGCAGGCAGGCATAGCCCTTCTGGAGCGCCAGCGGACCCATGATGTCCTTGCCGATCAACCAATCTGCCTGAGTGACGTTCTGTTTGGCTTCCCACTGACGGAACATCGAGCCGAAACAATCCGAGAGGCTCTCATTGAGGCCGCCGGCCTCGTTGATGTAGTTGAGCTGCAGGCTGTGCTGGGTCACTCCATGGGTCAGTTCGTGGCCGATCACGTCATTGCCTTTGGTGAAGTCGACGAAGATTGATCCGTCGCCGTCGCCATAGGTCATCTGCGACCCGTTCCAGAAGGCATTGTTATAACCCGCGCCGTAGTGAATCGATGAAACCATCGACATGCCCGTGCCATCAATGGAATTGCGTCCGAATACCTGCAAATAGAACGCCGCGACCGCGGTCGTTTCACCGAAGGCGCGCTTGGCGGTCGGATCCGCAGAATTCGCCGGATTGGCAATCATCGCGCCGGGCAGCGTCTGGACGTGGTTACAATCATAGACCGGGACAGTCGGGGCGGCCACCGCAGCGACCGCGAGCGGCGCCGAGATCGAGGTCGCGACGCGGGTCAACCTCCCGGCCTGGGCGCGAAGTTTTCGCAGTTCGGCGTCGATCTTGATCGTGTCGCCGAAGTTTTTCCTTTGCGCTGTCGAAAGCGAGCGATCGTTCTCGAAACGCTTCAGTGCTTTCGTTGGCACGATATGGCAGATACAACACATGAAATATTCCTCCGTTGAAAACAGGTTTTGGTCGGCGCACCGAAGCTGTCACAGCCGATCGATTTCGTGGCACGGTGCAGTCCGCTGGAATTCCATCGGATCAAAGTATCCGGCTGACCCGCGACATCGGGCCTGAAATTGCGGACCTTCGTTTAGTAAATTCTAGGCCGAGTTAGTTCCAATATACAATCAAAAGTAGCACAAACAGGCAAGGGCTTTCCTGCCGAAGCCGGGCTTTACCGAGCAAGCGGTGTCGTCAACAGCGCAGATATTGCAGGAGCGGGAGGCTTCAGCGGGACGGAATGCTCTCGATCAGCTTGCCGGTGTAGACCGGCGGCGAAGTCGGCTGGCCGCTGGGCGATCCGCCCCCGTCCTCGATCGTCACCGCATAGGTCGCGTCCTTGACGATGTCGGGGTCGTAGGAAGCCAGCACCGGACGCGAGGTGAAGTCGCCGCTGCCGACCACGCCCAGCGAGCGCGGCTGCTGCAGCTTGTTCGAGATCAGCCACAGTTCGTAGCTCTTGCCGAGCTCGGCGGGCGGGCCGACCCGGCGGATCGTGAATTTCCTTGTCGACGCATCGACCGTGAGAATGAAGGCGGGCGAGCCGCCGTCCTTCTGCAGCAGCGCGACATACTGGGCCGAGGGCGGCGCCGGCAGGGCGGGCGTCTTGATCTCGACCACCTGGGTGCGGGGCTTCGGGCGAATGGCGTCGGGCAACAGATCCGGCTGATAGGCGCCGACCGCGATGACCGCGACCAGGCCCGCGGCGATCGCGGACATCGCCGTGCCGAAGTTGCGCCAGCGCCGCGCGCGGGCAGACAGACTGATCACGTTCGAATTGTCGACGACGACCGGCATCGGCGCAGCCGCTTCGTACGCGGCCGGCGACGGGGGCGGCGGAGGCTCGGGAAGCACCAGCGGCGCCTGCGTCTCCGAAAGCCCGGTGGCGGTTCTGATCCGGTCCCAGACCTCGGGCCGCGGCTCGACCGAACCGACCATCTGGTTCAGCACCCCGAGCCGGTACTCCCACGCCTGCACGATCGCCGTGAAGTCCTTGTCGACGGACATCATGGTCTCGACCTGCGCCCGTTCGTCGGCGTCGAGGGTGCCGAGAGCATATTCCGCGGCTAGCGCGATATGGTCGTCGCTGTAAGCCATCATCTCAAAGTCCAAGACATTCCCTGATGTCCATCATGCTGCGGCGCAGCCAGGTCTTTATCGTGTTCACCGGCGTCTCGAACTTCGCCGCCAGCTGCTCGCGGCTCCAGCCGTTGTAATAGGCCAGCAGCACGAGCTTTTGCCGATCCGGCTCAAGACGGCCGACGCATTCCAGAAGCCGCTTCAACTCCTCGCTCATCTCCCGCCGCGCCAGCGGATCCTGGCTCTCGGCGGCCACTTCCATCGCCGTCGGCTCCTCCTCGATCGAGAGCTCGCTCTTCTTGCGCACGACGTCGATGGCCCGGTTGCGGGCAATCGACGCAATCCACGTGATCGGCGATGCGAGGGCCGGATTGAACTGTCCGGCGCTGTTCCAGATCTTGACGTAAGTCTCCTGAATAACCTCCTCGGCGAGATCCTGTCGCCGCAAGATACGGAGCACCACGCCGAAGAGTTTCGCGCGCGTTGCGGTGTAAAGCCGCTCGAAAGCGGCCTGATCCCCCTTCGCAACCGCGGCAATCAGCCAGACCAACTCAGCTGGCGTCAGCATTCAGACCCCCAAATCCGGTACGCCATCGCTCTCATAGACGCCCAGGCCATTCCCCATGGTCGTATCATATCCTGCGCCCAGCCGGTCCACCAAGTCACCGCGGGCGGTCTGTGGACATGGGGTTCCGAAGGAAAAACCCGGACCTTGCGGCCCGGGTTTGCTGGTTTCCGGCAAATGGGTGCGGAAAGGGTGCTTCAGGCGATCGCCGCGCCGATGCGGGCGCGCATCAGGCCGATACTATCGAGGTCGGCCTGCTCGCGGGCGTTTTCCTCGGCGCGCTCGCGCGCCTGGTCGCGCTCGTCCAGCAGTTCGACCTTCTTCAGCTCCTCAAATGCCTCGCTCAAGAGGCTCTTGGCGTCTTCGAGCTGGATCCGCAGTTCGTCGGCGGAACGGGTCAGGTTTTCCCGCCGCTGGATCGCAGCCTTGGCGTAGGTCGGATAGGCGAAGTGCGAGGGATCGTTGATCCCGGCGCGCTCCTGCTCGGACTGGATTTCCCGTTCCAGGTCGACCGACATACGCTGGAAGTCGGCGATCATGCCTTCGATCTGGGTGACCCTTCGGCGCTTTTCATCGACCTGAAACTTCTTCAGGCGGATCAGGGTTTCACGTGACTTCATCGAACTCATACTCCCCAGAAGTCCCGATCTGAAAGCGGGACGGAGCCGGCTCCCCCCAGGGACCCCGCCGGCGTCGTTAGTTGTGTGGCGCGGATGATGGCCTGACAAAGTTAGCGTTCCGTTTCCAAGCTTCCCAGGATTCGCTCGAGTTGCCGGTATCCCTCGAAGAGGCTGGTCACCTCGTCCTTGGCCTGGCGCAGATAGCCCTCCAGCGGCTCATGCAGGGCGATCGCCTCGTCGACCTCGGGGCTGGAACCGGCCCGGTAGGCCCCGAGCCGGATCAATTCCTCCATGTCGGCATAGGTCGCCATCACCCGGCGGGCCCGGGTAATGGTCGGCAAAAAGACCGGATCGGCCGCTTTCGGCATGGTTCGGGAAATCGATCGGAGGACGTTGATGGCCGGATAGCGCCCGCGTTCGGCGATCGACCGCTGCATCATGATATGGCCGTCGAGGATGCCGCGCACCGCGTCCGCGATCGGCTCGTTGTGGTCGTCGCCCTCCACCAGGATCGTGAAAATGCCGGTGATGGTGCCCTTGCCCATGCCCGGGCCGGCGCGCTCCAGCAGTTTCGGCAGTTCGGTGAAGACGGTCGGCGTATAACCCTTGGCGGTCGGCGGTTCGCCCGCCGACAGGCCGATTTCCCGCTGCGCCATCGCAAAGCGCGTCACCGAATCCATCAGGCACAGCACACTCTTGTCTTCGTCGCGGAAATGCTCGGATATCGCCAAGGTCAGATAAGCCGCCTGCCGCCGCATCAAAGCGGGCTCGTCGGAGGTCGCCACCACCACCACCGACCGCGCCAGGCCCTCTTCGCCGAGGTCGTCCTGCAGGAATTCCTGCACCTCGCGGCCGCGTTCGCCGACGAGCCCGATCACGGCGATGTCGGCATCGACATTGCGCGCCAGCATCGACAGCAGCACCGATTTGCCGACGCCGGAGCCGGCGAAGATGCCGAGCCGCTGGCCACGGCAGCACGTGAGGAACGTGTTGAGCGCGCGCACGCCGAGATCGAGCGGCGCCCCGACGCGCTTGCGCGAATGCGCCGGCGGCGGCGAATTGCGGAACGGCACCGGCGAGGAACCTTGCGGCAGCGGTCCCTTGCCGTCGATCGGCTCGCCCATCGCGTTGATGACGCGACCGAGCCAGAGCGGCGACGGCCGCACCTGGCTCGCCGCGTTGGCAATGACGGCGCGGCAGCCCCGCCGCACGCCTTCGAGGCCGGCGAACGGCATCACGACCGCGTTGGGACCGGAGAAGCCGATGACCTCGCAGGGGATGTAGCGGTTGCCGCCGGTCTCGATCACGATGCGGGCGCCGACCGACATCGCATGGATTGGCCCCGCGATCTCGACCATCAGGCCGCGCACGCCGACCACGCGCCCGTAGATATTGATCCCGTCGACGTCGCTGATCTGCTCGGCCAGGCCTTTCACGTTGAGCCCTTCATTGCGAAAACCTTAAGTTTCGGCGCATTTCGGTTCCTGCCTTAACTTCGTGTTTACCCGCATCGTTAATCATTACGTCACTGTCTTTGGTGACTGAGAGCGCTCGCCCATCAGAAGGAAGGGCGAGTCGCGGGAGTCGGTTAGGCCTGACTCTTAACGTGGAACTTGAGCGAGAACGGATAGGAAAAACTGCTTCGACGCAATACCTTAGGGCGATTCGATAAAAATTGCACGAAGGGATCTTGCGTAAAGGAATCAGTTTTTGTTAACCATATGTCGTCAGGATCCGAATCAGTTGTGCAAAGGCGTTTGAGTGCCGCAAGTGCGGCCGACCTGACGCCCGCAGCGGCGACTAAAGGGGACTGGCATGCGCGTTTTGCTGATTGAAGATGACAGCGCCGTCGCGCAGTCGATCGAATTGATGCTGAAGTCCGAGAGTTTCAACGTCTACACGACCGATCTGGGGGAAGAAGGCGTCGATCTCGGCAAGCTTTACGACTACGACATTATCCTTCTCGACCTCAACCTGCCCGACATGTCCGGTTACGACGTGCTCAAGCAGCTCCGGGTTTCCAAGATCAAGACCCCCATTCTGATCCTCTCCGGCCTTGCCGGCATCGAGGACAAGGTCAAAGGCCTCGGCGTCGGCGCCGACGACTACATGACCAAGCCCTTCCACAAGGACGAACTGGTCGCCCGCATCCATGCGATCGTGCGCCGCTCCAAGGGCCACGCCCAGTCGGTGATCCAGACCGGCGATCTCGTGGTCAATCTCGACACCAAGACGGTCGAGGTCGGCGGCCAGCGCGTGCATCTGACAGGCAAGGAATACCAGATGCTGGAGCTCCTCTCGCTCCGCAAGGGCACCACCCTCACCAAGGAAATGTTCCTCAACCATCTCTATGGCGGCATGGACGAGCCGGAGCTGAAGATCATCGACGTCTTCATCTGCAAGCTGCGCAAGAAGCTCGCCAATGCCTCCGAAGGCCGCAACTTCATCGAAACCGTGTGGGGCCGCGGCTACGTGCTGCGCGAGCCGCATGAGGTGGAAGACAGAATTCCCGCCTGACCGGTTTTCATGGAGAGCCGCGATCCGGCTCTCAACCTCCCAGACTGGACCCCGCCCGAAAACGGCGGGGTTTTTGTTGGGAACGGTTCGGGCGCCCCCGGCATAGACCCGGCATCTCGAGACCGCGCGGCATCATTGCCGCCTTTGGACGCTTTTGCCTTTCGTCAGTACGCCGGCCAAAACGGGTCACCGATCAGCAACATCTTTGCGCCGCCCGCACTGCTCTTCTCAGCATCGCAAGCAGCTTCCGGAATCGACGGCGCGCGTTTGCTGACTTCATCGTCTAAACCGGTTGCCAAACCTTCCGCCAGGCCGAAGTTCGATCCGAAAACCAGGCTCTCGGCATAGACGGCACGGACTTCGTTCCGCTTTTCCATGACGTGCTCCTTATTGCTTCATGGCCACGCAGGCATCCAACATGCCTGCGGCGCCTTGGCTGCACCCTGCCACTTCGGTTGCCGGGCGCCATGATCCGGATCAAAGAGTCAGCCGCTCTGATGCAATTGGTCCCGCCGTTTTTCCCGCTTCGGTTGACACCCCTGTGCCATCGATCGCGCCCCGCCGCGCCGGTCGAATTGGCAAAAGGGGCATGGTGACGGCTACATGCGCCCGTTGCTTCGGCCAGTTACGCACGGTTGACGCATGCCGATTTGCGGACGACGCTGCCCCCCATAATGGCGCCACGGACACCGGAGAGCGCCGATATCAGGGAGGTATCGATGTCCACCAAATCATGCGTGATTTTGACCGCGGCGCTTGTCTGCACCACGCTGCCGGCCTGGGGCCAGGCATTGCCGGATGGACCGGGCAAGGAAATTGCCGAAACCACCTGCAATGGCTGCCACACGCTCTTGAGCCGGGTAGGGTCGGGCTACACGCCGGAAGGCTGGACCACCGTGCTGCGGATGATGCAAAACCAGGGCGCGCCGCTGCCGGCGGCCAAGGTCGAGCCGCTCAAGGCCTATCTGATCAAGGCCTTCCCGGAAAAGGGCAAGCCGTCCGGCGCGGTGACCCCGGGACCCGTCAAGATCTCGTTCAAGGAGTGGCAGGCGCCGACGCCGGGCTCGCGGCCGCATGATCCTTTGGCCGCAAGCGACGGCTCGCTCTGGTACAGCGGGCAGTTGGCCAACGTGCTCGGCCGCGTCGATCCGAAAACCGGCGCGATCAGAGAATTTCATCTCAAGACCGCGCATTCGGGACCGCACGGCCTGATGGAGGATAAGGACGGCAACATCTGGTACACCGGCAATACCGCCTCGCTGATGGGCAAGCTCGATCCCAAGACCGGCACTGTCACCGAATATCCGACGCCGGAGACGGGCGACCCGCATACGCTGATGTTCGACCGAAGCGGAATCCTGTGGTTCACGATGCAGAATCTAAATCGCATCGGGCGTCTCGATCCCAAGAGCGGCGAGATCAAGCTGTTCACGCCACCGACGTCAGGCGCGCGCCCCTACGGCATGGCGCTGAATTCGAAGGGCGTGATGTTCTTCGACGAGTTCGGCATCAATCAGATCGGCAGCATCGACACCAAAACGATGGAGTTTCATGAATACAAGCTGCCCGATCCGAAGGCTCGCCCGCGCCGCATCGCGATCACCGGCGACGATATCGTCTGGTACACCGATTTCGCGCGCGGCTATCTCGGCCGGCTCGATCCCGCGACCGGCAAGGTGACCGAATGGGCCTCGCCGAGCGGGCCGAAGTCCGAGCCCTATGGCATCTCGGCGATCTCGGGCGTGATCTGGTACAGCGAGTCCGGCGCGACCCCGAATACCGTGGTGCGGTTCGATCCCAAAACCGAGAAATTCCAGAGCTGGGCGATTCCGGGCGGCGGCAACATCGTGCGCAACACCTCGGTCACATCAGACGGCAATTGGCTGTTAGCCAACAGCCTCGTGAACGGCATTACGCTGGTGACGCTGGAGAAGTGAACGAGGCGGCGGCCTGTTGGTCTGCGCCACGCAAAACGTGTGCGCCGATCAACCGGGGCTTCGCTAAACGAAGCGCGTTCCGGATTATTCCGCCGCACAATAAATTGAAGTGGCTCGCTTGCCCTTGCCTCGCCGCTGGCGAATGAGAGAGGATCGGTACGGAACAATCCTGGAAGAACACTGGGGGTCCTCGCCATGAAACGCTCGCGCCGTGTCGTTCTGACCATGATGGGTACGGCTGCCGTCGGCGCGGTGTCGATGGGTTTTGTGCCGCGGAGATATTGCGAATCCGGTTACACCCTGGTGTACGATGCGGATGGCAGGCGCTATTGCCGCGTGACCTATGGCGGTTTCGGCGGCGGGGTGCAGCGGTTCCATGGGCATTTTCACGGGCATGTCGGCCACGCCCACGGCGGCGGCTAGCGGCCGCCGATGCGGCGCCTCGCCTGCTCCGAGCGCGACGACTGGCGCCAGACCGCCGACGAAACCGGATTTGATTTTCACACCATCGACGGCGAGCGTTACTGGGACGAACGCGGCTACTACGCCTTCACGCTCGACGAGGTCGAACGCGAGATCGAGTTGCCGACGGCCGAGATCGACGCCATGTGCCTCGAACTGGTCGGGCTTGCGGTCGACGACGAGGAATATCTGCGCCGCCTGAAGATACCGGAAGCCTTCTGGCCGCTGATATCGGACAGCTGGTACCGCGACGAAGCGAGCCTCTATGGCCGGCTCGACCTCCGCTTCGACGGACAGGGACCGGCAAAACTGCTGGAGTACAATGCCGACACCCCGACCTCGATCTTCGAGGCGGCGGTGTTTCAATGGACCTGGCTCGAACAGGCGATCGAACGGCGCATCATCCCTCAGCAGGCCGACCAGTTCAACTCGATCCATGAGCATCTGATCGAGGCGTGGCAGAAGCTGGGTGAGGGCCGCCACCTTCATCTCACCGGAACCACCGAAAACGAGGAAGACGCCGGCACGCTCGCCTATCTCGAAGACACCGCGCGGCAGGCCGGCCTCGAAACCACCTTGATCGACATCGAGGAGATCGGATGGCGCGACGACGGCCGTTTCGTCGATCCGGACGGCCGTTCGATCGCACTCGCGTTCAAGCTCTATCCCTGGGAGTGGATGTTTCACGACGAATTCGGCGCGCGACTGCTCAAGGCTGAGACGCGCTGGATCGAGCCGCCATGGAAAGCCATCCTCTCCAACAAGGGCATTCTTCCGCTGCTGTGGGAGATGTTTCCGGATCACCCCAACCTGCTGCCGGCCTTTTTCGAGGACGATCCTGAGGCCGCGAGCCTCGGCACCTCCTTCGTGCGCAAGCCGCTTTATTCGCGCGAGGGCGCCAACATCGCGCTGGTCAGCGCAGGCGTCACGCTCGTCGAGCAGGAAGGACCTTACGGCGCCGAGGGTTTCGTCCGCCAGGCGCTGGCGAGGCTGCCGAATTTTGCGAACCAGCATCCGGTGGTCGGAAGCTGGCTGGTCGATCACGCGCCGTGCGGGCTATCGATCCGCGAGGACGAGAATCCGATCACCGGCAATACCTCGCGGTTCCTGCCGCACGCGATCCTGTGAGTTTCGCTCAGCGCGACGCGACCACCTTCAGGCCCGGCGGCATCGCGGCGCCGGTGCGCGCGGCTCGTTCGGAATTGACCCGGTAAAGGCCGCGCCGGTCCGGAAAGGGCTTGAAGGCGTCGGAAATCCCGACCACGGATTCCGCGGCGCCGAGCAGCAGCACGCCATCGGGCTCCAGCATTCTGGCGAGGCGATCGAAGATGCCGACTTTGGTTTCCTGGTCGAAATAGATCAGCACGTTGCGGCAGAAGATCACGTCGAAGGTTCCGAGGCCGGAAAAATCCTGCAGCAGGTTGAGCTGCCGGTGCTGCACCATGGCGCGGATGTCGGGATTGAGCTGCCACAGTTCGCCGGCTTGCGTGAAATACTTGACCAGCAGCTGGATGGGCAGCCCGCGCTGCACTTCGAACTGGCTGTAGATTCCGGCCTTCGACTTCTCCAGCACCTCCTGCGACAGGTCGGTCGCGACGATCTCGACCCGCCAGCCCGAAAGGCCTGCGAATTCCCTGACGCACATCGCGATCGAATAGGGCTCCTGCCCCGTGGAGGACGCCGCGCACCAGATCCGTAAAGAGCGCCGGCTGGCGCGCGCCTGCGCCAGCGCCGGAAATATCGTCTCGCGCAGATGGTCGAATGGAATCTTGTCGCGAAAAAAGAAGGTCTCGTTGGTGGTCATCGCCTCGACCACCTGGGCGATGGTGGCGTCGGAACCGCTCTTTATCTTGGCAACCAGTTCGGGGATGCCGGGCATGCCGAGCCGTCGCGCCAGCGGGATCAACCGGCTTTCGACCAGATATTGCTTGTCGGAAGACAGATCGAGGCCGGAGCGGTCTTTCAGGAGCTTGCGCAGGAACTCGTAATCCAGGGGTGTCACGAACGGTCTCCGGCAAACACCCGGACCAGTTTCGGCGCGATCTGGTTGAGCGGCAGGATCGCTGCGCAAATGCCCGCGTTCGCAGCCGCCCCGGGCATTCCCCACACCACGCTTGACGCTTCATCCTGCGCGATCACGCTGCCGCCGGCGGCGACGATCTCCTTGCCGCCGCGCATGCCGTCCGAACCCATGCCGGTCAGCACCACGGCCAGAATGCCGCCCTGCCAGACATCGATCGCCGAGGTGAACATCGGATCGACCGCGGGCTTGCAGAAATTAACCGGCGGCCCGTCGTCGAGCGCGATCGCCACATCGGCGCCGTGGCGCACGACACGCATGTGACGGCCGCCCGGTGCAAGATAGATCTGCCCGGCCTTGACAATCTCGCCGTCCACGGCCTCGCGCGCCGGCCGACGGCTCGCGCGCGCCAGATGCTCGGCGAGAATCGTGGTGAAAGTGGGCGGCATGTGCTGGGTGATCAGCACCGGAACGCGGTCGATCAGCGCGCCGAGCTCGGCGACCAGCGTCATCAGGGCTTGCGGGCCGCCGGTCGACGATCCGACCAGGAGCACGCGCGGCGCTTGCAAACCGAAGGCGCGCTTCATCAACTGCGGCTGCGCCAGCGGAGCAGGCTGCAGCCGCGGCGTCGCCTCGCGCACCCGGCCCGGCGCCGGCGCCAATGGCGGCGACGATGTGGCCGGGGCTGTGCGGCGAACCTTGGCGCCGAAGGCGCGGATTTTCTGAATCAGATCGTGATGGAAGGTCTCGGCCGCCCCGGTTTCACGGGTGCTTTCGGGCTTCGGAATGTAGTCGGATGCGCCGAGCGAAAGCGCCTTGAAGCTGATCTCGGCGTTGCGGCGGGTCAGCGTCGACGCCATGATGACGATCAGGTTGCGCTTCTTCGCGAGCAGCCGGGGCAGCGCGGAAATGCCGTCGAGCTCCGGCATTTCGATATCGAGCACGGCAACGTCGGGATTGACGCGTTCGATCTGGTTGACGGCCTCGAGCCCGGTGCGCAGCGAGGCCGCCACCACCATGTCCGGCTCGGCGCCGACCCAGCGCGAGATCAGCCCTCTGATGACGACGGAATCATCGACCACCATGACCCGCAACGGCTCTTGCCGCGCCGCCGGCGGGATCGAGGAACTTGTCAAAGCAACACTCATTATTCATTCACCAGATACGGCTGAGAAACGGCACATTGGCAGCGGTGACGCCGAGGGCCGTCCAGCCGCCGGATCGAGAAAGACAGATCAGATCAGGCCGACTTCCTGGAACTTCGCGGTGACGATGTCCTTGTCGAACGGCTTCATGATGTACTCGTTGGCGCCGGCGTGCAGCGCGCGCGCGATATGGGCGACGTCGTTTTCGGTGGTGCAGAACACCACCTTGGGCTGGTCGCCGCCGGGCATGCGCCTGAGATTGCCGAGGAACTCGTAGCCGTCCATGATCGGCATGTTCCAGTCGAGCAGGATCGCGTCGGGCAGTCCGCGCTTGCAGACCTCGAGCGCCTTCTCGCCGTCCTCGGCTTCGATGATCTGGAAATCCAGGCCTTCCAGGATGCGCCTTGCGACCTTTCGGATCACGCTGGAGTCATCGACGACAAGACATGTTCTCATTTCAGCCTCTACTTCTTCGAAATCCCCAAAGGGACGTTTCCATTCCAATATTGTTTGCGGCGCCTGCTGCCGGTCTTATGCCGCCAGCATGTCAGGCACGATTTCGAGGACGCGATCGACGTCGAGGACGACCATGAGCTGGCCGTCGAGGCGATGGACGCCGCCGGCGAGCTTGGCCATGCGGGGATCGAGGTTGACGGGGTTTTCCTCGCGTCCCTCGTCGGGGAGCCGCAGCACCTCGCCGATCTGGTCGATCAGGAGCCCGTAGGATTCGCCGCGCAGGTCGACGCCGACCGCCATCGGCGGCTTGCCGTCGTCGTTTTTGGGCAGGCCGAGGCGGGCGCGCATGTCGACCACCGTGACGATGCGGCCGCGCAGGTTGAGCACGCCGGCGATCTCGCCAGGCGACAGCGGCACCCGCGTCAGGCGCTCCGGCATGAACACGTCCTGCACGCGCGAGATCGGTAAGCCGAACAGCTGCCCGCCGATCATCGCGGTGACATATTCGGCCACCGTGCCTTCGGATAGTTCGGTCTTGCTGGTCATGTCTGGATTCCTCATGCCGCCTTGCTGATCTCGGCGGTCTGTTCCTTCAGGGCCGCGATCAGGCCGGGACGGTCGAACTTGGCGACGTAGTCGTGGAAGCCGGCGAGCCGCCCGCGCTCGATCGCCGCCGGCGACACCATCGAGGACAGCGCGATGATCGGAAGCCCGCTCAGGTGCTGGTCGGCCTTGATGGTCTCGGCGAACTCAAAACCGTTCATGTCGGGCATCTCGATGTCGGTCAGCACCACGTCGAAGGCCTGGCCCGAGCGCAGCGCGACGAGACCTTCCTGGGCATTCGGGGCGACCCGCACCCGGTAGCCGGCGGCTTTGAGCACCGGCGCCAGCATGTTGCGGAAGAAGGCTGAGTCGTCGACCAGGAGCACCGATTGGGCCGATGCGGCGGGGCGCATCTCCTTGCGAAAGAACCAGTCGGCGAACGCCATCGGCAGGAAGTGGCCGACGTCGATCACTTCGGTGGCCTGGCCCTTGATCACGGCGGAGCCCAGAATGCCCTCCTTGCCGCCGGCGACCTCGATGTTGAGCCTTTCCTCGACGATGTCGATGATCTCGTCGACCACGAGCCCCATCGAGCGGCCGTCATCGGCGAACACCAGGATCGGCTGGGTGCCCGTGGTCTGGACGCTGACGCCCTCCATCTGCACCAGCGGCATCAACTGCTCGCGGTACTGCACCATATAGCGGCCGTTGGAGAACTCGATCTTGTCGGTGGCAAGCTCCTCCAGCCGGGTGACGAGCCCGAGCGGCACCGCCTTGGGCTGGGTGGTGCCGGCGCGGAACACCAATAGCGAGGTCAACTGCTCGGCGGCGGACGCCCGGGAGGCCGCGGTCTCCTCGGAGATCTCGTGGGCGGCAGCCCCGGAGGCGCCGAGCGCCTTGGCGATGCCGTTGGGGTCGATGATCATGATGACGGCGCCATCGCCCAAAATGGTATTGCCGGAGAACATGTCGATGTGGCGCAGTTTGGTGGACATCGGCTTGACCACGATTTCTTCGGTGTGGAACACGCCGTCGACCACGATGCCGAAGGTCTGGCTGCCGACTTGGGTGACCACGATAAAGCCGTTCTCGGGGTCGGAAGAGGAGCCGTCGTCGATCTTCAGGAGCTTCTTCAGGTGCATCAGCGGCAACAGCTTGTTGCGCAGCCGCAACACCGCGGTGTCCTTGATGCGCTCGATGCGGTGTTCGGAATTGGCTCTGGCGCGGACCAGTTCGACCACCGAGAGCTGGGGAATGGCGAAGCGGTCGCCGCCGGCTTCCACGATCAGGGCGGAGACGATCGCAAGCGTCAGCGGGATCTTGATGGTGACGCTCGAGCCCTCGCCGGCCACCGACTTGATGTCGATGGTGCCGCCGATCTGGTCGATATTGGTGCGCACCACGTCCATGCCGACGCCGCGGCCGGAGACGGAAGTGACCTGGGCGGCGGTAGAGAAGCCGGGCGCGAAGATGAACTTGTGGATCTGGGCTTCGCTCATCTTCTCCAGTTCGGCCTCGGTGACGAGGCCGGATGCGATGGCTTTTGCCTTGATCTTCTCGGTGTTGAGCCCCCTGCCGTTGTCGGCGATGCAGATGATGATGTGGCCGCCCTCGTGATAGGCGGACAGCCGGATGGTGCCCTGCTCCGGCTTGCCGGCCGCGGCCCGCTCGGCCGGCGTCTCCAGCCCGTGGTCGGCGGAGTTGCGCACCATGTGGGTGAGCGGGTCCTTGATCAGGTCGAGCACCTGGCGGTCGAGCTCGGTGTCGGCGCCGTGCATCTCCAGTTCGATCTGCTTGCCGAGTTCGCCCGAGAGGTCGCGCACGATGCGCGGTAGCTTCTGCCAGGCGTTGCCGATCGGCTGCATCCGCGTCTTCATGACGCCTTCCTGCAGCTCGGCGGTGACGTTGGAAAGCCGCTGCAGCGGCACCTTGAACTCGGTGTCCTCGTTGCGCCGCGAGATCTCCAGCAGCTGGTTGCGCGTCAAAACCAGCTCCGACACCATCGTCATCAGGTGTTCCAGCGTGTCAACGTTCACTCGGATCGACTGGTTGGCGACGCGGTCGCTATCGGAAGAATCGGTTTCAGCGATTG
Organism: uncultured Alphaproteobacteria bacterium; assembly: GCA_963721135.1. Classification (GTDB taxonomy): domain Bacteria; phylum Pseudomonadota; class Alphaproteobacteria; order Rhizobiales; family Xanthobacteraceae; genus Bradyrhizobium. The sequence continues at coordinate 178,071 of CAVRIB010000001.1, forward strand.
CCTTCTTCGCGGCAGGCTTCGTCTCTTTCGCCGACGCGGCGCGCGGCGCGCGGTCGGGCTCGGCCTCCTGCCTGGGCGCCGTCTGCTTCGGCGGCGCGACCTCGCTCGCGGTCTCGCGGAAGGCGCGCTCCAGTTCATCCAGCGAGACTTCACCGGGACGCAACGCGCGCTCCAGCGTCTGTGACACCAAGGTGCCCTGCGCTACCGCGGGTTGAGCGGGAACAGCGGGAACCGGCTCTGACATTTCCTTCATTCCGCGCTCCACCATGTCCTGAAGCTTGACGATGAGATCCTGATCGTTGCCTTCCGGCTCGGCCTCGGTGGCCTCCAGTCCGGCGAGAATCTCCTTGATGCGATCGATGCTGGCGAGGATCAGCGACACCGCGTCGGCGGTGACCGGCATGCCGTCGCGGAATTTGCCCATCAGGGTTTCGCCGGCATGCGCCAGCGCTTCGAGCCGCGGCAGCCCGAGAAAGCCGCAGGTGCCCTTGATGGTGTGAACGAGGCGAAAGATGTTATCGAGTATCTTGGCGTTGTTCGGGTCTTGCTCGAACCGCACCAGCTGATTGTCGACGGTATCCAGGCTCTCGCTGGTTTCCGTCAGAAACTCCCGCAACAGGTCATCCATGAAACAGGCCTTCGAACGCACGGGCGCGCGACTTCGACACGCCTTTCAGAACGTGGCCAGCATCTGCGGAAAGCGTTTAATATTGGTTGAGCAATTGGAAAAGAACGGGCTCAACAAAGAGATAAGGCGGCCTCAGCGAAACCGCCGGGTGGGCGTAAAGCATTGGTTAACCACGTTTGCTCAGGAAGCGGTAACCACCACCGCGTCGCCCTCGGGCGCAAGCACCACCTTTAGCCCGCAGGCATTGGCCAGGAGCCGGGTGTAGTAAGGCTGCACCGCATGGGCGTCGATCCCGGGCGCTGCGCTTGAAGCCAGGAGATCGGCGATGTTTTGCGGCATGCGGGCGTTGAGTCCGCTGGCGGCGACGCGGAATCCGATCGCCTCGCCGCTGCCGACCGGATCGACGGTGAGCACGCCACCGCGCGGGATCGTCTGCTGCGCGATGACGAGCATGTTCAGCAACAGCTTGACCCGGTTCTTCGGCAACAGCACGCGCGGCAAATTCCACGCAATCGTGGTCTTGCCGTCTTCCAGATGGCCGCGCGCCATGGTCTGCGCGTCGCCGAGATCGATCTGCGCGCCCGACGATCCCGCAGCCCCGAAGGCAAGACGGCAGAACTGCAACCGCGCTGAGGCGGTCTTGGCGCTCTTGCGGATCAAATCCAGCGCGAATTCGCGATCTTCCGGCTTCGGATTGTCGTCGAGGACCTCAAGGCCATTGACGATGGCGCCGACCGGGCTGATGAGATCATGGCAAACCCGCGAACATAATAACGCGGCCAGTTCGAGGGCATCGGGGGCGGGACCGGGAGTCGAGGTGCCTGACATAAGGGGTTCCTGGAAATCCGCTGCTAGCGCGGGCCAACGCGAATCACGCATTGCTTGCCGGCTTGATACACTGCCCGTGCGCGGGCTGCCAACCTGAGGCGGGGATGCTAACGGAAAAGATGAAGCTGCAGATGAGACCCGCCCATGAATGAGGCACGTTCGCGGCCGCCCATAATCGACGGCGACGCCGCAGCCCGCCTGATGCGGCCATTGACCGATTTGGTGATCGCGGCCGGTTCGGCCATTCTCGCCGTCAACCGCAGGGCGATGCAGGTCCAGGGCAAGCTCGACGGATCACCGGTAACGGAGGCCGATCTCGCCGCCGACCGCATCATTGCCGAGGGGTTGGCGCGGCTCGCGCCCGGGATCCCCTCGCTGTCCGAGGAGCGCGTCGATCTGGCGAGCCCGCCCTATCACGGCAGCTTCTTCCTGATCGATCCACTCGACGGCACCAAGGAATTCGTCGCCGGTCGCGACGAATTCACGGTCAACCTTGCGCTCGTGACCGGCGGGACGCCGTTGCTGGGCATTATCGGCGCACCCGCGCTGGGATTGATCTGGCGCGGATTGGTAGGCTGGGGGGCTGAACGGCTGCAGGTCCGTGAAGGCGTGGTGCGGTCGGCCGAGCCTATCCATACCCGCCGCCTGCCCGCGCCTGGAAAACCCTGGATCGTGGCGGTCAGCCGTTCGCACGGCGATGCCAGGAGCGAAGCCTTCATCGCCGCGCGGCCCGGCGCTGCCCGGGCAATGCTCGGCTCCGCGGTGAAATTCGGCCGGGTCGCCGAGGGCGGCGCCGATATCTATCCGCGCCTTGCGCCCACCAGCGAATGGGACATCGCCGCCGGACATGCCGTCGTCACCGCCGCCGGCGGCAGGATCACGGATGGGCAAGGCGCCGAGTTGCAGTTCGGCAAGGGAAGCCAGGGCGTTAGTGGACAAGCGCGCTTCATCGTGCCGGAATTCATTGCCTGGGGCGATCCAGCGGCAGTGGGCAGACCCGACAAATGATCCATTTCTCCGTCATGGCCGGCTTTGGGTTTACTGCGCCAGGTCCTCCTCCAGTTCCGGCCAGCGCGGCACCGCCTCCTTGAGAAAGCGCTCGGGATCGGCGGCGAAGGCGTCCCGGCTCTGCTCGCGATCGAACAGATAGAGCCGTTGTCCTGAAATCACCCAGAAATTGGGGTTGCCCGGCACGGTGACGCCGCGCGCCACGTCGACCGGGTCGTAGCCGCCGAACTGCGGGCCATAAATATCGGGATGGGCCACAAAGGAGGCGCGGTTGCCCTCATTGTGGAAGCGCCAGACCGCCCCCGCCTCGGGCGCCTCGAACTCCTCCAGGCCAAGCACCGGGCGGGCATCCACGAAATAGGCGACGGGGTCGTAACCCTCGATGGCAAGACCGGTAAAGCGGTTCACGACCACCCGTTCGGTGGTCGCCGCGCCCGCTGCGAATGGAATGCTCGCAGCCGCAACAAGGCTCGCCAGCACGGCGATCAAGGCTATTCCGCGGCGAAACCCTGTTCCCGCCCGCAGACCGTTTGCTTCCTGCCGTTGTGCCGTCATAGTTGGTGCCGATAACATCCGAGTCGGGGGACACTGGACGCAACCTAAAGCCGTGCTTGTTGGCGTCAGGTTAAGGCGGCGGCCAGGATTCGATACGCAGGGGTAGATTAATGACTTTCGCATCACGCCTTGCCGCGGTGACGCTTGCCGCGCTGATGTGCTGGAGCGTGCCGGCTTCCGCCCAGCAGGCGCAGCCGCGCCGCCGCCGCAGCGCGACCCCGGTCCCAATAATTACGGGCCGGAGGAACTGCTCTCCGCCGGGCACAAGTTCTTCGGCAATGTGTCGCGGGGGCTTGCCTCGGTGATCGAGCGGGCGGTCAGCCAATGGGGCCTGCCGAACGGCTATGTTCTTGGCGAGGAAGGCTCCGGCGCCTTCGTGGCCGGGCTGCGCTACGGCGAAGGCACGCTTTACACCAAGAACGCCGGCGATCTCAGGGTCTTCTGGCAGGGACCGTCGGTCGGCTTCGACTGGGGCGGCGACGGCGCGCGCACCATGACGCTGGTCTACAACCTTCCCGCCACCAACGCGATCTACCAGCGCTTTGTCGGCATCGACGGCTCCGCCTATATTATCGGCGGCTTCGGCATGACCGCGCTGACCGCGAACAACATCGTGCTGGTGCCGATCCGTTCCGGCATCGGTTTGCGGCTTGGCGCCAATGTCGGCTACCTGAAATACACCCCGCGCGCGACCTGGAACCCGTTCTGACCGCGCCAACCCGGCAAACTCCGGGACAGCTGCCAAGTCTGGTTACGAATTCACGTTAACGCGGCAATGGGCTGGCCTTTACCACCTCCACCATGGCATTGTGATCAGTAGCGTTTTCTGGCGGGGAGTGAGCTTTCATGGTCGAACCGATCATGTATCTGGCGATCGGTTTTCTGGTCTCGATGCTGTTCGGGCTGATGATCGTGCCGCTGGTGCATAACCGCGCGGTGCGGCTGACGACCAAACGGCTGGAAGCGGCGACGCCGCTGTCGATGGCGGAAATCCAGGCGGACAAGGATCAGCTGCGCGCGGAATTCGCGATGTCGGCGCGGCGACTCGAGATGAGCGTCGATCAGCTCAAGAACAAGACCACGAGCCAACTCGCCGAACTCGGCAAGAAAACCGATGCGATCAATCGCATGAAGATCGAGCTTGGCGAAAAGAACGCCACGATCTTTTCGCTGGAAGCCCGCGAGAAGGCGGTCAAGGAGCAGCTGCGCGCCACCGAAGAGGAATTCACCGCCAAGACCGAGGCGCTGCGCGACGCCGAACAGGCGCTGAAGGACAAGCAGCTCGATCTCGCCAAGCTCAATACCGAACTGAACGACCGTTCCCTGATGGCCGAGACCCGCCAGGTCGAGCTGGTCGCGGTGCGCGCCCAGATCGATCAGCTGAAGAACCGTGTCGGCGACGCCGAAAAGGAATTCTCCGCCACGCAATCCCGGCTCGAGCAGGAACGCGGCGAATCCGAGAAGGCGACGCGCGAGCTCGCCGACGCGCGCAGCCGCGTCGAGAACCTGAGCCAGCGCGTCACCGATCTCGATCGCCAGTTGATCGTCCAGGTCAAGGAAGCCGAGATGCTTTCCAACCGCGTCAACGACCTCGAGGCGCGGCTTGCGACCCAGGGCAAGCTGCTCGCAGAGCGCGACTTCGAGAACAACCAGCTGCGCCAGGCGAAAGACGCCGCCGAGCGCGCGGTGAAGGAACTGCGCGACGAACTCGCCAATATCGACAGCGGCAAGTGGCCGGCTCTGGAAAAGCTCAAGGGCGAGAAGGCGGCGGCCGAGGAACAGCTCCGCGTCGCGCGCGACGAGCGGGCTAAGCTTCAGCGCGACATCAACGCGATCCAGCAGCAGGCGGAAAGCGCGTGGGCGACCGAGCGGATGGAAAACGCGCTGCTGCGCGAGCGCATCAACGATATCGCCGCCGAAGTCGCCAAACTGGCGATGCAGCTCGAAGGACCGAATTCGCCGATCGAGGCGATGCTGGCCGCCGAACCGGTGGTCCCGGCAAAACCCGCAAAGCCCGCCAACGGTATTGCGGCCAACGGCGCGGCCCCGGCGGCCAGCGTCCCCGAGGGTGGCGGAACACTCGCCGAACGCATCCGCGCCCTGCAGTCGCACGCTTCCCGCGCCCGTCAGCAGCAGCCGGGCTGATCTGGTGGCGTAACGCCGCCTTTGGCTTGACACCACGGGCCCGCGCTTCGTAAATCGCGCTGTAACTACATGGCTCGATCCGGCGCCGATTTCTTGGCTCCTGATCGTCCACGAAATTCCCGGGCGCATAGCTCAGCGGGAGAGCGTTCCCTTCACACGGGAGAGGTCCAAGGTTCGATCCCTTGTGCGCCCACCATTTCCGGTTTGCGGCCTGTTCGATTTACGGCCATTGTGTTGACGCGAAGCGATTTCCCGAATCCATGGCCATGACCCCGCAAAAGCTCGTCGTCCTGATAACCAGTCTCGCCGGAGGCGCGATCGGCCTGTTCGCGCCAATCGGCGTCGTCAAATGGGTGTTTCTGATCGAACCCGAGGACGCCGGAATCCTGACACTGTTCTTCTTTCCGGTCTGGTGCCTGCTGGTTGTAGCCGGGTTGTTCGCCGGCCGCCGGCTCGGGCTGTTCCTCGCCGGCAGGCGGGCGTTGCAGAGGTAGCGGCGGGGCGCTTCTTCACCGCATGCCCAACCCCGCATCCGTGAGCCGCTGGGAAAACCACGCCGACAGCGCCGCGTCGATCACGCCGCCGACATAGACATCCGCGACCACGCTCTTCCTGCCCAGCACGAGATAGACGCCGATCCAGTAGGCGAACCACAGATGCGGATCGGTCAGCGCGCGCAGCTTGTGGCGGTCGTGTTCCGGCGGCTGGTGGTTCGATGCCTTACGGACCTCGATCGCCAGCAAATTGTTGGGGATGGCGCGCTGGTGCACGACGATGTCGGGATAGACGGATTTGCCGAGATGATCGTCGGTCGAGACGATCGTGCCGTGCGGCAGCCGCAAGGTCCGCTCGCCGAGCCGGTCGTAATCGCAATCGACCTCCCAGCCCGGAAACAGCTTCTCCAGTTGCACCGCGAGCCGATGAGTCAGCGTGCGCTCGCCGAGATCGTGCTCGAACAGGAAAGCTTCGGCCGCATAGAATTCGGCGAGCGCGGTGACGACCTTGTTGAGCTCGGTTTGCATGTGGCCTCCGACCAAACAAGACGCCCGTCATTGCGAGGAGCGCAGCGACGAAGCAATCCAGCTTCTGTATCGTGGCGCTATGGATTGCTTCGCTTCGCTCGCAATGACGGGTTCATCACGCGCTTGACGTCACCTCACATCTGCACTTCGATCAGCCGCGGCCCCTGCTCCGGGACAAATTCCGCCAGCGCCTTGACGAACTCGTCGGCCGTTGTCACCGCGCGGCCAGAAACGCCCATGCCGCGGGCGAGCGCGACGAAGTCGATGGTCGGGCGGTCGAGTTTCAGCATGTCCTGGGCGCGCTGGCCGGGTTCGCCGGCGCCGACGCCGTCGAATTCGCCGCGCAGGATCTGGTAGATGCGGTTGGAAAACACGATGGTCAGAACGTTGAGGTTTTCGCGCGCCTGCGTCCACAGGGACTGGAAAGTGTACATCGCGCTGCCGTCGCCGACCATGCAAATCACCTTGCGGTCGGGGCAGGCGACCGCGGCGCCGGTCGCCACGGGAGTGGAAAAGCCGATCGAGCCGCCCATGTTCTGCAGCCAGTCATGTGGTGCGGCCGCCGCCGTCGGCGGAAAGAAGCCGCGGCCGGTGGTGATGGACTCGTCGACCACGATGGCGTTTTCCGGGATCGCCATCGCGATCGCCTGCGCGATCGAGGCATGCGTCAGCGCGCCGGTCGGCCTTGCGAGTTCCGCGAGCTTCTGCGGCTTGACGTCCGAAGGTCTTGCCCCGAGCGCATCGGCGAGCGCCTCCAGCGCCGCGACCGAGTTTTCGCCCCACGCCGTCATGCGATGCACCTCGCAACCCTCGGGCTTCAATTTGCTCGGCTTGTTCGGATAGGCGAAGAACGCGACGGGATCGTTGGCCTCGACCAGCACGATGTTCTTGAAGTCCTTCAGGATCGGCAACGCCTGCTCGATCACGTAGGGGATACGGTCGATCGAGAACCGGCCTCGGCCGCGCGCCATGCGCGGATGATAGGTCTGGCCCATCACCTTGCAGCCGGTCTTGCCGGCGATCTGCTGCGCCAGCGCCAGGCCCTTTTCGGTCAGGGCGCTGCCGGTAATGAGCAGGAGGTTCTGGCTGCCGCCGCCGTGCAGCACCTTCGCCGCCACCTCGACGGCTTCCTGCGAAAAGCCGGGCTGCTGGGTCGGCACCGGCACTTCTGCGATGCCGTCGGCCTCGTTCCAGGCGGTGTCGGCGGGCAGGATCAGGGTTGCGATCTGCGGCGGCGAACTCTTGGCCGCGGCGATCGCGGCGGCGCCGTCTTTTGCGACCGACTTGGCGTTCGGCGAGGTGCGCACCCATTCCGACATCGGCCGCGCCAGGCCCTCGATATCGGAGGTCAGCGGCGCATTGAAACCGATGTGATAGACGGCATGCTGGCCGACGATGTTGACGATGCCGGAATGCGCCTTCTTCGCGTTGTGCAGATTGGCAAGCCCGTTGGCGAGGCCGGGACCGAGATGCAACAGCGTCGAGGCCGGCGTGCCCTTCATGCGGAAATAGCCGTCGGCCGCGCCCGTCACCACACCCTCGAACAGGCCGAGCACGCAGCGCATGCCCTCGACGCGGTCAAGGGCCGCGACAAAATGCATCTCGGAGGTGCCGGGATTGGCGAAACAGACGTCAACCCCGCCCTTGACCAAGGTCCGCACCAGACTTTCCGCGCCGTTCATCATTCCGCTCCCGTTCAGCCGTTCCTTTGAAATCCGCCCGAGATCAATCATTCCCGGCGCGTTTCGTCAAAGGATTCCCGGACATTGCTGCCATTTGTCTTAATGGCGCGACAGCCGAGGCGGAGTATTATTTCGGTAACGGAAATATTTGAAACTCGCCGCGCGCGCCGGCCTGTTGCTTGCGAAATCACATCAATTGTGGCCTGTCATGCGGCCAATTCGACGTTTGCGAGGGCGAAAATGATCCGAACCTTTGCTTCGCTGCTGGCGGCGGCGGTCCTTCTTGCCGGCGCCGGCCATGCCCGGGCCGAAGGGTTCGACTCGCGCGATATCATGGGCGGCGGCCCGAATTTCCGGCTTGGTAGCGCGAACCCGATTCCGCGGCAGACCGTGAACTTTAACGGCGCCTACGCGCCCGGCACCATTTTCATCAACACCGCCGAGCGGCGGCTTTATCTGATATTGCCCAACGGCCAGGCGCTGCGCTACGGCATCGGCGTCGGCCGCGACGGTTTTCGCTGGAGCGGGGTGCACCGCATCTCGGCCAAGAAGGAATGGCCGGGCTGGACGCCGCCCTCGCAGATGCTGGCGCGCCGCCCCGACCTGCCGCGCTACATGCCCGGCGGCATCGACAATCCGCTCGGCGCGCGCGCCATGTATCTGGGCTCGACGCTCTATCGCATCCACGGTTCCAACGAGCCGGAGACGATCGGGCAAGCGGTGTCCTCCGGTTGCTTCCGCATGACCAATGACGACGTCAAGGATCTGTACGATCGTGTCTCCGTCGGCACCACCGTGGTGGTGAAGAACTAGGCTTGGCGTTATTTCGTCGTGCCGCAGATCGCCTTGAGCGAGGTCCATTCGGCCTCGGTCAACAATGGCGGGCCGCTTGGCGGGCGATCCTCGTCGCTCATGCGCTGCAGCCGGTCCTCGGTCAAAGGATGGCTCGCCAGGATGGAAAGGCTGCGGTCGCCTTCCTTTCCGGTCACGCGAAACAGCAATTGGCCCATCGGCTTCGGCGAACGGCCAAGGTGGTGCATGACCTCGATCGAGAATGCATCGGCATTTTGCTCGGCTTCGCGCGAATAGGATGCCGTCATCAGCGAGCGCGAGGCGAAGATCAGCGCGCCGGCGCCGGTGATGTCGCCGAACAACAGCCCCATCAGAAACGACGTGCCGCCGGTGCGGATCAGGTTGCGCATGTTGTCGCGGTGCTTGAGATGACCCATTTCGTGGGCGAGGATGCCCGCGATCTCGTCGGGATCTTGCGCTTTGGCGAGCAGCCCGCTGAACAGATAGAGCTTGCCGCCGGGCAGCGCGAAAGCGTTGGGGATCGGCGTTGCCAGCACCGCGCTCTGGACCGACGGATCGAGCCCCGCGGTGTCGCGCAGCGTCGTGACAAGCTTGGTGAAGGCAGCCTGCCCAGCCGGTTCATTGCAGGTCCTGGCGCCGAACAACGCCTTCACCTGTCCATCCGCGGCGTCGCCGAGACGGCGTTCGAGCGCCTGCGGGACGAATGGCGTGAGGCGATCGGCGGCGAGCGGCACCCCGAACAGAACCACGGCCACGATCGACACGGCCGCTGCGAGCGACCAGGCCACGATCGCGGCCACACCGTGCCGGCCCGGAAGATTCGCGTCGAGTTCACCGCAACGGGAGATCAACTCCGCGGCCACGGTGGCGTCGCGGATTTCGAGCCGAGCCAGCGCCGGCGCGGCCAGGCAACTCAGGCGTAGCGTCCCGGCAGGACTGTCGACGCGGCGGATATCGGCATAGGCCCACTCGGCCACGATGGCCCCGGACTCGCGGAGCCCCAGTCGATCCGCAAATGCCAGCGTCACCGGCCGACGCCTATTCGACGTGCCATCGAAATAAACTACCGGACCGCCCGGTCGCGGCGACACGTTTTCCGGCCCGGGCTCCGTCATGACCTAGAAGCCTGCGACATCCAGCCCGTCGGCAAAACCTTCACCGAGCGCATTGGCCAGTTCACCCCTCGCGGCGACATTCTCCGCCGCATCGATGCCTTCGACAACGGTCAACTCCAGCACCCTCACCCACACATCGCGCACGAGATAGACGCGGATCACCACATTGATCGCCAGCGCGACCATAAGGTAACCCATGGCCATCAGCACCCAAAACGGGATGCTCCTCGCAAAGGCCTTGGTCACCAGGAAATCATTGAAATGTGTCCCGCTCATGCTCGCCACGAGAGTGGTGGAAGCGACGAAGTAGGCCGCGAACGCGAAAATGAGCAGAACGACCCAGCCGATCACCTTCCAGTACAAGCCGATCAATGCGCCGCGGCCCAATTTCGATTCCAGGCGAACGCCGCCGAAACGGACGCCCGAAATCCACCAGCGCCATTCCACCGCCTTGAACGCGCCATAGACGAAGGGCGCCAGCGGAAAGACATAGAAGGCGATCGGCGCCAGTGGCCACAGCCACCAGCCGCGCTTGAAGAAGTCCCAGCCGCGTCCCTCGAAACTGCCCTGCAGATCGCCGTAATAGGAATGCCGCATCTTGTAACGCTCGAGCGCCGCCTCGCGCCACGGCAGCAAGAGACCCAAAGTGAGGATCACCCCCAGCCCCCAAAGCGCCGCGCGCGCGGCATAGGCCCAGCCCGAACCCTTCATCCAGAACCGGACCCCGCGCCAAACCGTTCGGGTGAGGCGATAACGCCGCGCCCGAAAGATCGCGAATTGCCCGAACACGTAGAAGAAGGCGAGCAGCGGAAAACTGGCGAACGCCTTGAACCGCGCCGCCTCGATGCTGACCAGGAAATAGGCCAGGTAGATCGGCATCAGGATCGCCAGCGCGAACAGAAATCCGATCAGCAATTCCTTTGCCCGGCCGGTATATTCCGCCGCATCGCCGTCGACATGGGTGTTCGACCACAAATGACGGCGGATGTCGGTGGCGAGCCAGAAACGGTAAAAGCCGACGGTAATGAGTTCGAGGCCGGCACCGCGCGTCACCAGGGCCCGAAACTCACCGCGATCGCCCGAAAACGATACCGCCGCGGGCAGCGCGGGAGGCGTAACGACCATCTGATCCATCGAAAATCCCTTATGAAATAGCGGACCTTCTCCTTAGTCAGTATTTGTCGTCCAAGTCGTAACTGCGTTCGAACAAGTCTAGGCAGATTTCTCGAACAGCTCGCGCCCGATCAGCATGCGCCGGATTTCGCTGGTACCGGCGCCGATCTCGTAGAGCTTGGCGTCGCGGAGCAGCCGCCCCGTCGGATAATCGTTGATATAGCCGTTGCCGCCGAGCAGCTGGATGGCGTCCAGCGCGCATTGGGTCGCCTTCTCGGACGCATAGAGGATGGCGCCGGCGGCGTCCTCGCGGGTGGTCTCGCCGCGGTCGCAGGCCTTCGCCACCGCGTAGACGTAGGCGCGCGACGCGTTCATGGTGGTGTGCATGTCGGCGATCTTGCCCTGCACCAATTGAAAACTGCCGATCGGCTGGCCGAACTGCTTGCGCTCGTGCACGTAGGGCATCACCACGTCCATGCAGGCCTGCATGATGCCGAGCGGACCCGCCGCCAGCACCGCGCGCTCGTAGTCGAGGCCCGACATCAAAACGTTGACGCCGCGGCCGACCTCGCCGAGCACGTTTTCTTCCGGCACCTCGCAATTCTCGAACACCAGTTCCCCGGTGTCGGAGCCGCGCATGCCGAGCTTGTCGAGCTTCTGCGCGGTGGAAAATCCCTTCATGCCCTTTTCGATGATGAAGGCGGTGATGCCGCGGGGACCAAGGGAAGGATCGGTCTTGGCATAGACCACGAGCGTTTCCGCAATCGGTCCGTTGGTGATCCACATCTTGCTGCCGTTGATGACGTAGCGGTCACCCTTCTTCTCGGCCCGCGTCGACATCGACACGACGTCGGAGCCGGCGCCGGGCTCCGACATTGCCAGCGCGCCGACATGCTCTCCCGAAATCAGTTTCGGCAGGTATTTGCGCTTCTGCTTCTCGTTGCCGTTGCGGCGCAGCTGGTTGACGCACAGGTTGGAATGCGCGCCGTAGGACAGCCCGACCGCGGCGGAGGCCCGCGAGATTTCCTCGACCGCGATGCAATGCTCGAGGTAACCCAGTCCCGATCCGCCATATTCCTCCTCGACCGTGATGCCGTGCAGGCCGAGGGCGCCGATCCTCGGCCAGAGATCCCTCGGGAACTGATTGCTCTTGTCGATTTCGTCGGCGCGTGGCGCGATCTCGTGGCCTGCAAAATCCTGCACGGTTTCGCGAATGGCGTCCGCAGTTTCGCCGAGGTCGAAGTTGAACATCCGGTACGCATTGGGGATCATGGTCGGCCGCCCTCCGGGCAAATCGCGCTGCTTTCCTGGCCTTAAGCCTTAATCCCTCGAAATAGGCTTGTCACGGGCCACTGGGGCCCTGGAAAGGGCTCGTAGCCTAGCGGGTGGCGGCGTGAGTGGAATGCAACAAACTCGCCCTTGCCCTGACGCGCGCAACGGGATGTAATTCGCGCCAAACCGCCGCCCCGGCAGCGACCACGGGAGCGGGAACATCAGGGAGCCGCCCGATGCACGGGACGATCGATACTGCAGAGAGTGCCAGTCAAGAGGCCGCGCGGGAGCGGGCCTATTCCATACCGCTGGAACAGTTCGATCCCGGCGATCCCGAATTGTTTCGTTCCGATACCTTCTGGCCGTATTTCGATCGGCTGCGCCGGGAAGATCCCGTGCATTACTGCAAGGACAGCATCTTCGGGCCGTACTGGTCGGTGACCAAGTACAACGACATCATGGACATCGATACCAACCACGCGGTGTTCTCCTCGGCAGCCTCGCTTGGCGGCATCACGATCCGCGACGCCCCGCCCGACCTGCGCCGCGAAAGCTTCATCGCCATGGATCAACCGCGCCACGGCGCGCAGCGCAAGACGGTGGCGCCGATGTTCGCGCCCAACAATCTCGACGAACTTGCGGTCAACATCCGCAAGCGCTCGGCCGGTTGCCTGGACAATCTGCCGGTCAACGAGGTGTTCGACTTCGTCGACCAGGTCTCGATCGAACTGACCACCCAGATGCTCGCGGTGCTGTTCGATTTCCCCTGGGAAGACCGCCGCAAGCTGACGCGCTGGTCCGACGTCGCCACCACGCTTCCCGGTCCGGGCGGCATCGTCGCCACCGAAGACGAGCGGCAGGCCGAACTGCTGGAATGCGCGAACTATTTCGGCAAACTCTGGAAGGAACGGATCAACCAGCCGCCAAAGAACGATCTGTTGTCGATGATGGCGCACGCCGAAGCCACGCGCGACATGGACCCGAAGAACTTCCTCGGCAATTTGATCCTGTTGATCGTCGGCGGCAACGACACCACCCGCAACACCATGTCGGGCAGCATCTACGCGCTGAGCCAGCACCCGGACCAGTACCGCAAGCTGCGCGAAAATCCTGGTTTGATCGACAGCTTCGTGCCGGAGGTGATCCGCTGGCAGACGCCGCTCGCGCACATGCGGCGCACCGCGCTCGAGGATTTCGAGTTTCGCGGCAGGCGGTTCAGGAAGGGCGACAAGGTGGTGATGTGGTACGTCTCGGGCAACCGCGACGACGAGGTCATCGATCGCCCCTATGAGTTCATCATCGACCGGGCGAGGCCGCGCACCCACATCTCCTTCGGGTTCGGCATTCATCGCTGCGTCGGGCTGAGGCTTGCCGAACTTCAGCTGAAGATTATCTGGGAAGAGATCTTGAAGCGCTTCGACAACATAGAGGTGGTCGGCGAGCCCAGGCGGGTGTATTCGAGCTTTGTGAAGGGTTACGAGACCCTGCCGGTGCGCATCGCCGGCTGACAGTCTGCCGATGGTGCCGACTTTGGGAACGAGCAGCGATGAACATCCAGACCGCAGTCCGAGCCGACAAGGCTGAGCTTCAGCGCTTGGCGCGCGAAGAGGCCTATGCGACGCCGCTGAAGGACTTTCATCCCGGCGCGCCAAGGCTGTTTCAGAACGACACGCTGTGGCCCTTCTTCGAACGGCTGCGCAGGGAAGAGCCGGTGCACTACTGCACCAACGCGCCGATCGAGCCCTATTGGTCGGTGGTCAAATACAACGACATCATGCATGTCGACACCAATCACGGCATCTTCTCCTCCGACGCCGGCCTCGGCGGCATCTCGATCCGCGACGCGCCGCCCGGCTACGACTGGCCGAGCTTCATCGCCATGGACCAGCCGAAGCACTCGGCGCAGCGCAAGACCGTGTCGCCGATGTTCACGCCGACGCACCTGGACGAGCTCGCGGTCCTGATCCGCCAGCGCTCCGCAACCGTGCTCGACAATCTGCCGCGCAACGAGACCTTCAATTTCGTCCAGCTTGTGTCGATCGAGCTGACCACCCAGATGCTGGCGACGATGTTCGACTTTCCGTTCGAGGAACGCCGCAAGCTGACGCGCTGGTCGGATGTCACGACCGCGCTAGCCAAGAGCGGGGTGGTTTCATCGCCGGAGCAGCGCCGCGCCGAGATGGACGAGTGCCGCGCCTATTTCGCCAGCCTCTGGAACGAGCGCGTCCATGCCGAGCCGCGCAACGACCTGATCTCGATGATGGCGCACAGCGAAGCGACACGCCACATGGATCCCGACAACCTGATGGGCAACATCATCCTGCTGCTCGTCGGCGGCAACGACACCACCCGCAACACCATGAGCGGCTCGGTGCTGGCCTTGAACGAACACCCCGAGCAGTATCGCAAGCTGCGGGAGAACCCCGCCTTGATCGATTCGATGGTGCCGGAAGTGATTCGCTGGCAGACGCCGCTGGCACATATGCGCCGCACCGCGCTGGTCGACACCGAAATCCGCGGCAAGAAGATCAGAAAGGGCGACCGCGTCGTGATGTGGTACGTCTCCGGCAACCGCGACGAGGAGGCGATCGAGCGGCCGAACGAATTCATCATCGACCGCGTCCGGCCCCGCACTCATCTGTCGTTCGGCTTCGGCATCCACCGCTGCGTCGGCATGCGGCTCGCCGAGCTGCAGTTGAAGATCGTGTGGCAGGAAATCCTGAAGCGCTTCGACCGTATCGAGGTGGTCGGCGAACCGAAGCGGGTCTATTCGAGTTTTGTGCGGGGCATCGAGTCCCTTCCGGTGCGCATACCTGCGTGAAAAGGCGGCCTCTTGATCGCAGCCGCTGACCCGCCTATCCACGGAACTCCAATCTGCGGGTTTCCGCGCACCTTGGATCCGCGAACCGAGTACCGATGACCGCAACAGCACCAGACGAACATGCCGATATCCGCGAGGCGGTCGCAAAGCTGTGCGCGCAATTCCCCGGCGAATACTGGCGCAAGCTCGACCGCGAGATGACCTATCCGAAGGCCTTCGTCGATGCGTTGACGCAGGCCGGTTATCTCTCGGTCCTGATCCCGGAGGAGTATGGCGGCGCCGGGCTGAAGCTGTCGGCGGCGGCCGCGATCCTCGAGGAGATCCAGCGCGCAGGGTGCAACGGCGGCGGCTGCCACGCCCAGATGTACACCATGGGCACGCTGCTGCGGCACGGCAGCGATGCGCAGAAGGCCAAATGGCTGCCGAAGATCGCGAGCGGCGAATTGCGGCTGCAGGCGTTCGGCGTCACGGAGCCCACCAGCGGCACCGACACCTCGTCGCTGAAAACCTTCGCGCGGCGCGAGGGCAATGACAGCTACATCGTCAACGGCCAGAAGATCTGGACCAGCCGCGCCGAACATTCCGACCTGATGATCCTCTTGGCCCGCACCACGCCGAAGGAGCAGGCCAGGAAGCGCACCGACGGGCTGTCGGTGTTCATCGTCGACATGCGGGAGGCCAGGAAGGCCGGGCTTTCGATCCGCCCGATCCGCACCATGATGAACCACTCGACCACCGAGGTGTTCTTCACCGACATGCGGGTGCCGGCGGAAAACCTGATCGGCGAGGAGGGCAAGGGCTTTCGCTACATCCTTTCCGGCATGAATGCCGAGCGCATCCTGATCGCGTCCGAATGCATCGGCGACTGCAAATGGTTCATCGCCAAGGCCGCCGCCTACGCCAAGGAGCGCACGGTGTTCGGCCGTCCGATCGGCCAGAATCAGGGCATTCAGTTTCCGATCGCGAAGGCCTACGCCTCGATGCGCGCCGCCGAATTGATGGTGAAGGAGGCCACCGGCATGTACGAGGCCGGGCTCGATTGCGGCGCGGAAGCCAACATGGCGAAGATGCTGGCGGCGGATGCGGCCTGGGATGCCGCCAACGCCTGCGTGCAGACCCATGGCGGCTTCGGCTTCGCCGAGGAATACGACGTCGAACGCAAATTCCGCGAGACGCGGCTCTATCAGGTGGCGCCGATCTCGACCAATCTCATATTGTCCTTCATCGCCGAGCATGTGCTCGGCATGCCCCGCTCCTACTGAGAAAACCAGATGCTGCCGCTCGAGGGAATAACCGTCATTGCCGTCGAACAGGCGGTCGCTGCACCCTTCTGCAGCTCGCGGCTGGCGGATGCCGGCGCCCATGTCATCAAGGTGGAGCGGCCGGAGGGCGACTTCGCCCGCGCCTACGATACGCTGGCCAAGGGCCAGAGCAGCTATTTCGTCTGGCTCAACCGCGGCAAGGACTCCGTGGTGATCGATCTTGCCACCAAGGAGGGCCGCACCAGCCTCGAGAAGCTGATCGCCGGCGCCGACGTGTTGCTGCAAAACCTCAAGCCCGGTTCGATGGAGAAGCTTGGCTTCTCCCGCGAGCGCCTGCGCAGGGATTATCCAGGGCTGATCTGCTGCACCATCACGGGCTATGGCGACGACGGCCCCTACGCCCGGCGCAAGGCCTACGACATGCTGATCCAGGCCGAGAGCGGGCTCGCGTCGATCACCGGCGGCCCCGAGGGTCCCTCCCGCGTCGGGATGTCGGTCGTCGATATCTCCACCGGCGCCACCGCGCATGCCGCGATTCTCGAAGCGTTGTTTGCGCGCACGCGCACCGGCGAGGGCGCGGACATCCGGATTTCGATGTTCGACGTGATGGCCGATTGGCTCGCGGTGCCGCTGATCAACACGGAGGCCGGAAAGCCGCCGCAGCGGATGGCGCTGGCGCATCCCTCGATCGCGCCCTACGGCGCGTTTCGCTCCAGAGACGGCAAGGACATCCTGATTTCGATTCAGAGCGAACGCGAATGGAAGAAATTGTGCGCTGGCGTATTGGGCCAGCCCGGCCTGCCCGACGATCCCCGCTTCGCCAACATGGTCGAGCGTGTGAAGAACCGCGCGCTCACCGACAAGATCGTCGGCGACATCTTTGCGAGCCTGACCCGTGACGAGTTGATCAAGCGCCTGTCGGACGCCGATATCGCCTTTGCCGAGGTCAACACCATCGCCGACCTCGCCGTGCATCCACATCTGCGGCGCATCGAGGTCGATACCCCGAACGGACCGGTCAGCTATCCCGCGCCGGCTGCAATTGTCGTTGGTCAGCCGCGACACTACGCGCCCGTGCCGGGAATCGGCGAACGCACGAGCATCGCTGAACCCCCTGCAGTCCGGATCAAATCGTCATGACGGAAACGCTCGATGAAAGGGTCGATATCGACCATCTGCGCCAATGGATCGGGCGCAGCCACCAGGCCTCCGACATCGTCACCGCGCAACTGGTGAAGGGGCTGCGCTCCACGCTGTTCATGGAGATCGGCGAGCCGAAGCCAGGCGATGCCGCACCCTGGACCGTGCATTGGTGTCTCGCGCCGGCGGTCTATCCGATGTCGGAACTCGGACCCGACGGCCATCCCACCCGCGGCGGTTTTCTGCCGCCGGTGCCGCTGCCGCGCCGAATGTGGGCCGGCGGCGAGCTCGAATTCTTCAGCGCGTTGCGCGTCGGCGACGAGGTGACGCGGACCTCGCGCATTGCGGATGTGACCGTCAAGACCGGCAGCACCGGTCAATTGTGTTTCGTTTCCGTCGATCACCTGGTCACGACGCCGCGCGGCACGGCGCTCCGCGAGCGGCAGGACATCGTCTACCGCGACACGTCGACCGGGCCATCCTCGGCGCCCGCCAAAGCGGCGCCAGCGCCGCCGAAACCAATGCACCGCGAGAGCCACATCGCGGACCCGGTGCTGCTGTTCCGCTATTCGGCGCTGACCTTCAACGGCCACCGCATCCACTACGACCGCGACTACGTCACCAGGGTCGAAGGCTATCCCGGCCTGATTTTCCACGGGCCGATGCAGGCAGCGTTCCTGATGGAGCTCGCGGCGAAACTGCATGGCGGCGCGGCGCCGAAAAAGTTCAGCTATCGCGGGCTGCAGCCGCTGTTCGAAGGCGAGTTCAGCGTCAATGCCGCCGATAGCGGCGCCGGCATGGAATTGTGGACGGCGAACCCGGCGGGCCAGCCGACCATGAAGGGCACCGCGACGTGGTGAAGCCGCGTCAAAAGCCGAAAACGAACAACAAGCCGGTCAGCGTCAAGCAGGCGACGCTCGACCTGTTGCGCGCCTTCGGCATCAAAAAAGTGTTCGGCAATCCCGGCTCGACCGAATTGCCGTTTCTCGCCGACTGGCCCGGCGATATCGACTATGTGCTGGGCCTGCAGGAAGCCTCCGTGATCGGCATGGCCGACGGCTACGCCCAGGCCACGCGCAACGCCGGCTTCGTCAATCTTCACTCCGCCGCCGGCGTCGGCAACGCGCTCGGCAACATCTTCACCGCGCATCGCAACCAGACCCCGCTCGTGATCACCGCGGGCCAGCAGGCGCGCGGCATCCTGCCGCTGCAACCCTTCCTCTATGCCGAGCGCGCCTCGGAATTTCCGCGGCCCTATGTCAAGTTCGCGGTCGAGCCCGCGCGCGCCGAAGACGTGCCCGCGGCGATCGCGCGCGCCTATTACACGGCGATGCAGCCGCCCTGCGGCCCGACCTTCGTCTCGGTGCCGATCGACGACTGGACCCATCAAACCCAGCCGGTCGAGGCCCGCCAGGTCAGCCGTGAGCTTGGTCCCGACGCCGGCGCGATGAAGGCCCTCGCCGCGGCGCTTGCCGCCAGCAAGCACCCTGCCCTCGT
Source organism: uncultured Alphaproteobacteria bacterium (assembly GCA_963721135.1). Lineage (GTDB taxonomy): Bacteria > Pseudomonadota > Alphaproteobacteria > Rhizobiales > Xanthobacteraceae > Bradyrhizobium. Next base: position 196,972 of record CAVRIB010000001.1, read on the forward strand.
GGTCGGCCCCGGCGTCGATCGCGCCCAGGCGGTCGACCTGATGGTCAACGTCGCGGAAAAAGCCAAAGCACCCGTATGGGCCAGTCCGTTTTCGGCCCGCTGCAGTTTCCCGGAACGGCATCCGCAATTTGCGGGCTTTTTGGAAGCTTCCCCGGCGCAGCTGTCGGACGCGCTTGGCGCGCATGATCTGGTGGTCGTGATCGGCGCGCCGGTATTCACGTTTCACGTCGAAGGCCACGCCTCGATCTTCGACGGCGCAACCACGATTTTCCAGATCACCGATGATCCGACCGCCGCGGCGGTCATGCCGGTCGGCGCCAGCATTCTCGCGACGATGAAGCCGGCGCTGGCGATGCTGCTGGAACTGATGCCCGAAACAAGGCGCGCGACGCCGGCAGGCCGCATCTTGCCGCCCGCCCCGCGCGCGGCCGATCCGATCCCGGCCGAATTCCTGCTGCATACGCTTTCGCAAACCATGCCTGACGACGCGGCGCTGGTGGAGGAAGCCCCCTCGCACCGGCCGGCGATGCACAAATTCATGCCGATGCGCGGCCAGGACAGTTTTTACACCATGGCGAGCGGCGGCCTCGGCCATAGCCTGCCGGCCGCGGTCGGCATGGCGCTCGGCCGCGCGGAGCGCCGGACCGTCTGCCTAATCGGCGACGGCTCGGCGATGTATTCGATCCAGGCGCTGTGGACCGCGGCACAGCGCAAGCTGCCGCTGACGATCGTGGTGATCAACAACGCTGGCTACGGTGCAATGCGCTCGTTCAGCCAGGTGATGCAGGTGCGCAACGTGCCCGGCCTCGAGCTGCCCGGCATCGATTTCGTCCGGATCGCCGAAGGCATGGGCTGCGACGCCGTCCGTGTCGCCAAATCATCGGAACTCGCGCTGGCGCTCGAGCGCAGCCTCACGCATGAGGGCACCAGCCTGATCGAAGTGATTGTCGATTGGGCAGTGCCGCTGCTCTACGCGCAGAAGAGCTAGCGGCAACGCCTCGCCGCTACTCCAGCCCCTGCACCTTCGGCATTTGCTGCGTCGGCAGGATTTGCGGCGCGGCAGGCATTGCCTCGGCCGGCGCGGGTGCGGCGGCCTGCGGCGTTGGGTCAGCCGGCTTCGCCTGCACGGCGGCGGACTGCTGGGCTGGCTCGGGAGCGGGCTTGGCGGCTAGCGGCTTCGCCTCGATCGCGTGCGGTGGTGCCGGTTTCGGCACCGGCACGACAGGCGCGCGGCTTGCGAGATGCGGGATGGAGGCCGGCGGCCGCGGCTCACCCCGGATCGGGCCCACCGGCGGCAGCGGTCCGTTCGGGCCATAGGGCCCCCTGAAATCGCCGTTCAGATCGCCCATCCGGTAGCCCGGCATGAAGCGGACGATGCGGCCATCGCGGGCATCGATCACCAGTCGGCCTTGATCGCCGCGGCGGTCGACCACGGCAATCGTGTAGACGAAGCCGCGCAGATGCGGGATTCCGAGCGGCGAAAAGCCGTTGTCGCGGAGAACGGTGTAGACCTCCGGCGCCGGCAGCAGGGTCGGACCGTATCCGTAGCGCGGCCCGGGCACCGCTTCGGGCATCGCCGCATAGGGACCCTCGAAGTCGGACACGACGGCATATCGCGGTCCGCCGCCCTGATAGGGCGCCGGAACTTGCGCATTTGCCGCCGTGGCAGCCACAACCAGCCCGGCCGACATCATCCATCCTGTGAATAGTTTCATCGCCCATCGCTCCTGCAACACGCCCCATCGAGCATTTTCGCTCTGTTCCCGGCAGGCATGATTCATCAATGAATCCGGCGCTCCTTGGGCCGGATCGCGGCGCCTTTGGCAAAATCTGCCGGACGCCGCGACCGCCCATGCCGCCGGCACGGCCGCGCCATGCGGCGGGCGACATTCACGTGCTTGTGTGATAGAGAAAAATTTGGCATGGTCGTGGTTAGGACAGTATTACTGTCTCAATTGTGGCGCGAGCCCGGCACAGGGATTGCAGCGCAACCCCGTGCGCCGAGCCGCCAAAAAGGCAGCAGGCAAGGCCGTTCGTCGGGGACGCTGAACGCCCAGGCCTGAATTTAGGAAATTGCGGCTCGCGGCGGACGAGCGGTGGCCCGGTGGGTGCCGCAAACGCCCAAGGTGCGCCGCGCAAGACGGTGAGGCCCTCAAGCCTGATTGAGAGGATGAGATGAGCGGGTCGGAGTTCGAGCGCGAAAACACCTTGGACGACGCGCTGTCGGCGGCCCCGGCTTCGAAACCGGCTGCGGTGACGCGCGAGCATGATTGGCGCCCGCCAGCGGAGGGGCTCTACGACCTCTCGCTGGAAAAGGATTCCTGCGGCGTCGGTTTCATCGCCAACATCAAGGGCAAGAAGTCGCACCAGATCGTCTCCGACGCGCTCAACATCCTGTGCAACCTCGAGCATCGCGGCGCGGTCGGCGCCGATCCGCGCGCCGGCGACGGCGCCGGCATCCTGGTGCAGATTCCGCACGCCTTCTTCGCGCGCAAGGCGACCGAAAACGGTTTCCAGTTGCCGAAGCCCGGCGAGTACGCGGTCGGCGCATTGTTCATGCCGAAGGAGAAGGCCTGGCGCAAGGTGATCAGGAGCATCATCGCCGAGCAGATCAAGGCCGAGGAACTCACGCTGCTCGGCTGGCGCGACGTGCCCAGCAACAATGCCTCGCTCGGCGAGACCGTGAAGCCGACCGAGCCTGCGCACATGCAGGTGTTCATCGGCCGCGGCACGCGCATCAAGAGACGAGGACGAGTTCGAACGCCGGCTCTACATCCTGCGCAAGTCGATCTCGCAGGCGATCTACCAGCGCCGCGACCGCGGACTTGCCGGCTATTATCCGGTGTCGATGTCGTGCCGCACCGTGGTCTACAAGGGCATGTTCCTCGCCGACCAGCTCGCCAAATACTATCCCGACCTCTCCGAGCCCGACTTCGAGAGCGCGCTGGCGCTCGTGCACCAGCGGTTTTCGACAAACACCTTCCCGACCTGGTCGCTGGCGCATCCATACCGGATGATCGCCCATAACGGCGAGATCAACACGCTGCGCGGCAACGTCAACTGGATGGCGGCGCGCCAGCACTCGGTGCATTCGGAGCTTTTCGGCAAGGACATCTCCAGGCTGTGGCCGATCTCCTATGAGGGACAAAGCGACACCGCCTGCTTCGACAACGCGCTCGAATTCCTGGTGCAGGGCGGCTACTCGCTGCCGCATGCCGTCATGATGATGATCCCGGAAGCCTGGGCCGGCAATCCGCTGATGGATGAGCAGCGCCGCGCATTCTACGAATATCACGCCGCGCTGATGGAGCCGTGGGACGGTCCCGCCGCGATCGCCTTTACCGACGGCCGCCGGATCGGCGCCACGCTGGACCGCAACGGCCTGCGCCCGGCGCGCTATCTCGTGACGAGCGACGACCGCATCGTCATGGCCTCGGAAATGGGCGTGCTGAAGATCCCCGAGGAGCACATCATCACCAAGTGGCGGCTGCAGCCCGGCAAGATGCTCCTGGTCGACCTCGAACAGGGTCGCCTCATTCCCGACGACGAGATCAAGGCGCAGCTCGCCAAGAGCCATCCCTATAGCGAGTGGCTCGAGCGCACCCAGATCGTGCTGGAAGAGTTGCCGGATGCGCCGACCAAGGGCATGCGCTCCAACCTGCCGCTACTGGATCGGCAGCAGGCGTTCGGCTATTCGCAGGAGGACATCACCATCCTGATGACGCCGATGGCCTCCACCGGCGAAGAGGCCAACGGCTCGATGGGCAACGACACCCCGATCTCGGCGCTGTCGGACAAGCCGAAGCCGCTGTTCACCTACTTCAAGCAGAATTTCGCGCAGGTCACCAATCCGCCGATCGACCCGATCCGCGAGGAGCTGGTGATGAGCCTGGTCTCGATCATCGGGCCGCGGCCGAACCTGTTCGACCTGCAGGGCGCGGCCGGCAACAAGCGGCTTGAAGTGCGCCAGCCGATCCTGACCGACGCCGATCTCGAGAAGATCCGCTCGATCTCGGAGATCGCCGACAGCCATTTCAAGTCGCGCACGCTCGACACCACCTTCCATGCCGGTCTCGGCGCCTCCGGCCTCGAGCAGGTGCTCGATGAATTGTGCGCCCGCGCGGAAGCCGCGGTGCGCGAAGGCGTCAACATCATCATCCTGTCCGACCGCATGGCGGGCTCGGACCGGATCCCGATTCCCTCGCTGCTCGCCTGCGCCGCCGTGCATCATCATCTGATCCGCACCGGCTTGCGCACCTCGGTCGGTCTCGTCGTCGAATCCGGCGAGCCGCGCGAGGTGCATCACTTCGCCTGCCTCGCCGGCTACGGCGCCGAAGCGATCAACCCGTATCTGGCGTTCGAAACCATCATCGCGATGAAGGAGCGCCTGCCGGGCGCGCTCGACGATTACGAGATCGTCAAGCGCTATATCAAGTCGATCGGCAAGGGCCTGTTGAAGGTGATGTCGAAAATGGGGATTTCGACCTATCAGTCCTATTGCGGCGCGCAGATCTTCGACGCCGTCGGACTGAAGGCGGATTTCGTCTCGAAATACTTCGTCGGCACCCATACCCGCATCGAGGGCGTGGGCCTTGCTGAAATCGCCGAGGAAACCGCGCGCCGCCACGCCGACGCGTTCGGCGATGCGCCGGTCTACAAGAGCGCACTCGACGTCGGCGGCGAATATGCCTATCGCACCCGCGGCGAGGACCACGCCTGGACCGCCGAGTCGGTGTCGACGCTGCAGCACGCCGTGCGCGGCAATTCGCTCGAGCGCTACAAGGCGTTCGCCAAAATCCTCAACGAGCAGTCCGAGCGGCTTCTCACCCTGCGCGGCCTGTTCAAGATCAAGGCCGCCGAGGACGAGAAGCGCAAGCCCGTGCCGCTCGACCAGGTCGAGCCGGCCAGGGAGATCGTCAAGCGGTTTGCGACGGGGGCGATGTCGTTCGGCTCGATCTCGCGCGAGGCGCACACGACGCTTGCGATCGCGATGAACCGCATCGGCGGCAAGTCCAACACCGGCGAAGGCGGCGAGGAGGCCGATCGCTTCAAGCCGCTGCCGAACGGCGATTCGATGCGCTCGGCGATCAAGCAGGTCGCCTCGGGCCGCTTCGGCGTCACCACGGAATACCTCGTCAACTCCGACATGATGCAGATCAAGATGGCGCAGGGCGCCAAGCCCGGCGAAGGCGGCCAATTGCCCGGCCACAAGGTCGACGCCACCATCGCCAAGGTCCGGCATTCGACGCCCGGCGTCGGCCTGATCTCGCCGCCGCCGCACCACGACATCTATTCGATCGAGGATCTGGCGCAGCTGATCTACGACCTCAAGAACGTCAACCCGGAGGGACAGGTCTCGGTCAAGCTCGTCTCCGAAATCGGCGTCGGCACGGTCGCCGCCGGCGTTGCGAAAGCGCGCGCCGACCATGTCACCATCGCAGGCTTCGAGGGCGGTACCGGCGCCTCGCCCCTGACCTCGATCAAGCACGCGGGCTCGCCGTGGGAGATCGGACTTGCCGAAACCCACCAGACCCTGGTGCGCGAGCGGCTGCGCAGCCGTATCGTGGTGCAGGTCGACGGCGGCTTCCGCACCGGCCGCGACGTCGTGATCGGGGCGCTGCTCGGCGCCGACGAATTCGGCTTCGCCACCGCGCCGCTGATCGCGGCGGGATGCATCATGATGCGCAAGTGCCACCTCAATACCTGCCCGGTGGGAGTGGCGACGCAGGACCCCGTGCTGCGCAAGCGTTTTACCGGCCAGCCCGAGCACGTCATCAACTACTTCTTCTTCGTCGCCGAGGAAGTTCGCGAGATCATGGGGCAGCTCGGCTACCGCACCTTCAACGAGATGGTCGGCCAGACCCAGATGCTCGATCAGTCCCGGCTGGTGGCGCACTGGAAGGCCAAGGGGCTCGATTTCTCGAAACTGTTCGTGCGGCAGAAGGAAGAGAAGGGCCAGAAGATCTATCACGCCGAGCCGCAGAATCATCATCTGGAGGCCGTGCTCGACCGCCGCCTGATCGAGAAGTCGCAAGCGGCGCTCGACCGCGGCGCGCCGGTGAGGATCGAGATGGAGATCAACAACACCAACCGCAGTACCGGCGCGATGCTGTCGGGCATGGTTGCGAAAATCTACGGCCATGCCGGCCTGCCGCATGACACCATCCATGTCGGCTTCAAGGGCACCGCCGGCCAGGCGTTCGGCGCGTGGCTGACGCGCGGCATAACCTTCGACCTCGAAGGCGAGGCCAATGACTATGTCGGCAAGGGCCTGTCCGGCGGCCGCCTCATCGTCAAGCCGCCGCGCAACTCCGCCATCGTGCCGGAGGATTCCATCATCGTCGGCAACACCGTGATGTACGGCGCGATCGAGGGCGAATGCTATTTCCGCGGCATCGCCGGCGAGCGTTTCGCGGTACGCAACTCGGGCGCAGTCGCCGTGGTCGAGGGCGCCGGCGACCATTGCTGCGAATACATGACCGGCGGCATCGTGGTTGTGCTCGGCAAGACCGGGCGCAACTTCGCCGCCGGCATGTCGGGCGGCATCGCCTATGTGCTGGACGAGGCCGGTGACTTCGCAAGACTTTGCAACATGGCGATGGTCGAGCTCGAGCCGGTGTTGTCGGAAGAGATGATCAACGAGAGCGCCTATCACTCACTCGGCGATCTCGAGGCCCATGGCCGGGTCGACGTGTTCAAGGACCTGCTCGAATCCGATGTCGAGCGGCTCCATATCCTGATCACGCGCCATGCCAGGCTGACGGGCTCCCGGCGCGCGGCCGACATTCTGGCGCACTGGCCGAAATGGCTGCCGAAATTCCGCAAGGTGATGCCGGTCGAGTACCGCCGCGCGCTGAAGGAATTGAAGGCCAGCGCCGACGCCGAGCCGAAAATTGCGATCGGGGCGTAATGGTTATCCTCATGGTGAGGAGGCGCTTGCGCCGTCTCGAACCATGAGGCCACGATGAGGCCTCATCCTTCGAGACGCGGCGAAGTCGCCGCTCCTCAGGATGAGGGTCGAGAGAGATGCACGGGCACCAGGGTTCTTAATGGGAAAGATTACAGGTTTTCTGGAGATCGAACGGCACGATCGCAAATATGCGCCGGTGCCCGAGCGCATCAGGAATTTTCGCGAATTCGTCATTCCGCTGAGCGAGAAGGACACCCGCGATCAGGCCGCGCGCTGCATGAATTGCGGTATTCCCTATTGCCACGGCACCGGATCGGTGGCGCCGGGCACGCCCGGCTGCCCGGTCAACAACCAGATTCCCGACTTCAACGATCTGGTCTACCAGGGCAACTGGGAAGAAGCCTCGCGCAACCTGCACTCGACCAACAATTTCCCCGAGTTCACCGGCCGGATCTGCCCGGCGCCGTGCGAAGCCTCCTGCACGCTCAACATCGACGACAATCCCGTCACCATCAAGACCATCGAATGCGCCATCGTCGACCGCGCCTGGGAGCAGGGGTGGATCAAGCCGGAACCGCCGGCGGCCAAAACCGGCAAGAAGGTCGCGATCGTAGGCTCCGGGCCCGCGGGGCTCGCCTGCGCGCAGCAGCTCGCGCGTGCCGGCCACGACGTGCATCTGTTCGAGCGCTGGGCCAAGGCCGGCGGTCTCTTGCGCTACGGCATTCCCGATTTCAAGATGGAGAAGCACGTCATCGACCGCCGCGTCACGCAGATGGAGGCCGAGGGCGTCACCTTTCACTACGGCGTTCATGTCGGAGGCACTGCACAAGGAAATGGCCAAGCCGCGCTCGATCCGCGCGAGATGCTCAACGAGTATGACGCCTTGGCGCTGACCGGCGGCGCGGAAGCTCCGCGCGACCTGCCGATCGCCGGCCGCGATCTGGCCGGCATCCACTTCGCCATGGATTTCTTGCCGCAGCAGAACCGCCGCGTCTCCGATGAGCCGCTCGGTGATGCTCCCGACATCCTCGCCGGCGACAAGCATGTCGTCGTCATCGGCGGCGGCGACACCGGCTCGGACTGCATCGGCACCTCGTTCCGGCAAGGCGCCAAGTCGGTGACCCAGCTCGAAATCATGCTGGCGCCGCCGGAGCACGAGAACAAGGGCCTGACCTGGCCGAGCTGGCCGCTGAAGATGCGCACCTCCTCGAGCCAGGCCGAAGGCGCGCGGCGCGAATACGCCGTGCTGACGCAGCGTTTTTCGGGCGAGAACGGCAAGGTGGCGAAGCTGCATTGCGTGCAGGTCGACGACAAGTTCAAGCCGATTGCCGGGAGCGAATTCGAACTCGACGCAGAGCTCGTGCTGCTTGCCATGGGCTTCGTGCATCCCGTGCACGAGGGCCTGTTGAAGAAGCTCGGCGTCGAACTCGACCCGCGCGGCAATGTCCGCGCCAACACACAGGACTACCAGACCTCGCGCCCCAACGTCTTCTCCGCCGGCGACATGCGGAGGGGCCAGTCGCTGGTGGTGTGGGCGATCCGCGAGGGCCGGCTCTGCGCGCGCGCGATGGACCAGTTTCTGATGGGGACGACGAATTTGCCGCGGTAAGGCCGGGAGCGTTTCGTACCGAGCAGCGCTCACTATTGTCATCACCCGCGCAAGCGGGTGATCCAGTATTCCAGAGACGCTGATTTAGCCGAGTGGCCGCAGTGTACTGGATACCCCGCTTTCGCGGGGTATGACAGTTGAGTGCGAGACAGGCCGCGCGTTTCTCGCCGCCTCTACTTGTCCAGCCAGACATTCTCGAACCGCGACGTGTTGTACTGGCTGTTGTCGTGCGGGGTGTAATTCCTGACATAAGGCTGCCAGCAGTTCGCCGCTACGCTGGAGATGATCGCCGGCCGCGCTGCATCGTCGACCAGAAGGCGCTCGATTTCCCAGACGATCTTCTTGCGCTTCTCCTTGTCGAGCTCGCGCGATTGCGCCGCTAGCAGCCGGTCGACCTCGGCGTTGCAGTATTGCGTATAGTTGCGCTCCGAGTTGCAGGAATAGTTCTCGACCAGGTTGCCGTCGGGATCGTCGACGCTGACGCCGGTGACGTTGAGGCCAATGGTGTAATCCTTGCGCGCCAGCCGCGCGTACCATTGCGGCGTTTCCAGGATGTCGAGTTCGCTTGCGATATGGATCTTCTTGAGCTGATCGGCGAGGATCACTGCGGGCTCGCGATAGGTCGGAAGGTTTCGCGTCTGAATCTTGATCGCAAGCGGCTTGGCGTCGCTGTAGCCGAGCCCCTCCATGATCGCCTGCGCTGCCGCGATGTTCTTGTCCGTGTCAGGGCCGTAGCCGCGTAACGAGGCCACCATTTCCGGCGGCATGCCCCACTCGCCCGCCGGCTTCGGCAGCATGGCGCCGCCTATCAGCGCCAGCCCCTCCATCAGGATCGTATTGAAAGGCTTGCGGTCGATCGCAAGCGACATGGCCTTGCGGATATCCGGATTATCGAACGGCGGATCGGCGCGGTTGACCATCAGGTTGATCTGCGTTCCCGTCGGCACCATCTCGCAGATCGCACTCGGAGAGCGCGCCTTGATGTCCTTCATCAGGGGGACGCTGACATCGGACGGGAAGGTGATATCGAAGTCGCCCGCTGCGAAAGCGAGCATTCGCGTCGCCCGGCTGCTGACCACCGTGAAATCGATCTCGTCGAGATAGGGGCGGTCCTTCTTGAAGTAGTCGGGATTGCGCACCAGGCGGATCGAGGTGCCGCGCTTGAATTCGACGAACTTGAACGGCCCGGTGCCGATCGGCTTGGTCCGCATCACGGCTTGCGGAACGTGGCAGGGATAGACGACCGAAAACGCGCTCGACAGCAGCGCCGGCAGGCCCGGCTGCGGCTCGCTCAACTCGAAGGTCGCCTCGTAGTCGCCGTTGATGCTGACGTCCTTGAGCTTCGAGTACCAGACCTTGCGCGGGTTGCGGTGAAAATCCTGCGCCTCGCTCTTGCCGATCAGCATCCGCCAGGTGCATTGCACGTCCTTGGCCGTGAACGGCTGGCCGTCATGCCACTTCACGCCCTGCCTGAGCTTGAAGGTTAGCCGGGTGTTGGTTTCGTCCCACGACCAGCTTTCGGCGAGATCGGGGATGATGGTGTCGATGCTCTCATGGACCTTGGCGGGATCGAACACTACGAGGTTGTTGAACACAGCCGCAAACGGCGCCACCGACGCGATCGTCGATTCCTCTAGCAAGGAGGTGCTAGGCGGATTGTCGTTGTGATAGAGCCGCAGCGTGCCGCCATGCTTTTGCGCGGATGCGGGGGTTGCGGCGAGGAGCATGCCGAGCAGCGCAATGGCATGAGCCGCTGGCTTACCCAGCAAGGACTTGGCGCGCACGGCTCTCCTCCAGGAGGTTTTGGCATTTATAGAACTGCCGTCTATTGAGCGCAACGTTTGCGCCGTAGGCTTGTCCCGGACGCGGTGCAGCGTTCTTCACGATGCACCGCAGAGCCGGGACCCAAGTCCGGCGAGATGGGCCCCGGATCAGCAGCGCACCGCTGCGCGATGCGCAGCATCCGGGGAACGGACGGCGCGAGCGCGCCTGCTAATTCTGCAGCCGCACGCCCAGCATCACCACCGTCGACGCCGAACTCGCCAGCGGCACGTTCGAATCGAGAATATCCCGGCGCAGCGTGCCCTTGACCCATAGATTGCGGGTCAGCTTGTAGATCAGATCGCCCTCGAGCGAATAGGTCTTGTCGTTGCGGCCGAGCCCCTGGTAGTCGAGCGTGCCGTAGGTGAATTTGCCGATGCCAGTGAGCCAGCGGCGGAAATCGTGATCGGCCTCGACCGTGTAGGTGTGCACCAGCACGCCCGAGGTGCCCGGCAGCGTGGTCTCGGCGATCTGGGTGTCGGAGTAGAATTTCGCCGTGGTCAGCGGCGTCACCGTCCACACCAGCGACGAGGTCACCAGCAAGCCCTGCAGGCGCTCGAGCCGCGGGTCGACATAGTCGCGCGCGGCGTAGCCGATCGAGATTTCGCCGGTCAGAAGCCGGGTGAATTCGAAGGAAGTGCCGGCCTTGGCGTAGCCGCCGTTGGAGTCGCGGGCGAAACCGTTGCGGTCCAGCGCAAGGTCGTGGACGCGGGTGTCACCCTCGATCTCGGCGAACGGCTTCAGGCCCGGCAACAGATCGTAGCTGACGCGGCCAATGCCGCCGTATTGATTGAAATTTCGGTCGTCGTTGGAGGCCAGCGTGCCGTCGGTGAGCCTGGAATCCTGGTACGAGGTGCGGTCGACGGTGGCGCCGGCGGCGATATTCAGGCGGTTGAAATTCTGGTCGAAGCCGAAGGTGCCGCCAAGCGTGGTGTAGATCGGATAGCGCGCCAGGCCGGCCTGGATGTTCGGGCTGCCGGGATTGTCGGTCGCGACCAGGAGCCGCGTCTGCGCGGTCAGTTGGAAGTCACGGGTCACATCGAGACGGCCGTCGACATGGCCGGTGAAATTCGGACGGTCGACGTCGGTCGGCGCCGGCGAAACCGCGCCGTCGACGGTTGCCGGCATCTGATTGCCATAACCCGTGAACGATCCGCGCAGGTCGGCGACGAGTGCATGGCGGTCCCAGTTGGAGACCGCGAGAAATTCCGGCGCGACAACGTAGAACGGCGATCCATGCGGCTCCGGCAGACGGCCGGGATTGGTGTCGTAGCCGCCGTAAAGCTCGACCGCCGACTTGACCAGAAAGCCGCCGGCGTAATCGCCGACCGCGCCGAACGGATCGTCGTCGGGCTTCAGCCGGATGCGCGGCGGCTGCCCTTCCACGGAGCCTGCCATCGCGGACGGGATCGGCGTCTTGTTGGCGGTCTCGGACGGCGGGATCGCCAGCCGCTCGCGCCCGGTCGAAGCCGCGGGTGCTTTGGGCGTCACGGGCGCGGGAGTTCCCGGACCGGGCGGCGGTTTGGGCTTGGGCTGGCCGGGATAATATTTCGCTCGTTTGCGGGTGCGGTTGAGCGAGTCGTAGCCGGTGTCGGCGGCGCCGTTGGCGGCGGGGAGGCCGTAGGTCGGGATCTGACCGATCCGCGACGGGGCGGGCTGGTCCTTGCGACGCCTATCATCGTTGGGATTTGTCGGATCCGGGAGACTGTCTGCCGTCCGGTCGCTGATCCGCCGCAGCGGTGAATCCTGCGGCAGCACGAAACCGTCAGGCACCGGGCGGAACAGGTCGGGGGTGACCGTTTGGGCCTGCGCCACGGTCCGATCGAAGGCGATCAGCGCGAGGCATGGCAAGGCCGCGCGCACAACCTTCGCGCGCCAGCTTCGGCCCCTTGCTGGACCCGACATCACGATGAAAATACCCCAACAAATTCATACGCTTGCTGACCGAGTTCCGCGCGCATGCGCGGCGCAGGCGGAAATCGTCGTTAATGGAGTTAAAACAATTATGGTTAATGAGCCGTTGAGAGCCGCCGCTCGCGTCGCATCGCGAAAAGGGGCGTGCTAAGGAGGGGCCGGCGGCAGCAACCGATGGCCCGCCTCCCCTGGAACCAGACATGGCCAATTCGACACCGCTGATGGCAAAATCATCCGGGACAGACGCCAACGCGACCCTGCAGTCGGCCCTGCGCACCCTCGATGCCGGTGTCAGCGGCGTCAGCGCGATATCGGCGGCGTTGCAGGGCTCGCTCGGAGCCGCCTTCACCGAGACGGTCGAACTGATCCGGCAGGCCAAGGGCCGCGTCATCGTCACCGGGCTCGGCAAGTCCGGTCATGTCGCGCGCAAGATCGCGGCGACCTTGGCCTCCACCGGCACGCCGGCGTTCTTCGTGCACGCGGCGGAAGCGAGCCACGGCGACCTCGGCATGATCACCCCGGACGACGTTATCATCGCGCTGTCGTGGTCCGGCGAACAGCCGGAGATGAAGAATCTGGTCAATTATTCGAAGCGTTTTGCCATTCCGATGATCGCGGTGACATCCAATGCGGCCTCGCCGCTCGGCGAGGCCGCGCAGATCGTGCTCGAATTGCCGAAGGCGCGCGAGGCCTGTCCGCACAACCTGGCGCCTACCACCTCCTCGCTGATGCAGGCCGCGATCGGCGACGCGCTCGCCATCGCTTTGCTCGAGAGCCGCGGTTTTACCGCGCTCGAATTCGCCAATTTCCATCCCGGCGGCAAGCTGGGGGCGATGCTGAAATTCGTCCGCGACATCATGCATACCGGCGAGGCCGTTCCGATCAAGCCGCTCGGCACGAAAATGTCGGACGCGCTGGTGGAAATGTCGGCGAAGGGGTTTGGCTGCGTCTGCATCGTCGACAAATCGGGCGAAATCGCCGGCATCATCACCGACGGCGACCTGCGCCGCCATATGCGGCCCGACCTGATGACGGCGCTGGTCGACGAGGTGATGACGCGAAATCCCCGGACCATCGCGCCGGGGATGCTCGCGACCGAAATCATGCGCGAGAGCGTGACCGCCTCCAAGCCCGCGGTCATGGTGCTGATCGTCGCCGAAGGCAACAGGCCGGTCGGCATCGTCCACGTCCACGACGTGCTGCGCGCCGGCGTGGCGTAGCCCCAGCCTCTTTCCCCGTCATTGCGAGGCGCGCAGCGACGAAGCAATCCACGCTTTCCTTCGCCGCGCGATGGATTGCTTCGCTTCGCTCGCAATGACGCCCTCACTTCGGAAACCGCGCCGCATTCGCTTCCAGCCGCAAAGCGAGGCCGTTCGCCAGATACGACACCGTGCGATAGAAGCCGCACAGCAGGATGATCTCGAAAATCTTCGCCTCCTCGTAATGCGCCGACAGCGCCGCGAATTCCGCGTCGCTCAAGGTGGCGCGGGCATGCAACGCGTCGACCGCGGCGATCAGGGCCTGCTCGGCGGCCGACCAGCACGCGGCGTCGGCCTTTCCGAGCACCGTGGCGCGGACCTGATCTTCGGTCAGCTGCGCGGCCGCGGCGAATGCACTGACATGCACGCCCCATTCATACTCGCATCGCGTCAGCGCGCAGGTGCGGTCGATGACGATTTCGCGCTCGCGCAAACTGAGCGGGCCGCGGTCGAGAAGACTGCCGGCGCGGAACTTCTCCCAGGCCCGGGCATTGCCGGCGATGACGCGGAACAGCACCAGCGGCGGCGCGCCGCGCATAATGCGGTCGAACTGCTCCTGGATTTCGGGCGCATAGGGCGGTTCCAGCGGCGCGACGCGTGACATGGCGATCTCCCGTGCTACAATAAGCGTAGCGCCCATGCTACACTATTTGTAGCAAGCGGCAAGGGAAACGCCGATGCCGAAACAGCCCGCAAGCCCGAAAAAACCCGCCGTCCGCGGCTCGCGGACGGGGCGGCCGATCATGGCGCTGCTGGACCTGTTGGGGCGACGCTGGAGCCTGCGGATCCTGTGGGAACTGCGGGACGCGCCGCTGACCTCGCGCGGCCTGCGCGCGGCCTGCGACGAGGCCTCGCCCACCGTGCTGCAGGCGCGGCTCGCCGAGTTGCGCGAGGCCGGCTTCGTCGAGCTTGTTCCGGCCGGCGGGTATCACCTCACCGGGCTCGGAAGGGAGCTGCTGGAAACCTTCCTGCCGCTGCATCGCTTCGCCGACCGCTGGAGCAAGCACAGGGACAACTAGCACTACTTTGGCACTTTAGGCTTGGAGATATGTGCAAGGAACCTGTTACAGTGAGGACATTGTCGGGGTGGAGGTCGTGCGAAGAGGTCGAGGATCGCTTGCCTGATGGCCGGCATGCTTGGTTGTGGTGGCGGTCCTGAGATTCTTTTTTTTCCGCCCCGCTGCTTTGAGGCGGCGGGATTGGAGGAAGGCGTAGGCGATCATCGTCATCAGCGCGTGTCGATGTAATCCCGTCCAGGATCTACCTTCGAAGTGGTCGAGCCCAAGCTCCTCCTTGAGCTGCTGGTGGGCCTGTTCACAGACCCACCTGGCCTTGATCGTGGCAGCGAGCGTCTTGATGGTGGCATCGGCCGGCAGGTTCGACACATAGTATTTTTGCTCCCCGGTCGACCGCCGCTCGCCGACGAGCCAGACCTCGTCACCAGGCATGCACTGCATACGGTTATTGAGCATCCGGTGCTTATGGCCATCCGCAACGCAGACACGGCGGGCCGTGAAGAGACATGTCAGCCGACCTTTGGTGCCCCGCCGCCAACTGACCCTTTGCCATTTGCCTTTGGCCAATAACGCTTCAGCAGAGACCGGTGGCTGATCAGGGATGTGGTATTTGCGGGGCTTTCCGGTCTTGGCGATTGGGAAGATCAGGGCAATGTCGGCGGGATAGACGTTCTGGCGCCGCGACAGACCCACCGCCCACAGCAGACCGCGCTCGCTCAGAGCCTGACGGAAAGGCCCGCTGGAGCCGTACCCTGAATCGGCAAGCACACAGCCGAAACGCACACCGGAGGCGATGACGCGGTCGATCTCCGCCAAGGCGATCTCTGGCTTGGTCCGCGCTGCGCGGTGCTCGACTGGAACGCCCGCACGCTTCAAACGCACCGGATTACTCGTCCAACTCTCGGGAACGAAGAGACGTAATGCCACCATGACCGGCACTTCACCCCGTGCAAGCGTCAGCGACACCAATGTTTGGCAATTGGCCGTCTTGCCGAGAGATGAGGCATATTGTGGAGCGACACCAACCGAACGATCGCCCTTTTTCGGCATCGCCGTGTCGTCGATGACCAGCACCGCATCCTTGCCGCCGACCAGGCGAGCGGCCTGAACCAGCAATTCCGCCTCCAATGGCGCTGCATCCCAAACGCCATCAGCAATGAAATGGTGCAACTGGTCATACTCGCCCGGTGCCAGCCGCGCCGCCATCGGCTGGACGCTCTTGCGATCACCCGGTCCAATCAATCCCGAGATATAAAGCGGACACATCCGCCGCCGTGCCTTGTGGCCTAAGCGATCCAGGAATGGCTTGAGCCAGCGTCCAAGCTCGTCTTCCCACTTCGATTTCGTGCCCACCATGGTCGGCCCTCCAAAAGCCGACCATCTATGAATCATTGAAAATCTGATTCGGGAATCCAGTTTCGCCGATCAATCGCCAAATTCTGCCAAAGTAGTGCTAGGCCGCCGCCACGGTCAGGCTGGCGCCGTCGGCCTGCACGATCCGGACCCGGCTGCCGGCAGGCGCGTCGGGGCCGGCGACGCGCCAGACCGTGTCGTCGATCTTGACCGTGCCCGAGCCGTCGATGATCGGCTTCTCCAGCGTGAACACCCTGCCCACCAGCGCATCCGCGCGCCGGTTGAGAAACGGATTGCTCTGGCTCACCGCCTTGTTGCTGCGCGCGAGCCGCCGCCACAGCGGCACGGCGCAGACGGCGAAGACCGCAAACATCAGGATCTGCAGTTGCCAGGACGGATGGATCGCAAACGACAACAGCCCGACCAGCAGCGCCGCGAGCCCGAGCCAGAACAGGAACACCCCGGGTGCAAGAAGCTCCAGCGCCATCAGGATGATGCCGAAGATCAGCCAGTTCCAGGTGCCTAGCGTTTCGAACATCTCGCCCATCGCGCGGCCCTCAACTCTGCGGCGTCACGGGCGGGGTTGATCCCGCCGGCGGCACCGAGGCGCGGCGCGCCGCGGCCTGGGCGGAAATAGCACTTTCCCCGAACGTCGCCTTCGCGATCTCGCCGATGCCGGCGAGCGATCCCAGCACGCTTACCGCCTCGATCGGCAGCATGATGATCTTCTGGTTCGGCGAGTCAGCCAGTTGCCCGAACGCCTTGATGTACTTGTCGGCGATGAAATAGTTCAGCGCGGCGACGTCGCCCTTGGCAATCGCCTCGCTGACCATCTGGGTCGCCTTGGCTTCCGCTTCCGCGGAGCGCTCGCGCGCCTCGGCGTCCCGGAACGCGGCCTCCTTGCGGCCTTCAGCCTGCAGGATTTGGCCCTGCTTGGCGCCCTCCGCGCGCAAGATTTCCGACTGCCGCTGGCCTTCGGCCTGCAAGATGTCGGCGCGCTTGACCCGCTCGGCCTTCATCTGGCGGCCCATCGCCTCGACGAGATCGGCGGGCGGCACGATGTCCTTGATCTCGATGCGGTTGACCTTCAAGCCCCACGGCGACACCGCGGCATCGACCACGCGCAACAGCCGCTCGTTGATCTCGTCGCGGTGCGACAGCACCTGATCGAGGTCCATCGCGCCCATCACCGAGCGGATATTGGTCATGGTCAGGACGATGATCGCCTGGTTGAGATTGGCGACCTCGTAGCTTGCCTTCGCCGCATCGAACACCTGGAAGAAGGCGACGCCGTCGACCGTCACGGTGGCGTTGTCCTTGGTGATCACCTCCTGCTCGGGAATGTTGATCACCTGCTCCATCATGTTCATCTTCCGGCCGACGCGGTCGAAATAGGGCACGATGATGTTGAGTCCCGGCGTCAGGGTGCGGGTGTACCTGCCGAACCGCTCGATGGTCCAGTTGTAGCCCTGCGACACCGTCTTGACGCCGGCGAACAGCGTCAGGACAACCAGCAGCACCACCGCAATAGCAAAAATGTCGAAACCGTCCATGAAACCTCCCAATGCCCGGCACGAAACCCGCCCGGGCGCACGCCTCTTGGTCTGACTACCAGCCGCGCGGGTTCAGCCTGCGCAATGTTAACACTAGCTAAGCCTGAGTTTCCCGGCCGCCAGATGTACGGGAACTGAACACTGACCGCCATCGCGGCCTCATGGTTCGAGACGCGCGGCGTTGCCGTGCTCCTCACCATGAGGGTCCAGCGCCCCGCAAAGATTCCGAACCTCATCCTGAGGAGCGGCGTCTTCGCCGCGTCTCGAAGGATGAAGCCGCTGTGCTGGAACGATCATATCCAGCCTTGCAATTCGCGCAGCACCAGTTGGCGGATCACGTCCATGCCGGGGTCGCTGTCGTTCAGGCAGGGGATATAGGCAAATTGCTCGCCGCCATTGTGCCTGAAAATCTCGGCGTTCTCCTGCGCGATCTCCTCCAGCGTTTCCAGGCAATCGGCGGAGAAGCCGGGGGTTAAGACCGCGATGCGGCGCACGCCGTCTTTCGCCAGTCTCTCCATGGTCTGGTCGGTGTAGGGCCTGAGCCACTCGCCGAAGCCGAAACGCGACTGGAAGGTGAGCAGCAGCTTTCCGGCATCGAGGCCCATGCGCTGGCGCAGGCGCTCGACGGTCGCGGTGCATTGCACGAGATAGGGATCGCCCTTGTCGATGTATTGCTGCGGCATGCCGTGGAACGAGGCCACGATCTTTTCCGGCTGGAACGGCAAACCCGCCAGATGCGCGTTGATCGAGACCGCCAGGGCCTCGATGTAATCGGGGTCATCGTAATAGGGCGGCGTCACCCGCAGCGTCGGCTGCGCGCGCATCCCGGCGAGCACGCGGAACGCCTCGTCACAGACGGTCGCCGACGTCGCGGCCGAATATTGCGGATAGAGCGGCACAATCAGCAAACGATCGCAGCCCTGCGCGGTCAGCGCCGCGATGCGCGATGATATCGACGGATTGCCGTAGCGCATCGCCCAGTCGACCACGACGTGGTCATGGTCCGCGATGCCGGCCGCAAGCTTGTCGGCCTGCGCGCGCGTGATGGTCTTCAGCGGCGATTCGTCTTTTTCGGTGTTCCAGATCTTCCTGTAGTCGCGCGCCTTGCGGCGCGGGCGGATCCGCAGGATGATGCCGTTCAACACCAGCTTCCACCACAGGCCCTGGTCCTCGATCACCCGGGAATCGGACAGGAACTCCCTGAGATAGACGCGCACGCCTCGGGCGTCCGCGGTGTCGGGGGTGCCGAGGTTGACCAGCAGCACGCCGACGCGCGGCGCCTTCGCGGCGGCCGCGGCCTTTGCATTGTCGCTTCTTGCGGCCGCTGTCATGGATTTGCCTAACATCAACCCGCTGTCATCGTCCGCGAAGGCGGACGATCCAGTATTCCGCGCCGATTCGTCTCGATAACTTGCGCTGGCGAGTACTGGATGCCCGCCTTCGCGGGCATGACATTCGGTGGCTTCGCGCGTTGGACTATCCTTGTCAAGATAATGGCTCCTTCGCTACTGTTCCATATTGCCGCGTGTCGAGGGAAGTCATGACCGTCGCCGAATGGTGTGTTTTTGGAAGCCTGGTGCTCTATCTCTTGTCGATCGTGCCGATCAAGTGGATCGGCTATCGCAGCTACGACAACGCCAGGCCGCGCGATCCCGCCTTCTACGACGACCCGCTGCGGGCGCGCGCGCTCGGCGCGCACCAGAACGGCATCGAGGCGTTTCCGTTCTTCGCCGTCGCCGTGCTGCTGGCGGAATTTCACGCCGCGCCACAACGGCTGATCGACGAACTGAGCGTGCTGTTTTTGATCGTGCGCGTCGCCTACGTCTTCACCTATCTTGGCGACCGCCCGCGGCTGCGCTCGATCCTCTGGAACGTCGGCTTTGCGATCAACATCGCGATCTTCTTCCTGCCGCTGCTGCGGCGGCTGTGGGGGGTATAGCAATGTCGTCCCCGCGAACGCGGGGACCCATAACCACCGGTCTTTGTTGCTGCGAAGCCAACTTCCATTGTGCCCCAACCAGGGCCGCGGCGTATGGATCCCTGCTTTCGCAGGGACGACGATCGAGTTTCGATTGTCAACCAGTCAGACTCGTCGTTGCCTGCATCGTTTGCATTGGCGCTTGCGCGACCTATAGTTCGCGCCATGAGCGTATCCATCATCACCGGCGGCGGGATCGGGATTGGGGCTGCGATCGCGCGCCGGCTGGCGGGTCCCGACGCCTGCCTGATGCTGCATGGGCAGGGCGCCGACGCGGCGGGGATCGAGCGACTGAAGGCGGTCGCCGCGGAGTGCCAGCGCGCCGGCGCCAAGGCTACCTGGCGCAGCGGCGATCTGGCCGATCCCGGGAGGGCGTCGGGGCTCGTTGCCGCGACCCGCGAGGCGTTCGGTAACGTCGACACAATCGTCCATGCCGCGGGGTTTGCCGACCGGCGCGGCTTCGCGCAGCTGTCGCGCGAAAACCTCGAGCGGTCCTTCGCCGTCATGGCAGGCGCGTTTTTCGAACTGGCCGCGGCGGCGCTGCCGGACCTGACGCGCGGGCCGCAGGGCCGCGTCGTCGCCATCTCCAGTTTCGTGGCCCACCGCTTCACGGTCGATGCGACCTTTCCGGC
This sequence comes from uncultured Alphaproteobacteria bacterium, assembly GCA_963721135.1. Taxonomy (GTDB): domain Bacteria; phylum Pseudomonadota; class Alphaproteobacteria; order Rhizobiales; family Xanthobacteraceae; genus Bradyrhizobium. The sequence goes on from CAVRIB010000001.1 coordinate 217,017, forward strand.
ATCCGCCGCGGCCAAGGCCGCGCTCGAGGCGCTGGTCAAGTGCCTTGCGATCGAGCTCGCAGGCGCGGGCGCCACGGCCAACGCTGTGATGCCCGGCTATACGCGCAAGGACGCCGGGCGGACGGGCGCGCTGGACGCGCAAGCCTGGCAGGCCGCCGCCAAGGCCAATCCGCTCGCACGCTTGGCCGAACCGGACCAGGTGGCCGCGACGGTCGCCTTTCTGTTGTCGCCGGAGGCCGGACACATCACGGGAGCGGTGTTGCCGGTCGATGGCGGTCTTACGCTGATGTAACGTCTTTAAGTGGTGGGGACGATGCCGGATCAAATCGAAAGGTCAAACCGCCGACGTCATCGTGCTCGGCGCGGGCATCGTCGGCGTATCGGCGGCCTATTCCGCGCGGCAGCGGGGGCTAAAGGTCGTCCTGGTCGACCGACGCGAGCCCGGCAGCGAAACCTCCCATGGCAATGCCGGCATTCTCAGTAGCGGTTCGATCCTGCCGCTCAACAAGCCGTCGCTGTTCCGCGCGCTGCCCGGCTACATCACCAACCGGAGCGCGGCGCTGCGCTGGGATCCCCTTTGGGCGATCCGCAACATCGACTGGGTGGTCCGCTTCCTCGCCAATGCGACGCCGTCCCGTGTCAGACCGCGCGCGGCGGCCCTGCACGGGCTGATCGGCGCCTCGCTGAAACTGCACCGGGAATGGATCGTCAAGGCGGATGCAGCGCAACGCATCCGCGAGACCGGCTGGCTCAAGGCATGGCGCAGCGACGCCGTCGCCGCGGCGAGGGAAGAGCAGGCCTTTCTCGCCGACTATGGCATCGAAAGCCGATTGCTCGACCGCCAGGCCATTTCCGCGCTCGAGCCGAACATTCTTCCCGTCTACAAGGTCGGCCTGTTGCACACGCAGACGGCTTCGGTCGACTCGCCCGGCGCCGTGGTCAAGGCCTATGCGAAGATGTTTGCGGGCGCCGGTGGCGAAATCCGCCAGTCCGACATCAGGGCGATCGCGCCCGAGGGCGACGGCTGGCGCGTCGTGCTCGCGGATGGCACGCTGTCGGCGCGCCATGTCGTGGTGGCGCTCGGACCCTGGTCGCCGGACCTGCTGCGGCCGCTCGGCTATCGCGTTCCCATGGCGTTCGAGCGCGGCTATCATCGGGAGTTCAAGCCGAACCCGGCACGCGCATTGCAACGTCCGATCCATGACGCCGAAGCAAGCTTCCTCATGACGCCGATGGAGCAGGGCATCCGCGTCACCTCAGGCGTCGAGCTGACCGCGCGCGATGCACCCTCCTCGTTCGCGCAGCTCGATGCCGTGGTGCCGCTCGCGCGCGGCGTGGCCGAATTCGGTGACGCCGTCGGCGAACCCTGGCGCGGGGCGCGGCCGACGCTGCCGGACAGCTTACCCGTGATCGGGCCCGCGCCGCGGCATTCGGGCCTGTGGCTCGCTTTCGGCAACCAGCACATCGGCTTTACGACCGGCCCGGCCACGGGAGCGGCGATCGCCGCGATGATCGCGGGAGCCCAGCCGCCTTTCGACGCCGCGCCGTTCTCGCCGAGCCGTTACATTTGATGCCCGACGAATAGCCAAGCGCGAGGCGCGCAGCCCGAGGAGCGGACATGCACTACGTCTGGGACTTCGCGATCCTCGAAAAGTACAGCCATCTGTTCTGGCTCGGGCTCGGCTGGACCATCGCCTATACGATCGGCACCATCCTGCTCGGGACCCTGATCGGCCTTGTCGTCGGCATTCTGCGGCTGCGGCCGCTACCCGTGATCGACTGGCTCTTGGTCGCCTATATCGAACTGTTCCGCTGCACGCCGCTGCTGGTCCAGATCATCTGGTTCTATTACGCCTTTCCGGTCGTGATCGGCGTCAACATCCCGGCGCATGTCGCCGCCGTCACCGTGCTGTCGCTCTATGGCGGGGCGTTCTATGCCGAGATCGTGCGCGGCAGCATCGAGAGCGTGCATCGCGGCCAGTGGGACGCGGCCCGCGCGCTCGGGCTCGGCCCATGGCGGGTGCTGCGGCTCGTGATCCTGCCGCAGGCGCTGAAGCCGATGCTGGCGCCCTATGTCAACCAGTCGGTGACGCAATTGAAGAACACCTCGCTGGTGTCCATCATCGCCGTGCCCGACCTCGTCTATAACGCCACCCTGATCAACGCCGACACCTACCGGCCGCTGGAAGTCTATACCATCGTCGCCCTGATCTATTTCGCGATCCTGTTCCCCGCAACGCTGGTAGCGCGACGGTTCGAGCGCGGCATGACCTATGACAAGGCGTGAGCAGGTACGGTTTTCATTCTTACAAGTGCTTTCCCAGAATTGCAGTATCCAACGGCTTGCGAGATTCTTCCTTTGGGCACCAGAAGGCAGTCAAGGTATTGGCTGCGCTATTCCTGGCTCCGTTCGACGCGCCCTGAACGGCACCAGCTCATCGCGTCGTTCAACCTGTCGTCACCCCAAAACAGTTCGCGGCCCGCGGTGAATGTCGGCGATCCGAAGATGCCGAGTTCGCGGGCCGCATTCGTCTCGCTGTCCAGTGTGGCTTTCGTGGCTTCCGAACCAGCGAGCTTCAGCACGCGCTCGGGATCTTGTCCAACGTCGCGCAAGCTCTCAGAAAGGTTGGGCTCACTGCCCATTTCTTGTCCGAGCTGAAACCAGCGTCGATAGGCTGCGCGGACAAAATCCTTCCCCCAGCCCTCGCCCATGCCGACAATCGCGACCTGATTGGCAGCGATCGATTGCTTCGCCGGATAGGGCGCTGGAACCTTTACGGGAAGGCCGTACATTCCCGCCCGCCGCTCGATATCGCGCCACATATAGTTCGCCTTGGCCGGCTTATCGGCGAACGGAACATGACGCATTTCCTGCAAAATGACGAGCAGATGGAATGGGCGCCAGCGGAATGAAACCCCGCTAGATCGTTCTACATCGGCGAGCCTCAACACGCTCAAATATGAATACGTGCTCCCCATGGTGAACCAGAAATCGATTTGCGGTGAAGCCATCTGAATTCCCACCCGTGCGTTTTCGCCTGTTATGATTGTCGATGATCCTGGGTCGGGGTTCAAGAGCAGCGACCGATCGGCCATGTCGCGACGAGGCAAAGCGGCCGCCTTACCCTCTGGACACCAACCCGCGGCAATGTCCAAACTCGCTTCGTACAGAGGAGCTCTCCCGATGACGATTATCGATTCCCAGGTTCATGCCTATGAGGCCAACACGGCGAAGCGGCCCTGGCGCACGGTACCGAACTGGCCGCCTCACGTCACCGGCGACGAGATGGTCGAGGCCATGGACAAGGTCGGCGTCGACGGCGCGATCTTCATCTCCTCCTTTTCCATGTACGGCTACGACGCGAGCTACGCGGTCGACGTGCAGCGCGCCCATCCCGGCCGCATGGCCATCGTCAAGCCGGTCGACCCTGATAACCCTGATGTGGCCGATGTCGTCGCCGACTGGAAGAAGACGCCGGGCACCGTCGGCATCCGCATCATGCTGACGAAGGAGAACAAGCGCGGCCCGGACCATGCGGGCATCGACCGGATCGCACGCGCGGCGGTGCGTTACGATTTTCCGGTCAATCTGCTGTGCTGGGACAATCTGGAAGCGGGCACGGCGTTGATCGATCGCCATCCCGACACGCGATTCATCATCGACCATCTCGGCATCCTGCAGCCGCGCGTGCCGCCGGCGCCGCCACAGCCCTGGGCCGACCTGCCGAAGGTGCTTGAACTCGCCAGGCGCCCGAACGTGGTGATCAAGGTCAGCGGCGCCTGCACGCTGTCGCTCGAGCCATACCCGTTCCCGGACATCTGGGATCCGCTGGCGCGGGTGTTCGATGCCTGGGGTTTCGATCGCTGCCTGTGGGGCACGGACTGGACGCGCGCGTTCGCGGTCGTCAATTATGAGCAGGCCGTCGAGCCCTTCCTCACGACCAGTCGGCTGAGCGACAGCGAGCGCGCCATGCTGATGGGCGGCGCCTGCGCCAAGGCCTATCGCTGGTCACCGACGAAGGGTTAGCGGGATGCATCGCTCCCTCGCCCGCTCTTGCGGGAGAGGGTCGGGGTGAGGGGCTCTATCCGCAAACGCTGATGCCAGTGGTTGGACCTGTACCCCCTCACCCGGCGCTTCGCGCCGACCTCTCCCCGCAAGCGGGGCGAGGTGATCCTTCTCCGCTCAACCAGATCGATCAGATATTGAGTTCGACCGGAACGTCCTCGGGCTTCACGCCTGATAGCGTCAGGCCCTTGACGAACCATTCGCGCATCTGCCCGATGCCCCGGTTGTAGTCGACCCACACCGACAGGAAATCGCGCCAGCGCTTGTCCGGCTCGCGCCGCACCGCCATGCTGGAGGGAATCGCGACGGAGGGCGACTGCAGGATCTTGTAGGTGCCGAGGTTCGGGTTCTTGGCGATCGCCGTGAGTCCCAGGATCAGCGCGTTGACGACGCAATCGACCCGCCCCGACGCCATCTCCAGCATCACCTCGTCGCGCGACTTCATCGACTTGATGGTCGCGTTCGGCGCGAAGCGGCGGGCGATGGTCTCGTTGGCGGAGCCGACGTCGACCGCGATCTTGACCTCGGGCTTGTTGATGTCGGCCCAGGTCTTGGCCGTAATCCCCTTCAGCATGGCGCCGAAGGGATGCGGGAAGACGGTGGCGGTGAAATCCACCACCAGCGCCCGCTGCGGGGTCGGGTTCAGCGCAAAGCCGAGGTCGATCTTGTTGGATTGCAGGTCGAGGATCGAGTTGCCGTAGGTCGACTCGGTGTATTCGAGCTTGACGTCGAGCAGCTTGGCGATGTCGTTGGCCATCTCGATCGAAAAGCCGGACCAGGTTCCGGTGGCGAGGTCCTTGTTAAAATAGGGCAACTCTCCCGGCAGCACCGCGATGCGCAGCACCTTGTTGGCGCGGATGTTGTCGAGGGTGTTGTCCGCGGCCGCCTGGGCCGATGCCGGGCTCGCCAGCGCGGAGGCTACCGCAGCGCCGCTGCCGATCGCGAACGCATAACGCAGCGCCTCGCGGCGATCTTCAGAAATCTTGTTGTCGTCCGATGGGGTCACGCGCACCTCCTGCTGCAATTCGAAGAGAGCCTAACGCGCGCGCCGCGAGGCAGCAATAGCAGGAGGCGCGGCACCCCAGCCACCTCAGGCGGCCTCGGCCGTTTCAGAGAGGCCACGCCGGCGCAACAGCGCATCGGGCTCGGGTTCGCGGCCGCGGAAGGCGACATAGGCGTCTTCAGGGTCGCGCGAGCCGCCCGAGGAATAGATGTCGTCGTGCAGGCGTTTGGCGGTCGCGGGATCGAAGATGTCGCCGGCCTCCTCGAAGGCGCCGAACGCGTCGGCGTCCATCACCTCCGACCACATGTAGCTGTAATAGCCCGCCGCGTAGTGGTCGCCGGAGAATATATGGCCGAACTGGGTGGGCCGGTGCCGCATCGAGATCTCGGCGGGCATGCCGATCTTCTCGAGCTCGGCGCGCTCGAACGCCTTTGCATCCGTGATCGCCGAGGCCGGCTGGCTGTGGAATTCGAGATCGACCAGCGCCGAGGAGACGAATTCGACGGTCGCAAAGCCCTGGTTGAATTTGCGCGCGGCAAGGAAACGCTTCAACAGGTCGTCCGGCAGCGGTTCGCCGGTCTGGTAGTGCCGGGCGAATTGCCGCAGCACCTGCGGCTGTTCCTGCCAGTGCTCGTAGAGCTGGGAGGGCAGTTCGACGAAATCGGTGAACACGCTGGTTCCCGACAGCGAGGGATAGGTCACGTCCGACAGCATGCCGTGCAGGGCGTGGCCGAACTCGTGGAACAGCGTCCGCGCGTCGTCCGGTGACAATAGCGCGGGCGCGCCGTCCGCGCCCTTGGAGAAATTGCAGACGTTGATGACGAGCGGGGCGATCGCGCCGTCGAGCTTTTGCTGGTCGCGCAGCGAGGTCATCCAGGCCCCGGAACGCTTCGAGGGCCGGGCAAAGTAGTCGCCATAAAACAGCGCCTGGTGGCGGCCGGTGCGGTCGCGGACCTCCCAGACCCGCACGTCCGGATGCCAGACCGGGATGTCCCTGCGCTCGGTGAAGCTGACCCCGAACAGGCGGGTGGCGCAGTCGAAAGCGGCCTCGATCATGTGATCGAGCGCCAGGTAGGGCTTGATGGCGGCGTCATCGAAATTGGCCCTGACCTGCCGGAGTTTTTCGGCGTAGTAGCGCCAGTCCCAGGGCGCGAGCGCGAAGTTGCCGCCCTCCGCCGCGATCAGCGCCTGCAGGTCGTCGCGGTCGGTCAGCGCGCGGGCCCGCGCCGGCTTCCAGACCCGCTCCAGGAGGCCGCGCACGGCTTCCGGCGTCTTCGCCATCGAATCCTCCAGCCGATAGGCGGCAAACGTCGGGTAGCCCAGGAGCTTCGCGCTCTCCTCGCGCAGCCTGAGTATCTCCAGGATGGTCTCGTTGTTGTCGTTGGCGTTGCCATTGTCGCCGCGCGCGACGAAGGCCTTGTAGACCTTCTCGCGCAGCTCGCGGCGGCTCGAACTCTTCAGGAACGGCTCGACCGAGGACCGCGACAGCGTCACGATCGCCTTGCCGTCCATGCCGCGCTCGCCGGCGGCGGCCCGGGCGGCGGCGACAAAGCTGTCCGGTAGCCCCTCGAGATCGCCCTCGCCGAGCTCCATGAACCACTCCTGCTCGTCGCCGAGCAGATGGTGGCTGAAGCCGGTGCCGAGCTGCGCCAGGCGCTCGTTGATCTCGGCCATCCGCTTTTTCGCCGCCTCGTCGAGGCCCGCGCCGGAGCGGTGGAAGCGCGTATAGGTGCGCTCCAGCAGCCGCCCCTCCTCGGCCGTCAGCGGGAGGGAAGCGCGGTTCTCGTGCAGCAGCGCGATGCGGCCGAACAGCACCGCGTTCATCATGATCGGGTTCCAGTGCCGCGCCATCCGCAAGGACACCTCCTTGTCGATCTCGAGCAGCGCCGGGCTCGAATGCGCCGACACCAGGTCGTAGAACACCGCCGAGACCCTGGAGAGCAGCTTCCCGGAACGCTCCAGCGCGGTAATGGTGTTGGCGAAGTCAGGCGCGGAGGGATCGTGCTCGATTGCGGCGATCTCGGCGGCGTGGTCGGCGAAGGCCCGCTCGAAGGCAGGCAGGAAATCCTCGACCGCGATCTCGGCAAAGGGCGGGGTCTCGAACGGCGTCTGCCACGGCTTGAGGAGCGGGTTGGCCCTGTCTTGAGAAGTGGCCGTCGTTTGCATGGTTTCCGACATCGCGATTTCCGTTCTGCGTCCCAAATGATGGCGGAATCTATAGCATGCGATGGGGCTTTTTTGGGCCTTTTGCGCTTGAAGCGGACGCCCTTTTCGGAGAGATTGCGCCCCGACAACAGGACTTCGCCCATGAGCTTGCAGCCCTCCCAGACGTCATCCCGCCAGATCAACTGGCCGACCGTCATCACCGTCATCAGCGCCGCGATCCTGATCGGCGCCGAGGTGTTCGGCGCGGCATTTGCCGGCGGCTGGGCGCTCGCGATCCTGATCGGGCTCGACGACACCGGCGCGCACATCCTGCAGGCCGTGCTGTTCGCGGCCGGCGTCCTGGTGATGGCAGCCTTCATCCGCGCCGCGCAGCGCGTCGAGCCGTTCACGCGCCGCGCGTAAGTCGGCTGAGCGACGAAGTCGCGCTCGCTGCGCTCACGCTTCGTTAGCGAAGCTTAACGTCCGTTCATTTTTGCAAAGCCGCGCGCGGCGCGCGCGCGACGTCGCAAGCACCTGTTAGGGAAATTTCCCCTCAGGCTAAAAAAATTGTTGCGAAGCAAACTCAAAACCCTTATTTGCAGAATTGCCCAATTTCGCACGTGCCTGTGGTCGTGTGTCAGTCGGTAGGTATCCGGACAAGAGGCCGGACAGCCGCCAAGGGACGAAGAACCGAGGGGCGCTTGAGAGGCAAACTCAAGTGTCCAGCATCTCTCTCAAGAGATGCCGTTGAAGGTCGCTTCGCTCCTTGCAACCGTGACTGGCAGCCGGAGGCGAACCGGCGCACCTCGCTCTCAACGGGGGACGCGACTTAAAGCAACGACGGATCGGGCTTTTTTGGTCTCTGCCGGCTCTCCACCAGCCGGCGCGAATACCGAAGAGGCTTGTCCTTCATTGCCAGGTGTGCGGGCGGGATCCTTCCCAACCAATCCACGGCAGCACAGTTCGGTTTGAGTTGTTCGGCTTCGTTGCGCCTCCATCGCGCGATGTGGCCGGAGCGCTCTCATCCGAGATCACATTTGAACGGGTCCCGTCGCTGGGCCGTTTGGAGGGTGCTATGACCGAGAGAATCCAGGAATTCCTGCGCAACCGCCGCAACGAGGGCCAGGACGTCGAGCCGTGCCTCGTCGTCGACCTCGAGGTCGTGCGCGACAACTACCAGAGCTTCGCCAAGGCGCTGCCGGACAGCCGGGTGTTCTACGCGGTGAAGGCCAACCCGGCCCCGGAAGTGCTGTCGCTGCTCGCCTCGATGGGCTCGTGCTTCGACTGCGCGTCGGTCGCCGAGATCCAGATGGCGCTGGCCGCGGGTGCCTCGCCCGAGCGCATCTCCTATGGCAACACCATCAAGAAGGAGCGCGACATCGCGCGCGCCTTCGCGCTCGGCATCCGCCTCTACGCCGCCGACTGCACCGCCGAGGTCGAGAAGATCGCCCGCGCCGCCCCCGGTGCCAAGGTGTTCTGCCGCATCCTCTACGACTGCGCCGGCGCCGAATGGCCGCTGTCGCGCAAGTTCGGCTGCGACCCGGAGATGGCGGTCGAGGTGCTCGACCTCGCCAAGCGCCAGGGCCTGGAGCCCTGGGGCATCTCGTTCCATGTCGGCTCGCAGCAGCGCAAGGTGAAGGCGTGGGACCGCGCGCTGGCGATGGCCTCGACCGTGTTCCGCGACTGCGCCGAGCGCGGCATCAACCTGTCCATGGTCAACATGGGCGGCGGATTCCCGACCAAGTATCTGAAGGACGTACCGCCGGTGGTGCAGTACGGCCGGTCGATCTTCCGCGCGCTGCGCAAGCATTTCGGCAACCAGATCCCGGAGACCATCATCGAGCCGGGCCGCGGCATGGTCGGCAATGCCGGCATCATCGAGACCGAAGTCGTGCTGATCTCCAGGAAGAGCGACGAGGACGAGGTGCGCTGGGTCTATCTCGATATCGGCAAGTTCGGCGGTCTCGCCGAGACCATGGACGAGTCGATCCGCTACGCCATCCGCACCCCGCATGACGGCGCGGAGATGACGCCGTGCGTGCTCGCAGGTCCCACCTGCGATTCCGCCGACGTGCTGTACGAGAAGAACCCGTATCCGCTGCCGGTGACGCTCGAGATCGGCGACAAGGTGCTGATCGAGGGGACCGGGGCCTATACCTCGACCTACTCGTCGGTGGCGTTCAACGGCTTCCCGCCGCTGCGGACCTACCACATCTGAGCTTTCTCACCTCTCCCGCTTGCGGGGGAGGAGAAGAAAACCGGGAGCCGGTCCGCCGGCTCCCCTCCCTTCATATGCAGATTTGCCCACAACGCTCCGCGGCTGACCGCCGTCTGGAGTGGAGACTGACGTGCCATGACCAGTTTGCGGAAGACCCCTGATGCCCTCCCTCCCGACGCCGCTCCGTTCGCGATCCGTGCGGAGCGGGCCTCGGACGCCGTTGCGCGCGAGGCGCTGCTCGACGCCTGCTTTGGCGATGACCGCCATCAGCGCACCTGCCAGCGCCTGCGCGACGGACGCGCACCCGCCGAAGGCCTTGCCCGGTCGGCGGTCAGCGAGGGCCGGCTGGTCGGGACGCTGCGGTTGTGGCACGTCAGCGCCGGGGGTTTACCGGCGCTGGTACTTGGCCCGCTGGCGGTCGACCCGTCCTGTCGCGGGCTCGGCGTCGGGGCCGCGCTGGTGACCCACGCGCTCACAGCAGCGAAGGCGCGCGGCCATGGCGCCGTGATCCTGCTTGGCGATGCGGCCTATTACGCCCGTTTCGGCTTCTCGGCGCGCAAGACCGGCGATTTGTCCCTGCCCGGTCCGTTCGAGCGCGAACGGCTGCTCGGGCTAGAGCTGGCCGAGGGCGCGCTCGACGGCGCCTGGGGGATGATCGTGCCCGCCGGCGCCCCGGTTGCGAAAACGAGGACAGCGCGCAGCCGGAAGGCACCGCGGCCCGTGCCGCAGGCGGCTTAACTGGTCCACATCATGTCGCAAACCCTGCCCGTCAAGCGCCCTGCGGCGTCCGCGCGCCTCCGAGGCGTCATCACCACGCTCCTGATGATCGGGCTCGCCGTCCTGATCGTCAGGGACATCCTGGCGCGCCGATGGAGCGCTGCCCCACCGTCCCCGGGCGCGACACACCGTTCGCCATGACGCGGCCTGAGGGCTTGCGCCAGTCTGGAAAAACCCCGTAAACCGCCAACTCCCTGCAGAGGTTCCGATGCCACGCCGTCTCATCTCCACCGGTTCGCCTTTCGAGAAAACCGCCGGCTACAGCCGCGCCGTCATCGACGGCGAATTCGCCTTCGTCGCCGGCACCACCGGCTACGACTACGCCACCATGACCATGCCGGCCGATGTCACGCGCCAGACACGAAACTGCTTCAAGACCATTGAGGCCGCGCTGAAGGACGGCGGCTTCGCGATGGCCGACATCGTCCGCTCCACCTACTACGTCACCGACGTGGGGAATGCCGATGCGGTGCTCGCAGTCTGCGGCGAAGTGCTCGGCGAGATCCGGCCCGCCTCGACCATCCTCATCGTCGCCTCGCTCCTGAAACCGGAGATGAAGGTCGAGATCGAGGTCACCGCGAAACGGCGCACCGCCTGATTTCCTCCTTGCCCAGCCTGTCGAGATTTTCGGAGACCATTTCATGAGCCCACCCGCGCCAATCCACGCGAAGATTTCCGGCCCCATCGTCATGATCGGCTTCGGCTCGATCGGCAAAGGCACGCTGCCGCTGATCGAACGGCATTTCGCCTATGACAAATCCCGCTTCGTCATCATCGATCCGCATGAGGACGGCGGGATCGCCAGGGAACACGGCGTGCGTTTCATCAAGGCGGGCGTAACCCGCGACAATTACCGCGAGGTGCTGGTGCCGCTTCTGACCGCGGGCGGCGGCCAGGGCTTCTGCGTCAACCTGTCGGTGGATACCTCCTCGGTCGACATCATGACCCTGTGCCGCGAGATCGGCGCGCTCTATGTCGACACCGTCGTGGAGCCGTGGGCCGGATTTTATTTCGACAAGAAGATCAGCCCGGAAAGCCGCTCGAACTACGCGCTGCGCGAGACGCTGCTCGCGGCCAAGCGCAAGAGCCCCGGCGGGGTGACCGCGGTCTCCACCTGCGGCGCCAATCCCGGAATGGTCTCGTGGTTCGTCAAGCAGGCGCTGCTCGACATCGCCCGCGACACCAAAACGCCGTTCGACGAGCCGAAGAGCCGGGAAGGCTGGGGCCGGCTCGCGCAAGAACTCGGCGTCAAGGGCATCCATATCGCCGAGCGCGACACTCAGCGCTCGCGGAACCCGAAGCCGATGGACGTGTTCGTCAACACCTGGTCGGTCGAAGGCTTTGTGTCGGAAGGCATGCAGCCGGCCGAACTCGGCTGGGGCACCCACGAGAAATGGATGCCGGACAACGGCCGTACCCATCACGAGGGCTGCGGCGCTGCGATCTATCTGCTGCAGCCCGGGGCGAACACCCGGGTGCGCTCGTGGTGCCCGACGCCGGGCGCGCAATACGGCTTTCTCGTCACCCACAACGAGTCGATCTCGATTGCCGATTATTTCACGGTGCGCGACGGCGGCAACGTGGTCTACCGCCCGACCTGTCACTATGCCTACCACCCCGCCAATGACGCGGTGCTGTCGCTGCACGAAATCTTCGGCGCGACCGGCAAGATGCAGCAGAAATGGCACATTCTGGACGAGCACGAGATCGTCGACGGCATCGACGAACTCGGCGTGCTGCTCTACGGCCACGCCAGGAACGCCTACTGGTACGGCTCGCAGCTCTCGATCGAGGAGACCCGCAGCGTCGCGCCCTACCAGAATGCCACGGGCATGCAGGTATCCTCCGCCGTGCTCGCCGGCATGGTGTGGGCGCTGGAAAATCCGACCGAGGGGATCGTCGAGGCCGACGAGATGGATTTTCACCGCTGCCTCGAAATCCAGCGGCCGTATCTGGGCCCGGTCAAGGGTTTCTACACCGACTGGACCCCGCTCGCCGACCGGCCCGGACTGTTTCCGGAGGATATCGACGAGAGCGACCCCTGGCAGTTTCGGAACGTGCTGGTGCGATAGAGGCGCGCTCGGGCTTCCGGTTATTTCCCGACCGCCCTCATCGCCACGTTTTCGAGCCAGGCGATCACGGCTTTGATGCGGCCGAGATCGATCTGGTCGGCATGGGCGAGCAGCCAGATCTCCCGCGACGGCAATGGCGAACGGGCATCCGTCTCGAGCCGCCGAAGGCGCGGCTCTCGCTCGCCGATGACGGTCGGCAGCAGCGTCTTTCCGAGGCCTGCGAGAACAGCCTCCATCGCCGTCTCGGCGTCATGAACTCTCAAGCCACAGACGCCGTCCCCGTTTCCATCAGCCGCCTTGGCCATCCACCTGGCTTGCGGAAGATGGGCCAACGAATCGTCGTAGGTGGTCCACGGCAGCGCGGCCGCCGCCTTGAGCGCGCGCGATCGCGCCGCATAGACCGAATAGGCAAGCATGCCGATGCGGCGCGCCTTGACATCAGACCCGCCGGTTGACGGGCGAGCAAGCCGGATCGCCAGGTCGGCTTCGCGGCGTGACAGGCTCAGATCGCGACTCTCGGGGATGAGTTCGAGTTGCAGCGCCGGATGCCTGTCGAGCAATTTCCCGGCGGCAGGGGCCAGCAGCCGGTTGGCCACGATTGGAACCGCGGTCAGCCTGACCGAACCGGCGTACCGACCGTGGCCTGCGCCAAGGCTTTCGTTGACGAGATCAACCTGGCGTTCCATCGTCTCGGCGCATCGCGCGATCGCCTCACCGCTTGCCGTCAGCCTCAGTTTTCCGTCCGGCTGGCGGGAGAACAGTGTCGCGCCGGACGCAACCTGCAGCGTAGCAAGGCGCCGGGAAACCGTGGTGTCGTCCACCGACAGCAATTTTGCGGCGGCCGCGATCGTCGCGCCGCGCTTGACCGCAAGCAGGTAGCGCAGGTCGTTCCAGTTGTTGAGCTGCATTCCTGCAGTCTAACATCGCAAAACTTCGCCTTCAATTCGCATTTCTGCAGGCGCAGGGTTGCTCCGGAAAAACACGCGAGGAGGCGGGGATGAAGTTCGTGGTCCTGTTCGAGGATAATCCCGATGCGGGCGCGGACCTGCGGCGCAATCATATGCCGGAGCACTTGGCGTTTCTCGAGCGCAACTCCCGCAAGGTCAGCGCCGCAGGGCCGCTGAAGACGCCGGGCGGACAGGGCGCCGGCGGCCTCTGGATCGTCGAGGCTGACGATGCCGGCGAAGTCGATTCCCTGATCAAGCAGGATCCATTCTGGCCGACCGGGCTGCGCAAGTCCGCCCGCATCCTGGCATGGAATCAGGTCTATGCCGAGGGCAGGCGCCTCGACGGGGTTCGATGACCCGGCTGTCGCCGGCGATCTCGACCCCGGCGAAATTCGGTTCGCGACAATCCACAGCTATCGAACAGCCCGATGATGACGCGCGCATCGCCGGGGCGTTATCTTCCCTGTCGGGGTAGGTGATCCGATTCACCACGGGCTACTAGATGAAACACGCGTCGCTGCTCAATCCTTTCAACCTGAGCCAGGAGCCGGCCGGGATCGTCCATCGCCACGCCGCGCAATCGACGCCGGTATGCTCGACCTGCCGATCCGACGACATCACCGCGCGCGCCACGGTGCAGTGGAGCAATGAATCGCAAGCCTGGGAACTGGCAAACACCTTCGATCAGCCCACCCACTGCAACAACTGCAACAGCGCCTGCGGCATCACCTGGCTACCGCTGAATTAAGTTGGTACGCGGCGCCGCTTTCGCCGTCATGCGGCCTTGTGCCGGGCATCCAGGTCCTTCTCGTTTGGCCGAGACGTGGATGGCCGGGGCAAGCCGGCCATGACGAGACCCTCACTTCTTCAAATAATCGAACGCCACCGTCCCCAGGCCCAGCGTCAGGTCCGCCTTGAAATGCAGGGCCGAGATCACCTCGCGCACCGGTAGCTTGGCGACGTCGGCGAGCGCGTGCGGGAACAGGCCGAGGGCTGAGGGGCCGGTCCAGGCCTCCTTCAGGGTGACATCCTCCAGATGAAACCGCACCAGCTCGCAAATCCGCGCGCTGCCGTCGACATGCGGGATGATCTTGAGGATGAAATTCGGCGCCTTCATCGATTTCAGCACGGCGTCGTGGTCGGCGGCGCGGTGCTTGTAGCCCATGGTGGCGGAAACGCAAAGCACAGAGCCGTAATGCAGCGTGCCGACCAGCACGTCGCTCTCGACCTCGATCTTCGGCCGCGCCAGCTTCTTCGGGAATCCCCAAAGCTCGCGGCCGCCGGCGATCGGGCCTTCGTCATCGAGATACATCGCATGCGTGTAGGCACCCTCCTCGCCGTTGAAACGGACCGGGATCACCTGCCCGGTCTCGGTGTAATCGCCGAAGCCGGTCGAATCGGGCATGCGGATGAATTCGTATTTGACGATTCCGCCGGTGGCCTCGAGCGGTTCCGGCAGCACGGCCGCGATCGCCTCCGGGTCGGTGCGGTAGGTGATGACGAAATATTCGCGGTTGAAGAAACGATAGGGGCCCGGCGGATAGGCCGGGCTCGTCAGCGGCATCGAATAGGCATTTCGCCTGACATCGTCGATTTTCATGTCCGCCTCCTATGCTGTCACGATCACGCATTATCTGACGGCAAAATGACACAAACGAGACTGCCGAAGCGGCGCCAATCAAAACCGCGTCACTTGACCGACCTCATGGTGAGGAGCGCGCCCTTGCACGCGTCTCGAACCATGAAAGCCCGTGGCCCATCCTTCGAGATGCCGCGCAGGCGCGCGGCTCCTCAGGATGAGGACGTGACTTCTGCTGAATCGTCACAGCTCAAGCAACCCCGCCTCGCCGTCCTCGGCGGCGAACGCCAGCAGCGTGCCTTTGCCGTTCCACCCCAGCGCCGCGACCGCTGCGGTGCCGTTCCTGCGCACCAGGATTTCCGCGCCGTCGTTCAGGCGCACCATCAGGATGGTGCCGTCGCCGTAGCCGGCGGCGAGGATGTCCTGCTTCGGATGGCAGGCCACGGCCGAGACGCGCGCCTGCAGCGGCGCCAGCATCGCGGGCTCCTTGCCCATCGGGCCGTCCTTGCTCGCGAACGGCCACATGATCACGGCATCGGCGCCCGAGGTCGCAAGGGCCTTGCCGCCGGTGCTCCAGGACATCGAGCGCACGCGGCCGGGATAGCCGGTCATGCGCATGTGCCTGACATCGGCGAGCCGCCAGCCATGCAGCGCCGGCTCGTGCATCGCCGTCACCAGAAACCGGTTGTCGGGGCTGAAGGTGACCGCCAGATGCGAGCCCGCCCATTCCATGAATTCGGGCTTGGCGGCCATGTTGGGAAACCACAGGGTGACGCCGCCATAATGCGCGATCGCAAGCCGCAGCCCTTTTGGCGCAAAAGCGAGCCCGCCGACGGTCGTGGGCGCATCGAAGGATTTTTCTTGCCCCTTGCCGCTGCGGACGAAGGCGGTCTTGCCCGCCGACCACGCGAAGGCGCCATCCGGATGCAGCGCGACATTGTCGATCCAGCGCCGCTTGGCATCGGTTGCGAGCAGGGTCGCCTTGCCGCTGGCGTCAAGGGCCGCAACCTTGCCGTCATCGCCGCCGGTGATGAGACGCTTGCCGTCCGCGGTCGCGCACAAAATGCCGCCGCCGTGCACGGCAACGAGGGAAATTTCGCCGGCGCCGCTCACCAGGAAAACGTTCTCCTCGGCGCCGACGAAGGCCGCTCTGTCGCCGAGGAAATGCACCGACGTGATGGGTGCGCCGATCGTGAGCGGGCGTACCTTGTCGGTGACCGACACGATGGAAGCTGGATTCTCGCGCGGATCGAACTCTTTCATCGCGTGGTGATGCAGCGCTCGAAGCCTTCGCGGATGGTCGCTTCCGGCAATTCGCGGCCGATGAAGACCAGACGGCTTTCGCGCGCCTCGCCCTCTTTCCAGGCGCGCTGGTGATCGCCTTCCAGCATCATGTGGACGCCCTGGAAGACATAGCGGTCGTCATCGTCGCTGAAGGCGAGAATGCCCTTCGAGCGCAGGATCTTCTGGCCCTCGCTGGCGACGAGGTTCTGCAGCCAGGGCATGAACTTGACGGGATCGAGCGGCTTGTCCGAGCGCAGCGACAGCGATTGCATCTCCTCGTCGTGATAATGCTTCAGACCGCCATGGCTGTGGTCGTGATCATGGCCGTGGTGATGATCGTGGCCGTTGCCGGCTTCCAGAAATTCCGGCTCGATCTCCAGGATGCGGTCGAGATCGAACGCGCCGCGCTCCAGCACGTCCGACAGCGCGACCTGACAGCGCTCGGTGCGATGCAGCTTGGCGTAGGGGTTGATGCCGCGAATCCGGGCCTCGACCTCGGCAAGCTCCGGCTTGGAGACGAGGTCGGTCTTGTTGAGCACGATGACGTCGGCGAACGCGATCTGGTTCTTGGCTTCGGGCGCATCCTTGAGCCGGTCAGATAGCCACTTGGCATCGGCAACGGTGACGACCGCGTCAAGCCGCGCATTCCTCTGCACGTCCTCGTCGACGAAGAAGGTCTGCGCTACCGGCGCCGGATCGGCCAAACCCGTGGTCTCGACGATGATGGCGTCGAACTTGCCCTTGCGCTTCATCAACCCGTCGAGGATGCGCACGAGGTCGCCGCGCACGGTGCAGCAGATGCAGCCGTTGTTCATCTCGAACACTTCCTCGTCGGCGCCGATGACAAGGTCGTTGTCGATGCCGATCTCGCCGAATTCGTTGACGATGACGGCATATTTCTTGCCGTGGTTTTCCGACAGGATGCGGTTGAGAAGGGTGGTCTTGCCGGCGCCGAGATAGCCGGTCAGCACCGTCACGGGAATTTTCTGCGACGTCAAATCGGGCATCGTATCTCCAAAAAAAAGGCAATTCTTGCTGCGCCGGCGGCGGGGAGGCCCCCGCCCTGTCAGATCAGCGCGCTGGTCAGGGCCTTTATATTGTGCCTGACCAGTTCAATGTAAGTGGGGGCATCGCCCTTTTCGCCCGTCAGACTGTCCGAATAGAGCGTGCCGCCGACCCTGGCGCCGGTCTCCTCCGCGATCCGCGAGATCAGCCTGGGATCGCTGATATTCTCAAGAAAAACGGCCGGAATCTTCTCCTTCCTGATCTGGCTGATAACGCCTGCGACATCGCGGGCGCTGGGCTCGGATTCGGTCGAAACGCCCTGCGGCGAGATGAATTCGATGCCATAAGCGGCCGCGAAATAGCCGAAGGCATCGTGGGTCGAGATCGCCCTGCGGCGGTTTGGCGGGATTTTCTCGATCGCCGCGCGCACCTCGCGGTCCAGCGCATCGAGCTTGGCCAGATAGGCTTGCGCATCGGCGCGATAGACCGCGGCGCCGGCGGGATCGGCGGCTTCGAGCGCGTCGCGGATATTGGCCACATAGATTTCGGCGTTGGCCACCGATTGCCAGGCGTGCGGATCGGCAGCGGCGCCGAGTTTCAGTGGCGCAATGCCCCTGGTCGCGGTGACAATCGGCGCCTTGCTGCCGGAGGCCTGCAACAGCCGCGGCAGCCAGCCCTCCAGACCAAGGCCGTTGATGACGAGGAGTTTCGCGTCCGCAATCTTTTTGGCATCCGCCGGCGCCGGCGTGTAGACGTGCACGTCGCCATCGGGACCAACCAATGTCGTGACGTCGACCCGATCGCCCCCGACGTTACGGACGAAATCGCCGAGGATCGAGAAACTGGCGACGACGTTGAGCCGCTCCTGCGCGCGCGACGCAGGTGCCGTCATCGAGAGCGCAAGAAAAATGAGCCAGAGTTGAAAACGTCGCATGGCGGCTACCCCGCGAGAGCAGTTGCTAGTTTATGGGCCAAATGGTTCGAGACGCGCGGCATTGCCGCGCTCCTCACCATGAGGGTCCAGGGACCTCATCCTGAGGAGCATCGCGAAGCGATGCGTCTCGAAGGATGAAGCCACCGGACCTGAAAATGACCTACGCCTCGAGGTGGCGGCCGGGAAACATCTGCCTGAACAGGCCGCTGACGCTGCCAAACAGCACCGAGCCCGCATACAGCACCGCCGCGACCAGGATGATCGCCGGGCCCGACGGCACCCTGGTCTGGAACGACAGCACCAGCCCCGCATAGCCCGAGACAATGGCGCTTGCGACCGCGATGGCGATCATGCCGGTGATGTCGCGCGACCAGAACCGGGCAATGCCGGCGGGCAGGATCATGAGCCCGACCGCGAGCAGCGTGCCGAGCGCCTGAAAGCCGCTGACGAGGTTGATGACGACCAGCGTAAGGAAGGCCAGATGCGACGGCGCGCCGGCGCGGCTCACGGTGCGCAGAAAAACCGGATCGACGCTCTCGATCACCAGCGGACGAAAGATCACCGCCAGCACGAGTAGCGTGATGGTGGCGTTGAACGCGATCACCATCAAGGTCGCATCGTCCATCGCCAGGATGTTGCCGAACAATACGTGCAACAGATCGATGTTGGTGCCCTTGATCGAGACGATGGTGACGCCGAGCGCGAGCGAGGCCAGATAGAAGGTCGCAAGCGAAGTGTCCTCCTTGAGCTCGGTCGAGCGCGAAACCACACCGGCGAGGATCGCCACCGTAAAGCCCGCGATCAACCCGCCGGTCGTCATCGCGAACAGGTTGAGCCCCGACAGCAGGAAGCCGACCGCCGCGCCCGGCAGGATGGCGTGCGCCATGGCGTCGCCGACGAGAGACATGCGCCGCAGCATCAGGAACACGCCGATCGGCGCGCCGCCAAGCGAGAGCGCCATCACGGCGGCGAGCGCGCGGCGCATGAATTCGAAGTCGGTAAACGGCGCGATCAGCGCATCATAAATCATCGGGTTCACGCCGCCTGCGAGGGCACTTCGTCCACCGCGCAGGCGGCGGCACTCTCGTCGAACGCCTCGCACATGCGGCGGGCTTCCAGCAGGTTTTCCGCGGTCAACACATCGGCGGTCGCGCCCCACGCGACCGGCGTGCGCGCCAGCAGCAGGGTTTCCGGAAAATGGGCGCGCACCAGATCCATGTCGTGCAGCGCCGCCAGCACCGTGCGCTTCTCGCCATGCCAGCGCCTGACCAGACCAAGCAGATCGGCGGAGGTTTTGGCGTCGATGGCGTTCAACGGCTCGTCGAGCACGATCAGGCGCGCATCCTGCAGCAGCACGCGTGCAAACAGCATGCGCTGCATCTGCCCGCCCGACAGCGTGCCGATGGCGCGGTTCTCGAATCCGTTGAGACCGACAGCCGCGAGCGCCTGCGCAATCTTTTCGCGCACGGCCTTGCCGATACCGCCGAAAAAACCGGTCGCACGCCACAGCCCGGTGCCGACGAGCTCATAGACGGAAATCGGAAAGCTGCGATCGATATCGGTGGTCTGCGGCAGGTAGGCGATATCCTTGGTGTCGAGACCGCCGGTTTCGATGACGCCTGCAAGCGGCTTGAGGATGCCGACCAGCCCGCGAAACAGCGTCGACTTGCCGGCGCCATTGGGCCCGACCACCGCGAGCAGCGCGCCGGGAGCGACCTCGCCGGAAAGGTGATGCACCGCCGGATGCCGGTCGTAGCCCAGCGTGACATCGCGGAATTTGAGGGGCGCGGTCATGCTCATCTCATTGAAAGCAGCACGATCGCCCACAGCGCGGCACTGACCGCGAGAGCCGAAGCGATGCGCGAGACCACCGTCATGCGCAGGATCGACCACGGCGCCGCCTGCGCCGGATGGGGCGAGGCCGGGCCGTGACGGTGAACCGGCACGTGGCCGTGCGGGTAGTCGTGGCTGTGGTCGTGGGATTGGGAGCCGGGCATAGAGAAATGTTATATTATAACATTGCGGCTGTCCACCAAGGCGTACCCCTGCGGCCTTAACCGAACGACGGGCGCGATGAATACTGTCATTGCGAGCCGACGGGTCGGCGCGAAGCGCCGCCCACATTCCGCTGTCGTTGCCCGGCTTGACCGGGCAATCCAGTACACCGCGGCTTCTCGATTCCATCGCTGATGTCTCTGGGATACTGGGTCGCCCGGTCCCGTCTCCGCCAAGGCTTCGCCGGGCCACGAATTCGCTCGGCCGCCGAAGCTTTAGCGAAGGCGGCAAGCCGGGCGATGACAGATGGATATAACTCCGCGATCTCGCCGCATGGTTTTTGCGCGAGGTATCCATTTGTTTTCCGCCCTCTCAGAACAGAGGGCGCAGGGAATGCCGGGCGCTCGGTGCGCCCGCAGCCTCGCGTACGATAAAAAACAAAGTACGCGAGTGTAGTCACCACGAGTACACCGGAACAACCCGGCATTCCCCGCGCGATGGTTTAGCGGCTGCTCCGTGCTCGCCCCGGTGCGCCGGGCGTGTTGGCCACCGTCGCCCGCGTGCCTTAACGCGAACTTGACACCAGCGTCGGGGTGCCAGGCCCACACGGCTTTGCCGTCCGCGGGAAAAACGCCCTCGTCGAAAGCGTTGCCCCACGTCCACCGCATCCCGCCCCGCGTTCGCGACGATCATGATACGCCCCTTTCGGTGGGACGGGACAGGGCGGAATATAGGATAATCCGAATATTCTGAAAAGCAGAATATTTTTTCAAATGGGGCTTGACAAGCAGGTCGGCAGGTCGAGCAAGAACGTGGGTGATTTGCCCGACAGGCGGGCTTGAAAAATCAAAATGGGCGAAGGGAGAGGCCGCCGACTGAGGCGGCCTCTCATGAGGGTTACCAGACATATTTCGCCGCGAGTGCAACCAGTACGATTGCCAGAATGGCCAACGCTGCCATTTGCATCGCTGCATTATTCATCAAACCGCTTTTCTTATCAGTTTGCGCGTTCATTTTTGGGTCACCTCCCTCAACGTCCAGTTACTCCTTACTGAGTAGATTTTTGGCCCAGATAGGTGCAGGTCAACTACGGATGTTTGTGTAATGCATGAGCCATCACAAAAGGGGCCAATCCCCGAAATCGAAAGGGACCACCAACCAAGTTATTGAATGGAAAGGGGCCAGTACCTGGGAGCGGGTCATGGCCGAGGCCGGCCCCTGGGAGCGAACAGGAACGAACCAAGAAATAAGAACTTTCCACGTACCCAAGAAACCTCCAACCGGCCTCACGGCTTCCCCACCACCATCGCGATCGCCGCCGCCAGGAACGGAAACGGCAGCGATACCGCCGCCCGAAACCAGACGAAGCGCGCCGGCATGAAGGGGATTTCCCACAATAGCAGCCGCTGGAAGGCAAACAGCGCCCAGGCGATCACATAGGCGATCACCTGCGGCGGGCCGCCGCCGGATTTCAGCGCCACCGCGCCGATCGAAAAGCCGACCACCGGTCCCCCGGGGGTCGCCGCGCCCGCGACCACCGCGGTGAGGACGCCGAGCCAGCCGGAATCCGGCCCCAGCCAGCCGGTGATGATCGCTTGCGGGATCACGGCGGCGATATAGCCCGAGCCGATGACGCCGAGCGCAATGCGCGGCACGATTCGGACAAAATCCATGCTGCCTTCGCGCAGCGACGCCGTCAGCACCGTCGGGCCGCGCTGGTAGGCGATGAAGCCGACGGTTGCGACCGACGCCCACAGGATGATGTCGATGATGAGAGCGGCGCTCATTCGTCCGCGTCCCTCGGATACATCCGGACATAGACGAAGCGCCCGAGCGCGCCGGCGAGCACCGGCACCGGCAGCGAGAAGATCACCCGCCACAGCGTGAAGTCGGTGCCCATGATCGGCAATTCCCAGGCCACCGCGCGGCCGTAGCCGATCAGGGTCCAGCTCACCACCATGGCAATGGTGGCGCCGAAATCGGCGCCGACCGCGAGCAGCGCGCTGGCCACCGGATAGGCGGTGAACGGTCCGCCCGGCAGGATCGCGCCGAACGCCGTTCCGATCAGGAGACCCTTCAAGCCGGACGCCGGTCCGAGCGAGCGCGACACCTTCTCGTGCGGCAGGATCTCGGCGATGAAGGCGCCGAGCAGGCAGCCCGCCAGCACGCGCGGCAGGATGCCGCCGAACAGCGTGAGGTCGTGGGTCAGGATTTCGGTCACGCCATGGATGCCATCGCGCCGCCAGACCAGCAACGCGCTGACCGCGACCAGCACGCCGATCGTGATCATCGACCAGCCGACGGGTTTGCGGATATGTCCGGGACGCGGTTCGCCGTCCGCGGCGTCGTCGGCTGGCGCCGGGTCTTTCAACGGGATTTCTGACAAGGCAATCGGTCTGGCGCGATGTGAGGTTAAGTCTGCTTAATCGCGGCGGAACGACGATGCAAACGGAAGTGCGGCGAAATCCATGCGCGGCTCAGGGAGGCCCATGCGCGATCGGTGCTTCAGGCGAAATAGCGCACCAGCGCGAGCCCGGCGAACAGGCCCAGGATCGAGAGCCCCACCGATCCCGCCACATAGAGCGCGGCAAGCCCGACCTCGCCTCGCTCGTAAAGCAGCGCGGTATCGAGCGAGAACGCCGAGAAGGTGGTGTAGCCGCCGAGGACGCCGGTCATCAGGAACAGCCGCCAATGCTGCGTCGCTTCGCCCCGGAAGGCCAGGTAGCCCGCGATCAGGCCCATCACCGTCGAGCCCGTGATGTTGATGATGAAGGTGTGATACGGAAAGGCCGTCCCAAGCGCGCGCGTCGACAGCATGTTGACGGCATGACGCAGCGAGGCGCCCAGGCCGCCGCCGAAAAAGACCAGAAGGTAGTTCATCGCACGCGCTTCTCCGCATCGGCAGAACAGGACGGCCGGTTTTGCCGCAAGCGCGCGATCCCCGCAAGGCGGAGAAGCCCTCAGATCGAACCATCGACGCTCGCGGAGAGAGCCCCCACCCCGGCCCTCCCCCGCGAAGAGCGGGAGAGGGAGTGGAGCGCGCAATACGGCAACGCTGATTTCCAGAAATAGCATCGGCGCCCGAGGGCCACGGCGTCGCGGGTGCTGCCTGCCGCGTAAGTGGCGCGATGCTGTAGCGCCCCCTCTCCCGCACTTGCGGGGGAGGGTTGGGGTGGGGGCTCTCTCGTCACAGGGATTGTCGAGAAGCGCGCTCGATCACGACAAGGGCGGCAGCTCGACGCCGCCGCCCCTTATCTTCGTGCCTCGAGAAACGTCACACCTTGGAGAACAGCTGGTCGACATATTCCCAGTTGATCAGGTGATCGCAAAACGCCTTCAGATAGTCCGGGCGGCGGTTGCGATAGTCGATGTAGTAGGAGTGCTCCCAAACGTCGCAGCCGAGGATCGGCGTACCGCCATGCACCAGCGGGCTTTCGCCGTTGGCGGTCTTGGTGATTTCGAGCTTGCCGCCCTTCACCGTCAGCCAGCACCAGCCCGAGCCGAACTGTCCGACGCCGGCGGCGGCGAAATCGGTCTTGAATTTATCGAGCCCGCCGAGGTCTTCGTTGATCTTCTTCTCCAGCCGGGCAGGCAATTTGCTGCCGCCGCCGTTGGGCTTCATCCAGTTCCAGAAATGCAGGTGGTTGTAGTGCTGGCCGGCATTGTTGAAGACGGCGGCGTTCTTGCCGAACGAACCCTTCACGATCTCTTCGAGGGATTTGCCCTCGAATTCGGTCCCCTTGATCGCGTTGTTGCCGTTGGTGACGTAGGCTTGGTGATGCTTGTCGTGGTGAAATTCCAGCGTTTCCTTGGACATATGGGGCGCAAGGGCGTCATAGGCATAAGGCAGGGTGGGAAGCGTGAAGGTCATGGGGTGATGTCCGACAATGATGGGAGGACTGAGTTCAGGAGAACTGGCTTAACGGGAACCCTTATAGAAGGTTCCATCGGTCTTAAACACCGCAATTTGGCAGATCGCCCGGCTGCAATAGCAGCCCTATCCGGCCCGCCTCGGCCCTGTATATTGTCAAACGCCGCAGCATCGAATTAAATCTGCGAATATTATCGGGAATGAAGTGCTTTAGGGATTTGACGCCATGAAATTCAGTTCGGGGCATATTCTGGCGGCGCTGACGGGTTTGATGCTGACGATTCCCGCCTCCAGCGAAGCCGCCAGGGTCGTTGCCCGTGCCCGCTTCAGCTTCGATGCGCTCGCCAATTGCGAGAAACTGGCGGTGCAGGATTTTGCCGTTCACGCCGAGGGGACCGGAACGCTTTCCGCAGATCGCAGCGCAACCCTCGACATGGACTCCAACATTGAGGGACGGACCCGATATAACGCCACGCTGGGCGCCAAGCCGAAGGAACTGCCCGGCGGTTCAGCTTCGTTGCGCGTCGCCGGCCGACACACGCTGCGGGCGATACGCGACTATCCGAACAATTCCATCGTCGTCTACATGACCGTTATCGGCAATTCCTGTGCGATGAAGATCGAGAACAGGCTGAAGCCAGGCAAACGGCAATATACCTTCTATGGCAAGCTGGGCGTTGCCTATTGCTCGAGGCCGCGCATCGTCCATACCGAATGCACGCCCTATTGAGCGATATCGGCCGGATCGGGAAGCGCCCGGTGCACGATGGCGTCCTTCATTCGCAAACCGAGGCACCGTTATAGACGAAGCACCTGCCGCCGCCGCCGTGCGGCGCATGCGGACGTCGCTCGCGGTGGGCGATCCTCGGCGCGCGCTCCGGACGGGGATGGCAGGTCCCGTTCGAACCCATGACCTGATCGCTGTCGCAGGTGATCTTGACGCAGCGGTCGCCGTCGGCGCGGAATCCGCGCTCGCAATCGAGCGGGCAAACCCGGCTGGTCCTGGCCTTGACCGCGTCGAGCGCATCGAGACTGGCAAGCTTGACGTCGAATTTGGTCCCGGCATGGTCGTTGAAGGACGACAGCGCCCGGCGCGCCGCGGCATTCCATTCGCCGTCGACTTCACCGGTCTCGCAGCCGACCCGGCGCAGTTCGGATTGCAGGAGCCGGGGAATGTCCTGCGGCGCCGGCCGGTCGGATTGCGGCGCCGGGGCCGCCGCGTCGCCGCTTGGCGTCCGCGATGCCACCGCCGGACCGGCGGGCTTGGCCGTATCGGGCCTGGCTGCATCGGGCTTGTCTTCCTGCGATGCCGCCGGTCCGGCCGACGCGATCTTCGCCTCTTCGAGCTTTTTCGCCTGCTCGGCCTCGAGCCGCGCTTTTTCCGCGGCCGAGCCGCTCGTCTTCGGCGGCCTTCGAGCGCGCGGCGGCGCTTGCCTGCTCGCTCGCCTTGGCGCCCTCGGCCGCGAGCTTCGCCTGCGCCTCCGCGGCCGCGCGCGCCTTTTCGTTCGCAGCGAGCTGGGCGGCTTCGGCGGCGAGCTTGTTGCGCTGCGCTCTCGCGAGATCGCTGTAGAAACCGGAAGGGATACGCGGCGACGAAGGAGTTCCAGGCTTCCCGGGTCCCGACGCGCTCGGCGAACTCATAGTCGCGGCGCATGTCGGCGTTCGCATTGGCTTGTGCGGCTGGCGGCGCCGCCGGCGCCGGCACCAGCATCACGTCGTTGCCACCAAGCGAATTCGTCGTGTAGGGCTCCTGCTGGTTGCCGGTCGCGCTCATCACGTCGTCGCGGACATAGCCGAAGGCTTTGCGGATATCCAGTCCGGGCGTGGTGAGATGCTTCAGCAAGCGCCAGCGAAAACGGGCTGTCCTGGCCGTCGCCGTCGGAGGCGGTCGATCCTTCCTTGGCGGCAAAGGCGATGAACGTGTTCGGCGTGCTGGCCTCGACGCCGATCAGGCCGCGCCCGAGCGAGCGCGTGGCGATGGTGCGCTTCATCTTCTTCGCGAACGGATTGTCGCGGCAGGCGTCCAGAATGACGAGACGCAGTTTCGTGGCGGGCTCGGCCGCCAGCAGGATCCGGTTCAGCGAGACGGCCTCGTCGTCGACGTCGGCGTCGCGCTCCAGCACGGCGTCGACCGGAACGACATAGTTGATGCCGTCGACCTCGAGCCCGTGGCCGGCGAAATAGATCACGGCGATATCGGCGCCGTGCGCCTTGTCGCCGAAGTCGCGCAGCGCCCGCCGCATCTCCTGGGCTTTCAGGTCGCGGCGCGAATCGACCACGTCGAACCCCGCCTTCCCGAACATGTCGGCGATGGCGGCGGCGTCGTTGGCGGGATTGGTCAGCGCGGCGACGTTCTGGTAGTTCGAATTGCCGATCACAAGCGCGACGCGCTTGCCCGCCATCGCGGATTGGCTGGCAAGACAGACCGCCGATACAACGGCTAGAATGGCGGCAAGCCGGCGCATCAATGCTTCCCGAGTCTCAGGACTGGAAAACCATATCACCTGCGCATATCACAGCAAGGCGCCGCGCCGGCGATCTGTGACCCGGGTCACCGATGCGGTATCGCGGGTCAGGCGCGCAGCAGGGGTAAAGAGGGTCATGAGCATCGAAATCGACGTCGTAAACGGAAATGAGTCCTGGGCCGTGGCGGAGCCGCTGCTGGACGCGGTCTGGCCGCCCGATGTGAAGCGGTCCTGGGGCGACGTCGAATGGGCCTACGCCGAATTGCGCGTGCTGATCGAGGCGCCCGACGGGCGGGCTTGCCTGCCATGTCGGCATCTATCTCCGCACCGTGAGCTGGAACGGACGCAAGATCCACATCGGCGGCCTCGGCGGCGTTGCGACCCGCGAGGACTGTCGCCGCCGCGGCTATGCGTCGATCGCGCTCGACGCGGCGATCCGGACCATGCGCGACCACGACGCCGTCCGGTTCGCGCTGTTGGTCTGCGAACCGCATAATTTTGCGTTCTATCGGTCGACGCGGCTGGCAGCCGTTCAACGGCGAGATCTACTGCCGAACAGCCCGGCGGGAAGATTCGCTTCGACGCGATGGCGCCGTTCGTCTTCGATCTCGCCGCGCGCGCCGCGGGCTGGCACCATCGACCTGTGCGGGCTGCCCTGGTGATCGTGCCCGGCCGCTGGGACAGCGAAAACGGCAGGCCCTGACCGCGCAATCGGCATTGCACAAATCCATTTTGCTGCTATGGAGGCCTGCTTCTTGGAGGTTCCATGGTTTGGAGAACAGGTTTCGTCGTTGCGATTGTGGCGGCATTGTTTGCCGCATCCGCAAGCCAGGCGCGGGCCGGCGGAGAAGTGAGCGGGATCTGGCTGACGCAGGCCGGCGATGCACGAGTCCGCGTCAGCAAATGCGGCGGCGGCATTTGCGGGGTCGTGGTCTGGCTCAAGGAGCCGATCGACCCGGCCACCGGCAAACCCCAGATCGACGACAAGAATCCCAATCCGGCGCTGGCCAGGCGTCCGATCATCGGGCTTGTGCTGTTTTCGGGCATGCGCCCCTCCGGTCCGAACAAATGGTCCGGCCAGATCTACAACGCCGACGACGGCAACAGCTACGCCAGCAACATTTCGGTGTTGGGTCCGGACTCGCTGAGGGTCGAAGGCTGCGTCGGCCCGCTCTGCGGCGGCGAAACCTGGACGCGCGTCGGACGGTGACGCTCCTCATCCTGAGGAGCGCGCTCTTTGCGCGCGTCTCGAAGGATGGGCGACATCGGGGCCACATGGTTCGAGACGGCGCTCGCGCGCCTCCTCACCATGAGGAGCTCACAACCTCACGCCGGCATCGCCTTCAGCGCGGTCGCCGCCGACGCATAGCCGCCGCGCGCGCCGTCGATGAAATGCACGTGGTCGCTGCGCAGCGCCGAGGGCGTGAAGCAGGTCATCATCGCCGCGTCCTGCCGGTACAGGCCATAGCGCGCGACGCCTGCACCCGCGGCCTGCGCGAGCCGCTGCGTCAGCGCGCTCTCCAGCTCGCGGGTGCAGTCGAGGATCATGCGCAAGCCGTCGTCGTATTTGCGGAAGTCGGAATTCTCCACCACCTGCTGCACATAGGTCTTCGGCACGAAACCGCCGACCTTGATGCCGAAGCGCATGATCACATAGGCAAACAGCGAGTAGGCGAGCACGGCGGTGCGCCGCTTGAACAGCGAGCCGCCGCGCTGCGCGCGCGCCTCGAGTTCGGCGCCGGCCGGCGGCCATGACAGCGGCGGCCCGTCCGGAGGCACTGGCCGCCCCGCATCCGGACTGCGCTCGACCAGCGTGATGACGTCCTCGATCACCTTGCGGAAGGCGTTCGGATCGGCGCCGCGCGCCGGCACCACCAGCACCGAGAGGATGACGCCGCGCGTCGAGGGAATTTCCGAGAACCGGCAGGAAAGCCCGCTGAGGTCCGGCTGCGTGCCCGGTGGCGCGGGCGCTACCGCGAATTCGCCGCGCTTCATCGCAACTTCCGCCCAGCCGAGCCCGCCGCCGGAAAACATCGCATAGGACAAATTCGCCGACGGCCCGAAGCGGGCGACGCGGACGTCGAGGCCTTGCGCCCGCACCGCCGCAACCGGCACCAGCGCCACCCGCATCACCAGATCGAGGTCGTCCTTGACCCAGCTTGCGGTTGCCGCCAGCGCCTCGCGGGTGCGTTCGAAATCGTCGGGCGACACCGCGAAGCTTGCGCCGTCACCGCCGAACACGAACGGAAACTCCCGCCCCTCGAGCGCGTTGGTGACCGAGGCGATCACGGCGGCGCCCGCCATGTTGACCGCCTTGTAGCGCGCCTGCGCGATCGCCTTGGTCGATTCGACGATGTCGGCCACCCCGATCGACCAGTCGTCCGGCAACGGCACATACAGCGCCGGGTCCATCAGGCTCGCAAAGCCGCGAAACACCGGAATGGAGCCGTAGAAGCCGTCGCTGCCGCCTGGCGTGGTCATGGGGTGCGGGCTCATCCGGATTTCATGAGATCAACGGAAAGATACGGGCGTAGTCGAACTTCGGGTTCGCGGCCAGAAGACAAATCCCGGCCAAGGCGCGTGCAGGAACGACATTTTTCAGGCGCTTAGTTGCCCTCGCGGGGCCGATCTTCACCCTGACGGCGTCATCGAAATACCCCCGAGGTCTGCTAATGGTAGCGGATGGCGGATTCAAATCCAACTGCCGTTCAGCTCACCGCGCACGCCCTCCTGCTCGGCGACCGCATCAATACGGCCGGCTTCGAGGGCCAGGTGCTGTCGAGCTCGCGCTTGCTGTGCGCGTCGGCAAGGACGGATTGGCCGTGCTGTTCCGCTACGGCGTTGCCGTGTTCGTCGGCCTGACCGCCGACGAGGAAGCGGAGTTTCGCGAAGGATTGCGCGCCCGCACCTTCGGCCTGATCACGCCGCCGGAGGAGGAGTGGGCGAAAATCCAGATTGCGAAGGAAGCCGAAGAACCGATTCCCATGGGCGGACCCATTCCGGTCCGGGATTTCTCCCTGGAAAGGCTATTGGTCGTCGCCGACGCGCTTGCCAAGAGCGTCGTGCTCGGGCGCGACGAAAGGCAGGTCGCCGACGTGGTCGATACCATCGAGCCGTTCGCGCGCGAACTCGCCCGCTACGGCAAGACGTCGAGGAACCGGACCGACCTGCTCAAGCTCTTGGGCAACGCGCTTCTGGTTCAGCACCGCCTGTCGGGCCGGGTCGCGGTCGGCGAGAAGCCCGACGTGCTGTGGGACCGGCCCGACCTCGAGCGGCTCTACGCGCGGCTCGAGGACGAATACGAGCTCTCAGAACGCGTCGAGACCCTGAACCGGAAGCTCGCGGTCATTTCCGACACCGCGACCACGCTGTCCGACATCATCGACGCCAAGCGCTCGCTGCGGCTGGAAATCATCGTGGTGTTCCTGATCGCGTTCGAGATCGTGATCGCGTTCTACGATATCTACGCCCGCCGCGGGCATTGAGCCCAAGGCGCTTCAACTCCCTCGTCGGAGCGGCTCCAGCGGCCTGGCATTGATCAAGGTCAAATCATCAGGGGACGAAATGCGGTTTAATGTTGATCAGATGCAGCTCGTCGATCGGCGGATTTGAGACGTGCCCAACAGCACCAGGAAAAATGCCGGTTACCCCACCCGTCGGAGTTCCAACCGCGACGCCATCAGTGCCGTGAAGCTCTCGGAGAAGCTGACGGCGGATGTCGATGCCTGGGCGGAAGCTCACGGCATGGTGCGTTCCGACGCCATTCGTCAACTGGTGCAGGTGGGCCTCAGCGCCGCGTCTCCTGCCGCCGTCTCCGACAGCGGCGATCCCGTCGAAATCGAAGATCTGGCGGTCAGGCAGCTCGACCAATTGCTCGATCCGTCGCTTCCCGCCGAAGAACGCAACCGCCGCATCCGCAGGCTCACCGAAGGTCCGCCGGAATTCTCCGATGAACGCGTCGACCTGCCAAAACCGAGAAAATGAGCGCTCGCCATGGCTCTATCATTACGCGATCAATGACGATGTGCTGCTGCAGCCGCAGGGTCCGCAAGGCCGCGCTGTCCAGAAGCAGCGGCAAATCTATACGGTCATCGCCCGCCTGCCGATCGAGGCGGACGGCCGGCTGCGTTACCGGATCAAGAGCGAGGACGAGAAGGTCGAGCGCGTCGTGACCGAAGAACAGATCAGCCAGGCGTGGTAATCGCCTCGCAGGGCCGCTCCTCAAACGCCGGTGCGCGGAAAGCTAGTGCAGAGGATGGGCTGCTTCGTGCTTTCCGGCAGTCGATTCATGACAGCCGACCAGCCGGATGAACTTCTGCGGACGCATCTCATGGCCGTGCGCGTCGGCAACATCTTGCTGCGACATCGGACGTTCGATGCCGCCATCGGCGACCAGATCTCTTCTTTGGGGCGTTTCAGGAGCGACCGGACACATGTTGGAAGTAGTCATGGACAATTCCTCGCATCTATTGGAACTGACGCGATCCAATTCCCCCGGCCCTGAAAGATTACGACAAATTCGATTTCCCTGAATTGATCCGCATCAATTCAGCAGCCCTGACCTCGAAAAAGCGTTCCACATTCCACCACTAAATTCCCGGCTTGTCTGCACCTTGCCGGGCGCAACCGGCCGGCGCCACCCACGTGCCAGGCAACCACGATCCGGAAAAAGTGGACACCGGTTTTCCGAAAAGATCATGCTCAAACAAAAAGATAGAGCGGGATGACGATTCGAAGAAAAGTCATCGCGCTCTAGTGGCGAGCGAAGGCCGCGCGGGTTTCCTCGGTCTCCTGCTCCCACCGCAGGATCGTTTCCCGGAGATTACGAAACCTCTCCTCGACCACGCTATCGAACAGCGGATCCTTCCGGTCATCCAGCCGCGCGTCTATCGCGGCCCAGTCTTCCGGCCGCAAGGCGTTCATGGCGGCGGGGAAGAACAGCAATTCCTCCTTCTTCAAATGCTGGCGCTGATGCTCGACGAACTCGCGCACGGCGAGGTGAAAGCTCTCGCGCAGGAACTCCTGATCCGCCAGAACGCTGTCGACGGCCCGGCTGAAGCTGCGCAGCCGTCTTGCCTCCAGCTCATGCTCGGCCTCCACGTCGGCGAAGCCCTTCACCGCGGCCGGGTCGCGCGCCTTCAATTTCTCGAAGATGATCTCTTCCTTGGGGTGATGGCAGTTTTCGGGATAGTCCTGGAAGTACCGGATGATCGACTGCAAGATCTCGTAGTCCGGCCGTTCGCTGCGATCGAACACCTCAAGCTCTTGCTCCAGAACGCAAAGCAATTTCTCGATGTTCTGGTGCTCTCCGATCAAGACATCAATGATCTTTGGCATTGGCGAACCCTCGAAGTGATTCCCCCACGTGAAGCCTAGCGTCAGCCCGGTGTCATGCATTGCGCTAGATCAATCGCCTCGACTTCGCGTCGCAGCATCGGTCTTGCAGCCTGTTGAGATGGGTCAAGCCCTTCCGCCACAACCGGTGTATGGTTGAAATGTTGCATCCCGGTAGTCGATACCAAGGCGGCGACGAATGTCACGCATATCCTTTCCCGCGCTGTTCTGCGGAGACACCGCAGATGCGACCGAGCTTCTGGAACTCCGGCGGCTTGCGACCCACATCTATATCCGGCCGGGCAGGACGATATTTTCTGAGGGCGAGCCGGCGGAAAGCGCCTTCGGCCTCACCCAGGGCGTTGTGCGCCTCTACAAACTGCTGCCCGACGGACGGCGCCATATCGTAGCCTTTACGCTCCCCGGCGACTTGCTCGGCATGCCGCTCGGCGACCGGCACAGTTTTTCGGCCGACGCCATCGGCGAGGTTACGCTGTGCCGGTTTGCGCGCGACGACCTTGGGAAATTCATCGGGTCGAGTCCGAACATGATGCGCCTGCTGATCGGATTTGCGACCCGCGAACTCGACATGGCGCAAGACCAATTGCAGCTGCTCGGCAACGGATCGGCCGAAGAGAAAGTCGCGATTTTTCTCGTGAGTTGGCGCAACCGCCTGGCGCGCCTTTCGGTGTATTCGGAAACCGTGCCGTTGCCGATGCGGCGCCAGGACATTGCCGATTTTCTCGGTTTGAAACTCGAGACCATCAGCCGCACGCTGGCCAAGCTCGAGCAGAAGAACGTCATACGCCTGGTTCCGAATGGCGTATTTCTGACCGGCCTGGAGGAGACGGTGCTGGTTACGGGGAGAAGTCTCCAGCCGCAGATCCAGAGTTGAAGATCGGAAAGCGGTAATTATGGAATGCTTCCAATTGTCGGGAGGCGAACAGACAAACCGGGCTTAGGAAAGTAGTTGTTATGCTGGATACCATGGAGACATCCGCGATGGCGAGATCTGCGTTGAGCAGTCAACTGAGCCCGGACGAGCTGAAGCGGCTCGCGGACGCCCAGATCGCCCACGCCATGCGGATCGAAGCCGGACCCGAACGGCTGCGGGTTCTGACCATCGCCGATGCGCTGATGAATTTGGCCGAGATCAAGAAGCTGTTGCTGAGATACGAGCGGCGGTTGTTGAATTAGCACTACTTTGGCAGATTTATCGCTCAATAGGATTCCCGAATCAGGTTTTCAATGATTCATGGGTGGTCGGCTTTTGGAGGGCCGGCCATGGTAGACAGACCGTCGAACTGGGAAGAAGAGCTTTCGCGTTGGCTTGAGCCGTTTCTGGATTGTCTGGGTCACAAAGCTCGGCGGCGGATGTGTCCGCTATATGTCGCCGGACTGATTGGGCCGGGTGATCGCAAGAGCGTCCAACCAATGGCGGCGCGGCTGGCGCCGGGCGACTATGACCAATTGCATCATTTCATTGCTGATGGCGTCTGGGACGCGGCGCCGTTGGAAGCAGAATTGCTCGTTCAGGCCGACCGGCTCGTCGGCGGCAAAGATGCAGTGCTGGTCATCGACGATACATCGATGCCGAAGAAGGGCGATCGTTCGGTTGGTATAGCTCCACAATATGCGTCAACTCTCGGTAAGACGGCGAATTGCCAAACATTGGTGTCGCTGACACTTGCACGCGGTGAGGTGCCGGTGATGGTGGCGCTACGTCTTTTCGTTCCCGAGAATTGGACGAGCGACCCGGTACGTCTGAAGCGCGCCGGCGTTCCAATCGAGCATCGCACGGCACGGTCCAAGCCAGAGATCGCGCTGGCTGAGATCGATCGCGTGATCGCAGCCGGTGTTCGCTTTGGCTGTGTGCTGGCGGACGCGGGATACGGATCGAGCGCGCCGTTCCGTCATGCTCTGAGCGAACGCGGCCTCTTATGGGCAGTTGGTATGTCGCGGCGCCAGAAAGTCTATCCGACTGATGTCGCCATGATCTTTCCGACGGAGAAGGCCCGTAAGCCGCGCAAACACCATATCCCGGATATGTCGCCAGTTTCAGCCGAGACGATGCTGGTGGGCGTAAAGTGGCAGAAGGTCAGCTGGCGCGGGGGTACAAAAGGCCCGCTGACATGCCTTTTTGCTGCACGGCGCGTCCGCATCGCGGACGGCCCAAAGCACCGAGTGTTCGATAAAGGTGTCGAGCGTATGCCTGGCGATGAAGTGTGGATCCTGGGCGAACGACGATCGAGCGGAGAGCAGAAGTACTACATCTCGAATCTGCCCGCTGACGTTCCGCTTAAGACACTGGCAGCTGCCGTTAAGGCGCGTTGGATTTGTGAACAGGCGCATCAGCAATTGAAGGAAGAACTGGGGCTCGACCATTTTGAAGGCAGGTCGTGGGCCGGACTACACCGACATGCCTTGATGACGATGATCGCCTACGCCTTCCTTCAATCCCGCCGCCTCACCGCAGCGGGACGGAAAAAAAAGAGTCTCAGGCCCACCGCCACAACCGAGCATGCCGGCCATTAGACAAGCCATCCTCAACCTCTTCGTGCGGCCCCTACCACTACGATGCACGCACTATGAGATGCTGCTCGCAGCCAGCCTCAAGCCAAATCTGCCAAAGTAGTGCTAGTCCAAGGCACGATCCGGAAAAAGCGCACACCGGTCTTCTGAAACGATCGTACGTACACAAGGTCGAGCGGGATGACGAGGGTCATCCCGCTCCGACGCGCAACGCGGTCTCTATTCCGCGGCAAGAACCCGTGGCTGCCGAGGGAGTCCGAGCTGATCCCAGACATCCACCAGGGCTTCCGCAAGGCGATCGATCAGCGCGTCGTCGTGATAGGGCGAAGGCGTGATCCGCAGCCGCTCCAGGCCGCGCGGCACCGTCGGATAATTGATGGGCTGGATATAGACGCCGTGTTCCGACAGCAGCAGATCGCTCGCCATCTTGCACTTCTCGGGATCGCCGACATGCACCGGCACGATGTGGGTGTCGCTCGGCATCACCGGAAGCCGCGCCGCATTGAGCACGACCTTCAGGCGCGCGGCGCGATCCTGGTGGCGGTCGCGCTCCCATTGCGATGACTTCAGGTGCCGGATCGCGGCTGTCGCGGCCGCGCAAATCGCCGGCGGCAGCGCGGTGGTGAAGATGAAGCCGGGCGCGTAGGAGCGCACGGCATCGACCAGATTGGCGTTGGCGGCGATGTAGCCGCCGAGACAGCCGAAGGCCTTGGCGAGCGTGCCTTCGATGATATCGATGCGGGCCGATGCGCCGTCCCGCTCGGAGACGCCGCCGCCATGCGGGCCGTACATGCCTACCGCGTGAACCTCGTCGACATAGGTCATGGCGCCGTAGCGCTCGGCGAGATCGCAGATGCGATTTAGCGGCGCGACGTCGCCGTCCATCGAATACAGGCTTTCGCACAGGATCAGTTTCGGCCGGTCGGGAGCGGCCGCGCGCAGCAACTGCTCGAGATGGCCCAGATCGTTGTGACGCCACACCTGCTTTTCGGCGCCCGACGTGCGAACGCCCTCGATCATCGAATTGTGGTTGAGCGCGTCGGAGAGCAACAGGCAATTCGGCAGCAGCTTTGCAATCGTGGCAATGCCGGTCTCGTTGGAGACGTAGCCCGAGGTGAACACCAGCGCCGCCTCCTTGCCGTGCAGTTCGGCAAGTTCGCGCTCGAGCTCGATCAGCGGATGATTGGTACCGGCGATATTGCGCGTGCCGCCGGCGCCGGTGCCCATCCGCGCGGCGGTCTCGACCATCGCGCCCACGACCTTGGGATGCTGGGCCATGCCGAGGTAATCGTTCGAGCACCAGATCACGACCTCGCGCGGACCATCCGGTGAATGCCAGATCGCATGCGGAAACCTGCCCGCCAGACGCTCGAGATCGGCGAAAACCCGGTAGCGCCGCTCGTCCCGAAGCTGGTTCAAGGCCCGGTCGAAAAACACGTTATAGTCCATGGTGGCTTCGCCTCCTCGATATTCCCTGTAACCACGCCGCATTAGAACCGAGATCCGGAGCCATTTCCTTGATCCAGATCAGGAAATCAGGTCAGCCCGGGCCGGCGCACCGCCTGCTTGCAAGCGCTCGATGGCGTCCAGCTTCAACCGCTCCGCTTCGCTGAGGGCCGCCACTTCCGGGAGTGCCGAGCCGGAAGACCGGCGCAGGAACGAGAAGCCGATGGCAAACAGGCCCGCGATCAATATCGCCAGCGGCGCCCCCCACAGGATCGCCGTATGCCAGCTTAGCCGTGGCTTCAGCAGGACGAACTCGCCATAGCGCGCGACCAGGAAATCGATCACCTGGTCATCGCTGTCGCCGGCCTTGAGCCGCTCGCGGACCAGTAACCGCAAATCGCGCGCCAGCGGCGCCTCGGAATCGTCGATGGACTGGTTTTGGCAAACCATGCAGCGCAGATCCTGCGAAATCGCCCGCGCACGGGCTTCCAGCGCCGGATCGGGGAGAATCTCGTCGACCTGGACGGCGCGCGAAGCCGTCGCGCCGAAGAGCGCCAGCAGCAGCAGCAAAAATCCAAGGCTCCGGGCCATTGTGCAGTCCTCTAACCCGGCCCGGGACGTTGCCACGCAACGCTCCCGGCCGGCAGTGAAAGTCATTCGGCTGGTTGCGCCAAAAGTCTCGCCGCGGGCTTCGGCGCGCCAATCCGCAACCTCCGGTCGGACAACGAAAGCGCGCCGCCGATCGCCATCACGATCGCCCCAAGCCAGATCAAGAGCACCAGCGGCTTGTGATACATCCGCACCGCGATCGAGCCGTCGGCATTGCCGTCGCCGAGCGAGAGGTAGAGCTGGCTCGCTCCGCGCGTCAGCAGTGCGGCCTCGCTGGTCGACATCCCGTCGCGCGAGGGGAAAACGCGTTTCGACGGCTCCATCACGCCGATCACCGCGCCGCCGCTGCTCACGGTGAAGTGCGCGGCGGTCTCGCGATAGTTCGAGCCCTCGCGGCTCACCATGCCGTCGAATCTCAGATCATAGCCGCTGATGGAAACCGTTTGCGCCGGCTTCAGCGCGACGATGCGCTCGCTGCCCCAGGTACTGGCGCAGACAATTCCAATCAGGGTGATGCCGAGCGCAAAATGCGCCACCGCCGTTCCCCAGGCCGAGCGCGGCAGTCCCGCCGCACGCCGCGCGATCGTCTCGAGCGACAGGCTGCGCAGATCGATGCGTTCGGCGATGTCGGTGATGGCGCCGGCCATCACGAAGAACGCCAGTCCAACCCCGAACGGCGCGAGCACCGCCTGGGCGCCTTCAAGCGCGAAGGTCGCGGCAAGGCCAACCATCGCGACCGCGCAGGCCGCGAGCAGGCGCTGTGCGACGGCATAGAGATCGCCGCGCTTCCATGACAGCAGCGGTCCGAACGGCACCGCGATCAGCAACAGCATGAACAGCGGTCCAAATGTGAGATTGAAGAACGGTGCGCCAACGGAAATCTTGTCCCCGGTGAGCGCCTCGAGCGCCAGCGGATACAGCGTACCGACAAACACGGTGGCGCAGGCGGTGGCCAGAAACAGGTTGTTGAAGACCAGCGCGCCCTCGCGCGAGATCGGCGCGAACAGACCGCCCTGCTTGAGCAACGGCGCGCGCCAGGCAAACAGAGCGAGGCTGCCTCCGATGAACACGACAAGTATCAGCAGGATGAAAATCCCGCGCGCCGGATCATTCGAGAAGGTATGGACCGAAGTAAGCACCCCCGAGCGCACCAGAAACGTGCCGATCAGCGAGAGCGAGAACGTCAGTATGGCCAGCAGAATGGTCCACACTTTCAGTGCATTCCGCTTTTCCATCACCACCGCCGAATGCAACAGCGCCGTGCCGGCGAGCCATGGCATCAGCGAAGCGTTCTCGACCGGATCCCAGAACCACCAGCCGCCCCAGCCGAGTTCGTAATAGGCCCAGTAGGAGCCCCCCGCGATGCCGACGGTGAGGCACATCCAGGCCAAAAGGGTCCACGGCCGCACCCAGCGCGCCCATGCCGCGTCGATACGGCCCTCGATCAGGGCCGCAACCGCGAAGGAAAACGCCATCGAGAAACCGACATAGCCGAGATAAAGCATCGGCGGATGCACCGCGAGACCGAAATCCTGCAGAATCGGATTGAGATCGCGGCCCTCGACCGGCACCTCGGCGAGCCTGCCGGAACGGATTCGAGGTCAGCAGAATGAAAAGGTAGAAGGCGGACGCGATCCAGGACTGCACCGCCAGCGCGTTGGCCTTCAGGCTGGCCGGCAGGTTGACGCCGAACAGCGCGACCAGGGCGCCGAAGAAGGCCAGGATCAGGACCCACAGCATCATGGAGCCTTCGTGGTTGCCCCACACGCTGGTGAACTTGTAGATCAGCGGCATCTGCGTGTGCGAATTCTCGAAGACATTGGCGACCGAGAAGTCCGACGTCACGTAGCAGTAGGTGAGTGCGCCGAAGGAGAAGGCAAGGAAGCCGAATTGCGCCAGCGCGGTCGAGTCGGCGAGCTTCATCAGCGCGACATCGCCCTTGCGCGCGCCGACCACCGGCGACCACGACTGAATCAGCGCGAGCGCCAACGCCAGCACCAGCGCGTAGTGACCGAGTTCGGCGATCATGGCAATGGCTCCCGGTTCACTTGGCAGATCACTTGGCAGATCACTTGGCGATCCCCCTGGCGGAGGCGACGTTGGGCGCCGCGGTTTCCTGCCAGTGTCCCTGTTTCTTCAGGGTCTCGACCACCTCGCGCGGCATGTAGTTTTCATCGTGCTTGGCCAGCACGGTATCGGCCTTGAATGTGCCGCCAGGCTCGACATGTCCCTCGGCGACGACGCCCTGACCTTCGCGAAACAGATCGGGCACGATGCCCTGGTAGCTGACCGGGATATCCTTGTTGCCGTCGGTGACCTCAAAGCGAACCTGCAGATTGTCGCCGCGTTCCAGACTGCCCATCTTCACCATGCCGCCGAGGCGCACGCGCTTTCCCGGAGCGGCCCTGCTATTTGCGATGTCGGTCGGCGAATTGAAGAAGACGATCGAATCGCGCAGCGAACCGAGCACCAGCGCGACCGCGAAGGCGAGCACGCCGAGACTTGAGCCGATCAGGATGAGGCGCCGCTGCTTCCGCGTCATGAGCCTTCCAATCCGAGCTCTTTGGTCAGTTCGCCGATCCGCCGCAGATTGTCGCTGTTGCCGGCAAGCGCGCTGCGGGCACTGGCGGCGGCGCCGAGCGCCTTGTCGCGCTCGCCGAGCACCGAATAGGCCTTGATCAGGCGAAGCCATCCATCGACGTCGGAGCCGTTCTCAGCCATGCGCTGGGCGAGACGGGCGACCATGCCTTCAATCATTCCGTTGCGCTCAGTCGGCGACATCTGCGCAGCGGCGGCGACCTGGCTGGCGTTCGGGCCGGGAGGTACGACGGCGATCGCCGATGACGCCGGTCCGGCTGCGGCGGGAGCCGCCTCGGCCTCGAGCGCCTGAAGGCCCTGGTCCAGACGCCGCACGGCATCCTGATCGCTTGCCAGCGCGGCATGCGCATCGGCGATGGCCGCCTTGGCCTTTTCAGTTTGCCCCAGCACCCGGTAGGAGCGCACGAGCTGGATCCAGCCCGGCACGTCGGAGCCGTCTTTCTTCAAACGCTCGGCAAGGCGCGCGACCATGCTTTCGATCGTGCCATTGTGCTCGGGAGGCGCCGCCTGCGCCGCGGCGGCGACTTCGCTCGCATTCGACCCCTGCGGCGCAATTGCTGCCGCCGATGAGGATCCGGCCGCGGCCGCCTCGGCTTCGAGCCCCCGGTCCAGGCGCCGCAAGCCATCCTGGTCGCTTGCCAGCGCGGCGTGCGCATCGGCGATGGCCGCCTTGGCCTTTTCGGTTTGCCCCAGCACCCGGTAGGAGCGCACGAGCTGGATCCAGCCAGGCACGTCGGAGCCGTTCTTCTTCAGACGTTCGGCGAGGCCCTCGACCATCGCCTCGATGGAGCCGTTGTGTTCCGGCGCCGCCGCCGACGGAGCCGCCGCGACGAACGAGGGCCCTTTCTCGTCGATACGGGCAATCGCATTTTTGACCAGCGGCAACCACGGCGCACCCTCGGGCGCACCGGACATCAGTGCGTTCCACCGCTGCAGGGCGTCGTCGCGGTGGCCTTCCTGCTTGGCGCTGAGCCCGAGATAATATCGCGCCATCACGTCTTCCGGGTCGCTGGCGTTGGCACGCTCGAACAGGTTCCTGGCCTCGGGGGTGACCACGCCGTTGGAAGCCATGACGATGGCCTCGCCGAGATCACCCAGCCGCGCGGCGTCCGGCCCGAAGATCTCCAGCGCGTTGCGCCGCGCCCGGACGGCATCATCGAAGCGCCCGAGACGGAGATAGACCGGCGCCAGCAGTTCCCAGCCGCGGCCGTTCTTGGGATTGGTCTCCAGATATTTTTCCACCTCGGCAACGGTCTGCTCGACTCCTTCCGGAAGCTGTTGCCCGCCGGCTTCGGCGTTCATCGAAACGGGGGTGAGATTGGGTGATCCCAGTGACAGATAGGTAACGCCCGCGCCGAGCGGGAGCAAAACCACGGCTGTGGCCAGCGTCGCCCAGCGGTACCTTGCGGCCGGAACCGGCGCTGCGGCAACCGCTGCCGCCTTGGCGGCCTCCGCGGCTGCGATCAGGCGGCGCGATACTTCAGCCCGCGCCGCCTCGGCCTCCACGCGGCCAATCAGGCCGGTAGCCTCATCGCGGCCGATCTCCGTCAGCTGATCGCGATAAACCTCGATATCGCTCCCCGACCGGATCGACCGCTGGCGCCGCGCCAGCGGCCACCACACCGCCAGAACCGCGGCAAGCGTCATCAACGCGAAAATAGGCCAGACTGTCATCTAATCACTTTACCGGGCATTGCACGAGCAGCCGTGTCTGTCGACATCCTGATACCGAAGCACGCCGATCCCGGCTTTGACCTATATCAGACGTTGGCTGGGGGTCGTTGGCAAAACGGCGCGCCGATCAAGTGGCGCGCCGTATCCATGAATCTTGTACCACTCTTCCCGACGCGGGGCTACCAGGCAAAGCTCACGGTTCCAGCGAGCAGGTGAACGTTGTAGTTGGGATTGTTGCCGGCCAGCCATTGAACGTAGGCGGCTTGAGGCTGGTTCATCAAGGCCGTGTACATGTAGGGCTGCAGCGTGTCGTTGTTCCAGTTGGTCACCGAGTTGCGTTCCCAGGCGTAGCGGAGCTTGACTGCGACCTCACCCTTCAGACCAAGGCTGCTGACGAAATCCCTGTCGACGATGTATTTCCCGGTCGCATCCACCCGCTGGTACGTGGTGGTCACATCCGGGAACTGACCGGGATTGTTGACGCCCGCGATGGTCGCCGGGAAGCCACCCGATTGCGGCCCGGTGCCGTTGCCGAAGAACAGCGGCTGGCTGTTCCGGCCCATGGACAAGGTGTAGCCCAGGTGCACATCGAACTTCTGGGGTATCACCGCATAATTCACGCCGAGGATCACGGTATTCACGTCGTCGCGAACATCCGTCGACGTAAGTTGTGCGGTCGTATAGGCGGGTACACAGGGGCCCGCCGCGGACGTGAAAGGACAAACCAGAGTGTTGCTTGCCGACAGGACGTTCTGGTTGCGGTGTTCGTTCATGTAGGAGAACAGGAACGTAATGTCGGGAGTGGCCGCATAAGACGCTTCGATTCCCGCGGCGTAAGATCGATCCCTGGTGAGACCTTCCTCGTTTGGTCCAAATTGGTACGAATCGTTGTTCAGATTCA
Source organism: uncultured Alphaproteobacteria bacterium (assembly GCA_963721135.1). Classification (GTDB taxonomy): domain Bacteria; phylum Pseudomonadota; class Alphaproteobacteria; order Rhizobiales; family Xanthobacteraceae; genus Bradyrhizobium. The sequence continues at coordinate 258,472 of CAVRIB010000001.1, forward strand.
CGGTCGGCGTAACCGTCAGGTTGTTGAGCACCTTGACGTCGACGGCGAACTTGGCCTGGGCGCGGTCGCGATCATCGAGGTAGAGTTGCCGGTAGTATGGCGAGTAATTCGTGGTGCCGTTGGGCCACATCCCTGTTGCGGGCGACGGCACCGGCCATTGGAACATGCCGACATTGCCGAGATAGTCATAATTCGTCGCGCGCCTCTCCGCGAACAGGACACTTGCACGGGTGGTGATCCACGATGTGGGTTTCCAGTCGGTGTAAAGCTTGCCGGAATTTTCATTCGTGGAACTGGCGTCGGCGCGTGTGAAGTCGTAGCGCTCAAAACCGTAGGCGCCGCCGACATTCAGCGAATTGACCGGCCGCCAGGTCGCCTCGGCGCCGGCATTCTGCCTGATATAGCCGAGCGACAGGGAGTTCACGGGCGCGTAGGTCGGGTGGCCCGTCGTCAGGGGCGACGCGGCATCGGCGAGGATGTAGTTGGCAATATTCAGCTCGGGTGTCGCGTTGTCGTAATCGTAATAGCGATAGCTCACTTTCGTTTTCAGATCAGAGGTGACCTGGGTGGTGACGACGTTGTTGACCAGCAGCGTGTCGATCGCCCCGTTCAGGCTGGTCACCCCCATGCCGCCCTGCGTATGGATCAGAGCCGGAATTGTCGAAAGCGAAGCCGCCGGCAAGCCGCTTACGAGCAAACCGGGGATGCCGTTGCTGGCAAATGGCAGGAACTGATCGTTCTGCCGCATCCCGCTGTAGGACACCGTTCCCATATAGCGGCTGTTGAACAGCAAATCCGCGCCGAGCGTGCCGGAGACCCCGTTCATCTGATTGTTCGGCGGCGTCGACATCATTGCAAGAGGCGAGGTTGTGTTGCCGTTGCCGGCACATACAAGACCCACGCAAAATGGATTTTGCACGGTATAGTTATTGAAATCGTCCTGGTAGACCGAACCATTGTAGCCGACCATCGCGTTGAACTTCTTGCCCCAGGCGGACGTGCCCGAGTACTCGCCGTTCACGCCGAAGTTCTGCGTCGTATCGGCGATCGGTTTGGCGACATCGACCCGAGAACCGGTGTTGGTGTCCGTGAACAGAACACCGTCGACCTGGCTTCCGGTCCTGCGCATGTTGGAGTAGTTGGCCCTGATGTCCCAGTTGTCGTTCGGCGTGTAGCGATAATCCACGGACGCGGTATCGCGCCGAATGCCGACGTCGGTGGGATGAACGCTCTGGTTGATGATGGTGTTGATCGCGTTGGTCTTGGCGGTACTGGCGGCGGTTGGAACCGCGGGGATCGTCGGAAAACCCGCGCCTCCGGGCGCGGCGAAAATCTGGGCGCCGATATTCGGATTGGCGAGCGTCAGCGCATTGCCATTGGTGTTGAACAGCGTGCTGGCGCTGGTGCTGTAGACGTGGGGCGTCTCGTCCCACATGAAGTTGAAATACTGCTCGCCGGCCTTCGAGAAATAGGCGTTGTAGCGCTGATCATTGTAGCCGACGTTCTTGCCCCAGGCGTCGATCTCGTAGAGGCCATTCCCGCTGCCGGTAGCGACATTGAAGTCGCCGAAGGGCCCGGGCCGCAAATCCCGATATTCGTAGAACTTCGCCAGGCTCTGGCCGCCCTGGAAGATGTGACCGTCGCGCTGGGGATCGTTGAGGAAACCGCGTCCGCCGAACTCCACGAAGCCATGCGTCCACCAGGGGGTGTCGACGACGACAGGAGCCTTGACGGGCATCTCGGCGTCGGCCGCCAGCGCGCCGGGTGTGACCGGCGCCATCCCGAACAATAGGGCACCGGTTGCAACGGAAAGGAATATGCCAGATCGCAATCTCATCTTAGCCCCCCAGGGCAGTTAGTCGTCGTCTAATTGCGCTCGTCTTCGAAACAGTCGGTCTTACCGGTGGAGGAGTGCTCCTGACGGGTCGTTGGTTCCGTGAATCTGGGTGTGACAGTTCATGCAGGCACGTCCCATGATCTGATAGCTGTTCGGTCCGCCGGTCAGCGTGTGACCAAATCCGTGGCACTCCGCGCAGAGCCGCGGCCGCGAAATCTTCAGCATGAACTCGTTGATCGAGCCGTGCGGATCGTGACAATTCAGGCAGTTCTCGCGGACCGGCGTGTGTTCGAACAGGAACGGCCCGCGCTTCTCGGCGTGGCACTTGTAGCAAGTGTCGTTGATCGGTGGCCGTCCTCAGCAGCGCTTCGTTCGCGGTGCCGTGCGGGTTATGGCAATCGGAGCAGACCATCTTGCCTTCGCGCAGCGGCATATGCGACGAGCGGGCCATCTGCGCGCGCCGGTCCTTGTGGCACTGGAAGCAGGTCTCCGGCTCGTACACCGTCTTGAGCTGGAATTTCTGCGACACGCTGCGCATGATGGTGTGGCAATTGGTGCAGGCCACGTTGCGGACTTCGTGGGTGCTGCCGCTCCAGTAGGTGCGGTCGCCCTTTTCGTGGCAGGCAAGGCAGATCGCGTTGTTTTCCTGGACGCTGCGCGACAGGTCGTCGGAGCGGAACGAGATGATGCCGCCGACACCGCGGCCGCCGCCCAGCTTCACGTGCTGCGAACCGGGGCCATGGCAGTTCTCGCAGGCGAACTTGCCGGGCTGATTCTTGCCGATGCGCCCCATCAGGGTCTTCGAGAACGATTCGGCATAATTGGCGTGACAGGTCATGCAGACCTTCTCGCCGACGAAATGCGCATCAACCGGGGGACCGACCGGCTTGCCCTTGGCGGGCGTCGCGACCGGCGCCTTCGGCGCGTCAGCCGGCGGTGCGGAATTGCCGCTCAGGAAATTCTTCAGCGCGTCGACCGCGTTGTCCGCGTCGGCGAGTTTCAGGCGCGGTGCATGCGAGACCGGCGGGTTGGCGCCGACGCGCTGGGCGAATTCGCGAGTTCGGAAAAGACGGCGTCGCCCGCCCGGCGAGACACCGCGGCCTTCTCGTCGGACGTCTTCGCAGGCGCCGGGACGCCTTTGGCAAAGCTCGCAAGCGCGGCGAACGCATCATCGTCGCGCTCAACCGGCGCCGACTTCGGATTGGCGCCATCGAGATCGAGCAGCGCCGCGTAGATGCCCTGGCCCGAGGTGGGAAAAATGCTCTGATCGGGCATGGTTCCGACCGCAAAGGCCGGCTGAACCAGCCCCAGGACCGCGCCTCCGACCAGCGCCGACTTCAGAAGCGACAGAAGCGCGGTTAGAGGCTGCGCGTAACATACTCTCGCATACTGAGCGCCTCGGTCGAGGCAACCGTCAAAACCGCCCAACCTGCTCATAACGCCCCCGCGCTCAATCGTCGGCAATCCGACATTCTTCACTAAGTTGTGAGCCGTTGACGCCATCTCAGATATTGCAAAAAAGCCACACTTTAACTTTTTCGATTAAAACGCCGGAATGCCGCCCATTCTTGCGGGGCTGATCCAAAACCACCGAATGCAGGACGGTCTGCTCAACCAACGCCAGACGGACGGCTCCGGCCGAGGACATCGCCAAGCCGCGCGCCGGAAACGTCCACCCGGACCACGTGCTTGGGAGAATCGGAAGGTATCGGCTTCCCGCCGGCGAACCGCGTACGGCGGCAAAGCTGGGTCGAACGGCGACCCGACGCTCGCCGGTTGGCGTTCCCGGACCTACGGCGTCGCCTTCGCCAAAGCTCCGTCATCTTTGGGCCACGGCGGAAGAAAGCGAACCAATATCGACAGCAGGATGAATGGCAGGACCAGCACGCAGCCCGCGGTAAACAAGCCTTCCTTTGCGAAAATCGGTGGCTGATATTCGAGCAACCCCTTGCCTGTCTTGGCAATTTCCTGCCCGCCGATCACCACATTATAGCGCATCATCAGCACCGCGAGCAGGACCAGGCAGGCACTCGTGGTGATGGCTGCGACCAGCGCCGGTCCGCTCGTGCCGCGCCAAATGAGGAAGGTAATCACCGCCAGCGGCAGCACCGACCCGATCCCGAATTGCAGGATGAAGAATGGAACGAGAAGCGGACCCTTGACGAACGTCATGATCACGTCGATCCCTTCTCGGCCGCGATAGACCATGCTGGCAAATTCCAGCCCTTCCAGCAGCAGGGTGAACATCATGAAACCCCACAGCGAATAGGCCATGACTTTCAGGCACGCCAGATCGACCGGAACCTTGCGCAGCTTGCACGACACGACGTAGAGCACGATCACCAGCGCCGTACCGGAGATGATCGCGGAAAACAGAAAGATGACCGGCATCAGATCGGAGGACCACCATTCGCGGGATTTGAGCGAACCGAATACGAACCCGACGTAGCCATGCAAACCGTGAGCACCGGGAATCCCGATGATCGCCAGCGCGAACAGCCATTTTCTGTCGTAGCTCAAGGCCTTTTCGGAGAGGTCGTCCGAGCCCAGCGTCGCGGCGCGATAGATCCATCCCACCGGCCCTTTCGTGCTCTTGGCCGCGTGCACGATATGCGGCCGGAATACGAACCAGGTCTCCAGCATCAACAGAATGACATAGAAGGCCGCGGCGTAGGCAAAGATCGCGAACGCCGATGTCGTATGCGGAGTGATCATGGCGTTGAACGCCCGCTCCGGGTGGCCGAGATGCAGCAACAGCGGTACCGGCACGACAACCATGCAGCACAGGGAAATGAGCAGCGCGAAATGCGCCACCGGCCTCAATTGCTGGAAACCGAATACCTGATACAGGCTCGAAATGGTGAAGGCGCCGGCGACCAATCCGGTCAGGTAAGGATAGACCACGATGAGGATGGTCCACGGGATCATCGTTTCGTTGGGATAGACATAGCCGGTGAAGGGAGAGGAGAGCACCAGGGTTTCCATCAGCTCACGTCCTTGTCGATGCCGACGTAGAAGACATTCGGCGCATTGCCGGTTTCCGGTCTCAGCACGGAAACACGATTGTTCTGGATGAACTGGCTGATTGCGCTTTGCTTGTCGTTGCGATCGCCGAAAATGCGCGCACCGACCGGGCAAACTTCGACGCAGGCGGGTTGCAGCCCCTTGGTAATTCGGTGGTAACACCACGTGCACTTGTCGGTGACGCCCTTCTCCTCGTTGAAATAGCGCGCGCCGTAAGGGCAGGCCTGCACGCAATACTGGCAACCGATGCAATAGGTGTGGTCGATGACGACGACCCCATCTTCGGTCTTGTAGGTCGCGCCGGTTGGACAGACCTGAACGCAAGCCGGATGGGTGCAGTGGTTGCACAACTTGGGCACGAAGAACGCCAGTTCCACGTTTGCGTCCCTGTAGCGATCGGCGAAGCGATATTCGCCTTCAGAGCCGGAGGCCGCGATGTTCACCGGATCGGCCTGACTGTCGACGCGAGCGGTCTCTTCGCCCTCCAGGGTCACGTATCGCTCTACCCATGTGCGGAAGTGATGCGCGTCCTGGGGAACATTGTTTTCCTTCTTGCAGGCCTCGACGCAGCGCAGGCAGCCGATGCACTTGGTGGCATCGACGCCGAATGCCCATTGATGCTGGGTCCAGTCATATCCGGGGATTGCCGGCTTGGGCGCCGCTTCGGTTCGCCGCCTCGGCGGTCGCCGCGACGGTGCCCGTCGTGACAGCACCCGCCGCCGCTGCCGCCGCGCCACATGCAAGAGCGCTTCCGAGACAGCTCAGGAATTCCCGCCGCCCCCTCTGCTGGCCTTCGAGCTTTTCCTTGTCTTCCATTTGCGTACGCTCCCGGGCAATTGTCTGTTCGGCCAAGTCCTGTTCAGAGTCCTATTTGCATGCCGCGCTGGCGTAATACGTCGCCACGTTTTCGGCATCCGAATCGCTCAGGTCCTTCACAACTCCCGCCATCATGCTGTTGTTGCGGGCGCCGCCCTTGTAGGCCTTGAGGGCATTGATCAGATAATCCCGGGATTGCCCGGCAAGATTTGGCCAGGCTCCGTTGCTGGCGCGTCCTTCGGCGCCATGACAAGCGGTGCACTTCGATGCGATCGCCTGACCTGCCGAGGCGGCCTGCGCATCGGGCGCCGGCGCGGCTTCGCATTTCAGTCCCGAGAAATAGGCCGCGAGATGACCGACGTCTTCAGCGTCTATCGCCTGAGCTGCGGGGCTCATCATCGGACTGTTGCGGCCGCCCGTACTGTATGCCTTGAGGGCGTCGGTGAAATATGCCGCGTTCTGTCCGGCGAGGTTCGGGCCGGGGAGGTTCCTGCTGACGCCCTCCGCGCCGTGGCAGCCCGCACAGGCGGCAGCCTTGGCCTTGCCGATGACGGGATCGCCAGCCAGGGCCGTCGCCTCTACCGGCGTCAGATTGAGCTTGGGCGAATGCGGATTATGGCAGGCAACGCACTGCTGGGTACCGGCATGGTCGGCGACCACGATTTGACGTTGCTGAAGAGGCCTTCCCGTCATCCGCTCGTGGCACAGCGTGCAGAGCTTTCTGCTGTCGGTCGGGACGACCATCTTGAGATTCTTCGGATGATCCGCGCCGGTAGCCGAGGCTTCGAACGGGCCGCGGATGTCCCGTTCGCCGCCGGCGCCGTGACACACCTCGCACTTGACGATCTTTCCGATGTCGGAGCTGTTGTGCACGCCATTGGACCATTCCGCGAGTTGCTTCGCATGGCATGACCCGCAATATCCAACCCCTTTGAATTTCGGCTTGTCCGAAGCGATCGCCGCAACCAAGTCGCCTCTGTAATGACCGTATTCGTAAAACGATTTGACGGTGAAAAATCGCTTCGCACCGTACCCCACCGCGACACAGACCAAAATCAGCAGGATCAGTCTGAAAATATGTCGGGGCATAGCGTTCCCGTTTCTTGGGGCTATCCGGTCAATATCGGGTTGTGTGGGATCGAGATCGCCGCCCGGCCCAAACATCGTTGAGCTGGATCACGGCATCGGATTCGCGGCGCGTTCTTCATTGAACTTCCTCTCCAGTGGGAGGGCGCGGAATCGTGCGTGGGGATAAATTAGCGAAAAACGAATTTGAGTAATTGACACAAATCAATTGGCCGGTTCCCCGGTAACAAAAAGACTCTCCAGCTCTCCAATCGGAAGAATCCGTCCGCGGGCGATTCCGCCGCGAGGATCGCGCGCATCAGCCCGGCCGCTGCGAGAACCGATCGCGCAGCGCCCGAGTCCGGTTGAGCGGACGAGCAAATGCCGCAATTCTTGCCGACCGCGGCAGGGTCACGCTGCGCTGTCGGTGCAAGACGTCCGGACGCGCCGATTCACCGGGCGCGTCCCCAACCATCACGTCGCGTCAGCCAATGATGGCCGTATCGCCACCCAATCTCTCGGCAACCATCGCGGGCGGTGGCGAGAACCACAGCTGGTACATCGTGACCACCCACATGAACGCGAAGGAGGCGCCCATCAGCATTCCCGCCAACAGCACCACCCAGGCGAATGGATGAAACAGCTTGGTGAAATACCATGAACTGACATCCATCACGATGGCGCAATAAGGCAGCGCGACGATCATGCACTTGAGCCAGACCGGCCGCACATAGGCGTGGGTGAACATCAGGCCCATGATGAAGAAGATGAAGGTCAGGCCGAACAGGTGAATGTGAGACACGCGGACCAGCGTGAAGACATCCGTTCCGGTATCCTGCTCGGTCACCTTCTGGATATTGTCATAGCTGCTCAGATTGGGCAGATGCGGGTTGCTGCCGTCGTGGCAACCCATGCAGCGTTTGTCCAATATGGGCTTGATGGTCTTGTCGTAGGTCGCCCGATCAGCGCCTTGATGCACCCAGGCGATGATGGCTTCGGTTTCATCGGTCGGCAACATGTTCGACATCGGCCCTTTCAACGCCGATTCGAGGCGGGAGCCGTGGCCGCTGCCGCTATAGGCGACGACGAGATCATCGTATGAGAGCATCATCTTGTTGCCGGTGCCCCGGCCGGCGTAGGTGTGAAAGACATAGATCAGGGCAAACATGTAGCCCAATCCGAGCACCAGCAGCGTCATCGTGTACAAGACGCGCTGGCTATACGGCAGCTCCGAGTAGTGACGATAAAGCCTGTGGAGTGGCGGCTGCTCGGCCATGATCTATTCCTTTGATTCCTGCGAGGTGCCTATACTCCGTCGTCCAGCTCATTTGGTGCCTGGTTTCGACGGCAGTATCACGAATACCATTCCGCGCGCCTTCTGGCGCGCATAGTGGGCCGCAACGTTGGTGATATCCTGATCCGTCAGCACCTCGGACATTGCCGCCATCTGAGGGCTCTTGCGTGCGCCGGTTTGATAGGCGTGCAGTACCTTTTCCAGATAATCCAGGCGTTGCGCCGCCAGGGCCGGCAACCGCGGATCCACGCTGTTGCCGTTGGCGCCGTGACAACGATCGCATCTCTGCGCCCATTCCTCGGCGGTCAGCGGCTTGCGCACGTTCGGTTGTTTCGGCTCCAGTCCCGCGTAGAAGGCCGCGAGATTCTTGACGGTGCCGTCATCCAGCGTCGCCGCCAGGCCTTTCATGGTTTCATCGCTGCGCGCTCCCTGCTTGTAACCCTGCAGCGCGCTCGCGAGATAGGTTGCATCCTGTCCGGCAAGGCTCGGAGTCGTAGGCGTTGCGCTCACGCCATCCGCCCCGTGGCATCCCGCGCAGCCGGCCGCCGCCGTCTCGCCGGCAGCCTTGTCGCCGGCAGCCGGGGTCTGCGCCCGCGCAGGCTTTTGCAGCCCGTAATAGAGCGCGATGTTGCTCATGCTCGCATCGTTGACGCTTGCCAGCATCGCCTTCATCGTGTCGTTCTTGCGCTGCCCGCCCTTGTAGGCCTTCATCGCGGCAACGAGGTATTTCGGATCCGATCCGGCCAGACTAGGCATGCCGGGGGTCTTGCTGATTCCGCCGTCGCCATGGCAACCCGCGCATCCCGCCGCCGCGGTTTTGCCGAGTTGAACCGGGTCGGCCGCGGCAACGTTTGCAGCGTTTGCAGCATTGTTTTGCGGCGGGTCCAGGCTGGCAAAATAAGCCGCCGCCTCGAACAGCGCATCGTCGCTGAGCGGCCTGACCACGTTGTTCATTGCGCTCTCGCCGCGGACGCCGGCCTGATAGGCCTTCAGCTCAAGGTATAGGTAAGCCGGGCGCTGACCGGCTAGATGTGGCACGCCGGGACTTTCGCTGACGCCGTTCGCGCCATGACAGCCGGCACAGGACGTCTCGACGATACGCTTGCCGTCCGCGATATCCTGCGAACTTGCATAGAGGGTTCGCAGTTCCGGACCGTCGCCGGCACTGATCCTCGATTGAGCGGACGCACCCTCGAAGCAGGCTCCGGCGAGAAACACACCGACAATGGCTGCCGCGACGACCAGGGACGGGCCACGAAAACAAGCGCTCATCTGCCGAAAAACACCCTGGAGGCGTGGCGGGCGCCCGTTTAGGGAAGTTGCGTCGATTGGTCCTTGCATTCTATCCCCATCCTGCTGGCGCACTTGTTGATACCAATAGCGCACTTGTTGATACTAATAGAATGAGCCGAATCCACTCCGGATCCGCTAGCCGAGCGAGTAGCGCTAGCACGGAGCAAGCACGGAAAGGGACTCGCACTGAACTGCAAATCCCTTTTCGTCTGTTGAAATCTAATGTCTACTTCTTCCCCGGCAGCTTGTGGCCGTTCGCGGCAAATGCTTCACCATAAGCGTTGCGGGGACCGCCTCCGGCCGGATTCACATGGCACGCGCCACAGGGCTTGCCCGTCGCCGCGGCGTATGCAGGCAACGCGGCGGCGGGTTTGGGGGCGACAATCATCAGCGCCCCGCAAACTGTCAGAGCTGCGACAGCAGCTCCCAGGATTTTCAAATTCATGCTTCTTCTCCTTGCTAAAGAATGTGGAAAGACTTGTGTGATTTTTGGCGAGAAGGATTTGATCTTCGTCAACAACGTCGCTCGAATGACAAGATCATTCAACCGCAAATGAGCCAAGAACCGGAAACTTTCCGCCGACATCGCTGGATCGCAATCTCCGGATGCGCGGTATGCACGCTGGCAGGCATATGTCACTTGCGTACGGCCTCGCCCGCAATCCAATCGAGAATTTGCGTGGATGCCACCGTTCTTTTCGGTGTGTACGGATTCAAGGTTCCGGCGATTGCGCTCCACCCCTTCTCGATCACCTGCTTCGCAAATTGCCGTGCCTCGGCTTCATCCTTGAACGTGCAGGTGGCACGGGCGCATTTGCGCTCGCCATCTTCGCGCTTCGGCATGATGTTTGACCGGTAGGAAACGTACCAGATGTCGGGATCTGTCAAATGATTCGCCTCGAACAAGCGCAACATGGCCTACCCCACCTCGGCAACTGCCGACTAAATCACCAGGCTATCAATAACCGCTCGCCCTCCGGCATTCATTGAGCCAAGTCAAAGCCACGTCAAAGTTTTGAGTGAAATCAACAGACGCTCGCGGCCGCCGCATCCGGCATCCGGGTGCAGCAAGCGAAGTGGGGCGTTTTCTGCAGCGAACGCCGCGCACGGCAACATTTGACTTGAGTCAAGGTCGGACGCCGTCATAGAACCTATGCTGTCTCGGTCGATATGATTGTCTGGGCCGGGACGGCGTCACGGGGCAGGCAAAGAGGGAAATTCACATGAGGCGGCAACTATTGGTCCTGGGCGGGGCTATCCTTCTGGCGATCGGAGGCACGATCGGCGATGGGATCCTGAGCTCGTCCGATCAGGTCTGCGCTGCGCAGGCAAAAACCAGTTTTTCAGAGGACGTGATGCCGATCTTCGTCGGCCACTGTTTCAGCTGCCATCAACCTGGTGGACAGGGCAATGAAAAGAGCGGGCTCGATCTCAGCACCTACGCGGGCGTGATGAAGGGTACGAAAATGGGCAAGATGGTTATCCCCGGAGATGCGGAGGGTAGCAATCTGATGTGGCTGCTGGACTGGCGCGGCGCTCCCGAAACTCACATGCCTCTGGGCAAGAAGAAGCTTTCGACCTGCGACCGCGACACCATTCGCGCCTGGATCCGCGAGGGCGCGAAGGACAACTGACAGGCGCCGGGCATTGCAATGCGGCTGCCAGCCGACGAATACGGTTCTAGCCAAAGGGAGAAGTTGATGTCGCGCCAAACCATGATTTCGCTTGCTGTATCGATTGTCGTCGGCACCTTGTCGGTCGCCACGGTTTCAACGGACGCCCTCGCGGCCAAGAAGAGCGCTCATCACCGGGCCGTTGCCGCGCCACCGGCCGCGGCGCCGGCAGTCATCACCACGAATGGACCTGTCGCCGACCGAATCCCGCGCTGCTTCAACTCACCGATCCTCTATCCCTACCCGCCCTGTTACTAGGCAATTCGGGCGCGGCAGGCAGTCAAATTGAAAGACGTTGCGATGCCTTCCGCCTTCGAGAAATATTCGAGAGCAAACGTACCGAGGTACACGAGCTACCCGACCGCGCCGCACTTCTCGGCGCATTTTCCGCCCGCAACCTATCGCGAATGGCTGACGCGGCTCGACCCGCGCGAACCGGTCTCGCTCTATCTGCATGTGCCGTTCTGCAAGGAGCAGTGCTGGTATTGCGGCTGCAACATGAAGCTGGCGGCGCGCTATTCGCCGGTTGCGACCTACGTGGCGCACCTGCTTTCCGAAATCGACCTGATCGCCGATGCGCTGCCGGCCCGGATGCCGGTCTCGCACCTGCATTTCGGCGGCGGCACGCCGACGGTGCTGGAGCCTGCGGACCTCGCCGCCGTCATGGCGCGGTTGCGCGAGCGCTTTCAGTTCGAGGCCGATGCCGAAGTCGCCATCGAAAGCGATCCGCGCACCCTTACCGATGCGATGATCGAGCAGATCGGCCTGCTCGGCTTCAACCGCGCCAGCTTCGGCGTACAGGAATTCGATTCGAAGGTGCAGGCGGCGATCAACCGGATCCAGCCGCCGGAGACGGTGGAACGCGCGATCACCCGACTTCGCGCCGCCGGCGTGCCGAACATCAATTTCGACCTGATCTACGGGCTCCCGCATCAAACCTCGGCCGCGCTGTGCCGGACGGTCACCCAATGCGTCGCGATGAGCCCCGATCGCATTGCGCTGTTCGGTTACGCCCACGTCCCCTGGGTCGCCAAAAACCAGCGGATGATTGCCGACGCTGCGCTGCCCTCCGCGTCCGAGCGCGCCGAGCAGGCGGGGCTCGCGGCCGCGGCATTGGTTGCGAGCGGTTATGTCAGGATCGGCATCGACCATTTCGCGCTTTCCAGCGACAGTCTCGCCGTTGCCGCGGCACAAGGCCGCCTGCATCGGAACTTTCAGGGCTATACCAGCGACACCGCCCAAACCCTGATCGGCATCGGCGCCACCGCGATCGGACGGACGCCGCAGGGCTACGTCCAGAACGCCAGCGAAACCGGCGCATGGTCGCGCGCGGTGGCGGCAGGAAAATTGCCGATCGCGCGCGGTCTCGCGCTTGCTGGACAGGATCAGCTTCGCGCGCAGGTGATCGAGCGCATCATGTGCGACGGCGCGATCGATCTAGCAGCGGCGGGACGCGGCTTCGGATGTGCGGCGGACTGGTATGCCGAAGAAATTCCGGAGTTGCTGCAAATGCGGGACGATCGCCTTTTGACCCTGGAAGATGGAAAGCTGTCGCTTGCCCCTGAAGGCCTCGCGCTGGCGCGGGTCGTCGCGTCCGTGTTCGATACCTACCTGCGCAGCTCCACGGCGCGGCATTCGGTCGCCGTCTGATCCGCCTCGTCAGGTACAGGTATATTGCCCCATCATTCCGGCGTCCTCGTGCTCGAGGATGTGGCAGTGATACATGAAGGGATGCTCCCGCGTAGCCGGGCGGTTGAAGGCGACCAGAAGCTCGGCGTCATCTTCGACCAGAACCACGTCCTTCCAGCCTGACAGATGCGCGGGCGGCGGCGCGCCACTGAGCGAAAGGATCCGAAACGACGCGCCATGCACGTGGAACGGATGCGCCATGCCGCGCGAGGTGACCTGCCATACTTCCGTTGTTCCGAGCCCGGCTTCGAGGTCGATACGGGCCATGTCGTGGCTCTTGCCGTTGATGCACAGGCCGGGAAGTTCGCCGGTTTCGCTCGGCCGCTGCCCGCCGCAGATCCCGCTGTCCAGCAGGAACTGCCGACGTCGGACGGCCTTCTCCGGGTTGGCGGCGGCAGGCTCGACCAGGCGCGCCGGAATCTCCTTCACCATGGCCGCTGCCGCCGTCGGCTCGAAACGCATGATCGGCACGAAAGCGGCGCGTGTCATCCTGCGACACCGCGCCAAAGATGCCCATCGCCCTGTCGGGACCGGTCTCGAGCATCACGGGCTTGCGGTTACCGAAATCGACGAGGATTTCGAAGCGCTCGGCGGGAGAGATCCGCAGCAGCGTTGTCGCAACCGGCCGCGCCAGATAGCCGGCATCCGACGCGATGACGTGAAACTCGCGCCGGTCGCCAAAGCGCAGCTCGAAATTCTGCGCGTTGGCGGCGTTGAGGATTCGCAAGCGAACCCAGCCTGAGGGAACTTTGGCGACGGGACCCGCCACGCCGTTGGCGATGATGCTGTTGCCGCGGAAGCCATACTGGATGGTGAGGGGATCGAGATCGTAGAGCAGCGATCCGTCGTCGCCGAAGGAGCGGTCCTGCAGGATGATCGGCAGATCGTCGACGCCATAGGTACGAGGCAGACCGAGCCTGGCGTCGGAGCCGTCATCGACCATGATCAGTCCCGAAAGACCCATATAGATCTGCCGCGCCGTGTCATGGTGCGGATGCGGATGAAACCACAGGGTCGAGGCCGGCTGATCGATTTTCAGCCGCGGACGCCACGTGCCGCCCGGCTTGATCAGTTGCTGCGGCCCGCCATCGACATTTCCGGGCACCAGAAGTCCGTGCCAGTGCACCGTCGTATCGACGTCCAGCGCATTGTCGACCGTCATCTCCACCTCATCGCCGCGGCGCAGCCGGATGGCCGGTCCAAGAACCGGGGCCGAGTAGCCGTAGCACTGCACGGGCTTCCCCTCGATGAAGGCGTGGCGGCCGAAAGCGACCTTGAGCCTGACCGCGTTGCCCTGTTTCGCCGCGTCGATCAGCGCGGGGATCGGCAAGCGTCGCTTGAAGTCCAACGATTCGCTTTGCGCAAGCGACCTGCCGATCAAACCGCCAACGAGGCCGCCTGAGGCGACCGCCGCGGATATTGCGAATTGGCGCCGGGACAGCATCGCTGGCACTCCCCTGCTTCCAGTTCGAACGAGGGCATCAACCGGACCGCTTGGCGACGCCAGCGGTCCTCGATAACCTAATCCGGAATTTTGGGATCAAGGCAAATGAATTTGGATGACGAAGCTCGACGTCCGGGCGGCCGCGTCGGGGAAGTGTTCGCGGCATTCCTGAAGCTTGGCGTGTCATCCTTCGGCGGCCCGATCGCCCATCTCGGCTATTACCACAGCGAGTTCGTCGAACGCCGGAAATGGCTGGACGAGGCCACCTTCGCCGACCTGGTCGCGCTGTGTCAGTTCCTCCCCGGTCCCGCCTCGAGCCAGGTCGGCTTTTCCCTCGGCGTCCTGCGCGGCAACGGCCTGGTTGGCGGGCTCGCGGCCTGGTGCGCCTTCACCATGCCGTCGGCCCTGATCATGTTCGCCTTTGCCGAGGGCGCAGCCGCCCTTACCGGGCCGATCGCGGAAGGCGTCCTGCATGGGCTCAAGCTGGTCGCGGTCGCGGTCATTGCGCAAGCGATCTGGGGCATGGCGCGGACGCTCGCCCCCGATCGGGCGCGCGCCGGCATCGCCTTTGCGGCTGTGGCGATCGTCGTGTTTTTCGCCGGATCTGTATGCGCAGATCGCGGCGATCGCGGCGGGCGCCGCGGCCGGTCTTTGGTTTTGCCGGGGCGATGCCGCGGCGACTTCCGGTCAGCTGAATTTTCCGGTCACAGGCGCCGCGGCGCCATCGCGCTTCTTCTGTTCGCCGCACTGCTGTTGATACCCCCGGCTGTCGCAGCCGCGACCCCCTCGCAAGCGCTGGCGTTGTTCGACGCGTTCTACCGGTCGGGCGCGCTTGTCTTCGGCGGTGGCCATGTCGTGCTGCCGCTGCTGCAGGCCCAGGTGGTCGCGCCGGGATGGGTCAGCAACGAGGCGTTCCTCGCCGGGTACGGGCTGGCGCAGGCGGTGCCGGGACCGCTCTTCACCTTCGCCGCCTATCTCGGCGCCGTGATGGGCCCGCCGCCCAACGGCCTTGCGGGAGCAACGATCGCGCTGGTCGCGCTGATGCTTCCGGGCATGCTGCTGGTCTATGGCATGTTGCCGTTCTGGGGTGCGCTGCGCGCTTATCCCGCGGCGCAGGCCGCCATGCGGGGCACCAACGCCGCCGTGGTCGGCATTCTCGGCGCCGCACTCTATAACCCGGTCTGGACCAGCGCGGTCTTGACACCGCGCGATTTTGCCGTCGCGCTCGGCGGCTTTCTGCTGCTCACGATGTGGAAGATGCCATCGTGGGTGGTGGTCGTCCTGCTGGGTTGCGCCGGCGCATTGTCGAGCCTTGCGTGATGCGGCCGCGGCTCACGCCGCCGCCCGGGCCGCCACGGCTTCGTAGATGTCTTCCTCCTGCGCCGTGTGCATGCGCACCAGGGTTTCGATCGCCTCGATCACCCGCTGGGCGTCGCGAACGAGATAACGGTCGACCTTCTCCGTCGGCAGGTCGGAAACCACGCGCGCGAGCAGGCGGGCGAGATGCAGAATCTCGCGGTGCGCCCGGCTCATTGCGGACAGGCTGTGGCTCTCCTGCAAGAGCCGCGCGAGCCGCGGATAGACCTTGCCCTCGTCGTCGCGCTCATGCACGACCACCTGCTCCTGGATGAGCTTGTTCGCCTCCGCGATCAGCGCGGCGGCGCCCTCCGGGCTCGCATCGTCGAGTTCATCGGCGATGCGCCGCAACCGGTCGAGATAGCCGATCAGCGCGACGTGGTCGCGATGCAGATGGCGCCCCTCGTCGGCCGCCATGTGCCTGACGGCGTGACCGTGAGCCGGCGTCAGGGCGCGCAGCGCATTGAGGATCACGGCAACGTCGATCACCTCCTGGACGATCGCCGCCGGCACCGGCAACAGCCAGCCCAAGGTTGCCGCCAGCATCGCCAGCATCGAAAGCGCCATGCCCGCGATGATGCTTTCGATCGCGATCCGCCGCGCGCGTTGCGCGATCACGATCGCTTCGCCGACCCGATCGAGGCGGTCGGCAAGGATCACGACGTCCGCGGCCTCCGACGAGGCGCTGGCGCCGCGGGCGCCGAGCGCGATCCCGACATCGGCAGACGCCAGCGCCGGCGCATCATTGATGCCGTCGCCGACCATGATGGTCGGATGCAGCCGCTGCTCGGAACGGACGGCATCGACCTTGTCGGAAGGCACGCGGTCGGCGAGCACCGCGTCGAGATCGAGGGCTGCGCCGATCGGGTGCGCGGCCGCGGCGCGGTCGCCGGTCACCATCACCATGCGTTTGACGCCCGCCTCGCGCAACAGGCGGATCGCGCGCGGCGTGTCGGAACGCAGTTCGTCGGCGAGCAGCAAGGCGCCGATCGGCCGTCCCTCGACCGCAACAAAGACGGTGAGCGCCGAGCGCCAGGAGGCGCGGCGGACCGCCCGCGACGCCCATTCGCCCACGCGCTCGCCGCCGAAGATCATGTCGCGCGAGCCCACGCTCACCTGCCGCCCGTCGATCATGCCGCATAATCCCGAGCCCATGGATTCCCGCACCCGTTCGGGCACTTTGAGCTTCAGGGCCCGCTCGGCCCCGGCCTGGACGATGGCACCGGCGAGAACGTGGTGCGAGGCCTGCTCCAGCGAAGCGCCCAGCATCAGCACCTCGTCGGCCTGTTCGCCCGGCGCAACTTCGATGGAAAGCAGCCGCGCACCGCCGACCGTCAAGGTCCCGGTCTTGTCGAACAGGACGGTATGGGCGCGCGCCAGCGCCTCCAGCGGCCCGCCGCCCTTGACCAGGATGCCGCGCCGGGCCGCCTGCGCGACGCCGGCGATGAAGGCGACGGGCGCCGCCAGAATCAGGGGACACGGGGTCGCCGCCACCAGCACGGCGAGCGAGCGGATCGGGTCGCCCGAGATCAGCCAGGCGACGAAGGCAAGCACGAGCGTCAGGGGGAGAAAAATCAGCGCGTAGCGGTCGGCGAGCCGTACGAACGGCGCTTTCGCGGTCTGCGCCGCGGTCACCAGCCGCACGATGCCGGCATAGGTGCTTTCGCCGGCTTCGGCGGAGACCGTCAGTTCAAAGGCCTCGCCGGCATTCAGGGAGCCGGAGAGAACGGCGGCGCTGCGCGCCTTGACCACCGGGATCGGCTCGCCGGTCAGCGCCAATTCGTCGATGGTTGCCGCCGTCGAGGTGACCACGCCGTCGACCGGGACGATTTCACCGGCCCGCACCAGCAGCCTGTCGCCGACTTCGACGTTCGCGATCGGCACCTCCTCGATACGGTCGTCGATGCGGCGATGGGCCTCGCGCGGCGCGCGATCGACCAGCAAGCGCAGGTCGTGCTCGGCGCGGGCGACCGCGACATCCTCGAGCACGTTGCCGCCGGAATACATCAGCGCGACCACGGCGCCGGCAAGCGGCTGGTGCAGCGCCAGCGCGCCGCTCATCGACACCAGCGCGACTGCATCGACCCCCAGGCGGCCGGCCAGAAAGTCGCGCACGATGGAGACCGCCAGTCCCGCGATGACAGGTGCAGTCGCCAGCGTCCAGGCGAGATCGGCCAAGTCAGCCCGGCCGGCGGCGTTGGCGGCGATCCCCGCAGCCAATCCAGCCACGGCGATCAGGACCAGGGCCCACCGCAGGACGCGCTCAAAGGACATCGCTCTTTCTCAAGCCGGCTTTCAGCGCCCTTTTCGCCGGAAAAGCGCGTGTCGTGCTTGAGGGAAATCAAGCGCGGGCATGAATTGCGGCAGCAACAGCCGTCCAGTCCGCTTCCGCGCCGGTCACGTCCGATTGCAGGTTCAATCGATCGGCTTGAGCGCGAGTTCCTCAGGCCGTGCCTTCACAAATCCAAACTTTTCGTAGGCGTCTTGCGCGGCGGCAGTGGCAAGAAATGCGAGGTAAGCGTCGGCATTCGCCTTGTGCCGGCTATTTTCCAGCGCCCCGATCGCATAGGAAACCTCGTCCCGGAGGCTGTCCACGGGCGGCAATTCCACCGCCTCGACCTCTGCGCCATGACGCAAGGCTTCCATGACCTCGGTTTTCCAGACAATGCCCGCATCGGACCTGCCATCGCGAATACGTTCCGGAGTTCTCGCGGTGATGGACGGCGGTGAACCAGTTACGCTCCGTGGTTTGACAGGAGGCACACTCCTTGCCGTTCGCAATGGCCGCCCATATGCCATGCCGCTCGAGGACCTTGCGTGCATAGAACTGCATGATGCCCTCGCTCACCGGGTTCGGCATCGAGGTTCGGACGTCGGGCCGAATGAGGTCGTCGATCCCCGCGATTTTCTTCGGGTTACCCTTCGCGACCATGATCCGCAGCTCGTTGTGCATGTAAATACCGTATTTACTCATGAGGCCGGCGGCCTTGAGCTGGCGCAAGTGCCCGAGATTGACGGATGCGTAGACGTCGGGAGCGCAGCGATATTCCTTGCCGTTGTAGATCCAGCCGCCGCCCTCGATCGCCGACAACAGCAGGCCCGGGGGAAGCGTGATCAGTCCGACCGTGACGCCGGGATGGGCTTTCTGGAACACGCCGACGACCTCATCCATCGCAAAGAACTGATTCCTCGCCACCCAGAGAACGAGGTCGGCGTCGGACGACATATGTTCGAGCGCTTCGGCTCCCATCTGTATCGTTCCATCGGTCCGATAGAATTTGAGGTCGGTATCCCTGTTGGGCGGAATTGCGGCCAACTCCTTCGGCTTGGCTTGCGCGAGAACCGGAGCCTGTTGCGCAAAGATCGCGGCGGCCAGCAAGAGTGCTCCAAACGCGCGGCGCAGGTATCGCGCGCCAAGTCCAGTCACCGGCTTTTTCACATCACTCTCCTGGAAATTATTGTCGAGGCGATGCGAGTTGGCGGGAGGGATTGCCGCCGTCGCAGCCGCGTGACTTAGCCCGGTTTGAGCTGGGGCGTCCAGATGGGTCGATCTACGCCGTATTGCCGGCGTCGATGGTCAGCACGCTGCCGGTGATGTTGCGGCCGCCCTCACCCAGCAGGTATTCGACCATGCGGGCGACGTCGTCGGTTTCGGGCAGACGGCGCAGGGCGCTGCGGCCACTGATGCGCTTGCGCTGATCCTCGGAGAGGGTTTGCGTCAATTCGGTATCGATGAAGCCGGGCGCGATCGCATTCACGGTGATGCCGAGCTTGCCGACCTCGCGCGCCAGCGAGCGGGTGAAGCCCGATGCCGCGGCCTTGCTCGCGCCATAGACCGACAGGCCGTTATAGCCCGTCGTCGCGATGATCGAGGACATGTTGATGATGCGCCCCTCGCCATCCGCCATCATGTGCCGCGCGACATATTTTGTCAGAACGATCGGCGAGGTGACGTTGAGACGGACCAGGGCCTCGATTTCGGAGTTGTGCATGTTGGCGAGCAGGCCTTCGGTGCCGATCCCGGCGTTGTTGACGAGGCCGTAGATCGCGCCGAACTCGTCGCGCAATGCTTTCACGAAGGACGGGATGGCGTCGATGTCGCTGAGGTCGAATGCCCGGAAATGAAGCCCGCCTGCGGCTTTCACTTCGCCGATCGCCTGGCGCAGTTCGTCGCTTTCGCGCCGCGCCACCGCGATCACGTTATAGCCCGATGCCGCCAGCCGGCGCGAGATCGCAAGCCCGATGCCGCGGCTGCCGCCGGTCACCACCACATTACGCATCGCTTCGCGCCAGCTTGCCGGCCGCCGTGATGTCGAGCGCCGGGACGAATTTGATCATGGCGGGCACCTTGTGCGGCGCCAGCGATGCCCGGCAATCGGCCAAAATCCTGTCGCGAATATCGCCGCTGCGGCTTAAGTCGCAGCCGTCGGCGAGAATGACATCGGCGACCACGATCGAGCCGGTGATCGGGCTCTTGCGCGAGCTGGCGCGCGACATCCGCACCTCGGCATGGCGGTTGATGATCGCTTCGATTTCCTCCGGGTGCACCTTCAGCCCGCCGATATTGATGATGCCGCCGCGCCGGCCGACGAAGTGATAGCGCTCGCCGCGCAATTCGACCATGTCGCCGGTATCGACGAAGCCTTCCTCGTCCATCAGCGCCGCCGCGCTGTGGCCGACATAGGCGTGCGCGGTGCGCGTCGAGCGGATCCGCAGCGATCCCTCCACGACCTTCATCTCGACGCCGTCGCGGTTCTGCCCGAGGAACGAAGCCGGAAAACCCTCGAGCCCGTCGTTGACGGCAAAGCCGACGCCGGCCTCGGTCGACGCATAGGCGTGACCGATCGAGGCTTCGGGAAACGCGCGCTTCAACCCGTCGAGCACGGCCTGGTCGGCGATCTCGCCGGAAAGGCGGACGTAACGCGGTGAAAAGCCTGACGCCGATCCGCTCATCAAGAGCTTGCGCCAGTGCGACGGCGTCCCGGAGATGTGGGTGACACCCCGCGCATTGAGGCGCGCGACATGATCGGCGACCGCCTCGCCCGGCTCCGACAGCACCATCGAACCGCCGCCGATGATGGCGCGGAGAAAAATCTGCAGGCCGCCGTAGCGGCGGATGTCATAGAAGGTTGCCCACACCGGCGCGGCGCTGCGCGCCGGACCGTCGGCGACAATCGCGCCGGTCAGCCCTTCGAGGGTATGGACCACGATCTTCGGCACGCCCGAAGTGCCCGAGGTGAACATCAGCCATTCGGTCGCGCGTTCCGTCTTCGGCCTCTTTGCGGCACGCGCCGGCGGCCGGGCCGCCGCCACCAGGTATACTTCCGCCTCCGCCCAGCGCGCCGGCTCGTCGGTGACGATGGCGTCGATTTCGGCATCCTCGATCAGGGTCTTGACGTGATCGGCATTGAGGTCGGGCGGACACAACAACATGCGCCGGGCCACGCCGTCGATCTCGATCATCACCAGTCCCGAAATCAGCTGATCGGAGACGGCCAGCAATACCGAGCGTCCCGAGAGTTCGCCGAAGCGGCCGACCAGGCAGGTGTGTTCCAGAATATGGGTCAGCGACACCAGCTGCCGCGCATCCGAAAGGGTGCGGCCCTTCAGCTCCGGGCCGAGATAGTCGCGAAGCGCGAAAACCTCACGCGGGGACATTTTCATAGGCCCTGATGAAGTCGCCTATCGTGAGAGGGAAGCTGGCGTCCTCCGATATGGTAAACGGATCGATGCCGAGATCGTCTTCGAGACGCGCCACCAGGATGGCGAAACCGAGCAAATCGAAGCCGGTTTCATGCAGCGACAGGTCGTCCTTGAGCGGCGGCAAGGTGACCTGCTGCTCGGTTGCGATCTGCTGCATCGCTGAAATAATCGTTAACCTTGTCGACATGGACGGTCTTGCCTTCTCGTTAAATCGCAAGCGGCCATGATAGAGCGCAAACGTGAAATAAACCCGCAATCGACCGATCTTTTGCGTTGGTTGGTAAATGCCGGGCTTGCCGGCGGGCATTGAATTCACGCGATTTTTCGAAGAAGCGACCCGGCCGACACGGGCACCGTCGGCCGGCAGCGAAGCATGGAGCGCCGACGGCTTTGCGCGCCTATAGACGGATCGAGCCGTCCGTGATGCGCGGATAGGTGGTTGCATCGACCGGACGATAGGCACCCGACTTGGGATCACGGAAGAAAAGCGGGTCGGTCACGAGCCGGGGATCGAAACCCTCGCGGACCAGCTGATGCTTTTTTTGCTTGAAGGTTTCGGTGGTGTCGAGGGATGCGCAGATGCGGATCATCACCGGATAGGCATAGGCCGGCAGGCGGCGCGAAATGTGGGCCGCGAATTCGGCGAGATCGAAACGCCGGCCGGCTACGACGGCGGACATTCCGGCGCGGCCGTCGGCGCCGGGAATCTCCACGCCATAGGTCGTGGCATCGACCACCCCGGGGCAATCCGCGACCGCTTCGTTCACCTCGGACGTCGCGACATTCTCGCCTTTCCAGCGGAAGGTATCGCCGACCCGGTCGACAAAGTGGAAGAAACCGGCGTCATCGAGCCGCATCAGATCGCCGGTTCGGAACCAGGCGTCGCCTTTCGCAACTACGTCGCGCAGGATTTTCTTTTCGGTCTCGCCCGCATCGGTATAGCCCTCGAAGCGGCCGCCGCCTTCGTCGGCGGTCCCGATCCGACCCACGGCCTCACCCACCTCGCCTTGCGCGCAGCGAACACACAGGCCATCGCGGTTGCGAACGGGAATGCCGGTTTCCGCGTCGACGCGAATGATCGCGGCGGGAAAGCGATGCGCCAGCAACGGTGGAATGCGGCCGATCGCGCCCGGCCTGCCCTCGACATTGTAGAGCGAGAAGTTGCCTTCGGTCGCGGCATAAAATTCGAGTATCTGCGGAATCGAAAAGCGCTGCTGAAAGGCCTCCCAGATATCGCCGCGCAGGCCGTTGCCGCAGGCCAGCCGAAGCCGGTGCCTGTTCTCGTGGACGGATGGCACCGCCTTCAGGAGATAGCGGCAGAGTTCGCCGATGTACTGGAAGGCCGTGCAATCCCAGCGCACGATTTCCTGCCAGAACGTCGTTGCGGAAAACTTGTCCGCCAGCACCACCGAGCCGCCGGCGCAGAGCATGCTGCACGGCGCGACGATGCCGCCGACGCTGTGACAGACCGGTAGGCAATCGTACAGCCGGTCTTCGGGCACAGCACCCGTCAACCCGGCAAACCAGCCGCCCCAGTTCAGGATGCGGCGGTGGCTGATACTGGCAGCCTTCGGCAGGCCCGTGGTGCCCGAGGTATAGATCAGAAGCGCTCGATCGTTGATGGTGGTGCCGCGCCGCTCAGTCGCCGACAACGGGCCGCCGTCGAGGCGATCCAGCGCCGCGTCGATGGTGGCTTCGTTGCTGTGGCTGCCGTAAATCCAGATTTTCGGCGCGCGGTTCAGATACGGCAACACCGTTTCGAAGACGTCGGCAAGATCGCCGTCAAGAATGACATGGTCGGCGTCGGCGACGTTGATGCAATGGGACAGCGACCGCCCGACCAGCTTTGTATTGATCAGCGCCGCCACGCCGCCGACCCTGTTGATGCCGAGCCACGCGGCGATGTAATCCGGCCGGGCCGGCATCAACAGGCAGACGGTATCGCCGGCTGCAATTCCCGCCGACAACGCCCAGCGCGCGTAGCGGTTGATCCGCTCGGCGAGGGTCCGGTAACTGAAGGTTTCCTTCTCGGATATCAGTGCCGGACGGTCCGGTTGCCGCTGCGCCCAATCCTCGACGAGGTCGGCAAACAGCCGGGATGGATCGGTTTCGATGCACGAAGTCAGCTCGATCGCCTTCAGCCAGCTCTTGGCGGCGGATGGTTTGCCGCGCACCTCCCGGCTTCCTGCCGATCCTTCGATGACCGCTGCGTTCATGGTTCGATGCTTCGTGGATTTGGAACCATGTATAGCCGCGCCGGCCTGACCAAGGGTTAACCGGCAGGGTTAAAGTCCGCAAACACGGTCGAGGGCTATTCGCCCGTCACGCGGCGCTCAAGAGGCCGACCGGGCCTGCAATATCCTTTTCGGTGGTGTGAAAGCCGATATATCGAATTCTTTCGTTGATCTGAACGACCGGGATTCGATCTCGAAGGTGCCATCGCAGCATCGAGTAGATGCGATAGTCCGTCGTGGCAAACCAGCTCGCGCCGACCTTGGCGAGCCGATCGGCGCGGCCACGCATATCGAGAGCAGGATCGCGATGGCGGCCCTGGAGCGAAATCCTCGCCAGCCGAGCCGGATCGTTCCGATGAGCACGACGGGAAACAGGATCAAGCCCAGCAGCAGGAACTGATTTCCCACGAATTCGCCCGGGAACTTCAATGACCATCCATGGACCTGCACCGGCCGGTCGAGCTGGAATCTGAACGATACCCAATCGTGAATCGCGTTCCAGTAAAGCACCGGCGAGAAGATGACGAGCGCGATCAGGGCGGCGATCCAGGGATAGGGACTCCTGATCTGCTGCATTCGCCAGGGCGGGACAACGACATACGCGACGCTGCGATCGCACAATCGACGCGCGGACGCCGCAGGACCGTCGGACCAGCTTCGAGATCTTGCCGCACGGTCGTTTGCTGGTAGACTGAGATTACATCGAACGAACGGGAGCGCGACGCCATGAATGCCTTCCGCGTCTTACGCCACCTGGGGTTCGTGCTGCTGCTCGCCCCAATTCCGGCCTCGGCGGCGGCCGTCCGGATCTACGTCACCAACAGCGCCGGCGACAGCATCCACGTCATCGATCCCGCGACCAACAAGGTCGTCCAGCAGATCAGGGGCATCGAGGGCGCGCACGGGATTGCGTTCTCTCCTGACGGTTCCAGGGTCTATGTCAGCGATGAGGCGTCCTCGACACTGGATGTTTTCGATCGCAAGACCGGCAAACTGGTCAAGAAGGTCGCGCTCAGCGCGCATCCCAACAATATCGCGGTGGCCAGGGATGGCCGTATCGTCGTCGGCATCGCCCGCGATCCCGGCGCGCTCGACATTATCGACCCCGCGACGCTGACGCGGACCAAGAGCGTGCCGGTCAACGGCAGGCTACACAATGTCTATGTGACCCCCGACGGCAAATATGCCGTTACCGGTTCGATCCGAACCGGAATTGTCACCGTCATCGATCTCGTGACGGAGCAGCCGGCCTGGGAGGTCAAGCTTGGCAAGGGTATTCGGCCGATGGCGATCGAAGCGGGCCCGGACGGAGCGACGAAGCGGATTTTCGTCCAGTTATCGGATTTCAACGGGTTCGCCGTCATCGATTTTGCCAAGCAGAAGGAAGTAGTGAGTATCGAGCTTCCTCCGGCGAAGGGCGAATTCGAGACCGACGGTGGCCGCGCCACGGCGCCCTCGCACGGTATCGGCGTTGCGCCCGACGGCAAGACCCTGTGGGTGACCAGCATTCCCAATAACGCGGTCTATGTCTATTCGCTTGCCGACGTCGCACTGGTTGGCGAGGTTGCGCTGCCGTCCCTCAAGCTTCCGGGCCATGGCCCGATTTCGGCGGTCGCCAACTGGGTCACGTTCACACCCGACAGCAAGACAGTTTACATTTCCAACGCGGGCCTGCGCTCGGTCTCGGCGATCGACGCCAAATCCATGAAGCTGATCGCCGTGATTCCGGTCGGCGAAGTGCCCAAGCGCATGAATACGCTTGTCGTCCCGGATCATCCCGGCTCCGCCGCTACTTCTTCGGCGAGGCGAGCGTCGCTCCGTTGACCCACGCGGCGAGCGTGCGCCAGGCCGGGTCGCGCCTGGAGGCGAATTGCCGTCCGCCCGAGTGAAACACGTCACCGCCATCTTCGGGTGCAAGCGGATGCCGCAACAGCCTGCTGGTGCCGGGATCGCCCGGGTTGACCAGGTTTGAGACCGTCTCGAAGTTGCGGCGCGATTGCTCGTCGGACCATTCGCTCGCACCCGGCGAAAGCCTCTCCAGGCGGAAAGCATTGTTGCTCTCGGCGTGACAGACATAGCAGCGGGCATGATCCGGGCGTTTGGCCAGAAACACCGGCTCGACGCGGCTTTTGAAGAAGTCGTAGTCGAGTTTCGGCCCGGTTTGCGCCGCGCCCATCGAACCGGAGATGGCCATCGCGGCAAGTATAGCCACGATGACGCGCGCGCGCCCCGGCATTCAATTCTCCGTTGTGTTACGACAGCGGGGACGGATCGTACTCCAACCGCCGGCTTCGACAAGCACGCCGGCGACTGCGGGAGGTTACCGGGATGACGGAGGCAGGAATGAAACAGCCGTCCAGGCCGGCCAAGACCGCTTCGAGGCCGAGCGTCAGATTGCCGGCGAAGGTTCTGGCGCAGGTCCGCGCGATTGCCGCGACGGTGAAGGCGCGGCCGAGGTCCGACCACAAGGCACTGCTGTTTTGCGGAACCAACGCCGGTGCCGCCGCGGAGGCACTGGCCAAGGCGTTGCGGCGCGATCTCGACCGCGTCGACCTCTCTGCCGTCGTGAGCAAGTACATCGGCGAAACGGAAAAGAATCTTGCCGGCGTGTTCGCGCGCACCGAAGCCGCCGGCGCGCTGTTGGTTTTTGACGAGGCCGACGCACTGTTCGGGAAGCGCACGGAGGTGAAGCGCGCATCTCGATATCAGGCTTGCCCTCGACCTTGGGGCCAACGATTATGTTACGAAGCCAATTGATCTTCCCCTCGCCTTGACCAAGTTGCTATATGCGCTTGGTGTTCTTTCGGACAAGCAAACGAACCCGCAGGTGCCGGAAACTTCCCGCGCGGACCACGTCAATGAGGCTAACCCGCCGGATGCGGGGACGCTGCAGAGTGCGGCGACACGATTTCGGAAGCAAGGCGATCCTGCCTATGCCGAACAACTTACTGGGAAGGGCGCGCAGAATGATCGCACTGTAGCAGGGAATTCTCGCAACCGTAAGGAATTGCGCAGGAAGGCGCGCCGGGAATTAAAATGCACCGCATGGATACTCCTGGATAAGGAGATACCGCCGACAAAATGCAGGATCGCTGATCTCTCGGCATTAGGCACGTGTGTTGTCCTCCAAAGCGAACAAGACTTGCCGAACGATTTCATCTTGCTCCTCACAAAAAATGGTAGTGCGTGGTTCAATTGCCGCCTCGTTTGGCGAACCGGATTGAAAGTCGGTATTGAGTTTACTAGCGGTTTGACCGAAAGCGGCAAGGAGAGAGCGCAGATTGGAGCGTCTGTCGACTTATTGCTCTGAGCGCTCTTCGTCCATGGCTCGGGACTTCTTCCGGAAACCGCGGCCGTTTCGCAACCGAGGCGGTCGCCCTAGCCGAACGACCATGCGCTGTGCGACAGGCCAGCTGGTGGAACGAACGAGATTCGAACGTGCAGTGTGGGTCTCGTAGCCAAGTACATCGGCCGCTGCGGTTTTTGTTGACACAGTGTTGACACAGCGGATTTCTCTAAATCTCGCCAAAAAGAAAACCCCGCCAACTCATTAAGTCGACGGGGTTATTCTGGTTGCGGGGATAGGATTTGAACCTATGACCTTCAGGTTATGAGTACAATAATTGCCGTTTCCTGGCGATGCCTCAGGTTTCCTGACGTATCCTAAGTATCTGTTTTCGCAAGTTTTATTTGACTTTTTGATTTCGGCGGTGTCCTGTCATTTCCACTCTGGTGGCGACACGGTGGCGACACGGAGAACAAACCGAAACCGGAAAATTAGTCCCAACATGATCGTCAAACTCACCAAGCGAACGGTTGATGCCATCGTTCCCGGTGACCGAGGCACCCTCGCCTACGATACGGAACTGAAGGGTTTCGGCGTCCGCGTCGCTCCCAAAGGGTCGTTAAGCTGGTTCATCGAATACCGCCCTGGCGCAGGCGGCAGACGTGTCGCCAAACGCCGGATGTACTTTGGAGGTCGGGAGTTTACGCCCGAGCAGGCGCGACATGCTGCAAAGGAGATGCTCGCGTCCGTCGCGCTGGGAAGCGATCCGGCAGCGGCTCGCCGAGAGGAGCGCGAAATCTGAGACGTTCCGCGAATTCGCGGAAAGGTACCTTCGAGAGGAGGCCGAAGCGAAGCTCAAACCGGGTACGGTGACGAACTATCGAATTTGCGTTCGAAAACACGCCGTCCCGGAAATTGGATCGATCAAGCTCAGCCGTATTTCCACTGCGGATATTGCTCGTATTCACAGCAAGGTTGGCCAGACCCGACCTATGACCGCCAACCGTATTGTCGAATGCATCTCCTCGATCTTTCGGTACGCCTCGACCTGCAACCTTGTGCCGGTGGGTCACAACCCTACAAAGGGAATTCGCGCGTTTCGCGAAAGCCGCCGTGAGCGCTTCCTGAACACTGATGAACTTGCCCGTCTTGGCAGAGCCATTCGGGAAGCTGAGACGGTCGGCATCCCCTACGAGATTGACGAGACGAAGCCCACGTCCAAACACGCGCCAAAACCCGAGAACCGCCGCATCCGTATCGACGAGTACACCGCCGCCGCCTTCCGCCTACTGATCTTAACGGGCGCTCGGCTCCGAGAAATCCTTCATCTCAAGTGGGAATATGTCGATTTTCAGCGCGGTCTCCTTCTATTGCCGGATAGCAAGACCGGCAGAAAAGCAATTGTGCTTAATGCCCCAGCCCTTGCAGTCCTCCACAACCTCGACCGCAAAGGCGAATATGTTATCTTCTCCGAGCAAGATGATAAGCCGAGAGCTGATCTCAACAGACCGTGGCGGACGATTTCGCATCGAGCGCAGTTGCCGGGGGTGAGAATTCACGATCTGCGCCATACCCACGCCAGCGTCGGTGCCGGAGTTGGACTCAGTCTACCAATTATCGGCAAATTGCTTGGGCATACTCAGTCGAGCACCACTCAGCGATATGCTCATCTGGACTCGGATCCACTGCAGAAGGCTTCAAACGAGATTGCGCACTCGATAGCTCGTCAAATGGGCGACGTTGCTCCTGATCCAAGCAAACTTTTGTCGCGGTAACGGCAATGACCAAGAAAACAAAAACCCCTAGAGACCGCCGACGAATAGCGACCAGCCGAGGATATTCAGACTTTGACTATAAGCCGCTGAAGGTCCGCGACTGGAATATCGTGCAGGATAACCTCGGGGTAAAAATTCAGCCGCAACTTAGAGAGCAGCTCTCTGGAATAACTATGATATATGCGGCGGCGCAAATGCCCCGTTCGACGAGGCCACTTTCAGAAGTCATTCAAGAGATCGATCTTTGGCGCAGACAAACTGAGGTGCTGATAAAGAACGTCTGGGCTAGCGACTTGAAAACATACAAACCGAATACGAAAAAACTTAATTTAAAACAGATTTCTGAAACATATTTCCGCTTTGCACAGAACATCGTGACTCCCAACTATCCGTTGGTTCAATTGGCGCATTTTCTCGAAGGCGCCGTCGCTGTTAGCAACTATTTCATTGGACTCCTGAAGGACCCGCAATTCAAAGGCGAGCGCAAAACAGAGCTTTGGCTAGTTTGGGCTGCCTTGATAATCACATGTTGTCGCGACAGCGGCATTGAGGTGCAGAAGCCAAACAAGAATAATGGCGGCATTGAGGTATGCTCAGGGTGCGAGCGTCGCTGTCTTGGGCAATGTGGTAGCTCGTGCCGCCATAGTTGGCGCGTTTGCCTACTTATCGAAGGTCAAGCATTGACGACCCGGAGGCCCTACAGATTAGGTCAATGTGCAAACTCCTTCGATCACCACGAACCAAGCGGCCATCGCTGGGCTGTTCCGCGTCGTCAATCGCTACGTCGGCAACCTCCCGCCGATGCCCGGCGTGTTCCCCGACTATCCGGCTCCGGTGGTGCGCAATGTCGATGATGGCCGCGAGATGGTGATGATGCGGTGGGGGATCCCGCCGCCACCGAGAAGCTGGGTACCAGTCACCAACATCCAAAACACCTCCTCGCCGCACTGGCGAGGCTGGCTGAAGACGGAAAGTCGGTGTCTCGTCCCGGCCAACAGCTTCGCCGAATACGCGCCGGAGCCCAACCCTGAGACCGGCAAGAAGGACGTCGTTTGGTTCACCCTCAACAATGACCGGCCGCTGTTCGCCTTCCGGCATCTGGACTGAGTTCAAGGGCGACCGGGCACCAAATCGAAGCCGGTGCCTGGCCGTGAATTCATCGGCTCGAAGCAAGCTGCGGAATTATTCGTTGGCTACGATGCTTTCGATCAGCGACACAAATTCGCGTTGCACCTTTTGGTCTTTCACCGAGGCATAGGCCCGCAACAGCCGCAGGCTGAAAGCACTGTCGAGAAACAGCAAGCTCTCAACTTCATGCTTGTCACTGTTGACCCGCTTGCCAGCGCTCGCGTCGTCGAAGAAAAACGTCACGGGGACATCGAGCGCCGTGGCGATCTGTTGCAGGCGAGCGGCACCGACGCGGTTGACGCCCTTCTCGTATTTCTGCACTTGTTGAAACGTAACACCAAGTGCGCTGCCAAGCTCGGCTTGCGATAACTGTTGCTCGACGCGGCGCAGCCTGATGCGCTTGCCAAGTTCAATGTCGTACGGACCGCTCGACCGCTGATTTTTGCGCAGTGCGGATTTCTTTGCCATCGTCTTGGCCCCTTACTTTGTTTCCCCAATGAGCATATTGCACGGATTTCAACCTGTGAGACAATAGCCTTATCACTGGCAACTGAGGGGCCGAACATGAACGGAAATCGATACTACGGCGTTCGGGTCGAGGGGGCCAAATACGGCGTGGGTTTTGGCTCCGCCCTTGCTATCGCAATATCCTATACCGCCAACCATTCGATACTGGGGCAATCATCGACGGCATCTTGGGCTGGCTGTATGTAATTTATTTTGCGCTGTTTCGGTCATAATCTACTGCGGAGCTGTGCAGCGGAACTAAGTATGCAACCATCTTGTTTGAAATTGATATCGCCACAACGCAAACCGCAAGAAAGATTAGCATCGCGGTCAGCATCAATGTGAACCCGGGCCACTTGCCGAAGGCGGCAGACCCTGCGGGAGCCTGGGCAAGAATACCGGCAAGTCCGCCTAGCCTTGGTCGCAGAGAACGGTATTCTGAGGGCAGCGCTTTCCTCATTACAGGGCCTCACATAAGCTAGAGAGGCCCGGATATAGATCACTGATTTGCCCGACGGGGCGAATCCATTTTCGACCTGACAGGCACCTCCGATCTATGGGTTGGGCAACAAAATTTGACGAACCTATTCCGCTGCCGAAGGGCAAGCCGCTGGTAACGCTCCGCGACGCCGCGCTCTACATCACCAAGCTACCCAAGGCTAAACACGACGCCCCCGAATGGCAGGCCGCGATGGAGGCGCTGCTTCTCGTTGCAGACCACGATGGGCCGACGATGTTTGCCCGGATCGGTGTGATGCGGGCGCTAAATCGGCACGTCGAGCGCGTACGAAGCCCCGCTCCATCGGGATGTAGGTAATGTCCATCGCCCAGACCTGGTTCGGTCGCGTGATCTCGACGCCGCGCAGCAGATATGGATAGATCTTGTGGCCGGGTTCGGGCTTCGTGGTGCGCGGACGGCGATAGAGCGCCTCTATCCCCATCCGCTGCATCAGCGTTTTGACATGCCGGCGGCCGATCTTGCACCCCTGCAGAGCCAGCAGGCCTCGCAACATACGCGAACCGGCGAAGGGATACTCCAGATGCAACCGGTCGGACGCCGCATGATCGCGAGATCGGCGTCCGGCACCGGGCGCGGCAGGTAAGAGACGCTGCCCGACTGATCCGCAGAACCTCAGCCTGCTTGGTGATCGACAGATCGTGCTCACGGTCGATCATCGCTTTGCGCTCAGCAATCCCGCCTTGGTGAGCGCTCCTTCTAAAAATCGTTCTCCAGCGTCAACTCCCCGATCTTGGCGTGCAGCGATTCACGTCGATCGAGGTGTTCACCGACCGAAAGGATCATCATTGGGGAGGTCGAAAGCTGGCACGGGATCGATAGAAGCCGCTCGAACGACGTCCGCTTTTGATCGCATAACGAACTCAACTCAGACATCATGCTATGTCCGAAAAGTGCCATCAACGGAAGTCGCGGGCCTATTCGATCACTTCGTCCGCGAGCGCCGCCAGTGTCGATGGAATTTCGAGCCCTATCGACTTCGCAGTCTTTAAATTGATAACGAGATTGTAGCGTGTTGGCTGTTCAACTGGTAGGTCGGCTGGTCTCGTACCCCTGAGGATGCGATCGA
This sequence comes from uncultured Alphaproteobacteria bacterium, assembly GCA_963721135.1. Lineage (GTDB taxonomy): Bacteria > Pseudomonadota > Alphaproteobacteria > Rhizobiales > Xanthobacteraceae > Bradyrhizobium. The sequence goes on from CAVRIB010000001.1 coordinate 290,182, forward strand.
CAATCGCCGCGGCGCGTTCGAAAGATTCGCTTAAATCGGCTCCATAGGACATTAAGCCGCCGTCGCGAACGATCGAGTCAGTCTCATAGATCGCAGGTAGACGGTGAGCGGCGGCATAATCGATCACCCGCTTGCGGTTGAGCAAGGTCAGCGAGTCCGAAACCATCAAAATGGCGTCAGGTGGATCGCGCGTCATCGCCTCGAACGCTTCATCGAAGTCGTCAGGTTCCCGAACGCCAAGCGGCTGAACTGTGATTCCAACCCCCTGAGCAGCTTCTGCTGATGTTTCGTAACGCATCGACATGCCGAGATCGTCCTTGTTCCAAAGCATCGCCACACGATGAAGTTTGGGCAACAAGGCTGTCAGCAAAGAAAGCCGCTTGGTGGAAAGTGTCGATGCGTCATCAGCTATTCCGGTCACGTTCCCGCCCGGATGCGCAAGACTTTCGACCAACCCGGTCTTGACCGGATCGCCAGAGCCGGACGCGAGCACTGTCGGAACGCCCGATACTTTGGCCGCGGCGGCTGCCGGATAGCTGAGAGTGACAACAACGTCCACCCCCGCCGCCTTCAGCTGTTGCATTAGCTGCGGCACCAGCTCAAGCTTGCCCGACGCGCCACGCGCCTCGTGGATCAAATTTTCTCCAAGCACATAGCCACGCTTCGCCAGTTCGTCGAAGAAAACCTTACCCCGATCCGCCGCAGGAGAGATTGGGGGGCCGGCGGTGAGCGTCCCAACGCGATAAACCCTTGCGGTCTGAGTATGTGCTGCAAGGGGCCAAACTGCCGCCACGCAGCTTGCAAGACCAAGGAACTCCCGCCGTCGCATGTCCGCCCATCCACGTTCAGGAAGGCATTGTACCAACTTAAACCAGCATCGTGGAGGGGGCGTTGGCTGGCCGATGTCCGTTGAGGGTCAATAGCGCCGTTTTGACCATGACCATGGCCGGCCACTTCCGGTCCCCCCTATGAACGGACATCGCTACGCCGGCCCGGTTGGTCCGGCGTGCCAACTGCAGACATTTTGGGCGCTGTTATTTGTCGGCACCACAGCAAAACTGCCTCGTTGAAGGGACCGGGCGAGTGCATGATCGCCCTTCTGCCACTGCTCACAGGCGAGCTGTCGGGTCGTGGCATATTGGCTGAGTTAGATGACGGCACCATCCCTGCGCAGCGCGTCGCGGAGTTCTGAGACCGGAAGTTTCCGCGGCGAGACGCCATCGCGCAGCGACATCGCTGCCGCCATGCCGATCGCCTGGCCGTAGGAAAAGCACTGTGCGGTGACGCGCGCGGACGCCATCGCTTCGTGCTCGGCCGACAGACATCGCCCGGCCACCAGAAAACCCTCGCCGGTCACGGGCACGAAGCTCTCGTAGGAAATGTCGTAGTAATCATCGAGCAACCATTTAAGCTGCGGCTTTTCGCCGGAATGCAATTCGATCGGCCAGGCCGAACGCGCGATCGCGCTCTTGCTCTTGGCGCCGGCCACGACGTCTTCGTTGTTGAGCGTGGCCACACCCCTGATCTGGCGGGTCTGGCGGACGCCGACCTGCACGCCGGTATCATTGACGAACGATTCTTCGCAGCCCACCAGCCGGTCCTTGAAGAATCGCGCATATTCGCGAACCTGCCTGCGGCCCTGGATCTCGGCTTCCGTGATGTCCTCGACCAGCACCGGATTGAGCTCGCGGCCGTCACGGCCGATGATACGCGTGCAGTTGCAGAGCAATTCGTTCGGGCGCGGCGTCGAGAACAGGAAAATCTTCGAGCGCGGCAGGTCGTACTCGCGGCTGTTATGCAGGTTGCGGATCATCTGCGAAACTTTGTCGCCCATGATGGTGTCGCTGCCGTAATGCGCGCGCAGGCGCTCGACATCGACGCCCATCAGGCGAAACAGCATGGTCGGATTCTGCACCTTGCCGTCCTGGCCCATGAAGGTCTCGAAGCCTCCAAGGGCTGCGACATCGGCGTCGCCGCTGGCGTCGATGGTCAGTTTCGCCCGGATTTCCGCGCGGCCCTGTTTGGTCCAGGCCACAACGCCGCGGACTTCTTCGCCTTCGGTCAGCACGTCGATGACGGTGGTGTGAAACAGCACCTGGACGCCGGCTTCAGTGAGAAAATGGTCGCCGGCTTCTCGCCAGACCAGGGGATCGTGGGTCAGCGTGTAAGTGTTGCCGTAGCGTTGCGGCTCGGTGATGCCACCCTTGTCCTTCATCACGCCGATGAAGCGGTCGGCGAAGCCGAACACCACCTGTTCGGGCGGCTTCGCGGCGCCTTCGGTCGCCGCATACAGGCCGCAGACCGTGCCCGAAAGTCCGGCGACCGCAGCGCCGCCGCAGAAGCCATATTTCTCCAGCAGCAGAACGCGCGCGCCCGCTTTCGCAGCGGTGAAGGCCGCCGCTACGCCGGCTGCGCCGCCCCCCACCACCAGAATGTCGGTGTCGAGAGAAAGCTGCCCCCGCCGGTCCCGCGTTTCCACCATTCGCCTCCTATTTTCATTGTAGTATATTACAGCTTACCTTCACGGCGTAACCACGCTGGAATGGCATTGGCATGCCCTATGATCGAGCCCTCCATCCCCGTCCGCACCGACGAGGTGGTCGCGTAAGGAACTCCGCCAGTAAGTATGCCTTCAATCTCCCTTATGTGCCGGGCGATCCGGGTCACCGCAGGGCTCGCTAGCGGGCGTCCAAAAGAAACGGCCCCAGCGCGGGGGTACATGCTGAGGCCGCCTACCAGAACTCCCGATGGAGGGGGGCTTGTTTCCAGCCGGGTGTTCCTTGCGCTCGACACCGCCAAGCGCAGTCTAGTCTAAGCTGCCCAACCCATGAATCGTTCCCAACTCGATGCAACCCTAACCAGCTTGAACCGGTGGGCGTGCATTGGCTGATATGCCGATTGAGGCGGACCTTTAAGGGGCCACGCGCGTTGAGGCCCTGAGATCGGGGCGACCACGAACGCGGAGCTTTTGGCTATGAGCGTTATCCCTCTTCACCTTCAAAGAAGGTTTGAGCAGCGGTGGGCCGCCAGATTTGCCTCGTCGGTTGCATCGGCCGCGCCCAAAAGCACCATCTTGAAACGCCCCGTCCCCAATCCGCCGCGGCCGGCAACAGCCGAAGAAAAGCCCGCCGAGTTGAGTCAGCGGGCTCGCGGTCTGCCCCTGGCAATCTGAGCTCAATCCACCGCGGCGACTGAGTAACCGAGTAACCGCGGACGGGCAAAGAAATATTACCCGCGCCGGCGGGGCATTTTTCCGATTGTTCTCCGACGGTGCGCTCACGCGCTTTGACTGCGGCCGGGAACGCAAAAAGCCGCCCGGGCATGACCTCGAGGTTTTAGTTTCTACTTGCTCTTCGGCACCGGAGGCGGCTTGGGCTCAGCTATCACGTTGACCGGTGGCAACGGATTGTACCCGTTTGTTCCCGCCGCCAGACCCGGAATGCTTCGGCACAGCATCGAATAGACAAGGTCACCTTTCGATGTACGGCCGATCGGTTCACACACTGGTTCTTTCACCGTACTGTCCTGTGCGACAGCAGACGATGATGCAAACAAGAAAATTAGAAGCAGCTTCTTCATATCGCTACGCGAAGTTACGGCCGAAATCCAAGCATGAAGCGTTTTGCGTTAAACTATGTTCCAAACAATGCCGCTGACGATGACAAAAAGAAGAACAGCCAAGACTACCGAGCCCAACGTTAAATCCAGCGATCCTGATTTCTTCATGTCGGCTAACGCCAGACACCAAATAAAGTTCCACGGTACAATACCTTTGGACAGCTCTTCGTTCGAACCTTGGGGCACAATACCGAATGGTGTCCCACGCTGCGAGGAACAGGTGACCGCATCCGGGAATCCTGTGTTTATCTCAGTATCGTTCCGAAGACGTGATCCCAAAGGGTTGTGCTAACGCCGTAGTTTAGCGTCGCGAATTTATGATGGCTTTGGTGATGTCTGAGCAGCAGTAACGGCAATTTATCGGGACCGTGATGCGCGCAAAGATGCACGAACAAATACCAGGCATAGGCAACCAGCGCGCCCGCAACGAAAGCACCGCCTGCGATCAAATAGGTCAGCGCGAAACAAATCCATATCTGCCAAAAAATTGTAAGGACCGCCCCGTCGGGGTTGGCATGATGCAGCCGATGTTCGGTCGGTGCGAAACCATGCAGCACAAAGCGATGCACGACATATTCGGCAAGGGTAAACGCAACGACACCACCGGCGAATAGCGCAACGCCGGAACTCATTCTGAGCTGCGAAATTGCTAGCAGAAAGATTGCGAGAACGGACGCAACCAACATCTCGCCGAAATAGATGATGGCGGTCATGAGCCCATCTTAAGCGGTAGCGCGGCAGTACGGCGCTCAATATAAATTGCTCGCACGAAAGGGCTCCACACCGCGGTTTTCCACGTTTGTGGCGGCCGAATCCGGCTTGATCCGATCTGCCGTAGGCACATATTCGCAGGATGGACCAAATTATTCCCCCAAAGCTGACCGACCTTGAACTTGAGGCTTTGCGGCAAATCGCGGCGTATCCGGCCCCGTGCCACATTCCGTACCGCGTCCAATCCCGACTAAAGGACATTGGCTATGCCAAGGAGGTCTTGGGTGGGCTCGTCCTGACCGATGACGGCTTACAGCGGATTGCGATTGACCGTGAGCGCGTCCGTGCTTTCGTCGGGCCCAATGCCTCGCGCTGACTGCTGGGGCGCCGCTGGTGCGTCGTTTGGCTGGTGGCAAGGATCGCATGTTGCAGCGCGTTCCAGATTGACCGGGGCAACCGTAGGCGCATTCTAGGAGAATGGCCCCGTCGGCGCCGCCATTAACCCGCGAAGAGTTCGTCTCATTGCGAGACGGCGCCAAAGGCTTGATGCATCGCATCCCATCCGAGCACAAAGCCCGGCTGATCGAGCTAGGATACATAGAGGAAGTTTTTGGCGGCATTCGTTTAACGGCTGCCGGCAGGACGAGGATCGCGGAGGGATGACCAACAGAGATCCCAAACTCTCCAGGACCCTGCTTTCAATGCAGGATTTGCGGTGGCGGGCTTTGGCAGAAATCCGAAAGCAGCCGGGCTGCTCGGAAGTTCAGGGCATAGCAATCAATCGCGTTACGGCACCTCGACGGTCCACGATAATCTATCCGCCGTCGGGTACTGTCCTAGTTCGGACACTCGCGATTTAAATTAGGGCAATGAGCAAAAGGGAACAGCCGCAGAGAGATAGATATGCTCGGCCGGGGCCGAACGTCGTTCTGCCGGCCCAGTTCGACGCTTCCCCAAGAACGGCCCCGGCTCGACCCCCCATCAGGCCGGGGCCGTTTCTTTGGCACTCATGGCTCGGCGACCGGGATATTGAAAGAGGCCGCCAACTGAGGCGGCCTCACTCAAAAACCCATGAGTAAAGTTTGATTTGGAAAATGGCTTTGCCGTTTTCGCCGGTGACATTCATCTGCCAGCCAGGGTTTCGGTCCACCGAAGATATCGCGGCCAAGATATGTGGCGGCCCATGCTGAAAAGGTAGAAGCGATAGGCCGCCAAGTCTTGATCTAAATCAGGTTTGGCCTATCGTTTAGGGATGGCCGCGCGCACTCAATTTGAGTTGGACGTTCACTGCCCGAATTGTGGAACTATGGGGAGTGCCCAAGTCTCGGAAAGCGGATATCCGTTGAAGCGGAACCGGGAGTTTCGCGTGGAGAAATACCCTCCAGGGTTTTCTGAGATCAGTGCATCCGCCTGTCGCCAAGAGACGTTGATCCGCTGCCGGTGCGGGCAGGAGTTTTATCTCCTTTGATTACCACCTCAAAAGGGACCACTCCTAAAATCGTAAAGGGACCACTAACTATCAGGCGGGATGGAAAGGGGCCAGCACCCCGCCGCCGGTGCTGTCCTAATTAGGACACTCGTGCTGGCAGATTAGGACAGTAAGCAAAATGACAGCCCAGGCACCACCTTGCTATGATGGGGCATGAGTACTGTGGTTCTCTGCGCGGGGAATTAGGAAATTCCGCTTCGTGCGGATCGGCTGGTTCGGCTCAAGCGCCAGCGCCGCGTCAATCAAATCGCCGATGGTCCATACCCGATCCGCAATGACCGGCAATATCGGCGTGAAGGAAATCGAGCGGCTGATCCAGAAGCTCGAAATCGACAAGGAGGTTTTGGCCGATCAGGAGGCCGAAAAGAACGAGGCCGCCAACTGAGGCGGCCTCACTCAAAAACCCACGAGTAAAGTTTGATTTGAAAAATGGCTTTGCCGTCTTCGTCGGTGACGTTCATCTGCCAGCCAGAACCCGGTTTCAGTCCACCGAAGATATCGCGGCCAAGATCGGTGCAGATCGCGAGCGCCTCTTGGCGCGCGGCTTCGCAGCTCTCAAAGGTCCTCGATATCTCGGGTTTCGAAAATCCGCCTTGACTCATGTGGAACGAGAAGCGCGGCATGGGCCAGAGGGCGCACACAAATTCAAGTCGCGTCTACCCGATAAGGTGCTTTGCCCCCGCTAAAAGGATGGCCTCACTCCTCGCGTTGCCCTAGCAGCCTGCCGGTCTTCCGATCGAGAAAGTGCAACCTCGTACAGGCTGGGCAGATGATCCCTTCATATTCGTTTTCGCGAATATCGGAATCGTCGTCCAGAAAGTGTTGGACGTTGAGATTCGTCGCCGGGCACCTGAAAACCAGAGGGGCCATCTATCAGAATATGATGGCCCTGGACCGCGCCATCATGATCTAGCGCAAGTCCGTAGACGATGAGGAAGCCGCCAACTGAGGTAGCCTACCTTTGTGACCACCACGAAATGGCAATCGAGGCTAGGATGATGGCAAACGCTAACAGCATCCAATTCTGGACCGGGATACCCCCTAAAATCGTGAACTGCTTTACCAGCCAATCGCCCATCGCAGTCCCGCCCAGCACAACGCTATAAAGTTGCGCTGACGCGGAGCTTACCGCTCAAGAAATATAGAAATAATATCTTTTTCGGTTGGCGGGACCGGGCCGGTCAGTAGTTCTACGTAGAACATTTTAGGGGTGTATTAACCTTCCGTTTGGCGGCTACCCGACAGAGCCTAATTAGGACACCGGCAGATTCAAATTAGGACACAAGGGGTTAAATACGGACAGTACCCCGCCGCCAAAAGCGGAAGTGACCTCTATTATTCGCGACCCTCGGCGAGTCAGAAAAACGGCGATTGTGCGCTCCATTGAGAATGGCTCTACAGAGCAATATTCTTGGAATAGACCTTGCTGGCGATGCAATTTGAAGCAAGCATTTTGTCGAGGTGGGCACCCCGGTGAAGCAAGCCGAATTGAAGGACATCTCTGCTCAATATGCGGCGTTTGCAGCCGTGGAGGCTCGCGGCTCGTCGGAAGTCTATGAGAGACTCGCGCTTGCCGTGTCTCAATCCGACGATTTGCTCGAGTTCATCGCCACCCTTCCGGTCGAAAGGCGTCAGCCAAATCTGTTTCTCGCAGCCGTTCGGCACGTCTGCGGCGTCGCTCATAACGTCGACGATCTGAGGCAGTTTTTGCGCATAAGCCAGAGGCAAATCCGCATGGTCATGCTGTCGCGGACGACACAGACCAACGAACCTGCCCGGTGCGCAGTGCTGCTCCCACTACTGGCGCAACTTGCGCAGCCGCTCGCCTTGATTGAGGTCGGTGCATCTGCCGGGCTGTGCTTGCTGATGGATCACTATGGATACGACTACGGCAACGCTCGAATAGTGCCCGCTGCGTCCGATGAGGATCACGCGCCGGTATTCACCTGTGAGATTTCTGGCAGCGTTCCGATCCCAAAGGCGATCCCTCATATCGGGTGGCGTGCTGGATTAGACCTCAACCCAATTGACGTGAGATCTGAACGCGACACAGCATGGCTTCAGACACTCGTATGGCCGGGACAGGATGTGCGCCTAGCGCGACTGCATGCTGCTATAAGCATCGCGCGGCGCAATCCACCGAATGTGATTAGAGGTGATTTGCTTACAGACCTGGCGCAGTTGGTTGCCACGGCGCCTAAGGACGCAACGGTCGTCGTCTTTCATACTGCGGTGCTCGGATATGTTGTGCCGCAATCAGCGCGCGAGCGGTTTGTCACAACCGTGAAGGAAACCGGAGCCGAATGGATCAGCAACGAAGCTCCTAGCGTCTTCCCTTCCATCGCAAGAAAGGCTCCGCTTTCGTCTGCAAGGGGACGCTTTCTGATCTCATGGAACGGTATGCCTGTCGCCTGGGCCGGGCCACATGGTCAGTCGCTCGACTGGTTCGGTACGACGTGATGGTCGCTGTCCCCGATGTCTGAGGGAGGTCATATGCGACCGAAAGGCATTATCCGCGCTACGTCCGCTTTACCCCCCACTGCGACAGCGGCGGATAGGGCCCAGCCGATCACGGTCACATTCCGTGCGGTCCGCCAGCGCCTTTTGCCGCTGAAAGCACGGTAAAGGGCGACGCCGTCGGCTTCGCCGCGGTCGCGGTCAGTCCTGCCGCGGCCAGCAGCTGCTTGTACTGCAATATTGTGCGCTCGCGTCCCCTTGCCACCATCATGTGGACGTCCATCATAACGGCTTCGCGGTCCACGTCACTTCGACTCGCAGGTTCGGGCATCACGCGTTCGATGATGACGAGTGTGCTGTCCGCGCGCATCGCATCGTAACAGTTCTTCAGGATGACGACGCACTGCGCGTCGTTCCAGTCGTGCAGAATACTCTTAAGGATGTAGGTCTCGGCTCCCGAAGGCACCGACTTGAAGAAATCGCCGGCGACCACAGAACAGCGCTCGGAGACATCGGCCTCCTCCAACCGCCGCCTGGTCTCCTTGAGACCGGCCGCAATGTCGAAGACAATGCCCTTCATCTTCGGCGCAGCGACGAGTATCGCACTCAAGAGAATCCCATTGCCGCCGCCAACATCGACAATATGACGTTCGCAGGAGAAATCATATGCCGCCAGGATTGCCGGGACCGCGCGAAGCGTATGGCCGGCCATGTATGCGTCAAACATCGCCGCTCGCTCAGGGTGAAGGCTGCTGTACTCAAACGAACCCATGCCAAAAACATGATTGAAGGCGGTCTCACCGGTGCGCACGGTGTGAAGGAGATCGCCCCAAGCGCGCCAGATCCCGCCGCCACCCGCCATGATTGCGATCGCGCGCAATGACCCGGGGGCGTCGCTTCGCAGCAGCGCGCCAAGCGGGGTCAGCTGCAGAAGTCCGGTGTCCGACGGCTCAACCAACCCCAGAACCGCAAGGGAGCGCAGCAGTCGCGTCAGCGCTTCCGGATGGGTTTCGGTCTGCTTCGCCAGCGCGTCCGCACTCGTTGCTCCCTTTGCCAAAATATCCGCAAGGCCAAGGGCGGCGGTCACGGAAATGACCTGTGAAACCATATATCCGGAAATCATCCCGCGGAGCTGGGCAACGTCCTCAACGGTGACTTCGGTTGCGGAACTCATTTGATGGTCGTCCCTGTCCCAAACCCGATTTCTTGGCAACGACGGAAAAACGCTAGCACGAACGGTCCGCGCAGAACGGCTGGACAAGTGCTTGGTCACCAAACCACAGCGCCCGGACAGCTTATGTCGGCTCGATCCATTAAAAAATCTACCACATCGTGGGATGTTATCTAGGAGTTGATCGCACCAATTGCGCAATCGTCAAAAGCGCCGTTTCGACCCTCTGCCAGCCACTTCCGGTCCACCCCGAACAACGGACATCGTCAGACCACCCCGGCAGGTCCGGTTCGTGCCAACAACGGAAGTCATGGCTTCAAAGAAAAAGCCGCCCGAAGGCGGCTCTCATTCAAATCCTGATCATCGCCGATTAAGCGGCGATCAATGATGGCTCAGGCTTCCTGCGATAAGTGAGCCGTTCCAATTCTTGTCGATGGCCGCGTGTTTGAGCTTGGCGCTAAAGCCCGGCTCATCGTTGCGCCGCGCAAAGGCTACGCCGATGGTTGTCCAATCCCTGCGTCCGGGGCCGGTTTTGGCACGTACGTAGTTGTCGTCGTCGTGCGCGCGGCGGTCCCCTACCAAGCTAACCATTTCCCGCATAGACGCCTTGACACCTTCAGTTGATTCCATGAATCTCGATTTATGGAACCCGATGCGGCGCTGCGTGCCTTCGCGGCCCTATCCCAGGCCACACGGCTTGAAGCGTTTCGCTTGCTGGTCAAACACGAACCGGAGGGTATTGCCGCGGGCGAGCTGGCTCGGTTGCTGTCCGTGCCCCAAAATACCCTTTCAGCTCATCTCAATGTGCTTTCGCACGCTGAACTGGTCACAGCCGAACGACGGGGCCGATCCATCATCTACCGAGCTCGAATAGACAGGCTGGAGAACCTTTTGCTTTTTCTGCTGCGGGACTGTTGTGGTGGCCGCTCCGAAGTTCGTGCTCAGCTAATTGATGGCTTAACCAGACAACTTTCCGCCAGACAAAGAGGCCGCTGATGCCAACGTTCGATCTCCGCCGACGTCTTTTCGCGGAGGCGCTCGGCACTGCGCTGTTAGTCGCGACCGTGGTCGGATCCGGGATCATGGCCGAGACCCTGACAAAGGATGTCGCGCTTGCTTTGCTGGGCAATACCCTCCCCACAGGGGCTATCCTTATCGTACTCATCACCATTCTTGGACCGATCTCCGGGGCCCATTTCAATCCCGCTATCTCGATCGTGTTTGCGCTCAAGCGCGAGCTGAGTATGCGGGATGCCGCGCTTTACATCGGCGCGCAAATCCTTGGCGGAATTCTCGGTACCATGATTGCGCACGGCATGTTTGCTCTGCCCTTGCTAGGTTACTCGATGAAAACCCGTACCGGCGGTGCGCAATGGTTCGCCGAAGCGGTCGCCGCATTTGGCCTGGTGGTGACCATCCTCGCCGGCATTCGCTTTCAGCGCAGCGCGGTGCCATGGCTGGTCGGCCTCTACATCACGGCGGCATACTGGTTCACCGCCTCGACGTCATTCGCCAATCCTGCGGTGGCAATCGCGCGCTCGTTCACCAATACGTTTTCCGGCATTCGGCCGATTGACCTTCCCGGCTTCATCGTCGCCGAAATCTGCGGTGCGGTTGTCGGCATGCTGGTGATGAACTGGCTTCTACGCGCGGACTCTCACGCACCACCGCTTGATCCAGAGGCGATGCTGTGAGCGTGACCATCTATCACAATCCGGAGTGCGGTACTTCGCGCAACACGCTCGCCATGATCAGGCAGAGCGGAATCGAGCCGGAGATCATCGAGTATCTCAAGCATCCCCCCTCGCGCAAGCGGCTCAGGGAATTGATCGCGGCGATGGGAATTTCGACCCGGGCCCTGCTGCGTGAAAGAAGCACGCCGTATGCGGAGCTGGGGCTTGGCGATCCGCGATGGACCGACGATCAACTGCTCGATTTGATGCTTGTCCACCCGATCCTCATAAACCGCCCCATCGTGATCACGCCCAAAGGCGTGAGGCTCTGCCGCCCTTCGGAGACCGTGCTCGAAATTCTGCCGAATCCCGACATCGGCCGGTTCGTCAAGGAGGACGGCGAGGTCGTCGAGGGGTTAAAGGCCAAACCTTGACTTGAACGGGTAGAAGCTAATCCAGCTACCTGCCCCGAGATCACCCGTATCGGCCGGAATACGCGCAAGGCCGTCCGCCAGGATTAGAGGCCGCAGGCGCGCTGAACCTCCGCGTCCCAGCTTTTCGACGAGCGGGACGCCCTCGGGGCTGGCCCCAACGGTTGCCACGGGCACAAATTCCGCCCGGGCCGGCCGGTGATGGAACACACCGCCGGTTCGCGCGGCGACGGAGGTAAGTTTCGAAGGCGAGAGACCGGCTAGCGCTTCCAGCATCGGACGCGCGAAGAGTAGCGCGCCTACCATAGCGGCCACGGGATTACCGGGAAGCGCCAGCACGGCCGTGTCGCCGATGCGCCCTGCGGCAAGCGGCTTGCCCGGTTTCAAGGCCAACGACATGGCGCGGCATTCGCCGCCCGCGTCGCGGATCGCGGGAACAACGTGATCAGCGTCGCTGCCCGATACGCCACCGGAACAGATGATGAAGTCAAAGGAGGAGGCTGCGTGCGCGAAGGCACGAGCCAGGGCGATACGGTCATCCCGGTGCCGTCCGAGATGCTCGACATGCGTCGCGGCTGAAGCAAAAAGCGCCGTCAACATCGGCCCGTTCGCGTCATTAAGCTGATGGTCGCGGAGCATATCGCCCGCGGCGACCAGCTCATCACCAGTCGACATCACGGCGACACGGATGCGCCGCCGCACGGTAAGGCAGTCAGTGCCAGCGGCTGCGAGAATGGCAATATGACGGGCGTCAAGAACGCTGGCGGCGTCGACAACCTCGGAACCCTGTTCGACATCCTCGCCGCGGCGGCGGATGTTCATGCCGGTTTCGATGACGGGAATGACGATCACCTGCATATCGGCGAACCGCACCTTCTCTTCCATCACCACGGCGCGCACGCCTGGCGGGATCGGCGCACCCGTCAGCAGCTTCACGGTTTGACCAGGATCGAGCGATCTCGCTGTGGCCGCGCCCGCAGCGATGCGGCCGACGCGGCGCAGGCTGCAGCGCCCGGTCGCAATATCCTGCCCATGGATGGCGTACCCATCAACGGCGCTTTGATCAAAAGGTGGCAAGGGAATGGACGATCGTATTACCTCGACTGCGATGCGACCTATCGCCTCCTGCAAGGAGACTTCGCCGGTCCCTTCGACCGGCTTGATGTAGGAAAGTGCGTACGCGAGAGCTTGCTCGGGGTCGAGCAGATCTGGCCGGTCACAAATGTCCTGCGTTGCAAGCATGTCGCCTCATGAAAAATTGCCCAGGCGACTCAGCGCCTGGGCAAAAGTTTGGAGGAAGCGCTGCGCCAATCAGCCGGTGTATTCGATGGACTTGAAGCTGAGATGCTTCACGCCTTCCGGGGCATCGGCGATCTTGCGGATATTGCCCCAGGTCTGCTTGTAATTTGGAATGATGAGCTCGTTCACTCCGGGCGACACCACATTGCCTTGAACTCCGTTCGGATTGGCAAACAGCATGAAGGTCTGTTTGCGTTTGGCCGTTGCCGTCGGGTAGGCCATAGCTTGCGTCGAGCCGTTGTCGTTGTAGATCTCCACGAGGTCGCCGGGATTGAGCTTGAGTTCCGCCATGTCCGCCGGGTTCATCTGGATGAACGGATAGGGCATGCGATCCATGACAAACTCGTTGTCCTGATCGAGGTAGGCATTCTGCCAGATGACATTGGTACGGCCGTTGTTGACCAGATACGGCCACTTCTTCCGCTCGTCTTCCTTGCCGGGCGCCTGAAGCCCGCGCCATTGGGTCTCCATAAAGGTCGCCTTGCCGTCCTTGGAATTGAACTTGCCGTCGGCAAAGAGGCGTTTGGTACCGACGATCTTGCCGTCCGTGAACGCGGTCGCAGGTTCCTGAAAGCCGTTGGTTCCCATCGCCCGCAAGCGTTCATAGGTGACGAAATCGCCGCCCTTCTCGTGGCCGTGATATCCGTCCATGAAAGCGTCTTCTTCGGTCTTCCAGTCGAAGCCCTTGAACTGGTCGGCGTACTTGCCTTTGCCCTGCTCGCGGAGCACGCGCTCCATGTTATTGGCGATGCGTGCGGCAATGAGGCTGTCAGGCATCGCCTGACCCGGCGGGTCCATGTACTTCTCGGTCAAACGCATGCGGCGCTCGCCGTTCATCGAGGTGAGATTGGCTTCGCCGGAGGTGGCGGCCGGCAGCCAGACATGGCAGGCCGCACCGATCTTGGTTGGCACGATATCGACGTCGACCGCGAACAGCCCGCCCTTCTTGATCGCGCCGACGATGGCGTTCACCAATGCAGTGCGGTCGCCGTACGGGACCGACATCATGGCGTCCTTCACCATGTCGGTACGCTTCTTGTAGGCTTGCTTGAACTTGAAGGCGTTGAGCGTGGTCTTGTAGTGATCGCATGCCCAGATGTGATGCACGCCGCCTTTGCCCTCGATCAGCAATTTATCGATATAGAGCGCGGGCCGCGGCCCCGGGTAATCTGGCCGCGAATAACCCTCCTGGTGGCCGCCCATGCGAACGCAGCCGCCGCCGGGCCGCCCAATGTTGCCGGTGGCCAGCGCCACGTTCACCAGCGCGCCGTTGGTGCGGTAATTGTCGTTGCCCCAGATCAGGCCCTTTTCGTAGGCGAACATGGTACGACGCCGTGCGCCGCCCTGCTTGGGCTCGGCGATCCACTCCGCGGATTTGCTGATTTGGTCGACCGTGAGGCCGGTGATGCGGGCGGCATCTTCCAGGCTGGTCTTGTTTGCCTTGACCGCCTTGTCGAAATCCTTGGTCGAGGCGGCGATGAAGGTCTTGTCGGTCCAGCCTTTGTCCGCGATATAGGTGAGCCAGGCGTTGAACAGCGCCAGGTCGCTGCCGGAATTGATGGCAAGATGCATCACGCCATCCTTTCCAGCCTCCACCTCGCAGGCGTTGACGGTGACGGTTCGCCGCGGGTCGACGATCACGATCCGTCCGCGCGCCACCGGTTCCGAGCCGAATTCAGCCTTTTTCTTGTCCATCGACGTGCCCCGCAGATTCGGCACCCAATGGTTCAGGAAATAGTTGGTCTGGGTTTCGAGCGCGTTGGTGCCGACCGCCACGATGGTATCGGCAAGTTCGGCGTCTTCGTAGCAGTTGTTCAGTTCGCCCACGCCCATGTCGCGCGTGGCGTGAACCTCGGAATTGTAGGCCGGCCGGTTATGGATGCGGATGTTCTTCACCTTCATCGCACCAAAATAGAGCTTGCCCGTGCCCCAGGTATTTTCGTAGCCGCCGCCGGCGCCGCCATGATCGAAGGCCGAGACGAACAGGCCGTCCTCACCCATGTCGTTGATGACCGCGACCGTGACACGCGCCACAAGATCGAGCGCGTCGTCCCAACTGGTCGGCTGCATTTGGCCGTAGCGCCATACCATCGGGTCGGTCAGGCGTTGCAGCTGGGTGTTGCGCTGCTGCGAATAACTCATTTCGGCGATACGCGCGCCACGCACCGAGCCGAGCCCGGAATTCACCACGCAGTCTTTGTCGGGCTTGATGACGATATGAACGTCCTGGCCGTTCTGACGCACGATGTTGTACATCGAGGGCGAGTACCAGTTAGCTGTCTCGGCCGGTTGCTGTTTGCCGAGGTCGACGCCGAACTTGTTCTGGTCCGCGGCCATGCCTCCCTGCTTGTTGGTCGGCCAAGTATAGGCCTTGTAGCCGCAGCCGACGATGCAGTAGTGGCAGGTGACGTTGAATTCCTTGGCGTCCTTGGGGACGATCGGAAGACGGTCGATCTGACGCTTGTAAGCCATGATTTTTTCTCCTCACAACACGTTGGACAGGCGGCCATAGAGAAGCTCATCCACGCCTTCGGCATAGATGTCGCCCTTGTCGTCGACGCGCAGTGCGTATTGCGGAAGATTTTGTGTGGCTTGTCCCCAGATCTCCTGGCCGCCGGCCTCACAGTCGAACCGGGAATAATGCCCGGGGCAGTTCATGGTCCTGTCGGCCTTGTTGTAGTTGAGCGGAAAGCCCTTGTGCGGACAGGTCGTCGAAAAACCGACAATGTCGCCATCGGCACCGACGCCGCCGGGCACTCGTTTTGCCGAGCTTGAGCAGCACGCCTGGGCGCGTCCGCGTCCGGGTACGCGACGGTGTAAGGCTCGTTTGACTTGAGGTCAGAGATATTGGCGAGGCGGTTCGACGGATAATCGACGCGGGCCGCTCCGGGCGCGGCCTTGGCTTGGGCCGGTACCATCGTTGCCACTGCCGCTCCCGCAGCAGCGAAGCCAGCTCCACCTAAAAATCGGCGACGGCCGGCATCAACCATCTTATCGCAATGGCTCATTGACGTTCTCCCTGGACGCGCCGGTACGCCTACCGGCAGAGTTTCCTCAAGGATGCAACCGGTACGCCTACCGGTCGGGCATCTCGTACAGGGCCTAGCCAAAATCTGTCGAGATGTCTCGACATGTTCAATAATGGAAACGTTCTGGCTTGTCACGTAGCCGTAAGTTAAAAAGACGCAGATTTTGGAATCACAGGATTTGATGCAATGCGGAAAACGATGTTGGCGGTCGCGAGTCACGCTGGCCCCGTTTCGTCGGGTAATCAGCTGAGCGTGGACCACGCGATTTCTGCTCTTTCTGCCCTGGCGCAACCAACCCGACTCGCGATCTTCCGTTTGCTGATCAAGCACGAACCGGTAGGCATCACCGCAGGGGTGATTGCCGACACCGTAGGTGCGCCGCATAATACGTTGTCGTCACATCTAGCCATTCTGGTGCGAGCGGGCCTGTTGCGTAGCTCCCGCGAAGGCCGAACCATCATCTATCGTTCCGACGTGGACGGTATGCAGTCGCTATTGTCGTTCTTGGTCAATGATTGTTGCGACGGACATCCCGAGCTATGCAATCTGCCGGCCCCCGCTTCGGCATGTTGCGCCACTTCCCCGGCCAAGTCCCCCAGCAAACGGACGTCAGCCGCTCTGGTCAAAAAAAACCGAGTCCGCTGAATCAGGATCACCGCGCGACCCCTCAAGCCTCTCAGATGATGGGCGTGTCATGCCAGTGTCATCAAAAAGGTGATGATCGAGATCTGCCTGGTGGTTGAAAATCACTTTTTTTGAACTGCGTCCTGGTCTAATGTCTCGATATGTCGAGACTTATAGACGAATATGATGCCGTCGCGGGGTTCGGATCGCTTGGCCAGTCCACCCGACTCGCCGTTCTTCGCAACCTCCTGAAAGTTCACCCCGACGGTCTCAACGCGGGTGATATCGCACGCATGTGCGAGGTACCGCACAACACCATGTCCGCGCATCTTGCGGTCCTCAGCCGCGCCGGACTGGTCTTGGTCGAGAGGCACGGCCGGGTGATGAATTACCGCGCTGACCTAGGCGGATTTCGAGGGCTGGTCGAATTCATGGCGCGCGATTGCTGCGGTGGCAGGCCCGAACTTTGCGGCGACATTTTGCAGCGATATCCCGATCAGGCTGATGAAGCGGAAGCAACGGAGAGTTTCATGACCCCCGCATTCAATGTTCTGTTTCTCTGCACCCGTAACTCTGCCCGGTCGATCATGGCAGAAGCCTTGCTCGAAAAAATCGGCCGCGGACGCTTCCGCGGCTATTCTGCCGGCGCGGAACCGGCGGCGGAGCCAATCCCGGAAGTGATCGATCGCCTGAAGGCGCTTGGCCACGACGTAACTAACTTGCGCTGCAAATCATGGGACGAGTTCAAACGCCCCGACGCGCCTCGCATGGATTTTGTTATTGCACTATGCGACGCGCCAAACGGCCAGTTCTGCCCTGATCTATCCGGCCAGTATGTGACAGCCGCCTGGCCTCTCCCGGACCCTGCGCAATTCAAGGGCTCCGCGACCGAGCGCACCACCCTATTGAACGAACTTTACGCAATGATCCGCCGGCGGCTTGAGATATTTACTAGCCTCCCGTTCAAGTCCCTTGACCGGATGGCACTCAAGGCACGATTGGACGAGATTGGCGACACCGTGCGCGTAGCGCCCTGACAGGAAAGAATTAGATGAAGGTTGGTATCAACGGGATGGGCCGCATCGGCAGGCTGTCGTTGCGATCAGCGATGGGCGGCATATACCGGCCAGCGACAGATCCACGCGCCAACAACCGGTTGGATATTGTTCATATCAACGAGGTCAAGGGCGGCATCGCGGCGACTGCGCATCTCCTCGAATTCGACAGCATTCACGGGCGATGGAACACATCGATCGGATTGGAGAATGGCCACGCCCTGATGGTGGACAATCGCCGCATCGGGTTTAGCGAATGCGGGGAACCCAGCGAAGTAGCTTGGAGCGACTTGGGATGCGATATCGTGCTCGAATGCACCGGAAAGTTTCTGAAGCCTGATCAGCTTCAGGCGTATTTCAACCGCGGCGTAAAGCGGGTGATCGTTGCGGCTCCGGTCAAGGATGCCGCCGCGCTCAACATAGTGGTCGGCGTAAACGACAAGCAATATGATCCAGCCCGGCACCGGTTGCTGACGGCCGCTTCATGTACGACGAACTGCCTGGCGCCAGTCGTCAAGGTGATCCATGAGGCGATCGGGATACGCCATGGCCAGATCACGACTATCCACGATCCTACAAACACGAATGTCGTGGTCGACGCTCCTCACAAGGATTTGCGCCGTGCGCGGTCCGCGATGCTTTCGTTGCAGCCTACTACCACTGGCAGCGCCACTGCCATTGCTCTTATTTATCCGGAGTTAAAGGGCAAGCTAAACGGTCACGCCGTGCGAGCGCCCGTGCTCAATGCTAGCTTGACCGATTGCGTGTTTGAACTTCAGCGGCCTACCACGGTTGAAGAAGTCAACGCCCTATTCAAATCCGCCTCGGAGAGCGTGCTGGCGGGAATCCTGGGCTTCGAAACACGGCCACTCGTCTCGGCCGACTACACCAACGACTCCCGCAGCGGGATCGTAGATGCCTTGAGCACGATGGTCACCGACGACACCTTATTGAAGGTCTATGCCTGGTACGACAACGAGGTGGGCTATGCCTGCCGGATGATCGATCTTGCGAACCTTGTTCAGGAGCTTGGGCCATGATGGCAACAGCGCGCAACTATCTCATCGTCACGGCCTCTTACTGGGGCTTTACGCTGGTCGACGGCGCCCTGCGGATGCTGGTTCTCTTCCACTTTTTCCAGCTGGGCTACACGCCCTTCACGCTGGCATTTCTCTTCCTGCTCTATGAAGCGGCCGGAGTCGCCGCCAATCTTGCCGGAGGATACTTCGCGTCGCGGTTTGGCATTCCGCGCATGCTGGCGATCGGGCAAATGCTGCAGATCGCGGGTCTGATCATGCTCTCGGCCCTTGATCCCGGTTGGGGTGCGGTCGCGTCTGTCGCCTGGGTCGTCGTGGCCCAAGGCATCGCGGGCGTCGCCAAGGACTTGACCAAGACGGCCTCAAAATCTGCGATCAAGGCGACCTCGGCCGAAGGTAGCGGCCAACTCTTCCGCTGGGTTGCGTGGTTTACGGGCTCAAAGAACGCGATGAAGGGGATCGGCTTCTTCCTTGGCGGGTTGCTGCTCGATTTCATTGGATTTCGGCTTGCGCTCTGGACGATGGCCGCGTTCCTCGGGATCGTATTTGTCGCCGGTCTTTTGCTTCTGCCGCGCCAGCTCGGCAAGGCGAAATCATCGAAGACCATGCGCGAGCTATTTGCCAAGTCGAGGCCCGTCAACTTGCTGGCAGCAGCCCGCATATTCATGTTCGGCGCGAGAGACGTCTGGTTTGTCGTCGGTTTGCCGGTCTTTTTGTACAGCTACGGCTGGCATTTTATACAGGTCGCGGGATTTCTCGCTGCGTGGACCATTGCTTACGGCGGAATTCAAGCAATTGCGCCGTCGCTTGTCTCGCGCAGTCCTGACGGCCTGAACTCGCGAAGTACCGGCCGCACGGCTTTGGGCATTGGTGTTGGCGGCGGTTCCGGTCACGCTGGCGATTATCATGAACGTGACCAGCGTCGCGCGTCCCGATCTCGTCCTTGTCATCGGGCTCGCCCTGTTCGGTCTGCCGTTCGCGGTGAACTCCTCGCTCCACTCCTATCTCATCCTCGCCTATGCCGGGTCCGAAAAGGCTGCGGAGGACGTTGGCTTCTACTACGCAGCCAATGCAGCAGGGCGCCTGCTCGGGATTACGCTTTCCGGCGTTTTGTTCCAAATGGGTGGAATCACCGGTTGCCTCGTTGGTTCAGCGGCAATGCTGCTTCTTTGTTGGCTCATCACGTTCCTGTTGCCGGCTCGCGAAGCTACAGCAATGATCAGTGAGCAACCGGTTTGAGGCCGATGTCGCTGATGGGTCAAACTCGGAAGTGGGGAGCCGTTCGCAGAAAGTCCGTTCATCCCCCAACAACGGACATCGATGCCCGCCGTGCAAAAATCATGATTTATGCACAAAATGATTGACCCATATAGAATGCGGCTTTATGTTGTGCATATTATATGTGCGAAATGGAGGGCGATATGGCGGTCTACGGATACGCGCGCGTGAGCACAGACGGTCAGTCACTGTCCGCCCAATTAGCCGAGCTCAAAGCTGCCAAATGCGAAAAGATTTTTCAGGAAAAGATCAGCGGCGCTCGGTCCGATCGCAAGCAGCTAATCAACTGATGGCGGCTCTAGCAAAGGGCGACGTGTTGGTCGTTTCTCGGCTCGATCGCCTGGCGAGGTCCACACGTGATCTCCTCAATCTGCTGGGAACGATCGCTGAAAAGGGGCAGGCTTCAAATCGCTTAGAGATACCTGGGCGGACACGACGACGGCACATGGTCGCTTGATGCT
The DNA here is from genome assembly GCA_963721135.1 of uncultured Alphaproteobacteria bacterium. Lineage (GTDB taxonomy): Bacteria > Pseudomonadota > Alphaproteobacteria > Rhizobiales > Xanthobacteraceae > Bradyrhizobium. The sequence continues at coordinate 310,515 of CAVRIB010000001.1, forward strand.
GACCGTTTTAGGCGGTCTCGCCGAGTTCGAGCGCGAACTGATACGGACGCGGACAGGCGAGGGGCGAGAACGTGCAAAGGCGAGGGGTGTAATCCTTGGTCGGAAGCCAAAGCTGACCAGCCATCAGCAAAGAGAAGCGATTGCACGTCGGGAGGCGGGCGAGGTGCTAGCGGACATCGCCCGGTCCTATAATGTGAGCCACTCGACGATTAGTCGCTTGAGCTAACAATAGATCTTCGCCCAAGGACGCACACACCTGGCAAGAAGCACTCACAAGAAGGATATGTGATGAACTCAGGGTCGGCAGCATTTCCGCGTCGGATGCCTCGATACACTCGAGCCAAGGCCCGGGCGTCTTCGAGTTGATTGCCTAGACTAGTTGGTATCTACTTGAACCCCTGATGTTCGGGGGCGCCCGCGGGTAGCGCCGCGATCTTCCGCGCGTAAATGGCGATGCCGGGCACAGCGCTTAACCCGTGCGCAAAGATGCTGAGCAGCACGGTCATCATCACCGCGACTCGGATCGTTGGCTCACCGGACAAATGCATTTCCTGCTCCAAATAGACCAGCCCGAGAACGATGGACGCCAACCCGCGCGGGCCGAACCAGCCCGTGAACACGACAGTCGACCGGCTCAGACCAGTGCCGATGAGCGCGATCGCAACCGGCAGCATGCGTACCACCGTCAGACTGAGAGCCGCGTATAGCGCCGAAGCTAGATCGAACTGCCGCCAGTCCCTAATCACGAGAAGGCCGAAGAGGAAGAACACAAAGAGGTTCAGTATCTGTCCTAATTCCTCGGCAAACTCGAGACTGTGCCTGCTCGTTTCCTTGAATCCGACCTGCACTGCCAAGCCGGCAACAAATGCAGCGATAAACATGCTCGCCCCAACCATTTCGGACACCACTAAGCAAAGAAACGGCAGAGCCACCACGCCGACTTGCTGGAACGACTCCGCCATCCAGTCCTTGCGGCGCGCAACGCCGAGCAGCCACCCTCCGAGAAGCCCAATCCCCACACCCACGAGGGAACCAACACCAAGTTGTTCAACGATGAATTGCCTCAAGCTCGCACTGGACCCTTCGGTGTTGGCGGCAGCAAGGGAGATGAAAAACAGAAGGAATGGAACGGAAAGCCCGTCGTTGAGACCGGCTTCCACGTTGAGCGCCTGGCGGATCCTCGTCGGCACTCGCGGGCTGTTCACGATGACCTGTCCGAGGCCCGCGTCAGTCGGCGCGAGGATGGCAGCCAGGATCCCAGCCTCCCAAATCGAGATACTTGGAAACACGAACCGCGCGGCAAATGCACCGAACAAGATGGTCAGCAACATGCCCGCAGTCAGCAACCTTAGTGGCAGATTTCGAACACTCGACAGTGCGCTCAAATCGATGCGGCTGGCATCCGAAAAAAGCAGAAGCACCAGTCCTATTTCGGCGAGGTCGAGGAAGAAGTCCAATTTGGGTCCGGTTTGGAGGATTGCAGGCAAGGCAAACGCCATTAACATTCCCGCGACGGTGAATACGATGGGTGCGGTCACGACGGTCCGTTCCATCCGCCGCGACACGAGGCTGTAGATGAAGAAGAGTGAGATGAAGACGGCAAGAGGCGTCATCGACACCCATTCCCTTCGACTGTGGCCAGTAGTTTCACGGCGTCCCCTCGATCTCCCATCCCGCAGCTAAGTCGCGATGTCCGTTGATGACCGCCGGACCGGACATGATAACAGGCAACCGATGCTTACTTTGCGGCGACCTTTAGCCTTCGAGCGACTTCACCATGACGCCTATTGCGGCAGTGACCAGTGCCTGTGCCGTCTGTAACTGTGGTCGATGCAGTCTGTCGGTCGCATCCGCCAGTACATTTGATGGAGATCAATCTCTGACCGCGCAGTAGCGATAATTTCTTGCTTGCTATTGTGGTGTGATAGGGAGCGAACGCTTGAGAGAGCGTTAACTGAGCCTTCTATTGCCAGAGAAGTTCTTGTTTTTGGGACGAGGTCGATCAGGTTAACCTGCCCAGCGTCGAGGCGATTTCGGCATCCTTTCCGGACGCGGAACGCCAGGATGGTAGGTGCCGCTTCCCCAATCAGCAGGAGTACATCGAAGATGAGACCGTCGGTAGCGCGCTTGTCGGCGTCGAAACAGCTCTTGGGGGATAACAACACATGAGAGTTCTAAAACGACTTCTGCAACGCTTGCTGATCGTTGGGTTGGGCATTTTCAGTGTCTGGTTGATCGTCTTCGTGGTCTTCAAAATTGCAGACCGCAGATTGCCATGGATGCTGGCCTTGGGCATCACCTATGGATTTGCCGCGTATATTATTCTCCCGCGTGCCATTCGCTTGGGACTTAAAATCCTGCAGCGCGAACATGTTCCAAGTTATACGATTACAGGCGACGGCCTGCCGGGAGACCCCGTCAACCTCGCACTGATAGGCACGCTTCAGCAGCTACGGACGGCCTTTGCAGGCCTCGGCTGGTCAGAGGCGGATCGGCTCAGTCTGGCTAGCTCGTGGGGCATGATCCGGGCGTTCGTATTCAACTCGCCATACCCTACCGCACCGTTCAGCACCCTCTATCTGTTCGGACGCGGCCAGGACGTGGGTTTTCAGAAGGCAATCGATAACAGCCCGCGGAAGCGTCATCACATACGGTTTTGGGCTTTGAACCTGACGCGCGCCCAGGACACCTGGAGAGCGGGAGGCTTCTGGCTAAATAACGAGCGGCCACCGGATGACGAGCGCGTTCTCTGGGTCGGTGCCGGCACTCGGGATACCGGCTTGTCTTTCACGCGCCTGACATTTCAGATAACGCATGCCACGGATTCAGATACGAACGTTGAGCGCGATTATATCATTGCTCAGTTGACGAAAAATCGAACAATCGAGGCGGTGCAAGTGTATCAATCCGGTCAGGATCTCCTCGCCGGACGGGTCAATCACTACGTTACCGACGGTGAAGTGACGCTCGCGAGTTTGGTGATGAATGACGCTTGATGGACGAGTGCGTTCCATGCCATCGACACAAGCACGCCGGCGGAGGGCGGCCAACGCATTGAAGATACCCGCCAGAGGTCTCAATCGCGGCCGGTTGGTGGTCGGCGCTTAAGGCGAAGCCTTGCGGTTCTCAAGCGTTGTATCTCTTCGTCGGCCGTTTTGATCTTCTGGTCGAGTTGCTCGATCCTCGAGCTGTTGGACGCATCATTGCTGCGCAGCTTATCGAGCACCTTGCTAACGGACAATTTGTTTATTTCAGCCATCGTAGACTCCTCCGCTCCCTAGTATCGCTCGGGAACGAACTTCATTCTGCGCAAAGTCAATTGGTCGTTGTATCGATCCTTGTCGGACCTTGCCGGTAATTTCACTCGTTCCGGTGACAGGCGCTTGTAGGGGATCGTCTTCAAGATATGCGAGATGCAGTTCAACCGCGCGCGCTTCTTGTCTTCGGAGCGAATGACGTACCACGGCGCGTGCTTCGAATCGGTGGCCTTTAGCATCAGATCGCGCGCCCTCGAATAGTCATACCAGCGCCGATAGGACTCAAGGTCCATGGGGCTCAGTTTCCACTGCCGGAGCGGATCGTCAATTCGGGCGGTGAACCTTTTTTTCTGTTCCTCCATGCCGGCTTCCAGCCAGAGCTTGATCAGGATGATGCCGGCGTCCACAATATATTTTTCGGTTTCCGGGCAAAGCTCCAGGAAACGCTTGTGCTCTTCCCTGGTGCAGAAGCCCATGACGTATTCGACGCCGGCACGGTTGTACCAGCTTCGGTCGAAGATGACGATCTCTCCAGCGGCGGGAAAATGCTGAATGTAACGCTGGAAAAATATTTGGGTCTTTTCCCGGTTGGAAGGCGCGGGTAGGGCTACGGTTCGAAACACGCGCGGGCTCACCTTCTCGGTTAGAGCCCTGATTGTTCCGCCTTTCCCTGCCGCATCGCGTCCTTCGAACACGATAACGACCCTTAGCCCCTTGGTGGTCACCCATTTCTGGAGATGGCAAAGCTCGACCTGGAGCTTGCGCAGCTGCTTTTCATAGAGCTTGCGCTTCATCTTCGAGTCGTCTTTTGCCATCGCCATTTGTCCCCGTTAAGCCGAAACATCCCGCCTGATTTCAGATGAGGCCAACAAGCCTCGTCACCAGCTCAGCGTGATGCCGATATCGCCGGGAATGCCGCCAGGAAAATCGATGATCTGATAGGAGATCTTGTAGCCGCGCGGCTGCAGATAGGTCTGCCAAAGCTCATAGATCTCCTTGGGGATTCCGTTGAGCGTCTTTTCCCAGCCAGGTTCCATCTGGTTGATCGCTCGACCGCGATCCGAGCACAGGACGTTCGGGAACCGGTAGACCTGAACCTCATGCAGACCGTTTCTCACCGCGCGCTGGATGATTGCGGAAGCACGCTTGACCTTCTCTTCCTCGGAGAGTCCGGAAGGCTTGGTGAGTTCCTGGATCAGCGCCTGCTTTTCGGCTTCTGCCGCGGCCAGGGCGCGCATATGCTCTTCGGCTTTTTCGGCCTCCTTGAGCGCGGATTGTTTCCGGATATCCATTGCGGCGGGCAGCATTTCGTCGATGTTCAACATGGCTGAATGTCCTCAGGCTGCGAGCGTTGCTTCTTGATGTATCGGGCCGCCGAGCTTTTCAGGACTAAAACTAGCTCGCTCGCTGGAGGCGTCTGTTGATGTAGGTCAACCTGCCGGCCCGGTGCATCGGCTAGCTGGAAAAAGCGAGGAAACCGCGAAAATATGAAGCCGAAAAATGTCGAGCGACAATCAGCAAGGATCAGGCAGCACTCCCTTTAACTTCTTCGGGCCAGCCCTTGAGTACATGACGGATGCGGTTCAGCTCAGTGTCTTGTTCCTCGACGTGATGCGTCAACGTCGGAAAGGCGGTTGCCTTTCTCGCGCTCGACGGCGCGAAGCTGATGACAGGCGATACGATTTACATTGATGGCGGCTATCACATCATCGACTGACATACCCAGGAATCGGCCGGCTGTTTGATCTAGCTTAAAAACTCACGCGCATCGTCATGCTAGCGACAGTCAGCGGTGTCCGACCCGAAAAGAGGAGGCTGTGATGCGCAAGATTGCCTGCATGTTGTTGGCTTTGTGGGGAATCTCGTCTCCTGGCAACGCTCAAACCGCGCAGCAGCCGGCTGCTGTTCCCGTCGGGGTAATCACGGCCGAACGCAAGCCGGTGACCAAGTCCCAGGACTTTGTCGGGCGCGTCGAAGCGGTTCAACGCGTTGAGGTGAAAGCGCGGATCACAGGTTATCTCGAGAAAGTCACCTTCAAGGAGGGCGATCTGATCAAGGAAGGAGCACCGCTCTACGATATCGAAAAAGGGTTGTTCCAGGCGGCCGTCGAGCAGGCCGAGGGAGAATTGACAAAAAGCAAGGCCGCCAAGGTATTGACCGAAGTTCAACTGCAGAGGGCGGAAGATCTGCTGGCAAAGGGGTCAGGGACGCCGGTTGCCCGCGACCAGGCGCTCGCGTCCGATCAGTCGGCACAGGGCGCGATACTGGTCGACGAAGCCAATCTGCAGATAGCTAAGATCAACCTCGGCTATGCCAGCATCACCTCGCCGATCACCGGCAAGGTCGGCAAGACAAATATCACGAAGGGGAATGTGGTAACCCCGCAAAGCGGGCGGCTGACCGTCATCGTCAGTCAGGATCCGATGTATGTCACCTTTCCGGTAAGCCAGCGCGAATTCCTGCGTATCCAGAAGGCCGGCAAAATTCTCGACGTGACGGGCATCAAGCCGACGCTGCTGTTTGCTGATGGCAGCGCCTACAAGTACCCGGGAAAGATCAACTTTGTCGATGTGACCGTCGATCGCGCCACTGACACGGTGCTGGCGCGCGCCTCCTTCCCGAATCCCGATTTTGCCTTGATCGACGGCCAACTGGTCCGTGTGGCGCTGGAGAGCGGCACCACGGAGGAAAAGATAGTCATTCCTCAGTCGGCGCTGATTTCCGATCAGGAAGGCGTCTACGTCTTCATCGCGAGCGACGGCAAGGCGGCAATACGCAGGGTCAAGCCGGGTTCCCCCAGCGGAACCGGAGTGATCATTGACCAGGGCTTAACGGGAGGCGAGCAGGTCATAGTCGAAGGAATTCAGGGGATGCGCCCAGACGCGCCGGTCCGTGCGACGCCTTTGCCGCCAGCGCCCGACAGGAGCTAAGACGATGTTCTCCGCGATTTTCGTCGACCGTCCACGCCTGGCGATCGTGATTGCCGTCGTTACAACGATTGCCGGCGCCCTGGCGTATCTGGCGATGCCGGTTTCCCAGTATCCCGACATCGTGCCCCCACAGGTCTCGGTCACGACATTCTATCCCGGCGCCAGTTCCGCCGTGGTTAGATGCCACGGTCGCCCAGCCGATCGAGGCACAGGTCGTCGGCGTCGACAAGATGATTTACATGAAGAGTACGGCTGGTGATGACGGCAGCTATACGCTCACCGTCTCGTTCGAACTCGGCACCGATCCCGACATCAATACCGTCAACGTCAATAACCGCGTGCAGACCGCGCTGTCGCTACTGCCGCCGGAAGTTCAGCGGCAGGGGATCAACGTCAAGAAGAAGTCGACCGCGATCCTCGCCTTTGTGACGGTTTATTCACCGAAGCACACCCACGATCCGCTTTTTCTGTCGAACTACGTCACGATCAATCTCCTGGATTCGATCAAGAGCACGCCGGGCGTCGGCGACGCGTACCTTCTTGCTGCCCAGGATTATGCGATGCGAGCCTGGATCAAAACTGACCGCCTGACCGGGCTTGATCTCACCGTCAACGATATCATCACTGCCATTCAATCGCAGAACGTACAGGCTGCCGTAGGACGCATCGGCGCGCGTCCGATCTTTAACGATCAGCAGTTGCAGCTCAATATCCAGACCAAGGGACGCCTTAGCTCCGTCGAAGATTTCGAAAATATCGTCATCCGGACCAATTCTGATGGTTCGATATTGCGACTGCGCGATGTCGCGCGGCTCGAACTGGGCGCCGCAAATCTTGACCGCGACACGCGGTTCAACGGCGACAATGCCGCTGCGATCTCGGTCTACCAGTCGCCCGGCGGCAATGCGATCGACACCGTCAATGCCTTGCGTGCAAAGCTTACCGAACTGCAGAAACGCTTTCCCGAGGATCTGGCCTGGACGATCCCTTACGATCCGACCATCTTCGTGAAGGATACCGTGCACGAAGTGAAAAAGACGTTGTTCGAAGCCTTCGTTCTCGTGGTGCTGGTGGTCTTCCTGTTTCTCGGCAATGTCCGCGCAACGTTGATTCCCACCCTTGCGGTGCCAGTGAGCCTGATCGGAACCTTTATCGCGCTCAAGGCGGTTGGATATTCCGCGAACACCGTGTCCTTGCTCGCCATTGTGCTTGCGATCGGCATCGTGGTCGACGACGCCATCGTGGTCGTCGAGAATGTCGAGCGGGTAATGGAAGAGAATCCGGAATTGTCTCCGGCCGAAGCGAGCAAACGCGCCATGTCGGAGATCACCGCGCCGATCATCGCGATCACGCTGGTTTTGCTCTCGGTGTTCGTGCCGATCGCGTTCATTCCTGGTATTTCGGGTGAGCTATTCCGCCAGTTCGCGGTGACGGTAGCGGTGGCGATGCTGCTGTCCGCCGTGAACGCCCTCACGCTTTCGCCGGCGTTGTGCGGCGTCCTGCTCAGTCCCCATCATGGACCCAAGCGCGGCATCATCGGACGGTTGATGCGCTCGATCGACTGGGTGCGGGACCGCTATGGCGCTATTGTTGCGCGGCTCGTTCGCTTCTCGGTTATCGGACTGGTGATGGTCGTGGTGGCGGGGGCAGGGACCGTTGCCCTATCCCGGGTGACGCCGACCGGATTCGTGCCGGAGGACGATCAGGGCGCCATATTCGTTGTTGTCCAGTTGCCGGGTGGAGCCTCGGTCGGACGAACCTCAGAAATCATGCGCCAGGCCGAAACGATCGTGAAGGAAGACCCGGCCGTTGCCGAATACACCTCGATCATCGGATTGAATTTCATCGACAATTATTCGCAGCCCAATGCCGGCTTCATGGTCGTCACGTTCAAGCCTTTCGAGGAGCGCAAGAGCGCCGCCCTCGGCGTTCGCGAAGTGATCGCCCGGCTGCGGACGAAGTTCCGTCAAATCCAGGGCGGCACGGTGGTACCATTGGCACCTCCGCCGATTGTCGGCCTCGGAACAGGCGGCGGATTTAGTTATGTGCTCGAGGATTTGCGCGGCGGCGATCCAAAGGAACTCGCGCAGGTTCTGCGTGGGGTCGTCGTTGCGGCTAACCAGGACCCGCAACTCCGCGGCGTATTCTCGACCTTCTCGGCAACCAACCCCTCGATCTTTCTCGATATTGATCGCGACAAGGTGCAGATCCTCGGCGTTCAGCTGAAGGATGTGTTTCAGGCATTGCAAGCGTCGCTTGGCGGTTACTTCGTCAACAACCTGAATTTGTTTGGCCGCACCTGGCAGGTGCAGGTCCAGGCCGAAGCTGCCGACAGGTCGGTTATTGACGACATCTATCGCATCAACGTGCGCAATGCCGAGGGGAAGATGATTCCGCTGCGCAGCCTCGCCGAGACACGTATCGTCGTCGGCCCTCCGGCATTGATCCGGTACAACAACCTCCGCGCTGTGACTATTCAGGGCGGTCCGGCGCCGGGAATATCGTCGGGCCAGGCTCTGAAGGCATTCGAGCAGGTAGCGGCGAAGACGCTTCCGCCGGGGTATGCCGGCGAATGGACGGATACGTCATTTCAGGAAAAGCGCGCCGAGGGCAAGACCGCGATCATTCTGGGTTTTGCGGTGCTGTTCGCCTACCTGTTCCTGGTCGCGCTATATGAAAGCTGGACCATTCCAGTGCCGGTCCTGCTATCGGTCGCGATCGGCATTCTCGGATCATTTGGCGCCATCGTCCTGGCCGGACTGACGCTCGACCTGTATGGCCAGATCGGCATGGTCGTGTTGATCGGATTGGCGGCCAAGAACGGCATTCTGATTGTCGAATTCGCCAAGGAAAAGCGCGAGCACGGCATTCCGTTGCTGGAAGCGGCAACCGAGGGCGCGCGTCTGCGCTTCCGCCCGGTGATGATGACGTCATTCGCCTTCATCCTTGGGCTTTATCCTCTGGTCGTGGCCTCGGGTGCGTCGGAGCTGGCGCGACGCGGCGTCGGCACGCCGGTGTTCGGCGGAATGATCCTGGCATCCTTTGTCGGTATCTTCGCGATCCCGCCGCTTTACGTGATGTTCCAGGCCATTCGCGAGCGGCTGCGCCCTGGCGCACGCCCTCCGACCGAGCGGCCCGTCGTTACACCAGCGCAACCGCAACCACCCGAACATATCGCCGCGGAGTAGGCGTCACTCTCCAAGGAGAATACAAATGTTTGATTTCTCTCGTTTAGCATTGCTCGGTGCTGTTCTGTCCGGAGCAGTGCTGATACTGCCGGTCAGAGCCCACGCCATCGAACTTTCTGGTGCTTGGGCTACCGAAGCCGATCTGTGCAGTCAGGTATTCACCAAGAAGGGCGACGGATTCGTGTTCGCCGAGCTTTCGGACCTGTTCGGTTCGGGGTTCATCATCGAAGGGAATCGGATCAGCGGAAAAAGCGCCAAGTGCACGATCACCTCGAGAAAGCAGGACGGCGATAATCTAGAAATTGGGGCGACCTGCGCGACCAGCATCATGAACCAAAACGTGCGCCTTAACCTGAAAGTTATCGACGACAACACCTTGAACCGGCTGTTCCCGGATATCCCGGGAATGACACTCAAATATTCGAGGTGTGCGCTCTAGGGGACGGACGAGCATGACTTCAATTTCACACACCGGAGTGGCTGTGCAAGTTCAGGCCGCGCCAAAGATCAAAGCGCGCAATTTCTCGATCGACCGCACCCGCACTTTCCTGACCCTCGTGGTCCTGATCCATCATGCGGTCATTCCCTACACGTATTTCGGCCATACCGATCCCAAGTATTGGATCGGATTTGACTGCGTGGTGCTCGCCACCGACAGCTTCTTCATGGCGATGTTCTTTTTCCTCTCCGGACTGTTCGTCTGGCCAAGCCTTGGCCGTAAGGCGCCGCATGTCTTCGTTCGCGATCGCCTGCTCCGGCTCGGCCTGCCCTTCGTGATCTGCGCGTTCACGGTCATACCGGTCGCCTATTATGCCATCGCGCTGCGGCAGCAACCGGATACGGGTTTCACCGCGTTCTGGTGGAAAACCGTTAGCGTCGGCCCCTGGCCGAGCGGCCCGATCTGGTTCGTCTGGGTGTTGCTGGCGTTCGACCTGACGGCGAGCCTCCTGTACCGGATCTCGCCTCGGCTGCTCGATCCGATCAACCGCCTGTCGCTGCGCGGCTACGAGCGGCCGGTCGACTTCTATTTGTTCATGCTGGCGGTCACTGCCGTCGTCTATATTCCGGCCGTGGTCTACTACGGAGCGCGTCACTGGTTCGAACTCGGGCCGTTCTCGGTGCAGGCCAGCCGCGTATTGTTCTACGCCGCCTACTTCTTCATTGGGGCTGGCGTCGGTGCGGCGAATTTCGACCGCGGCCTGCTGAGCGCGGACGGCAGGCTTGCGAAGAGCGGCTGGGGCTGGGCGATCGCAACCCTCGTTCCCTATTGCCTGTTGTGGGGCCTGATCGCCATCAAACGTGAAATACTGGGCAATCCCGACACCCTGCCGCATTGGTATGAGGCGGCCTACGGCCTGTTCTTCGTTGCCTTCAGCGCCGCAATCCTGTTTGCGATCCTGGCCTATTTCCTGAGGTTCAAGCGATCGGGCTTCAGCATCCTCGATCCCATGCAACAGAACGCCTTCGGCATGTTCCTGGTGCACTACCCGATCGTGCTCTGGCTGCAATACTGGCTGTTCGATTTCGATCTGCCCGCGATCGTCAAGGCGGTGGCCGCGTTCGTGCTGACGGTCGCCTTGAGCTGGGCGGCGACGGCGGCACTGCGCACAATTCCCGGCGCGACACGCGTACTATGAAAGTCGTCCGCTCGGCGGCTTGCAATTGGACAATGTCTTCATTCAAATGTAGATCGGGCCATCGAAGAAAGCGATCGCGCCGTTCACGTCGCGATAGACCACTGTAACTCATCTCATTGGCAGCCAGCTTCGACCGCTCCCTATAATCAAGATATCGGACTCCGCGTTAGCGATGAAAATCTGACGACCGCCCTTCCATTTCCAACGCGCACAGGGACGGACGTGCGATCCTGCCAACAAGGAAATGTTGATCTTGCTCAACCTGAGCTCGCTGGAAGCCGCTAATTTCAGTTGTTTAGTGCAAGGCTAGGGCAGTGGTTCTGAGGGGCAAAAGTCCCGAAATGAAAATCAAGCTGGCACGAATGTTTATCTCCGGTCGAAGCGCCGGCGAGGGAGGGGCGTGCGCAAAGTGGATTGCCCGCACTATTGCGGTTTTGCTCCGGGCACTACGATCGGTTGATGGCCCAGCTTCGCTGAAGTGGGGAATCCTTGTCATTTGCGTGGTCCTGCTCACATTGCGTCCTGCCGCAGCCCTCGATCAGATTTCGTTGCAGCTGAAATGGAAGCACCAGTTTCAATTTGCCGGCTACTACGCAGCCCTTGAACAGGGCTTCTACCGCGACGCTGGGCTCGACGTCGCGATCCGCGAGGGCGGTCCCGGAATCGACGTCGCCGAAGAGGTTGCCGGCGGCAAGGCCGATTTCGGTGTCTGCAGCGCCAGTGTCCTTCGCGAATGGAAGCTTGGTCGCCGGCTAGTCGTGTTGGCAGCCATCTTCCAGCACTCTCCGGTCGTCATGCTGGTGCCTCGCCGGGCTGACATCACGAGCGTAGCGGATTTGCGCGGCCGGAGGCTCATGGACGCTCCGGGCAGCGATGAGATCGCGGCCATGCTCAAGCGCGAGGGCGTCGATTACAAGGCGATGCCGAGGGTCGATCACCAGGGTAATCCGCTCGATCTTCTGGCAGGTAGGGCTGACGCGATGGTTGCGTACAGCACCAACGAGCCGTTCGTCCTCGATCAACTTGGGGCGGCCTATCGTGTCTTTTCACCGAAGGATTACGGTATCGATTTCTATGGCGATAATTTGTGCGCCTCCGAAGCGGAAGTGGAGGCCCATCCGGATCGGGTGGCTGCGTTCAGATCCGCCAGTATCAAGGGTTGGGCCTACGCGCTCGCGCACAAGGAGATAGCGGTCGACCTCATCCTGAAGAACTATTCTGAAAAAAAGAGCCGCGCAGCCCTGCTGTATGAAGCGGAGCGAACGGAGACATTGGTCGGGCGGGATCCTGGCCGAATCGGTGAGCAGGATCCGGCGCGCTGGCAAAACATTGCCGCGACCTATCGAAGGCTCGGCCTGCTGAAAGACGACAAGTTGCCCGATGCACTAATCTGGAGAGGCAATGACGGCAGCCAGCGGCGGTGGTTGATTGCCCTGCTGCTCTTACCCTTCGGTCTAGCGATACCGGCTCTGCTTGTGTACCGAAATCGCTTCCTACTTCGCGGTGGCCTGACCCGAATAAACGCCATTCCATTCATAGTTACGATCGAACGGCCAAAATTGAGCGTGCTTATGTCGTTGCTGTTCATCGGTCTGAGCATTCCCATCCTCATCTTTATTTTGATCTACAACTATAACAAGAATTCAGCCGGCATGATTGCGATCCTCAATGAAGCGGTCGCGGAGACCAGCCGAGCCAGTTTAGAACGCACGGAGGCTTTGATCGAGAATACCGAAGGTCCGCTGCGCTTCCTTGCGGAGGTCGCGGCTACCGATCCCGGCTATTTTCGTACCGAACCAAGCCGCGATCTGCTGTACCGCGCCCTGACCTCAGCCACATATATCGATGCCGTCTATGTTAGCTTCGACGACGGCTATCACCGCGTAGTAACTCGCATCGACGAGGATCGCAGGCGCTCAGACCCTGCAATCCCGGTGGCCGCAAACTGGCACTCCAGCTATATTGACGCGATTGGCTTCGCATTGCGGCGGATGCGCCATCGCACATTCTTTGACATATGGCCACATGAGGTCGGCAGTTACAACGTGGTTACCGAAGTCGATATTCGGACCTTGCCAGGCTATCAATCTGCCAAGACGACCGGCACGCTCGCGGTGACCGAACCCTCAATCAATCCCGATACAGGCTTCCCCATTATATCTTTGCGCGTTCCAATATTCCGCGGTGTCGATTTTCTCGGCTGCGCATCCGCCAACATCACCGTAGACGTACTGTCGCGATTTCTCGATGACCACCGGACCAGCCTGCACAGCACTACATTCATCGCTGACGGCGAAAGCGGTAAGATTATCGCATTTCCGGACAAGAAGAAGGGCGTCCGCATAGTAGATGGACGACTTGAGATTGCGACATTATCCGACATCGATGATCCGAATGTGCGCGAAGCCTATCGACAGCATGGACTTGCCGGCACTGAAAACTTTGGTTTCCGATCGCCGGTGAACGGAGAAGAATTAGTCGCCGCTTTCACGAAATTCCCTAGTGGCTTCGGTCAGCCCTGGCAGGTCATCACACTGACGCCAATCGACGACTTTATCGGAACGCTGAAGGCGACTAATCGGCTCATGATGTTGGTCATCATCATTCTTTCGATGGTCGAACTATTCTTCATCCATGTCGCTTCTAGTCGACTGTCCCGGCCGGTCGAAAATGTGTCGCGCGAACTGCAAGCGATCGAAAGTTTGAATTTCGAAGCGGACGCACGGCCGCCGTCGAAGATCCAGGAGATTGCGAAGCTTGAATCTGCGGCGTCGCTGCTGCGCACCTCGTTGAAGTCATTTTCATCCTTCGTTCCCATGGATGTGGTGCGCCAGCTTATCAAGTCAGGTATCCCGCTCGCCCTGGGCGTTGAACCGCGGTTCCTCACGGTGTTTTTTTCCGATTTGGAGAATTTCTCCAGCCATGCCGAGCGGCTCGCGCCGGATGACCTACTGGTACAGATATCAACTTATTTCGAGGAAGTGTCCGGAGCGATTACGCAGGAGGGCGGAACCATTGACAAGTTCATTGGTGACGGCGTCATGGCATTCTGGAACGCACCCGTTCGTCAGCCGGACCATGTTTTGTGCGCCTGCGCTGGCGCTTTGCGTGCAGCTCGGCGCATGGAAGAAGTTAACAACAGGTGGGAGACGGAGGGTCGACCACGCATCCGTATCCGGATCGGGCTCAATTGTGGCAACGTCCTGGTCGGCAATGTCGGCTCGTCAGCTCGTCTCAGTTACACCGCGTTGGGAGATGGCGTGAATGTCGCCGCCCGCCTTGAAGGTATCAACAAGCTGTTTGGCACTACGATCTGCATCAGCGACACTATCTATGATCAGGTGCAGGCGGAGATACTCGCGCGCCCAATAAGGCGGGTTCAGGTGAAAGGCCGCAAAACCGAGTTCATGATCTACGAATTGCTGGCTTTGCGCGCGAGCGATGATCCAGAGCTAAAGATTCGTGGTCGAGACGAGCAGCTTACCGCTATGACCAACCACGCTTCTCAAAAGTTCGAGGCTGGCGATCTGGCTGAGGCAGCGCGAGCGTATGGCGACATTTTGAAGAGCTTTCCCGGCGATCCAGTTGCCAGATTGATGCTGGAGGGATGCACGGAAAACCATTTGGCCGATGTTTCAGAAACGCCACGGATATCCGCGGAATAGCTACAGCAAAATTTGGAGGCTTCGGTATGTTAGTGGGCATCGTATTCTGACTCAATCCTCCTTCAGCAGCCGCAAGCTTGCATGAAACCGAAGGCTTCTTTTCCCAACTAGCGCAGTGGCTTCGAATTCGGCGCTATTATCGGTATACGTTCCGGAAAATCCGGCATCGACCAACTTTCCCGCCACTACGGATGACGTCAGGGGAGCGGGGGTATGCTCCTGAACGGCTATTTCACCCTTCCATTTGCTTCCGGCGCAACTATAGGTGCCAATGAAATAAAAGAATGAGCTGCCGCCGCGCAATGCGCCGTCGCGCAGCACGAACACACCATTGTTGACGCCGTCCAGGCCATCCAGCGCTTCTATGGTATACGAATAAAGACCGTTTCTAACCATGATTGCGGCTTCATATGGTTCGCCTCACCTTAGCCGCCATGGCAACCAGGGTCGAGCATAATGCAAGATCGCCCCAACCTGGCGGAAGGAAAGCCAATGACGACCGATCAACAGAAACTCAGGCAGTCCGCGCTGGTGATGCGGATCGTCGGTTGGAGCATCTTTGGCTTGCCCGTTGGGCTTTTCCTCTATCCGGCCGGCATCGTCTGGGGCAGCCTGCCGTCGGGGTTTCCGATCATTTGCGGAGCGCATCCCGCGTCGCCCCTGGACGGCCTTCATCCCTATCTGTGGATGTTGCTCGGCCTCTATTTCTCGTGGGCTGTGCTCCTGATCCGGGGCGCCAAGGACCCGAGGGCGGCGATACCTCTGTTCGACTTCGGCATCCTCGCCAACCTGGTCCACGGCGTCATGATGATCCCGCAGGCGCTGATCTATCCAGGCGAACTCGCGCATCTGTGGACCGATGTGCCGGCCTTATTTGCGGTGAGCGCCGTCCTTTGGATCTGGCGACCCACGCCTGCGGCGACCGCTATCGCCCACGCCTGATCGCTTTTTGCATTCCCAGCACCATGGAGTCGCACCCATCTTTCTCTATGCTGTATCAACCGAAGCTCCGTTTGTGCGATTCTTGTGCGATCTGCATCTCACAGTGGGAGGCCGCTCGCGATCGCGAATAGGAAATCGAACGGGAGGAGCGAGAACGCCGGCAGCAACTTGAGCAGGCCAGAATAGATCGGCTGCTCGAAGAAGCTGCGTCTTTGCGACGAGCGATGGACATCCGCGCTTACGTTGATGCCTAAGGACTGCGGTGACGGGCGAAACCACTTCGATATCGCCGGACGCGATGGAGCGGTGGTCGAAATGGGCGCTTGCAGAAGCAGATTGCATCGATCCCGTGAGAAGTGCCCGTTCCCGCGCACGGTAAACCGACAGTTAGGCTGATCGATAGGACGCTGAAACGGAGAAAAGAACTGAAGCGCCGGATTTCAATCGGGGAGTATCGAGCTCAAAGTTCGCACTACTTCGCCGGGCTCCCCGCGACGGCCGCTCGTTTTCAGAAGGTGGCTTCTGCTTCCTGCACGCCGCGTCATCGCGGTCAATGGCGTCGAAATCGCCACGACTGCTTACCCGGTGCTTACCCGAACAAATCACGGCTTCAGCGAAAATTAGGGGTGTATCTGATTTCACTGGCGCACCCGACACAATTCGAACGTGTGACCTTTGCCTTCGGAGGGCAGTTTCCTAAGAGTGCGTCAGTTTGCTAACTTTTGCAAGAGTGTGAGAATGACCAAGTAATTTGCTTGTTTTCTATTGCGACCATTGCCTTCATTTTGCTATGATTTGCGGGAACTTGTTTGCTATGTGTTTGCTAGCAAACGGCGCTATCGTAAGGGGCAGGCAGTGGCGGCGGAGCGCAAGAGGATTGGGCTCAAGGAAATTCGGGCGCTCAAGCCGGGCGAGATCATCTGGGACGGCGTAGTTGGCGGGTTTCATGCCCGTCGCCAGCAAAGCAAAACTGTCTCCTACATTGTCGTGTATCGCACTGCGGAGGGCCGGCAGCGCTGGCAAACGATTGGGCGTCACGGCTCACCCTGGACGCCGGATGAAGCCCGAGAGGCGGCAAAGCGCATCCTCGGGCACGTCGTCGACGGTGCTGACCCCGCCGCGGAAAAGCGATCGAAGCGCAGGGCAGCGAACGTCGCGGAGCTATGCGACCTCTACATCGCAGATGCAGACGCGGGCCGGCTCCTGACGCGTCGCAAGTCCGCCAAGAAGGCCAGCACGATCGCTACGGACAAGGGCCGCATCGCGCGGCATATCAAACCACTGCTTGGTAACCTCAAGGTCGCGGCTGTGACCCGCGAGGACGTTGATGGTTTCATGCATGCTGTTGCTGAAGGCAAGACAGCCGCTCGGACGAAAACCGAAAAAAAGCGCGGCTTGGCTAATGTCCGTGGCGGAAAAGGCACGGCAAGTCGCACCGTGGGGCTGCTAGGCTCAATCTTTTCCTATGCCGTGCGTCACCGGATGCGGCCCGACAATCCAGTGCGTGGAGTGGTCCGGTTCGCCGATGGCAGGCGCGAAAGACGCCTTAGTGATACTGAATACAAGACTCTTGGCACCGCGCTCGAAAGAGCGGCGAATGCGCAGATTTGGCCGGCGGCGGTGGCGGTCTCTCGCTTTCTGGCGCTCACTGGTTGGCGCTCCGGTGAGGTTGTGGGGTTGCGCTGGGCCGAGATTGATTTGCACCGGCGCACGGCAACGCTTGGGGACACGAAGACTGGTCGCAGCGTGAGGCCTTTGTCGCAGGCCGCATGCGAGCTACTGCGGAGCTTAACTCGCGCGAGCAATGACGCGCTGGTCTTTCCCGCGACGCGCGGTGATGGCCGCATGTCGGGTTTCCCAAAGCTGTGGGCGAAGATCACGAAACTTGGCGGATTGCCCGCGAGCATAACACCCCACACGTTGCGTCATTCGTTCGCGTCACTTGCCGGCGATCTCGGCTTTAGCGAGACGACCATTGCGGCATTGGTGGGACATAAAGGGCGCTCCCTCACTAGTCGCTACGTTCATGCTGCCGATGCCGTCTTGCTTGCGGCCGCGGACGCAGTGGCGGACCGGACAGCCGTGCTCATGGTCGGAACGGTAATTCAGATGCGGCAAACGGCCAGATGAGCACTGTGGCGAAGCGCGGTGGTTTTCTCAATAAAGCTCAGTGGTCCCGGACGGCGGACATTCGATGACGGCTGAGCTGACGGTATTGATCGCAGGGCTGAGCTATGCGATCGAACGGGAATCAACCTATCCGTCGCGCCCCGATCTGTTTCAGCGACTTCGAAACCTCGAAAAATCGGCTCGGTTATTGATGGTCGAACTAGCCGACTTGCAAATCCTTGCGCTGTTGTTGGACGGGGGTAGGGGAATTGCGCACGAAAATGAAATGTATCACGCTCTGAAAGACGTCGCTGCTCGTACCGCTCGAGTGATCAGCAGGCCGCGAAAACAGGGACGCGGGAAGCTTTATCCCAAATCAAATACCGGACCAAATCCGATGGAACATTGTGCCCTTGTGGCAGGGGCTCTCTATCGACGAGGAAAGGGCAGATGGCCTGGTAACAAAAACCCTGACGCGCACCAGTTATGTGAGGCTTTATGGAAGGCCGCTGGCGGTGCACAGCGCGCGGGCTGGGGTAAGTCGGGCAGTGTCGTGGTGTGGGGTCATTACCTCAAGGCGGCGAAAAGATATCGGGCGCCGCATCCAGCAGGCCAGCAAATCGATCGGTTGGTCGTGTCAGCTCCTTCGGCTGTCAACAATGCATCAAGGCAGTTCACCAAGTTTCCTGACAATTTCTATAATCACCCGAGGTCTATCGCGCGGAGGGGCAAGAAAAAGGCCGACTAATTCCTATTTCACGCACCGTGGTGCACTTTCGCAAGCCGGATCAAACTCGCTCCAAACTCAACAAATGGAGCGGAGCGATGGTGCCAATACCTGTTAATCCCGAAACGTTGCTGACGCGCGCTGCGGCGGCGGTGGCGCTAACGGAGGCTGGCTTTCCAGTGAAGCGGGCAACGCTCGCAACCAAAGCAAGCCGCGGTGGCGGCCCTCCGTTCCAACATTGGGGATCTAAACCGCTTTACAGGTGGGGCGATTTAATCGCCTGGGCTGAGGCGCGGCTGAAGGAGCGGGTGCGCTCAAGCTCAGAGGCGGATGCCGCATGAGCGCCGCTGATATTGCTCGCGTGCTCGGTGACGCACGCAGGGAAGGCAGCGGCTGGCGTTGCCGTTGTCCGCTCCACGGAGGACGTAGTCTCGTACTCCGCGACGGTCAAACCCGGCTTTTGGTTACCTGCTGGGGTGGCTGCAACGGTATTGACGTGCTCGTTGAGCTGCGCCGTTCCGGACTATTCGGAACGCGGCTGCCAAGCTCACCGGAGGGGTCGCAGTCCAGGCGCTCCATGAGACAAACCGAAAATAGTCGGGCCGCCTATGCTCTTCGTCATTGGAATAGGGCGCGGACGGCGCTCGAAAGCCCCGTGGTTTGCTATCTAGCTGCGCGCGGAATCTTTGCCCCACCACCGCCATCGCTGCGTTGGGAGCCGCGGTGTTGGCATCCTGAGGCACGAGAATATCTTCCCGCCATGATTGCCTCGGTGGAGCGCGTCGGGCGCGGCATAGTTGGCATTCACCGAACTTACTTTACGCCAGAATTCCGTCGTCGCGACAGAGCCGCCTTAGGGCCGATCGGCGGTGGCGCCGTGCGCCTCGGTAGGCTGCGCGTCGACCAGTGGCTCGCCTTGGCCGAGGGGATAGAAACGGCGCTCAGCGTCTCGGTGGCATGCGCGTTGCCAGCATGGGCCGCAATTTCGGCGGGCGGTCTGAGGAACCTCATACTCCCGTCAGACGCGCGTCTTGTGCTGATCTGCTCGGACCACGACGAGAGCGGCGTGGGCCAGCGCGCTGCACGCGATGCAGCGCAGAGATTTGTCGCTGAAGGACGACGAGTTCGCATAATTACCCCTCCCGCGGCGGGCGCGGACTGGAACGACGTTCTGCTGGGCAAAGCGCCATCCGATTTCGCGGAGGCTGATCATGCAGCATAATGGCTCTCAGGCTATTCGGGAAGCTGAGGCTACCGCGGTCGAAGTGAGGCCGCGTCTTCAGCCGCTGAATATAGGCGACTTTCTGACGCTTATTCTTCCGCCCCGCCGTGACATCCTGAAGCCGTGGCTACCGGAAAAAGCGCTCGCGATGATCTATTCACCTCGAGGCGTCGGCAAGACGCACCTCGCTCTCGCGCTCGGCTATGCGATAGCAAGCGGAGGAGAGTTCCTGGGCTGGAAAGCCCCTGAACCACGCAGGGTCCTCTACATGGATGGCGAAATGCCTGCTGCTGTGCTCCAAACACGTCTTGCGGCGACCGTTGCTGGCTTAGCCAATGAGCCCCCCACGCCCGATTACTTCCGCCTACTAAGCGCTGATTTGACGGAAGATGGAATTCCGGATTTGGCCACGAAGGCGGGGCAGCAGGAAATCGATGCATTCATTGGCAGCGCCGAAGTGCTGATTCTCGATAACATTTCCACCCTCTGCCGCAGTGGCAAGGAGAACGAAGCCGAGAGTTGGGTTATTGTTCAGGAATGGGCGCTTGCGCATCGGCGTCAGGGACGTTCGGTCATCTTCGTTCATCATGCTGGAAAGGGGGGAGGCCAGCGGGGTACCTCAAAGCGGGAGGACGTCCTCGACACTGTAATCGCGCTCCGCCGGCCAAGCGATTATTTGCCGGATCAAGGGGCCCGATTTGAGATTTATTTTGAAAAAGCGCGCGGGTTCAGCGGTCCTGACGCAGAAGCGTTCGAAGCGAACTATGAGGTCCGCCTAAATGCAGCGTTGTGGACGCGCAGGAGCATCGCTGAGGCCGATGTGGGCCGGGTTGCCAGAGTGCTCAACGAAGGTATGTCAATCCGTGAAGCCGCTGAGGAACTCGGATTGCACAAAGGCAAGGTTGAGCGCCTGAAGGCCAAGGCAGCAGCCAAAGGGTTGCTCGCCACTACAGTGGACCTCTCCCCTGTGTCTCGCCTGTCTCGGTACCCAGCAGCGAGACAGCCGGGACAGTTCCGAAACGACAAAGAGAATGAACAGGACAGTGACCGAGACCGTAAGCCTTAAGGTGCTGGCGCGAGCGGTTCTTGCGCGAGACAGCCACCGGGACAATAATCGAGACACGGCGGCAGAAGCGGCGGGAAAGAGCGGTGCCGCCGATATTTTGGCGCCATTGCCATGGCACGAGCGTGCCGCGCCACCAATCGCCGGTGAGCCCAGCTATGAGCAACCTTGTTCCGCGCGTCGTGGTCGGGTCGAGGACCGGAACGGCGTCTTGTTGCATTTTTGTTTCGACTGCGGCCGGTGGGGTGCCTACGGCTACGGCGTCCGATTGCTCGCGGGTAAATCAGGCCGCTGGTACTGCCGCGCGCATCGGCCCCATGAGACAACGAACGACGAATGTCCGGCGCGCTCATCAATTGCTCTAAACTAGAGGTAAATAGATGGCGAAGGGAATAAAAACCGGCGGACGAAAGCCGGGCGTGAAGAACAAAAGAACCCTCGCTCGGGAGTGCGCCCAAGCAGAGACAGCCGCAAAGATTGAGGCCGCGCTCGGTGATGAAGCGTTCCAGGGTGATGCGCATGCCTTTTTGGTGGCAGTCTACAAGGATCTGACGCAGCGGATTGAAATACGCATTGACGCTGCAAAAGCCGCAATCGGCTATGAAAAGCCAAAGCTTGCTGCACTTGACGCGAAGGTCGAGAGCAATGTCTCACTCGCCGAGTTGGTAAATTTGAGTTGCGAAATTTCCAAATGACTTGCAGCCCATGGGGCTGTCGATTTAGTGCCTATCGCTTCGATCTGCGGCATCCAGCCGCCTGCGCTTCAGCTTCGGAGCAAAACCAACGCTTATTGCTACCCGACATTTTGAGCGCGCCGTAAAAGTACCCACCATCCAAATGATAGATGCATTGGCCGCCTCGCGACGCGGCCTTGATGGTGCAGCTTGGGTCAAGCGGAATCGCCGGGGAACCGCAAAGTTTCCGCTGGGCGTCTATCGGAACGCCCAGCGCGCCCCGAACCTCAGTTTTGCAATTTCGCCGCCGCCAATCCCAAGGAGCAATGAACGCTCCGGCCCAAAGACCGGCCTGAGCGTCGCGCGCGGCTTTCTCGTCGGCATCGAAGCGGTGGCTGTAGCCCTTATGGGTGGGCGACATCGCCCATCCTTCGTGAACCATCCACTGGCTGATATTTTCCTTTTCGACGAGACACCAGGCGAGCATTCGTCCGTGGTCATCAGGGCGAGTAGTTTGACAATCCCATTCCTTGCCACCGGCTTTTTTCCGGAGTGCCTCGCGCGCGTCGATCCCGCAATTCCACGGTTCGCTCTTTTGATTGAGGCAGAACTGGTCTGACTCCGGCGCGTCCATGTCCAATAGTCGAAGCTTTTTCCCGGAAATGATGACTGTGTCGCCGTCAGTGATCTCGGGAACTCCTGAAATTTCGGCGGCGCGAACCGATGCAAAAGTGAGGATGATCCAGATGATGGACAAGAAGAGCCACTTCATTTCAACAACCCATTTTTGGGCCTGAGGCCAGCAAGACGAGCCGTTTAAGGGCTTTCCCTTTCCAGTCATTTCATGGAATAGTCCTCTTGTCGTTAGCCGAGTGATTACGGCCGAACGATACGCTTTGCGCGTTCGAAACACAGGGCCTCCCGCCATGTCGGGCGGCTCACGAAATACAATACCCCACGGGGAAATACGTGGGGCGTGCTGAGCCCTGTGTTCACGCGCAATCACCCGCCCGGCGCCAGCCGTTGCGACGGGGGTTATCATGCGTGGATGGCTTATTCCTGCCTGCTTGGTCCTAAGTGGCTGTGCTTCTGCCGCTCCCAGCGCCCAATTTGGAGGAACCTATGCCACATGCGCCTAATCGGTTTCTCGCCGTCAACCTAGTGGCGTTAGTGGTTGGCTCGTACAGTTGGTCGGCAGCGTGTACAGCTGCCACCTTTGAACTGGCCAGACGGACCGACGGCACCATCATTCGAGGCGTCAAGTTGGAAGGTGACATTGTCCCCGGCGACAGCCAGACGCTGCTCGAATTCTACAATACCTACGGCGAATTTGTGTCTCCGATCTACCTCCGTTCTAAAGGCGGGAACGTCGATGAAGCGATGAAAATGGGGGCCATCATTCGGCGGCTTCGGCTGGAAACTGATGTTCCAGTTTGGGACGTGGGTAGACAACCGATTGATAGCGTCAGAATTGATCATCAAGAGAACAGGATCTGTGCGAGTGCCTGCTTTCTCGTTTACGCCGGCGGCGCAAAGAGATTTGGCAATTACCTCGCCTTACACAGACCGTACCTCCCAAGAGAAGAGGCAAAAAAGATTAACGACGCCGAATACGAGGCGCTTCAAAAGCAATTGGTGCCGAAAGTTAAAGCCTATTTAGCGGACATGGAGATTGACCAGTACTGGATCGACCGGATGTTTGCGGCAAGTTCGCAGGACCGATACATGCCGACGTGGGCAGAGGCCGACAGTAAGTTGCACCACCTAATGGGAATTGTTCCGTCGCTCGAAGAGATTGTGTTGTCGAAATGTAACCAGGACGCCGATGTCGACAAAAAACTATCGGCGCTTCGGAACGCTCCCGGCTCACTTTCCGTCGATAACCAAGAGAAGTCTAGGCGGTTGATTGAAGGCTCGGCGGTGTTTTTTCAATGTGAGAAGACTGTATTGGATGATATGCAGAGTGCGGCGTTTGAGCGCGAGAACGACGCGGCTTTGAAGGAGAAGTGCAAGAGCCTTCCCACTTTGACCGGGTCGGAGTTGTTGACGCTACAGATTTTGATGGCCAAAGCCACGAATGCCACACCCGAGGAAGATCAGCGTAGGCTCCAGTTGTTCTCCAAACAGCATGCAAAAGACCAATGTCGCAGAGATAACGTCTTAGACCTTCATCTCGCGGCGGTGAAGAGATGGTCGGATGCGGCCAAAAACGTTAACCGCATTGTCTCCAATAGCGCGAGCGCCGACGATTTCGAGGCCACGGGTCTTTCAGCAGAAGCGATGGCAAAGAAGGGTAAGGATGCCTACGACGCGGAAAACTATGTTGCGGCGAAACACTGGTACGAAAAGGCCGCAGCTCTCGGTAATGCAGACGGTATGTTGGGCATGAGTTGGATCTACGGGAATGGTCGTGACGTTCCCAAGGACGAAGCCGAAGCTTTGCGCTGGCGCAGGATGTCCGCTGAAAACGGTAATACCAGCGCTATGTGGCTGATCGGTAGTGCTTACGAAAAAGGGGAGAATGTGCCGCAGGATTATGCCGAAGCCATGCGTTGGTATAGAAAGGCGGCAGATCGCAAGGATACTTCTTCAATGAGGGCAATTGCACAACTCTATGAAGATGGACAAGGCGTGACCCAAGATTATGCCGAAGCCGTGCGTTGGTATAGAAAGGCGGCAGATCTTGAGGATCCCCTCGCCGCGTACTTGATTGCAGTTCACTATTTGTATGCCAAAGGCGTGCCGAAGGACGAGCCCAAAGGGCGCGAGTGGATGAAAAGGGCGGCAGCATTGGGCTTTTATAGCGCTAACAGATGGCTAATCGATAATCCGTGATCCAATTCCGGTGCCGGAGGGGAAAGCCGCTGCTCACCCTGAAGGACGCCGCGACCTACATCGTGAAGCTGCCGAAAGACGTCTCTTCGGCCAATCATTGGCAGATCGCAATAGAGCAATTGATCAGCGCCGCCGGGTAGTAGTTCCGTTTGAAATTCACCGCTGATCGACCCCGATAACTCGTTGCAGGGAGAGGTAATCTTCAAGGGACATATTGTGGAAAGAGGCGAGCAACGCATACTCTCCTGTCCGCTCCGCAATAATCAGCGATGCAGTTCGAACAGCTAGGAGGATGGCCTTTCCGTCTTCATCCGACACGTCGATGTCGCCACAAAGCTTTGGCAATACGGTTTTGTTTTCCCCCATGGTGAATCCAGCAATCAAAACGCATTGTCGGTGTGACAGACGATCCTTGTAAGAAGACTGTCGCGCCGCCCAAACCAAGTTAGAGACCATCCAGTTGTATGCAGGAGGGACGCGGTGAAGGCCGCCTTGGATAGCAACTTTCTTGGCCCATCGCCGTCTGGCAAATAGCATCAAGCGGCTTCCGAATGAGCGGCGCAAAAAAGCGCCTGGTTGTTTGCTATATGTTTGCTAGGCCGATGATCACTTAAATCGTTGTGCCATTAAGTGATTGATTTTGCTGGCGCACCCGACACGATTCGAACGTGTGACCTTTGCCTTCGGAGGGCAACGCTCTATCCAGCTGAGCTACGGGTGCGTCGGCCGGTCATTTAGCCGATTGCCCGGCCGCGGGCAACGGCGCCGCGGGAGCCGGAAGGGGCGAGTCGCGAGGCTTGTCAGGGGCATTTCTGCAGTCGTGTTAGCCTGCCGGGTACCCGGGCGTGCAAGCCAAACCCCCTGCGGGTCCCGGAGTGAAAGCGGCGACCCGTGCCCGGCCGCACCGGAAAAGCGCCAAAATTGTCCAACCTGTCCAATGGGCAGTCCGTATCAATACGGTGGTCCACCGCGGCACCGCCTTCACGAACAAAGCCTTAAGACGTTGAAATATAGACTTGGCGGGGCACATCGCCTTGGACCAGGTTCATGGAACACGTCGTCACACCGGCTGCGCAGATCCTGGTCGGCGGGAACAGTCGTTCGTTGCCGTCGAAAGAGTTGGCGCGACGAGCCGCGCAACGACGTCCGATGTACATTGCGCAAGCGCTCAGCTATGGCGTCGATGCGGTGATCCTGCTGCTCTATTATTTTGCGGGCCGCACGACGCTCGCAAGCCCGATCGTCTATCTCATCTGCGGCATTACCGCGTCATCCATGTGGCTCCTGCTTTCCGGGATTCACTTCAACGATCGGTTCAAGGACCACTACCTGACCGTTCCGCAAAGCATCGCGAGCACGACGATTCAACTGGGGGCGATCTACTTCGCTCCCGAAGTCGGGTTTTATTTCGTCTGCATCAATTTCATCATTCTGGGCTTCAGCGTGTTGCGAATGACGGCGCGACAGACCGGGCTGGTCTGGACCTATTCGACGGTCGGCCTCACCGTGCTGTTCCTGATGACCGACAAGCCGATCGCCATGCCGATGTCGACATGGGCAGAACGTGCGCTTGCGCTGACGTGTTTTGTCACGGCGCTCGGTCGGTTTGCGTCGACCGGTCTTTACGGAACTTCGATGCGCGAGGCGCTCTACAAGAGCCGGAACGAGCTCAAGCTTGCCTATAAGCGCATCGAGGAGCTTGCCGATCTGGACGAGTTGACCGGCACCCTTAGCCGGCGATGCGTCATGAAGGCGCTGAACGAAGAGATAGTACGAGTCCAGCGCGACGGACGGTCCTGTTCCATCGCCATGATCGACCTCGACTCCTTCAAGAAGATCAATGACCGGTTCGGCCATCCGGTCGGCGACGAAGTGCTGCGGTCCTTCGGCATCGCCCTGTTCGCCAACCTCAGGGCCATTGACAAGATCGGTCGCTACGGCGGCGAGGAGTTCTTGCTGATATTGCCCGACGCCGCGAGAGACGAGGCGGTGCGGACGCTGGACAGGTTGCGCGAGATGGTCTCTGAACTCGACTGGCTCGCCATCTCGCCGGGCCTCGCGGTGACCATGTCGGCCGGAGTGTCCACGGTCCGACAAGACGATACGCCCGACACACTGATGGCTCGGGCGGACGCCGCCCTCTATCGCGCGAAGGATGCAGGACGCAATTGTGTCCTCGCGGGGTGACGCCCCGTGCCTCTGGCAGCGTGGAAGAGATCTCCCATTGGCTGCGCCATCAAGCTGATCTGCCAATACAACTCGAAGCCGGCCGCGCCCGCATGATTGGAACACGCGGATTGCCCTGCTGTGGGCAATTTCCCGGTTCATATCTCGCGGAGGCCGGGTTTTCCGGCTGGACCCAGGGTCGCGGATGACGGCGCCATGACCTCGAATATCGAACCTTTGGCCCGCGAGATGGCGGCGCGCATCTGCCGTCGCAACGGCATGGCGCAGGCCGATATTGCGCGCTGGGTCGATCTGCATTGGCCGTGCGCGGCGGCGATGCTGGAGGCCGGCGTCATGGACGAGGGCGGTGAATGGGTCGAAGACGGCGACGTCCGCCGCGGCATGGAGGCCTATCGCGAGCGGCTCTCGCGGCCGAAATGAGCCGACGGAGCCCCGCGCCGGGCGCGTTCAGCGCCGTTGGCCGGCTCATATGCCGCCCGCGTTCGGAGCGATTGTCCGGCCCGACCCAGCCTGTAGACTGCCGTCAGCAAAGATCGCACCGGCGCCACCGTGCCTCAGGGAGAGAAAATCCATGCGTCCGCTCGAATTCGGCTGGTATCTGCCCACGCACGGCGACACCACGGCCTATGGCGTGCCCGAGGCGCAGGTGGCGGGATCGCCGGAATTGTGCGAGCGCGTGGTGCAGGCGGCGGAGCAGGCAGGCTTCGAGTATCTCCTGATCCCGGTGGGTTCGACCTGCTGGGAGGCCTGGATTTCAGGCGCGTTCATGGCGGCGCGCTCGTCCACCATCAAGCCGCTGATCGCCGCGCGTCCCGGCTACATCAATCCGGTGCTGATGGCCAAGATGATCTCGACCTTCGACCAGATGTCGGGCGGGCGCATCTGCATCAACCTGATCGCGGGCCAGAACGAAAGCGAAGTCGAGGCCGAAGGCGTGCGCTACGCCAAGGAAGAGCGCTATGCGCTGATGGAGGAGGAGGTCTCGATCCTGAAAGCGCTGTGGACCGCGCATGGCCCGGTGAAATTCGAGGGCAAATTCCACACCTTGTCCGGCGCGCATATCCGGCCGCGGCCGCTGCAGCAGCCGTTCCCGAAATTCTATCTCGGCGGCGGCTCGCGTCAGGCCTGGGAAGTGTCGGCGAAACATTCCGACGTGCATCTGTTCTGGGGCGACTTGCCGGAGCGGATCGCCCAGAATATCGCCGAGATCAGGCAGATGGCGAAAGTCCATGGCCGCGAAAACGCGATCGGCTTCGGCATGCGGCTGCAGGTGATCTGCCGCGAGGACGAACGCGACGCCTGGGAGGCCGCCGATGTCCTGGTGCGCGACGCGACCGAGCGGCAGAAGCAGGAGATGCGGACGCTCTATACGAGGTCGGAAGCCAACCAGCGCGTGCAGCAGCTCGCGCGCGACTATGGCGACCTCTTGTTGCCGCATCTGTGGACCGGCATCACCCGGGTCCGGCCGGGCGCGGGGATCGCGGTGGTCGGCAATCCCGCCCAATGCGCCGGTACCCTGCAGCAATTCATCGACGCCGGCTGCCATTCGTTCTGCCTGTCGGGCTATCTGCATGACGAGGAGGCCGAACGCTTCGGCCGGCTGGTTCGTCCGATCCTGGCCGAGAACAATCGCGGCCGGCTCGCGGCGTAAGCGCGTCGGCGATCGTCAGTCCGCGGCGTCGGCGACCGTCACGTCGCCGATCTTGGTCCAGGTCTCGCTGCCGCACAGGATTGCCAACACGCAGCCGCGCACCTCGAGCTTTCGCGGACCGGACACGATGACGTCGCCGGAATAGGATTTGCCGTCGTCGGCGTTGTAGATGGTACCCGACCACTTGTCGCCGGCGACCGATTTCATGCGGCTGAAGATGTCGATGCCGATGATCGGGCGGTTCGCCAGCGCGGGATTGGCGTTCTTGTCGTCGACCTGAGGTTTTCCTGTCTTCGGATCGACCGGGACCTTCAGCCAGACGATCGTACCGCAAAGCGCGCCGCCGCAATGGCTGATTCGGATCTTGGCGTCTCCGGCCTGGGTGAGCCAGATGCCGGCAGGGCTGTTCGCGGTTTCTGCCGAGGCCTGACCGAGGCCCAGAAGAAGCGCGGCCATCGCCCAAAACAGCTTCGATCCGGTCATCGATGCCTCCAACTCAGGTCGAAGGCAAAATAAGGCGTTGTAGTTAACGAAATCTCACCCGCGGGTCCGGCTTCGAACCCGGTGGAACCACGAGATTGCGGCCTCCGGCCGAACCCCGGGAGCGTCAGGCCACGGCGGCGGTGATCTCGCCGGCGGCGCCGAACAGTTTTCGCACCTCGTGACCGGGCTTGGCGGCCGAGAACAGGTAGCCCTGCATCTCGGTGCAGCCGAGGGTGCGCAGGATTCCCTTCTGTTCGAGCGTCTCGACCCCTTCGGCCGTCGTCGTCATGTTGCGGGCGGCCGCGATGTTCACGACCGCCTGCACGATCGCCGAGGAGCCGCCGATCTCCGCGATGTCGCTGACGAAGCAGCGGTCGATCTTGATCTTGTCGAACGGGAAGCGCTTCAGGTAGCTCAGCGAGGAATAGCCGGTGCCGAAGTCGTCGAGCGCGATGCGGACTCCGATGGCGCGGAGCTGGTGCAGGATGGCGAGCGCGGCCTCGTCGTCGCGGATCAGTACCGCCTCGGTGATCTCGAGTTCGAGCCGGCTCGCCGGCAGGCCGGTGTCGGTCAGCGCACGCGCGATCTTCAGCGCCAGCGTCTGGCATTTCAGCTGCACCGGAGAGACGTTGACGGCGAGGCGGACCTGGTCGGGCCAGTTCGCCGCCTCGGCGCAGGCGGTTTTCAGCACCCAGTCGCCGAGTTCGACGATCAGGCCGGTATCTTCCGCGATCGGAATGAATTCGGCCGGCGAAATCATGCCGTGCTCGGGATGGCGCCAGCGCAGCAGCGCCTCGCAGCCGCTCACCTCGTCGCGGCGAAGATCGACCACCGGCTGGTAGTGGATTTCGAAACCGCCATCCGTCATCGCCTGGCGCAGTTCGCGCTCCATGGTGAGCCGCGCCTTGGCGCGGGCGTCCATCGCCAGCTCGAAAAAGCGATAGGTCCGCCGCCCGTCGGCCTTGGCGCCGTACATCGCGAGGTCGGCGTTCTTGATCAGCTGATCGAGATCGGTGCCGTCCCGCGGCGCCAATGCGATGCCGATGCTGGCGTCGGTCGTCAGCTGATGGCCGAAGCAATCATAGGGTTGCCTGATCGCCTCGTGAATGCGGGTGACGAATTCGACGACCTCGGCGGTGTCCTTGACCGCGGTCTGAATCACCGCAAACTCGTCGCCGCCGAGCCGCGCCACGAGATCGGTCT
Source organism: uncultured Alphaproteobacteria bacterium (assembly GCA_963721135.1). GTDB lineage: Bacteria > Pseudomonadota > Alphaproteobacteria > Rhizobiales > Xanthobacteraceae > Bradyrhizobium. The sequence continues at coordinate 340,288 of CAVRIB010000001.1, forward strand.
CGCGGATACAGCTCTTGATGCGGGTCGCCACCGCCTTGAGCAGTTCGTCGCCGACATGATGCCCGAGCAAATCATTGATGCCCTTGAACTCGTCGACGTCGATGTAGAGCAGGGCGAACTGCTCGCCGCGGCCGGTCCGCTTGAGCTCGCGTTCGATCTGTTGGCGGAACAGCACCCGGTTCGGCAGGTCGGTCAGCGCGTCGTAATGCGCAAGATGCGCGATCTTCTCGTCGGCGCGCCGGCGCTCGGTGACGTCTTCGACGACGTTGATCAGATACTCGGCCTTGCCGCTCTGATCCCGAATTCCGATACGTCTTGACGTGTTGAAGCGCTTGCCCAGTCCTCGGCTTTCCCAGGGGTGCTCGTCGATGAACAAGCCGTCGGCGGACCGCAGGCCCGTGTCATCATCCCGGGTGATGGCCGAGGCCGCCGACTTCGGAAACAGATCGAAGGCCGTCCTGCCGACGATGGCCTCGCGCGGCAGGCCGAACTGGATCTCGGCGACGCGATTGGCCAGCACGTAGCGGCGGTCTCGCGCATCCTTCACGGTGATCTGCGAGGGGATGTGGTCGATGATCTGGCGCAGGAACGCGTAGTTGCGGTCGCGTTCCTTCTCGAGATTTCTCCGCTCCGTGATGTCTTCGATGGTCGCGACCCAGCCGCCCTGCGGCAGCGGCTGATTGACGATACGGGCGGAGCGCCCGTTCGATTCCATGAGTGTATCGGTGACCTTGCCCTGCGCGACGTTGTGCAGGATGGCCGAACAAAATTCGTCGATATCTCCGTCGTAGGAGCCGGTTTCCTTGCGGTGTTGGATCAGGTCGCGGAAGTGGGCGCCCGGCTTCACGACTTCGGACGATAATCCGTACATGTCGAGATAGCGCTGGTTGCAGACGATGACGCGCGCCGAGGCGTCGTAGAGCACGAGGCCCTGCGTCATATTGTTGAGCGCGGTGTCGAGCCGGTGCTTCTGCAATTCCAGCCGCAGCTGTGATTCCCGGTTCTGCCGCGTCATCTGCCGGATGATCAGGAACAGGATGAGGGCGATCACCAGCGCGGAGAGAACGGCGGCGATGATCGTGAATTTGGTTTGCGCACGCCAGTCGGCCAGCGCCGCCGTGGTGGTGGTGGTCGCGATAACCACGATCGGGAAATGGTTCAGGGCGGCTGCCGAGCCGATCCGGTCCTGATGATCGACGGGACTATTCACGCGCAGGGTCTGTTGACCTCCCTCGGTCATCACCTTGCGCAGCAGCGGCGCGCCATTGAATTTCTTCCCGACCATCCCGTCGGCGTGGGGATAGCGCGCCAGCATCGTTCCATCGTGGTGGAACATGGCGATCGCGGAGTCGTTGCCGAGCGCCATCGACGAGAAGAAAGCTTCGAATTTCGACGGAGCGAGCGCTCGCGTAGCGACTCCCAGAAATTCGCCGTTCGGTCCGGTCATCTTGCGGGCAATAACCGTTGCCAAATGTCCGGAGAAGCGGCTGCGTACCAGCTCGATCTGGTACGGCGTTGCGGCGGAGCTCGATTGGAGAGCCTTGAAATAGGCTCGATCGGCGATATTGACGAGCGGAACGGGCCACGCTTCTGATGAATTGATTAACCTCCCGGCTGCGTCAAAGACGTTTACGCCGGCAACGTCGGAGGATCCGCTGACCCTCGCCCTCAGTTTCATATGCGTTTCGCTCGTGGACATCTCGCGCGCGAAAGCATCGGGCGAGGCGAAGCCCGCTGAGCGCGTCTGCTCGGCCAGATCGTTCTGGATGACTGCAAAATCGTCGAGTTGTTGATCAAAGTGGCGGGCCAGCAACAGCACGGTGTTTTCGAGCTCGCGCTCGCCGTTGGCGAGCGCGCGTTCGCGAAACTCCCCGACCATGGCAACGGTGCCCACCATGATCGCCGCGATCAGCAGCACGCCGCACAGGGTCAGCCATAGCACCGGGCCGCGCCAACTCGACGCGGGCATCTGAGGCGGTGCATTCGCCGCTAGCCGGGGCATTGCAAATGCGCCCCACATTCTGGAAACCAGTTTCCGCATTCCCCAACTCTCCGGGGATATGCTTACGATGCACAAATGGCCTCCGCGTTAGCAAACCCGGTTACTTAAACCTTAACGGGTGTTGAAAGGCCGCACATGATGGGAACATCATGCACTATATCGCACTGCGGGATGAGTCCCGGCCGACCGCCGGGTCGCGATGTTCGATATCGGAAAGCCGGCATAGCTAGAGCGTTTTCGAGCGAAGTGGTCACCGGTTCGCGTGAAGAAAACGCGTCAAGACAAGAATCTGGAGCCCCGTTTCGATTCCATCGAAACGGAAAAGGCTCTAGCGTCGGGCGAAGCGATCGGACGGGTCGCGCGCACTGCCGGGGAGGTGAGATGTAATGGCGAATGCTTCCGGCTCGCCGGATTCCGGTCTGGCGGCAAAACTCTGGCCGGTTTTCCGCTCGTTGCAGGCCTATCGCCTGCAATTCCTCACCCGCGATTTGTTCGCTGGATTGACGCTTGCGGCGATCGCCATTCCCGAACAGATGGCGACGGCCCGGCTCGGGGGATTCGCGCCGCAAATCGGCTTCTTCGCCTTTCTTGCGGGCTCGCTGGCGTTCGCCATCTTCGGCAGCAACCGTTTTCTGTCGTGCGGCGCGGACTCCACCATCACGCCGATCTTCGCCGGCGGGCTTCTGGCTCTCGCCGCATCCGGCTCGCCGGAACACCTGATGCTGGCGGCGGCGCTGGCGCTGATGGTCGGCGTTACGCTTGTCGTCGCCGGAATCTTCCGCCTCGGATGGATCGCGGACCTGCTCTCGATACCCGTGACGATCGGCTTTCTCGCCGGGATTTCCGTGCACATCCTGATGTCCCAATTGCCGGGAATCCTCGGATTGCCGGAGCCGGATGGAGCGATGCTGCACCGCATGGCGGTTCTCGCTGCGCATCTGAACCAGACCAATGTATTCACGTTTCCGATCGGCTTTGGCGTTTTTGCCGTCGTCGCCATTTCCGAGCGGATCGATACACGGATCCCCGGGGCATTGGTCGGACTTGTGCTGGCGAGCGCGGCGGTGGCCTTGTTCGGTCTCGAGAGCCGGGGCGTGGGCGTTCTCGGAACCGTGTCCGCGACGTGGCCCGCTCTCGCGGTGTCGGATATCTCGGCCAGTCACCTGACCGGCCTGGTGTCGCTCAGTCTGATCATTTCGATCGTCGTGATGGTGCAAACGGCGGCGACGACGCGCGCCTTTCCCTCCGACCCCGATCAGCCGCCGGACGTCGACCGCGACTTTGTCGGCGTCGGCGCCGGCAGCCTGCTGTCGGGACTGATCGGCGCCATCCCGGTCAATGCCAGCCCGCCGCGCACCGCCGTGGTTTGCGAGACCGGCGGCCGGTCGCAGCTCGCCGGCCTCGTGGCCGGTGCCATCGTCATCGTGTTGCTGGCCTTCGGCGCGTCGCTGCTCGGCCGAATTCCGAATGCGGCGCTCGGCGGCGTGCTGCTGTTCGTCGCGCTGCGGATCATCCGTTTCGGCCAGATCGTCACGGTCTACCGGCAGTCGCTGAGCGAGTTTCTTCTGATCGTCGCGACCGCGGCGGCGATCATCGTGCTGCCGATCGAACAGGGCGTCGCGATCGGCATTGCGCTGTCTCTGCTGCATGGCATCTGGAGCACGACGCGCGCCCGGGTGATGATCTTCGAGCGTATCCCCGGGACCTCGATCTGGTGGCCGGCGAGCGCGAATTTGCCCGGCGAGCGGGAGCCCGGCATCGTCGTGGCGGGATTCCAGGCGCCGCTATCCTTTCTCAACGCCTATAACTTCCGGCGCGACATTCTCAATACGGTGCAGTCCGCGCCGCAGCCGGCGCGGCTACTGGTGCTGGAGGCGACCGGGATCGTCGAGATCGATTTCACGGCGGCGCAGATCCTGCGTGACCTCATTCGCCGGTGCCAGGCCGATGGCGTCGACTTTGCCATCGCGCGGCTGGAGTCGGTGCGGGCCCAGGCGGCGATCGCGCGCTATGGCATCGGGGAACTGCTGGGTCGGGACCATTCCTTCCTTAGCGTCGAGGAGGCCATCCTTGCGCTCGGCAAGAAAGCTCAAGCTCGGGAACGCGGAACTCCGCCCCCCGGGCGGCAGACTTGATCAAGGTCAAAGCCGCCGCTTGCGACCAAGGCATCAATGTTCGATGCCCTTCTACCGGTTCCAGGTTCGCGATCCCAAGAACCCCGTCGATGGCCATGGCCACGACGGCGCGGCCTTGGCTGACGATATCGACGCCATGCTGTTCGCCGCCGGCCTCATTCAAAGCCTGGTGCACAGGCACCCTTCCGCTCCCGGGAACTGGGCGATCCAGATCACCCAGGACGCCCGTCAGGTCGGCATTCTTCCGTTCGAGGCGGGCTTGAAATTTATCCTGCAACCGCACTGGACCAACGATCAGCCGACCGTAACGGCTGACGGCTGGGTCGAGGCGTAGAGCGCGACGACTTTTCTTCGAATCGTCATCCCACTCTATCTGGATCATGCTCAGATCGGAACGATCTCCTTGCCGATCGGCCAGAGCGCCAGCCCCGCAAGCTTCAGATGCGCCCAGGCGAACGGGATGCCGATGATGGTCACGGCCAACACGACAGCCGTCACGAGATGGCCGAGCGCCAGCCACCAGCCCGCCAGCACCAGCCAGATCAGGTTGCCGATCAGGCCGAGTGGCCCGGTGCCGATATCGCTCTGGCCGGTGAGGCTGTCGCGGCGCACGGCCTTCTGGCCGAACGGCAGCAGCGTGTAGGCCGCGATCGTGAACGCGGCCTTCGCCCAGGGCAGGCCGATGATGGTGATCGCCATGATGATCGCGGCGATCACCCAGCCGATCGCCATCCACAGGCCGCCGAAGACGATCCAGAGAATGTTCAGCAACATCGAGACAGGCGGCATGGGATCACTTCGGGGCTCGAGGGGACCGCTGGGCACGAAATAGATCATGCCGATCCTATGTAGGACGACATGCCGGATAATCAAACCCGCTTGCGCGGCGGATTTCGCAGCCGTCCCACGATGCCGGTCGGAAAGAAGTAGACGCTGGCGATGAACAAGAGGCCGAGCCACAACAGCCAGCGATCCGGATGCAGGAGTCCCGGCAGCAACGGCAGCCCGGCGCCGGCGGCTGCGTCGGAAGCCGCCCCCATCAGCGTCTGCAGATAGTTTTGCGCCAGGATGAAGATCACCGATCCGATGATCGCTCCGTAAATCGTGCCCATGCCGCCGATCACCACCATCAGCAGAATATCCAGCATGATCGAAAAGCTCAGCGAAGTGTCGGGTCCGGCATAGCGAAGCCAGAGCGCGTTCAGCATGCCGGCGCCGGCGGCGACCAGCGCCGCAATGCAGTTGGCGTAGGTCAGGTGAAATACGGTGCGGAAGCCGAGCGCCTCGGCGCGGAAACGATTCTCGCGGATCGCCTGCAGCACCCGGCCGAACGGCGAATTGACCACGCGGAGCAGCGCCAGGATCATCGTCGCCGAGGCGGCGAAGATCAGATAATAGGTCAAGGTGCGGCCGTTGAGTTCGAAGCCGAGCCTCGCTTTGGAAATCAGCACCGTGCCGGGCCGCAGCAGCTCCGGCAGCTGGAAGCTGCGGCCATCCTCGCCGCCGGTGAGCCAGGACATCTGCGAGGCCAGCACCGCAAAGGCCGAAGCAACCGCCAGTGTGATCATCGCAAAGAAGATCGCCTCGACCCGCAGCGAGAACAGGCCGATCGCCAGCGCCAGCAGCATCGCCAGCGGCAGGCCGATCGCGACGCCGGTTGCGACCGCCGTCCAGCTCGGACCCATGGAATAAAGCGCGATCGCCACCGAATAGCTGCCGATGCCGTAAAACATGGTGTGCGCGAACGACACCGAGCCGGTGTAGCCGAGCAAGAGGTCGTAGGACGCCACCAGTGCTGCGAAGATGCAGATCTTGGTGGCGACGTTCATCGCCTTGGCGCCGGGAAAGACCAGCGGCGTCAGCACGAGCGCCGCGATGATGACGAGGAGAATGACCGAGAGCGCGCGGCTGCGCGGCGGATCGCCGGAAAGGATCATCATCGGCAAACCCTCATCGACCTGTCACCGCATAAAGCCCGCGCGGGCGCCACATCAGGATCGCGACCATCAAGAGAATATTGGAGACCAGCGCCAGTTTCGGCACCAGGAAGCCGCCGTAATTGGCGACCATCGCCACCAGCAGCGCACCGATGAAGCAGCCGCCGACCGAGCCGAGGCCGCCGATGATCACCACGATGAAGATCAGGACCGTGAGATCATTGCCCATCGAGGCGTGCACCTGCTCGCGATACAGCGCCCACATCACCCCGCCGAGGCCGGCGAGGCCGGAGCCCGTCATGAACACGCCGAGGAACAGCCGCCGGATGCGATAGCCGAGCGCTTCCACCATCTCGCGGTTTTCCACGCCGGCACGGATCAACAGTCCGATCTTGGTCCGGTTCAGCACCAGCTGAATGCCGGCGAACACGATCAGGCCGACCAGCATCGCCAGCAGCCGGTATTTTGCAATCGCGATGTCGCCGACGATGAAGGAGCCGCGCAGGGAGGTCGGCAGCGGCAGCGGAATGATCTGCGGTCCCCACAGCGCATACAGCCCCTGTTCGGCGACGATCATGCCGCCGGTCGTCATCAGGATCTGCTTGAGGTGCTGGCCATACACCGGGAGGATCAGCGCCCGCTCGACCACGAGGCCGAGCGCGCCGGAGACGGCCATCGACAGCACGGCGGCCGGCGCGAGCACGGCGAGGTTCGTCAGAAGCAAGTCCGCCTGCACGTAGGGGGCGAGCGGCAGCAGCACCAGGGTTGCGACATAGGCGCCGACGGAAATGAAGGCGCCGTGACCGAAATTGAGCACGTCCATCAGGCCGAACACCAGCGTCAGCCCGGAAGCCATGATGAAGATCATCATGCCCATCGCGAGGCTCGCGACCGTCAGCGTCACCCAGGAGCTCGCCGATCCGGTCAACGGCAGCATCGCCAATGCAAGGATGATCGGCAGCAGCACCGGCAGGAGATCCCGCTTCGGCTGCGGCAATGCGGCTGTCGCGGCAAGGTCGGTCATTGATGCGCCTCCAGGCTCAGACCGAGCAGCCGCTCCTGCAGCGCGATGTCGGCGGCGAGTGCCGCCATCTCGCCACGATGGACGATCTTGCCGTTGTCCATCACCAGGACCGCATCGCCGAGTTCGCGCGCGGCATGGAAATTCTGCTCGACCAGAAGGATCGTCGCGCCGCGGCGCTTGATCTCGGCGAGGCACTCGATCAGCGCCCCCACGATCGCAGGCGCAAGACCCTTGGTGGGCTCGTCGATCAACAGCAGCTTGCGCGGTTCCACGATAGCGCGCGCGATCGAAAGCATCTGCTTCTGTCCGCCGGACAGGGCGCCGGCGCGAGACAGCCAGAAGCGCCTCAGCGCCGGGAAGAACCCGAAGATCCACTCCAGGCGCGCATCGTCGAGCGGCCCGTCGCGCGCCGCCAGCACCAGGTTTTCCTTCACCGACAGATTGGAGAACACCGCCATGCTCTCCGGCACATAGCCCACGCCGAGCCTTGCGATATCGGGCGTTGCGCGTTTCTCGATGGCTTGTCCGTCGAGCGATATCGTCCCGGCGGAGGCCTGCCACAGGCCGATGATGGTGCGCAGCGTCGAGGTCTTGCCGGCGCCGTTGCGGCCCAAGAGCATCGTGGTCTGGCCCTCGGCCACGCCGAAATCGACGCCTTGCAGGATGTGATAGCGCCCGACATGGGTATGGACGCCGGCGAGTGTGAGAAGGTCGCTCATGCCGCGCTCTTTCCGGGGGCGATGCCGAGATAGGCCTCCTGCACGATCGGCGAGGCGATCACTTCGGCCGGCTTGCCGTCGGCGACGAGTTGACCGTTGTGCAGGACGATGATGCGGTCGGCCAGCGAGCGCACCACGTCCATCTTGTGCTCGACCAGAAGGATGATCTTGCTCGAATCCTGCTTGAGCTGCGCGATCAGGTTGAGCACAACCGGGACTTCATCGATGCTCATGCCGGCGGTCGGTTCGTCGAACATGAAGACGTCGGGCTCGAGCGCCATCATCAGCGCCACTTCGAGCTTGCGCTGATCGCCGTGCGACAGCGCGGTCGCCGCCACGCTCCGCCGGCCGCCCAGCGCGACCTTGTCGAGAATTGTGTCGGCGCGCGCAATCAGGTCCCTGCGCGTCATCCACGGCCGCAGCATGTCATAATGCACGCCGCTCTCGGATTGCACGGCAAGCCGGACGTTCTCCTCGACGCTGAGATTGGGGAACAGATTGGTGAGCTGAAAGGCGCGGCCCAACCCTGCGCGCGTGCGCATCGGCGCGGACAGGCGGGTGATTTCCTTGCCGTCGAACAGGATGCTGCCGTCGGTCGGGCGCAACTGTCCGGAGATCAGATTGAAATAGGTGGTCTTGCCGGCCCCGTTGGGGCCGACAATGGCGGTCAGTTCGCCCGGACGAAAGCTGCAGCTGACATGGTTGACCGCCACATGACCGCCGAAGTGGATGGTCAGATCGCGGGTTTCGAGGGTGTGGGTCATCCAGCCGCCATCGCAAGTCTACCATCGATATCCGGCATCGCGGCGTTCTCCCTTGTCATGCGCGGACTTGATCCGCGCATCCATCTTGCCTCTCAAAATTCGCCTTTGGAAGCGAGATGGATTGCCGGGTCAGGCCCGGCAATGACGGATCAAGCCGCTATGCGCAGGGTGGCTAACATCCTCACCGCTTGTTGCGGATCGGGATGTTCATGTCCTCGATCTTGAGCTCGCGCACCGGCTCGAGCACCGCCCAGGCGACATTCGGATCGACCTTGACCCTGAAGGCATACATGCTCTGCAGCGCCTGATGGTCCTCCTTGCGGAAGATCATCTTGCCCTTCGGCGTATCGAACTCCATGCCTTCCATCGCGCTGATCAGTTTTTCGGTGTCGGTGGATTTTGCCTTGGTGACGGCCGTGACCACGGCCATCGCCGCGGAGAACCCGCCGGCGGTGAAGAAATCCGGCGGCGCGTGGAAGCGCTTCTGGTGCTCGGCGATCAGCCAGTCGTTCACCGGGTTCTTCGGAATGTCGTAGTAGTAGTAGGTCGCGCCTTCCATGCCGGGCAGCCGCTTGTAGGCCGCCAGCGCCGGCAGGATGTTGCCGCCGGTCGAAAGCTCGATGCCGTAGCGCTTGGGATCCATGTCCTGCAGTTTCGTCAGCGGATCGCCGGCGCCGGCCCAGATCACCCAGATGATCTTGCGGCCCGGCTTGTCTTTCAGCGCGTCGAACAGGCGCTGGCCGGCCGCAGTGAAATCGGTCGTCGTGGTCGGGACGTACTCTTCGTCGGCAAGCGTTGCGCCGGTTTTCGCCAACGCTTCCTTGAACGCGGCCACGCCGTCGCGGCCGAACGCATAGTCCTGCGCCAGCGTCGCGACGGTGACCCCGGGCCTGCCGATCGCCACCGCGTTCGAGATCGCATCCTGCGAGGAGTTGCGCCCGGTGCGGAAGATGTAGCGGTTCCACTTGTCGCCGGTAATCTGGTCCGCGACCGCCGGCTCGACGATCAGGATCTTCTTGTTTTCCTCGGCCACCGGAAGGTCGGCCAGTGCCGCGGCCGAGAAGGTCGTGCCGATCGCGATATCGACCTTGTCGTCCTGATAGGCCTCGGCCAACGCCGCCTTGGACAGGTCCGGCTTGTTCTGGTCGTCCTTGGTAATGACGACGATCTTGCGCCCGTCCAGCATCATGGTGCCCTTGGTGGCATATTCGAGCCCCATCATCAGGCCGGTTTCGGTCTGCTTGGCATAGGCTTCGAGTGGGCCGGTCTTGCCATAGATCAGCGCGATCTTGAGATCGTCGGCCCGCGCGGCGGCGGTCCCGATCAGCCCAAGTACGGCGGTTGCAAGAATGAGTGGTAAGCGCACGGCGGTCCCTCCTGTTATGGAATTTCGGTCAGCAAAGCGATTTACACAGCTGGGCGAACATTGCAATTCGATGTTCCGCCTGCTTGCGATTTCGGCGGCGACGCGCTGCACCATTCATGCGGTTCCGCCAGCCATCGCGCGTTTGTTCTGGTCGGGCGCGCCGGTGATGCCTTCGACATTGCGCCAATCCGACTGCGCCTCCTCCGCGCTTTCGAAAATATGCGCGGCGACGCCGCGTTTCTCGAGCGCCTCGCCGAGCTTGATGCGCAGAAAGCCCGAGGTGGTGTAACGGGAGACGCCGGAATAGAAGCGGTCGGTCAGGCTGCGTACCATGGCGGAATATTCGTCGAGCAACTCGGGCACGATCGAGAAGTTGTCGTAATTGACGACCGCGTAGACGCGGCGGTTGAGTCCGCCGAGCTTGGCTTCGACGGCTTTTGCGATGGCGTCGATGTCGGCGCGGTTGCGTAGCGCAAAACGCTCCAGGTTGACGAAGAACAGGCTCTGCTGCTCATCAAGCGTGAAGCGTTGATCGAGCGGAATCGTGAGCAAATCGTCGCGCAGACCCATCGCGCCCTCGCGGAAAATCCGCGGGTCCATCAGCATCGGATCGCGGGGGATCGCCGGCCTGAAATCCATCAGCGCGAGGACGTCGCGCTCGATGTCGATGCCGGGAGCGACCTCGATGAGCTCGAGTCCATCGGGACGGAGCGTAAAGACGCAGCGCTCCGTGACATAGAGCACGCTCTGCCCGCGCGCGGCCGCGTAGGCGCCGCTGAAGGTGACATGCTCCACGGTTTCGACGAACTTGCGCGCCCTCGCCTCCTCCAGGATGGCGAGCCTGCCGTCGGTCAGTGCAATCCGCAGCCGACCCGCCCCGAAGGTGCCGACGAAGATCACCTTCTTGGCGTTCTGGCTGATGTTGATGAAGCCGCCGGCGCCGGCAAGCTTGGGGCCGAATTTGCTGACGTTGAGATCGCCGGCCCGATCGACCTGCGCGAGGCCGAGAAACGCCGCGTCGAGACCGCCGCCGTCGTAGAAGTCGAACTGGTAGGGCTGATCGATCACGGCTTGCGTGTTGATCGCGGCGCCGAAATCGATCCCGCTTGCGGGAACGCCGCCGATCACGCCCGGCTCCGCCGTCAGCGTGATGAGATCGATGATCCGCTCTTCGTTGGCGACCGCCGCGATGCCTTCGGGCATGCCGATGCCGAGATTGACGACGCTGTTGGCCTTCAACTCGAACGCCGCGCGGCGGGCGATGATCTTGCGCTCGCTCATCGGCATCGGCGGCAGCGAGCCGGCGCGCACCCTGATCTCGCTGGAGAACGCGGGATTGTACTGCGTGCCGAAGGTCTGCCAGTGATTTTCCGGCTTCGCGACGACCACACAGTCGACCAGAATGCCGGGGATCTTGACCTGGCGCGGATTGAGGCTGCCGCTTTCGGCCACCCGCTCGACCTGCGCGATCACGATGCCGCCGGAATTATGCGCCGCCATGGCGATCGCGAGCGCTTCGAGCGTCAGCGCCTCCTTCTCCATGGTGAGATTGCCGTCGGGATCGCCGGTGGTGGCGCGGATGATCCCGACGTCGATCGGGAAGGTCTTGTAGAACAGGCATTCCTGCCCGCCCAGCGTGACCAACTCGACCATGTCCTCGGTGGTGCGGGCGTTGAGCTTGCCGCCGCCGTGGCGCGGATCGACGAAGGTGCCGATGCCGACGCGCGAGATGTGGCCGGGGCGGCGCGCCGCGATGTCGCGGAACAGGTGGGTGATGACGCCCTGCGGCAGGTTGTAGGCCTCGATCTCGTTGGATATCGCCAGATGCTGCAGTTTGGGCGCAAGCCCCCAGTGGCCGCCGATCACGCGCTTGAGCATCCCCTCCTGGGCGAAATGATTGAGGCCGCGATCGCGGCCATCGCCTTGCCCAGCGGCATAGACCAGCGTCAGATCGCGCGGCCTGCCCCGCGTGTAGGGTGCATCGCCTTCGCTGGCGAGATAGAATTCCTCCAGCGCCAGCGCGATCTCCTCCGCGAACCCGATGCCGACGAAGCCGCCGGTGGCAACGGTGTCGCCATCGCGGATCAGGCGCACGGCTTCCGCCGCTGTGACGATCTTGCCCTTCTCCGAGTTGCGCAAATAGGGCAAGGCCGGATGCTGGCTCAACGCATTCCTCCCTTTCCCGAGATGGCGCGCATTTGGCATGCGTCGCCGATCAGCAGAGCAAGCTCTGCGCCAAATGCTTTGCGATATATCAATGTGATTGAAAAACCGGCAGTTCAGGCGGCGGCCGGGCTTATTGTGCGGTACGCCGCGGCGTCAATTTTCTGAGACTTGAGACAGGTCTTGTCTCGAAAATCAGACGGCCGATGAACCCGAAGGGGCCAGCCCGAATTTTGCGAGTTTCTTGTAGAAGGTGGCGCGCGAAATGCCGAGCATCCTGGCGGCTTCCGAAATCTGGCCGTTGCTGGCCTGCAGCGCGCATTCCAGGGTCGTTCTTTCGAACGCTGCTTCGGCCTGCGCATAGGGCACGACGACGCCCGCGGGCATCATTGGCGCCGCGGTCCTGGGTTCGGCGCCAACCGGCAGAATGCGGGCGAAATCGTCGCCGGTGAGCCGGCCGGAGTCGCTCAGGATCAGGGCGCGTTCGAGGATATTGCGCAACTCCCTGACGTTTCCGGGCCAATCGTAGCGGGCGAGCGCGGCAAGGCCCGAGGGTGTGAGCCGCGCGTTGAGGTAGTTGCCGGAAAGAACGATGTCATCGAGCAGGCGGGCGCAGATCGCGGGCAGGTCGCCGATGCAATCGCGCAACGGCGGCAGCGGGATCGAGAGCACGTTGAGCCGGTAATACAGGTCGGCCCGGAACGCGCCGTCGTTGACCCGCTTCTGCAGGTCCAGGTTGCTGGCGGCGATGACGCGAACATCGACCTTGGTGAGCTTGTCCGATCCGACCGGCTCGATCTCGCGCTCCTGCAGCACCCGCAGCAGCTTGACCTGCAACTGCAACGGCATTTCGCCGATTTCGTCGAGAAACAAGGTGCCGCCGTCGGCGGTCCTGAACTTGCCGTCGCGGCCCTTGCGGTCGGCGCCGGTATAGGCTCCCGGCACCGTGCCAAAAAACTCGGATTCGATCAGCGTGTCGGGAATAGCCGCGACATTGACGCTGACGAAGGGTTTTTCGGCGCGTGGCGACGCATTGTGAATGGCCTGGGCCAGGAGTTCCTTGCCGGTGCCGGTTTCGCCGGTCAGCAATACCGTCACGCTTTGCCGCGCGGCGCGGCCGGCAAGTTCCTTGGACCGCGCAATGCTGTCGGTCGTGCCGACATAGTCGTCGAAGGTGAAGCGCGCGGTGCGCCCCTGCGACAACTGGCGTTTCGCCATTCGCAGGTCGCTTTCGAGCTGGCCCATGCGCGCGATCAGCGGCTTGAGGCTGTCGAGACGATCGGAGAGCACGAAGCCGATCGCGCCGATGACGTTCTTGTTCTCGTCCTCGATCGGCATCCGCGTGACGACCAGCTGCTCGCCGCCGAGTTCCATGATGTCCAAGAGGATCGGCTCGCCGGTCTCCACCACGCGGCGCATCAGGCTGTTGGGGATGATCTCCTCGATCGGCCGCCCCATGGCTTCCGAGACATGGTTGAGCCGTAGCGAATGAAGATATTTTTCGTTCACATAGACCACATGTCCGCTGCGGTCGATCGCGATCGCCCCTTCGCACAGGCTTTCCAGCCGTTCGAACAGCGTTTCCATGGCGCGCGCGCGAATGAGTGCGGGGTCGCTGACGATGGAGTGGCGATCAGACATGGCGTGAGAAGCGCGCTCCCGGGCGGTTGCGTTCAGTCCCTGTTTTCCTTGTTTCCGGTCATGGGGCCTGAGCGCGAAGCTCGCCTGTTTCATAGCAAAAGGCTGGCAATTTCACAGTGAAATCTGGCCCTGAGACCGGGCGCCGGGGCCTGCCTCCTATTGAACCTGTCCAGCAAGGGGCTAGTCTACCCTAAAATCTAAGGTAGCTGGGAGACATATAAGCAATCTGTGTCGGGGCAGGGAGAGGCGCATGAGAAGTGCTCTGTATTATCCGCATACGACGATCAGAAACGAGCATCTTGTTAAGACAGCCCTCCTGCTTTGGGATCGGCTCGAATACATCGTGCCATGGCCCCACTTTCGATCGCATCACGGGAGCCACGACATCGAGAGAGCTATGGAGCTGATCGGAAAGCCGCATTGTCCGGGCGACGACGAAAAGCAAGAGACGCACATGCGCCTGAAGGAAGTGGTTAGCCGCAAGCTTCCTCCGCAATTCTATTTTGATCGTCCGCGCGGCAGGCACGTTGAGGAACGTTACGAAATCTATCCAGAGAAACTTTTTCCAAATTCATGGGAGCTGCTTCACGAGGCGCGACTTTCTGGTAGGTTGCTACCTAATTCGGATTATCCGATGAGTGAATTCGGCGGCCTCATGGTGATGTCAATCCTGGCGGATTGCTGCGCAGGCACAACTCGAAGCCGAGTAACGGATCGAGGCAATGCTTACGCAACGCTTGCCGGATTTCTCGGCAACGATCCGACTAGTCCCAAGATCAGGAAGGCGGACGCCCATGGTCAGCTTGTTCCAATAAGTCTCAAGGCTATCGATACTTCAAAAGTGAGTATCAATGCGCTGATTCACCTACGTGAACGCGAGGAGAGAGAGTCGGGTCATACGCTGCGCGACTTGCGCCATAGGTATGTTGACAGTCTCGAATCTTATGTTGGCAGGCTTGTCAATGAGAAGGCGACCAAGGCGGATGCGATCGAGATACAGCGGCAATTCGAAGGCGATATGAAGACCGATCTCAAAGAGCTTCGGGACGAACTCGGCTTTGCCCGCAACGAGGTTCTTTTGTCGAAGGAATTTTTCGTTACCGTTCTCACCGCGACCGGCACGGTTGCCAGCTGGCTCTTCGGAGTCCCCCTCGCGCTGGAGGGGGTTATCACGGCGGCTGGTACGCCAGTGGCCATCGGCGGTCTCATGGGGGTTCATAACAAATATCTCAAGGAAAGAGAGGCCGTCATGAAGAAGCATCCTATGGCCTACTTGTATGAAGCTAAGCGCCTTGGGTTGAGGGCTGATAAGCGATAGACGCACGCCAGCGCGGGTCCAGAGACCCCTTGGAAGGCCCGGCCACGACGGAGAGAAAAGGCCTCAGCGCCGGTAGCGGTTTCCGCGCGGATAGGCCGGGCGGCTTTGCTGCATCGGGCGGCTTGCGAGACTGATGCGCGCTTCGCTGGCGAGCGGCACGGCGGGCTTGAGTTCTTCCAGGAAGATCGGCCGCGCGAAGTAGAAACCCTGGGCGTAGCGGATCTTGGTGGCGGCCTGCAGGTAGGCGAGCTCCTCGAAGGTCTCGAGGCCCTCGGCGATCACGGTCATGCCGAGCGCCTCGCTCAAGGATTCGATCGCCCGCAAAATGCCCTGGCTGCGCGGACGCTTATGGATGTCGGTGATGAAGGAGCGGTCGATCTTGATCTCGTCGGCGGTGATGTCGGCGAGCGCCGACAGCGACGAGTAGCCGATGCCGAAATCGTCGATCGAAATCCCGACCCCGAGCTGGCGCAGGATCGGCAGGATCTCGGTCTGGAAATGGGTCTTGGCGACGAAGGCGTCTTCCGTCACCTCGATCATGAAGCGCTTGGGGAATCCGGTCGCCTCCAGCGCCTGCGCGAACGAGCGCATGAACGCCACGTTGCCGGCCTGCTTCGCCGCGACGTTGATGCTGATCGTGGTGCCGTGGCCGAAGGTCTCGTTGATGAGATCGATCGACCTGACGATCTCCGCCAGCACCAGATGCGTCAGTTCGTCGATCAGGCCGAGTTCGACGGCAAGATTGATGAAGGTGCCGGGGGCCTGGATGACGCCCTCGTCGTCGCGCAGGCGCACCAGCGCCTCAATGCCCTGGATCTCCTTGGTTCGGATGTCGACCTTCGGCTGGAAGGCGCAGCAAAAGCGCTTGTCCAGGATGGCGAGCCGCAGCGCCTGCTCGATCTTCATGCGCGCCAGCGCCTCGCGCTCCATGCCGGCATCGAAGAAGGCGGCCGCGCCCTTGCCGTCGTTCTTGATGCGGTACATCGCGATATCGGCGTTCTGCCGCAGCGCGTCGTAGCTGCGGCCATGTTCGGGATAAAGGCTGACCCCGATCGAGGTCGAGGCGAATATTTCCGATCCGTCGATGAAGAACGGCGCCTTCAGCCGCTGCAGCGTCACCTGGATGTAATCGGCGACCTCGTGCTCGCTCTGGATCGGGCTGAGCAACAGCAGGAACTCGTCGCCGCTGATCCGCGACAGCATGTCGGATTCGCGCAAGTTCATCCCGAGCCGCTTGGCCACTTCCACCAACAGCGCGTCCCCGATGGCGTGACCGTAATAGTCGTTGATGTGCTTGAAGTTGTCGATGTCGAGGAAGGCGAGCGCGAAACGGCTCCGCGCTTCGCGCTGCAGCAAATGGTTGGCGCGATGCTCGATCACCCGCCGCGTCGGCAGGCCGGTCAATTCGTCATAATAGGCGGAACGGAACAGATGATCCTCGACCGCCTTCTGCTCGCTGATGTCGAGCGAGCTCGAAAGCAGGAGGTCGCGGCCCGCGATGCGAACCGGGCGATGGGCGGTGAGAAGGACACCTTTGGCCTCGCCGTTGGCGACGAATTCCTCCGCGACCGCGGCGCGCCCGCTTCGCAGCAGCTCCAGACCGGTTTCGCGGCGGTGGTTGAATTCCCGCGAAGGCAATTGCGCCGGCCCGGCGGCGGAAATTCCGAGCTGGGCGGCCGCGGCGTCGTTCACCAGCAGGAAATCGCCGTCCTGGTCCTGAACCGTGACGCCGGCGGGGAGCATTCTGAAGACATCCCGCAGCAGCGCAAGCTCGAGATCGTCGGCGCCCGCGTCATCGGGCAGCGCCATGGCGGCGTTCAGGTCATGGGGGGGACGGCTTTGCATGACCGCCGAGATTGTCAAAGTCTGTTGGAGATTTGGTTAAGTGAGCATCAATAATCGACGCGCCGCCATCAACATGTCTGCGATCGCGAGCGCGGCCGCGCATCGTCATTAACAGAGTCAACGCGCTCGAACGGCGCGCTGCAGCTCGCTCGCGGGATCCGGCATTGCATCGTGCAGTGAACGCCGGTCTGCAAGAACGCCAGTTCGGTCCTGCCGTCGAACGGCGTGAGCGCCGATTTCAGGAGCTTGGTGCCAAAGCCGGCTTCGCCGATCTTGTCGACCATCGGGCCTTCGGTCTCGTCCCAGGCGATGTTGAGGCGATCGTCGGATACCCACCAGGACACCTGTAACAGCCCGCGCGGCGAAGAGAACGCGCCGTATTTCCCGGCATTGGTGGCCAGTTCGTGAAACATCAAGGCAAGGCTCACCGCCAGTTTGGCTGGGAGAAACAGCGGATTGCCGTTCAGCGTGAAACGAACATGTCCGTAAGGCCCAAGCTCCGAGAGCAGGAGATCCTTGATGTCGCAACCGGAGCCGTCGACCCGCGCGATCAGATCGTCGGTCGCCGACAGTGCCCGCAGCCGCTGGTCGATGCCGGCCCAGATCTGCGGCTGGTCTTGCAGCACCTGATGCAGGACGGCGTGAATGGACGACAATTTGTTCTTCAGCCGGTGCTGCAGCTCGTCGACCACGAGCTTGCGATACTCCTCCTCCTGGATCAGGCGTCTCGATATCTCCCGCTGCCTGTGACGCGATCGAGCGGTAGTGCTCGATGCCCCAGATCGATCAGGCCGCACACGATCATATAGATGACGGCCAGCGCGAGCCTTGCAAAATCCGCCCGCGCGTCGCTGAAATTGACGGTGATGCCGAGCGCGCCCGCCGGCCAAGTGCGGTCGCGATCCCGATCCGGACGCCGCCGATCGCGGTGGCAAAGAACACGGCCGGCAGATACGGGGTGAAGAACACGTCCGGCCGGATCAGCGACAGACCCCACCGCGCGGCGGTCGACAGCGCGAGGCAGGCGGCGGCAAACCCGATGCTGAAAAGCAGCGAAGGTTGGGATACGCCCTGCCAGGCTCGCCGGAACTGTTCGCTCAGTTTCACCATGGATCGTTGTCAGCCGGCCGGCCGATCCGGAATAAGGCCGTCAGGCGGCGGAAGATACGAGGTCTAACGCTGCAAGCATAGCTTGCGTTGCATCGGCGCAGGCTTCGGATATACTAAAACCGGCATAGTATATGACAGGGAGAACGACATGGGACGGCTCAGCGGCAAGGTCGCGGTCATCACCGGCGCGACCAGCGGCATCGGCTTGCGCACCGCGGAAGTTTTCGTCGCGGAAGGCGCCAAAATCGTCATCGCCGGCCGCCGCGCGGCGGAAGGCGAGGCGCTGGCCAAGAAGCTCGGCGCGAATTGCATCTTCCTCAAGACCGACGTCACGGTCGAAGACGCAGATGCGCGCGCTGATCGGCACGGCGGTGGAGAAATTCGGCCGCATCGATTGCCTGTTCAACAATGCCGGCGGCCCGGCGCAGACCGGCGGCATCGAAGGCCTCGAGGTCGACCGCTTCGACGCCGCGATGGCGACGCTGGTGCGCAGCGTGATGCTCGGCATGAAGCACGCCGCGCCCCACATGAAGAAGCAGGGCTCCGGCAGCATCATCAACAATGGCAGCATCGCCGGCAGGCTCGCCGGCTTCTCGTCGTCGATGGTCTATGGCGCCGCCAAGGCCGCGGTCATCCATCTCACCAAATGCGTGGCGATGGAGCTCGGCGAGGCCGGCGTCCGCGTCAACTCGATCTCGCCGGGCGCGATCGCCACCGGCATCATCGGCAAGGCGCTGGGCCTCTCCGTCGAGGCGGCGGAAAAGACGTCCGCCACGATGCGCGAGGTCTACAAGACCGTGCAGCCGATTCAGCGCGCCGGGCTGCCCGACGACATCGCTCACGCCGCGGTATTTCTCGCCAGCGACGAATCCAGCTTCATCAACGGTCATGATCTGGTGGTCGACGGCGCCATCACCGGCGGCCGCAACTGGAGCCAGCAGCAGCAGGGCTATGTCGCCCTGCGCAAGGCGTTCGGGCAGAGCGAGGGATGCATTCGGATGCACGCTAGCTCGCGATGATCCGAGAAGATCGATGTCCGCAACATCAGGGTCATGTCGCAGACGCGCGCCGAGCGCCCGGCCGGTCCACACGGCCGTCCTCGCCGGCCTTGCCTGCGCGTTTCTGATCGGCAAGGCGTTGCCGCTCGCGATCGACGCGTCTCGACCATCGCCGCGCCGCTGTGCGCGGTCGAGCGGATCCGCAGGCTCGGCGCTCGACAAGGTCGAGCCGATCGCCTCCTATGCGCTTGCCGAACGTGCCGGGCAAGCGCGTCACGATCGTGCGCGTGTTCTACGGTCCCGGCGGATTTACCCGCGCCCATCGCCATGCCGGCTCCGTGACCGCCTATATCACCAAGGGCGAAATCCGCTCGCAGCTCGCCGGCGGTCCGGTCGAGACGTTCAAGGTCGGCCAGTCGTTCTTCGAGCCGCCCGGCGCGACGCATCTGGTGTCGGCCAATGCCAGCAACACCGAGCCCGCGGAACTGATCGCGGTGTTCGTGGCCGACGAGGGCGCGCAGCTGACGACGTTCATCGAGTAGCCGATTCCGCCGCGCGGTTACCTCGTTTCCAGGATCGAGAGCACCATGTTCGCGAAGGCCGCGGCCAAGTCCGTGTATAGTCTGAATCGGCAACGCGGAGGACGGCGGCATGAACGCAAGGCTTGAAAGAAATCTGCGACTGCTCGGCTGGCATCATCGTCGCCGGGGCCATCGCGGGCGTCGCATTCAACGTCGCGCAGGGCCGCACCGTCGCCTTCCGGCATCGCGGCCGGGATCGCCTACGGGTTGCTGATGAGCGTCGTGCTCGGGGGCATCGAGCTGTTCGTCCTGGACGGCCCGATGCGCGTGTGGCTCGGCGGACTTTCCTTCACCGTCAATCTGATGGTGCGGAGCGCGATCTATGCTGCGGTTATCGTCGTCATCCAGTGGTTCGAACTCGGCGAGAGGATCGCCGGACTGCCGCTCGAAGTGTCCAGCCAGAGGTTCTGGTCCGGCTTCGTCTATTCCGCCGCGATCTCGGTCGTGATCAATCTGGTGCTGGCGCATCTCCAACATCATCGGGCCGCGCGCGCTTCGTGAACTTCGTCACCGGGCGCTATCATTCCCCGGTCGAGGAAAGCCGCTTCGTGCTGTTCGTCGATATCGCGGGATCGACCGGACTGGCCGAGCGGCTCGGCGGCGTCGCGCATCCATCGCTTTCTCGACCGCACCTTCCGCCTGCTCGCCATTGCCGTCGTGGATTATCGCGGCGAGGTCTTCGATTATGTCGGCGACGAGATGATCGTGACCTGGCGGGAACGCGACGGCGCGATCGATTGGCGTCCGCTGCGCTGCTTTCTGGCGATGCGGGACGAGTTGTCACGGGCATCGAGCCAGTTCGAGCAGGAGTTCGGCGCGGCGCCGCGGATTCGCGGCAGCCTGCATTTCGGGCCGGTCATCGTCGGCGAGATCGGCGACGTCAAGCGCGCCATCGTCTTCAACGGCGACGTCATGAATACCGCGGCACGGCTCGAGGAGCTCAGCCGCAGCGTCGATGGCGGCTTTCTGGCGTCGCGCGCGGCGATGGACCGGTTCGCATCAAAGCCGCCGTTTGCGGTTCGCGATCTCGGGCGCTTGCCGATCCGCGGACGCGCCGACGGCATCGACGTGGTCGGCATCGGCGCCAGTCTTCTGCCCGATCCCGCTCCGGCCTGATCGCTTATCCCGCCGGCTTCAGCGTCAGGCGCAATCCGTCGCGCGGCTTGGGGATCGGCCACATCTGCCAGTCCGGCGCGTAGCCGTGCTCCAGCGAGACCTCGAGGTTCTGCAGGAAATGCCGCGCGAAGCATTTCGCCTGCATATAGGCGAAGTGCAGGCCGAGGCACATATGCGCGCCGCCGCCGAACGGCACCCAGGCGAAGCGATGGCGGTTGCGCTGCGCCTCCTCGGTGAAGCGCAAGGGATCGAATGTTTCCGGCTCGGGCCAGATCTCGGGCATGTGATGGGTGAACAGCGGGTTGATGCCGACCATGGTGCCGGCCGGGGATCGCAAATCCCTTGAAGCTGAAATCGCGGATCGCGCGGCGCGGCATCGAGGGCACCGGCGGCTTCAGCCGCAGCGCTTCCTTGAAGGCCATCTCGGTCAGCGGCATGGCTTCGAGATTGTCGAAGGTGGTAGGCTCATCCGCCGCGACGCCGAGCGCGGTGACTTCCTCGCGCAGCTTCTGCTGCCATTGCGGATGCGCGGCGAGGGTTCCGATGAACGACGTCAGCGACGAGGTCAGCGTGTCGTGCGCGGCCATCATCAGGAAGCTCATGTGGTCGATGATGTCCTGGGTCGAGAGCAGCGCGCCGTCCTCATGGGTGGCGTGGCAGAGCTGCGAGAACAGGTCGTCGCCGCCCCTGGCGCGGCGGATCGGAATCTGCTCCGAGAAATAGGCGACGATGCGTTTGCGGCCCCGCACGCCGCGCGCCATCTTGGTGCCGGGCAGCGGCCGGCGGATCACCGCGACGGACGCGGCCACCATGTCGACGAAGGCGCGGGTGATCTCGTCGACCTCGGGACCGATGCCGGCGCCGAGAAACGAGGTCGCGGCGAGATCGAGCGTCAGCTGCTTCATCGCCGGATAGAACAGCATCGCGCCCGGCTGCGCCTTCCATCGCTTGACCCGCGCCGCGATGCCGGTATCGAGCTCCGCGAGATAGGACTTCATCGGTCCCGACTTGAAAGCGACCGACAGCGCGCGCCGGTGCAGCCGATGCTCGTCGAAATCGAGCAGCATCAATCCGCGCGGAAACAGCAAGCCCAGAATCCGGCCCCAGCCGAGCGTCGAGGAGAACAGTTTGGCCTGGTCGAACAGCACGAGCTCGTTGGCCTCCGGCCCGAGCAGCACCAGGCTGGTCTCGCCGAACAGGTGGCTGCGATAGACCAGCCCGTATTTGGCCGAATGTTTCTCGACATGCCCCTTGGGATCGGCGAGCACGGAAAGCGTCTGGCCGATGATCGGCCAGCCCTCGTCGCCGGGAATATGGGTCAGCGAATTGCGTTTCGGCGGCGTGAAGGCAATTGCGGGAGAGGCCACACTTTGCATCGACATGGGGTTACTCCGGTTGCTCGCGCCTTGCAGGTTGCAAAATAGCCTGATCGCGCGGCGGTGCAAAGCACTTGCCGGCCGAAATTTAAGCCCGTCTCGCCCTGAAACGGCCTCGGTTTCCGCGCGATCCGCGACTGCGCCCATGTTCCGCAAAACCTGCGATGGTGCTAGCTTTCAGGAGCCAAACTCGAACATCCGCCAATTCCATGCCGACAGGGAGAGGACTGATGACCGATAGCATCATGTTTCACGAGGGTAGCCGCCGGCTGCAGGATCAGTTCGAGAGCAGACCGATCGCCGACCGCCTGGAAAGTTTTGTGCGCACGGAGTTCACCTCGGACGACCGCGCCTTCATCGAGGCCGCGCCGTATTTCTTTCTGGCGACCGCGGATGCCGAGGGAAGGCCGGATTGCTCGTTCAAGGGCGGGCTGCCGGGCTTCGTTTCCGTCACCGGGCCATCCGAGCTTGCCTTCCCGGACTACGACGGCAACGGCATGTTCAAGAGCCTTGGCAATATTCTTGTCAATGTCGAGGTCGGCATGCTGTTCATCGCCATGCATGGCAGGCCGCAGCGGCTGCGCGTCAACGGCACGGCGAGCGTCAGCCGCAACGATCCGCTGCTGGCGCGGACCGTGGGCGCGCAGCTCATGGTCCGCGTCACCGCGCGGGTGATCTTTCCGAATTGTCCGCGCTACATCCCCGACATGCAGTTGATCGATCCGTCGATCTATGCGCCGCGGCCAGGTTGCGATCCGCCCGAACCGGCGTGGAAGGGATTCGACAGCTTCAAGGACTGCATCCACCCCCGCCAGCCCACCTTCAGGGGTTGACCGTTCGGGCGAAAGCTGAACCGAGCCGTTTGTTTCACGCCTTGTTCTTGAGCTTGGCGGCTTCCTTCTGCAGGTCCGGCGCGTTCGCCGTAGCGACCGGGATGCGACCTGGCCCGGTATCCGCGAGGGCGGCGGCCGCCTTCTCGTTTCCCATGATCTTGGCCATCACGGCTTGTCCTGCGCGTTCGAACACCGCGCGGTTCTCGATCACGAATTTCTGCGACTTGCGCAGTTTGGCGACATAGCCGTTGATTTCCGGCACCACATAGCGTGCCACGAGGTCCCAGCTGCGTCGCGTCGCTTCGATGTTGGCCCAGTCATGCGCGAAACCGATGATGGCGCCGACGCCGCCCGACAATTTCATCACGTTCTTGATCGTATTCACGAGGTCGTCCGGGGTGCCGATGGCGGAAGCTGCGCCCTCGACGAAGGCGGTCTGGTCGACCGCCTCGTCCGGCGATTTGAACGCAGTGAGGCCCGGCCGCATCAGGGTGCCGACATTATATTCGTTGTGCCAGCGCATCAGCCCTTCGCCGGCCTCGCGCCGGGCCTGCTCGCGCGTTTCGGCCACGTGCCACGTGAGCAGCACGCGCCAATCGGCGCGGCTGACGGTGGTGCCGTTCTTCTTTGCCGCATCCTCCGCAAACTCCCATTGTTTCGCCAGCGACATCAATCCCTTGGTCGACATCGAGCCGAGCGAGATGATGCCGATGCCGTATTTGCCGGCGAGCGTCATGCCCGACGGCGAAATCATCGAGGCCACGACGCACGGCAACTCCTCCTGCAACGGCAGGAGCTGCAGTGCGGCGTCGTTCATCTCGAACCAGTCGCTCCTGGCGGTGACGCGCTCGCCCTTGAACAGCCGGCGGATGATCGCGATCGCCTCGTCCTGGCGGTCGCGCTGCGTCATCGGGTCGATGCCGAGCGTATGCGCGTCGGAGGCGAGCGCGCCGGGGCCGGAACCGAAGATGGCGC
This sequence comes from uncultured Alphaproteobacteria bacterium, assembly GCA_963721135.1. Taxonomy (GTDB): domain Bacteria; phylum Pseudomonadota; class Alphaproteobacteria; order Rhizobiales; family Xanthobacteraceae; genus Bradyrhizobium. The sequence continues at coordinate 364,191 of CAVRIB010000001.1, forward strand.
GGCCGCCGGTCATGTGGTCGAGCTGCACCATGCGCTGGGCGACGTTGAAGGGATGGTGATAGGGCAGCGAGACCACGCCGGTGCCGAGCTTGATGCGCTTGGTGCGCTCGCCGGCCGCGGCCAGAAACATTTCCGGCGAGGCGATCATTTCCCAGCCCGAGGAATGATGCTCGCCGCACCAGAATTCGTCATAGCCGAGCGCGTCGAGCTGCTCGACGAGATCGAGGTCCCTGCGGAATTGCAGCATCGGATGCTCGCCGATCGGGTGATGCGGGGCGAGGAAGGCTCCGAATTTCAGGCGTGCCATGGGTGTTCTCTCCGGGCGGAATATTCTTGTTGATTGGCTTGTCCGGCAGGCTACGTGCTGGAACGCGCCAAGGCAATCGTCGGAAAGCCCGTTGCGCCCTAGGCGGCTTGCTGCCATGCGCGCAGCCGATGGATCGCCTGGGGCGTCAGGCTATAGGCCGCAACGGTGGTCTCCGAGAACCGCGCGGCGGCCGCCGGCTGGCGCAACAGCCGCGCCACCACCACGCCAAGCGGGATCGCGCACCACGGGTCGGTCAGGAGCGGCACCAGTTCCTCGCGCGAGCCGCGATATCGCCCTGAACCCGATGCGAGCAGCGCGATTTCCCGCAGCACGTCGCGCCTGCGTTGGCGCTGCCGGGCGGCGTCCAGCAGGCCCATCAGGCCGAGCCTCGTGAGCACGCCGGCGCGGCCCTCGGGTTGCGCCGGCGGCGTCTCGCCGAGCGAAACCTGCAGCAACGCGCCGGGCAGGTCGACGCCGCTCAGCCACGCGTTCATCGGCTCGACCAGGCGCGGATTGGCGTCGATGAAATACGGCGTGCCGCTGGCTTCCTCGCGGATGTAGTCGAACGACAGCGCGCCGTGCCATTCGAGCGCGCTGCCGATCCGCTCGACGATGTCGCGCACTTGTGGGTTGACGACGCTGAGCTTGAGCACGTCGCCGCCGCCGGGTCCCTCGACGAGTTGCCGATAGATGTGGCTCGCGACCAGGCGTCCGCGATCGAACACGGCCTGCGTGCGCTCCAGCGCCCCCGTGACCGCGGCCTGCACCACAAGTCCCTCGGCGAAGGCGCCGCGCGCTTGCAGTTGCGCCAGCACCGCGTCGCGGCGGCGCGCATCGCCGACCCGCCAGACGCCGGTGCTCGCGGTGCCGAAGGCGGCCTTGACGAAAAACGGGAACGGCCGCTCGCGCACGAATTCATCGGCCGAGCGAACGATCTCGGTCATGGGCTGCGGCACGTCGAGCCGCGTCAACAGTTCGGCGAGCATCGCCTTGCTCTGGACCTGCTCGAACGCGTCGAAATCGGCGAGCGCAGATCCCAAGGCCTGGCGGAAGCTTCTTGCGCGCGGCGGCGAACAGATAAGCCTGCTCATGCACCGGAAGCAGCGCGTCGATCCGGCTGGCTTTGACGGCCTCGAGCACCGCGGCCAGATAGCCGTCCGGATCGGCGCCCGACGCGGGCGCCCGATGCACGCGGGCGACGAATTTGCGAGAAACGTCCGAGGCACCAGGCATCGCTGGAGACGAGTTCGACCCGGTGGCCGGCAAGCCCCAATGCGGTGATCGCTTCGCGCGACGACAGGCTGGAGCCTTCGCTGAGAAGAATCTTCGGCCTTGGCGCTGTCATGCAAGGGGTGCCTCGGCGCGCACCCTAGGCTTGATGGGGTGCGAAGGCAAAGCGGACACGGCACAGTCGACGTGGTCGGGTCGCGCCCGGACGGATCCGTCGATCTCAAGCCTTGACCGCGTGCAGCGTATCGTTGCCGATCTCCTTCGGCGCGCCATAGCTGAACCTGCGATGGGCCATTGCGATCAGCGGCCCCTCGATGAGGCGGTAGCTGGCGGCGCAGATCAAAACCGAGATCGCGAATGCGATCGCCGTCAGCACAGCGCCGCGCCAGCTCAGGATGGTGTGGCTGTCATATCCCGCCGCGAGGAAGACCAAAATCAGCGTATTGGTGTGATTGAGGTAGAGCGCGTAGGAAATGCGGGCGAAGAACGCGGCGAAACGGCTTCTGAGAACCGCAAGCTGCGGCGCGCCTCTGCGATCCAGCACCATGAAGACCGTCGATCCGCAAAGCGCCACCAGATAGGTATGGCCCCACATCGTCATGGTGAAGTCGGAAAGGTCGACGACCCAGGCGAAGGCCGGGAAGAAACAGGCGCTGCACCAGAACACGGCCCGAAAAATCCGGCGAACGGATCGGGTGATCGAGCCGGAAAAATTCCAGCCACGCGATCAGTGCGCCGATCGCCAGGATGTCCGCGCGCAGCGGCATCAGCACGTAATAGCCAAAGCGGTCGCCGAAGCCGCCGGCGATCATGCGCCCGAGGGGAGCCAGCACCAGGAGCGCGATCAGCAATCGCGGAAGCATCCGGCTGGGCAGGAGATAGATGACCAGCGGAAAGATCAGATAGAACTGTTCCTCGATTGCAAGCGACCATGTGCCCGCAAGCCAGGCCGCGCCGTAGTTCTGGTGGATCGTCATCCAGATATTCTGCAGTCCAATGGCGTAGGACCACCATGGCAGCGGCCCGCCGAACAGGATCGGCGCGCTGCCGCCCAACTTCCTGCCGATCAGATAGATCGCCAGCATGATGCCGTAGATTGGCAGGATGCGAAAACTTCGGCGGCCGTAGAATGAGGAGAAATAGTTGGGTGCATCGGCGTTGGCGAGCAGGATGCCGGTGATCAGATATCCCGATAACACGAAGAAGAGATCGACGCCGCTTCGGCCCGCCATGAAAATCCGCCACGGGGTGGAGGCCGGTCCGTCGCCGATTCCGAGATAGTGCCAGGCGACGACGGAGAGGATCGCCAGCGCCCTCAAGCCGTCGAGTTCCTTTACCCGTTCGCTTCTGTCGACCGTTGCTGGGTTCAAGGTGGTTTCTTCAGAGCCGGATCCGAAGGCTGCGCAAGGATGCTGCGGCAAGGGGTACAAACTTCGGATCACCGACACAAGCGACCGGCAAATCCGCTCGAGGGCCGAAATCGGCAAGCCGGACCGACGGGGCGGATGCAATGGCGCGACCCCGCCGAATTTACACCTTGCGGCCCTTCGGCTAAGAAAACCCACCGTTTCGCTTCGAGGCTGCAATGTATCTGAAGCAACCCGACAAACCTGCTTCGCTGCAGCTTTCCAGTCAGCGCAAGCGCGATCTGCTCGAGCATTTCGAGGCCAACGGCGCCGAGCTCGAGCGCTGGCGCGAGTTCAATGCCGCCTATCACGAAGACGACCGCAGGTTCATGCAGTTCGTGATTCCGCCGGGCAAGCGGGTGCTGGAGCTCGGCTGCGGCCGCGGCGACCTGCTCGCGGCGCTGAAGCCTTCCTACGGAGTCGGTATCGATTTCGGCGGCGAGACCATCGCGCAGGCCAACGCCCGGCATCCGGAGCTGTATTTCGTGCTGGGCGATGTCGAGGATGCCTCGACGCTCGAAGGCATCGAGGGGCCGTTCGACTACATCGTGATCGCCGACACCATCGGCATGTTCGAGGACATCGACGGCACGCTGCGGCTGGTGCATCAATTGTGCGCGCCTTCGACCCGGATCGTGATTTCCTACTACTCCCATCTGTGGGAGCCGATCCTGAAGCTCGCCGAAGCGCTGCAGCTGCGCGCCAAACAGGCGAAGGTCAACTTCATCGCCACCGCCGATTTCCTCAACCTGATGGACCTCGCCGATTTCGAGATGATCCGTCATGAGCAGCGGCAGCTGCTGCCGCGCCGCTGGCTCGGGCTCGGGCCGTTCATCAACCGCTTCATCGCACCGCTGCCGGGAATCCGGAAGCTGTGCCTGCGGACCTATATCGTCGGACGTCCCGTCCGCCAGTTCCCGGACCGCAAATATTCCGCGAGCATCCTCATTCCCTGTCGCAACGAGCGCGGCAACATCGAGAATGCCGTCCGCCGGATGCCGAGGTTCGGCTCCGCGCAGGAAATCCTGTTCGTCGAGGGCAATTCCAGCGACGGCACCTTCGAGGAGTGCGAGCGCGTTCGCGACGCCTACAAGGACAGCTGGGACATCAAGGCGCTGAAGCAGGACGGCAAGGGCAAGGGCGACGCGGTCCGCAAGGGCTTTGCGGCGGCGACCGGCGACGTGTTGATGATCCTGGACGCGGATCTCACGATGCCGCCGGAAGCGCTGCCGAAATTTCATGCGGTGATCGAGACCGGCAAGGCCGAATTCGTCAACGGCACGCGCCTGATCTATCCGATGGAGAATGAGGCGATGCGTCCGCTCAACTTCATCGCCAACCGCTGCTTTGCCTACCTGTTCAGCTATCTCGTCAACACCCGCCTGACCGATACGCTGTGCGGCACCAAGGTGCTGCTGCGCAGGGATTACGAGGTGCTGGCGCGGGAGCGCGACTATTTCGGCAATTTCGATCCGTTCGGCGATTTCGACCTGATCTTCGGAGCGGCGAAACAGAACCTCAAGATCATCGAGACGCCGATCCATTACAAGGCGCGCACCTTCGGCGAGACCCAGATCTCGCGCTTTCGCGACGGCTGGCTGCTCCTGAAGATGGTGTGGTTCGCCTATCGGAAACTGAAGGCGATCTAATCTGAAGCGACGCGATGCGAACGGCCCGCAGCCCGGATGAGCGAAGCGACATCCGGGGTCCGTCACACCGGCCATGCCTTCCCGCATGTCGCGTCGCTCATGCGGGTTACCCGACGGGCAAATCAGTTCATCGGTTTGTGCAGGCCCCTGTCAACCCCTTCTCGGAAAAATATTTCTGCTTTACAGAATATAAAATCACCTTATATTCAAGTCCGTCCCGTCCCACCAAGGGGCGTTGCGCAACGTCATCAACGCGGGGCGGGATGCGGTGGACGCCGAGGGTGCGTAGACGAACGTGCCTGAGGCGGACGGCGAAGTCGTGTGGGCCTGGCACCCCGACGCTGGTGTCAAGTTCGCGTTAAGGCGCGCGGGCGACGGTGGCAAACAAGCCCGGTGCACCGGGGCGAGCACGAAGTAAGCCGTAAAACCATTGCGCGGGGAATGCCGGGTGAAACCGGTGTGACCGTGGTGACTACACTCGTGTACTTTGTTTTTTATTGTACGCGAGGCTGCGGGCGCATCGAGCGCCCGGCATTCCCTGCGCCCTCTGTTTCAGAGGAGCCGGACCAAAACGCAAACCTCGCGCAAAAAGCATGCGGCGAGATCGCGAAGCTATGTCCCCAACTGTCATCACCCGCGCAAGCGGGTGATCCAGTATTCCAGAGACAGCAGTGATAGTATCGAGAAGCCGCAGCGTACTGGATACTCCGCTTTCGCGGAGTATGACGACTTGTGTGAAGGGGCGACGAGCGCCCCACTCGCCCGCGAACGCGTTCGCGCAGAAGACGATAAGCCATAGGCCATCATCGCCCCGCGCCGGATTTCTGTCACGTATGCGTTCCTAGGCCAAAATTCTGGGGAATGGCAGCACACGGTCTTTTTATTTTGCAGTGCAGCAACTATCTGTTTCTGCCTGGGGTTACAAGAAGTCTCTCGCCAAGGAGCTAATGGTGTCCCTCGCCAACAACGTCGAATTCCTGCGCCGCCTGCCAAAGCTGAATGCAATCAACGGCTTTGGCGGTTACGGGCGAAATTTGTGGTCTGGCCTGCGCAGCCCGCTGGTTGAGACCACCGGCTTCGGATCGAATCCGGGAGCTTTGCGGATGTTTTCGTTCGTGCCGCAAACCCTGCAGCAGCCGCGCGCGCTCGTCGTGGTTCTGCACGGCTGCGGCCAGACCGCGTTTGCCTACGATCTGGGCGCCGGCTGGTCGACGCTCGCAAAACATTATGGCTTCGCGCTGCTGATGCCCGAGCAGCAGCCCGCAAACAACGCCAACGGCTGCTTCAACTGGTTCAATCCGGAAGACTCTGCGCGCGGCAGCGGCGAGCCCTGCTCGATCCGGCAGATGATCGCGCGCATGGTCTCCGACCATGACATCAGCGAACGACGCATCTTCGTGACAGGACTTTCCGCCGGCGGCGCCATGACGTCGGTGATGCTGGCGACCTATCCGGAAGTGTTCGCCGCCGGCGCCGTGATCGCGGGCCTGCCGTTCGGCGTGGCGAGCAATGTGCGCGAAGCCCTGAACGGAATGTTCCAGTCGCCGCCGCGCCCGGCTTCCGAACTGGGCGATCTGGTGCGTCATGCTTCCGATCACAAAGGGCCATGGCCGAAAATTTCGGTGTGGCACGGCAGCGCCGATCGCACGGTCAATCCTTCAAACGCCAACGAGATCGTCAAGCAATGGCTCGACGTGCATCATCTTCCCTCTTCCTCGATGTCGGAAGGCATCGTCGACGGCCATCCGCGCCAGATCTGGTGGAACGCGGACGGCGAAACCGTGGTCGAGTCCTACACCATCACCGACATGGCCCACGGCACGCCGCTCGGCACCGCCGACAATGACCAGCGCTATGGCGCGCAAGGCGCGTTCCTGATCGAGGCGGGAATCTCGTCCTCCTATCACATTGCGAACTTCTTCGGCCTGACCGAATGGATTCACAAGCCCAAGGAAGCCGCAAAGGAAACCGTAAAAGAAACGGCAAAGGAAACCGTAAAGGAAACGGCAAAGGAAAAAATTGCAAAGGAAGTTGCAAGACGGGGTCGCGCCGCAACTTCGAAGCAGGCCGCCAGGACGACGGTCCCGGCGCCTCAAGCACCAGCGTCCGTGCCGGATCTCACCCAGCTGCTGTGGCCCTTGGCAACCCTCAATCGCCGTCCCGAATCGCCACCGAAAAAACCGCGGGGTCGCGGCATCGATGTCGGCGCCATCATTACCCGCGCGCTGACCGCGGCTGGGCTCATGAAATAACGGCTTTCGCGGCCCGCATGGTTAACGCGGCAGGCACGAGCGATTTTGTTCCGCCGGTGGAAAAATAACCTGGAACCAAATGCGGGGACCGCGAGTTTGCTGACATTGTGACAAGGCGGCTAGGTTCCGGCTGCGTATTGGGCTGACCCTGGCTACCGACCCCCGATGTTGGAAATCAATCCGACGACCTCTGCGGACTTCCTCACCGGTGGCGGCGAGATGGGCGCGCTGACGCGGGCCCATGATTGGTCGGCAACGCCGCTGGGCAGGCCCGAGACCTGGCCGCAGAGCTTGCGGACCGCGGTGCGCATCCTGCTCAACACCAACCACCCGATGTTCATCTGGTGGGGAGAAGAGCTCATTCAGTTTTATAACGACGCTTACCGCCAGACCATGGGGCCAGAGCGCCACCCGAGCGCGCTGGGTCAGCGCGGGCGCGAGTGCTGGGCGGAAATCTGGGACATCATCGGTCCCCAGATCGAACAGGTGATGAGCGGCGGCGGCGCCACCTGGCATGAGAGCCAGCTCGTTCCCGTGACGCGTCACGGCAAGCTCGAGCAGGTCTGGTGGACCTACGGCTACAGCCCGATCGACGAAGACGACGGCATCGGCGGCGTGCTCGTGGTCTGCCGTGATGTGACCAAAGACTATCTCGCCGCCAAGGCCCTTCGCGACCGCGAGGCTGAACTCGCCCGCGTGCAGCAGGTGGGACGGATCGGCGGCCTCGAGGTCGACTTGAGAACCGGCTTCCGCAATCGGCGGTCGCCGGAATACCTGTTGATCCACGGGCTGCCGCCCGACGCGGCCCAGGAGACGCACGAGGATTGGCTTCATCGCGTCCATCCCGAGGATCGCGAAGCCACGGAAAAGAAATTCCGCGACGCCATCGCAAGCAAACTGCGCGACTATGCCGTGCAGTACCGGATCATCCGCCCCTCCGACGGGGAGACGCGGTGGATTTCGGTCAAATCCACGATCGAGCGCAACGAGCAGGGCAGGGCCGTCCGCCTGGTCGGCGCGCATACCGACGTCACCGAGCAGGTGCTGGCGGAACAGGCGCTGCGGCAGAGCGAGGAGCGCTTCCGCAAGCTCGCCGACCAGCTCGCCGATCTCAACGCGACGCTGGCGCAGCGCGTCGAGGAAAAGACCAGGGAGCGCGACCGCATCTGGAACGTCTCGCAGGATCTCCTGGTGGTGGCCGATCGCGACGGCATCTGGTGCACCGTCAACCCGGCCTGGACCCGGACGCTCGGCTGGAGCGAGGCGGAATTATTGAATCGCGGCGCGGAATGGCTGGAGCATCCCGATGACGGCGGCACCACCCAGTCGCAGCTCAAAAAGCTCGGCGAGCGCGAATCCACCGTGCGGTTCGAAAGCCGCCTGCGCCACAAGGACGGCACCTATCGCTGGCTGTCATGGACCGGGGTGTCCGATCGGGACCGCAGCTATGCGGTCGCCCGCGACGTCACCGCGGAGAAGGCGGCGGCCGAACGGCTGCGGGCCGCCGAGGAGGCCCTGCTGCAGTCCCGCAAGATGGAAGCGGTGGGGCAATTGACCGGCGGCATCGCGCACGACTTCAACAATCTCTTGACCGGGATCGTCGGTTCGCTGGATCTGCTGCAGACCCGGCTCAACCAGGGCCGGACCGAAAATGCCGCGCGCTACATCAACGCGGCGATGACCTCGGCGAACCGCGCCGCCGCGCTCACCCATCGCCTGCTGGCGTTCGCGCGGCGGCAGCCGCTGATTCCGAAAAGCGTCGATGTCAACCAGCTCGTGGTGTCGCTGGAGGACCTCTTGCGCCGGACCATGGGCGAGACCATCGATCTGCGGGTCACCGCGTCCGATGATCTGTGGTGCACGCTGTGCGACCCCAACCAGCTGGAAAGCGCGCTGCTCAATCTCGCCATCAACGCCCGCGACGCGATGCCGGAGGGCGGCAGGCTCACCATCGCCACGTCGAACATGCGGCTCGACAATATCACCGCCGACACGCCGGCGCTGGCGCCGGGCGATTATGTCTGCATCGCCGTCACCGACACCGGGGTCGGCATGAGCGCGGAAGTCGCCGCGCGCGCCTTCGACCCGTTCTTCACCACCAAGCCGATCGGGCAGGGCACCGGGCTCGGGCTTTCGATGATCTATGGATTCGCCCGGCAGTCGAACGGCCATGCGGCGATCGAAAGCAGACTGGGCGAGGGCACGACGGTCCGGCTTTACCTGCCGCGTCATCATGGCGAGGCCGCCGCGGCGCATGCCGCTGCCGCGAGGGCGGCCGAGCATGTCTCCACCGGCGAGACCGTGCTGGTCGTGGAGGATGAGCCGGTCGTGCGCAGCGTCATCCTGGAGATGCTCGCCGAGCAGGGTTATCGCACGCGCGAAGCCGCCGATGGGCCGTCCGGCCTGAACATCCTGCGCTCCGATACCCCGATCGACCTGTTGGTCACCGACGTCGGGCTGCCCGGCATGAACGGCCGCCAGCTCGCCGACCAGGCGCGGGAATTGCGGCCGGGGCTGAAGATCCTCTTCATCACCGGCTATGCCGAGAGCGCCGCGATCTCGCAGGGCTTCCTGCAAGCAGGCATGCAAATGATCACCAAGCCGTTCGACCTCGACCACCTCGCGCAGCGCATCCGCGCCATGGTTTCGGGGTAGCCGCCTTGGTGCGCCTACGCCATCGTCTGGCCGATCACCTCGATCGGCGTCACCGAGACCTCTCCGCCGGCAACCTGCCGGGTCTTCTCGGTATAGTGCTTGAAGAAATCGCGCGACTGCAAGGTCTTGACCGCCGCCTCGTCGGCGGCCGCAGCGAGATGAAAGTAGCTGGCGTCGTCCCGGTTCTTCATGACGCGGTAGCCGATCCTGCCCTTCAGGTCGGGGTCGCCGTCGAGCGCGGCGATGAAGCGCGAAACTTCCCGGTGCCACTCCTCGGGAGCACCGTTGGCGAATTGATACCTGATCATGAAGTGTTTCATCGACGGCTCCTTTCGGGATTCTCTCCGTCATGTGGCGCCCACAGGAGCAAAAGCGCAAGTATGGACAAAAATGATACTATGGACTCGCCTGCCGACTGCCCGTAGCCTTGCCTGCGCAGGCAAACGGAGATCGTGCGATGGCGAACGCGAAATCAGCCTCAAGCTGCGGCTGCCCGGTCGCGGCGTTCCAGAAGATGATCAGCGGCAAGTACAAGCTGCGGATCGTCTGGGACCTGCAGGACGGTCCGAGGCGCTACGGCGAAATCCGCACCGGCCTTTTGCGCGGGGCTGCGCGGCAGCGCGGAAATCGCGCCGCGCGTGCTGTCGCGCGAATTGAAGGCGCTGACGGAGTCCGGGCTGATCGAGCGAAGGGATTACGGCGTCGTTCCGCCCAAGGTCGAATATCGCCTGACCCGCAAGGGCAGGAGTTTCGTCCCCGTCATCGCCGCGATCCGCAACTGGGGCACCCGGCATCTGGCGCAGGACGCTCCGGATCGGAATGATCGCCGCGGAATGAGCGGGATCGCGCTCTACATCGCGCCGGTGAGGAACGGATTGGTCAGCCGTTCCTGGCCGATGCTCGAGCCGGGGCCGTGGCCGCAGATGAAGCCGACATCGTCGCCGAGCGGCAGCAGCTTGTCCTTGATCGATTTGATCAGGGTTGCGTGATTGCCGCCGGGAATGTCGCTGCGCCCGACCGAGCCGTTGAACAGGACGTCGCCGACATGCGCGAAGTGCATCTCGCTGTTGAAGTACACCACGCTGCCCGGCGAATGGCCGGGGCAATGCAGGATCTCGAAGGTCAGTTCGCCGATCGAGACCCGGTCGCCTTCCTCGAGCCAGCGGTCCGGCGCGAAATCGCGCACCCCGGTCATGCCGAAGCGGGCGCCGCTGGTCACCACATTGTCGAGCAGGAATTTGTCGGCGATATGCGGGCCCTCGATCGGCACCTTCAGCGCGTCGCGCAATTCCGCGGCGCCGCCGACGTGGTCGATATGGCCGTGGGTCAGCCAGATCTTCTCGACCTTGACCTTGGTCTGCTTGATCGCGGCCTGGATCTTCGGGACGTCGCCGCCGGGATCGATCACGATCGCCTTCCTGGTGGCCTCGCACCAGAACAGCGTGCAGTTCTGCTCGAACAGCGTCACCGGGATGATGACGGCGCCGGCCTTGGCCTTGGTTTCGGTTTCAGTCCGGGTTTGCTGGCTCATGTCCGCACAATGCCGATTTTTCGCACGGCAGCCAAGTAAAAGATTCGACCGCCGCAGGTGCCATCTTCGCCTTCTGGGCCTGATCGGAATCGGATAGACTTTGGCGATGGAATCGCCCGCCCACAAGATCAGCCTGGTGCCGCCGCCGGACCGCCGCCAGTCGGAAACCGCGCTTCTGATCGCGCGCGGCACCGCGCGGCTGTTACGCTCGCTCGGGTTTTCCTGCATCAGCGAGTTGCCGCTGCCCTCCGGGCGGCGCGCCGATCTGGTGGCGCTGAACGAGCGCGGCGAGATCTGGATCGTCGAGATCAAATCGTCGGTCGAGGATCTGCGCGCCGACCAGAAGTGGCAGGAGTACCGCACCCATTGCGACCGGCTGTTCTTCGCCTTCACGGCCGATCTGCCGTGCGAGATTTTCCCCACCGAGACCGGCCTGATCGTTGCGGACGCCTACGGTGCGCATATGCATTGCGAGGCGCCGGAGCATCGGCTGCCGGCGGCCACCCGCAAGTCGATGATGGTGCGGTTCGCCATTGCCGCGGCCCAGCGCATCAACCGGCTGATCGACCCGCAGGGGCACGCGCGAATTCTAGGTAATCTACCGCGGTGCGCGCTTGGCGAGGATGCGCTGCAGGGTGCGGCGATGCATGTTCAGCCGCCGCGCGGTCTCCGAGACGTTGCGGTTGCACATCTCGTAGATGCGCTGAATGTGTTCCCAGCGCACGCGATCCGCCGACATCGGATTTTGCGGCGGCTCGGACTTCTCGGTGCCGCTGGCAAGCAACGCCGCCACCACATCGTCGGCGTCGGCGGGCTTCGAGAGATAGTCCACCGCGCCCATCTTCACGGCCGTCACGGCGGTGGCGATGTTGCCGTAGCCGGTCAGCACGATGGTGCGCGCATCGGGGCGCTTGCGCTTGATCGCCGACACCACGTCGAGCCCGTTGCCGTCGCCGAGCCGCAAATCGACCACCGCGAAGGCCGGCGCCGCCTTGCCGATCTGCGCCAGACCCTCGGCAACGCTGTCGCAGGACGTCACCGTGAAGCCGCGGGCTTCCATGGCGCGCGAAAGCCGCTCCAGGAATGGCTTGTCGTCCTCCACGATCAGGAGCGAGCGATCGGCGTGGCCGGACAGTTCAGCGATGGCGTTCACGGTTCGGGGTTCCCGGGTCTCGGACATGACAAAGATATGGCGTGGCGAGGTGGCGCTGCCAAGCCCGTACCAAGCCGCCCGACCGTCACCCCGGCCCCGAGCCGGCGTCCAAAACGCTGGTTGGTTGCGCTGATGTTTCGCCGGCCTCGAAGCGCGTGCGCGGCCAGGCGATCTGGACCACGGCGCCATGATCCGGAAAAATCCGGTTGGTGAAAGCGACTTTCGCGCCGGTGCGCTCCAGCAGCGTGCGGGCGATGAATACCCCGAGGCCGAGGCCGCGGTGATCGCTTTGGGCGTCGTCCGCGCTCTTCCGCCGCGACAGATAGGGCTCACCGATCCGCTTGATGATGTCGGGGGCGAAACCCGGTCCGTCGTCGGAGATCACGATCTCGACGGTCTCGCCGTTCCACCATGCATTCACCTCCACCGTCGCGCGGGCGAAGTCGACGGCGTTCTCCAGGATGTTGCCGACGCCATAGAGGATCGCGGGATTGCGGGTGCCCACCGGCTCGCTGACGCCGGCGACCGCGATCCGCACCTTGATGGCGACGCCGAAATCGCGATGCGGCGCCACGATTTCCTCGATCAGGGTCGACAGCTTCATGCGGTCGAACGGCGCACCGGTCGCGGACAATTGGGTGATCTTGGCGAGAATATCACGGCAACGCTGCGCCTGTTCGCGCAGGGTCTTGATATCGCCCGCGAGCGGGTTGTCGTCCGCTACGCCCTGTTCCAGCTCGCGCGAAATCAGGAAAATCGTCGACAGGGGAGTACCGAGTTCGTGCGCGGCGGCGGCGGCAAGCCCGTCGAGCTGGGTCAGATGCTGTTCGCGGGTCAGAACCAGTTCGGTTGCGGCCAGCGCGTCGGAAAGCTTGCGCGCCTCTTCGGTGACCTGGAACGCATAGAGGCTGGTGACCCCGATCGCCACCACGATCGAAAGCCAGACGCCGAGCAGATAGATCGGCGGCAGCACCAGCGGCTCGTCTGCGTCCCACGGCAGCGGCAGATAGAAGAAAAACAGGATCGAGGCGCAGGCCACCGCGAGCACGCCGAGCGCGATCGTCAGCCGTACCGGCAGGGCGGTCGCCGAAATCAGCACCGGCGCCAGAAACAGGAATGAAAACGGATTTTGCAGGCCGCCGGTAAAAAACAGCAGCCCGGCCAGTTCAACGATGTTCAATGCCAACAATGCCGCCGCATAGACCGGCTCCAGCCGCTGCATCGGGTTGAAGGCGATCTGCAGCACCAGGTTGAGCAGCGCGGAGAGGCCAATGATGGTGAGACAGGGAACCACCGGCAGGTCGAATTCCAGGCCCTGCACCACGATGAAAATGGCGGCGAGCTGCCCGAGCGCGGCAAGCCAGCGCAGCCGCAGGATCGTGTCCAGGCGGACATAGCGGCCGGGATGGCGAAAATCGGAGGCGGTGAATTCGCTCATATCCGAAGCTTAGCCGTGCCAGGTCCCGGCCACAAATTCGGGTCCGGAGGCCGTTGCCGGCGGCTGCGAAATATCGCCAAAGTCTTGCGCTTGGCGCCGCAATGGCCCAATGAACGGCCCGCAATGATGAATGACGGCGCAGCCATCTCCCTCTTGCCCGTCGCCGATCCGGACATTCCGGCGGCGATCGAGGTCGCGCGCCTCGTCAAGGTCTACAAGACCACCCGCGCGGTCGACGACGTATCGTTCCGCATCGCCCGCGGCAGCGTCACCGGGCTGCTCGGCGGCAACGGCGCCGGCAAGACCACGACGATTGCCATGATCATGGGCCTGGTGCTGCCGACCTCGGGACGCGTCCAGGTGCTGGGGCATTCGATGCCCGAGGATAGCGCCGAGGTGCTCGGCCGGATCAATTTCGAAAGCCCCTATGTCGACATGCCGATGCGGCTCACGGTGCGGCAGAATCTCACCATCTTCGGCAAGCTCTACGCGGTGGCGAACTTGCGCGAGCGCATCGCGCAGCTCGCCGCCGATCTCGATCTCGGCGATTTCCTCGACCGCGCCAACGGCAAGCTTTCCGCTGGCCAGAAGACCCGTGTGGCGCTGGCGAAGGCGCTGATCAACGAGCCGGAATTGCTGTTGCTGGACGAGCCGACGGCCTCGCTCGATCCCGATACCGCCGACTGGGTCAGGCAGCATCTTCTGGACTATCGCAAGGCGCGGGGCGCGACCATCCTGCTGGCCTCGCACAACATGTTCGAGGTCGAGCGGCTGTGCGACCGCGTCATCATCATGAAGCGCGGCCGCATCGAGGACGACGACACGCCCGACGGCATCATGGCGCGCTACAACCGGGCGACGCTGGAGGAAGTCTTTCTCGACGTCGCCCGCGGCCGCGCACAGGAGAACGCGTCGTGAGCAGTCTCGCGCTCCGACTGGAGATCGCGCCGCATCGCATCAACGCGATGATCCTGCGCTACTGGTATCTGTTGCTCTCGTCATGGCCGAGGCTCCTGGAACTCTTGTATTGGCCGATGCTGCAGATCATCACCTGGGGCTTCCTGCAGACCTACATCGCGCAGAATGCCGGATTCTTCGCGCGCGCCGGCGGCACCCTGATCGGGGCGGTGATCCTGTGGGACATCCTGTTTCGCGGCCAGCTCGGCTTCTCGATCTCGTTTCTCGAGGAAATGTGGGCGCGCAATCTCGGCAACCTGATGATGAGCCCCTTGAAGCCGATCGAATTTCTGCTCGCGCTGACCGCGATGAGCCTGATCCGGCTTGCGATCGGCGTGATTCCGATGACGCTGCTCGCGCTGTTCCTGTTTCACTTCAATTTCTACGGCATCGGCCTGCCGCTGATCGCCTTCTTCTGCAATCTGATCTTCACCAGCTGGTCGGTCGGCATTTTCGTCTCCGGGCTCGTGCTGCGAAACGGCCTGGGTGCGGAAAGCATCGTCTGGACGCTGATGTTCGCGCTGATGCCGCTCGCCTGCATTTACTACCCCGTAACGGTACTGCCCGATTGGCTGCAGCACGTCGCCTGGGCGCTGCCGCCGACCTATGTGTTCGAGGGTATGCGGGCCTTGTTGATCGGCCATGTGTTCCGGGCCGACCTGATGATCAGGGCTCTGGCGATCAACGTCGTGCTGTTTATGGCGTCATTTGCGACATTTCTTGCGCTTTTGCGCAGCGCCCGCCGCCATGGTTCGTTGCTAGGGGGCGGCGAATAACGTACTTATCCCATGGATTTGAGGGCGCTTCGGCTTGCCGGCGAGCGTAGATATACCGATCTGCACATTGACGCATTATTACGCATTCGGCACTATGCTGCGATGCAAAAGGGGTGAGGACTAAATGCCGATTGGTGAGTTTGGCGGCGCACCGCCACTAGTGGCCGAAGGTAGTCCGGCGCTTACGACGCCGATGTACTGGATGTACGAGATGGCCCACGCCTCGCTCAATCCGGCGCGCGCCGTGACCGACGCCACGAAAATCCTGTTTCAGAACCCGCTCAATCCGTGGGCCCACACTGAACTCGGCAAATCGATTGCCGCAAGCTGCGAATTGTTCGAGCGCACCACGCGCCGCTACGGCAAGCCCGAATGGGGCCTCAACGATACCGAAGTCAACGGTGTACGCACGCCGGTCGAGATCAAGTCGGTGTGGGAAAAGCCGTTCTGCCGCCTGCTGTACTTCGATCGCAAATTGACCCGCCCCTTGCGCTTTCCGCAGCCGCGCGTGCTGATCGTGGCGCCGATGTCCGGCCACTATGCGACGCTGTTGCGCGGCACCGTCGAGGCCTTCCTGCCGACGCACGAGGTCTACATCACCGACTGGGCCGACGCGCGGATGGTTCCGCTCACCGAAGGCCGTTTCGATCTCGACGACTATATCGATTACGTCATCGAGATGCTGCACGTGCTCGGCGGCAACATGCACGTCATCGCGGTGTGCCAGCCGTCGGTGCCGGTGGTGGCCGCGGTTTCGATCATGGAAGCCGCGCGCGATCCCTTCGTTCCGGTCTCGATGACGCTGATGGGCGGCCCGATCGACACCCGCCGCAATCCGACTGCGGTCAACAATCTCGCCGCCGAGCGCGGCATCGACTGGTTCCGCAACCACGTCATCACCAAGGTGCCGTTTCCGCATCCCGGCGTGATGCGCGACGTCTATCCGGGCTTCCTGCAGCTCAACGGCTTCATCAGCATGAATCTCGACCGCCACATGGACGCCCACAAGAACCTGTTCAAGAACCTGGTGAAGGGCGACGGCGATCTGGTCGACAAGCACCGCGACTTCTACGACGAATATCTTGCGGTGATGGATCTCGCCGCCGAGTATTACCTGCAGACGGTCGATACCGTGTTCATCAAGCACGCGCTCCCCAAGGGCGAGATGACCCACCGCGGCAAGCCGGTCGATCCCTCGAAGATCAGTCGGGTCGCATTGATGACGGTGGAAGGCGAGAACGACGATATTTCCGGGCTCGGCCAGACCGAAGCGACGCACGGGCTATGCACGGCGATTCCCGCCAACCGCCGGGTGCACTACGTGCAGAAAGGCGTCGGGCATTACGGCGTCTTCAACGGTTCCCGCTTCAAGTCGGAAATCGTGCCGCGGATCTCCGATTTCATGATATCGGCCGCGAATCCGAAGGCATCGTTGGCCTTGGCGGCGGAATAAGCGCGGCGCCGGCGAAACAGCTGACGAATCGGTCTGTTTCAGAATGGGATCGACTGCCGATTTCGACCTACGGATAACCCGCTGAACTGGCCTCCAAAATCCCGATTCACAGCGCCACGAAGGAATGAGCTTTACCTCAATCCTTGAGGGGCTCGACCGGGCGGGCTCTGGGTCGAAATTTTTCGTCCCCACCCCATCCTATAGAGGCGGTTAACCGAAGAGCCCCTGTATATTGGGCAAATGATTTGTTTTTGCGCCGAGCGATTTCACTGGCGGCGGATATGGCAGAATCCGGGCGAACTTCTGATCCCCGGAATCACAGACATGGCCACTCGCGCCCTCCTTTATCGGCGGCCCTACGAGCCGTCTCGCCTTTTGGTCAAGCATGGCTCGCAGATCTACTCGGTGCGGCTGCGACGGCATCGGCGCGCGCGACGCTATACGTTGCGCATTCATCCGAGCGACCGCGAAGCGATCCTGACCATGCCGCCGCGCGGCACGCTCGGCGAGGCCAAGGAGTTCGCGCAGCGTCATGGCGGCTGGATCGCCGCGCGTCTCGGCCGCTTGCCGAAGGCCGCACCCTTCCTTCCCGGCACCGTGGTGCCGCTGCGCGGGGTTCCGCATCGGATCGTCCATCGCGCCGGCCAGCGCGGCACGGTGTGGACGGAGATTCGCGACAACGGCGAACGGATTCTCTGCGTTGCGGGCGGAGTTGAGCACCTCGAGCGGCGGATCCATGATTTCATGAAGCGCGAAGCGCGCCGCGACCTGCAAAAGTCGGCGCAGGCCCACGCGGCGGCGCTCGGCGTGCGGGTGAGGCGGCTCTCGATCCGGGATCAGTCGAGCCGCTGGGGTTCGTGCACCTCGGCGGGCTCGCTGTCGTTCTCGTGGCGGCTGATCCTCGCGCCGCCTCACGTGCTCGACTATCTCGCCGCCCACGAAGTTGCGCATCTCGTCGAGATGAACCATTCGGCACGGTTCTGGCGGGTGGTCGGCAAAGTCTGCGATCACGCCGAGCGCGCCAAGACCTGGCTCGACACGTCAGGCAACGACCTGCACCGCTACGGAATCCAGGATTAGCGCGGGGACGACGACAACCTACCGTCCGAACAGCCGCTCCATCAGCCAGCCGTCGAGCCCGGCTGCCGCCTGCGGGCGCGCGGACGTTCGCATCGGCGCCGGCCGGGCCGCGTTGCCCGTGGGTGCGGTGACCTGCGAGGCGGCCTGCACGAGGTTGAAGAAGCCGCGTTGCGAGTCCGGCAGGGGCACCGGCGTGACGCCCTGATGGGCGGCCTTCATGAAGCGGGTCCAGACTTCGACCGGCAGGCCGCCGCCGGTGGCCTTTCGGGTCGGCGAATTGTCGTCATTACCGAGCCAGACGCCGCAGACGAGATTGGCGGTATACCCGATGAACCAGGCATCGCGGAAATCCTGGCTGGTGCCGGTCTTGCCGGCGGCCATCCATCCCGGGAGCTCCGCCTTGTGCGCGGTGCCTGACAGCAGCGTCTCCTGCATCATGGTGTTCATCATGGCGATATTGCGCGGCTCGATCACCTGGCCGAGCTGGTCGGGCTGCCGTTGATAAAGCACCTTGCCGTCCGCGGTGCGGATCCTGGTTATGACATGTGGCGAGACCCCGAGGCCGCCGTTGGCAAACGGTGCATAGGCGCCCACCAGTTCGGTGAGCGAAACCTCGGAAGTGCCGAGCGCGATCGAGGCATTGGGCTCGAGTTTCGATGAAATGCCGAGACGATGCGCGGTGCGCACCACGTTCTTCGGTCCGACCTCGAGCCCGAGCCGCACTGCGACCGTGTTGAGCGACATCGCGAGCGCTTGCGTCAGCGTCACCGGGCCGAAATATTCGCGGCTGTAATTCTCCGGCTTCCAGCCCTTGACGTCGAGCGGCGCGTCCTGCCGGACCGTCTCCGGCGTCAGCCCGGCCTCGATCGCGGTGAGATAGACGAACGGTTTGAACGCCGAGCCCGGCTGGCGTTTGGCGGTCACCGCGCGGTTATACTGGCTCTCGGCATAATTGCGCCCGCCGACCATGGCGCGCACCGCGCCGTCGGGCGTCATCGCCACCAGCGCGCCCTGGCTGACATTGAACTTGACGCTTTTCGCGGCAAGCTCGTCGATCACGGATGCTTCGGCGACGCTCTGCAGTTTCGGGTCGATGGTGGTTTCGACGACGATGTCCTGGTCGACCTGGCCGACCAGATCGTCGAGCACCTCGGCGATCCAGTCCGCCACGTAATTGACGGTGCCGGCGCCCGCCGCCTTCACATTATAGGAGGGGTGACCGATCGAGGCCTGCGCCTGCACCGAGGTGATGAATTTTGCGTCCGCCATGGCAGCGAGCACGACCTGCGCGCGCTTCTCGGCGCCCTCAGGGTTGCGGTTCGGCGCAAGCCGCGTCGGCGACTTGACGAGACCCGCGAGCATCGCGGCTTCCGCCAGCGTGACGTTCCTGGCCGACTTGCCGAAATAGCGCTGCGCCGCGGCCTCCACGCCATAGGCGCCGGAGCCGAAATAGACCCGGTTAAGGTAGAGTTCGAGAATCTCGTTCTTGGTATGCTTGCGCTCCAGCCAGAGCGCGAGCTCGGCCTCCTGCAATTTCCGTTGCAGCGTGCGTTCCTGCGTCAGGAACAGGTTCTTGGCGAGCTGCTGGGTCAGCGTCGAGCCGCCCTGCGAAACCCCGCGATGCAGCAGGTTCGCCACCGCCGCGCGCAGGATACCGAGCGGATCGATGCCATAATGCGAATAGAACCGGCGGTCCTCGATGGCGATGAAGGCCTTCGGCAGGTAGGGCGGCAGATCCTTCAGCGAGACATTGCTGCCGGCCATCTCGCCGCGCGTCGCCAGCACGCTGCCGTCGAGACCGGTGATCTCGATGTTCGGCGGCCGCTTCGGAATTTCGAGCGACTGGATCGGCGGCAGATGCGCGCCCGCCCAGACGATGGCGCCGACGACCGCGATTGCCGCCCACAGCCCGAGCACCGCGCCCCAATAGAACAGCCGCCCGATGCGGCTGTGCGCCCGGCCTTTGGATTGGCGTTTGCGGCTTGCCCTGCTCACGCGTGGCTTCCGTTCGCTTGGGGAATCGTCATCGCCATCGCTCGTCTTGCGTTTGGCGGATGACTTCTTCGGTGTCTCGTCGGCGACGCTGACGCGGTCCTGTGGGCTCAGCCGCAATTCCGAAAGTGCCGCGGCGAGCCCGAATTGCGGCTCCTTGCGTCCGCCGCTCTTTTTCCGTCCCCATGCCATACTCAAACGCCCGCGCCGCCCGATGCGGCACAGTAGCGGGCGGGGTTTAAGGGCGTCTTAAACGATGGTTAATGCGGACGCGGCGGCGCCTGCCCAAGCGCCTGACAATGTGGGGTTTCAGACACGCTTAACCCTATCGCCGGTCGTCTTTTTGCCGGCGATCAAAACAGTTCTGCCGGCGCGGGCGTGCCGCGCCGGCAGCTATCTTGATATTTGATTCGTGTCGGTATCAGCCGGCCGGGCCGAGGTCCTCGAGGATCGGGCCGAACCCTTCCCAGCGCTCGCCGTTGAATTTCATCATCTGCAGCTGCTTGTTGACGCGATAGTCGGTCGGCGAAGTGTTGGCGACGATGCCCGGCAGCGACAAATCGAGCTGAACGTTCTTCAGGGAGGTTGCCTGCTTCATGACGTTCTCGCGGGTGAGATTGTCGCCGCACTGCTTCAGCACCTGGATCAGGAGCTGCGTGGTCGAGTAGCCGTAGCTGTTGAAGCTCGAATCCTTGTCGCCGTCCGGATAGTATTTCGCCATGAACGCAAAATACCTCTTCATGCCGGCGTCATCCTTCCACGCCGGATCGAGCGGATCCTTGCCGTAGTTGACGCTGATCACACCCTTGGAGGCGTCAAGCCCCGCCGGCTTCATCACGGCGCCGACCGAGGTGGCGTTGATGTCGAGGATATGCACCGGATGCCAGGCGAGTTCGGCGATCTTCTTGATCGTCTGCGCCGCCTGCTTTGGCGTCGAGGCGCTGAAGAACAGATCCGCGCCGGCGTCCTTGATCTTGAGGATCTGCGAATTGACGGTCGGATCGGAGACCTCATAGGAGGCTTCCGCCACCACCATGGTCGCGGCCTTGTCACCGAGGCCGGCTTTGATGCCGTTCAGGTAATCCTTACCCAGATCGTCGTTCTGATAGAGAATGCCGACCTTGGCATTGGGGTAGTTCTTGAGGATGTACTGGCCGTAGATGCGGCCTTCGACAAAATAGTTGGGGTTGAAGCCCATCGTCCACGGAAAATTCTTGGGGTCGGTGAACCGGGACGCGCCAGTGGCGGCGAACAGTTGCGGTACCTTCTTCGAATTGAGGTACTTCTGGACCGCGGCGTTCGACGGCGTGCCGAGGATCTGGAAGGTGAGCAGCACCTCGTCGCTCTCGACCAGTTTGCGCACCTGCTCGACCGCCTTGGGCGGGCTGTAGGCGTCGTCATACTGGATCAGATTGATCTTGCGGCCGTTCACGCCGCCTTGGTCGTTGATCATCTTGATGTAGGCGGCCTGGGTCTTGGCGATGGTGGCATAGGCGGAGGCCGGGCCGCTGAACGGACTGGTCTGGCCGATCTTGATCTCGGTATCGGTCGCGCCGGTGTCGTATTTCTTTTGCGCCGCTGCCGGCGATGCCGACAACGCGATTGCCAGCGCCGTCCCGGTGACAAGATGTAAAATGCCGTTCCTCATGTCGTTCAGTTCCTCTTTCTTGTGATTGGCGAGGGTATCATCCGGCCGCAAAGGGCCACCGTCGCGGCGGGATACTGGAGGAACGCATGCCGTAATGCAAGATAAGGCGGGAGGCAAGGGCGAACGAAGTTACACCTGCGGAATCAACGCGATGGCGGTGGGAGACGGCCTGAACAAAACGAATCAGGCCGCCCCGGCTGCTCCGCAAACCTCGCCGCCGATCGAACCGGCGCCGCCGCTTAGCCGGCGGGACCGGTATCCTCGATGATCGGGCCAAACAGTTCCCAGCGCTCGCCGTCGAACTTCATCATCTGCATCTGCTTGTTGATGCGATAATCGGTCGGCGACGTATTGATGGTCATGCCGCGCAGCGCCAGGCTGCTGGTGAAGTTGTGTATGTTGGCCGCCTGCCGCATGATGTTTTCGCGCGTCAGATCGTCGCCGCACTGGCGCAGGATGTGCACCAGTAATTCCGCTGTCGAATAGCCGTAGGTGTTGACCGTGTTGAGCTTGTCGCCGGCCGGATAGTATTTGTCCATGAAGGCGAAATAGGCTTTCAGGCCGGGGTCGTCCTTCCACTGCGGGTCGCCGGGGTCCTTGCCGTAGTTCGTGCTCACGATTCCCTTCGAGATATCGAGACCCGCGGGCTTCAGGGTGGCCGAAACCGGGCTCGCATTGATGTCGAGGATGTGGACCGGCTTCCATGTGAGGTCGGCGGCCTTCCTGATCGCCTGCGCCGCGAACTTTGGTGTCGATGCGTCGTAAAGCAGGTCGGCGCCGAGCGATTTCAGTTTGACGATCTGCGAATCGACCGTCGGATCGGTCAGTTCGTAGGATGCTTCGCCGACGATCATCGTCGCCGCCTTGTCGCCCAGGCCGCTCTTCAGCCCGATGATGTAGTCGCGGCCGAGATCATCGTTCTGGTAGAAAATGCCGATCTTGGCGTTGGGGTAATTTTTCAGAATATATTTCGCGTAGATGCGTCCCTCAGACTGGTAGTTGGGATTGAATCCCATGGTCCAGGGGAAATTGGTCGGATCGGTAAAGCGCGACGCGCCGGTGCCGGCAAGCAGCTGCGGCACTTTCTTCGCGTTGAGGTATTTCTGGACCGCGGCGTTTGACGGTGTGCCGATGAGCTGGAAGGTGAACAGGACCTCGTCGCCTTCGACCAGCTTGCGCACCTGCTCCACCGTCTTCGGGGGCGAATAGGCGTCGTCATACTGGATCAGGTTGAGCTTGCGGCCGTTGATGCCGCCCTGGTCGTTGATCATCTTCAGATAGGCCGCCTGCGTCTTGCCGATGCTGGCATAGACGGAGGCCGGTCCGCTGAAGGGCACGGTCTGGCCGATCTTGATCTCGGTGTCGGTCGCGCCCGTGTCGTATTTCTTCTGCGCCAGGGCGGACGACGCCGATAGCAGTATCGCTACCGCCGTTCCGGCGCCCAGATAGAAAATGCTGCTCCTCATGTCGCTGTCTCCCCTTTTGTGGCCGATGATCTTGTCCGATCGGCGGACGCCATCGCTGGCGGGATTGTGGAGGAACGGCTACGGCAATGCAAGGCAATGCCGGGCAGACCGTGGTGAGCGGAATCTATGCGAGCCAAAGCAGGATCAAGGCGATCGCCGCCGGCGCGGCCTGGACGTACAGGATCCTGCGGCTGACGGTCACCGCGCCATAGATGCCGGCAACGATCACGCAAAGCAGGAAGAATGTCTTGATCTGAAAGGCGAAGGCCGGCGTGCCCTGGACCAGCCCCCAGATCAGGCCGGCGGCGAGGATTGCGAAAGGTCTTCAGGCCCAGCGGCCGGGTCCAGAGAAACATCTCGAGCGTCAGGAAATAACCAGACCACGCTCGCGTTCAAGATTTCACTCGTGCGGCCGATCACCCGGAAATCGGGTTGATCAAGGCCGAAGGTGTCGTATTGAGTAGGGGCCGGCGCGTCGGCACGGCCACCGCCTGCCCATTTGTGGGCCGCCGGATTTTCTCACGCCGCTGCCACCGGGAAAACGCATGAGCGCGAAGCCGCCTGAGACCTTCGGTCTCGACCGCCTGGAAACGCCGATCGGCACTGCCTTGCTCGTCGCCGACGCAGACGGGGTGCTGCGCGCGCTGGACTGGGAGGATCATGCGCCGCGCATGCGGGAGTTGCTGCGGCGGCAGTACGGGGCCGTGGTCCTGAAGGACGCCAAGGCTCCCGCAGACACATTATCGGCTCTGAGGCGATATTTCGAAGGCGATCTCGCCTCCCTGAAGGCGATCAGATGGCGCGTCGCCGGGACCGCATTCCAGCAAAAGGTCTGGCACGCGTTGCCGAAGATTCCGGCCGGCACCACGATGAGCTACGGCGCGCTCGCCTCGAAACTTGACGCACCCAACGCGATGCGCGCGGTCGGCCATGCCAATGGCTCGAATCCGATCAGTGTCGTGGTGCCCTGTCATCGGCTGATCGGCGCCGATGGTTCGCTGGTCAAGTACGGCAGCGGGCTGGCGCGCAAGCGCTGGCTGCTGGAACATGAGGGCGTAGTGCTTCGTTTGCCGTCATTGCGAGCCAACGGGTCGGCGCAAAGCGCCGCCCGATGACAGGCTCCGCGAAGCAATCCATAATGCCGCAACAAGGATGGATTGCTTCGCTTCGCAATGACGGTCTTCAAAACGTCAGATCCGCAAATCGCCAGACGAATGCCGGCGATCGCTTCGAGCGTCTCCATCGCACGGCATGGAGACGGACCGATGACCGATGCTCAGGCCGCGGGCTGCGCCACGGCCGCGTCGCCGGCGAGCAAGTGCAATAGCGCGCTCTTGATCGCAGCCTGCCGCGTCGGCGCGTTGATCTGGGCGCCCAACAGGTCGGTGACATAGAACACGTCGCGGGCGCGCTCGCCGAAGGTCGCGACATGGGCGGAAGCGATGTTGAGGTTGAGCTTCGAGATCGCGGTCGTCAGTTCGTACAACAGGCCGGGCCGGTCGAGGCCGGACACCTCGATCACCGTATAACGGTCGGACCACTGGTTGTTGATGGTGACTTCCGGCTCGACCACGAACGGGCGCATCTTGCCGCGGCTGGCGGTGCGCCGCGCCACCACCTCGGGCAGTCGCAATTTGCCTTCCAGCACCTGCTCGATCATCTCGCCGATCCGGGTTGCGCGCCGGCCCTCATCCTCGTCGCGTTCGTATTCACGCGTGATGGCGATGGTGTCGAGCGCGCGGCCGTCGGTCGTGGTGTAGATCTGCGCGTCGACGATATTGGCGCCCGCCGAGGCGCAGGCGCCGGCGATGATCGACAGCAGCCAGGGGTGATCGGTCGCAAGGATGGTCAGCTCGGTGACGCCGCGCGCCTCGTCGAAGCCGACATTGATCGCGAGCTTGTGGCCGGCCGCTTCGCTGGCGTGGATGAAGCGGGCCTGGCGGATCTTGCGCTGCAGGTCGACCTTGAGCCAGTACGCCGGGTACTGCCGCCCGATATAGGCGTTGAGTTCTGCTTCCGGCCACTCCGTGAAATTGGCGCGAAATTCCGCCTGCGCCACCGCAATGCGCTGGGCGCGGTTGACCTCGGAGAAGCCGCCGGTCAGCACCGGCTCGGTCTCGTAATAGAGCGTGCGCAGCAATTGCGCCTTCCAGCCGTTCCAGACGCCGGGGCCGACGCCCCTGATGTCGGCGGTGGTCAGGATGGTCAGAAGCTTCATCTGCTCGACCGACTGCACCACGGCTGCGAAATTCTCGATGGTCTTGCGGTCCGACAGGTCGCGCGACTGCGCCACCGTCGACATCACGAGATGCTGCTCGATCAGCCAGGCCACGAGTTCGGTGTCAGCGGCGTTGAAGCCGAGCCGCGGACACAGCCGCCGCGCCACCCGGGCGCCGGCGATCGAGTGGTCCTCGGGCCGGCCCTTGGCGATGTCGTGCAGGAGCGTGGCGATGTAGATCACCGCGCGGTGCTCGGGGCGGATCTTGCGGAACAGGTCGCTGGCGACGACGAACTCGTCATTGCTGCCGCGCTCGATCTCCTGCAGGTAACCGATGCAGCGCAACAGATGCTCGTCCACCGTGTAGTGGTGGTACATGTTGAACTGCATCATCGACACGATCCGGCCGAAGGCGCGAATGAAATGGCCGAGCACGCCAGTCTCGTTCATCCGCCGCAGCACGATCTCGGCGTCGTTCGAGGTCAGGATTTCCATGAACAGCCGGTTGGCTTCCGGGTTCTCGCGCAGCTGCGTGTTGACGAGCTTCAGCGAGCGCGTCACCGTGCGCATCGCGTCGGGATGGAAGGCGAGGTTGTTCTTTTGCGCCAGCCGGAAGATCCGGATCAGGTTGACCGGATCGTGCTTGAACACGTCGGGCGCGGCAAGATTGATGCGGTTGTTGTCGACGATGAAATCGTCGCTGTCCGGCACCCGCCGCCGGTTCGTGCTCGGCCGCAACCGCGCCATCATCCGGCTCAGGACCGGCGCGGGCTTGGCCTGCTGGTCTTCCAGCTTGGCGCACAGGATCGCGGTCAGATCGCCGACGTCCTTGGCGACCAGGAAGTAGTGCTTCATGAAGCGTTCGACGTCCTGCATGCCGGGATGCGAGGTATAGCCGAGGCGGATCGCGATCTCGCGCTGCATGTCGAATGTCAGCCGCTCTTCGGCGCGGCCCGAGAAGAAATGGATGTTGCAGCGGACCGACCACAGGAAATCGGCGGCGCGCCGGAAGATCCGGTATTCCTGCGCGTCGAACACGCCGCGCTCCACCAGCTCGTCGGTCTCGCGCACGCGGTAGACGTATTTCGCGATCCAGAACAGCGTGTGCAGGTCGCGCAGGCCGCCTTTGCCGTCCTTGACGTTGGGCTCGACCAGATAGCGCGACTGCCCGGCGCGGCGGTGGCGCTCCTCGCGCTCGGCGAGTTTCGCGGTGACGAATTCGGCCGCGGTGCCCTGCACCACTTCCTTGTCGAAACGCGCCACCAACTCGTCGTAGAGCGGACGGTCGCCGGTCAAAAAGCGCGTCTCCAGGATCGCGGTGCGGATCGTCATGTCGCCGCGCGCCTGGCGGATCGATTCATCGACCGAGCGCGTGGCGTGGCCGACCTTCAGCCCCATGTCCCACAGGCAATACAGGATTGCTTCGGCGACCTGCTCGCCCCAGGCGGTCTGCTTGTAGGGCAGGATGAACAACAGGTCGATGTCGGATTCCGGCGCCATCAGGCCGCGGCCGTAGCCGCCGGTGGCGACCACCGCCATGCGCTCGGCGCCGGAGGGGATCGGCGAGCGGTAGAGATGCCGCGTCGCGGCGGCGAACAGGATGCGGATGATCTCGTCCTGCACGAAGCACAGCCGCTCGGCGCAGCGCCGCCCATGCCGATCCTTGAGCAGCAAGGCTTGCGCCGTGGCGCGCGCCGCGATCAGCTCGCCTTTCAGGAGTTGCGCGGTGGCGGAACGGAAAACGTCCTCGCGCCCGGCGTGCTTGGCGGCGAGCGCGTCGACCGCCGCGGCAATTCTTGCGGTATCGAAACGCTCGTCGGCCTCGGGGCGGGGCGGGGGTCAAGACGCTGTCCATCACGTAACCCGATATCGGACGGCATCGGCGCTGTCACGGGAGATTGTGGGTGCTTCTCGCATTCCTGCGGGATTGCGCGCCGCTTGCGTCCAACCGTCTTTATTGCTGCGCCCTGCGGTTTTGACCCGCCGCCGACGGGTTTCCACTAACCAGTTGAAACGAAAAGGCGTTTCCGGAACGCGAAGGGTTGCCATGCAAGCTTAAATAGTGACTTTGGCGCGGTCTTTCATTACATCCGACCGGCAATTTTTATCCGGGAGAGAACAAGATGGACGCCGCCGAACTCCGCGCCACCCAGGCTCCGATCAAGGAGCGTTACAGGTCCGATCCGAAGGCGGCCATGATCACGCTGACCGCGCGGGGCGCGATCGAGAACGAGGGCATTGCCTGCAAGGTCGAGACCGGCCGCGCGCTGGCGGTAGCCGGCCTGCATCCGGCGTCCGGAGGTTCCGGGCTTGAACTGTGCTCCGGCGACATGCTGCTGGAGGCGCTTGCCGCCTGTGCCGGCGTCACCCTGAAATCGGTCGCGACCGCAATCGAGGTGCCGTTGAAAGCCGGCAACGTCACCGCCGAGGGCGATCTCGATTTCCGCGGCACGCTCGGCGTCGACAAGGAAGCGCCGGTCGGCTTCGCCGAAATCCGCCTGCGCTTCGACGTTGCCACCGACGCGCCGCAGGAAAAACTTGATCTGCTGCTGAAGCTCACCGAGCGCTATTGCGTGGTCTACCAGACCATCAAGAACGGCCCGAAGGTGTCGGTGACGATGCACCGGGTGTGAATCCAACTTTGTCATGCCCCGCGAAGGCGGGGCATCCAGTAAACACAGACCCCAGCAATACCCCTACCCGCGGTGATTACTGGATCATCCGCCTTCGCGGATGATGACGACCCAGAAAAAATGTCCCCCGAACTCAGCTTCATCCTGATCCTGGCGCTGCGCATGGTGGTGACGGCCATCTTCGTGGTGTCGGCCTCCGTCATCACCGAGCGCTCGGGCCCGGTGATCGGCGCGCTGGTCGCCACCCTGCCGATTTCGGCAGGTCCGTCCTATGCCTTTCTGGCGCTCGATCACGATGCCGCCTTCATCGCCAACGGCGCGCTGGCGAGCTTGCCGATCAATGCCACCACGGTCTGGCTCGCGCTGACCTATGTCGTGCTGGCGCAGCGCCGCAGCGCGCTGGTCAGCTGGGGGGCCGCGACCGCGGTATGGGTCGTCCTCGCCGCGCTGTCGCGGTTGCTGCCATGGACGCTTCTTGGCGGCATCGCCGCCAACGCGGTCACGTTTGCGATCTGCCTGCCGCTGCTAAGACGCTACCGCCATGTCAGGATGCCGCTGATCACGCGACGCTGGTACGACATTCCGTTGCGGGCGTCGCTGGTCGCGATCCTGGTCGCGACCGTCGTGACGCTGTCGGCCTGGGTCGGCCCCTATGTGAGCGGCATGCTGGCGCTGTTTCCGATCGTGTTCTCCAGCATGATGCTGATCCTGCATCCGCGCATCGGCGGGCCCCCGACCGCGGCCGTGATTGCCAATAGCGGCTGGGGCCTGATCGGCTTCGGCATCGCCCTCGTCGTCTTGCATGTCGCGGCCTTGCAACTCGGCTCGGCGATCGCGCTTTGTCTTGCGCTGTCGACCTGCGTCAGCTGGAATCTGGGACTGTGGTGGATCGGGCGGCGAAAGCTCGCGCGATGAGGGACCCGACCCTCATGGTGAGGAGCGCGTCTTCGCGCGTCTCGAACCATGAGGCCCGCGGCCCATCCTTCGAGACGCCGCGCAAAAGCGCGGCTCCTCAGGATGAGGTCTCACCCCTTCGGCAACCTCGCCTTCAGCGCATAGAGCGCCTCCAGTGCCTCGCGCGGCGACATTTCATCTGGATGCAGCGCGGCTAACGCCTCGATCAGTTGCTCGGCTTCGCTCGGCGGCGAAGGTTCCGCGGCGGCGCGCGAGGGCACCGCGAACAGCGGCAGGTCATCGGCCAGCGCGCGGGCGGTCTGGCCGCGGTCCTGCGCCTCGAGTTTCGCCAAGACCGATTTGGCGCGCGCGATCACCGGTGGCGGCAGGCCGGCGAGTTTGGCGACCTGAATGCCGTAGGAGCGGTCGGCCGAGCCCGGCAGCACCTCGTGCAGGAACACCACGTCGCCCTGCCATTCCTTGACCCGCACGGTGGCGTTGAACAGCCGCGGCAGTTTTGCCGACAGCGCGGTGAGCTCGTGGTAGTGCGTGGCGAACAGGGTGCGGCAGCGGTTGGCTTCATGCAGATGCTCGATCGCGGCCCACGCGATCGACAGGCCGTCGAAGGTCGCCGTGCCCCGGCCGATCTCGTCGAGGATGACCAGCGAGCGCTCGCTCGCCTGATTGAGGATGACCGCGGTCTCCACCATCTCCACCATGAAGGTCGACCGCCCCCGCGCCAGATCATCGGCGGCGCCGACCCGCGAGAACAGCCGGTCGACGACGCCGATCCGTGCCCGCGTCGCCGGCACGAAGCTGCCGATCTGCGCCATCAGCGCGATCAGCGCGTTCTGGCGTAGGAAGGTCGATTTGCCCGCCATGTTCGGACCCGTGACCAGCCAGATTTGGCCCGCCCCCACCCTACCCTCCCCCGCTTGCGGGGGAGGGTAGGGTGGGGGTACTGGCGAGAGGTCGCAGGAATTGGCAATGAACGGCGCCCCGTCGCGCTTCAGCGCCTGCTCGACCACCGGGTGCCGGCCGCCTTCGATCGCAAACGTCAGCGAGGATTCGACCTCGGGCCGCACGTAATTGTCGTCGACGGCGAGCCTGGCCAGCGCGGTTGCGACATCGAGAATGGCAAAGCCATGGGCCGCCGCGCGCAGATCGTCGCTGGCGGCAACCGCCATCGCGCACAGGCGCTCGAAGATCTCGAGTTCGAGTCCAAGCGCGCGATCGGCGGCGTTGGCGATCCTGGCCTCGATCTCGCCGAGTTCGGAAGTGGTGAAGCGGACTTGCCCCGCCAGCGTCTGGCGATGGATGAAGCTTGCGTTCAGCGGCGGCGCCATCAGCCGGTCGCCGTGCTGCGCGGTGACCTCGACGAAATAGCCGAGCACGTTGTTGTGGCGGATTTTCAGGCCCTTGACGCCCGTCGAGTCGGCATAGCGCGCCTGCATCGCGGCGACGACGAGCCGCGAGGCGTCGCGCAGGCTGCGCGCCTCGTCGAGCGCGCCCTCATAACCTTCGCGCACGAAACCGCCATCGCGCTTGATCAGCGGCAGCTCGTCGGCGAGCGCGCGCCCGAATTCGCGTGCCAGCTCGCGCGACGGCCGGCGCAGCGCTTCCATCACGGCCGCGATCTCCTGCGGCGGCGGATCGTTGAGGCTTGCAAGCTGCGCCAGCGCCTGGTCCGCGGCGAGGATGCCGTCGCGCAAACTGGCGAGATCGCGCGGGCCGCCGCGCCCGACCGACAACCGCGCCAGCGCGCGCGACATATCGGGCGCCGCGCGCAGCGTGGTCCTGACATCGTCGCGCACGGCGCTGTCGGCGACCAAGACCGAAATCGCGTCCAGCCGCCGCGCGATGGCGGCGCTGTCGGTGAGCGGCGCGGCGAGCCGCTGCGCGAGCAGCCGCGATCCCGCAGGCGTCACGGTGCAGTCGATGGCGTCCAATAGCGAGCCGCGCCGTTCGCCGGCGAGCGTCCGCGTCAGTTCGAGGTTGGCGCGGGTCGCCGGATCGATCGCCATGGTGGTGCCACTGGCTTCGCGCGAGGGCGGCGACAGCGGCGGGCGCTTTCCCACTTGCGTGCGGTCGATATAGGTGACGGCGGCGGCGGCGGTGGTGGCTTCCAGCCGCGACATCGCGGAGAGGCCGTCCATGGTCGCGACCGCGAAATAGTCGCACAGCCGCCGTTCGGCGGTCGCGCTGTCGAAGTAGTCGCGGGTCAGCGGCGTCACCGCCGGCAGGTCGCGCAACAGCGGCCCGAGTTCCGGATCGCCATAGAGCGCGTCGGTGACGATGACCTCGTTGGGATTGATGCGCGCGATTGTCGCGGCGAGTTCACCGGTGCCGCATTCGGTGACGATGAATTCGGACGTGGAGATGTCGATCCAGGCGAGCCCGATGCGGGCGCCGCCCGTGGAGGCGCGTGCCCGCGCCATCGCCAGCAGGTAATTATTCGCCCGCGCGTCGAGCAACGTGTCTTCGGTCAGTGTGCCCGGCGTCACCAGCCGGACCACGTCGCGTCTCACCACGCTCTTGTTGCCGCGCGCCCTTGCTGCGGCCGGATCCTCTGTCTGCTCGCAGACCGCGACGCGATGGCCCTGCGCGATCAGGCGATGCAGATAGTCTTCGGCGCGTTCCACCGGCACGCCGCACATCGGGATGTCCACGCCCTGATGCCGGCCGCGCTTGGTCAGCACGATGCCGAGTGCCTTCGAGGCGATCTCGGCGTCCTCGAAGAACATCTCGTAGAAGTCGCCCATCCGGTAAAACAGCAATAGCCCGGGATTGGCGGCCTTGATCTCGAGGTATTGCTCCATCATCGGCGTCATGCGCGCCGCAGCTTCGGCCGGTTGCGCGGCGTCGGATGGCAGGGGGATGGAGGGCTGGATCGTCATTGGGGGCGCAAACTACAAAATTTGGCCGCCCGATCCTATTGCTTTGCTCCGGCGACCCCTGTTTTCCACGTCCCCGCATAACAGATGAGCATGGCGGACCTCAGGCGAAAGCGCCGTCGACTCAATTGACCTGTCGCGCCGCCGCTCCTAAAACTCGCCGTCAATTCAGGTGGCTTTGGCGCCAAAATGCGGCATTCAGGGAGGAATTCGATGGGCGATGTCTTTGTTTGCGACGCCGTGAGGACCCCGATCGGCCGCTTCGGCGGCTCACTGGCAAAAGTGCGCACTGACGATCTGGCGGCTGGCCCGATCAAGGCGCTGATGGCGCGGCATCCCAAGCTCGACTGGTCGGAGGTCGACGAGGTCTATTTCGGCTGCGCCAACCAGGCCGGCGAGGACAACCGCAACGTGGCGCGGATGGCGCTGTTGCTGGCGGGCCTGCCCGAGACGGTTCCCGGCCAGACGCTCAACCGCCTCTGCGCCTCGGGGCTCGATGCGGTCGGCGCGGGGGCCCGCGCGATCCGCGCCGGCGAGATCGATTTTGCCATTGCCGGCGGCGTCGAATCGATGACGCGGGCGCCGTTCGTGATGGGGAAGGCCGCGGAAGCGTTTTCGCGCTCGGCCGAGATTTTCGACACCACCATCGGCTGGCGGTTCATCAACCCGCTGATGAAGGCGCAATATGGCGTCGATGCCATGCCCGAGACCGGCGAGAACGTCGCCGAGGAATTCCAGGTCTCCCGCGCCGATCAGGACGCGTTCGCGATCCGCTCGCAGCAGCGCGCGGGTGCTGCGATCGCCTCCGGCTATTTCGCCGAGGAGATCACACCGATCTCGGTGCCCGGCGGCAAGGCCGGACCCATTTCGGTCGACAGGGATGAGCATCCGCGCCCCGACACCACGCTGGAAGGGCTGGCAAAGCTGAAGCCGATCGTGCGCAATCCCGGCACGGTGACCGCCGGCAATGCCTCCGGCGTCAATGACGGCGCGGCCGCGATGATTCTCGCCTCGGAAGCTGCGGTGAAGCGGCACGGGCTGACGCCGCGGGCGCGCATCCTCGGCCTCGCTTCCGCCGCCGTGCCGCCGCGCATCATGGGCATTGGCCCGGTGCCGGCCACGCGCAAGCTGATGGCGCGGCTCGGCCTGAGGATAAGCGATTTCGATTTGATCGAGCTGAACGAAGCCTTCGCCAGCCAGGGGATCGCCTGCCTGCGCCAGCTCGGCGTCGAGGAGGATGCCGACTTCGTCAATCCGCATGGCGGCGCCATCGCGCTCGGTCATCCCCTGGGGATGAGCGGTGCGCGGCTGGCGATGACCGCGGTGCACGGCATGGAGAAGCGCGGCGGAAAACGCGCGCTCGCGACCATGTGCGTCGGCGTCGGCCAGGGCGTCGCGATGGCGATCGAGAAGCTGAACTGACGGCTTGGCATTCTTTCCGTAGCGCATCGGGCGCGTTTGCGCGCCCGATCGGCTGCCGTCCAGGGAGTGCGGGATGATCATCGAACGTCAGCAGGACGTCACGGTCGCGACGATAACCGCGATGGAAAGGACCTCCGATCCCCGATTGCGGGAAATCATGACCTCCCTCGTCAAGCACCTTCACGGTTTCATCCGCGACGTGCATCTGACGGAAGCTGAATTCCGCGAAGCCGCCGCCATTCTGGCCGAGCTCGGCAGGCGTTCGACCGACACCCACAACGAAGTCATCCTGATGGCGGGTTCGCTCGGGGTTTCGTCGCTGGTGTGCCTCCTGAACAATGGCGAGGAGGGCAATACCGAAACCTCGCAATCGTTGCTTGGCCCGTTCTGGCGGCTGAACTCGCCCCGCGTTGCGAATGGCGGATCCATCGTCCGGTCCGATACACCTGGCGCGCCGCTGTTCGTCAATGCGCGCGTGGTGGACAAGGAAGGCCATCCCGTCGCCGGCGCCGAGGTGGACATCTGGCACGCTTCGCCGGTCGGTCTTTACGAGAACCAGGATCCCGAACAGGCGGAGATGAATCTTCGCGGCAAGTTTACCACCGACGCCGGCGGGCGCTTCTCCTTTCGCTCGGTGATGATGACGGGTTATCCGATCCCGACGGACGGCGTGGTCGGCCGTCTGTTGAAGCAGCAAGGCCGGCATCCCTATCGGCCGGCGCATCTGCATGCGCTGATTTTCAAGCCGGGTTTCAAGACCCTGATCTCCCAGGTCTATGATCCCGCCGACTCGCACATCGACTCTGACGTGCAGTTTGGCGTGACGCGGGCGCTGATCGGCGATTTCGTGCGCCATGACGATCCCCATCCGACCGAACGCGACGTCGCCTCGCCCTGGTATTCCCTCGACTACGTCTACAAAATGGAAGCAGGCGACGCCGTGCTTCCACGTCCGCCCATCAAGTAACTGCGTGCCCGGCAAGGACAGAAGCATATGATCATCGACGTACACGGCCACTACACCACGGCGCCGAAAGCGCTCGAGGACTGGCGCAACCGCCAGATCGCGGGCATGAAGGATCCCGCTTCCATGCCCAGGGCAAGTGAGCTCAAGATCAGCGACGATGAGCTGCGCGAATCCATCGTCAACAACCAGCTCCAGAAGATGCGGGAGCGCGGCAGCGACCTCACGATCTTCAGTCCGCGCGCCAGCTTCATGGCGCACCACATCGGCGATTTCGGGGTGTCGTCGACCTGGGCCGCGATCTGCAACGAGCTGTGCGCCCGCGTCAGCGAGCTGTTCCCCGACCATTTCATTGGCGCCGCGATGCTGCCGCAGTCGCCGGGCGTCGATCCCAAAACCTGCCTCCCAGAGATGGAGAAATGCGTCAAGCAATACGGCTTCGTCGGCATCAACCTGAACCCCGACCCGTCCGGCGGGCACTGGACCTCGCCGCCGCTGTCCGACCGGCACTGGTATCCGATCTATGAGAAGATGGTGGAGCTCGAGATCCCCGCCATGATCCATGTCTCCACCAGCTGCAATGCCTGCTTTCACACCACCGGCGCGCATTATCTGAACGCCGACACCACCGCCTTCATGCAGTGCCTGACCTCGGACCTGTTCAAGGATTTTCCGACCCTGAAATTCCTGATCCCGCACGGCGGCGGCGCGGTGCCTTATCACTGGGGCCGTTTCCGGGGGTTGGCGCAGGAAATGAAGAAGCCGCTCCTGAAGGAGCATCTGTTGAAGAACATCTTCTTCGACACCTGCGTCTATCACCAGCCCGGCATCGACCTGCTGACCAGGGTCATCCCGGTGGATAACATCCTGTTCGCGAGCGAGATGATCGGCGCGGTGAAGGGCATCGACCCCGAGACCGGTTTCCCCTACGACGACACCAAGCGCTACATCGAAGGCTCGACGCTGAGCGCGCAGGACCGGCACAAGGTCTACGAGGGCAACGCGCGGCGCGTGTTCCCGTGCCTCGACGCGGCCCTGAAGGCAAAAGGCAAGTGATGGAATTTAAGAAGACCCCGGGCTGGCTCGACTGGTACGCCGGCCCTTCCAAACCGCGCTTCAGGGTGCCGGCCGGCGCGGTCGACGCGCATTGCCACGTATTCGGTCCGGGCGCCGAATTTCCTTTCGCGCCCGAGCGCAAATACACGCCCTGCGACGCGTCGAAGCAGCAGCTTTACGCGCTGCGCGACCACCTCGGCTTCGCCCGCAACGTCGTGGTGCAGGCGACCTGCCACGGCGCCGATAATCGCGCGATGGTCGACGCGCTCGTGCATTCCACCGGCAAGGCGCGCGGCGTCGCGACCGTCAGGCGCAGCGTCAGCGACGCCGAGCTCAAGGCCATGCATGACGCCGGCGTGCGCGGCGTGCGCTTCAACTTCGTCAGGCGCCTCGTCGATTTCACGCCGAAAGACGAGTTGATGGAGATCGCCGGCCGCATCGCGAAGCTGGGCTGGCATGTCGTGATCTATTTCGAGGCGGTGGACCTGCCGGAATTGTGGGATTTTTTCACCTCGCTGCCGACCGCCGTCGTCGTCGACCATATGGGCCGGCCCGATGTCGGAAAGCCGGTCGAAGGCCCTGAATTCGAGCTGTTCGTGAAATTCATGCGCGAGCACAAGAACGTCTGGTCGAAGGTCAGTTGTCCGGAGCGGCTGTCGGTTGCGGGCCCGCCGGCGTTGAGCGGCGAAGCGAACGCCTACCGCGACGTGGTCCCGTTCGCCAGACGCATCGTCGAGACCTTTCCCGACCGCGTGCTCTGGGGAACCGACTGGCCGCATCCCAACTTGAAGGACCATATGCCGGACGACGGTCTGCTGGTCGATTTCATCCCGCACATTGCGACCACGGCCGAACTGCAGCACAAGCTTCTGGTCGACAACCCGATGCGGCTATACTGGCCCGAACATTCCTGAGGAGGCGACCCTCATGTCACTCGACAAACCCTATACCGACATCCCCGGCACAACCATCTTCGACGCCGACATGTCGCGCCTCGGTTACCACCTGAACCAGTTCTGCATGTCGCTGATGAAGGCCGAGAACCGCGCCCGCTTCAAGGCCAATGAACGCGCCTATCTCGACGAGTGGCCGATGAGCGAGGAGCAGAAGCAGGCGGTGCTCGCGCGCGACCTCAACCGCTGCATCGAACTCGGCGGCAACATCTATTTCCTCGCCAAGATCGGCGCCACCGACGGCAAGAGTTTTCAGCAGATGGCCGGCGGCATGACCGGGATGAACGAAGAGGAATACCGCAACATGATGGTCGGCGGCGGCCGCCCGATCGAAGGCAACCGCTACACCGGGGAGAAGAAGTGATGGCCCATATCTCGGCGAGCGTCTATACCTCGCACGTGCCGGCGGTCGGCGCAGCGCTCGACCTCGGCAAGACCGGTGAGCCCTACTGGCAGGCGGTCTTCAAGGGCTATGATTTCTCCAAGCAGTGGCTGAAGGACCATAAGCCGGACGTCATCTTCCTCGTCTACAACGACCACGCCAACGCCTTCAGCCTCGACATCATCCCGACCTTTGCGATCGGCACGGCGTCGGAATTCGCGGTGGCCGACGAGGGCTGGGGCCCGCGCCCGGTGCCGAAGGTGATCGGCCATCCGAAGCTCGCCGCGCACATCGCGCAGTCGGTGATCCAGGACGATTTCGATCTCACCATCGTCAACAAGATGGACGTCGACCATGGCCTCACCGTGCCGCTGAGCCTGATGTGCGGCCAGCCCAAAGCGTGGCCGTGCCCGGTGATCCCGTTCGCGGTCAATGTCGTGCAGTACCCGGTGCCCTCGGGGCGGCGCTGCTACATGCTCGGCAAGGCGATCCGCAAGGCGATCGAATCCTACGACGAGCCGCTCAATGTGCAGATCTGGGGCACCGGCGGCATGAGCCATCAGCTGCAGGGGCCGCGCGCCGGGCTGATCAACAAGGAGTGGGACAAGGCCTTCCTCGATCGCCTGATCGCCGAGCCGGAAAAGCTCGCCGCCATGCCGCATATCGATTACGTCCGCGAGGCCGGCAGCGAAGGCATCGAACTCGTAATGTGGCTAATCGCGCGTGGCGCCATGGAGGATGTCAGTGGTGGCAAGCCGCCGACCGTCCGCCACCGCTTCTACCACGTGCCCGCCAGCAACACCGCCGTGGGCCATTTGATTCTGGAGAACAACTGACGTGGCCGGGACGATCAAGGTCGCGCTCGCCGGCGCCGGCGCCTTCGGTATCCGGCATCTGGACGGCATCAAGAACATCGACGGCGTCGAGGTGGTGTCGCTGGTCGGCCGCCGGCTCGAGCCGACCAAGGAAGTCGCCGCCAAATACGGCATTGCGCATGCCTCGACCGAGCTTGCCGACAGCCTTGCAATCAAGGAAGTCGACGCCGTGATCCTGTGCACGCCGACGCAGATGCACGCGGCGCAATCGATCGCCTGCCTGAAGGCCAGCAAGCACGTGCAGGTCGAGATACCGCTCGCCGATTCGCTTGCCGAGGCGCAGGCCGTCGTCGATCTGCAGAAGAGAAGCGGGCTCATCGCGATGTGCGGCCACACGCGCCGCTTCAATCCCAGCCATCAATGGGTACGCAAGAAGATCGTCGCCGGCGAATTCAACATCCAGCAGATGGACGTGCAGACCTTCTTCTTCCGCCGCACCAACATGAACGCGCTGGGTCAGCCGCGCAGCTGGACCGACCATCTGCTCTGGCATCACGCGGCGCACACCGTGGACCTGTTCGCCTACCAGGCGCGCTCGCCGATCGTGAAGGCCAATGCGATCCAGGGACCGATCCACCCGACGCTGGGGATCGCGATGGACATGTCGATCCAGCTCAAGACGGCGAATGGCGCGATCTGCACGCTCAGTCTCTCGTTCAACAACGACGGTCCGCTCGGCACGTTCTTTCGCTACATCGGCGACACCGGAACCTACATCGCCCGCTACGACGATCTCGTGAACGGCAAGGAAGAAAAGATCGACGTCTCGAAGGTCGACGTGTCGATGAACGGGATCGAGCTGCAGGATCGCGAGTTCTTCGCCGCCATCGCTGCGGGCCGCGAGCCGAATGCGAGCGTCGCCCAGGTGCTGCCGTGCTATCGGGTGCTGAACGACCTGGAGCAACAGCTCGACGCCTGACCAGGACGACGGGCCCGGTCGGTCATCGATCCAGTGACGCTGGTCGCCATCTTCTGCCTTGCCCTGCAGCAAGGAGTTCGCCGGCAGAACGATGCCCGTTCAATAGACCTTGGGGACGAAGCGCTGGATCGACTTTTTCGGCCGCTTGTAGCCGGTATCCGACTGGCGCGGCGGCAGCTCGATCTCGACTGGCCTCATGTCCTGGTAGGGAATCTGATCGAGCAGATGCCGGATGCAGTTGAGCCGGGCGCGCTTCTTGTCGTCGGCGTTGACGACGTGCCACGGGATCTTCTTGCGGTCGGTGTGCTCGAACATCACGTCCTTGGCCCTGGAATATTCCACCCAACGCTTGCGCGATTCCACGTCCATCGGGCTGAGCTTCCAGCGCTTGATCGGATTACGGATGCGCTCCTGAAAGCGCCGCTCCTGCTCCTCGTCGTTTACCGAGAACCAGTATTTGACGAGAAAGATGCCCGAGCGCACCAGCATCTCCTCGAAGATCGGGCAGGAATGCAGGAATTCGCGGTATTCGTCGTCGGTGCAGAACCCCATGACATGCTCGACCCCGGCGCGGTTGTACCAGCTGCGATCGAACAGAACGATTTCGCCCCGCGTCGGAAGCTCGGCGACATAGCGCTGGAAATACCATTGGCCGCGCTCACGTTCGGTCGGCGTGCCCAGCGCCACGACGCGGCAGATGCGGGGATTCAGGCTCTCGGTGATGCGCTTGATGACGCCGCCCTTGCCGGCCGCGTCGCGGCCCTCGAAGATGACGGCGACCTTGAGGCCCTGCAGCCGGACCCATTCCTGCAGCTTGATCAGCTCGAACTGCAGATGGGCGAGCTCATCGATATAATTGTAGTTCGCCGGCGGCTTGCGCGCTTTCGGCCGTTCGGCCGCGTGCCAGTACTGCTCGACGGCCGTGATCTCCTTGGCGTCTCGCCGGACGGCGGCCTCGGCGCCAGCCGATTTGCGGTTCTTTGCCATTGCTTTCCCCCTCGCGCGATGATGCGGATCGACGAATCGCAGCCAAAGATTTTATGCAGGTTAATTTGAAGAGCGTACCGGCCAAATCGAATGCCGCGCGACTGCGAAGCATTGTCAGAACGGGCGGCTCGCATTCCCGCTACTCCAGCACCGCGTGCTCCGGCGCGACCGCCTGCTTGCGCAGCGCGGCCCTGGTCGAGCCGATCATGATCGCAAGCGGGATCGCGCACGCCGTGAAGATCATCACCATCTGGTAATCCCGCTCGAACGAGATGATCTGCGCCTGCGCGGCGATCATCACGTCGGCCATCGCGCGCCCCGTATCGGTGCCCATATTGATCATCCTGGTCACGCCGGGCATCTGCATGGCCTGGTTGAACGGGGTGACGTGTTCGTTGAGCACCGCGTAAGTCCAGCGCGAACCTTCCGTCAACTGCGCGATCACGATGGAAATGCCGACCGAGCTTGCGACATTGCGCATCAGCGTCAGCATCGAGGTGCCGTCGGTACGCAAATGATTGGGCAGCGTCAGGAATGCCACCGTCGAGAGCGGCACGAATACCAGGCCAAAGCCGAAGCCTTGCGTGACCGAGACGACGACGATTTCCGGCACGCTGGTCTGGTCGGTCCAGCCGGTCATGTAGAACAGCGAGGAGCAGGTAATGCCGAGGCCCGTGATGATCAGCCAGCGCGCCTCGATGTAGCGCATCATCCGGCCGACCAGCATCATCGCCACGAAGGTGCCGCAGCCGCGCATCGCCAGCAGCAGGCCGGCGGTGATGATGGGGTAGCCGATCACGTTCTGCAGGAACGGCGAGGACACCGCCATGGTCGAGAACAGCACGAGGCCCATGACCGCCATAAACACGCAGCCGGAAACGAAATTCTTGTCCTTGAAGATCGAAAACTGGATGAAGGGTCGTGGGGTCGTGAACGAGTGCGCGAAGAAGTAGTAGAAGCCGGCGGCGGAGACGATGAATTCGGCGATGATCTCGCTGGATTCGAACCAGCCGAGCTGCTCGCCGCGGTCGAGCGCGATCTGCAGGCTGCCGATGCCGACCGCGAGCGCGGCGAAGCCGAACCAGTCGAACCGCATGGTCTGATCCTTGCGGGTCTCGTCCATGAACACCAGGAGGCCGAGCACGGTGAAAATGCCGAACGGCAGGTTGACGAAGAATACCCAGTGCCAGGAATAGGTCTCGGTCAGCCAGGCCCCCAGCGACGGCCCCATGATCGGGCCCATCATCACGCCCATGCCCCAGATCGACATCGCTTTGGCGCGCTCATGCAGCGCGTAGGAATCCAGCATCACCGCCTGCGACAGCGGCACCAGGGCCGCGCCGAACATGCCCTGCAGCAGGCGGAACATCACCATCTGGTTGATGTCCTGCGCGAGCCCGCACAGCACGGAGGCCACCGTGAAGCCGCCGGAGCAGAGGATGAAGATGCGCTTGCGCCCGAACCGGTTGGCGATCCAGCCCACCGGCGCGGTCATGATCGCGGCGGCGACGATGTAGGAGGTCAGGACCCAGTTGATCTGGTCCTGCGACGCCGACAGCGAGCCCTGCATATAGGGCAGCGCGACATTGGCGATGGTCATGTCGAGCGCCTGCATGATGGTCGCGGTCATGGCGCAGATCGTCACCATGTTCCGGCGCAGGCCGGGAACGGCGACGGGTGCTGCGGCCATCGTGGTCATTCTGGGCTAATCCTTGGCGGCTTCCGCCGGCGAGAAACCGAGCAGCGAGGCGAGCGAGCGGCGGTGGCCGGTGTCGATCGTGGTGTAGGCGCTCATGCCGGCCTTCAGCTTCTGCACATACGGGTCGTTCTTGTCGAAATAGATCCGCACCGGCACGCGCTGCACCACCTTCACGAAATTGCCGGTGGCGTTCTGCGGCGGCAGGATCGCGAACTGCGCGCCAGTGCCCGGCGAGAGCGAGCCGACGACGCCCTTGAAGACGTGATCGGGGAAGGCATCGACGTCGATCGAGACCGGCTGGCCGACCTCGACGTAGGTGAAGTCGGATTCCTTCGGGTTGGCGTCGACCCAGGGATTGGCGACGTCGATGATGGAGAATACCGGCGTGCCTGCGATAGTGAAGCGGCCGAGCTGGATCTGGTCAACCTGCGTCGCAACGCCGGCCATCAGCGCGCGCACCGTGGTCAGATCAAGGTTGCGCTGGGCGTCATCGAGCGCGGCCTTGGCCTGCTGGTAGGCCGGAAATTGTTCGAGCGGCAGTTCCGGGTCGCCGAGCAGCTGGTTGATCGCGGTCGACCGCTGCTGCGTGACGAATTGCCGCTGGGCCTGCGCGGTGATCAGCGCGGTCGAAGAGTTGTCGAGGTCGAGCTGCGAACCGAAATTGCTCTTCACCAGTGCCGACTTGCGGTCGACGTCGCGCTGCTTGACAGCGATGCCGGCGTTGACG
The DNA here is from genome assembly GCA_963721135.1 of uncultured Alphaproteobacteria bacterium. Classification (GTDB taxonomy): domain Bacteria; phylum Pseudomonadota; class Alphaproteobacteria; order Rhizobiales; family Xanthobacteraceae; genus Bradyrhizobium. The sequence continues at coordinate 405,807 of CAVRIB010000001.1, forward strand.
ATCTCGATCGTCTGATCATAGAGCTTGATGTTGGCGACGAGGTTGTCGTGACTGGACTTGGCATCCTCGAGCTTGGCGCGGGCCTGCGCCAGCGCCAGTTGATACGGAACCGGGTCGATCTGGAACAGCACGTCGCCGGCCGAAACCTTCTGGCCTTCCTTCACCGCGACACTGATGATCTTGCCGGAAACGTCCGGCGTGATCAGGACCTTCTGCGCGCCGACATAGGCGTCATCCGTGGTCACGTAGCGGCCGCCGTTGAGATAGAAGGTCAGCCCGGCAAGCAGCGCCACCAGCGGCAGCACGATCAGCAACAATGTGCGGCGATAGCGCCGTAAGCCCGCCATCAAGCGTCGGCGCGGCTCCGCGGCGATCTTGACCCGTGGCTTGGCCGGACTGCCCTTCTGCTCGGGCGGAAATTTCAGGACTGGATCAGCCATAGCGCTGCTCCCTCCGCGGAGGCTCGGCCGGGGCGTTCTGGATGGCGTTGCGCACGTTTTCCTTGATGGTCTCGAGTTGATCCAGGAGGCGATGCGCGTCCGCAGGATTGATGCCCTCGAGCGCGGTCGCCGTCAGTTCGGAGCGCAGGCCTGCGAGCTTGCCGAGCAGCGGACGGGCGGCCTTGCGCAGATAGAGACGATTGACGCGGCGGTCGGTTTCGTCGCCGCGGCGTTCGATCCAGCCATTGTCGCAGAGACGGTCGATCAGCCGGGTCAGCGTGATCGGCTGCATTTCCATCTGTTCGGCGAGCTCCGACTGCTTCATCCCCTCCGACCGTTCGACCTTGGCCAGCACCGCCCATTGCGCGCGGGTGATGCCGTAGCGCGCTGCCTGCTTGTCGGCATAGGCGCGCACCAGCCGCTGCAATTCGGCGAGCGTAAACAGGAAGTTGCCATCCACGGAACCGCGGGACATCGGGGGGTCGCCTCCATAAGCTTTCGATATAATAAGCTAGCTTATGATATTTTCATGGCAGGTTAACGGAGGGCAGACCCGCCGGGGGCACATGGCTGGGCGCAGGCCGGCCCGCCGGGGCCGGACGGGATTTCGGATGGTCCGGCGAAATGCTAAACGGTGCCGCGGTGCCAATTTGCGTCCGGATTCGACGGACCGGACGTGCTCGCGTTACATGTCGCTGAAATGACCCTGGCAAAACCGATATTTCCCGCCCCCGGCCACGATCACAACCGCTGCACGGCGGACGCGATCGCGCATGCCGAGCGGGTCTTGAAACTGCGGGCGCAGAAATTCACGCCCGATCCGCCGTCAGGTGTTGCAGGCGCTCTTGGCGAGCCACCGTCCACTCGGCGCCTACGAGGTGATCGACCTTCTCGCCAGATCGATGCCGCGGCCGGCGCCGATCACGGTGTATCGCGCGCTGGATTTCTTGATGGAGAACGGCCTCGTTCATCGCATCGAAAGCCGCAACGCCTATCTCGCCTGCGCGCACGACCACGACACCGCGGCGATGGTGGCGTTCTTGATCTGCGACGCCTGCGGTTCGGTCGGCGAGATTCCGGCCGCGCCCGTGGCGCAAAGCCTCGACGCCGCCGCGCGCGCCTCGGGCTTCGCGCCGAAACTGTCGGTCGTCGAAATCACCGGCACCTGCGCGCACTGCCGGAAATAACAACACGGCGAAAAGCCGGCCACGGGGGTTCATGTCGTCAACGAAGCCACCATCACCGGGCGGGCGTCCGCTCAGCCCGGGCGCGGTCGCGCTGATGCTGATGCTCTGTTTCAGCTGGGGCTTCAACCAGATCGCGGTCAAGCTGGCGCTGCCAGACATTCCGCCGATGCTGCAGGCCATGATCCGCTCGACTGGTGCATTGCCGGTGCTGCTGTTGATGGCGAAGCTGCGCGGCGCAAGGATTTTCGAGCGCGACGGCACGCTTCCCGCCGGCCTGTTCGCGGGATTGTTGTTCGGTTTCGAATTCGTGCTGATCTATCGCGGCCTGCTGTTGACCTCGGCCTCGCGCGCGGTGGTGTTTCTCTACACCGCGCCGTTCTTCGTGGCGCTCGGCTCCTACCAGTTTCTCGGCGAACGGCTGCGCGCCTCGCAATGGGCCGGGCTGGGCTTGAGTTTCCTGGGCGTCGCGCTTGCGATCGGGGTGCCGCAGGCCGATGTCGATTCCAGCGTGCTGCTCGGCGATCTCATGATCGTCGGCGGCGGGGCGATGTGGGCGGCGACCTCGCTGATCGCCAAGGGCACGCGGCTGCGCATTGCCGCGCCGGAAAAGGCGATGGCCTATCAGGTGACGCTGTCGATCCCGATTCTTGCGCTTGCGGCCTGGCTTTCCGGTGAAACCCTGACCCACATTCCGGGACCGCTGGCGCTCTCCTTGATGACCTATCAGGCGATCTGGGTGGTGGGAACGACGTTCACGCTCTGGTTCGCGCTGATGAAAACCTATTCCGCCAGCCAATTGTCGGCGTTCACCTTCATCACCCCGTTGTTCGGCGTGGTGGCGAGCTACTTCATCATGCACGATACACTGACGCTCGCCTTCGGCGCCGCGGCGCTGCTCGTGATTGCCGGGCTTTATCTCGTGAACAAGCCCGATGCTTTCGCAGCGAAGACCATCCCGGATCCTAACCTGTAAGTTTCACGTTCGCTCAGCCGGTCTCGATCGGCAGCGACGCATCCTTTGCCCACTCGCCCATCGAGCCGTCATAGAGCGTGAGGTTGTCGTAGCCGAGCCGGTAGCAGCAGGAACAGGTCGATGGTCGCCGAGATGCCGCCGCCGCAATAGGCGACCACGCGCTTGTCCCTGGTGATGCCCTGCGCGGCAAATTTCTGCTCGGCGTCGGCGAGCGGAACGAAGGCCTTGGTCTGCGGATCGAGCAAGGTGGCCGCCGGAAACATTGCAGCTGCCGGGCATGCGTCCGGGCCGGCCGTAGCGGCTCGGCTCCAGGCCCTTGTGGAATTGCGGGCCGAGCGCATTGACGACGACGGTATTGCGATCGGCTGCTGGCGGCAAGCACCTCGTGCTTGCCGACGAAATATCCGACTTCGCGGTTTCGCGGTGAACGTCGCGGGCTGATATCCTTTCGCGGGCCCGGTCTCGATGGCGCGGCCCTCCGCCTTCCATTTGTCGAGACCGCCGTCGAGCACCGCTGCATTTTCAAAGCCGAGCGATCTGCAGCATCCACCAGAATCGCGTCGCCCACATCGCCGTGCCGATGCTGTAGAGCACCACGTGGCTGTCCGCCGAGATCGCCGTGGCGGCCGAACGCGGCCTCGAGCTGCGCGACCGGCGGCATCATGAAGCGAAGCTTCGTGTTCTGGTCGGAGAATTCGCCCTGCAGATCCAGAAAATCCGCGCCCGGAATATGCCCGGCTTCGAACGTGTGCCGTCCGGGCACCGCGATATAGGGCACGTTGCTGCCGTCGGGCGCCGGTTCGAGATAGGTCGTGCAATCGAACAGCCGCAGCTGCCGGTCGTCGAGAAGGCCGGCGAGTTCCGCCGTGCTGATGAGCCCGCCATGTCCCGGACATGGTCGACCTCCCGAATGATTTTGACCGATGCTAGAGCGGGTCATGCCGGATGAAAAGGCAGGCCGCCGGTCGCGAGCTCCTGCCCTTTAATCCTGCGGATTCCGGTCCAATATAGCGGTCAGGCATGGCGCCGTCGCAGGCTCCGTCCGCCAGCATAAGCGATTGACAACGATGACAGAAAATCAGTGATCCGAAGGCCCAGTAAAGCATAGCCCGCAAAGCGACCTGCCGCTAACCTTGCCGTGCCCCTTGGTGAATGTCATCAAAACCTGATATTCGAGACCCCATGAACAAGCCCGAAAAGATATCCGAGAACGACGTCGCCGGCCCCAGCGCCGCGGCATAAAACCACCCAGGTCATGGTCGGCAATGTCGCCGTCGGCGGCGGCGCGCCGATCGTCGTGCAGTCGATGACCAACACCGACACCGCCGATGTCGAAGGCACCATCGCCCAGGTCGCAGCGCTGGCGCGCGCCGGCTCCGAACTGGTGCGCATCACGGTCGACCGCGAGGAAGCCGCCGCCGCCGTGCCGCATATCCGCGACGGCCTGCGCAAGCGCGGCATCACCACGCCCCTGATCGGCGATTTCCATTATATCGGCCACAAGCTGCTCGCCGACTATCCGGCCTGCGCCGAGGCGCTCGACAAATACCGCATCAATCCCGGCAATGTCGGCTTCAAGAACAAGCGCGACACGCAATTCGCCGACATCATCGAGATCGCCAACAAGAACAACAAGCCGGTGCGCATCGGCGCCAACTGGGGTTCGCTCGATCAGGAACTGCTGACCAGGCTGATGGAAGAGAACGCCGCCTCGCCGAATCCGCTCGATGCCCGCGCGGTGACGCGCGAGGCCATGGTGCAGTCGGCGCTGCTGTCGGCGGCCCGCGCCGCAAGAGCTCGGCATGCCCAAGAACAAGATGATCCTGTCGGCGAAGGTCTCCGCCGTGCAGGATCTGATCGCGGTCTATCAGGAACTGGCGCGCGCGCTCGGATTACGCGATCCATCTCGGCCTCACCGAGGCCGGCATGGGATCGAAGGGCATCGTCGCCTCGTCGGCCGCGCTCGGCATCCTGCTGCAGGAAGGCATCGGCGACACCATCCGGATTTCGCTGACGCCGGAGCCCGGCGGCGATCGCACCCTGGAAGTCCAGGTCGCGCAGGAATTGCTGCAGACCATGGGTTTCCGCACCTTCGTGCCGCTGGTCGCGGCATGTCCCGGCTGCGGCCGCACCACCTCGACCACGTTCCAGGAACTGGCGCGCTCGATCCAGGATTTCATCCGCGACGAGATGCCGGCCTGGAAGACGCAATATCCCGGCGTCGAGGCACTCAACGTCGCCGTGATGGGCTGCATCGTCAACGGCCCCGGCGAATCCAAGCATGCCAATATCGGCATCTCGCTGCCCGGCACCGGCGAAACCCCGGCCGCGCCCGTGTTCGTCGACGGCAAGAAATTCCGCACCCTGCGCGGCCCGACCATCGCCGCCGACTTCAAGGCGCTGGTGATCGACTATATCGACCAGCGCTACGGCGCAGGCGCCAAGCCGACGGCGGCGGAGTAGGCAGCCGTGCCCCGGATGAAGCGCAACGGGTCGGACGCGAAGCGATCCGCCTGACGACGCGGCTCCGCGAGATCCGCGGATGTTCATTGACGGGTTCGGCGATCCGATTGCGCTTCGCTCCATCCGGGCTACGATGCCGAAACAAAAGCACGGGAGGACGCCCATGTCGTTCGCTGGCCAGCAAGCAGGGCCCCGCTATCGCCACACCGCCGGACGAGGCCGAGCCCTACGAGACCATCGGCGTCGAAAAGCTCACCCCGATCATCGGCGCGGAAATTTCCGGCGTCGATATCGGCAAGCTCGTCTCCGACGAATCGCGCTCCAACCGCCAGATGGACGAAATCCATCGCGCGCTCGCCGAAAATCTCGTGATCTTCTTCCGCGACCAGCACATCACGCCGCAGCAGCATCTCGCCTTCGGCCGCAAGTTCGGCGAATTGCATATCCATCCCGCCGCGCCGCACGAGGGCGACGATCCCGGCGCTGATGAAGATCTACGCCGACAAGGATTTACCGCGCGCCAATGGCGAGGGCTGGCACACCGACGTGTCCTGCGACGTCGAGCCGCCGATGGGCTCGATCCTCTACATCAGGCAGTGCCCGCCGCGCGGCGGCGACACGCTGTTCGCCAACATGTATGCGGCCTATGAATCGCTGTCGGACCGCATGAAGACCTATCTCGACGGGCTGACCGCGCTGCATGACGGCGAGTCCGACCTATCGCGGGCTGTACGCCAATTACGGCGTCGCCGACAAGCCGGCCTATCCGCGCGCCGAGCATCCGGTGGTGCGCACCCATCCGGTGACCGGCAAGAAGGCGCTCTACGTCAACCGCGGCTTTACGCGTTACATCGTCGGCATCCCCCGCGACGAGAGCGACGCGATGCTCGCCTATCTCTACCAGCACGCGGAAAATCCGCTGTTCCAGTGCCGCTTCCGCTGGAGCGAGAACGCGATCGCGTTCTGGGACAATCGCTGCGCCCAGCACCGCGCGATGTGGGACTACTGGCCGCACACCCGCGCCGGCACCCGCGTCACCGTGAAGGGCGAACGGCCGGTGTGAAGGCGATTCCGTAGGGTGGGTTAGCCGAAGGCGTAACCCACCGCTTTCGCGAAAAATGGTGGGTTACGCTTCGCTAACCCACCCTACGAGACGCGTTGACGCCCCGTTCCGCCTGCGCCAAGCTTGGTCAAAAGCAATAAACCCGGAGGCCACGCCATGCTCCGCGCCGAGGACAACAAATTCCTGACCGAAAGCGGCGCCGGCACGCCGATGGGCGAATTGCTGCGCCGGTTCTGGCTGCCGGTGCTGCTGTCGGCGGAATTGCCCGAGGCCGACGGGCAGCCGAAGAAGATCGTCGGTGCTGGGCGAGGAGCTGCTCGCCTTCCGCGATTCGCGCGGCGTGGTCGGCGTGATCGACCAATATTGCCCGCATCGCGGCGCCAATCTCTGGTTCGGCCGCAACGAGGAATGCGGCATCCGCTGCGTCTATCACGGCTGGAAATTCGACACCGACGGCCGCTGCGTCGACATGCCGACCTCCTATCCCGACCTCAACGCCAAGGACCTGATCCGGATCAAATCCTATCCGGTGCGCGAATGGGGCGACATGATCTGGGCCTATATGGGCCCCGCCGGCGAGGTGCCGGAATTGCCTGATCTGGAAATGGCGCTGGTGCCGGCCTCGCACCGCTACGTCACCAAGAAATGGCAGGACTGCAACTGGGTGCAGGCGGTGGAAGGCTCGATCGACACCGCGCATTTCACCTTCGCGCATCTTTCCTTCGAAAAGGGAGAGAACGAAATCCTCGACATCAAGAAGCACTTCGTCAATCCGCTGGCGCGGGTCGCGACCGACCACATGCGCTGGATCGCCGAAGACCCGCGGCCGGTGATCAGGATCATTCCGCACGAGGCCGGCCTTGTGGTCGCCGGCGGCCGGCTCACCGGAACCGACAATATCTACTGGCGCATCGCCCAGTTCCTGATGCCGGCGCATGCCTATGCGCCGAGTTCGATGCCGGGCCAGAACATCTTCGGCCAGAGTTTTATTCCGGTGACCGACACCAGTTGCTGGATCTACACCTATGCCTGGAATCCGGAGCGTCCGCTGACGCAGGCCGAGCGCGATGGCTACGACCGGGGCAACGGCGTGATGTCGGAGGTCGACGCGAATTACATCCCGCTGCGCAACAAGGCCAACAACTACCTGATCGACCGCAAGCTGCAGAAGACCAAGAGCTACACCGGCATCAAGGGCGTGTCCGAGCAGGACGCCGCGGTGCAGGACAGCCAGGGCCCGATCGCCGACCGCAGCCGCGAGCATCTCGGCCCGACCGATCTCGGCATCCTGCATTTCCGCAAGCTGGTGATGGATGCGGCACGCGCGCTGCAGGACGGCCACGCGCCGCCGCACCTGAAGCACCAGGACCGCTACGCCGTGCGCTCCGGCGGCTGGGTCACGCACCGCGACAAGGATCTGCCCGCGGTCATGCTCGAACGCTTCGGCGATCCCAAAGGATTTGTCGGGCGGCCGCGGACCGCGGCGGCGGAGTAGGGGGCGTCGCAGTCGAATCAACCCGTCTTGCGCAGCCGTTCGATCAAGGCGATCACGGCGTCGCCTTTGCTCCAGGGGCATCCCCAATAGTCGAACAGGCCGAGCGAGGTCTGCCAAAGCGCTGCCGTTGCGCGGGCATCAAATCCGCACACCACCATCGCTCCGGTGCCGGCTTGCTGCTTCATCAGGCCGGCGAGCCATGCGACGAAGCCGGAGGCGTTCGATCCTTCGGCGAAATGGAACGCGATGACCCGATAGGCGCCGTCCGCATCGGCTGAGACCGGCATCAGCGCGTACCATGATGCGCCGTCCCTTACCGTGGCAAGCGCAGTGTCGGGCAATTGCGATGCATTGCCGAGAGGTTGCCACGCATAGGGCTGCGGCAGCACATCAAGTTGCGAGGATGCAATAACGCTGCAAAGGCGCGCATGCATCTGGTCGGCGGTTTCCGGCATGATTTGCAGTTCCGGTGGGTCACCGTCAGGCTAGCAAATCCCAAACTCCTCGCACAGCTCGCCCTCACAGCACCCCGCGATATTCGCGGTTGGCGAGGCTTGCTTCCTCCAGATCGAGGTCGCGCTCGATCCGCCGCCGGATTTCGTCGGTGATCCGGCCGTCGCGCTCGAGGGCGTGGATGAATTTTCGCTCGGTCGAGATCAGCTCCCGCGTCAGGCGCGCGCCGCTCACCGAGACGTCATGGGCGTCGGGGTCGAGCGAGGCCGGCAGCTGGCTGACGCGGGTCTCGTGCCGCGCGCGCAGCAGTTTCACCACTTCTTCCGACAGTTCGCGGCGCTCAGCGATGGCCTGCAGCGCGACAAGCGCCGCGTCGAGCGCCTCGCGGCGCGCCGCGATTTCCGATTCATGCGCGGCCAGGTGTTCGGCGCGGCCGGCTTGCGCGACGCCCAGCCAGCGCACGACCGGCGCGAGCCCAAGCCCGGTGCCGACCAGCGTGATGAAGATGACGCCGAAGGTGACGAACAGGATCAGGTCGCGGTCGGGAAAGCCCGCTCCGTCAGGCAGCGCGAAGGGGATCGCCAGCGCGGCCGCCAGCGACACCGCGCCGCGGACGCCGGTGAATGCCAGCACAAACACCCATTGCCACGGCGGCGACGGATCGCGCATCCGGACGCTCTTCAACCACCGCGGCAGATAGGTCGCGGGAAATACCCAGGCGAAACGCGCGATCACGATCATGGCGGTGACCAGCGCGGTCGCGAACAGGATATCGTGCAGCGGGAATGCCTTCGATTTCTCCAGCAGCAACCGCATCTGGAATCCGGTCAGGAGGAACAGCAGGCCCTCGATCAGAAAGATCACGAGGTCCCAGAAGAAGATGCCCTGCAGCCGCGTCGCCGACGAGATCAACAGCGGCCCGTTCCAGCTCATATAGAGCCCGCAGGCCACGGTTGAGATCACGCCTGAGCCGCCGAAATGCTCCGGCAGCCAATAGGCGACGTAAGGCGTGATCAGGGACAGCGTGATCTCGATCTGCGGATCGCGCGCGTAGTGGCGCGCCCGCAGCGAGAGCCAGCCCACCGCCGCGCCGAAGACGACTTCGCCCGCGACGATGCCCAAAAACTCACCCGCCGCCTTCGGCAGCGAAAAGGCCCCGGTGAAGATCGCCGCCACCGCGAAGCGATAGAGGATCAAGGCGGTGGCGTCGTTCGCCAGTCCCTCGCCCTCGAGCACGACGAGAATGCGGCGCGGCAATCCGAGCTTGCGGGCGATCGCGAGCGGCGCCACCACGTCGGGAGGCGCGACGATGGCGCCCAGCAGGAAGCCGACGTTCCATCGGCAGCCCGATCAGGTAATGCGTGGCCGCGGCGACCATGAACGCCGTGAAGATCACGCAGCCGACCGCGAGCAGGGTGATGGGGCGCAAATTGTACCTGAACTCGCGCCAGCTCATCGCGACGCTCGCCGAATAGATCAGCGGCGGCAACACCAGCAGCAGCACCAGCTCGGGTGGCAATTCCAGCGGCGGCATTCCCGGCACGAAGGCAAGCGCGGTGCCGGCCAGCAGCAAGAGGATCGCCGGCGCGATATTGATACGGCGTGCCAGCCATGCAGGTGCCCGCCAGCACGGCGAGCAGGATCAGGAATATCTGGAATGTGGCTTCCACGGGCCCAAAATACCTCCGCCGCCCAATTCGCCCGGAAGCCAGGGGCAGGTCAATGCGGCGGCCCGGCCGCCGTGGATACCGCCACGGCCGAACCGGAGAGTTTTTGACAAATTTGTGATCACACCATGCCTGTCTGGCAAAAACCGGGTGACACCCTGCCTCGTACCAGCGAAATTACCCGAAGGTGTGAGGGCGGGAGCATCACCATGGGCAGGATCGGCGAGCATGCAATTGTCATCGGCGCGAGCATGGGTGGCCTGTTGGCCGCGCGGGCGCTTTCGGATTTCTTCGATCAGGTCACGGTGCTGGAGCGCGACATCTTTCCGGTCGCCGACATCCCGCGCAAAGGCGTGCCGCAGGGACGTCATGCCCACGGCCTGCTCGCGCGCGGCCGCAGCGTCATCGAGGAATTGTTTCCCGGCTGGACCGGTGAGGTCGTCGCCGGCGGCGGCATCCGGGGCGACATCGCCAATGACGTGAACTGGATCGGCCATGGGATCACCATCAAGACCGCGCCGAGCGACATGATTGGCCCGCTTGCGTCGCGCTCGGTGCTGGAGGGCCATGTCCGGCGCCGGCTGCTGGCGCTCAAAAACGTGCGCGCGATCGAGGGCTGTGCGGTGCAGGGCCTGGTCGCGGGCGAGCAGGGCGCCGTGATCACAGGCGTTCGCGTCAAGATCGGCAATGGCGCCGAGCAGATTGTGCGGGGCGATCTCGTGGTCGACGCCAGCGGGCGCGGTTCGGCGAGCCCGGCATGGCTCGAAAATCTCGGCTACGCGCGTCCCGAGGAGGAGAAGGTCGAGATCGGCATCGGCTACACCACGCGCGTCTATCGTCGCAGGCCGACCGACCTCGGCGGCAAGCTTGCGGCGGTCGTCGCGGGCAGCGGCCCGAACTGGCGCAACGGCGCGATCCTGTTTCAGACCGAGGACAGCTGGATCGTCTCGATCGGCGGCTATTTGGGCGACCATGCGCCCGACGACGACCAGATGTTTGCGGCCTATGCCGGCTCGCTGCCGACATCGGACATTCACGACGTCGTGGCGCATGCGGAGCCGTTGAGCGATTTTGTCAGCTATCGCTACCCCGCCGATCTGCGGCGGCGTTATGAGCGGCTGACGCGATTCCCCAGGGGCTATCTGGTGTTCGGCGACGCCATTTGCAGCTTCAATCCGGTCTATGGCCAGGGCATGACCGTGGCGGCACAGGAAGCGGCCGTGCTGCGCGACTCCTTGCGCGAAGGCGATGCTGACCTGGCGCGGCGCTTCTTCGCCGGCGCTGCGACGGCGATCGACACGCCCTGGGATATCGCCGTCGGCAACGATCTCAGGCATCCGCAGGTCGCGGGCCCGCGCCCGGCCAAGGTCAAGTTCATCAACTGGTATATCGGCAAGCTGCACCTGGCCGCCCGCCATGACGCCGTGCTCGGCAACGCCTTCCTGCAGGTCGCCAATCTGCTGGCGCCGCCGCCGAGCCTGTTACATCCCGCGATCGTGATGCGGGTGATCTGGGGCAACCTTGGCCGGCATTGGCGCGGCGGTGTGGGAGCGACGACGCGGATCGACGCGCAGGCGTGAGCTCGTCTCACTCCTTCAAATCGTAGCGGTACGACTTCGAGACGATCTGCCAGCCGTCCTTGAGCTTCATCGCCACCAGGTAGTCCGTGAAGTAGCGCGGCGGCAGTTGGCAGCGCACCTTGACGAAGGCGGTGTTGTCGTCGGAGCGGTCGATGGTGACGATGAAATCCTCGCGAGGCTTGCCTTCCGCCTTGGCGGAGGGCCGCTTCCTGACCCAGCCCTGCCAGTCCGGCACGGTGAGCACTTTCAGGTCGCCCTTTTCCACCCAGCGCAGGTCGGCTGTGGGGTGGAAAATCTCGCCGAGCTTGTCGGCATCGCCCTCATAAAGCGCGTCGAAATAGTGCTGGACCACGGCTTCGACGGTGGAACGGTCATAACTCACGGCATGTCCTCCCGCTGATGGATGTTCTTCTGGTTTGAAACAGTCCCGAGGTCGTAGAATACACTACGGCGTGATATCGGCGAAAGGGGGAGAGCGTGACGAGTCCAAGAGTGGCGAGTGGTCGCAGGCTTGCCGGAAGCTGCTTTTGCGGAGCGGTCCATTACGAGGTAGCGGACCAATTCGCTTACGCCGCAAACTGCCACTGCTCCAATTGCCGGCGAACGACCGGATCCGCGTTCAAGCCATTCGCGGGCATCGAACGCGAAAGACTCGCCATCACCAAAGGCGAGGATGAGTGCATGATCTTTGGTGATGAGAAAGGCCACGATGCACATTGCGCGCGCTGTGGCTCACTGCTTTATTCCCTCGTCCGCGATGGCGCCTGGGTCCATGTCGCGATGGGAACGCTACTGGACGATCCCTCCATTCGCCCGACCGCACACATCTTCGTCGGCTCCAAAGCGCCATGGTTCACCATCACCGACGGTCTGCCGCAATATGAAGGACATGTCGCCGCGGGTTGACCGCTTGACTCACATCAAGAACACGCCCTTGCCGTCGACCTGCTTGTCGAACAGTTTGTAGGCTTCTTCCGCCTGGTCGAGCTTCCAGCGGTGCGTGAACAGCGCATCGACGTCGATGCCGCGCTCGATCGAGAAGCGGGCGCAGTCGGCCTGGATGATATTTGAAAACGTCCACGATGCCACCAGCGTCATCTGCCGGCGCAGCAGATGCGGCGAGACGTCGATATGGACCTCGCCGCCTTCGCCGACGAAGCACATCGTGCCCCACACCTTGGTCGAGCGGATCGCATTCAGCCGCGCATCGGGGTTGCTCGAGGTATCCAGCGTCAGATCCGCATAGCGGCCGTGGGTGAGGTCCTTGATCGCGGCGACCGGGTCGTTCGAGCCGGGATCGACCACGGCATCGGCGCCGAACGCCTTCGCGCGCTGCAGCCGCTGCGGGCTGATGTCGAGCGCGATCACTCTCGCGCCCATCGCCTTGGCGTATTGCGTGGCGGCCAGTCCGACCGGGCCCTGGCCGAAAATCGCGAGGGTGTCGTTGCCGGAAAGGTTCATGCGCCGCAGCGCGCTAAAGGCGGTGCCGGAGCCGCAGGCGATCGCCGCGCCCGCGCTGAACGACAATTCGTCCGGCAGCGGCACCAGCGTGTTCGCCGGCACCTTCAGATATTGCGCGTGGCCGCCATGGGCGTTGTTGCCGTAGACCTTGACCGGCACCTCCTGGCAGAGCTGCTGCCAGCCGGAGCGGCAATGGTTGCACTGGGTGCAGCCCTGGTAGTGATGCACCATCACCCGCTGGCCGACGCGCGCCTCCTTGGCATCGACCGCGCTTCCGACCGCGACCACCACGCCGCAGGGCTCATGCCCGGCGATGACGGGGCCGGCGGCCGCCGGAATGCCGGTCGCCCGCACCCCGGTCCTGGGGCGGCGGTACTGGTGCAGGTCGCTGCCGCACATGCCCGACGCCTTCATCTCGATCACCACGTCATGAGGGTCGGGCGTCGGATCGGGGAATTGCATCAGCTCCAGCCCGCGGTCACCGGTGAATACAACGCCGCGCATGGTCGCCTCCCGTTTTGTTCTTGCTTGGGGCGGCGATTTTGACCGGAAAAAGCGGGATTGGCAAAGGCGAAACGGCATCGAGAGTCTGGGCCGGGGTCGATTCCCACCACGTCATTGCGAGCCAACGGGTCGCGCGAATGCGCGCCCGATGATGAACTCCGCGAAGCAATCCATCGGTCCACAAAAACAAGAATGGATTGCTTCGTCGCTGTCGCTCCTCGCAATGACGGCCTTTGAGGACTCGACGCTTAGTCAAATCACGCTCGCCGCGATATTGACCATCAGCGCGAGCAGCGCGGTATTGAAGAAGAACGAGATGATTCCGTGCACGGTCGCGGTGCGGCGGATGGTCCTGTCGGTGATGCCGACGTCGGAGACCTGCGCGGTCATTCCGATCACGAAGGAGAAATAGACGAAATCCCAATAGTCGGCGTGATCCCGGGTGTCGCCGGAGGGAAATTGCAGGCCGCCGGCCTTGCCGCCGCGGTAATAGTCGTGGGCGTAATGCAGCGCGAAGGCGGTGTGCACCGTGGCCCACGACAAGGCGATCGTCAGCGTCGCCAGCGCCAGCCCGTGCATGCTGTGCTGCGACGCGCCGAGTTCGAAGATGATCGCGGCGAGGCTCGCAAAGGCGCCGAGCAGGGTTACCAGCAGGATCAGGAAGCGGCCGTCGTCCTGCAGCGCCGCGTTGCGCCTGATCCGCTTCAGCCCGCTGCGGTACATCATGACGTAGACCAGCACGAGATACAGCGCGACGAAGATATCCCAGGAAACCAGGAGCCGCGTCACCAGCCGCAGCGAGCCCGGCAGCAGGAAGAACGCCGCGACCCCGATCAGGATCGAGGTGAACGTGCGCGGCCGGGCATAGACCACGCGCACCGGTTTGGACATGGCCCGGAAGCGGACCAGAATCGGATCGTCGGCTCCCTTGTCCGCCATGCGTCGTCGATTCTCTTGCTAGTTCTTGCGTTCGGCGACAAAGCGCGCGGCGGCGCGCAGCACCTCGCCCTTGGCGCCGAAGATCGCGAGCGCGGAATCGGCGCGCGCGAGCAGATCGCGCACGCGCTTTTTCGCCCCGTCGATGCCGAGCTGGGTGACGAAGGTGGTCTTGCCGAGCGCCGCGTCCTGGCCGGTCTGCTTGCCGAGCGCTGCCGCGTCGCCCTCGACGTCGAGCAGGTCGTCGGCGATCTGGAAGGCTTCGCCGAGCGCGCGGCCGTAATCGTCGAGCGCCTGATACTCCTTTTGCGAGGACTGGCCGAGGATCGCGCCGGCAATGCAGCCGAAGCGCAACAGCGCCCCGGTCTTCATCTGCTGCAGGCGGGCGACGTCGACCGGCTCGCGGTCGCCGAAGCGGCCCTCGCCGGCAAGGTCGAGCATCTGGCCGCCGACCATGCCGCCGATCCCTGCGGCGCGCGCCAGCGCGCGCGTCAGCAGAAGGCGCACCATGGGGTCCTTGTGGATCTCGTCGCGGGTGACGATGTCGAAGGCGAGCGTCAACAGCCCGTCGCCGGCAAGAATCGCGGTGGCGTCGTCGGTCTTCTTGTGCAGGGTGGGGCGGCCGCGGCGCAGATCGCTGTTGTCCATCGCCGGCAGGTCGTCGTGGATCAGCGAATAGCAGTGAATGCATTCGAGCGCGGCGCCGGCCAATAGTGCCGCCTCGCGCGGTACGCCAAACACGGCCGAGCTTTCCACCACCAGGAACGGGCGCAGCCGCTTTCCCCCGTTAAGGCTCGAATAGCGCATCGCGTCCATCAGCCGTTTCGGCCGCGCGATCTCGTCGGGCAATAGCGCATCCGACAGCAGCTTTCCGAGCAGGGCTTCGGTATCTTCCGCGGTCCGGTCCAGTCGTTTGGCAAAGTCGGAATGCGCAGCAACGCTCGTCATCAATCAGGCTCCCAATCGAGTTGGCCGGGACAATCGGTTATGGCAGGGGCTTCGTCAATTCCACCGCGCGGCGCCGGGCATCATAAAACCGCTGGAAAAAGCCGGAATTATCAGGGACATACCGGTCGAGCCCCGCGCCGCTGCCTCGAGTGCCGGAAACATCGATTTGCGCCTCGTCCGAAAATCATTGCTGATCCTGCTGGTGGCGCTGCTGGTGCCATATCTCGTGGCGCCGTTTTACCGCACCGGTCATCCGGTCTCGACCCTGATGGCCTGGCGTTATTTGACCGGCGCGCCGATGTCGCGGCAATGGATCGATCTCGGCGCGATCTCGCCGGCCCTGCCGCGCGCGGTGGTGGCGGCGGAGGATGCGAATTTCTGCCGCCATCACGGCATCGATTTCGGCGCGCTGCGCGAGGTGATCGATAAATCCGAGGAGGAAGGCGAGGTAACGCGGGGAGCCTCGACCATCACCCAGCAGGTGGCGAAGAACCTGTTCCTGTGGCAGGGCCGCAGCGCGGTCCGCAAGGTGCTGGAGTTTCCGCTGGCGCTGTGGATCGACCTCGTGCTGGGAAAGCAGCGGATTCTCGAAATCTACCTCAACATCGCCGAACTCGGTCCCTCCGGCCAGTTCGGCGCGCAGGCGGGCTCGCTCTACGCCTTCGGCCATCCGGCGTCGGCGCTTTCGCCGCGCGAAGCGGCCCTGCTGGCGTCGATCCTGCCCAATCCGGTCAGGCGCAGCGCCCGCAATCCCGGCCCCGGTGTGCGGCGGCTCGCCGCGATCCATATGGTGCGGGCGCAGTCCCCAGGCCTGCAACGCTGCTGGCGCGACAATCGCGGCTTCTGAGGCCAATTTTCAGTCATTTTCGCGGTAAACCGCCCTAGCCTTGCGCCACCCCATCCTCTATAAGCGCGGCCTTATCGGCATCGTATGCCCGCGCCTGAAGGCGCCGGGCGGTCCGCATCCGGACGATGCCCTCCGACCCATTCCTAGAGGACCGTCATGGCCGTTCCCAGAAGAAAAACATCGCCCTCGCGCCGTGGCATGCGCCGCTCGGCGGACGCGCTGAAGAAGCCGACCTATGCCGAGGACAAGGATTCCGGCGAATTGCGCCGCCCGCATCACCTCGATCTCAAGACCGGCATGTACAAGGGCCGGCAGGTGCTGAAGAAGAAGGAATCCTGACGGGGGCGGCCCAAGGCTCGGGACATGTGGGTTCCGGCTCTGCGTCGCGTCATTGCATGCCGCGCCGCGTCCGGGACACGAGACCGCGTTCCCCGGATGCTGCGCGGCGCGGTAGCGGTGCGCTGCTGTTCCGGGGTCCAGGAGTCGAGCACAATGGCTGGGCATAAGAGGCAGCGCTGCCTGAATTCGGCCAACGAGTGAGGTAACACCTTGGCGTGGCGGACCGCGGGGTTCGCGCTCGCTTGCACAAGAAGGCTTCGGCGATATCCATGGTCGGTTTTCCGCTGCTTCTGATTCCACTCGCGGTCTACAACATCGTCGTCTGGCTGATGCCCGGCGTTTCGCTGAGCGAGCCGCTGATCAAGCTGACGCTCGTGTCCGGCGCGGAGTGGTCGATCGATTTGAGCGACATGCTGCTCGCGCTCGGCGTCTTCCTGTTGCTGCTCGAGGTGATGAAGGGTGCGCGGCCCGGCGCGAAATACCTCACCGATCACCTGTTGTCGCTGATCGTGCTCGGCGCGGCGGCGGGCGAATTCCTGCTGTGGCCGCGCTTTGGCAACTCGACCTATTTTCTGCTGGCACTGCTTTCGGCTGCCGACTTCGTGAGCGGCATTGCGCTGCGCGTGCGGCGGGGAACGGCGCCCGCCGTTGCCGCGGTCTCGCGGCGAAGCGCTCGCGCGCCTGCTGCCGCCCCTGAACCGCGCGTCGATGTCGAGCCCGCGCCGGCGCCGTCGGCCGCCGCTCCGGTCGCCGCAGCCCCGCCGCCGGATCACGTTGAGCCGAAGCCCGCGCCCGCCGAAGTCACGCCGCCGGCTTCGCCCGAGGTCACCTCGCCCGGATTGCAGCCGAGCGAAGGCACCTTGCCCTCGACCGACACGCCGCATTAGTTCGTTGATCTAGATGATTTGCCGCGTCCGGATACCGGCGGCAGTGGGCCGGCGCGCCCGGTAGGCGGCCTGCGCATCGGCCGGCGTTGCCCGGCGCAACGAGCGTGTCTGCGGCGCGTATTCGGCGGTCGCGATCAGCTGGGTGACGAAGTCGGCTCGCGAGCGCAGCTGCTCCGGGACGCGCGACCAGTGGGCCGTCGATACGACCGGCACCAGCGCGACGCAGGCGGGCTTTTCGTCCGCGACGACGCCGTCATTGATGGTCTGCCCTGGTCGGTTAATGTCCAACATCGCGATATCGAAATCCGGCTGAACTGTCGCATTTTGGGACGTTAGGCCCGCTTCGATCTCATCCTCGCAAGGGTCATGCCGCCTCTCGCGGTTTCGTTCCAGGCGGCCGCGAAACGTGGTTTGCGGAACATTAATGAACTTTGGATAGGGTCGCCGCCGAGACAGGCAGTATGTTTGAGACCGGGAATCACCCGGCAGTGTCCAAAAACGAGGCGACCGTGACACCTGCGCTACCCGAAACTTCGACCATCCTGGCTTCGCTCGGCCAGGCCGCCTTCGTCTGGGACCTTGCCACCGACGCGATCGCCTGGAGCGATCACGCGGGCGCGGTGTTTTCCGATATCCCGGCCGCCTCGCTCGCCAGCGGCGCGGAGTTCGCAAAACTGATCGAGCCGCAGCGCACGATCCGCTCAGATGCGCTCTTGAATTCGCCCGCCGCGCCGCGCGGCGAGGGCGCCCCCTACCGCATCGAATACGGCCTGCGGACGTCGACCTCGGAACCCGTGCTCTGGATCGAGGAAACCGGCTGCTGGTTCGCCGGTCCGAACGGCCGGCCGGCGCGCGCGCAAGGCATCGTGCGCATCAACAACGAGCGCCACGCCCGCGACGAGCAGCTGCTGCGGCTGTCGCGGCACGATCCCCTCACCGGCGAGTTCAACCGGACGCATCTGATCGCGGCGCTGGCGGAAACCATCGAGGAAGCCACGCGGTTTCGCACCTCCTGCGCCTTCATGCTGATCGGCATCGATCATCTGGCGCGCATCAACGACGCCTTCGGCTTCGACGTCGCGGACGCCGTGATTTCCGAAGTGGCGCGGCGCATCCGGCTCCGCCTGCGCGGCGGCGACGTGCTCGGCCGCTTTTCCGGCAACAAGTTCGGGCTGATCCTGAAGAACTGCACGGTCGAGGACATGAATATCGCCGCCGAGCGGTTTCTCGCCGGCATTCGCAACGAGGTGGTGCCGACCAAATCCGGACCCGTATCCGTCACCGCCTCGATCGGCGCGGTCAGCGTGCCGCGCTATGCGCGCACCGCCAACGAGGCGATCAACCGGGCCCATGAAACGCTCGATGGCGCCAAGCAGCGCCGCTCCGGATCGTTCGCGGTGTGGCGTCCGAATGTCGAGCGCGATGCCCAGCGCAAGGTCAACATCCGCGTCACCGACGAGATCGTGACCGCGCTCAACGAGCGCCGCATCGTGATGGCGTTCGAGCCGGTCGTGGAGGCGCGCTCGCGCCAGCAGGCCTTCTACGAGTGCCTGGTTCGCATGGAGCAGGAAGACGGCCAGGTGCTGCTGGCGCCGGATATCGTGCCGGTGGCGGAACGGCTCGGCCTGATCCGTCTCGTCGACCACCGCGTGCTGGAACTGGTGGTGGCCGAACTTGCCGCCTCGCCCGAGGTGCGACTTTCCCTCAACATCTCGCCCGATACCACGATGGACCCGGACTGGTGGTCCTCGATCGAATCGCTGATGCACGCCCATCCCGGCGTCGCCGAGCGGCTGATCGTCGAGATCACCGAGACCGTGGCGATCCAGGACATCGACGATCTCAGGGGCTTCGTCACGCGGCTGAAGAATTTCGGCAGCCGGATCGCGATCGACGATTTCGGCGCCGGCTACACCTCGTTCCGCAACTTGCGCAAACTCGGCGTCGACATTGTCAAGATCGACGGCGCCTTCGTGCAGAACATCGCGCGCTCGGCGGATGATCGTGCTTTCGTGCAGACGCTGATCGATCTGGCGCGGCGGCTCGGGATCAAGACGGTCGCCGAATGGGTGCAGGACGAGGAGGCCGCCGGTATGTTGCGCGACTGGGGCTGCGACTACATCCAGGGCCGGCTGATCGGGCTTGCGTCGTCGGAACGGCCGTGGGGCGCGCGCGGAGAGACGGTGCTGCCCGCGGTGGGGTAGCCGTCATACCCCGCGAAAGCGGGGTATCCAGTACGCCGCGCCTTCTCAATCGAATGCAACCGTCTTTGGAATACCGGATCGCCCGGTCAAGCCGGGCGATGACAGCAATGGACGTGGCGCCGAGGCGCGAGCTGAAGGATTTCGGAGAGAATCACTCTTCCTTCTTCGGCTCTTTCGACATGCGGTCGAGGCGTTCCTGCATTTCCTTCATCTGGCGGCGCAGATCGTCGATATTGTCATCTTCGTGCCCGCCCTCCGGGGCTTTTCCCGGCTCCGCGCCGGCTCCGCTGCGCGGCGGCACGAACGGTTTGAACATCGAGAATGTCTGCTGGAACAGTTCCATGTTGCGGCGGACGTGTTCTTCCAGCGGAGCAAAGGGCGTGCCCGAGAACGTGTTGGTCAGCTGCTTGCGGAATTTTTCCTGCTCGCGCGTCAGCATGTCGATCGACTGCTCGAGATATTTCGGCACTACCATCTGCATGCTGTCGCCGTAGAAGCGGATCAGTTGCCGCAGGAAGGTGGTCGGCAACAGGTTCTGGCCGGCCTTGTTTTCCTGCTCGAAGATGATCTGCGCCAGCACCGAGCGGGTGATGTCGTCGCCGGTTTTGGCGTCATAGACGAGGAAATCCTCGCCCTCCTTCACCATGGCCGCGAGGTCCTCGAGCGTCACGTAGGTGCTGGTGCCGGTATTATAGAGCCGCCGGTTCGCATATTTCTTGATGGTGGTGGGTTGGTCAGATTTTGCCATGGGCTCACACATGCACAGCGAGGAGGGAACCCCACGGTCTCGCCGAGGGGCTAACGGGCAACGCAACGCAACAAAGTAAGCATTTTCAATAGGGTTCCGCTACCGTTTTGTGCGGCACGGTTAATTCCAAAGCATAGACCTTGCTTAGGAAAACGCCAAGAACGTCATTTTGAATGCGCCGCGGTGAGATTTCGGTGCCCGGACGATTGACATGCCTCAATGACGTTAACAGGATGGGTTGGGAGACTGGCCCGCCAATCCGGCGCCCGCTTTTCAAGACCCTCAAGCCCCTAGGAGATGTCCATGTCAGACGATGTCGTCATCGTCAGCGCCGCCCGCACCCCGGTCGGAAGTTTCAACGGTGCGTTCGCCACCATGCCGGCGCACGATCTCGGCGCCGTCGCCATCAGGGCCGCACTTGAGCGGGCGGGCGTCGAACCCGGCCGAGTTTCCGAGGTGATCATGGGTCAGATCCTGACCGCGGCGCAGGGCCAGAACCCCGCCCGCCAGGCCTCGATCGCGGCCGGCATCCCGGTGGAGAGCCCGGCCTGGGGCGTCAACCAGCTCTGCGGCAGCGGCCTGCGCTCGGTGGCGCTCGGCTATCAGGCGCTCGTCAACGGCGATTCCGACATCGTGGTGGCTGGCGGCCAGGAATCCATGAGCATGGCCCCGCACGCGCAATATCTGCGCGCCGGCGTCAAGATGGGCGGACTCGAGCTCGTCGACACCATGATCAAGGACGGCCTGTGGGACGCCTTCAACGGCTACCACATGGGCAATACCGCCGAGAACGTCGCCCGGCAGTACCAGATCACCCGCGCCCAGCAGGACGAGTTCGCGGTGGCTTCGCAGCAGAAGACGGAAGCAGCCCAAAAGGCCGGCAAGTTCAAGGACGAGATCGTCCCCGTCATCATCAAGACCCGCAAGGGCGACATCGTCGTCGATACCGACGAATTTCCGCGCGCTGGCGCAACGCTGGACGCGATGGCCAAGCTGAAGCCGGCATTCGAGAAGGACGGCACCGTCACCGCGGGCAGCGCCTCCGGTATCAATGACGGTGCCGGCGCGGTGGTACTGATGACCGCCAGGCAGGCCGCCAAGGAAGGCAAGAAGGTCTTGGGCCGCATCGTGTCTTGGGGCCAGGCCGGCGTCGATCCCAAGATCATGGGCACCGGACCGATCCCCGCCTCGCGCGCCGCGCTGAAGAAGGCCGGCTGGAGCATCGGCGACCTCGATCTGATCGAGGCCAATGAGGCCTTCGCGGCGCAGGCCTGCGCGGTCAACAAGGACCTCGGCTGGGATACCTCCAAGGTCAACGTCAATGGCGGCGCGATCGCGATCGGCCATCCGATCGGCGCTTCCGGCACGCGCGTGCTGGTGACCTTGTTGCACGAGATGGCGAAGCGCGATGCCAAGAAGGGCCTCGCCACGCTCTGCATCGGCGGCGGCATGGGCATCGCCATGTGCATCGCACGCGATTAAGCGTGCAGCGCGGCGTGATGAAAAGATCATCTCGCAACCGCAGAAGTTTTCGCTGATAAGAAACGCCCGGCTCAGCCGGGCGTTTTGTTCTTTGATGTCGGTCAAACCGGCCGGATAATTGCAAGGCTACATAAGAAACGTAGCTGAAAAACGCCAAGGGAAGGATACGACATGGCACGGGTTGCGTTGGTGACGGGAGGAACGCGCGGCATCGGAGCAGCGATCAGCAAGGCGCTGAAGACCGCGGGCTACAAGGTCGCGGCCAGCTATGCCGGCAACGACGCGGCGGCGGAGAAGTTCAAGGCCGAGACCGGCATTCCCGTCTATAAATGGGACGTCAGCTCGTTCGATGCCTGCGCCGCCGGCGTCAAGAAGGTCGAGGCCGATCTCGGTCCGGTCGACGTGCTCGTCAACAATGCCGGCATCACCAGGGACGGCGCGTTCCACAAGATGACGCTGGAGCAGTGGACCGCCGTCATCAACACCAATCTCGGCTCGCTGTTCAACATGACGCGCCAGGTGATCGAGGGCATGCGCGCCCGCAAGTTCGGCCGTGTCATCAACATCTCCTCGATCAACGGCCAGAAGGGCCAGTTCGGCCAGGTCAACTATTCCGCGGCGAAAGCCGGCGATATCGGCTTCACCAAGGCGCTTGCGCTCGAGAACGCCAAGGGCGGCATCACCGTGAACGCGGTCTGCCCCGGCTACATCAACACCGAGATGGTGCAGGCGGTGCCGAAGGACGTGCTGGAGAAAAGCATCCTGCCGCTGATTCCGATCAACCGGCTCGGCGAGCCCGACGAAATCGCGCGTGCCGTGGTGTTCCTCGCCGCCGACGAAGCCGGCGCCATCACCGGCTCGACGCTGTCGATCAACGGCGGGCAGTACATGATTTGATTGCGTGCTTTCGTCACTGCGACGAGCGCAAGCGACGAAGCAATCCATTTCTTGTACAGAACTCCGTCATGCCCGGCCTTGTGCCGGGCATCCACGTCTTTACAACCACACAATAGGGAAGACGTGGATGGCCGGGACGAGCCCGGCCATGACGGTTCGACCTGTGTCGCTGCACGATCGCCCAAACCCAATGTCCCCCCGTACCGCAACCCTGATCGGACTGACCGCGATCCTGATGTGGTCGCTGCTCGCCGCGCTCACGGTGGCGAGCGGGAAGGTGCCGGCGTTCCAGCTGGCGGCGCTGACCTTTGCGATCGGCGCGCTGGTCGGATTTTTGACCTGGATCGGACGGCCCGAGGCGGCCGGCGCGTTGCGGCAGCGGCCGCTGGCGTGGATCGTCGGGGTCGGCGGGCTGTTCGGCTATCACGCGCTGTATTTCCTGGCGCTGCGCTTTGCGCCGCCGGCCGAAGCGGGGCTGTTGAACTATCTGTGGCCGCTCCTGATCGTGCTGTTCTCGTCGCTGTTGCCCGGCGAGCGGCTCCTGCCGCACCACATCATCGGCGCGCTGCTCGGCCTTGCCGGTACGGTGCTGCTGTTTGCCGGCAACCGGAGCGGCGGCTTCGCGCCGGGGCAGCTGCCCGGATTGATCGCGGCCTTCGTCGCGGCCTTCGTGTGGGCGACCTATTCGGTGATGTCGCGCAAGCTCAAGGGCGTGCCGACCGACGCGGTGGCGGGGTTTTGCGCGGCGACCGCGCTGCTCGCCGCACTGGTGCATGGGCTGATCGAAGTCACCGTATGGCCTGAAACCCTGGCGCAATGGCTCGCCATTGCAGCCCTCGGCGTTGGCCCGGTCGGCGCCGCCTTTTACGCCTGGGATATCGGGATGAAGCGCGGCGACATCCGCGTGCTCGGAGCCGCCTCCTACGCAACGCCGTTGCTCTCGACCGCGTTCCTGATTCTCGCCGGCTTTGCCAAACCGAGTGCTGCGATCGCGATTGCCGCCGTGCTGATCGCCGGCGGCGGCCTGGTCGCGGCCAAGGATATGTTTTTGAGGCGCTAAGCCGCCGGCCGCCAGCCGGGCGGCTTGTACAGCGCCTCGGGAATCTGGGCGAGTTCGGAGCGCTGCAGCTTTTGCGGCTCAAGGCCGTAGAACTGCTGGAAGCTCATGATCAGCGGCCGCCACTTGTCAGGATCGATGCGGTTTGGCTCGCCCTCCATCAGGATCGAGGGATGCGCGTGCACACGGCTGATCCGGACCTCGATCGCCACCAGATTGCCGCGCCAGACCTCGTCCTCCTGCGCCATCGCGTGGAGATGCGCGACCTTCGCCTCGATCTGCACCGGGCATTCGGCGGCGCGTGGCGCTGCCACCGTCTCGCCGGGCAGCGCGGTCAAGCCGCAGATGGCGAACTTGTCCTTCTCGTGCCGGTAGCCGCGCCTGAGCTTGCCGGGCGGCACGGGGTCCGAACCGGTGGTGCGCGCCAGCGCGTCGACGGCGCCGACGAGTTGCGCCGACGGCAGATTGAGCACGCACTCGCCCGACCGGATCATGTTTTCGGTGGTCTTGGAATTGCGCGCCAGCCCCAGCATGCAGCGCCAGCCCACCCACCAGGCCGACGACATCGGCGCCAGATTGAACGAGCCGTCCTCGTTGGTCGAACCGATCAGGACTACCGGCGTGCCGAAATAGAGAATCGCCGGCTCGATCTGAATGTTCGAAATATCAAACGTCCCGTGCATTTTTCGCGCCTCACGTGATGAGCGCGCAATCTATTTGCCAAAACATCGTGAGCCCACCCGATTTCCCGCCTGTTCAGCGCGGAGGCTCAAACCATGGCTGTGCCAGTTCGAGGCTGGCAAACTCGAATGCGGGCGCCACGGTGCAGCCGACCAGCGTCCAGTCGCCGGTGGTCTCCGCCGTTTGCCAGGCCTGCGCGGGCACGATCGCCTGCGGCCGTTCGCCGGCGGCGACGTCGGGCCCGAGCCTGACGGTGTGCGGCGCGCCGCCGTCATTGGCAATCTGCAGGATCAGCGGGTGGCCGGCGTAATAGTGCCAGATCTCGGCGGCGTCGATGCGATGCCAGTGCGAGGGCGCGCCGCGCGCGAGCAGGAAATAGATCGCGGTCGAGGCCGAGCGCCCATGCGCATCGGTGCGCGCGTCGCGAAAGGTCTCGCGATAATAGCCGCCTTCGGGATGCGGCCTAAGTTCGAGGCCCGCGATGATGTCGGCCGCGCTCGGCATATCAGGACTTGTTCTTGCGTTCGCGCAGTTCGCCGAACACCTCGGCGGCACCAGCGCCCTTCATGTGCAGTTTGGCGGCGACCGAGGGATCGTCGGCGCGGAGGAACACGTTGGCCTTCTTCTCCTCGCCGAGCACGACCGGAATCGTCGGCTTGTTTTCGCCGCGCAACCGCTTCACCTCGCCGGCGCGCGCCTGCAGCGCGGCATTGTCGGGCTCGACGGTGAGCGCGAATTTGACGTTGGCCGCGGTATATTCGTGGCCGCAATAGAGCCTGAAGTCGTCGGGCAGCGCCCGCAGCTTCAGAAGCGAGTCCCACATCATCGGATAATTGCCCTCGAACACCCGTCCGCAGCCGATCGAGAACAGCGTGTCGGCGGCGAACAGCGCCTTGTCGTTGTCGAAGACGTAACTGATGTGGTCGAGCGTATGACCCGGGGTTTCCAGCACCCGCGCGAGCAGGCCGCCGATCTTCACGACGTCACCCTGGCCGACGCGCACGTCGACATTTCCGATCTTGGCCGACTTGTCGTTTGGCGCAACCACGCGGCAGCCGTATTTCTGCTTCAGCTCGGCGACGCCGCCGACATGGTCGTGGTGGTGATGGGTGATGAGAATATCGGTCAGCTTCCAGCCCTCGCGCTCCAGCGCCTTGATGATCGGGCCCGCTTCCGGCGCATCGATCGAGGCGGTCGCCCCAGTCGCGGCATCGTGGATCAGGTAGCCGAAATTGTCGGACAGGCAGGGGAACAGGCGGATCTCGGCAGCCATGATATCTCCATGGATCGGGTGCGGCGGGGCGCGGACAAGGCCTTTATAGGCATGAAATATGGCGTTAACGGTGCCACGGCAATGCAATATTCCGCAGTCCAACGGTCGCGAGAGCATGTTACATTGGCGTCATGATCGTCGATGTCATCGACCTCCGCGATTTCTATTCGCAGCGCCTCGGCATCGTGGCGCGGCGGCTGATCAATCGCGGGATCCATGCGCGCTGGCCGGATGCGCAGGGCCAGCGGGTACTCGGCATCGGCTATCCCACCCCCTATCTCGGCCTGTTCCGCGAGGATTCGGAGCGCTGCATCGCCTTCATGCCGGCGGCGCAGGGCGTGCTGAAATGGCCGACGGCGCGGCCAACGCTTGCCGCCCTGGTCGACGAATTTTCACTGCCGCTGCCGGATGCCTCCGTCGACCGCATCCTCCTGGTCCACGCGCTGGAAATGTCCGACGATCCGGAAGTGCTCTTACGCGAGGTCTGGCGGGTACTGGCGCCATCGGGGCGCATGATGGCGGTCATTCCGAACCGGCGCGGGGTGTGGACGCGCACCGACAACACCCCGTTCGGTCACGGCCGGCCGTATTCGCGCTCGCAGATCACGCAATTGCTGCGGCAGACCTGGTTCACGCCGACCGCGTGGGGCGAAGCGCTGTTCATGCCGCCGGTCGCGGGCGGCTGGTTCCTGCGCTCGGCGATGGTGTGGGAGCGCGTCGGGGCTGCGCTGTCGCTGCCGTTTGCCGGCGTCCATATCGTGGAAGCCACCAAGCAGGTCTACCGCGCGATCCCCGCGCACCGCGAGCGCACCCGGCTGATCCCGGCGCTGGAGCCGGTGCTGGTGCCGTCGTCGCTGCAGCGGTGATGATTTAACTCTCTCGTCGTCCCTGCGAAGGAATTACCGACCTCATCCTGAGGAGCTTGCGCAGCAAGCGTCTCGAAGGATGGACGCAACGCATGGACTCGCCGCCATGCTTCGAGACGCGGCGCAAGCGCCGCTCCTCAGCATGAGGTCCGCGGCCGATTCGCCGGCGCTTTCGACGGGAGACAGATTGCTGCCTACTCGTTCCCCGAATTGAAATCGTCGCCGCCACCAGGAGCCGACGGCGCGGGCGCCATGCCTTCGGGGCGCGGCCCATGCGGCCGGCGGCGCCGCCGCGGGTAGCGCTCGCCGCCGCCATTGTTCTCGAAGCCACCGGGGCCGCCGCTGATCTGCGGCTGCGGTCCGGTGATGAAGGAGGGCAGGCGGTCGACGCTGACATTGTCCGAGACCACCGGCTGCGGTTGCGGCTGGGGCTGCGGCTGAAATTGCGGCTGCGGACGGTGCTCGCGATGTTCGCGCGGCTGATGCTGCTGGTCGCGTGGCTGGTAGGGCTGGCCCTCGCGCGGATTATTGTCGCGCGGCACGAACGGCTGCGGCTGCATCGGGACGAAGCCCGGCTCCTGGCCAAAATGCGAAAAGCCCTCGCCCTCGTCGTCGCCGTCTTCCGCGGCCATTTCATTGTCGGTGCGCGGCTGCGGCTGGTTCTGGCGGAATTGCTCCTGCGCCGCGGCGATCAGGCGGAAATAATGCTCGGCATGCTGATAGTAGTTCTCGGCGGCGACCGGGTCGCCGGAGGAGCGCGCGTCGCGCGCCAGCTGCACATATTTCTCCGCAACGTGGGAGGCGGTGCCGCGGATCTTGATGTCGGGCCCGTTGGATTCGAACACCCGGGTCATCGGATTCTGGCCGCGCCGGCCGCCATCGTTCCGGTTGTTGTTGTTGTTGTTCCGGTTGCGCATCCGCTTGTTGTTTTGACCGTTTCTCATGTCCTGCCTTTATTCCAGCCCTGAAGTTATCGGTGTTGAATTATGAGGTTTGAAGTCACGAATCCTAAATCGTCGCGCCCCGAATCGGCACGACTCACGCGCGAGCCGGTCGCGGTGCAGTTGCATTCCAAACAGGTTTTGCCATACGTCGCGGTCAACAAGGACGCGCTCCCCAACAGTCCAGCAGACGCCGCTGGACCGCATCAAGTCATTCTGCCTGCCAAAACAAGCACAGGTTTCTCGCGTGAGTTTTCAAGCGCAATATCAGGCTTTCGTTCGCTCTGCGGTCAGAAGCAGCGCAGCTCTAAAGGCTATCGCGCTTGCGTGGACCCTGCGTTTTGGAACCTTTCACCCCGGGGCAGGCTCTCGCTTTGAGAACTCTGGCCTCCACCCGCAATATCCCTTTTTTGGGTCTACGGGGCCAGTAACCCTGGACCGATGTTGTGAGCGGAACGTAGTCGCTCCCGGGGAATATTCCAAGTGGTTTTTTTGGCTCTTAATCGGGCTTTATGGGGGCGGTTTTCGCCCCGCGACGGCCCGGCGGATGCCGGCCAGGTCGACCTTGGCAGGCCGCTCCCTTATTAACCCTGCCGCCGTCATCATACCTTCGACGTCGCCGCCTTGGCCTTGCCCCACCTCGACGACGAGCGCGCCGCCGGGCGCCAACAGCTTTGCCGCCTGCGGGATCAGCGCGCGATAGGCACCAAGCCCGTCCGCGCCGCCATCCAGCGCCGCCCTTGGGTCGTGCTCGCGCACTTCGGTCGAAAGGCCTGCGATGTCAGCCGCGCGGATATAGGGCGGGTTCGACGCGATCAGGTCGAAGCGGCCCGACAGCGCCGCCGCATAATCGCAGGCGACGAAGCCGGCGCGCCCGCCGAGCCCGAGATCGGCGGCATTGCCGTGTGCTGTTTGTAACGCAGCCTCGCTGATGTCGGTGCCGACGCCATAGGCGTCCGGCCATTCGGACAACAGCGCCAGCAGGATCGCGCCCGAGCCGGTGCCGATATCGGCGATGCGCAGGCGCTGATTCGGGTGCGACGCGGCGCGCAGCATCTCCAGCGCCAGTTCGACCACCGTTTCGGTGTCGGGCCGCGGCACCAGGGTCGCGGGCGAAAGCTTCAGCGCCAGCCCCCAGAATTCCGTCACGCCGAGAATGCGCGCAACCGGTTCGCCCGCAAGTCGCCGGCGCGCGAATTCGTCGAGGCGCGTCGATTCGTCAGCGGTGAGCGGCCGGTTCGCGGAGGCGATCATGCCGGTGAGATCGAGCTTCAGCATCGCGCCGAGCAGCATCCGCGCGTCGAGCTCGGGCAAATCGATGCCGCCGGATCTGAATCGCGCCGTCAGTTCTCGCCGCGCGGTTTCGACGGTTGGGCCGGCGAGCGATTCGCTCACGCGATTTCCTCGCGCGAAACCATCCACCCGTCGTCCCTGCGAAAGCAGGGACCCCAGGCGTGAGCGCAATAGCGCTCATCGCGGCTCTGCGGGCGCACGATACGGGTGGTGGGAGTTGCCTTTTTCCGCAGCAGCGATCGCCGGTGGTTATGGGTCCCTGCTTTCGCAGGGACGACACCGCGTTTGTTGCGTCGGCTCACGCCGCCGCGCCTTGCGCGGCGAGCTGGGCGGCCTGGTGCTCGGTGGTCAGCGCATCGACCAGTTCGCTTAAGCCTTCGCCCGCCATCACCTGCGGCAGCTTGTAGAGCGTGAGGTTGATGCGGTGGTCGGTGACGCGCCCTTGCGGGAAATTATAGGTGCGGATGCGCTCGCTCCGGTCGCCGGAGCCGACCTTCTCGCGGCGGTCGGCCGCGCGGGTCGCATTGATGCGCTGCTGCTCGGCGTCGTAGATGCGCGAGCGCAGGATGTTCATGGCGGAGGCGCGATTCTTGTGCTGCGACCGGCTATCCTGCATCATCACCACGATCCCGGTCGGGATGTGGGTGATGCGGATCGCCGATTCCGTCTTGTTGACGTGCTGGCCGCCGGCGCCCTGCGCGCGCATGGTCTCGATCCGCAGATCATCGCTCTTGATGTCGACGTCGACGTCCTCGACTTCGGGCAGCACGGCCACCGTAGCCGCGGACGTGTGGATGCGCCCCTGCGTCTCGGTGTCGGGCACGCGCTGCACCCGGTGCACGCCGGATTCGAATTTCAGTTTGGCGAAGGCGCCGCGGCCCTTCACCTCGGCGATGATCTCCTTGTAGCCGCCCATGGTGCCTTCGCTCGCCGAGATCACCTCGACCTTCCAGCCCTGCAGGCTTGCGAAGCGCTCATACATCCGGAACAGGTCGCCGGCGAACAGCGACGCCTCGTCGCCGCCGGTGCCGGCGCGGATTTCCAATACCACGTTGCGCTCGTCCATGGCGTCCTTGGGCAACAGCGCGACGCGGATCTGCTGCTCGAGCTCGGTGCGCCGCGCCTGCAGCGTCGCGCGCTCGGTCTCCGCCATGGTCCGCATGTCGGGATCGCTTGCGGCAGCCGCAATCAGCGCCTCGGTGTCGCCGAGCTCCTTGACGGTCGCGCGATAGGCCTTGACCGCGCCGATCAGCGGATTGAGCTCGGCGAGCTCGCGGGTGATCTGGACATATTTGTCGGAAGCCATCTGGCCGAGCAGCTGGTTCTCGAGCGAAGCGTGGTGCGCGAGCATGATATCCAGTTTGGCTTCGGGGAGCATCGACATCGGGGTTTCTCGAATGGCTGAAAGCGAAGGGTTGCGAAGAGCGGGCGTCCGGCGACAGCCTCGCTACAACGATAGCCCTTCGGCCTCGGCGAACTCTGTCAGCCTCTGCCGGATCGACACGCTGCCGCTGGGCGCGTCGAGCAGCGGCATCATCATCGCCTCGGCTTTTTTGGCGTCGAGGTCGAGGATCAGCGCCTTGACCGGGCCGTGCGCGGTCGCCGACAGCGACAGCGAGCGGTAGCCGAGCGCGATCAGCGCCAGCGCGCCGATCGGCTTTGACGCCATCTCGCCGCACAATGACGCCGATTTCTTCGCCGCCTTGGCCTTGCAGACGATGTCGCGCAGCGCCCTCAGGATCGGCGCCGACATGGTGTCGAAGCGCTCCGAAACCTTGGCGTTGCCGCGATCGACCGCGAACAGGAACTGGAACAGGTCGTTGGAACCGACCGAGACGAAATCGACCTTCTTCAGGAGCTCGTCGAGCTGGTAGAGCAGCGCGGGCACTTCCACCATGGTGCCGACGTCGATCCGTTCGGGGAGCGCATGGCCGTGCTGGCGCAGATAGGTCAGCTCGCGCTCGACGATCGCCTTGGCAGCGTCGAATTCGGCGACCTCCGTGATCATCGGGAACATGATCTTGAGGGCGCGGCCGCCGCCGGCGCGCAGCAGCGCGCGGATCTGGCCGCGCAAGAGCCCGGGCCGATCGAGCCCCAGCCGGATCGCGCGCCAGCCCAGCGCCGGGTTTTCCTCGATCACGGTTTCCATGTAAGGCAGCGCCTTGTCGCCGCCGATGTCCAGCGTACGAAACACCACCGGTTTCGAACCCGCGGCATCCAGCACCGTGCGGTACAGTGTGAGCTGGTCGGAAGAGCGCGGCAGGTTTTGGCTGACCATGAACTGCAGCTCGGTGCGGAACAGGCCGATGCCGGCGCTGCCGGTGTCGTCGATGTGCGGCAGGTCGATAGTCAGCCCGGCATTGATCATCAGTTCGATCGGCTGCCCGTCCTTGGTGACGCAGGGCTTGTCGCGCAGCGCCGAATATTGCGCCTGGCGGCGGGCGCGGAATCGCACCCGTTCCGCATAGGCCGATTCGATCTCGGCGGAAGGGCGGACATAGATCGAGCCCGAGGTGCCGTCGACGATGATGGCATCGCCGGGGTCGGCAATGCCGGGCGCGTTCGGCACTTCGCCGACCGCGGGAATGCCGAGCGCGCGCGCCACGATCGAGACATGGGAGTTGGCGGTGCCTTCCTCCAGCACCAGGCCGCGCAGCCGCTTGCGGTCGTAGTCGAGCAGCGCCGCCGGGCCCATCGCGCGCGCGATCACGATGGCGTTGTCGGGCAACAATTCCCGCGACGGCGCGTGATCCTGCCCGACCAGTTGCCGCATCAGCCGGTGGCCGAGGTCCTCGAGATCGTGCAGCCGGTCGCGCAAATAGGGATCGGTCGAACGCAGCATGCGGGCGCGGGTGTCGGACTGCACGCGCTCGACGGCGGCCTCGGCGGTCAGGCCCGTGGCGACCGCCTCGTGCAGCCGGTGCGACCAGCCGTGGTCGTTGGCAAACATCCGGTAGGCTTCCAGCACGTCGCGGTGCTCGCCGCCCTCGGCGACGTCGCCGCGTTCCAGCATGCGGTCGAGATCGGCGCGCAGTTTCGTCAGCGCCGCGTCGAGCCGCTTGATTTCCTTCGGCAGGTCTTCGGCGATGTAATTAGTGATGACGACGCGCGGCTCGTGCAGCACGACGTGGCCGAGCGCGATGCCGTCGGACAGGATGGCGCCGGTCTTGTGCAGCGAATGCCGCGCGGCGGGCTCGGCACCGGGCTGGGCCAGCGCCGAAAGTTCGCCGGAGGCGATCATCTCGGCGAGCACCATTGCGGTCGTCTGCAGTGCCTCGACCTCTTCCTCGACATAGGTGCGCTTGGCGCGGTTCTGCACCACCAGCACCCCGAGCGTATTGCCGGCGCGCAGCACGGGAACGCCGAGGAAGGAGTGATAGATTTCTTCGCCGGTCTCCGGGCGGAACGAGAAGGCGGGGTGGTTCTGCGCGTCGTTCAGGTTGAGCGGCGTCGCCTCGCTGGCGACGAGGCCGACCAGACCCTCATGGGCGCTGAGTACGGTGCGGTGTACCGCGGCGGGGTTGAGGCCTTCGGTGGCGTAGAGTTCGAGCGTATTGTCGACGCGCAGCACGTAGACCGAGCAGACCTCGGCCACCATGTTGGCCGCGATCAAGACCACGATCTTGTCCAACCGTTCCTGCGCGGAGACCTGCTCCGCCATGGTTTCGCGGAGCCGTCTCAGCAAGACGCGGGGGCCTCCCGACGCGCTCCGCATGTGCCGATTTCCTCCTCCGCGAAGCCAGCATCAGGGGTCGCCCGCAGCCGGCGTTAAACTCAAGCAAAACAACCATTTTATACATTCGGCGCCGCCGCGAGCCCTGCAATACCGGCCAAATCAGGTTAGCCAAAACTGCGGCACAGTTTGCGGCAGCCCACCCAAGAGGCCGTATAGCCAATCGAGGCTTGCTTTGCCAAGCAAAACGCCTGCCAGCGGGCATAACGTCTGCGTCAGTCAATGCTGCGGTAGCTAAGGAAGAATA
>CAVRIB010000002.1:0-982874 GCA_963721135.1 uncultured Alphaproteobacteria bacterium
TTTCCAGAGTTTGCCGAGCGATTGTGAGCTCGCTCGTGCCGCGGACGCAACTCACCTCTCCCGCTTGCGGGGGAGGTCGACGCGCTCGGCAGCGCAATTGCGCGCCAGAGCGCGGCGGGTGGGGGAAACTGCCTGCCAAGCAATAGCTGCTTCCGATGCCGCGCCACCCCCACCCCGACCCTCCCCCGCAAAGGGCGGGAGAGGGAGCGCACTGCCGCTGCTGGAAAATCCAGACCGCGTCGACTAAACCTGATCGAGCCCGTAGAGCGTATGCAGCGTGCGCACGGCGAGTTCGGTATAGGCACCGTCGATCAGGACCGAGAACTTGATTTCGGAGGTGGTGATGGCGCGGATGTTGATGTTGCGCGCGGCCAGCGCTGCGAACGCCTTGGCGGCGACGCCGGCGTGGCTGCGCATGCCGCTGCCGATGACGGAGACTTTGGCAACGTCGGTGGCCGTATCGAGGCGCTGGTAACCGATCTTGCTCTTGGCCGCCGTGATGGTGTCGCGGGCGCGGGTGTAGTCGGAGGCCGGCACCGTGAAGGTGAGGTCGGTGGTCTTGCCGTCCTCCGAGACGTTCTGCACGATCATGTCGACGTTGATGTTGGCGTCCGCCAGGGGTCCGAAGATCGAGGCGGCCACCCCCGGCTTGTCCTGGATCTGGCGGACGGAGATCTGAGCCTCGTCCTTGGAGAAGGCGATGCCGGTGACGACGTGGGTTTCCATGATCTCCTCCTCGCTGCAGATCAGCGTGCCCGGCGGCTGATTGGCGTGCGGGTCGATATCCTCGGGCTGGTCGAAACTGGAACGCACGAAGATCGGCATGTTGTGCACCATGCCGAGTTCCACCGAGCGCACCTGCAGGACCTTGGCGCCCTGCGATGCCAGTTCCAGCATGTCCTCGAAAGCGATTTTGTCGAGCCGCTTGGCCTTGGGCACCACGCGCGGATCGGTGGTGTAGACGCCGTCGACGTCGGTATAGATATCGCAGCGGTCGGCGCGGATCGCCGCCGCGATCGCCACCGCCGAGGTGTCGGAGCCGCCGCGCCCCAGCGTGGTGATGCGCTGCGTCTGCGGATAGATGCCCTGGAAACCGGTCACCACGGCGACTTCCTTGCGCTGCTTGAAGCGGTTGATCAGTTCGGTGCCGTCAACGTCGAGGATGCGCGCCGAGGCGTGGGCATCGCTGGTCCGAATCGGAATCTGCCAACCCTGCCAGGAGCGCGCCTGGATGCCGATCGCCTGCAGCGCGATCGCCAAGAGCCCCGCGGTGACCTGCTCGCCCGAGGCCACCACGGCGTCGTATTCGCGCGCATCGTGCATGGGGGAGGCCTCGCGGCACCATTCCACCAGCTCATTGGTCTTGCCGGCCATCGCCGAGACCACCACAGCGACGTCGTGGCCGGCGTCGACCTCGCGCTTCACATGCCGCGCCACATTGCGGATGCGGTCGATGTTGGCGACGGATGTGCCGCCGAATTTCATCACGAGGCGGCCCATGACGACTGGTGCATTCCCTGAAGGGGTTGAGTAATGTGGCAGGCCAGCAAAACGACAAGCGCACCGGCCGAAAGGCGCGTATACATAGCGGCGCGGTTTTGGGCAAGCAACCGGGTTCCGGCGATCCCTGAAAGCGGATGGTGCGGGACGCCCGGGTATCTAGATCGTTGACGGCGTTAAGGTAATCGAGGCCAGCGTATGGGGCGTTATATCGACGAAATCCTGCAGCCCGGCGAGAAGGTGCTGTATTCGACCAATGCACACTGGATTTTCTATTTCCCGGCCATCGTGGGGTGGATTCTCGCGGTGGCGTTTCTCGTGCTGTCGCGCGTCACGACCAACGATGTCCTGGTGGCGACGTGTCTTGCCGCCGCGGTAGTGGCGGGGCTCGCGGCGCTGTACTGGACGGGGAAGGCCTGGTTCCATCGCTGGACCACCGAAACCGACGTCACCAACATGCGCGTCGTCCACAAGACCGGGTTCATCAAACGCCGCACCTTCGAGATGAGCCTCGACAAGGTCGAGAGCGTCGACGTCAACCAGAGCATTCTCGGCCGCATTCTCAATTACGGCGACGTCACCGTCCAGGGCGTCGGCGAGGGCAGGGAAACCATCTCTTCCATCGCCTCGCCGCTGCATTTCCGCAATTTCATCACCGCGCGATAGGAGCGGCTGGCAGCCATGGCCGTGCAGCAAAACTCGCCTGCGAATTTTCCGGGGGCATCGGGCAGCACCGTCGACCCGGCCGAGGTCGCGAAATTCTCGAAACTGTCGGAACAGTGGTGGGATCCGCACGGCAAAATGGCGCCGCTGCACAAGATCAATCCGCTGCGGCTCGCCTATATCCGCGACGCCGCGGCGCGCAAGTTCGAGCGCAACGTCAGGAGCCTGAACTGTCTCTCGGGCCTGCGCATCCTCGATATCGGCTGCGGCGCCGGGCTGTTGTGCGAGCCGTTCACCCGGCTGGGCGCCCAGGTGATCGGTGTCGATCCCTCCGCGAGCAACATCGCCGCCGCCAAGCTGCACGCCGACAAGGGACATCTGTCGATCGACTACCGCTGCACCACGGTGGAAGAGATGGACGTGCGCGAGCGCTTCGACGTCGTGCTGGCGATGGAGGTGATCGAGCACGTCAGCGACATCGGCATGTTCTTGTCCCGCTGCGCGGCGATGCTCAAGCCCGGCGGGTTGATGGTGATCTCGACGCTGAACCGCAACTGGAAAAGTTTCGCGCTCGCCATCGTCGGCGCCGAATACGTGCTGCGCTGGCTGCCGCGCGGAACCCATCAATGGGACAAGTTCGTCACCCCCGACGAGCTCGCGCATTACCTGCACGACAACAAGCTCGCCATCACCGAGCAGACCGGCGTGGTGTATTCCCCCTTCGCCGACCGCTGGGGCCTCTCCTCCGACATGGACGTGAACTACATGGTGGTCGCCGAGGGGATGTAGTTTTTTAACCTCGCCCCGCTTGCGGGGAGAGAGGTCGGCGCGTAGCGCCGGGTGCGGGGGACTCTCCGCGAGTCGAGTCCGTTGAGGGAGCCCCTCACCCCGACCCTCTCCCCGCGAAGAGCGGGGAGAGGGAGCAGTACGCAATCCTGTCATGACACGGCTTAGGTTGACCGCGCCCGCCGGCACCGGCACGGTGCCTGCGATCCCCGCCCGCCAGCCTCATCCCCCATGTTCAGCATCGCCACCCTCTGGATTCCCTTCACCATCACGGCCGCGCTCGGACAGGTCGCGCGCAATGCGATGCAGCGGTCGCTGACCGGGCCGCTCGGCACCTGGGGCGCGACCAATATCCGCTTCCTGTTCGGTTTTCCGTTCTCGATTCTGTTCTTCGCGGTGGCGCTGATCGCAAGCGGGGACCATGTGCCGTGGCCGGCGGGGACGTTCTGGCCGTGGCTCCTGCTCGGCGCGCTGGCGCAGATCGTCGGCACCGGGCTGATGCTGCTGGCGATGAACGAGCGCTCCTTCGTGGTGACGACGGCGTACCTGAAGACCGAGGCGATCCAGACCGCGATCTTCGGCTTCGTCTTTCTCGGCGATCATCTCACCCTCACCAAGGTGGTCGCGATCCTGATCGCCACCGTCGGCGTGATCGTCACCGCGCTGCGGCCGGGAGCGGAGAAGAGCTTTGCGCAGTTGCGGCCGACCCTCACCGGGCTCGTCGCGGCGACCGCGTTCGCGCTGTCGGCGGTCGGTTACCGCGGCGCCATCATCACGGTTCACGGCGTGACGTTCGTGACGGCGGCATCCTTTACGCTGGTGCTGGGATTGCTCGTGCAGACGCTGGTGCTGACGATCTATCTGCTGGCGCGCGCGCCGGACATTCTCGGCAAGATCGTCTCGATGTGGCGGCCGTCGATGCTCGCGGGCTTCATGGGCGCGTTCGCCTCGCAGTTCTGGTTCCTCGCGTTCGCGCTGACGGCGGCCGCCAATGTGCGCACGCTGGCGCTGGTCGAGGTGCTGTTCGCGCAAGGGGTGGCGTATTATTCGTTCAAGCAGCCGCTGTCGGGCCGCGAGCTCGGCGGCATCGCGCTGATCGTGATCGGGGTCGCGCTGTTGGTGGCGGTGTGAACCAGACCGTAGGGTGGGCAAAGCGAAGCGTGTCCGCCACGTCGCCGCGAAGATAGGGGGTGGGCAGGGCGCAAGTGCGCCTTTGCCCACCCTGCGGATTATGGTTGGCTTCGCGGAGCCTGTCATCGGGCGGCGCTCTGCGCCGACCCGTCGGCTCGCAATGACGAGAACTGTCTCGAATCCGGAGGCCTTTCATGGTCGCTTATGCCGGTGGCTGCACCTGCGGCGCCATCCGTTATGAGATCGCGGCGGAGCCCATTCGAGGCTTTCAATGCCAGTGTCGTGACTGCCAAAGGGATACCGGCGCCGGACACGCATCGGTCGCGGTATTCCCTCGCGCCGCGATGCAAATCACGGGCGAAGTAGTCGAACATCTGAGAGCCGCGGACAGCGGGGCGGCCAAGCGAAAGGGATTTTGCGGCAAATGCGGCTCGCCGATCTACAACAAGCCGCAAAACGTGCCGGACATGATTGGCGTGTATGTCGGCACGCTCGATGATCCCTCGGGTTTCAAGCCCCAAATCGTGATGTTTGCATCGCGTGGGCACAGCTGGGACCATCTCGATCCCGCTTTGCCCAAGCTGCCCTATATGCGTCCGAAGTCCTGAACCGCCGCAACCGCGTTCAATTCCGGTCGTCGGGCAATACCGGCAGGGGCGAGACTTCGACGCCTTCCTCGATCAGGGCACGCGCTTCGTCGGGCGAGGCCTCGCCATAGATCGGGCGATGCTCGATGTCGCCATAGTGCATTTTCCGCGCTTCGTTGGGAAAACGCTCGCCGACATTGTCGGCATTCTTGACGATATGGTCGCGCAATTCCTTGAGTTTTAAGCGCAGCTCGCGCTCCTGCGCCATCAACAGCGGCGTCGAAGCGGGCGCCGTGGCCTCCGCCGGCGCGGTCGGCGCGGCGGGCGCAGCAGGCGCGGGCTCGGCGCGGTCGCGCCCCTTCTGGCTCACGATCTGCGGGGCCATGATCGCGCGTTCGACCTTGTCCGATCCGCAGACGGGGCAGTTCACCAGCTTGCGCTTTTCCTGGCTCTCGTAGGCCGCCGACGATTGAAACCAGCTTTCGAAGGCGTGGCCGGCCTCGCAGCGCAGATTGTAATGGATCATGCCGATCCCCGAACCACGTGCAGATGCTCGGGGCCGGCCTTGGGGTCGGCGATGCCAAAGCGGCGGCCGTGCTGCAGCGAGGGCACGCTTTTTCGCGCGGCGTCGACCCTTGCAGGATCGATCTTCGCCATGAAGACGCCGGGCTCGACGCCGCCCTCGGCCAGGATCTCGCCCCAGGGCGCGATGATCAGCGAATGGCCGTAGGTCTCGCGCTTGTTCTCGTGCAGGCCCGCTTGGGCGGCGGCGAACACGAAGCAGCCGTTCTCGATGGCGCGGGCGCGGAGCAGCGTATGCCAATGCGCTTCGCCGGTCTTGCGGGTGAAGGCGGAGGGCACGGTGAGGAAGGCGGCGCCGGCTTCGGCGAGCGCGCGGTACAGCGCCGGAAAGCGCACGTCGTAGCAGATCGTCAGCCCGATGCGGCCCCACGGCAGGTCTGTTATCACGGCGGTCTCGCCCGGCTGGTAGTTGGCGGATTCGCGATAGCTCTCGCCGCCGGGCAGGTCGATGTCGAACATATGGATCTTGTCGTAGCTCGCGATCACCGCGCCGTCGGGCCCGATCAGGAACGAGCGGTTGACCGCCCGCTCCGGGGTGGCGCGCAGCGCCAGCGAGCCGATATGGAGATGGATCTTCAGCTCAGCCGCGAGCGCGCGATAGGCCTTCAGCGAAAGGTCGTCCTGCTCAGCGGCGAGATGCTCGAACAGCGCCTTGCGGTTAAGTTGCATCATGTTGCTCACCTCGGGGGTGAGCACATAGTCGGCGCCGTCGCTCGCCGCCTGACGGATCAGCCTGGTTCCCTGCTCGAGGCTCGGCTCGGGCAACAGCGTGGTGCGCATCTGCACCATGGCCGCCGTGAAGGTCGTGTCAGCGCTCATGAAGCAGCCTTTTCGCCCGCCAACAGGGAATCGAGCTTGCCGGCGCGGTCCAGCGCGTAAAGCTCGTCACACCCGCCGACATGGGTTTGGCCGATGAAAATCTGCGGGAATGTCGAACCCGCACCGGCGCGGTCCCACATTTGCTGGCGACTCGCCGGATCGACCGCAACATCATACTCCGTGAACGCGGCTTTTTTGCGCGTCAACAGCGATTTGGCGGCGCTGCAATAGCCGCAGCCCGGGCGGGTATAGATTTCGATGGCAACGGTCATATCGCGCTCGGTTAGGGAAGTAATGTTGCCCGATTATATGGGAGCTTTATGGGTGCCGACAACCCGCGCGAACACCAGCACGTCCACGGCAGCCGCTTTCGCCCGCAACAACGCCCGCGCGCAGGCATCGACCGTGGCACCCGAGGTCAGGACGTCGTCGATCAGGATCACGCGGCGGCCGGAAATCTCCGCTTGCCTGGCCTTTTCGACCTTGAACGCGCCCTGAACGTTGGTTGCCCGCTGCGCGCGGGACAGCCCGATCTGCTGCTGGGTCGGCCGCACCCGCCGCAGCGCTTCCGAGAGCACCTTCACCCCGCTCTGCCGCTCGATGATTCGGGCAAGCGCCCCGGACTGGTTGTAGCGGCGGCTCCAGCCGCGCCGCCAGTGCAGCGGCACCGGGATCAGCGCATCGGCGTCGCGCAAGAGCTCGCGCCCGGCCCGCGCCATCCAGCGGCCCATGGCGGGGGCGAGATCGGTGCGGTCCTGGTATTTCAGGGCATGCACCAGCGTGCGCGCGACGTCGTCATAGCGCACCGCGGCGCGGGCGCGCTGATACGCCGGGGGATTGGCGATCGCTTCCATCGACAACAGTTCCGGGCCGGGGTCGTAGACGAAGGGAATGCCGAGCCTGGGGCAATAGGGCGGCGCGATGAACGACAGTTTGGACCAGCATGTCGCGCAGACGCCTTCGCCGTCGACCGGTTCGCGGCAGGCGACGCACAAGGTCGGCAGCGCGATGTCGAGCGCCATCCGCGCAGCACTGCGCCACGCGCCGCGGGCGGCGCCGAGCGCGCCGCGCAAATGGGTCGAGATGGAACGGGATGGTGATGCCTCGGCGTCCATGCGGGGAGGCTAGCGCCAAGTTGCAAGGCGCTCAAGGGCCCGAGTTCAAGCGGAACGCCTGCCACTGCGGCGAACAAGTTTTCCGATAATCTGAATGAAGATGTTGATCCGATCTTAGATCGGCCGTGCGATGGGATCGCCGCCATGGAAATCCAGAGGAGGCAGCATTGAAGCGGAATCTGCTAAAGCTTCTGTCGGACAAGTCGGGAGCCACCGCGATTGAATACGGGCTGATCGCAGCCGGTATCGCGCTGGCTATTATCGCGGCGGTCAACGGTCTCGGAACGACCCTGAATACGCAGTTCACCTCCATCAATACGTCGCTCAAGTAAGCTTCTGGCTCCCTTCCCAGGGAGGCACGTGGAGCCCGGCGCGTTGCCGGTCACCACGTGTAGCGAACGACGCCCTTGCCGGCGCAGGAGCGCGTCACTTCCGAGAACTCGCCCTCGAAGGTCGCCGCTGCCGACCAGCCGTTCATCCATTTCACTTCCACGGAGGCGGTCGTCAGCGCGGAGTCGGGCGCCTGCGCCGCGCCGGACTTCATCGGCCCCTTACCCCCGCGCGACGCGCTGGCGCGAGCCTGACCGGTAGGCGAGCCGGGTGTGGCCCGCGCAATAGGGCAGGCCTTCGAGCGGCGTGTTGCCGCAAAAGCGGAAATCCACAAAGCCCGGCGTGCTGAGCGGCCAGCGGCAACTCTGCTCGCTCAGCTCCAGCAGCGAACAGCAATGTTCGCTGAGGATCGGCGCGTCCGTGGCGCCTTCGGCGTCCGCGTATACCTTCTGCAGCATCTGATACTGCAACCGCGGCACCGATCGCGCGCGAGGCCGCTTTTCTCTTTCCTTTCGCGGTGGCCGAGGTTCGCCGCTCTTCTCGCGCGTCAGCTTGAGGCGGGAGAGTTTGCCGATCACCGCGTTGCGGCTCACCCCGATGTCGTCGGCGATCCGGCGGCAGGACAGGCCTGCGGCAAAGCCGCGCTTGAGGAGTGCGAGGCGTTCGTCGGTCCAGGTCGGTGAATGGGCGGGCATGGTGATGATCCCCGGCTTGCGCGGCGTCGCGTTCAAGTGACTAGCCCCGCAATCGTCCAAAACCGCCGCGCCGAAAGGCTTCGCTCAGGGCGCCTTGCCGTTGTCGCGGATCGACAACAGTCCGTCCTTGATCGCCAGCCTGATACCTTCCTCGATCAGGGTCCTTGCGACGCCGGGAACGCTGGTGCCGTGGGTGCCCTGTCTCACCAGTTTTTCGAGGTAGGTGATGGTGGAGAGCGCCAACGTAATCGGAACGCGGTCGGTTTCGGCTTTTTCCGTGGCCATGACAAAACGCTAGCCTCTAACGCATGTACTGAAAAGTATCTTTTTAGACTCTATTTGGATTCAGCGGAAATGGAAAGCGGGGAATCGCGTCCACCATAAGCCCCGGCTACCGCAGCACGCGGCGCTCGGGGTCGCGCATTGCCAGCATTGGAAGGATCGGCGTACCACCGCCCCATGGCCCCGAAGGCGAACCTCGCGCCCGTCCTGTTCGACCGCGTCCTGCTGCGGGCGCGGCAAGACCGCGCGCGGCGGCTGGGGCCTGCGTCCTTCCTGCTCGACCGCGTTGCCGAGGATCTGCAAGAGCGCTTGCACGCGGTGCTGCGGGACTTTGCCGACGTCGCCGATATCGCAACGCCGGACGAAGCGCTGCAGCAATCATTATCCAGCCGCTTCAAATCCGTCGCGCGCGTCGAATTGTCCGAGCAGGAAGCGCTTCCGCTCAGGCCCGAGACGCTCGATCTTGCGGTTTCCGTGCTTGCCTTTCAGTTCGTCAACGATCTGCCGGGGGTATTCGCGCAAATCCGCCGCGCGCTGAAACCCGACGGGCTGTTGCTGGCGGCGATGACCGGCGGCGATACGCTCACCGAACTCAGACAATCCTTCGCCGCCGCCGAAGCCGAATGCGAGGGCGGGGTGTCGCCGCGCGTCGCGCCCTCGGTCGACCTGCGCGATCTCGGCAGCCTGCTGCAGCGCGCGGGCTTTGCCTTGCCGGTCACCGACGTCGACCGCATCGTGGTGCGCTACGACAGCGCGTTCGCGCTGATGGCCGACCTCCGCCGCATGGGCGCGACCAATGTCCTGGTCGAGCGGCGGCGGACGCCGACCCGCCGCGCCACGCTCTTTCGGATGGCGGAGATCTACGGCGAACGCTTTGCCGATGCCGACGGCCGCATCCGCGCCACCTTCGACGTGACCTGGGTCTCCGGCTGGGCGCCGCACGAGAGCCAGCAGAAACCGCTTCCGCCGGGATCGGCGCAAGCGAGCCTGGCCGAAGCGGTGAAGCGCCCGAAGCGGTGAAGCGCCCGAAGCGGTGATTTTGACCCGACGGGCAAATCAGTCGTCGGTTTGTGTCGCGGGGCGGGATGCGGTGGACGCGGATGCGCTCTTGACGAATGGCGCGTGATGCGGACGGCGAAGTCGTGTGGGCCTGGCACCCCGACGCTGATGTCAAGTTCGCGCTAAGGCGCGCGGGCGACGGTGGCAAACAAGCCCGGTGCACCGGGGCGAGCACGAAGTAAGCCGTAAAACCATTGCGCGGGGAATGCCGGGTGAAACCGGTGTGACCGTGGTGACTACACTCGTGTACTTTGTTTTTTATCGTACGCGAGGCTGCGGGCGCATCGAGCGCCTGGCATTCCCTGCGCCCTCATTTCCGAGGGAGCCGGACCAAAATTCAAACCTCGCGCAAAAACATGCGGCGAGATCGCGAAGGTGCGTTTCGCCGTCATTGCGAGCGAAGCGAAGCAATCCACCTTCCCGCTTGCTGCGTTATGGATTGCTTCGCTTCGCTCGCAATGACGGCAATGGCGGTGTGCGCAGGGACGACACGGAGCACATCCCCTCACATCAACAGGTCGATCAGATGCGGGATCAGCGGAATGTCCGCGGGCGGCATCGGGTAGTCGCGCAGTTTGTTGGCGCGGACCCAGGCCAGCGTCTGGCCTTCGCGCGCGGTCACCTCGCCATCCCAGCGCCGGCAGACGTAGAGCGGCATCAGCAGGTGAAAATCATCATAGGCGTGGCTCGCGAAAGTGAGCGGCGCGAGACAGGCTTCCTTCACGGTGATGCCGAGTTCCTCGTGCAGCTCGCGGATCAGCGTTGTCTCCGGCCGCTCGCCGGCTTCGACCTTGCCGCCGGGAAATTCCCACAGGCCCGCCATCGCCTTTCCTTGCGGCCGCTGCGCGATCAGAACGCGCTTGTCGACGTCGACGAGCGCGCAGGCGACCACGAGGACGACGTTGACGGGGGCCATGTGCCTGAAGCCTTGAACAAGCGTGACGTTTCGAAACTTCGAAAGATCCGGGACGGCTTTGATTAACCGTATTCCCCTCGCAATTCTACGGTCGCGCTAAGTCATACTTAATCCGCGGCGCATAGGTTTCGCATGAATTTTTAACCGGGACAGGCATCACCCATGCGCAATCTCTCTCGCTTGTTTGGCCGTTTCCGTCGCGACCAGCGCGGCAATATCGCGGTGATCTTTGCGATCGCAACCGTTCCATTGATCTCCGCGGTCGGATGCGCGATCGATTACAGCCAAGCCGTCCGGATGCAGAGCAAATTGCAGGCGGCGGCCGACGCGGCCAGCGTCGGATCGATCGCCAAGACATCGGCGGCTTACGTCGCCGCGGGCTCGATGACGAGCGACGGACCGATTCCCGCCGGCGTGACCGATGCGACCAACATCTTCAACGGCAACATGTCGGGCGTCACCGGTTACACGCTCAACAGCATGTCGGCTACCGTGAACAAGACCGGCAGCGCCGTGACCACGGTCGTCAATTTCTCCGCCAACGTGCCGGCGACGTTCCTCGGCGTGATGGGCATGAGCAGCATGACCGTCACGGGTTCATCGACCTCCACCGCCAACATGCCGCAGTTCATCGACTTCTACCTGCTGCTCGACAACTCGCCGTCGATGGGCGTCGGCGCGACGCCGGCCGACGTGACCACGATGGTCAACAACACCCCGGACCAGTGCGCGTTCGCCTGCCACGACCTCAACAATTCCAACAACTACTACAACCTCGCGATATCGCTCGGCGTCACCACCCGGATCGACGTGTTGCGCCAGGCGACGCAGAACCTGATGGACACCGCTACCACCAGCGAGACCTACTCGAGCCAGTTCCGGATGGCGATCTACGACTTCGGCGGCTCCTCCGATACCCAGGCGTTGCGCGCGCTGTACGCGCTGTCGTCCGACCTGAGCTCGGCGAAGGCCGCGGCCGGCAACATCGCCCTGATGACCGTCAACGGCCAGAACGACAACAGCGACGAGGATACCGGTTTCACCGCCATCTTTCCGCAGGTGAATACCCTGATCCCGACCCCCGGCACCGGCGTTTCCGGCTCGCCGCTGAAATATCTGTTCTTCGTCTCCGATGGCGTCGCCGACGAGCACAATACGGCGTGCATCAAGACGACCGCCAGTGGCGGGCGTTGCCAGTCGC
The DNA here is from genome assembly GCA_963721135.1 of uncultured Alphaproteobacteria bacterium. Classification (GTDB taxonomy): domain Bacteria; phylum Pseudomonadota; class Alphaproteobacteria; order Rhizobiales; family Xanthobacteraceae; genus Bradyrhizobium. The sequence continues at coordinate 11,667 of CAVRIB010000002.1, forward strand.
CGATCGATCCCAGCCTTTGCACCACGCTGAAGAATCGCGGCATCAAGATCGCGGTGCTCTACACCACCTATCTCGCGCTGCCGACCAACGCCTGGTACATGAGCTGGATCAACCCGTTCAACCCGGGCCCCTACGGCCCCTCGATCAACAGCGAGATCGCCCAGAACATGGCGAGCTGCGCCTCGCCGGGACTGTACTTCGAGGTGTCGCCGACCCAGGGCATCTCGGCGGCGATGAGCGCGCTGTTCCAGAAGGCCGTCGCCGACGCGCGCATCAGCCGCTGAGCCCGCTGGCTTCATCCATCGAGACGCCGCGCAATCGCGCGGCGTCTCGGTTTGAGACGCTCGGACCAGCGAGCGCTTACGACCGGTAGTCGCCGTTGATGGCGACATATTCCTTGGTGAGGTCGCAGGTCAGCACGCGGTCGCGGCCCTTGCCGAGGCCGAGCGCGATCCGGATCGTGATCTTCGGGTTCTTCATCGCCTCCGAAACCTGCACCTCGTCATAGGCGGGATCGCGCGCGCCTTTCCTGGCGACGCGGATGCCGTTGAACGAGATCGACAGCCGGTCGCGGTCGGCGGGCTCGCCGGCCTTGCCGACCGCCATCACCACGCGGCCCCAATTGGCGTCCTCGCCGCCGACCGCGGTCTTCACCAGCGGCGAATTTGCCACCGACATCGCGATCCGGCGCGCCGATTTCTTCGAGGTCGCGCCCTCGACGATGATCTCGACCAGCTTGCGGGCGCCCTCGCCGTCGCGCGCCACCTGTTCGGCGAGATCGGCCAGCACGGCGTTGAAGGCCTTGGCGAACGCCTTGAGGCGGGGATCGCCGGCGCGGCTGATTTTCGGCGCGCCTTGTGCGGCGGCGGCTCCGGTGGCGAAGGCCAGCAGCGTATCCGAGGTCGAGGTGTCGCCGTCGATGGTGACGGCGTTGAAGGTGTCCTCGACCCCGCTCTTGAGCAGCGATTGCAGCGCGCCAGCGGCGATCGGCGCGTCGGTGAACACGAAGGCCAGCATGGTCGCCATGTCGGGCATGATCATGCCGGCGCCCTTGGCCATGCCGTTGATCGTGACCCGGGCCTCGCCGAGCTTCACGGTCGCGGTCGCGACCTTCGGAAAGGTGTCGGTGGTCATGATCGCCTTCGCCGCACCCATCCAGTCGCCGGGAGCGGCCTCTTCCGCCAACGCCCCGAGCACGCCATGAAATTTCGTGGCATCGAGCGGCTCGCCGATCACGCCGGTCGAGGCGAGGAACACCTCGTTCGGCTTGCAGGTGGCCGCCTTGGCGGCGATGGAAGCCGTCAGCGCCGTGGACTGCCGTCCGGTCTTGCCGGTGAAGGCGTTGGCGTTGCCGGAATTGACCACCAGCGCGCGGGCTTGCCCCCGGGAAAGCCTGGCGCGGCACCATTCCACCGGCGCCGACGGGCACTTCGATTGGGTAAAGACGCCGGCGACCGCCGTGCCCTTGTCCATCATGGCGAGCAGCACGTCGGTGCGGCCCTTGTAGCGGATGCCGGCGGCAGCCGTGGCAAGCTTCACGCCTGCAATGGCAGGCATGTCGGGGACATCGGTCGGGGCGAGCGGGGAGATGGCTGTGGACATGGGCAAGATCCGAAAAGCGACAGGACGAAATAAAATCATCATGGCCCGGCGTTACCCGGCTATCCACGTCTCTTCGCGCCGAAGCAGAACGCCAAGACGTGGATGCCCGGCACAAGGCCGGGCACGACGTCTCATTACTCAAGTCTGAGGGCGAAGTCGATTTACTTCTTCGCCGGCGCCATCTGGGAGTCGGCCGGCTTTGCCGCCGCGTCCGGCTTCGCCATCGCGTCCGGCTTCGCTGCCGCATCGGCCGGCTTGTCGATGCGCTCGACCTTGGCGGTCTCGCGCAGCTTGGCCACGTAGTCGGCCTGCGCCTTGCGGGTCACATAGTTCTCGATCTGGCTCTTGACCTGGTCGAATTCGGGCGGCTTGCGGTTGCGCTTCTCCTCGACCTTGATCACATGCCAGCCGAACTGGGTCTTGACCGGATCGGAGATCTTGCCGGGCTCGAGCGAGAAGGCCACCGCGGAGAACTCCGGCACCATCTGGTCCTTGGTGAAGAAGCCGAGGTCGCCGCCGTCGGAGGCGCCCGGATCCTTGGACTTCTTCTTGGCGAGCTCGGCGAAGTCCGCGCCCTTCTTCAATTCATCCTCGATCGCCTTGGCCTCGTCCTCGGTCTCGACCAGGATATGGCGGGCATGGACTTCCTGCTCGCCGGAAATCTGCTTGGCGGCCTCGTCATAGACCTTCTTCATGGCCTCGTCGGTGGTCGCCGCCTTGCCTTCGCTGGCGAGCAGACTGTCCATCAGGAGCCGGCTGCGGGTAAACGCCAGCCGCTTCTTGAAATCCTCGCTATCCTCGATCTTCTTGTCCTCGGCCGCCTTGGCGACGAGCTTCATGTCGATCAGGAACGACAGCACATTGTCCTTCTTGGTCGCGGGGTCCATCTGGGCGAGGCTCGGGGCCAGTTCCTCCTCGGCCAGCGTCAGGTCGCTCTGGCGGATCTCCGCGCCGTTAACCTTGGCGAGCACGGGATTGGCGTCGTCGGCCCGTACCGGATGGCCGGAGAAGACAACCAGGGCAAGACAACCCGTCACGGCGGCTGCGGCGAGGCCCAGACGCAGGCCGGTTTTCGTTTCCGGGAACGAGGTGGTCATGGAAAGTCCTTATGGGGCTGTTTGCGGCGGCGGGACACTCGCCCAATCGCAGGGGCTTGGCAACGCGAAAAACCTGTCAAAATGATGAAATCCTTGACAGCTTCGCGCCGTTGACAAGCCTTTGGCCCAGCCATATCTCTGCCGCACCGGGTCGACGGCGAAAGCACGTATTTCCCTTGCGTTTTTGGCCGTTGAACCTTGGATTGCTGAATTCCCACTCATAATCCCGGATCGGGGCCGGCGCCGCGAAGCGTCACGATGAGTTGATAGGCAACCGGGTGGTCCATTTCACGGCAGCTTTGCCCAAGCGCAGAAACAGGAATTTGGCATGATCGGCGCGCTCGCCCGCAAGTTTTTCGGATCCGCCAATGACCGGCGGATCAGGGGATACCAGTCCCGCGTCGACGCCATCAACGCGCTTGAGCCCGAGATCGCAGCCCTTACCGACGAGGCGCTCAAGGCGCGTACCGCCGAATTCCGCCAGCAGCTCGCCGAGGGCAGGACGCTCGACGACATCCTGATTCCGGCCTTCGCCACGGTGCGCGAGGCCGCCAAGCGCACGCTCGGCCAGCGCCATTTCGACGTGCAGCTGATCGGCGGCATGGTGCTGCACGAGGGCGACATCGCCGAGATGAAGACCGGCGAAGGCAAGACGCTGGTGGCGACGCTTTCGGTCTACCTCAACGCGCTCGCCGGCAAGGGCGTCCACGTCGTCACCGTCAACGACTACCTCGCCCGCCGCGACTCCGAATGGATGGGCCAGATCTACAACTTCCTGGGCCTTTCCGTCGGCGTCATCGTCCATGGCCTCGACGACGCCGAGCGCAAGGAAGCCTATTCGCGCGACATCACCTACGGCACCAACAACGAGTACGGTTTCGACTATCTGCGCGACAACATGAAGTACCGGCTGGAGGACATGGTCCAGCGCGGCCACTTCTACGCCATCGTCGACGAAGTCGACTCGATCCTGATCGACGAGGCGCGCACGCCGCTGATCATCTCCGGCCCGCTCGATGATCGCTCGGAATTCTACAACACCATCGACACCTTCTTTCCCAGGCTCGACAAGACCGACTACGACGTCGACGAGAAGCAGCGCACGGTGACGCTGACCGAAGCCGGCATGGAGAAGATCGAGACGCTGCTGCGCGACGCCGGCCAGCTCAAGGGCGAGTCGCTCTACGACGTCGAGAACGTCTCGGTCGTGCACCACATCAATCAGGCGCTGCGCGCGCACTCGCTGTTCACGCGCGACAAGGACTACATCGTCCGCGACGGCGAGGTCATCATCATCGACGAGTTCACCGGCCGCATGATGCCGGGACGGCGCTACTCCGAGGGCCTGCACCAGGCGCTGGAAGCCAAGGAGCACCAGCCGGTGCAGCCGGAAAACCAGACGCTGGCCTCGATCACGTTCCAGAACTATTTCCGGATGTACGAGAAGCTCGCCGGCATGACCGGCACGGCGGCGACCGAGGCCGACGAACTGTTCGACATCTACAAGCTCGAGGTCGTGGAAATCCCGACCAACATGCCGGTGGCGCGGCTCGACGAGGACGACGAGGTCTATCGCACCCAGACCGAAAAATACGCCGCGATTCTTGCGGAAATCGAGCGCGCCAATGCGCGGCTGCAGCCCGTGCTGGTCGGCACCGCCTCGATCGAGAAGTCCGAGGTGCTGGCCGAATACCTGAAGAAGCACGGCTACAAGCAGATCGATTTCGGCCACGAAAACTCGATGGAAAAGCTTTACGCCGCCGCCCGCGCCGGCAAGCCGGCGAAATTATTCGCGGTGCTGAACGCGCGCTTCCACGAGCAGGAAGCCTACATCGTGGCCGAAGCCGGCGTGCCTGGCGCGATCACGATCGCAACCAACATGGCCGGCCGCGGCACCGACATCAAACTCGGCGGTTCGCTCGAGATGAGGATCCAGCAGGAGACCGCCGGCATCGCCGACGAGGCCGAGAAGGCCGCGCGGATCGAGCGCATCAAGGCCGACGTCGAACGTTTTCGCGAGCTTGTGCTGAAGGCCGAAGAGGTCATCGAGGTCGAACCCGCCAAGGGTTCGAAGCCGGCCAAGACCGTGAACAAGCCGGGCGGACTCTACATCGTCGGCTCCGAACGCCACGAATCCCGCCGCATCGACAACCAGCTGCGCGGCCGCTCCGGCCGCCAGGGCGACCCCGGCCGCTCGAAATTCTTCCTGTCGCTGGAAGACGATCTGATGCGCATTTTCGGATCCGATCGGCTCGACACCATGCTGACCCGGCTGGGCTTGAAAGAGGGCGAGGCCATCATCCATCCCTGGATCAACAAGGCGCTGGAAAAGGCGCAGCAGAAGGTCGAGGCGCGCAATTTCGACATCCGCAAGAATCTGTTGAAGTTCGACAACGTCCAGAACGACCAGCGCAAGGTGATCTTCGATCAGCGCATCGACCTGATGAAGGATGACAGCGTCGCCGAGACGGTGGCCGACATGCGCCGCGCCTTCGTCGAGGACGTCGTCACCAAGCATGTGCCCGAGCATGCCTATGCCGAACAGTGGGACGTCGCTGGCCTGAAGGAAGAATTGAAGCGCGTGCTCGACGTCGATCTGCCGGTCGATGCGTGGGCCAAGGAAGAGGGCATCGCCGACGAGGAACTGCTGACGCGGATCGAGACCAAGGTCGACGAGCACATGGCGGCCAAGGTGGCGCAGTGGGGACCCGACGTGATGCGCTACGTCGAGAAGACCATCCTGTTGCAGACGCTGGATCACCTCTGGCGCGAGCATCTGATCATGCTCGATCATCTGCGCCAGGTGATCGGCCTGCGCGGCTACGGCCAGCGCGATCCCTTGCAGGAATACAAGTCGGAAGCCTTCAGCCTGTTCGAGGCGATGATCGCCCACCTGCGCGAGGCGGTGACGGCGCAATTGATGCGCGTCGAGATCGTGCCGCCGGAAGAGCAGGCGCCGGCGTTGCCCACGATGGAAGCGCACAAGTTCGATCCGAATACCGGCGAGGACGAACTGGCGTTCGCCGGCGCTTCGCTGGTGCCGGCGGCCACCGCGGGCCGCGATTCCAACAATCCGGCGAGCTGGGGCAAGGTCGGCCGCAACGAGGATTGCCCCTGCGGCTCGGGCAAGAAGTACAAGCACTGCCACGGCAAATACGCGTGAGCGAGGCTCATGCCCGCGTTTGACGGCGCACTGATGTCATCATCCGCGAAAGCGGATGATCCAGTACGCCGCGCCGCCTCGGCTCAACCGCAACGGTCTCGGAATACTGGATGCCCGCTTTCGCGGGCATGACGGTGAGAGGCTGACGAGGCTTGGCCTACTTCATCGCCGAGAAGCGGCTCTCGAACGAATTCGCCTGCACGATCGGCGCCGAGCCCGCGACGAGGTTGTCCTTGGCGGGTGACGCGGCTTGCGCAGTGGCCGGGCTATCGCTCACCGTCGGTTTCAGCGGCGGACGGGCGGCCTGTTTGGTCTCCGATTTCGCCTTCGGAATCGCGGCTTCCGGACGCGGTGGCGATTCGTTGCGCTTGGCCACGACGATCTTCGGTTTGGCGGGAGGCGGGACCACTGCCCGCGGTGCGCTCGCGGTGGTATCCGCCGTGGCGCTGCTCAGCCCGATCTTGCGGGCGAGGTTGCTGAAGAACCCGTCGTCGGATGACGAACTGGGCGCCGCCGACGCTACCCGCGCCGCGGGCGCGGGCGCCGGAGCCGGCGTCATCGAGGCTACCAGCGGCTCGTCCGGGGACGTCACGGGCCCGTGCGGCGGGTTGACGGTTGCGGGAATGCTGCCGGGGGCGCGGGCCATCGTCAGCAGCGAAAGGCCCGGGACATCGTCGGACAGGCCGGTCGAGCCGTTGGGTACTCTGACTGCGAACACCTTGTTCATGCCGCCGTCGATGCCGGTATTCATGCGGGCGACGGGGGTACCCCTGGCGACCAGTCGTGCGTACTCGGCCTGATCCTGCTCCTGCTTGTCGCGCACGGCATCGGCGACCTCATCGGGGATGACATAGCGCGGACATTTGGCCGACGCCTCGAACACCGGATCGCGTTTGGCGTCCGGCGCCTTGACGGCATCGAACACGTATTTCTTCTCGCAGAAATCGACCTTCGGCTCCTCCCGCGTCACCTCGAAATGATCGTAGCCTTCCTTGATCATCTTCCAGAACGGCATGTTCGGGTTGTTGCGGTGCCTCGCCATGTTCAGCGCCGTCATCCGGAACGGGAAGGCCTCGAACTGGAACGACTTCTGGCCGCCGAAGAAGGATTCGCGTCCCAGTGAATAGATTTCGGCAATCTGTTCGTCGGTCATCGCGTAGCAGCCGCGCGACGAGCAGTCGCCATGCACCATCAATTCCGAGCCCGAGTGCCCCAGCGCCCGGTCATAGGCGTTGGGATAGCCGGTGTTGAACGACAGGTAATAGGCCGACTGCGGATTCATCTGCGCCGGCGTGATGTTGTAGAATCCTTCCGGGGCCTGGCGATCGCCTTCGCGGACCTTGGGCCCGAGGTCTCCCGACCAGCGGCAAATCGGATAGGTCTTCAACAGCGCGAAGCGGCCGGAGCGGTCCTGCTTCCAGACCTCGAGTTCGGCCTCCTCCTTGAACAACCGGACCAGGATCGGCGATTGCAGATCCATGTCCTTGTCGTTCATCTCGGCAATGAGTTTTGGCGAGACCGGCTGGTTGGCCTTGGCGTTGGTGGCGAGCGAGATTTCGTCGGTGTCGCAGCCGGCCAGCAGCGCACCGCCGGCCGCGAGCGCGACCGAGGTGATGAGCGCGCGAACCAGCGAGCGAGCGATCAATGCAAAGCTCCACACCCAACAGGCAATTCTCGCACCCCAAACCTAGCGTTCATGCCCTGAAGCCATTGAATAAAATACTAGCCTTTGACCCCCCCTGTCGCAAGCCGACGGGTGCGTTGCGGCAAGGTCCAACCTAGCCTTGGTGAACAGACGTTAAATATCGGTGTCTGGGCCTAATTGCGGCCAAAACGGCGGAATCTTGAAAAAGTCGGGATTGGCGCCCCGGGAATGCCCGATTTGGCGACGATTCCCTGCAAAAACATGAAGTTAAGCCAGCTTCCGGCCGATATCGAGGAATTTCTGGCGCCGCTGCTTGCGGATGGCGTCGGCATCGAGATTGCGCAATTCGTCAAACGCCTGCGCAATCGCCTCGCCGGTGACCGTGATCATCGCGGCGGGGTGGCGGTGCGCGCCGCCGGAAGGCTCCTTGAGGATCGAATCGATCACGCCGAAGCGCAGCATGTCCTGCGCGGTGATTTTCATCGAGGTAGCGGCTTCCTGGGCCTTGGTGCCGTCGCGCCACAGAATTGAGGAGGCGGCCTCCGGCGAGATCACGCTGTAGATGGCGTGCTCGAACATCAGCACGCGGTTGGCGGTGGTGATGGCAATCGCGCCGCCCGACATGCCCTCGCCCGTGATGATCGCGACATTGGGCACGCCCAGCGACAGGCAGGCGTCGGTGGAGCGCGCGATCGCCTCCGCCTGTCCGCGTTCCTCGGCGCCGATGCCGGGATAGGCGCCGGCGGAATCGACGATCGACAGCACGGGAATGCGGAAGCGATCGGCCATTTCCATCAACCGGACCGCCTTGCGGTAGCCTTCGGGGCGGGCCATGCCGAAATTATGCTTGATGCGCGACTCGGTGGTGGCGCCTTTCTCCTGGCCGATGACGCAGATGCTCTCGCCGCCGAAGCGGCCAAACCCTCCCATCAGCGCTTCGTCCTCGCCGAACTTGCGGTCGCCGGCGAGCGGGGTGAATTCCGAGATCAGCGCGTTGACGAAATCGGTGAAGTGCGGACGCTGCGGATGGCGCGCTACCAGCGTCTTCTGCCACGGCGTCAGGTTGGCGTAGAGGTCGTCGAGCGCCTCCTGCGCCTTGTTCTCGACCCGCGCGATCTCGTCGCCGATGTCGCTGCCGGTCGCGGCCAGTGCGCGCAACTCATCGACCTTGGCTTCGAGTTCGGCGACAGGCTTTTCGAAATCGAGATAGGAGCGCATGAGATCCGGCATCAAATCAATATAAGGGCGAACGCGGCTGGGTGCGAAGCGGTTCTGCTTCGCGAAAATAGCGCATAGTCTTCAATTGGTTAGGCGCGATGCCGCCGATTTCGATGGCGCGACGGGAAGCGTGCCGACGGGCAGGGGCTGTTTCGGGGGAGACGGCGGCGAAGTCAAGGCGGGTTCTACTTCTCCGCCAGCGGGTGCAGGTCGCGCACCAGGCTCTTCAGTCGCTCCTCGACGACATGGGTGTAGATCTGCGTGGTCGAGATGTCGCTGTGGCCGAGCAGCGTCTGCACGATGCGCAAATCGGCCCCGTTGTGCAGGAGATGGCTGGCAAAGGCGTGCCGCAGCACGTGCGGAGAGACCAGCCGCGGCACGAGGCCGGCGGATGCGGCGAGTTCCTTGAGGTCGCGCGCGAAATGCTGCCGCGTCAGATGGCCGCTTTCACCGAACGAGGGAAACAGCCATTTCGAGCCTGCCACAGCCTTCTTCTCCGGCCTTTGCGCTTCCACCGCGGCGAGGTGGTCGGCCATCGCCTGCCGCGATGCCTCGTTCAGCGGCACCAGCCGTTCCTTGTCGCCCTTGCCGCGCACCACGATCATGCGGGCATCGCGCCGCGCCGCCGAGCGCGGCAGCGCCACCAGTTCCGATACCCGCAGGCCCGTGGCGTAGAGCACTTCGAGCAGGCAATAGAGCCGCAACGCACGAAGCCGGCGCGTGCCCGAGGTCTCTGATGCCTCGGTCAATGCTTTGGCGCGCGCCAGCAGGCGATCGACGTCGGCGATCGTCAGCACTTTCGGCAGGCCGCGGCCGCGCTTCGGCCCCGACAGGATGGCGGCCGGATCGTCGGTGCGGGTGCGCTCGTTGAGCAGGAAGCGAAACAGATGCCGCATCGCCGACAGCCGTCGCGCCACGCTCGACGACTTGAAACCGCGCGCGTCGAGATCGGCGAGGTAGTCCCGCAAGGCTTGCGTTTCGGCGTCGGCAAAACGCTTGCCGCTCGCGGCGAGAAATCCAGAGAAATCCTCAAGGTCCCGGCGATAGGCTTCGAGCGTATTGGCGCCTGCGCCCTGTTCCGCCGCGAGCATGTCGAGGAACAGGTTGATCAGTCTGGCATTCGAGGTCTTGCTGGAACGCATCCCTCCACCCTAACGCCTATTTCTTGAGAAACTTGTCCGGGGCGACGGTGAACGTTATTTCCCGCGGCTTCGGGTTGACGAAATTGGCCAGCGCGAAGACCGCGCCATAAATGATCCCGCCGATCACCGCGACAACCGTCAGAAAGCGGAACAGGCTGGGCATCAGCGAGCCTCGGGCGGCGAATTAACCATGGAAATTACGTGGGATGGCCTGGCCTGACTACCAACATGTTCGCCCCCGCGTTGCAGAACTCTCTGGCAACGGGATCGGCCGGGGTAGTATAGGTGGCGGTCGAGCGAGGTCTGCTGATGATGAATGCCATGCTTCCGACCGGGCAGATGCCGGAGGAGGTTTCCCAGGCGCTGGAACGCGGCGAACGCCTGTTGTGGGTGGGTGCTCCGCAACGCGGGTTCAAGCTGCGCGCGGCGGATATCTATCTCATTCCGTTCAGCCTGTTCTGGGCCGGGTTCGCCGTGTTCTGGGAGTCGTCCGTTCTGGCGATACAGGGCTCTCCGTTCTTCATGAAACTGTGGGGGATCCCCTTTGTGCTCGTCGGGCTCTATCTCGTCGTCGGACGCTTCTTCGTCGATGCCAAGATGCGCGAATGGACCGTCTATGCGGTCACCAGCCAGCGCGCGCTGATCTTCTCCGGCATGTTTCGGCGTGAAATGAAGTCCCTGACGCTCCGCAATCTTCCGGAGGTCTCGGTTGTGAAGGCGTACGATGGCAGCGGCACGATCTCGGAGCACCCCGCCCTATTCGGGCTTTGCCGGCGGCATTGCGGGCTGGCCCGGAAGCGGTCGAATGCTGCCGCCGCAGTTCGAGATGATCGACGACGTCGCGACGGTGGCGACGCTTGTACGCGATGCCCAGCGTAATGTGCCGGCTTGATCCGGCGATAGGTTGCGATTGATGTCTGAGACGGTCCTCAATTCCGCCGCGAGCGCATCCAGGGACGCCGAGATCACGGCAGCGCTGGGAATGCGTTCGATCGTGCTGGTGGGCATGATGGGCGTTGGCAAATCCACCATCGGACGGAGGCTCGCCGCGCGGCTGCGGCTGCCGTTTCTGGACGCCGATGCCGAAATCGAGGCGGCCGCGGGCATGTCGATCCCGGATATCTTCGAGACCCACGGCGAGCCGCATTTCAGGGACGGCGAGGCGCGGGTGATTGCCCGGCTGCTCGACAGCGGCCCGGCCGTGATCGCCACCGGCGGTGGCGCCTTCATGCGCGAGGAGACCCGCCACCGGATCGGCGCCACGGCGGTCTCGATCTGGCTCAAGGCGGATGCCGATATCATCATGAAGCGGGTGAAACGCCGCGCCGACCGCCCGCTGCTGCAGACCGCCGATCCCGCCGCCACCGTCGAGCGCCTGATCGTGGAACGCGAGCCCGTCTACCAGCGCGCCGACATCACGATCTCGTCGCGCGACGTGCCGCACGAGAAGGTCGTCGATGAATGCATCGAAGCCCTGAATCGCCAGTTGAGCGAAAGCCCATGACCGCGCCGCTGAAACACTCCAACCTCGTGATTGTCGATGTCGCGCTCGGCGAGCGCACCTATGACATCGTGATCGGCCGTGACGTTTTGCCCTCGCTGGGGGCGCGCATCGCCGCGCTGCGGCCGGACGCGCGCACCGCGATCGTCACCGACCGCAACGTCGCAAAGCATTGGCTGGCAAAAACCGAAGCTTCGCTCGCGGAAGCCGGCATCGCCACCTCGCGCATCATCGTCGAGGAAGGCGAAGGCTCGAAAACCTACGCCGGCCTCGAACAGGTCTCCGAAGCACTGATCGCGGCGAAGATCGAGCGCAACGATCTGGTGATCGCGCTCGGCGGCGGCGTGGTCGGCGACCTCGCGGGATTTGCCGCCGCGATCCTGCGCCGCGGCGTCGATTTCGTGCAGGTGCCGACCTCGCTTCTGGCACAGGTCAATTCCTCGGTCGGCGGCAAGACCGGGATCAACTCGCCGCAGGGAAAGAACCTGCTCGGCGCGTTTCACCAGCCGGTGCTCGTGATCGCGGATACCGCGATGCTCGACACCCTTTCGCCGCGGCAGTTCCGCGCCGGTTACGCCGAAGTCGCCAAATACGGCGTGCTCGGCGACGCGGCGTTCTTTGCCTGGCTCGAGGCCAACCACGCCGACATATTCGCGGGCGGCGCGGCGCGCGAGCATGCGATCGCCACCTCCTGCCGCGCCAAGGCCGCGATCGTCTCACGCGACGAGCGCGAGACCGGCGAGCGCGCGCTGCTCAATCTCGGCCATACTTTCGGTCATGCGCTGGAAGCCGCCACCGGCTTCTCCGACCGGCTGTTTCACGGCGAGGGCGTCGCCGTCGGCATGGTGCTCGCGGCGGAACTCTCCGCACAGCTCGGGATGATTGCCGAAGCCGACGCGAGGCGGGTGAAGCATCACCTTGCCGAAGTGGGGCTGCCAACCGGTCTAAAGGACATCGCGGGATTTGCCCAGGAAGGGCTCGCAGACGCCGACGCGCTGATGGCGTTGATGGCGCAGGACAAGAAAGTCAGGCGCGGCCGGCTCACCTTCATCCTGCTCGAGGCGATCGGCCGCGCCGCGATCGCGCGCGACCTCGAGCCGGGCGTGGTTCGCGATTTTCTCGCGGGCAAGCTCGCCCGCAAACCTTGAGGTGATGGTCGGTCATGGACTGGCTCACGTTCGGCATCGTCATCGCCTTGCTGGCGGTCTCGGCGTTCTTCTCCGCCAGCGAAACCGCGCTGACCGCGGCCTCGCGCGGCAGCATGCTGCGGCTCTCAAAGCAGGGCAATCGCGACGCCGCCGTGGTGTTCAGCCTGTTCGGGATGCGCGACCGGATGATCGGCGCGCTCCTGCTCGGCAACAACATCGGCAATATCGGCGCCTCGGTGCTGGCGACCGGCCTGTTCACGACGTGGTTCGGCGAAGTCGGCGTGCTCTACGCCACCGGCGTGATGACGGTCGTGGTCGTGATCTTTGCCGAGGTTTTGCCGAAGACCATCGCCATCAATGCGCCGGACCGGGTGTCGCTAGCGGTCGCGCGGCCGATGATGGTCATGGTGCACCTCCTGGGGCCGCTGCTCACCGCGATCGAGGCGATCGTTCGCGTGCTGACGCGGCTGTTCGGCATCAAGATCGGCGCCAACCAGCCGATTCTGTCGCCGCTCGAACGGCTGCGCGGCGCCGTCGATCTGCTGCATCAGGAAGGCAAGGTCGAAAAGCAGGACCGCGACATGTTCGGCGGGCTGTTGGACCTGCGCGAACTCGAGGTCTCCGACGTGATGGTTCACCGCACCGAGATGGTGATGATCAACGCCGACCTGCCGCCGGAGGAACTGGTGCGCGAGGTGCTCGCCACCGAATACACCCGGATCCCGCTGTGGCGCGACAAGCCGGAAAACATCGTCGGCGTGCTGCACGCCAAGGACCTGTTGCGCGCGATCCGCGCCGCCGACGGCGATACGTCGAAGATCGACGTCTCCACCATCATGCTGCCGCCGTGGTTCGTGCCGGAAATGCGCCCGGTGTCCGAGCAGCTGAAAGCCTTCCGCCGCCGCAAGACCCATTTCGCGCTTGTGGTCGACGAATATGGCGAAGTCGAAGGTATGGTGACGCTGGAGGACATCCTGGAAGAAATCGTCGGCGATATTTCCGACGAGCACGACGTGGTGGTGGCCGGCGTGCGCGCCCAGCCCGACGGCTCCGTGGTGGTCGACGGCTCGGTGCCGATCCGCGATCTCAACCGCGCGATGGACTGGCATCTGCCCGATGAGGAGGCGACGACCGTCGCCGGCCTCGTGATCCACGAGGCGCGCTCGATCCCGGAACGCGGCCAGAGTTTTACCTTCCATGGCTTCCGCTTCCGCGTGCTGCGCCGCGAGCGCAATCGAATCACCGCGCTGCGAATCCAGGCGGTGCCGCGTGAGACCGAAATCGAGGAGAAGAAGCCGAAACGGGCGGGGACGTCGTTCTGATGTCTGTCACCCACCCTTGGAAGAAAGGGTGTCTCAGCCCGCTTCCTCCGGCGCCTGCGCCTTGATCGCCAGCGCGTGCACGCTGCCTGCGAGTTCCCCCGCAAGCGTCGCATTAATCATGCGGTGACGCTCGATCCGGCTCTTCCCCTGGAAGGCCTTTGACACAATATACACCCTGAAATGTGTCTCGCCGCCTGGCCGGTGGCCGGCATGCCCCTCATGCAAATGTGATTCGTCCATGACGTCGAGGCTTTGCGGCGTGAAAGCTTCGCGCAACTTGTTGGTGATAGCGTCCCTGGTGCTCATGATGGGCGCATTAAGTCGATCGCCGCGCCTCGTCAATGGCGCATCGGGCAGTAGGTTTCACAATGTCAAGACTTGAAGCTTTTCGCGTTGCGTAGTCAAAGTCAGCCATGCCGATTGATTCATCGAAATTCTTCGACCGCATCCGCATCAAGCCCACCAAGCTGAGCGCGAAGCAGCAGGCGCAGGCGCGCGAAGAATCCGCCATGTGCGAATGGCCGTCGTGCCAGAACAAGGGCCCGCACCGCGCGCCCAAGGGCCGCGCCAATGATCGGGAATACTGGCACTTCTGCCTCAGCCACGTCCGCGAATACAACCAGTCCTATAATTTCTTTCAAGGAATGAATGCGGAAGCCGTGGCGCGCTACCAGAAGGATGCGTTGACCGGCCATCGCCCGACCTGGAAGATGGGCGCCAATACCAGCGCCAAGCGGGGCAAGGGCAGCGCGGCGGCCGATTTCGAAGGCGCCTCCGATCCGTTCTCGATGTTCAGCGAACTCAACGGCCGCGGCCGCTGGCGGCCCGGTCCCGGCGCCGAGGCCAGGACCGAGACCCGGAAGATTTTCAATGCCGAGCGCAAGGCGTTGCAGGTGATGGGGCTCGGCTCGGACGCCACGCTCGAGATCGTCAAGGCGAAATACAAGGCGCTGGTGAAGCAGCATCATCCCGACGCCAATGGCGGCGACCGCTCCACCGAGGATCGCCTGATCGAGATCATCAAGGCGTATAACTACCTCAAGACCGTGGTGCGCGCATAGCGCCGTTGGCTGACGACACCGCTGCGTCTCGAAATTCGTAGGATGGGCAAAGGCGCTCTTGCGCCGTGCCCACCATCGAGATTGTCATATTGCGCGACATGGTGGGCACGCTTGCGCTTTGCTCACCCCACGGCCGATTCACTCGATCGCCACTCACTCCGGCATCGGCCCGATATAGGCCGAGCTCGGCCGGATCAGCCGTCCGGTGCGCTGCTGCTCGCGGGCGTGCGCGGTCCAGCCGGCGACGCGGGCACGGCAAAGATCGGCGTGAAGGCCTGCCGCGGGATGTGCAGGGCGTCGAGCAGGATCGCGGTGAAGAACTCCACATTGGTGTCGAGCGGACGGTCCGGCTTTTCCCGCCGCAGCGCGCCGCGGATATAGGCTTCGACTTCGGCCGCGAACGGCAGATCGGCGCCGTCGCCGGCGAGCCGCTCGATCGCGGCCTTGAGCACGTCGGCGCGCGGATCGCGGACGCGATAGATCTTGTGGCCGAAACCCATCAGCCGCTCGCCGCGGCTGAGCGCGCCGTCGACCCACGGCCTGATGCGCTCGCTTGTGCCAATGGCATCGAGCATCTCCAGCACCGGCTCCGGCGCGCCGCCGTGCAGCGGTCCGGTCAGCGCGCAATATCCCGCCGTCACGGAAGCGAACAGGTCGGCCTGGGTCGAGGCCACCACGCGCGTGGTAAACGTCGATGCGTTCATGCCGTGATCGCACACGGTGACGAAATAGGCGTCCAGCGCTGCGACCTCGCGCGCATCCGGCTTGCGGTTGAGCAGCATCGACAGCGTGTCGGCGGCGTGGCTCACGGTCGGGTCGGGCGCGACCGGAATTTTGCCTCGCGCGCGCTGCACCAGCGCGCCGGCGATCACCGGGAATGCGCCGACGATGGTGGCTTCGTGCGGCAGGCCGCTTTCGGCGCGCAATCCCGCGACGGCGGCACGGAAGCCGTCGACGATCGACAGGCCGTTGGTGATCCCCAACAGCTCCGGCAGCCGGGCAAAGGCACGCTCGCGGGCGGCGCCCAATTGGGCGCGCACGCCGGGCTCGGTGACGGGGTGGCCGGTGCCGCCGCTCCAGAGCCGGGCGGTCACGCCCTCGAAGCCGGTCTTGCGCACGAGGTCGCCGACCCGTTCGCCGGCGATGATCAGTTCGCCGCGCTCGCCATCGACATGGCTGAGCACGGTTTCGGCGGCGGGGATGCCGTCGAGCCCAACCGGGCTCTTCGGAAGTTGCAGATTCATGGCCGGGATCTCCTCTGAAAGCTCTTTCCAAGGTCGGCCCTCTCGACAGATTGATCAATCTTGATTATGTAAATCAATATGAAAAAATCCAGCGCGCTTTACCTCTCCGCCCGCGAGGCCTCGGCCGAGCTGGCGATCTCGCCGGCGACGCTCTACGCCTATGTCAGCCGCGGCCTGATCCGCTCGGAGCCGTCGTCGGATTCGCGCAGCCACCGCTATCGGGCGGAGGACGTCCGGGGCTTGAAGGAACGCCGAACGCCGTCGCCGGAGCCGCGCGGACTGAAGAGTTTTGATGCCGATCTGCCGGTGATGGATTCGGCGATCGCGACCATCACCGAGGACGGCCCGATTTACCGCGGCGTCAATTGCATCGACCTCGCCGAAAAGGACACGCTCGAACATACCGCGACGCTGTTGTGGGATGTCGCCGGCGTCGATCCGTTTGCCGAAGACAATTGTCCGCACATATCCGACGAGATGCGTGGCGTTGCCGAGGCCGCGCGCCATGCCGCGCCGATCGACCGCGCGATCGCCGTGCTGGCGTTGGCCGCGAGCGCCGATCCACGCGCCTTTACCCGCGCCCCCGACGGGCGCGCGATGGTCGGCGGCCGCATCCTGCGGCTGGTGGTGGCGACCATGCTGAACCGGGCTTCGTCGGCGAAACCGCTTCATCTGCAGATCGCCAGGGCCTGGGCGCCGGACAACAAGCATGCCGCCGATTTGATCCGCCGCGCGCTGGTGCTGCTCGCCGACCACGAACTGAACGCCTCGGCCTTCACCGTGCGCTGTGCGGCGTCGACCGGCTTGAATCTCTACGATTCGATCATTGCCGGCCTGGTGGCGCTGAAAGGCCCGAAACACGGCGGCGCCGGCGTATTGGCGGCGCAATTCGTCAAGGCGCTGGCCGATCGCGATGTCGCGCCCGTCATCCGGGAGCGGGTAGCGCTCGGCGAGCGCTTTGCCGGCTTCGGCCACGGCGTCTACAAGCACGGCGATCCGCGCGCGCGATCATTGCTCGAAGCACTGGCGCGCGCCGGCGCGGCTGAAAAACTGACGCGGGAAATTCCTGATCGGATCGCGGAGGCGACCGGCGAGTTCGTCAATATCGACTATGCGCTGGCGGTGCTGGTGCATACGCTCGGCATGGCCGCCGGCAACGAACTGGTGCTGTTTGCGATGTCGCGCACCGTCGGATGGATCGCGCATGCCTGCGAACAATTGCAGCATGGCCGGCTTGATCCGCCCCCGCGCCCGCTACATCGGTCCGGCGCCCGGACGCAGTGTGGCCGTGGGCAAGACGTGAGGATTTACTGATCCGAAAGCCTAGCGAAAGTCCTTTCGAATCTGCTCCGCGGTCGGCTCGATCTCGGAGGCGCTGCGGCGGCGGCGGATCACCCAGGTGATAAGCCAGGCGATCACGGCGCCGGCGATCACCGCGATCACCCAGTAGTGCCTGGCGATACCGGCATGGAGCGGCAAACCGGCATATTCGTGCATCGCGCGCACGGCGAGCACGCCCGGCAGCACGTGCGCTGGCGCCCACAAGAGGATCGCCGCGAGGTTGACCGGGTAGAAGCGCGACGGCTTCATGCCGAGCGCGCCTGCGGTGATCGGCACGAAGGCCCTGATCGGCGCTATGAAGCGTGCGAAGAACACCGCCAGCACACCCCAGCGATGGAAGAACGCCTCGCTTTGGGCGATCAGGCGCGGATATCTCGACAGCGGCCAGGAAGAGAGGATTTCACGTTTGGCGCGATGTCCGAGCCAGAACGCCGATCCGTCGCCGAGCAACGCGCCGGCAATTGCCGCCGCCAGCACCCATCCGAGTTGCAACTGCCCGCCGGGCACCAGCGCGCTCAGCGCAAGGATAATCGTCGAGCCAGGGATTACCGAACCGATGACCGGAATGGCCTCCAGGAAGGCGGCCAGGAATAGCGTCAGATAGGCAAGCCACGCATTTGCCGAGACGAACGCAATCAATGGATCGATGAATGACGTCACTAAATCCCTGCGGCGGCGCGGTTCGGTTCAGGCGAAAGACCTAACATAACTCACCGACAGTCGGGAAAGTGCCGGCAAAACCGCCCAAGGCTGCGGTTGGCCAAATGCCGACGGCAAAAGTTCGGCGTGATTCGCAGGGCAGCCTTCCAAAAACCGCGACCAGCGACTATCTTGATGATAACGCAACGGAACTTTGATCGGGCCGCGGGCTTCTGCGAACCGTTGCACTCTGATAGGTTCCGCCGAGCCCCCATCCGCAGCCATATTTGCAAATCTGGTTTCGGGAGCGCCCGGGACCTCGGAGGATTGATGACGACCGCCGCCATGACCAAAGTTGAAGAATACACCGGTTTGCCCGACATGAAGGTGTCGGTGCGGCAGGTATTCGGGATCGACAGCGACCTCGAGGTGCCGGCCTATTCCGAAATCGATCCGCATGTGCCCGAAGTCGATGTGGATTACCGCTTCGATCGCGCCACCACGCTCGCCATCCTCGCCGGCTTCGCCAAGAACCGCCGCGTCATGGTGACCGGCTATCACGGCACCGGCAAATCGACCCACATCGAACAGGTCGCGGCGCGGCTGAACTGGCCCTGCGTGCGCGTCAATCTCGACAGCCACATCAGCCGCATCGATCTCGTCGGCAAGGATTCCATCGTCATCAGGGACGGCAAGCAGGTCACCGAATTTCGCGACGGCATCCTGCCCTGGGCGCTGCAGCACAATATCGCGCTGGTGTTCGACGAATACGACGCCGGCCGTCCTGACGTGATGTTCGTGATCCAGCGCGTACTGGAAGTTTCCGGACGCCTGACGCTGCTCGACCAGAACAAGGTGATCAAGCCGCATCCCTCGTTCCGGCTGTTCTCGACCGCCAACACGGTCGGCCTCGGCGATACTTCCGGCCTCTATCACGGCACCCAGCAGATCAACCAGGGCCAGATGGACCGCTGGTCGATCGTCACCACGCTGAATTATCTCGCCCATGACGAGGAAGTCGAGATCGTGCTGGCGAAGGCGCACCATTATCGGACCCAGGAGGGCCGCGACATCGTCAACAAGATGGTGCGGCTCGCCGACCTTACCCGCAACGCGTTTGCCAACGGCGATTTGTCGACGGTGATGAGCCCGCGCACGGTGATCACCTGGGCGGAGAATGCGGAGATCTTTTCCGACATCGGCTTTGCGTTCCGCGTCACCTTCCTCAACAAGTGCGACGAACTGGAACGGCCGCTGGTCGCCGAATTCTATCAGCGCTGTTTCAATGTGGAGCTGCAGGAGTCGTCGGTGAACGTGGCGATGAGCTGATGCGATGCCGGCGATTTCCGTCGAGCGCACGATTGGCCAGACCAAGCGCGCGGTGCTTGGCGGGCTGATCGGCTACAACAACGAGAAGATGGGGAAGCAGAAATATCGCCGCTTCGCCGTCTCGCTGCGCGACAAGGGTGCGATCGTCGGCGGCATTGTCGGCGAGGTCTGGACCACGGTGCTGTTCATCCAGTTCTTCTGGATCGAGGCGCGGTTTCGCGGCAAGAGGCATGGCGCGGCGTTGATCGGGAAGATCGAGGAAGAGGCGCGGCGGTTCGGAGCGGTGCGATCCTATGTCGACACCATGAGCTTCCAGGCGCCGGGCTTCTACCGCGAATGCGGCTATGAGCCGTTCGGCGCGATCGAGGGTTATCCCGGCGGTGTGACGCGGCACTGGTTCACCAAGGCGCTGTAAGGGCAGGCGATGACGACCTCGAATCAAAAATTCCGCACCGGATCGAAGGAAGCGCCGACCGAGCCGTTCAAGCGCGCGGTGACCGCCTGCCTGCGCGCGATCGCGAAGAAGCCGGAACTCGAAGTGACATTCGCCGCCGAGCGCCCCGGTCTTGCGCCGGGCAAGGCGCGATTGCCGGAGCCGGCGCGCAAGATGACGCGGCGCGATGCGGCCATCGTGCGCGGCCACGCCGATTCCATTGCGCTGAAACTCGCCTGCCACGATCCGAAGGTGCATCGCAAGCTGATGCCGGGCAATCCGCAGGCGCGCGGCGTCTTCGAAGCGGTCGAGCAGGCCCGCGTCGAGGCGCTCGGCTCGCGACGCATGGCGGGCGTTGCCAAGAACCTCACCGCGATGCTCGACGATCATTTCCATCGCGGCAAGTTCGACGAGATCACCGACCGCGCCGATGCGCCGTTGTCGGACGCGCTCGCCATGCTGGTGCGCGAACGCCTCACCGGTCTTGCGCCGCCCGCGGCCGCCCGCAAGATGGTCGACCTGTGGCGGCCGCTCCTGGAGGACAAGATCGGCGCGCGGCTCGACCGGCTCGACCGGCTCGCCGAAGACCAGGCGAAATTCGGCGACGCCGTGCATGATCTGCTCTCCGCACTCGAACTCGGCGACGACCGCAATGCCGAGACCGATGACGACGAGAACCAGGACGACAACCGCGACGGCGAGAACGACCAGTCCGGCGCCGAAGGCTCGCCGGATTCCGACGCCGCGCAGGAAATGAGCGCCGATCAGGCGCAGGCCTCGACCGACGAGATGTCGGAGAGCGCGATGGAGAGCGCGCAGGCCTCCACGTCGGACACCTTCGACGACGGCGAACTCGGCGACGACGAGACGCCGGGGGAGGCGACGCGGCCGAATTCGCGCGGGGCCAACGAGCCGCGCGGGCCGGAATATCACGCCTTCGCGCCCAAATTCGACGAGGTGGTCGCGGCCGAGGACCTCTGCGACCATGATGAGCTGGAACGCTTGCGCTCCTATCTCGACAAGCAGCTCGCGCATCTGCAGGGCATCGTCGCGCGGCTCGCCAACCGCCTGCAGCGCCGGTTGATGGCGCAGCAGAACCGCGCCTGGGAGTTCGATCTCGAGGAAGGCATACTCGATCCGGCGCGGCTGTCGCGCGTGGTCACAGACCCCTATCATCCGCTGTCGTTCATGAACGAGAAGGAAGCAACCTTCCGCGACACCGTGGTGACGCTGCTTCTGGACAATTCAGGCTCGATGCGCGGGCGCCCGATCACGGTCGCGGCGACGTGTGCCGATATTCTGGCGCGCACGCTGGAGCGTTGCGGGGTCAAGGTGGAGATTCTGGGTTTCACCACGCGGGCGTGGAAGGGCGGGCAGTCGCGCGAAGCCTGGCTTGCCGCGGGCAAGCCGGCCAATCCCGGCCGGCTCAACGACCTTCGTCACATCATCTACAAGTCCGCCGACGCGCCGTGGCGGCGTTCGCGCAAGAATCTGGGTTTGATGATGCGCGAGGGTCTGCTCAAGGAAAACATCGACGGCGAGGCGCTGGACTGGGCGCACAAGCGGCTGTTGGGCCGTCAGGAGTCTCGCAAGATCCTGATGATGATCTCCGATGGCGCCCCCGTCGACGACTCCACGCTGTCGGTCAACCCCGGCAACTACCTCGAGCGCCATCTGCGCCACGTCATCGAGGAGATCGAGACCCGTTCACCGGTCGAACTGATCGCGATCGGCATCGGCCACGATGTCACCCGCTACTATCGCCGCGCGGTCACCATCGTGGACGCCGAAGAACTCGGCGGCGCCATCACCGAGAAGCTCGCGGAACTGTTCAGCGAGACCCACGGGCATGCGCCCTCGACGTCCAGCCAGCGACGCCGATTGCATTCGTGAGACTTTCCCGCCGCCGCCTGCTGACATCGTCCGCGGCGGCGTTTTCATTCGCGGCACTGCCTGCAATCGCCCGCGCGCAGCTCGCGACGCAGCCGCCGCCGGCCGCACCCGACAAATACGCGGTCAATGCGCCCGTTGCGATCGAGGTCAAGGCGCGACCACTGCCGTCATTCGATACCCGCGACCGTTCGCGCATCCGGTTCGGCAGGCTCGAATATCGCAGCGGATTGATGCTGACCTCGGCTTTCCCCGGCTTCGGGGGACTGTCGGGACTGCGGCTCGACGCCAAAGGTGAGCGATTCATATCCTTCAGCGACAAGGGAACCTGGTTCACCGGCCGCATCGTCTATGCCGGCCGCGAGATGACCGCGCTTGCCGACGTCGAGGCCGCGCCGATGCTCGGTTCCGATGGCCGGCCGATCACCGCGCGCGGCTGGTTCGATTCCGAATCGATCGCGCTCGACGGCTCCTTGGTTTACATCGGGCTCGAGCGCGTCAACCAGGTGCTGCGCTTCGATTTTTCCAAGGGATTTACGCGCTCGCGCGGCGAAGTGTTTCCGATGCCGGCGGCGATGAAGAAGCTGCCGTTCAACAAGGGGCTGGAAGCGCTGGTGTTCGTGCCCAAGGGATTGCCGCTCGCGGGCACGCTGATCGCGCTCTCCGAGCGCGGTCTGGATCCGGCCGGCAACCTGATCGCATTTCTCGTCGGCGGGCCCATGCCCGGCCAGTTCAGCGTCCACCGCACCGAAGGTTTCGACATCAGCGATGCGGTACTGCTGCCCTCGGGCGAACTTCTGATCCTGGAGCGGAAGTTTTCGCTGCTTGCGGGCGTCGGCATCCGCATCCGCCGCATCGCGCTTTCCTCGGTGACACCGGGCGCGGTGGTCGACGGCCCCGCGATCTTCAATGCCGATCTCGGCGAGGAGATCGACAACATGGAAGGCATCGACGCCTTCGTGACGCCGGAGGGCGAGACCGTACTGACCATGGTCTCCGACGACAATTTCGCGCTGATCCAGCGCACGCTGCTGCTGCAATTTGCGCTGGTGGAGTGATCCCCGCCTGAATGTCATACCCCGCGAAAGCGGGGTATCCAGTACGCCGCGGTCTTGCGGTTCTCTCGCCGGTCTCTGGAATACTGGATCACCCGCTTTCGCGGGTGATGACACTTGAGTGTGGGCACCGCTTTCACCGGGAGGGCGATGAACCGCGCGCCGCACCGTGTCGACCAACGGCAAATGAGGCCCCTGCGCACCGTACCGCTCGTCCTTGCCGCGCTGCTGGCGCTCGCCGCCGTGCCGGCGCGGGCGACGCTCGAACACAAATACGCCAGGGGCGAATACGCCATCATTCGCGACGGGCTTTCGCCGGATGGCAGGAAATCACTTGCCGCGCGTGGCGACGGCGAGTCCGGCGATGACAACTTTCATGTCTGGCTGATGGCCGAGCCTGCGCATCGCAAGATCGAAGCCCTCGAGGACATCGGGTCCGACAATAATCTCGATACCGGCGCGGACGCCTATCATGCGTTCTGGTCGAAGGATTCGCGCGAGGCCGCCGTCGCCTTCCGTACCAGCCGCCATGAGGTTGAGCTCAATCTCTACGGCATCGAAGGCAGCCACGCGCGGCTGATCGCAAGCCCGAGCCTGTTCAAGGAAGTCACCGGCCGCGACGTCGGCGACCGTGACGATGTCAGGCAGAGCATTCCCGCGATCCAGTGGCGCGGGCGCGGGCGTTTCGCGCTCAGGGAATATCGCGTCTTCGTGACGACAGACCCGGTCTTTGTCCGCAGCCTCGGCGCCTACGGCACGGTGACTGACAAGCTCGATGACGGCAGGCTGCTGGTCGAATTCAAGGCCGAGGCCGACTGCGTGCTGATGTCCCGTCACCGTATTCGCGTCGTCGGTCTCAGGGTTGGAAAATTCGACGACCCCGCGGGCTATTGAGTGCGACCGAATTCGATGTGGTCCCGGCATTCGCCGGGACCACCATGGTACCGGGAAACAATTCTTGCTACGAAGCTTCGGCCGATGATGCGGAGCGATCGATGCGCAAATCCATCTCATTGATATTTCTTCTCGCAAGTCTCCTGGGCGCTGCAATAGCACACGCGCAAAACTGGCCGTCGCGGCCGATCAAGGCGATCATTCCGTTCGGCGCCGGCAGCGCGATCGACGTGGTGCCGCGGCTGGTGCTCGATCGTCTCGCCGCTGAACTCGGCCAGCCCATCGTCATCGAAAACCGTCCCGGCGCCGGCGGCACGCTCGGCACCGCGGCGGTGGTGAAGGCCGAACCCGATGGCTACAGCATCCTCGTGCAATCGTCGGCGCTTGCTATCGCGCCCGCATTTTACCCGGATTTGAAGTTTGACGCTTCCCGCGACCTGACGTCGGTCCTGATGATCGGCTCCAGCGCCAATGTGCTGATCGTTCCGCTGTCGCGGCCCTGGAAAACCGTACAGGAATTTGTCGCCGGCGCCAGGGCCAGGCCCGGGTCGATTTCGTTCGGCTCGGTCGGCGTCGGCAGCACGACCCATGTCGCCTCCGAGAAATTCCGCCTCGCCGCCGGCATCGAGGCAACACACGTGGCCTACCGCAGCGGCGCCGAGGTGATCACCGACATCCTGGGCGGACGGATCGACTTCTTTTTCAGCCCGATCGTCCTGTCGCTGCAGCTGATCCGCGAGGGAAAGGTGCGCGCGCTCGCCGTGTCGACGCCACAGCGTTCCCCCGATCTGCCCGAGGTGCCGACGCTGCAGGAGGCGGGCCTGCAGAATGCCGACAGCGCGATCTGGTTCGGCGTGCTGGTGCCGGCAAAGACGCCGCGCGACATCGTCGAGAAGCTTCATGCCGCGGGCCAAAAGGTGCTGGGCGAGCCCGCGCTGCATGAGAGCCTGAAAAAGCTCGGGGTCGATTTGTCGACGATCTCGCCTTCGGAGATGGACGCGTTGATCGCGCGCGAGACCGCAGCCAACCGGGAAGTCATCAAGGCGGCCGGGATCAAGCCGTAGGCGTTTTGGCATGGGCGCGCTTGTTTGATCATGGGTTGAGGAAACCTCGACGGCTCGTTAGATAACGAATTAACTCTTCCTCCCGTCCCGGAAATCCCCGACATGAGCGGCCTGTTTACTCCGATCAAGCTGCGCGACCTCGAACTTTCCAATCGCATCATGGTGGCGCCGATGTGCCAGTACTCGGCCGAAAATGGCGCGGCCAATGATTGGCATTTCACCCACATCAACACGATGGCGCTGTCGGGAGCGGCGATGTTCTGCATCGAGGCGACCCATGTGGAGGCCACCGGCCGCATCACGCCGGGCTGCCTCGGGCTTTGGAACGATGCCACCGAAGCCGCGCTGACGCCGATTCTGGCCTCGGTGCGCAAGCATTCCAAAACGGCGGTCGCGATGCAGCTCGCCCATGCCGGCCGCAAGGGCTCGAGCTATCGGCCCTGGGAAGGCGGCCAGCAGATCCCGCTTTCCGCAGGCGGCTGGCAGACGGAAGGTCCGTCCGCGCTGCCGCACAAGGAGGGCGAGGTGCCGCCGCACGCCTTCGATGCGGCCGGGCTTGCGCGGGTGCGCGAGGCCTTCGTCGCCGCCACAGGCCGCGCCGAGCGGCTCGGCATCGATGCGCTGGAGCTGCACAGCGCGCACGGCTACCTCCTGCACCAGTTCCTGTCGCCGATCTCGAACCAGCGCACCGACGCGTATGGCGGAAGCCTGCAAAACCGCATGCGCTATCCGCTGGAGGTGTTCGACGCGATCCGCGCGACGTTTCCGCGCCACAAGCCGGTCGGCATCAAGGTCTCCGCGACCGACTGGGTCGAGGGCGGCTGGGACCTTGCGCAGACCATCGAATACGTCCGCGAATTGAAAAAGCGCGGCGTCGACTGGATCGATGCCTCCTCCGGCGGCGTGTCGCCGCTGCAGAAGATTCCGCTCGGCCCCGGCTATCAGGTGCCGCTGGCGCAGGGCATCAAGCAGGCAACCTCCGTCATCACCATGGCGGTCGGCCTGATTACCGAAGCGAAGCAGGCCGAGGAGATCGTCGCATCGGGCAAGGCCGACATGGTCGCGCTTGCCCGTGGCATGCTCTACGACCCGCGCTGGGGCTGGCACGCCGCCGCCGAACTCGGCGGCGTGGTCTACGCCCCGCCGCAATACTGGCGCTCGCAGCCCTCGAACCAGAAAGCGCTGTTCGGCGAGATCAGGTTCGGCGCAAGGTAGGTCGTCACAATTCAGCCGCAAGCGGGGCAGGTACTTTCGTCCGCGCGCAATCCAGACGCGCCTGAAAGAAACGAGAGGAAACCCCCCATGGAAATCGGATATTTCGCGATGCCCTCGCATCCGCCGGAGTGCGGACTGAAGGAGGGCCACGACTGGGACCTGCAGACGCTGCGCTGGCTCGATGAGCTCGGCTATCAGGAAGCCTGGATCGGCGAGCATCACACCGCGCCGTGGGAGCCGCATCCCGCGCCGGACCTTCTGGTCGCGCAGGCGCTGCGGGAGACGAAGAATATCCGGCTCGGCCCCGGCGGCTTCCTGTTGCCCTATCACCATCCCGCCGAACTCGCCAACCGCGTCGCGATGCTCGACCACCTCTCGGACGGACGGCTGAACTTCGGCGTTGCCGCATCCGGCCTGCCGAGCGACTGGGCGATGTTCAACGTCGACGGCATGTCCGGCCAGAACCGCGACATGACCCGCGAGGCGCTCGAGATCATCCTGAAGATGTGGACCGAGGACGCGCCGTGGACCTACAAGGGCAAGTTCTGGACCGTGACCAAGCCCGACACCATGTTCGATTTCCTCAAACCCCACATCATGCCGAAGCAGGCGCCGCATCCGCCGATCGGGGTTGCCGGCCTCTCCAAGAACTCCGACACGCTGAAGCTTGCCGGCGAGCGCGGTTTCATTCCGATGAGCCTCAACCTCAACCCGGCCTATGTCGGCAGCCACTGGGATTCGGTCGAGGTCGGCGCCGCCAGGACCGGGCGCAAGCCGAGCCGGCAGGACTGGCGGCTGGTGCGCGAGGTGTTCGTCGCCGACACCGACGCGGAAGCCTGGAAGCTTTCGGCGCAGGACATGATGGGCCGGATGATGGGCGAGTACTTCCTGCCGCTGCTCGGCCATTTCGGTTTCAAGGACTACCTCAAGCACGCCCCCGACGTGCCCGACTGCGATGTCACCGTCGACTACTGCGCCCGCCGCAACTGGGTCGTCGGCTCGCCCGCAACCGTCGCCGAGAAAATCGAGACCATCTACCGCGAGGTCGGCGGCTTCGGCGTGCTTTTGGTGTTCGGCTTCGATTACAAGCACAAGCCGGAAGCCTGGCATCACTCGCTGTCGCTGCTGAGGCATGAGGTGATGCCGCGTCTGAAACATCTCGGCGCGGAGCTTGTCCGCGCGGCGTAAGGCGGGGAGGGGTGAAGCGGGACGGCGGGGGGAGCCGCCGTCCCGCGTTGTCTTGACGGCTGTTGTCTCGTGTTGGCGCATGTAGTCAGATGGGGCCACCTCACATCCCGAACACCGCCACCGCGCGGATCGGCGAACCCGTGCCGTCGCGCCACTTCATCGGCAGGCCGATGAAGGTGAATGGTCCCGCGCCGAGCAGCGCCTCCAGGTTGCACAGGCTCTCGATGTGGGTGATGCCGAGGTCGAAGCAGGCCTTGTGCACCAGCAGGTTCACTTTTCCCTCGGGTCCCGGCCGCATCGAGTCGATGCCGAAATGCACGACGCCCCGTTCGGCCAGCCATTCGGTGGCGGCGACGTTCACGCCGGAATTCTCGGTCGCATATTCCTTGCGCGGAAAGGTGCGCGCGTGATGGCCGGTGCAGAGCAGCACGGTGCCGCCCTTCGGCACCGGATGGCCTGATTTCTTCACGGCGGATTCGAGGTCGGCGGGCGCAATCTCGGCGCGGGCTGCAATGTGGCGCAGGTCGATGCAGATGCCCGGCACGATGCAGTTTTCCAGTGGATATTCGCCGATCGGCTGGCCGCGTCTGTCGAAATGCCTGGGAGCGTCGATGTGGGTGCCGGCATGGTCGGGCATCGAGATGAACATCGAGGACAGCCCGTGCACGTTGCCCGAAGCGGCGAAGGATTCTTCGTGCGTCGTCCAGACGCCGTGAATGACGGGCGGATGGCCGGGATAGGTCGGCGTCTTGTGATAGAGTTCGCGGCTGAGGTCGACGATCTTCACGTTGGTTCTCCGTGATGCGATGGCGGGAAAATGCGGGAGGCCGTCATTGCGAGCGAAGCGAAGCAATCCATGGCGCAGCAAGCGGAAAGCTGGATTGCTTCGTCGCTTCGCTCCTCGCAATGACGATGAACGGCAGCCACCTCACCCCTTTTTCGCCATCGCCGGCAGCGCGTGGATCGCCGCGATGTAGCCCTGCGCTCCCAGGCCGCAGATCACGCCGGTCGCGACCGAGGAGATCTTGGAATGGCGGTGATGCTCGTCGCGGGCGTGGATGTTGGAGATGTGCACCTCGATCACCGGCCCCTCGAACATCTTGATCGCATCGAGGATCGCGATCGAGGTGAAGGAATAGCCGGCCGGGTTGATGATGATGGCGTCCGCGCTTTGCCGCGCCGACTGGATCAGCTCGACCAGCTCGCCCTCGTGGTTCGACTGATGGAACGACAGCGAAAGCGAAAGCTGCGCGGCGGCCTTCTCGCAAGCCTCCCTGATCTCCGCCAGTGTCGTGGTGCCGTAAATGTGCGGCTCGCGCACGCCGAGCAGATTGAGGTTCGGCCCGTTCAGGATCATCAGTCGCTTCATGGTGTTTCCTCGTTGCGGTTGGTCGTCTTCTGGTCGCGGAAACCTAACCCGAACGCCAAGAAGCGCAATGCGGGGAGGCGCCTTCCCATGTCGTCCCCGTACACTGTCATCGCCCGGCTTGACCGGGCGATCCAGTACGCCGCGGCCTTTCGATTCCATAACTGCTGCCTCTGGAATACTGGATCATCCGCTTGCCGCCTTCGCCAAGGCTTCGGCGGCCTAAGACCGCAACCCCGGCGAAGCCTTGGCGTAGCCGGGTCGCGGATGATGACAGCTGAGGGCATAACTCCACATTCTCGCCGCATGTTTTTGCGCGAGGTTTGGCCTTCAAGTCCGGCTCCTCTGAAACAGAGGGCGCAGGGAATGCCGGGCGCTTGATGCGCCCGCAGCCTCGCGTACGATAAAAAACAAAGTACACGAGTGTAGTCACCACGGTCACACCGGTTTCACCCGGCATTCCCCGCGCAATGGTTTTACGGCTTACTTCGTGCTCGCCCCGGTGCACCGGGCTTGTTTGCCACCGTCGCCCGCGCGCCTTAACGCGAACTTGACACCAGCGTCGGGGTGCCAGGCCCACACGACTTCGCCGTCCGCGAAAAAATGCCCTCGTCAGAAGCACTTCTCGCGTCCACCGCATCCCGTCCCGCGTTCGTGACGATCGCGAAACGCCCCTTGGTGGGACGGGACGGCGGGTAGATACGACTGATTTGGATCCGGTGCAAGCATTATTTTTGAAATACAGAAAGTATTTTTTGTGATTCAGCATCACTCATCATTGCCGGGCCTGACCCGGCAATCCATCCCCTTCGCAAGAAAGGGCTTTTTACGAATATTGACGGATGCCCGGGTCACGCCAGGTCGCGCCCGGGCATGACGAGCCTGTACCGGGCGCCCGGAAAAACCTCCGCCGCCCTCAATTCTTGATCGCGGTCAGCGCGATGTTCATGAGCCCGCTGTTGCCGGTGATGTGGGTGCCGTCGGCCGCCACCAGATAGTGATCGGTCCACCGCGCCCAGTGCGCCGCGACCATGCCGTTCTCGCAGGTCCAGCTGCCGCCGTCGCCGGTCGTGGAAGACAGCCCGCCGCCCGGCTTGAACAGCACGCCGACCCCGTTCGAGAACGACCACGAGCCGACGAGGCTCTGGCACCGCGCGCCGCCGCTCGCAGCTTCCTTCGGCGCGCGCGGTTCGGCCTTCGCCGGCGCCGCAGCGCCCCGGTTGCCGGACAGGGTCTTTTCGGTATCCCCGACCGCGCCGCCGGCGCTGCCCTGCGCGAGCGCGGATGCATTTGCAAAGGCTGGCAAGCAACAGGCCGAGCACGGCCACAGTTATCGTTCGCGCCCCCACGTCCGTTTTCCCTTCGCCGCGACGTTCCTGACACTGACGGCCTGATCCTTAGCATATTTTACAGCGAGCTTGCGGACTTCGACGCTGGCAAAACGCGCTGCGACAGCTGCCTCCCGTAGCGCATCGCGACAATAGAGCGAGCGGCGATGCCCCGGCCTGTCATTTTCATGATTTCCGCGACCTGGGATCAGGAGGCTTCGGTCTGGAGCGGGCACTGCGACGACATTCCGGCGGCCGCCGCCGCGCCGACGCTCGACGAATTGCTGGAAAAGATTTCAGCGATGGCGCTCGATCTGCTGCCGGACAATCATCCCGATGTTGCGCCGGAATCGCCGTTCCTGCAGATCACCGCGTTGCGCGAAGCCGAGCCGGTCTCGGGCCAAATGGCGCCGTGGCTTGACCGTCTGCTGTGAGAATTGCTGCGCGCCGCTGGTTGCACACTGGCCCGACAAGGACGCGGTAGTCACGAAATCTGGCACCGCCCAATTAGCAAAAGGAACTTTGCAGTGCCTGTCGGTATTCCCAGTCGACACACCGCAAACGCCATCTTGCGACAGGCCGGCCTACCGAAGGCGTTTTAATTGAGAAAAAAACAGCCGGGTCTTGCGACCCGGCCATCCAAACCTTTCAACGCTGATGAAGCGAGCCTTACCCGGCCTTCTTCTCCGACGCCGGCGCGCTCGCCGCCCGCTTCTTCTCGATCGCGCGCTTCAGTTCCAGCGCGCGCGGCGAGAGTTCATCCGCCCGCGCCTTGATCAAAAACGCGTCCAGCCCGCCGCGGTGGTCGACGCTCTTGATGGCGTTGGTCGAGACGCGCAGGCGCACATTGCGGCCGAGGGCGTCGGAAATGAAGGTGACGTTGCACAGGTTCGGCAGGAAGCGCCGCTTGGTCTTGATGTTGGAGTGGCTGACCTTGTGGCCCACTTGCGGGCCCTTGGCCGTCAGTTCGCAGCGCCGCGACATGTCGAAAAATCCTCTGTCATCCCCGGGCCTTCGAGGCGCTTGGGGGTTCAAAAATCGTGTCCATCAGGGAGCCGCGGACGTATAGGGGGCGGGCGCCGGGGCGTCAAGGTTTTGCGGGGGGAAATGCGGGTTTGGCGGCCGTTCGGCGGTTTTTCGGGGCATCATATAAAGGGCGTATTCGCCGCCGACATGGTGGGTTCCGGCCAAGCCTTTGCAAAGGGTACCAAAAGGCGCACCAAAACGTTGCCCGGCCGGTGTTCTTGCCTAGATGATGAAGAAGACGCGCATTAGCCTCAAGGACCGCCCCCAGGTGACCACGCCCCGAATCCTCCCCCGGCTCTCAGGAACGGCGCTGCGGGGGCTGGGCGGCCTTGCCGCCATGGGCGCGGCGCTACTGGTCCTGCTCGCGCCGCAGGGTGCTTTCGCGCAAGGCCGGCTGGACGCGCAATATGAGGCCTCGCTGTCGGGCATTCCGCTCGGCAAGGGCAGTTGGACCATCGACGTCCAGGACGACCAGTTTACCGCTTCCGCCGCCGGCGCCACCACGGGACTCCTGAAGGCGTTCGCCGGCGGCTCCGGCACCGGCGCCTCCCAGGGCCGCGTCGTCGCCGGCGCCCTGGTGCCGACCAACTACACCGCCACCACCTCGACGGCGAAGAAGAGCGAAGCCATCCACATCATGCTGTCGAACGGCACCGTGAAGGAATGGGGCATCGATCCGGTGCCGCCGGTCGACGGCGAGCGGATTCCGCTCACCGAAGCCCATCGTCACGGCGTCCTCGATCCGATGACGGGCTCGATGCTGCGGGCGCCCGGCACGGCGGATCCTTTGACGCCGGACGCCTGCCGCGTCTCCTCCGGCATCTTCGACGGGCGCATGCGCTACGATCTCAGGCTCGACTTCAAGCGCATGGAAACGGTCAAGGCCGAGCACGGCTATCAGGGCCCGGCGCTGGTCTGCGCGATCTATTTCACGCCGGTCGCCGGCTACATCCCCGATCGCCCCGTGATCAAATATCTCGCCGCCCAGCGCAACATCGAGATCGCCTTCGTGCCGCTCGCGGGCACCCGCATCCTGGTCCCGTTCTGGCTGAAGATCCCGACCCCGCTCGGCCCCGCGCTGCTGGAAGCGACGTCCTTTGTCACGACAGCCACGCCCCCTCGCGTCGCGAAAACGAATTGAGGCTCGCAATGCCGTCATTGCCGGGCTTGACCCGGCAATCCATCTTCTTTGGCAAAGGCTTTTTTCGATGGATGCCCGGGTCACGCCCGGGCATGACGGGTCGTCGCCGAATCCAGTTGACTCTTTGCCGCTTCTGATTCGACTCCAGCCCACCCGGATTTTAAGGATTTGCGCCGCTTGTGGAGCTTGCCCAAACTTGATCTAGTGCCGGGAAGCGCTCATCTACGCGACATGTTGCGGTGAACGAAGCCGGAGAGCATAGGAGTTAGCGATTCGGGCGCGATTCGTTCCGGAACTCGTTCCAGAGCTTAAGCCGCGGTCGCATCAGCGTCGCATTGTGAAACATTTTCCAACGATCTGCGACGCAGAGACTTAAGTAAATCATGGCCTTTCCCTCATCCTCGTCTGCGTTCGGCAATGAACGCGCTCCGGGCGCCGGCGTCACCGCGGTGCTCGGTCCCACCAATACCGGCAAGACCCATCTTGCGATCGAGCGGATGCTTGCGCATTCCTCCGGCGTGATCGGCCTGCCGCTGCGGCTCCTGGCGCGCGAGGTCTACAACAAGATCGCCGGCCGCGCCGGAAGCGATTCCGTCGCGCTCATCACGGGCGAGGAGAAGATCAAGCCGAAAAATCCGCGGTTCTGGGTCTCGACCGTCGAAGCCATGCCGCGCGACCTCGACGTGTCGTTCCTCGCCGTCGACGAAATCCAGATCGCGGCCGATCTCGAACGCGGCCACGTCTTCACCGATCGCATTTTGCACCGGCGCGGCCGCGACGAGACGCTGCTATTGGGTGCCGCCACCATGCGCCCGATCGTCGAGCGGCTGTTGCCCGGCGCCTCCATCGTGACACGGCCGCGCCTGTCGCAGCTCGAATTCGCCGGCGACCGCAAGATCACCCGCCAGCCGCGCCGTACCGCGATCGTCGCGTTCTCGGCCGACGAGGTCTACGCGATCGCGGAATTGATCCGCCGCCAGCATGGCGGCGCCGCGGTGGTGCTGGGCTCGCTCTCGCCGCGCACAAGAAATGCGCAAGTCGAGATGTTCCAGAACGGCGACGTCGACTATCTCGTCGCCACCGACGCCGTTGGCATGGGGCTCAATCTCGACGTCGACCACGTCGCCTTCGCCTCCGACCGCAAATATGACGGCTATCAGTTCCGCAGGCTCAATCCGGCGGAATTCGCGCAGATCGCGGGGCGCGCCGGCCGCGCCACCCGCAACGGCACCTTCGGCACCACCGGCCGCTGCGCGCCGTTCGAGCCGGAACTGGTGAATGCGTTGCAGAACCACGCCTTCGACAGTGTGAAAGTTCTGCAATGGCGCAACTCGAAGCTGGATTTTTCCTCGCTTGGCGCGTTGCAGGTGTCGCTCGCGCTGTCGGCCCCGCATGATGCGCTGACCCGCGCGCCGATTGCGGAGGACCTGCGCGTGCTCGATCACGCCGCGCGCGACGCCGACGTGCGCGACATGGCGCACGGCGCTTCAGCCGTGGAACGGCTGTGGGACGCCTGCCAGATCCCGGACTACCGCAAGATCGCGCCCGCCGCGCATGCCGAGCTGGTCACGAGTTTGTTCGAATTCCTGATGAAAAAGGGCCGGATTCCCGACGCCTGGTTCGCCACCCAGGTCGATCAGGCCGACCGCAGCGACGGCGACATCGACACGCTATCGGGCCGGATCGCGCAAATCCGCACCTGGACCTTCGTGGCCAATCGCCCGGACTGGCTGTCCGATCCCGAACATTGGCAGGGGGTCACGCGCGAGGTCGAAAATAAATTATCCGATGCGCTGCATGAACGGCTCACGGAGCGTTTCGTTGACCGCCGTACCAGTGTATTGATGCGCCGCCTGCGGGAGAACAGCGTTTTGAATACCGAAATCGGCAAGACCGGCGAAGTGACCGTGGAAGGCCATGTGATCGGCCGGCTCGATGGATTCACCTTCGCGCCCGACGCGGCCGAAGCAGGCTCCGATGCCAAGGCGCTGCAGGCGACCGCGCAGAAGGCTCTGGCCGGCGAGATCGACGCGCGCGCGGAGAAATTGTCGGCAGCGCCCGACGAGCAGTTCGTGCTCACGTCCGACGGCACCATCCGCTGGACCGGCGATGCCGTGGCAAAACTGGTCGCGGCCGAGGATGCCCTGCATCCGCGGTTGCGCATCATCGCCGATGATCGGTTGGCGGGCGCGTCGCGCGAAGCGGTGCAAACGCGGCTCGATCTGTGGCTGAAGACGCATATCGAAAAGCTGCTGCTGCCCTTGTTCGACCTCAACAAGGCCGAGGACATCACGGGGATCGCGCGCGGCATCGCGTTTCAACTGATCGAGGCGCTGGGGGTGCTGGAGCGATCCAGGATCGCGGCCGAGATGAAGGACCTCGATCAGCCGTCGCGCGCCTCGTTGCGCAAATACGGCGTGCGCTTCGGCGCCTATCACATCTATCTGCCGGCGCTGTTGAAGCCGGCGGCGCGCGCGCTGGCCTCGCTGTTGTGGGCCGAGAGGCACGACAATGTCGATTTCTCCGCGCTGTCGGGCGCGCAGCATCTGGCGGGGTCGGGCCGCACCTCGTTCCCGGTCGACAAGGCCTTGCCGCGCGATGCCTACCGCGTGCTCGGCTACCGGCAATGCGGCGAGCGCGCGGTGCGCGTCGATATCCTGGAGCGGCTCGCCGATCTCATTCGGCCCGCATTGGCCTGGCGCGAGACCTCGCCCGGCGACAAGCCGGCCGGCGCGTTCGACGGCCGCGGCTTCGCGGTGACGCAGGCGATGACGTCGCTGACGGGATCGGCCGGCGAGGATTTCGCCTCGATCCTGCGCGCGCTCGGCTACCGCATGGAAAAGCGCGCGCCGCTGCCGCCGAAACCGGCCGCGGTGGAAACGCCGCCTGCGGAGGCGGCGCCCGCCGAAGCCGCGGTACCAACGGAAGCCGCATCTGAAGCTACGGTGGAAACGTCTGCCGAAGCCATGGCCGAAGGCGCGGCGATCGCCGCGGAGGCGGTCCCCGCGGAGCCAGCGGCTGCGGCCGAAAGCGCCGACGTCGCCGCGGACCTGCCGCCGCTCGTTGAGGAGAGCGCGGCATCTTCCGCGACGCTATTGCCCGACGTCGCATTCTCGCCGGCTGCGAGCGACGGCGAGCCAACGGCGGTCGAGGCAACGCCGGAAGTCGAAAGTCCTTCGGAAGCGCCTTTGGTCGAGGCGCCGCAGGATCATGCCGCGGCCGAGGCGACGCCCGAGACGGCGTCCGCCGCCGAGAGTACTGCGGCGGAAACGGCCGCGGCAGCTTCCGAAACCGTCGCCGCGCCGGAACTGGTCGAAGTCTGGCGGCCCGGCGGGCGTTCGGAAGAGCGCCGGCCGCGTCATGATCGCAGCCGTCATCGCCATCACGCGCGTCCCGCGGAAGGCGCGCAAGCGGCGGCCGCCACGGGCGAGGCCGGCGAAGCGCCGAAACAGGAGCGGCATCGCCGCGGCCGCCGCGAGCGCAACAACGAGTTCCGCAAACCGCGTCCCGAGGCGCCGGCGGAGGCCGCATCCACCGCTCCCGCGGACGCCACGCCGGTCGTCAGCGAGCCGCGCGAGGACAAGGGCCGTCCCGCCCGCGAGCGTTTCGAGGGCAGGGATAGAGACAAGGGCAGGGAGCGCGAGGGCGAAAAGCGCCGGGAGAAATTCACCGGCGGCCGCGACAAACCTGGTCGCGACAAGGCAGGCCGCGAGTTCGGCGGCCGCGACAAGGGCGGACGCGATCGCGACAAGTCTCGCGAGAGCGGCCCCTCGCATCGCCAATACGCCACCAGCGCCTCGCCGCGCGACCGCGATCGCCCGGTCGACCCCAATTCGCCGTTTGCCAAACTGGCGGCGCTGAAAGAGCAGCTCACCGCCAACCGCAAGGATTAGGTAGCGTTTTCGAGCGAAGTGGGCACCGGTTTGCGTCAAGAAAACGCGTCAAAAATAAAGCCTGTTTCATTCTCGCAATGGTGTTGATTGGAGCGCCAGCGTCTCGATAAGTGGTTGTGGCACGCGCGCGTCGTGAAGGCGCGCACCTCGGCGGCGGCCCTCGTCGCGGCCGGTCATGTCCGCGTCAATGGCGTGCGCGAGACCGCGCCGGGTCATGCGGTGAAGGCCGGCGACGTGCTCACGATCGGGCTCGATCGCAGCGTGCGCGTCTTGAAGGTTACCGGATTTTCCGAACGGCGGGGCGATGCGTCCTCGGCGCGGGCGCTGTACGACGATTTGCAAGCGCCGCGTGAGTAACTATTTGCTTTGAAGCAAATTCGCTCCAGCGCAGGAATGCCAAAAACGCCTGCCCGGGAGATTCCGCTTCCCTTGCCCCTTGCGGGTTCCTGCGCTACGCAACCACTCAAAATCGACCCGTTTCGGAGCCCTGGATGACTTACGTCGTCACTGAAGCCTGCATCAAATGCAAATATACCGATTGCGTTGAGGTCTGCCCCGTCGACTGCTTCTACGAGGGCGAGAACATGCTGGTCATCCATCCGGACGAATGCATCGATTGCGGCGTATGCGAGCCCGAATGCCCGGCCGACGCCATCAAGCCCGACACCGAGCCGGGCCTGGAGAAATGGCTCGAGGTGAATACCGAATATGCCAAGAGCTGGCCTAATATCACCCAGAAGAAAGAATCCCCGCCCGACGCCAAGGACTTTGAGGGCGAAGAGGGCAAGTTCGAGAAATATTTTTCTCCGAAGCCCGGGACCGGCGACTGAGGCGGCGCTCGGTTCCACTTAACCTTAAATGCGGTCATAGGCCCAAAACGGCCCCCAAAGCGCCCGTTACAGGGCGTAAATCATTGATTTTTGCGGAAAATGTGCTATATTGGGCCATTATAAGCCGAACCCGTCAGCCCCGCTCAAGGCCCCTATGGGTTCTCCCGTGCATAACATCGAACAGGGGCGTGGCAGTTCCGCGCGCAGGCTGTGTCACAGAAAACGCGTAAAAAGAGTGTTTCCAAGGCCTCCAAGAAAGCCGCTGCGGCCAGCCGTAGTGCATCCAAGAGCCGTGCCCGGGTCGCTGTAAAGGATACCCGGACCGCCAGTAAGGCCTCGGCTGCAAAGTCCTCCAAGAACAAAAGAAGCGAAATGCCACATAAGACTGCCAAAACTGCCGCGAAAGCGACGGGTTCGAAGGCCTCTGCTTCGAAGGTCGCCGCCAAGGCCCCTGCCAAGACTGCCCCGAGGACCGCCACCAAGGCGCCGGCCCATAAGCCGGTCGTCCACAAGCCCGTTGCTGCGAAGCCCGTTGCCGCCAAGCCCGCGGCTGCCGGCCCGCGTCCCGATGAGCCGAAGAAGGTCCTGACCCAGCGTCAGGGCTTCAAGACCAACGAATTCGTGGTCTATCCGGCCCATGGCGTGGGCCAGATCCTCGCCATCGAGGACCAGGAGATCGCCGGCGCCAAGCTCGAGCTGTTCGTCATCAACTTCATGAAGGACAAGATGACGCTGCGGGTGCCGACCGCCAAGGTCGCCAATGTCGGCATGCGCAAGCTGTCCGAGCCGGCGCTGGTGAAGAAGGCGCTCGAGACGCTGAAGGGCCGTGCGCGGGTCAAGCGCACGATGTGGTCGCGCCGGGCCCAGGAATACGAAGCCAAGATCAATTCCGGGGACATCGTCGCGATCGCCGAAGTGGTGCGCGATCTCTATCGCTCGGAATTCGCAGCCCGAGCAGTCCTACAGCGAACGCCAGCTCTATGAAGCGGCGCTCGACCGGCTGTCGCGCGAAATCGCCGTGGTCCAGCACGTGACGGAAACCGAGGCGGTGAAGGAAATCGAGAGCCAGCTCGCCAAGAGCCCGCGCCGCGGCGCCGCCAAGGCCGAGGGCGAGGCCGAGGCCGAAGGTGATGCCGAGGGCGATGTCGACGAAACCGATGGCGACGATGCCGCGGTCGCCGACGAGGCGGCGTAAGCCGGATCGAAGACGCCAAGACAATCAAAAGCCCGGTCGTCGAGACCGGGCTTTTTGTTGTTCGATCGGGGGCAACCAAATTCCTGGACCGTCGCGGCGATAATTCCAATTCCTGCACCGGAAGGAGCCGAGCTTGGCCGTCCCGGACAAACCGTGATATGCGAAGCCGCTGGTTCCGCGACCGTCCCCGGGCATGCCAGGTCAGCCGTGAAGACACGCCGGGCAACAGCGCCAAGCAAGTGAGGGCCATGCCCAACGCCGACCAATCGCTAACGCTCAAATTCCGCTGCCCCGCTGAACTCCACGGCAAGCTGCCGCCGCCGATCCCGGCGACACTGGGCGTCCCCGACTGGCTCAAGGCGATGCCGACACAGGCCTTCAACGCGATCAACATGCGCGACGAAGATACGGTCAAGCGCTGCCCTCCGTTCATCGACGCCATGACTTGCGGCTTCCTGATGCCGCTGATCTGCGATCTCAGGATCGAGAACGGGGCGATCACCTGGGACAACGATCTGCCGCCGGGCGGAGCACTCGATTTCCCGCGCTCGCCGCTCGGATTCCATGACGCGAGCCAAGTCATCGGTTCGCCGTTGTTCGAGCCCGACCGGATCCTGATCAAGTTCAACAATCTGTGGACCATCGAGGCGCCGGAGGGCTATTCGCTGCTGTTCACCCATCCGCTCAATCGCTTCGATCTGCCATTCACCACGCTGAGCGGCGTGGTCGATTGCGACCATTTTTGCGACAGCTGGATTCATTTCCCGGCGCACTGGCACGACGTGAATTTCAGCGGCGTGCTGCCGGCGGGCACGCCGGTCGCGCAGGTCGTACCGGTGAAACGGGAACGCTGGGCGCTGCACACCGCGCCACTCACGCGAGAGGAAACCCAGCGCGTGCACGAGCTGACCAAGGCCACCAGCCGCGAGCCCGGACTCTACCGGCGGAAATTCCGGGCGTAGACATGATGAGTTCAATTTGATGCAAGCATCGCGCAGCACTTCTCCCTCTCCCCGCCCTTCGCGGGGTCGAGACGAGCGAAGCTCGCTCTTAGAGGGCGGGGTGAGGGCTCTCTCGGCGAGCGCGACTCGCGGAGGCTCCCCCTCACCCGGCGCGGCGCGCCGACCTCGCCCTGCTTGCGGGGCGAGGTGACCCAATTCGCGCCGCTCAGCGCTCCTGCAGGAATTTTGCTACCGCGCTCGGGCGGAAGAAGAAGCGGCCGTGCGATGAGGCGATAAGGGCGTAGGTGACCCGGCCGAGCATCTGCGGCCCGCCGCGCAACGCCGAACGCAGGTTGGCTTCGCCGGCCTCGCGCTCACCCATTTCCAGAAGGCACGCGGCGAGGTCGGCGCGGGTGACGGCATCGTCGGGACGGAGCGCCAGCGCATGCCGGCAGGCGTCGACGGCGGCGGCATATTCGCCGTCGAGCAGGAGGACCCGGGCAAGTGCCGTCAATATTTCGGGTCGCCCGGGGGCTGCCTCCAGCGCGCGGCCGAGGATCGCGCGCGCCTTGCCGCGTTCGTTGCGCATGACGTGCAGTCGCGCGAGATCCAGTTGCAGATCGACGGTTCCGGGCGCCAATGCGAGCGCGCTTTCGA
This sequence comes from uncultured Alphaproteobacteria bacterium, assembly GCA_963721135.1. GTDB lineage: Bacteria > Pseudomonadota > Alphaproteobacteria > Rhizobiales > Xanthobacteraceae > Bradyrhizobium. Next base: position 51,235 of record CAVRIB010000002.1, read on the forward strand.
CGACCGCTGTGGCCTCCTCGAACTGTCCGCCCTTCGCAAGCTGGCCGGCCAGTTCCTGGAACGCCGGCGTAAAGGGTGGGCGCCGCGCCGCGGTCCGGCGCAGTTGCTCGATTGCTTCCGCGCGGCGTCCGGCGCTGCCGAGCGCCGCTCCGAGCAGCGTTTCGATGCCCGCATCGCTGCCGCGGCGCGCCGCCTTTTCGAGCGGGACGATCGCCTCGCTTGCGCGGTCCTGCGCGAGCAGGGCGCGCGCCAGGATCGACAGCGCGGCGGTGTCGGTCCGGCTTGCTTTCAGGACGTCGGCGGCGAGTTGCTCGGCTTCGGCAAATCGCCCCATCCGCAGCGCCAGCGCCGCCCGCTCCAGCGCTCCGGTCCGGGAATTCGCCTGTCCACGGCTCGCGAATGGGGAAACGGGCGGGGACGGAGGATGCTTCGGCACGGGGCTCGTCAATCCACCACGATCTTGACGCGGTCGCGCACCTTCACCTGGGCATGCGCGTCGAGCCCGTTCAGCACGCGGAAGCGCTCGGCGGGGCGGTCGACGCCGGCCATGCGGTGGGACAGCAATTCCACGGTATCGCCGGGCTGCACGGTGATCACCTTGATCCGCAGCGGTCGCGCCGCCTGAATTTCCTCCAGCGTCAGCCGGCGGAAGGAATTGACGGTCTCGCGCGCGTTGCGCTCGCTCTCGGTGGTCTTCTGCTTGGCCGCGAAGATGAAGCGGTAGACGTCGCTGCCGAAGCGCAGCGCGTAGATCTTGAACTGCCACTGGTCGCCATGCGCAACGGCTGACGCCGCCGGGAAGCCGTTGATGGTGAGGTCCTCGGTCGTGGCCTTGTCAACGCCTTCCATCCAGCCGGAATTGAGATAGTCGCCGAGCGTCTGTTCCGCCGGTACCCGCACCACGTCGAAGCGCATCGCCTGGCTGCCGCCGTCGCGCACGCCGATCACCGCCTGCGCGGTGTTATCGAGCGTGAAATTGTCGGGCGCGGTGAAGGTGAAGCCGAGCTTGGGATGCAGGAAGCGGTGGCCGCGAACGAAGCCCTCGCTCGGGTCCTCGCCGTAGACGATGTTGTCGATCGCCGAGAGATAGGTTTCGCGGTCGCGATCGCCGCCCTCGGGCGAGGTGTATTGCCGCGCGATATTCTGCGCGTTCTGGATGCGCTCTGGGGTGGCCGGATGCGAGGACAGGAAATCCTGCGCGCGCGGATCGATCGAGGTCTTGCCCGCCTTCAGTTCGGCATTGCGCTCCATCGACGTCAAAAAGCGCGCCGCGCCATAGGGATCGAAATGAGCGCGCGCCGAAATCGCAACCCCGATGCCGTCGGCCTCGAACTCCTGGGCGCGCGAGAAGCTCGCCATCGTCAGCTTGGTCTTGGCCAGCGCCAAGCGCGGTGAGATCGGGATCGGTGCTCATGTCGGTGACGACGCGGGTGACGATCGCGGCCTGGCGGGCCTGGTCCTCGCGGATCGCGGCGTGCTTTGCGATCACATGCGCCATCTCGTGGCTCAGACACCGAGGATAGTTCCGAAGTGTCGCTGGCGAGCGCGATCAGGCCGCGGGTGACGTAAAGCTGGCCGGTCGGCAGCGCGAAGGCATTGACCGCGCCGGAATTGAGGATCGTCACCTTGTAGGCCTGGTCGGGCCGGTCGGAAGCCGCCACCAGCCGGTCGACCGTCTTGGTGATCAACGCCTCGAGCTGCGGATCGTCATAGGCGCCGCCATAGGAGGCGAGAATGCGTTCGTGCTCGCGCTCGGCGGCCGGCGTCTGCACCACCGTGCGATTGGGCTTGATCGCACTCGTCGCCGACGAGATGGGCTGCAGCTGGAACCGGCTCATATCGCCGCAGGCGGCGAGCAACAGGCTTGCCGTCACGAGGATAGGGGCAGCCCAAAGCCGGCGGCTCATCCCCTTCTTGCGCCGTCCCGCAATATCAGCCACGTCGGCTACTCGCTCCGTCCGGCGGGCTAATTCCCGCCAACCAGCTCTATTTGCCCCACCCGGAGCACCTCGATTCGCGGTCCCCGATGCACCTCGACGAAACCGCGGATACGAATCCGCTTGTTTTCGAGGGACTTAGGGACAATGCCGGCAGCCGCCAGCGTCGGCAGCATGCGCCTTGAAATAGTCACAGCAAAGTCCCGTGTCCAGTTTCGTCCGAAATTCAGGTAAGTCGTTGCCCCGGCCTGCCGGACCGACAAAACCCTGCCTTCGACCACCGTAAAGCGCCCGATCCCGGCCAAAATATCGCCCGCACTTTCCGCGTTTTTTATGGCCGAGGTCTCGGCCCAGATGCCCCGTTTTGCCCGGCGCGCCTCCGCCTCGGCGCTTGCGAGAACGGCCGCGCAGTCGGCGTTCGTCACCGTCGCCGCAACCAGGGCCTCGCCTTGCGCCAAAAGCTCGGCCTGCACCGGGATATCGGAGCCGGCGAGAAAGGCGAATGCGGGCTGGCGGCCGTAACGGTCGGGCGTGTCGTCTTCGCCGCGCAAGGTCACGTCACGGCCCGCGACGATCGCCGCCAGCGCAGAAGTGTCTTTCGACTTCTCCGCCGCGGCCGGTTCGATGCCGGCGAGCCGCACCTCGCGGCCGTCCTCGAGGCGAAAGCTGCGCGCGTCGATCACCGCGGTGACGCGGCCCTCGCCCTGCGGTTCGAACAAGCAACCTGTTGCGCGCGCAGAACCGGCGACGGCGACTGCCATGAAACCCAGTGCAACGACCGCTAGCCTGCGACTAACCGCTTTCATCGCCTCTATCATGACGCTTCGCTTTGTCCGGTCCAATTCCTGTATGCTCGTTTCGATCAACCATGACGAAGGGCAAGTCGATGGAAGTCAACGGCATTGCGCATATTTTCCTGACCGCGTCGAATTTCGAGCGCTCGCGCGCATTCTACCGCAAGCTGCTGCCGTTTTTGGGCATGACGCCGGTGATCGATACCGACACCACGTTCTACTGCGTCGGCGGCCGAACCGCGGTCGGCATCAGCGCGCCGTCGGCCGAGTATTCCGGCGCGCCCTTTGTGCAGAGCCGCGTCGGTCTGCACCATCTCTGCTTCCGCGCCCGCGAGCGCGCCGACGTCGATGAGCTGCACGGCTTCCTCTCTTCGCTCGATGTCAGGATCATCCGCGCGCCGCGCGAGGATCAATGGGCGCCGGGCTACTATTCGCTGTTGTTCGAGGACCCCGACGGCATCCGCCTGGAGTTCAACCACGTCCCGGGAAAGGGGCTGTTGGCGTGAGTTGAGACCATTCCGCTTTGCGGAAATTGCGCCGATCGCCGCGCGCCCGCATGACTGCCGCTCGGCCCGCGCGGCTTGCCGCTTGCTGGCGCATGCGGCATGATCGCGGCAAGGAAATAACGGCTGCGAAACAACGCGGCCTCGACAGGGAGATTTGCCATGAAACGGCTGTTTTCGGGCGTATTCGCCGCAGCGCTGGCGCTTGCCGCCACCAGCGCATGCGCGCAGGACAAGCCGCCCCTGAAGCTCGGCGGCATCCTCGACATGTCGAGCCTCTATGCGGACATCACCGGCGTCGGCAGCGAGACCGCCGCGAAAATGGCGGTGGAGGATTTCGGCGGCGAGGTGCTCGGCCGCAAGATCGAGGTCGTGGTTGCGGACCATCTCAACAAACCCGACCTCGCCGCCAATATCGCGCGCGACATGTTCGACAATCAGGGCGTCGAGATGCTGTTCGACGTGGCGGCATCCGCGACCGCGCTCGCCGCCGGCGAGATCGCCAAGGCGCACAACAAGATCGTGATCTTCAACGGTCCCGGCTCGATCCGCCTCACCAACGAGGCCTGCGGTCCCTACACCGTGCATTACGTGTTCGATACCTTCGCGCAGGCCAACGTCACCGGGCTTGCGGCCGTCAGGCAGGGCCTCGACACCTGGTTCTTCCTCACCGCCGATTACGCCTTCGGACAGGACCTCGAAAAGGACACCACCAACGTCGTGCTGAAATCCGGCGGCAAGGTGCTCGGCAGCGTCCGCCATCCGCTCAACACCTCCGACTTCTCGTCCTTCCTCTTGCAGGCGCAGGCGTCGAAGGCCAAGGTGATCGGGCTTGCCAACGCCGGCGGCGACACCGTCAACGCGATCAAGCAGGCGGCCGAATTCGGCATCATGAAAGGCGGCCAGAAGATTTCGCCGCTACTCGCCTTCGTGACCGATATCGACAGCATCGGGCTCGCCACCGCGCAGGGGCTGCTGCTCGCCGAGGCCTTCTATTGGGACCTCAACGACGACACCCGGGCCTTCTCCATGCGCTTCGCGCAACGCGTCCATCGGGAGCCGACCTCGGTGCAGGCCGGCGTCTATTCCTCGGTCACGCACTATCTGAAGGCAGTGAAGGCCGCGGGCACCACCGACTCGGCCGCGGTGATGAAGGTGATGAAGCAGACTCCGATCAACGATTTCTTCGCCAAAGACGGCCACATCCGCGAAGACGGCCGCATGGTACACGACATGTACCTGTTCGAGGTCAAGAAGCCGTCGGAATCGAAGGGACGGTCGGACGACTACAAGCTGGTCGCGACTATCCCCGGCAACGAGGCGTTCCAGTCGCTGGCACTATCGCGCTGCCCACTGGTGAAGAAGTGACGCGAAGCGTCATTCCGGGATGGTCCGAAGGACCAGACCCGGAATCTCGAGATTCCGGGTTCGCGCTGCTGCGCGCCCCGGAATGACGGATGAAAACCAAACAACAACGAAAGTACCACCTCATGAACAACGAGATCGTCCTGCAAAACCTCGACAAGGGCCTGCTCACCATCACCATGAACCGTCCCGATCGCCGCAACGCGCTCAATCCGGACATGACGTTCGGCCTGGTCGAAGCGGCGCGCCGCGCGGCCGAGGATCAGGAGGTGCGAGCGGTGCTCTTGAAGGGCGCCGGCGGCACGTTCTGCGTCGGCGGTGACGTCAAGTCGATGGCGGCGGGGCGTGCGCCGATGTCGTTCGAGGAGAAACAGGTGAATCTGCGCAAGGGCATGGAAGTGTCGCGCATCCTGCACCAGATGCAGAAGCCGGTGGTGGCGCAGCTCGATGGCGCGGCGGCCGGCGCGGGGCTTTCGATCGCGCTCTCCTGCGACCTGCGTGTTGCGGGCGAATCCTGCAAGATCACGACGGCCTTTGCGAAGGTCGGCTTCTCCGGCGACTATGGCGGCACCTATTTCTTGACGAAGATGCTCGGCAGCGCCAGGGCCCGCGAGCTCTATCTGCTCTCGCCGGTGCTGTCGGCAAAGGAAGCGTTCGATCTGGGCATGGTGACCAGGGTCGTGCCGGATGCGGAGTGTGAGGCCGCCGCGCGTGAGCTCGCGATGTCGCTGGCGCAGGGACCGTCGATTGCGCTCGGCTACATCAAGCGCAACATCAACAACGCCGAGACGATGTCGCTGGAAGCCTGCTTCGACGGCGAAGCGATCCATCATTCGCGCGCGGGCGAGACCGCCGACCACAAGGAGGCCGCGAAAGCCTTCGTCGAGAAACGCAAACCCGCCTTTCAGGGCCATTGAGATGGCCCCCTATCTGCGGCTGCGGCAGATCTGCCTGGTGGCGCCGAAGCTCGAGCCCGTCATCTCCGACATCGCCGGCATCATGGGCCTGAGCGTATGCTACCGCGACGGCAACGTCGCGAAATATGGTCTCGAAAACGCGCTGCTGCCGGTCGACACCATCCTCCTCGAAGTAGTGGCGCCGTTCCGCGAGGGCACCGCGGCCGGGCGATTCCTCGACAAGACCGGCGGCCGCGGCGGCTACATGGCGATCTTCTGCTGCGACGATCCCGACGCGCGCGGCAAGCATGCCGAGGGCATCGGCGTGCGCATCGCCAACGTCATCGGTCATTCGCCCTATCGCGGCGTGCAACTGCACCCGCGCGACTGCCGCGCCGCCTTCATCGAGTTCAACCACACCTCGGGCAGCGACGATGTTCTGGGGCCGTATCCGCCGGCCGGGCCCGACTGGCAGAAATCGATCCGCAAGGACGTGACGCAGGCCCTGATCGGCGTCGAGATGCAGAGTCCCGATCCGCAAGGTCTCGCCGAACACTGGAGCAGGATCATCGAGATCCCCGTGAGCAAAGGCGCAAGCAGCGAGCCGGAGTTGAAATTGCCGAATGGCGTCTTCCGTTTCGTCAAAGGCGCGAGTGATCTGATGAGCGGGTTGACGTTCAAGGTCGGCGATGCCGCAAAAGTGCTCGACGCGGCCAAGGCCAAGGGCTGCAAGGTGTCAGGCCATTCGTTCGATCTTTGCGGCGTGACGTTTCAGCTCGTGGCGTGAGCAAGAAGTATAGCTGAGTTCGTCATGCCCGGGCTTGTCCCGGGCATCCACGTCTTAGCGGCGTTGCCGAAAAGAAGGGCGTGGATGGCCGGGTCAAGCCCGGCCATGACGGAAGAGCGAATCGTGAGTTGAGACAAAAACAAAAGGAACGCCATCCGCATGCCGCATCCGCTCGACACGTTCTTCGCGCCCGCGAGCATCGCGCTGATCGGCGCGTCGCGCGATCTGGATAAAATCCCGGGCCGGCTGTTGTCGATGCTGCGCAAGAACCAGTATCCGGGAAAACTTTATCCGATCAATCCGAACTACGGCGATATCGACGGGCTGAAATGCTATCCCTCGATATCGGATATCGGCCAGCCGATCGATCTCGCCGTCATCATCATTCCGGCGCGCGCGGTGCTCGGCGCGCTCGAGCAGTGCGTCGCCGCCGGCGTCAAGAACGCGGTGATCATCTCGTCGGGATTTGCGGAGGAGGGCGGCGACAGCGCCGCGATGCAGGCGCAGATCGCGAGCCTCGCCCGGCGCAGCGGCATGCGGATTTCCGGCCCCAACGCCGAAGGCTTCCTGAGCGAGGTGCAGAAGGTCGCAGCCACCTTCAGTCCGACGGTGGACGCCAAGCCCGGCCATGTTCCGCTGGTCGCGACGAGGCGACGGATCGGGATTGTCGCGCAGTCCGGCGGCATCGGCTTTGCCATCAAGCATCGCGCGAAGGCGCTCGGGGTTGCGATCAGCTATGTCGTCAGCGCCGGCAACGAGGCCGATCTCGGCGCCGGCGAGTTCTTCGACTACATGGTGCAGGATGCCTCGACCGACGTGATTCTGCTGTTCATCGAGGGTATCCGCGACGTCGACAAGTTCATGGCTGCCGCCGGGCGCGCGGCCGAGGCCAAAAAGCCCGTCATCGTCACCAAGGTCGGCCGCTCGCAAGCGGGCGAGCGCGCCGCCGCCTCGCATACCGCGAGCATGGCCGGCTGGTCGGGAGCCTATGACGCGGTGTTCGCGAAATACGGCTTCATCGTCTCGAACGATCTCGACGAGGCCGTCACCATCGCCGCGGTGCTCGCGAGCAATCCGCTGCCGAAGGGTGACCGCGTGGCGGTGCTGACGGTGTCCGGCGGCGCCGGCATCTGGGGCGCCGACGCCGTCTCGATGCAGGGCTTGCAGGTGCCTGCCCTGTCCGAGAGTGTGCAGGCGCGGATCAGGCAATGGATGCCCTCCTATGGCGCGGCCGGCAATCCGATCGACGTCACGGCGCAAGGCGCAAACAGCGGCGGCCTGCAGAAGACCATCGAGCTGCTCGATGCCTCCGGCGAGGTCGATGCGACGCTGGTGGTGCTGTCGCTCTCCAGCGAAGTCCGGATGTCGTTCAAGGAAGCCGAGCTGAAGCCGGTGATAGCGGCGCAGCACAAGCCGGTCGTGTTCTATTCCTATACGCTGCCGTCGGACTTCGCGCGGCGGGAGCTCGCGAAATCCGGCGTGGTCGTGCTGTCGGGACTGACCCATGTCGGCGTCGCGATGCGGCGGCTGCTCGACTATTCGAAGTTCCGCCTGGCGGTAGAAGCGGACGCGGCCCTGTTGCCCGTGCGCGATCTTTCCGCGCATCTGGGGTCCGGGCCGCTCTCGGAAGTCGACAGCAAGGCGCTGTTGTGCGACGCCGGCATCGCGCTGCCGGAGGAAGTGCTGGTCACCGAGCGCGACGGGCTCGATGCGGCGATCGCGAAAGTGGGCTTTCCGCTGGTCATGAAGATCCAGTCCCCCGATATCGGACACAAGAGCGAGATCGGCGGCGTCCGCGTCAACATCGCCGCCAAGGGCGAGGCGTTCTCGGCCTGGCGCGATCTGATGGACAATGCAGAGCGCCTGCGGCCCAAGGCGAAGATCCAGGGCGTGCTGGTCGGCCCGATGGCGCAGAAGGGCGTCGAGATCATCATAGGCGCGGTGGTGGACGAGACGTTCGGCCCGCTGGTGATGGTGGGGCTTGGCGGGGTTGCCACCGAATTGTTCCGCGACGTGATCTACCGCCCGGCGCCGGTCGGCATCGAGGAGGCGGAGGCGATGCTGGAGCAGTTGAAGGCCGCGGCACTGCTAAAGGGATTTCGCGGTGCCCCCAGGGCCGATATCGCCGCCTGCGCGCGATTGATCGCGCAGCTGTCGCTGCTCGCGGCCCGCCTGCGCGAAACCGTTGCCGACATCGAGCTCAACCCGGTGCTGGTGCACCCGCACGGACAGGGCGTCACGATCGTGGATGCGCTGGTGGTGCCCAGGAAATAAACGTCGTCCCTGCGAAAGCAGGGACCCACGCCGCAGCCCGTCGATCGCGCGTGCTGGCGGACGGCTTCTTACCAACAAGCGCCGGTGGTTATGGGTCCCTGCTTTCGCAGGGACGACCGATTATCGCCCCCTGAAATTCGCGACCCTTCGCTCGGCGGTGGCCTTGACGCCTTCCTTGAAATCCTCGGTGACGCGCAGCTTGTTTTGCTCGACGAGCTCGTGGTTGGTGGCGGCGAGCACGCGGTCGGCGAGGCCGGCGCGCATGGTGGCGCGAGTCGAGAGCAGGCCAAGCGGCGAACACTCGGCGATTTCCTGCGCCAGCTTCATGGCCTCGCTCCGGACCTGGTCCTGCGGCACGCAGGCATTGGCAAGGCCCATCCGGTAGGCTTCCTCGCCGGTGACGCGGCGGCTGGTGTAGAAAATCAATTCCGCGTTGTTCTTGCCGACCAGTTCGGGAAGCGTCGCCGTCAGTCCGAAGCCCGGATGAAAACCTAGCTTTGTGAAGTTGGCGGCGAACCGCGCTTCGGGGCAGGTGACGCGGAAATCCGCCGATACGGCCAATCCGAGGCCGCCGCCGATGGCCGCGCCGTGGACGGCCGCGACGATCGGCTTCTTGTTGCGGAAGATGCGCACCGCCTGGACATAGAGATGGTTGATCGGCAGGTTCGATGCCGGATCGACCTTGGCGCGCGTCTCGGCCTCCTGTCGCGCCGGATCGGAAAAATTGGCGCCGGCGCAGAACGCTTTGCCTTGCGCGGCGAGCACCGAGGCGCGGATTTCGATGTTGCGATCGAATTCCTCCAGCGCGTCCGCGATCTGGTTGATCAGCGCGACGTCGAAGAAATTGAGCGGCGGCCGGCGGATTTCGATGAGGGCGACGTGACCGTGCGTCTCGACGCCGATGTCCGTAAAGTTGCTCATGGATCGTCCTTAATTGAGATGAACTAGCGCAGACCAAGTCCGCGCGCGATGATGCCGCGCAGCACCTCGGTGGTGCCGCCCTGGATGGTGAGTTTCGGCGCGACCTTCATCGCGTAGGGCAGCACGTTGTCGAGGATTTCATGGTTGGAGGCGTCCGGTTCGACGAAGGCGGCGAGATCGCGCACCCGGTGCGGCAAGGCCTGCTCCCAGATGGTGCCGATGTCCTTGACGATCGAGGCCTCAACGACCGGTTCCTTGCCGGCGTGCAGCATGCCTGCGACCGATACCGACATCCGCCGCATGGTGTGCAGCTGCGCCACCAGCCGCCCGACGCCCTCGGCGCCGCGCGCGTCCGGCTCGTTGCCGAGCGCACGCACGAGTTCCGTCAGCACGTAATAGGTTTCGAGGAAGCGCTCCGGCCCGCTGCGTTCGTAGGCAAGCTCTGACGTCGCCTGCTTCCAGGCGCCGTCGATTTCGCCGAGCGCGTGATCGTCGGGCACGAAGGCATCCGTGAATACCACCTCGTTGAACTCGGCCTTGCCGGTCAACTGCCCGATCGGGTTGACCTTGATGCCCGGCGTTTTCATGTCGACGAGGAACTGCGTCAGGCCGTGGCGGCGATTTTCCTTTGTCGGCGGCGAGGTGCGGAAGAGGCCGAGCATGTAATTGGCGACCTGGGCGGACGAGGTCCAGATCTTGGTGCCGTTGATCAGGAATCCGCCGTCGGTCTTGGTCGCCTTGGTCCTGGCGGCGAACAGGTCTGAGCCGGAATTCGGCTCGCTCATGCCGATCGAGAAGCAGACCTCGCCGCGGCAGATGCGCGGCAGGATGTCCATCTTGATGTGCTCGGGCGCGTATTTCAGAAGCACCGGGCCGCTCTGCCGGTCGGCGACGAAGAAACGCCGCGTCGGCGCGTTCGCCACCCGCATCTCTTCCGTCACCACATAGCGCTCGAGGAACGAGCGCTCATGGCCGCCGTATTTCTTCGGCCAGGTCATGCCGATCCAGCCGCGCTCGCCGACCCGCTTGGAAAAGCCGGGAACGTCGCGGTCGCCGCCTTGCGGCGAGTGCGGATCGAAGCTGCCCTTGGCAATCTCTTCGGCGAGAAAGGCCCGGACCTCCTTGCGCAGCTTCTCGCATTCGCTCGGCAGGCGGATCGGGTCGAAACGGAGGGCTGCGGTCATGTCGAATGTCCCTTGAACGTTAACGCGAGGCGACCAGCGGCCACAATTCGTCGGCGCCGCGCGCGGCGACGCGCTTGCCGAGTTCCACCGCCCAGAAACTTTCGTGGCCGAAATCGTCGCGCCAGGCCAGCGCCCGCATGGTGTAGCGATGCAGTATGTGCTCGAGCGTGTAACCGATCGCGCCGTGCACCTGATGGGCGATCGCGGCGCCCTTCTCGGCCGCCTCCGCGCAGCGGATTTTCGCCGCGGTCGCCTCCAGGAACACCGCGTCGTCGAAGCCTTTGGCGTTGGCGATGGTATCGGCCGCCGAGCTTGCCGCGGTCATCGCGGCCGCGGTCTCGCCGGCGAGGCGGGCGAGATTGTGCTGCACGGCCTGGAATTTCGAGATCTTTTTCTCGAAGGCGACGCGCTCGCCGGAGTAGCGCACGCTGATGTCGAGCATCGATTCCAGGCTTCCCGCGATCTGCAGGCTGCGCACCACCGCGCCCATCAGCATCAGCGCGGTCTGGTCGAAATCCCTTCGGCGCCGGCTTGATGGCGGCGGGGGCGACGTTGTTGAACGTCACGGTGTCGCTGCCGTCGCCGGCGAGATTGAGGCCGGCCTCGATCCGGCATTTGGCCGCTTCCACCAGCGCGATCGACAGTCCGCCCACGCCATGCGCCAGCACCGCGATATGCTTTGCGTCCTTGGCGAAGGGCACGCCGCGCGCGCGGCCGGACAGGGTGCCGTCGGCGTTGAGCGCGATGCGATCCTTGGGGCTGGCAGGCGCGACCGTCATGGTGCCCTCGGGTGAGGTGATTTTCGCCTGCGCCAGCAGCCATCCCGCCAGCATGGTTTCGGCGAGCGGCACCGCGATCGCGAACCGCCCGGCCGCGTTCAAGACGCCAAATCCTTCAGCGAGGCTGACGCCGGCGCCACCGCATTCCTCGCTCACCCAGGACAGCGGCAGACCGGCTTCGCTCAGCGCCTGCCACAGCGGCGCTTTCCACTCGCCCTTCTTGTCGCGGTTGATGGTTTGCGCGTCGGCAAGGTCGGAAAAGATTTTCTCCGCGGTCTCCGCGACAATGTTCTCACTTTCCGCCACGGCGTTCCCCATCGTTCAACTGTACGCATCCCGCTCGAGCGATTTCCGGCCAAAGTTTGGGCTTTGCGTCTCTTCTTGCGCCGCATGATGAGGAAAAGCCATGGCCATGACAAGCGCCGATGTCCGCAAGGCTCCCTGCGGGGGCGACATGCAGGGGCGCGCGGTGGAATTTTTAATTCCGGCAGGCGGAGTTTTGGCGATTTGCAGGCACTTCCGGGCACGATATGGTGCCGGCCGGTTCAAAATCACAAAAAGGAAACGCTGATGTCCGGGGATGGTTTGTGCGCGATTGTCACGGGTTCGGCGTCCGGCCTCGGGGCCGCGACCGCGGCCGTTCTGGCCAAGGGCGGCGCGCGCGTCGTTGTCAACTATTCCTCCAGCAAGAAGGAGGCTGAGGCGACCGCCGATCTCTGCCGCGCCGCGGGCGCCGAGGTGGTGGTGGCGCAGGGCGACGTGTCGCGCGACGAGGATTGCCGGAAGATCGTCGCAGCCGCGGCCCCCTGGGGGCGTCTCGATGCGCTGATCAACAATGCCGGCACCACCAAGCACGTGCCGCACGGCAATCTCGACGGTCTGTCGGCCGAGGATTTTCACAGGCTGTACGGCGTCAACACCATCGGCCCGTTCCAGATGGTGCGGGCGGCGCGAAGCCTGCTGGAAGCCGGCGCCAAGGCCTCGGGCCGTCCTTCCGCGGTCGTCAACATTTCCTCGGTCGCGGGCATCAGCGGCGTCGGCTCCTCGATCGCCTATGCCGCGAGCAAGGGCGCGCTCAACTCCATCACGCTGTCGCTGGCGCGGGCGCTGGCGCCGCTGATCCGCGTCAACACCGTCTGCCCCGGCTATATCGACACGCCCTGGTTCACCAAGGGCCGCGGCGTGGAGGGCGCCAAGCAGGTGCGTGATTCCGTGGTCGCGAGGGTGCCGCTCAAGGTCGCCTCAACTGCGGAAGACGTCGCCGCGCTGGTGTGTTTCCTCGCCACGCCGGCCTCGGGCAACATGACCGGTGAGATCGTGCGCATGGATGCCGGCGCGCATCTGAATACATGAACGCTCGGACCGCGTAGAGTGTAGGGTGGGCAAAGGCGCTCTTGCGCCGTGCCCACCATTTGATCAGTCGAAGCTCAGTCCTGCTGGTGGGCACGCTTCGCTTTGCCCACCCTACAGACTTCCTATCGCGATCCCGGATCCGAAATCACGCCGTGCGACACCAGCCGGTTCCAGATGAACAGCACCACCAGTGCGCCGATGGTCGCGGTGATGAAACCGGCGCCCTGATCGGGTCCGTAATGGCCGATCGCCTGGCCGACGAAGGTCGCGAGAAACGCGCCGGCGATGCCGAGCACCGTGGTCAGGATGAAGCCTGACGGATTGTTCGGGCCCGGCGAGAGCAATCGCGCGATGATTCCGGCTATGAAGCCGACGATGACGATATAGAGAATGCCGCTCATGGCTGTCGTCCTTTGTCTTGAAGGCATGATCTTAAAAGTTGCCGCCGGCCGGGATCACAGCCGTCCTGAAAGCTCGCCTTCGGTCGGAAGCCGCCCGTCCGGCGTCAGATGATTGATGACCGCGGGCAGTTGCTGGCTGAGGCCTGAAAGGAGTTCGTCGCGCGACAGGCCGCTCTGCGCCATCAGGCCATTGATCTGATCGGCGCCGAGCGCCTTGGCGAGATCGCCGGATGAAATGGCCTTGTTCGGACCGTTGCCGACCCATGAATTGGCGGTCTCGCCGTGGCCGTTCTGCTGCAACTGTTTGAGCAGATCGCCGAGCCCGCCGGAGATCACGCTGCCCGCGGCGCCGCCGGCGAGCAGGCCGCCCAATCCGCCCTTCAGAACGTCGCCGAGACCCCCACCGCTTGTTCCGCCGGCGCTGGTGCCGGATGAGGGCACAGGGTTCGGGCTCGCCTGGTTGGCGGTCAAATGCTTGACCGCCTTCCAGGCCAATAGTCCGAGGATGGCCATGGTCAACGGCGACATGCCGCCGGATTGCGCGTTCGGATTGCTCGGGCCCCGCGGGCCCTGCTGCATCCCGTTGAGTACGTCGAGTAAACCCATTGTTCTCTCCTGACGTCTGCCTGCCCGCACGCCAAAGCTTATCGGCGCGCCATGACGGTTACAAGGCAAGTGCGGAGTGGATAGCGGCACCACCCTCTCTTCACCTCTCCCCGTTCTTCTGTATGGACCGGGGACAATGCGCTGTCCGGTTTGCCGCTGAAGCAGCAGCTCGAGCAGCGTCCGTGGCGGGGCGCTGCTCGCCGACCAGATCGCCGCGCTGCCTGGAGGCACAGTGAAGATCGATCGGCAGGCGCACTCGTCGATGTGGCAGGACCTGCAACAAGGCCGGCGCACCGAGATCGACTATCTGCAGGGCGTGATCGTCGGGATCGCCGACCGGCGCGCCGTGGAACTGATCAGGGCCGCGGAAGCCTGCGGCAAGGGCTCGCCCGGGCAGATCCACGTCCAATCCACGTCCAATCCACGTTACAAATTTACGAATATCGCTAGAATCCCGTTAGCGATTCGCGTCCAGAGTCCGGCCCGGTCCGGGACGGCCCACGATAGGATTTTATTCGATATGTCGGGACCTCGATTTGTACACCGCCTCATTGCCCTCTTGCCCCGTTTTCTGCGCGACAAGCGAGCCAATATCGCCGTCACCTTCGCGATCGCCCTGGTGCCGATCCTGACGGCGATCGGATGCGCCGTCGACTATTCGATGGCGGTCCGGATGAAGGCCAAGCTGCAATCCGCCGCGGACGCCGCCAGCGTCGCCTCGATTTCCGCGAGATCGCCCGGCTATCTCGCCGCCGAGACGATGAGCTCGAACGGCTCGGTGCCCGCCGGCGTCACCGACGCCAATAACATCTTCAACGGCAATATGAGCGGGATTACCGGCTTCTCGAATCTGTCGCTGGCCAGCACCGTCACCAAGGCCGGTTCCATCCTGACTTCCAATGTCCAGTTCAGCGCCCAGGTGCCGGTGACGTTCATGAAGGTCGTCGGATACACCGCGCTGACGGTGACGGGCGCTTCGACATCGAGCGCCTCGCTGCCGCTCTATCTTGATTTCTACCTGATGCTGGACGTTTCGTCGTCGATGGGCCTGCCATCGACCAACAACGAGCAGACACGGCTGGCCGCGGTCAATCCGGACAATTTCGGGAATTATCCGGGCGGCTGCACGCTCGCCTGCCATTTCGCGACGACGGACGTGTGCACCAATGGCTCGCAGAAATATCCCACGAACAATTATTGCATGGGCTATCCGATATCGCGCGTCAGCTACAGCGGCTACCAGAATCTCGATCTCGAGCAATGGCGGCCACCTGCCGAGTTCGATGCTTTCCGGCGGCCTGCCGAACTCGCTGTATTCGACGCTGACGCCGGTTTCCTCGTGTTCGACCGATGGTACCAACGCCTGCATCCAGCTGCGCGCCGACGCGGTTGGCTACGCCGTCAACCAGCTGTTCGTCACCGCGAACGCCACCGAGAAGGTCACCAATCAATTCCGCATCGGCCTCTACCCCTTCGTCCAGTATCTCTATGCCTATTTCGCGCTGACCTCGAGCATCAACGGCTCGCCGACCAATCCCTCGACCATCAACTACGCGGCCGCAAACCTCGCCTCGCAGCTCGACACCAACACCAATTCAAACCTCGGCTCCGGCGGCACGCATTTCGAGAATGCGTTCTCGACGATGAACACCCTGATCACCAGCGTCGGCAACGGCAGCGCATGGAACAACACGCTGCCTTACGTCTTCCTGGTCACCGACGGCGCGGAAGACCCGCAAACCAAGGGGCTCAACGGCGGCAGCTGGTCCGGAAGCAACCACGCCACCGTGCTCGACCCCGTCGCGCAATGCCAGCCGCTCAAGACCCGCGGCATCATCATTTCGGTGCTTTATATCCCCTACGAGCCGATCCAGAATCCAAACTCCTCGTTCGCCGGCGATGAAGACGACGCTGCCAACAACAACATTCCCAATATTCCACCCGCGCTGACGGCGTGTGCCTCACCCGGCTTCTTTTATACGGCGAACTCGCCAGCCGACATCACCTCCGCGCTGAACGCCATGTTCAATCACGCGCTGGTCACCGCGCACATCACCAATTGAGGCCGGCGCCGGACCGATCGCGGCGGCGGAGCGATCGGGCGCCGGGAGCTGTCTTGAGCAGGGGCTGCCTTGAAAAGGGCACGGATTGCAGGCGAATCTGGGCGAGACGACCTCCGCGCCAATGCCGCCCATGCCGATGCGATCCCGCCTCAAGTGCTGCCTCCTCGCGCTGTCGCTGCTCCCGGGGTTTGCCGCCTCGGCCGCGGCGAGCGACTATGCCACGGTGATCAGCGCCTATCGCCGCGCGCACGGCCTGCCCGCGGTGCGCGCGGACAGCCGTCTTGCCGCCCTTGCGCTGAAGCAGGCCCGCGCCATGGCGGAAAGCGGCACCGTCAGTCATAACGTCGCCGGTTTCTTCGCGATGCGGGTCGCGCCGTTGCGCAAGTCGAGGGCCGCTGAAAATATCGGCGCGGGATTTTTGAGCTTTGCCGAGATGCTGAAGCAGTGGGAAGAAAGCGCCGGCCATCGCGACAATCTCCTGATGCACGGCGCCCGCCGTGTCGGCGTCGCCTCAGCCGGCAATCCCAAATCGCCGTACCGGAAATTCTGGGCGATGCTGATCACGGATTGACGCGACGGTCGTCATTTCGGGGCGAGCGGCCCCGGAGATTCATCGCAGGCCTGCCCGAACCGAACGAATTCGTGCTTCACTTTGGGGGTGAATTCGGACTAAATACAGCTTGAGATAGTCAAGCCGGCATTAGATTAGATCGATCCAACTTTCAAAAAGAGATTTTCCGTCCTTCATGGTGCCGATATGGCGCCAGGCTAGATCAAGTGAGGGGACAAATAATGAGGCAAAAGCAATTTGTTTGTGAAGGGATCGTTGAACCGAAAGCATCGAACCTGAGTGCTGCGGCAGCGGATGGGCCCGCGCCCCATGCACCATCGCCGCACCCGAACGACCCGAAAGATTTATTTCAAGTGACGGAGCTTCCCTGGCCGGAGGTGCGTCCGCTGCAGGTCTATGCTTTCGATCCGAGCGTCGGCAAGTTCGTCGGCAACTATATGACGGCGTCGGTCCGCTACGAGAAACTCAAGCCCGGACCGGTCGGGGAGAGATTTGCGGTCATCGACTATGACGGCACCACCGGGACTTATTACACACCCGTCGACCTCGACGACCCGAAATTGTTGATCAGCGGAGGCCTTGATCCGAGTGTAACCGATCCGCGCTTCCATCAGCAGATGGTCTACGCGGTGGCGAGCGAAACGCTGCAGCGGTTCGAGTTGGCGCTGGGCCGCCGGGTTCACTGGCGGCTGCTCGACAGCAACGACGCCGACTCGAAGGCGAAGTCGCTGGCCGAGGCTTCCAAATGCCTCAATCTCTTTCCGCACGCCATGTGCCAGGCCAACGCCTTCTACAATCCCGCCGTACACGGCATCGTATTCGGCTATTTCAAGGCGAGCGCCACCAATCCCGGGCGCAATCTGCCGGGCCAGACCGTCTTCACCTGCCTCTCGCACGACATCATCGCGCATGAGACGACACATGCGATCGTCGACGGCATCCGCGCCTATTTCATGGAACCGACCAACATCGACGTTCCGGCTTTTCATGAGGCGTTCGCCGACCTGGCGGCGCTGTTTGCTCACTTCAGCCACAAGGAAGCTCTGCTGAACACGCTGCAGAAGACCGGCGGCAGGCTGTTCAATCAGCAACTGCGTGCCAATGTACCGACCGACAAGATAGATGAGCCGGCCGGCAAGGATGATGGCCAACCGGTCATTCAGAGCCAACTGGCCAGCCCCAATCCCCTGGTTGGGCTGGCGCAACAGTTCGGCGAGGCTTCCGGCATGGACTCGCCTTTGCGCAGCGCCTTGGGGACCAAGGTCAACTCCAACGACATCAACGTCAAGATCGAACCGCACGATCGGGGCTCGATCCTGGTTGCGGCAGTTTTCGATGCCTATTTCACGGTCTACGAGCGGAGGACTTTCGATCTTTTTCGTATTTTCCGCGCCGGGGGCGGGAAGATCGATCAGGAGGACATTCCTGTTCCGCTGGCGGAGCGGCTGGCCGCCGAAGCCAGTCGGACCGCCGCGGAATTCTTCGCGATTTGCGCCCGCGCGCTCGACTACTGTCCACCGATCGACATCACTTTCGGTGACTTCCTGCGTGCCATCCTGACGGCGGACCTGGACTTTCGCCCCGATGATCCCGACGGTGTGCGGGATGCGTTCATGCAGGCATTCAGGCTCCGGGGTATGGTTGCAGACGGCGCGGCCGCGTTCTCGGAAGAGTTGCTGTTCTGGCCGAAGGTCAGGGTCGATCCGAAGCCGTTGACGGTCGAGGGGCTGGTGTTCGGCGATCCAAACGGGCTGACCAAGGCCGAGAAGGACACGAACGGAAACAGGTTACGAGAATTCGCCAACGCGAATGCAGGCCTGCTTGGTTTTAGGCCGGAGCACGGTCCGATCGAGGCCCCTTCCTTCCATCCGATGTTTCATACCGGGCAGGATGGCCGCCTGTACGTCAACATGGTCGTCGAGCTTGTCCAGACAATGAACGTACCCTTCGGCGAGACCACGCCCGGAACGTTTCCGATGCGCAACGGTGTCACGCTGTTGATCGCTCAGGATCCGACGGACGGAAACGTGAGACCGGCGCCAAGAGTGCGGTTTGTGATCCAGAAGCTGTGGTCCAGGGAACGGCAGGAGCGGGTGGAAAACTATTATCTCTCCACCGGACAGGTGGCCGACGACGGCGGTCCTCAGCAGGGCAAGCGCTTTCAAATCGACTTTGGTCTGTTGCACGCAGGAGTGTGAAATGGCAGCTGCGAAAAAATCAGCGCCGGCTTCGAAGCGGCCGGCCGCCAAGAAGACCGGGAAATCTGCGGCCAAGGCTGCCAAGAGCGCCAAGACCACCGCTCGGCAAAAGCCGCCGCCAAGTGCGGGGCCCTCTTCGGGAAAGGATGTGAAGGGGTTGCGGGTGCGCATGTATCGCGTCGGTTTCGGCGATTTCTTCCTGTTGTCGGTGCCTTCGGCCAAGGGGACGAAGCACATTCTGATCGATTGCGGGGTGCATGCGGTCGACCTCAACAGCATTGGCGACGCGGTCGCGCAGATGGCCGAGGAGTGCGGCAATCATCTTTCGCTGGTCATCATGACGCATCGGCACGCGGACCATATTTCCGGCTTCGCCAAATGCGCCGCTGCCTTCGGCAAGATCACGGTCGATCGGGTCTGGATGCCGTGGTTCGAGGACCCGAAGAACGACGCCGCCAAGAAGATACAGGCCAATCTCACCGCGCTCGCGGGCCAGGTTTCGCAGCGGCTGGCGGCGAGCGGGCAATCGGGCACGCCGTTTGCCGCGATGGTGGAGAACATCACCGGCGGCGCGGCGGCGACGGGCGGATCATCCAACCAGAAAGCGCTCGACGTCCTGCATGGCGGATTCGCGAACAAGGTGACGCCCGACTATTACAGAGCCGGCGATACCGCGATCTTGCCGCAGGACCTCGTCGATGCTGGCCTTTCGGCCAAAATCCTGGGGCCGCCCGGAGACACCCAACTGATCCAGCAGATGACCAATACGTCCGACCAATATCTCGCAAACGCCATGCAGGACGACGGCGCGATTGCGAAGACGTTTTCGGCGGGCTTTCGGCAGAAGACCTACCCCGATCATGCCTTCAAATTCTTCACGGCAGACAAGGTCGAGGACATGATCAAGGACGTCCAGCCGGACGTGCTGGCGGCGCGGGCACAGGCGGCCGACAAGACGCTCAACAACCAGAGTTTGGTTATCCTGTTCAGCTTCGCGGGCAAGAACCTGTTGTTCGTCGGCGACGCCCAATGGGGCAATTGGGAGAATTTTCTCTACGGCGGCGCCTTCGGAACGGCTGGCCATACCGAGATGACGCCCGAGGCTACAGATATCCTGAAGAACATCGATTTCTACAAGGTCGGGCACCACGGCAGCCGGAACGCCACGCCGAAGGACGCCGTTGCCGCGATGATGCGGCTGGGCTGCGCCTGCATGTGTTCGACCCAGATCAAGGCCTACAACGAGGTGCCGCGCGAGCCATTGATGCAGGCGCTGAGCGCACAGATGAAGGGAAAGCTGGCCCGCAGCGATCAGGTCGCCGTCAAGAGCCAGGGGCCCAATGCTGCGGCTGGACCGCTGCCGCCGGCGTTTGATACCCCGAAGGAGCTGTACATCGACTATGATTTCGGGCCGGGTTGAGCGCACGACCCGCCGCGCTGACTAGGTCCTGTGGACTCTAGGGATTCCCTTTTATCAGCAAATCAGATTCAAGGCTGCTTTTGGGGAGGCGGCCTTGGGTGTGATGGATCGTTTGGTTTTGAGCGACGTTGCTTGGGAGCGGATGGCGCCCCTGATTATAGGTCGGCCTGACCAGAAAGGCTCCACCGGGCGCGACAACCGGATGTTTGTGGAGGGCGTGCTTTGGATCGTGCGTACCGGCTCTCCTTGGCGCGATCTTCCGGAGGCGTTTGGCGATTGGAACAGCGTGTTCCGGCGCTTCAGCCGGTGGAGCACCAAGGGCGTCTGGTATCGGATATTCGAGGCGATGTCCGATGATCCGGACTTCGAATATCTGATCATCGATTCCACCATCGTCCGAGCTCATCAGCATGCTGCCGGGGCTAAAAAAGGGGGTCTGAAGATCAGGCGATCGGCCGCTCGCGCGGCGGCCTGAGCACCAAGATACATATGGCCGTCCGAGGCTTGGGTTGTCCGGTGCGCTTCACGCTGACGGCAGGTCAGAAGGGCGATGCACCACAAGCCGCAGCGTTGATCGAGGGGTTTCCTGCCGAGGTCGTCATGGCCGACACAGCCTATGACGCCGATCATCTGCGCAAAGCCATCGCCGCCAAGGGCGCGCTCGCTGTCATTCCCAACAACCCGTCACGGGCGCTCAAATATCCCCTCGACAAACATCTCTATGCCCAGCGCCATCTCGTGGAGTGCTGCTTCTCAAAGCTCAAACAGTTCAGGCGCGTCGCAACGCGCTTCGAGAAAACAGCGCGGAATTATCAGGCTGTCGTTACCCTTGCCGCCATCATCCTATGGATGCGATAACTGTCCACAGGACCTAGAGCGCGATGACTTTTCTTCGAATCGTCATCCCGCTCTATCTTTTGTTTGAGCATGATCTCGGCGCAAACGCGTTCCGCGTTTGTCGCGAGCAAAAACCGGTGTCCACTTTTCCGGATCATGCCCTGGTGCCAGCGCACCGATCAGCCCCGCTTCGCCTTGCTCGGCGACGAACTGAACAGCTTCTTCAGGTCCTTCCAGCCCTCCGACAGCCGCGGCCACTCGCAGGAGAACGAGTGCCGCGGGCAGGTGACCTTGGCGTGCGGCCGCAATTCGTTCGGCGTGGCCAGCGGCCTGCGCGGCGGCTCCGGCGGCAGCGGCACCTTCTCGCTATTCAACGAGGCCTGCTGCAGCAATTGCTGTTTTGCCGCGAAGGCTGCGGCGATGTGCTTGCGCCGTTCCTGCTCGAGGAAGGCGGTATATTGGTCGTCGATCTTCTTCTGCTCTTCCGGCGTCGGGTTGGGGCCCGCAATATCGAAGCTGCGGTTCTGCATGAAATCGTAATAGGTGTAGCCGCCGCCGGGCTTGCGTCGCCCGGCGAATTTCGCGCTGCATGCAGCGAGCTGGGTCGCCTTGTCTTCCTTGGTCGCGGCCTTTTCGGCCTGATCGGCGCAGTCCTCGAAATCGGCGGGCGCGCGCGACCACCACTGCGCATGCGCGCGCGAAGGCTGCAGCAACACGCCGGCCGCGATGGCGGCCATCAGCACGGCGGATGTGCGCGACGCGATCAAGGACGAGCTTCCCCAGCGAGACAAATCAAGGCAAAATCTTCAAGACACAGTTGCAGCGGATTGTCGCCATATTGTGTTGGCTTGTCACTGCGAAATGGGGCGATTTTCGAGCGCGGGTCGCGCGTTTTTTCAGTTGACGTAACCGATCGGACACACCGCTCATCAAAATTGCCGTGAAGTTTCAATGCGACGACGATCGCCCGCCGCGGCGAAGCCTCATTCGAAGGGCCTCTGGAGAATAATCGCGATGCCTTACCGCCATACGCAGCGCGGAACCCTGACGATCCTGGTCTGCCTCGTGCTCGCCGCCCTCGACGCCGCGCTGGTCTGGTTCGGCGGGCAGTGGCCGGCGGCAGCCGTGCTGCTCGTCGCCGTCGTGGTGAGCTTCCTGTTCTCGTCGCTGACGGTCGAGGTCGGCGATAACGAGTTGCGCTGGTATTTCGGCCCGGGGTTCTGGAGCTACCGGCTGGCGCTGGTTGAAATCGCATCGGTTGAGGCCGTGCGAAACCACTGGTGGAACGGCTGGGGCATCCGGATCGGCCCGCGCTTCCGGCTTTACAATGTGTCGGGCCTCGATGCCGTGGAGCTGCGCCTGAAATCCGGCGCAATCCGCCGCATCGGCACCGACGATCCGCGGGGGTTCCTGGACGCGCTGCGGACCGCGACAGGCGGCTGATGCGCAGCACGATCCGACACGCTCCAGCGAGCGCGGGTGAAGGATAATTTTCTTGCTGCCAACGCCTCCGCGCCTTTACGCGCATTTCACCAGCACGATGTAGTCGGGCGGGCTGCCGCCGATGCCCCAGATCTCCGTGATGATCTTGTCCTCGCCGACGACCCATCCGCGCCGGCACTGGCCCTTCAGGAGTTTCAGCGCCATGCGCCGGCGGTCTTCGCTCACTTCCGGATTGTAGCCGATGGCATAGGTGTTTTGGACATGAACGACGTAGTCATAGGGCTGCCCCGCGGAGGCCTGCTCGACGCGAATCCCGTCGTGCGCGCTGGCGGTGCCTGAAAGGAGCGTCAAGAACAGCGCGAAGCCGGCGATGCGTTTCATGATGCGTTGACCTGTTCGCGGCAGTGCCGGGGACGACCGATCCGCCCGTCGTCAACATTGCTCCAACCCATTTTGACGAAAAATCGATGCCCGCGCCACGATTTTTGCCGCACCGGCAGTCCGCCGCCGAAAATCCGTGGCAACCGATATGTGGCAGGATTGCGAAACTTTGGGGATTGCGAGATACCTTGAATCAAGGCGTCATCTGGCCGGCGCGCGATCACCGTGCCGGCGGCTTGGTGCACCGGATTTTTCGGAAGCGCAGGATGTTTTTCGTCTTTCTCCGCCATGGCAGTGTCGCGGCGCTGGTGTCGGGCGTGGCGGCGGAGATGCTTGCCTGGCTATTGGGGTTCGTGGCGCTGCAGCCGCTGATGATTGCACTTGGCGCGCTGCTGTTTTACCTCAGCGAATACGGCATGCACCGCTTCGCCTTTCACGCCCCGCCGGTGTCCTGGCCGTGGCTAAGCAAGCTGCAGCACCGCCTGCATTACGATCACCATGTCGAGCCGAACCGGCTGGACCTGTTGTTCCTGCCGATCTGGTTTCTGGTGCCGAACCTCGCGTTTGCTTCGGCGCTGGTTGGGCTTCTGTTCGGGACGGAGGCGGCTTTCTCGGCGCTGCTCGGGATGATGCTGGCGATCCTGCACTATGAATGGGTGCACTACGTCGCCCATATCCCGTACCGGCCGCGAAGGCGGCTCGGCCGCTGGATCAAGCAATATCACTTGCGCCATCACTTCATCAGCGAGAAGCACTGGTTCGGCGTCAGCAATCCCACGCTCGACGGCCTGTTCGGTACCTTCCGCGGCCCCGACGCCGGCGAAAAAAGCGCCACCACCCGCAAGCTTTATTCGTAAAGCGCGATCCGCAGGGCCTGTTCAGAAGCTCGTGTTGCGAGACCGAATGGCCGGCCGGAGGCTGGCGATCATTCGGCCGCTCTGCTATCTAGCGTCCACGCAACCGGCGGCCTTGGCCCGCGGGTGATCCGGTCCCGTAGCTCAGCTGGATAGAGCGGCGGTTTCCTAAACCGTAGGTCGCATGTTCGAGTCATGCCGGGATCGCCATTTTTTTCAACAGCGCGTCTTTAACAGCGCGCGAGAATGCCGGGAGGGATGAGCCATGATTACCGCCATCGTCCGTTTCAAGCTGCCCGCCGCCATTGACGCCGCGAAGGCGGCCGAGTTGTTCCAGGGCTCGGCGCCGAAATACCAGGGCCTGCCCGGCCTGGTGCGAAAATATTACCTGTTCGACGCCGAGAGCCGGACCGGCGGCGGCTGCTATCTCTGGGAAAGCCGCGAAGCCGCCGAGCGCGTCTACAATGCCGAATGGCGCAAGATGATCACCGAGCGCTATGGCGCCGCGCCCGAGATCAGCTATTTCGAGACACCGGTCGTGGTCGACAACACGCTCGGCAAGACGATCCTCGACGCGGCGGAGTGAGACGGCCGGCTCGCGCATCATGGCTTCACCTGAGCAGACCGCGCGGGCCGGCAGTGCACCGGTCACCACCGTTAGGCTGCAAAATATCGCCCAGTCCTACGGGCAATCCGCCGCGCTGATGGCGGCGGTCGAGGTCGGGCTGTTCACCGCGATCAGCAAGGGCGCCGGGACCTACGACGAAGTAGCGAAAGCGCTGGACATCCATCCGACCAATGCCGAGCGGTTGATGGTGATGCTGTGCGCGGCGGGCTTATTGGAGCAGGCGCAAGCGCGCCACAACAATGCGCCCGACGTCGAGCGTTTCCTGGTCGAGGGCAATCCCGGCTACATGGGACCCTGGATCACGTTCACAAAACCGCAATGGAACGAGTGGGGACGGCTCGCCGAGCATATCCGCACCAGGGATCTGAAGGTAATGGGCGGAATCGAGGCCTTCACGGTGGCGGATGCGCGGCGCTATCATAATGCGACCTATTCGATCGGCATGGGCGCGGGCCGCCGCTTCGCCCGCCGGGTCGATCTTGCCGGCCGCAAGCGCATCATGGATATCGGCGGCGGCTCCGGGGCCTACTGCATCGCCGCGGCAAAGGAGCATCCCGGCATCCGCGCGGTGGTGCTCGATTTGCCCGTGGTGTGCGAGGTGACGCGCGAGTTCATCGCCGGGAACGGCGTCGCCGACCGCGTCGAGGCGCAAGCCTGCAATTTCACTTCGGATCCGTTCCCGACCGATTGCGACGTCGCGATCATGGCCTCCAACCTGCCCATGTACAGCCGCGAGATGATCGCCGCCGTCGTCAGGAAGACGCACGATGCGCTGCTGCCCGGCGGCGAGATGCACCTGATCGGCGAGACCACCAACAACGAGCGCACCGGACCATGGGGACCGGCCTATTGGGGCCTCGGCCAGGCGATAACAGATTCGCTCGGGCTTGCGCATTCGGAAGCCGACGTGATCGGCTACTTCAAGGCCGCGGGGTTCGAGAATGTCGGCGTGCACGAGTTCATCGCGGGTTCGCTCAGCCGCATCGCCGGCACCAAGGCGGGGTGATGCCGACTTGAACGCCGGCGGGCAGGAACTTCGCCGGTGCTCTCACTCGGTGATGTCCAGCGTGAATGATTTCACTTCGGTTCGAAAAAGGCGAGCGCGCCGGAGATTGCAAAAATCGCGGCGACGCAGAGGCACCATGCCGCCAGCAGCACGGCAAACCTGATCGCGGCGTCGAGGGATTTGGTTCCGCCCGGCCGCCGTGCGCTCAGATATCCCGAGTAGCCGCAGATGAACCAGATCCCGACCATCGGTCCGAGCCAGACGCTCGCTGCCATCCGCTCGAAAATGTAGAGATGGTCAGTGCCGGTGTCCGTGGCGACGCTGACAAGCCCGCCGAAAGGCACCAGCGGCAGACCGCCGAGAACCCCTTGCGCGCGCGGCGACAGGCGCGTGGTCAACACGAGAAACAGGAGAAGGCACAAAGCAAACAAGGCGATCTTCAACCGGCTTTGCCAGAAAATCCGCGGCAGGAGGTCGAGCGAAAGCACAAAATGCGGAGATGACCACGGGCCTTGCGAAATCGCGAGGCCGCTGAGCACGCGTGACGCCAATGCCGCGAGTGCGCATCCGACAAGAAGGACGATGAAGCCGTAAATCGCCTGCTGGTCCCGTGCAATCCCGTCTCTGACGAATTTCCGGGTCGAAACACCGAGCCAGAGGGCGGCGACCGCAATCGCGAGCGTCCAGGCCAACAAGGTTGGCGCAATGAACGGGCTGAATGCCAGGAAGGCCAGGATGTAAGCGCCGCACAGCGCGGAATTGATCACCGGCATCCACAACATGCTTCTTGCCATGGATTCGGTGCTCGACGGCGGGGAATAGAGGAATGCCAACCCGTTGAGAGCGGGAAAGGTCAGAAACAATCCGGCGGCGCTCGGAATGGGCGCGGCCAACACGATGATGAGGACATACGCCGCCGTGCCAAACAGCACGCGCAAGATCGTGTTCGCTATTCTTTGCATGCCAATTTAGCGGCTCCGCCGGCTTTCCGTTTCTGTTAAGAACTGCCTCAATCGCAAACCTTGCACAAGGGAATCGCCCATGCCTGCCAATCCGGTCCTGTGGAATCTCGACGCGCGCGGGGTCGCCACCGTCACCTTGAACCGCCCGGAGGTCAACAACGCCTATGATGCCGGGCTCATCGGTGGCGTGCTGGCGGCGATGGATGAACTGGGCGGGAAGCCGTCGCTGCGCGTCGTGGTGCTGCGCGGCAATGGCAAGCATTTTCAGGCCGGTGCCGACCTGAAGTGGATCAACGGCGTGCGGCCAACGTCACCGGAAGAGAACGAGGCGGTGTCGCGGGCGACCTATCAGGCCGTGCAGCGGCTGAACCTGTTGCCGGTGCCGACGGTGGCGCTGGTGCAGGGCGGCTGCTTCGGCGGCGGCACGGGTATCATTTCCGCCTGCGACGTGGTGATCGCGGCCGACAATGCCCTGTTCTCGATCACGGAAGTGCGCTGGGGATTGACGGCCGCGATCATCATCCCGCAATTATGCGACGCCATCGGCGTCCGCCAGGTCCGCCGCTACGCGCTGACCGGCGAGCGCTTCGGCGCGCATGATGCGCGCCGCATCGGCCTCGTGCACGAGGTGGTGCCGCTCGCCGACCTTGAAAGCGCCGGCACAAAAGTCGTCGAGCAATTGCTGGCCAATGGCCCCGAGGCCCTGGCCGAGACCAAGGCGCTGGCGTTGGAAAGCTCGTTCGGCGGCATGAGCGTCGACGATCAGGCCTATGCGCGGCTGGTCCGGATGCACGCGGCGAGGCGGCAGACGCCCGAAGCCTCCGAAGGCCTTGCCTCCTTCGCCGAAAAACGCGCGGCCAACTGGGGTGCCGACAGGACCTAGCGTCAGCGATACGGCGCCGGCACGCAATTACAGTAGAGAAAATGCCCGTCCACCGCGGCTGCCGCGGCAACCTGAAGGGATGCGCTGCGGGCTCGGCGCGGTTGCTCAATCTGAGATTGAGTCATATGCTGCCTGAAAAAGCAAAGACAGTTTTGGCGGGGGGACGACATGCCGAAAAAGGATGACATGCCGAAAAAGATTGTCGTGTTCGCCGACGGAACCGGAAACGCTTTTACGGTTCAGGAATCCAATGTCTGGCGGCTGTACGAGGCACTCGATCAGACCAAGCCCGATCAGATCGCACACTACATCAAGGGCGTTGGAACGTCGGGCTTCAAACCTTTCGCGATGCTGGATCTGGCGACCGGCATCGGCGTTCCGTCCAATGTCCGCAAGCTCTATGAGTTCATCTGCTGGAACTGGCGGCCGAACGACGAGATTTACATGTTCGGTTTCAGCCGCGGCTCATTCACCATCCGTACGCTGATCGGGCTCATGCATCACGAAGGACTGATCCCGGCGCAGATCGGCAATGAAGCCGTCTCGCACGCCGAGATGCAACGCAATGCGATGGAAGCCTGGCGTTCCTATCGATCCAAGACGGTTCCCTGGCGGAAAACCTTCCCGAGCGTATGGCTGGCCCGCACGGTCCGGAATGTGGTGCTCGGCGCATTTCATCTGGCGGCCCGGTCGTTGGCGGGTTGGCGCCTCTACTCCGAAGTAGCGGCGCAAACCACGGCACAACGGCGTCGCAGCGTGCCGATCAAATTCGTCGGTCTCTTCGACACGGTCGAGGCATTTGGCGTTCCAATCGAGGAATTCCGCAGCGCGATCGACTGGGCGATCTGGCCGATCTCGTTCAGGAACAAGACGCTCAGCGAAACCGTCCTGCGCGCCTGCCACGCGTTGTCGTTGGACGATGAACGTACGGCATTCCATCCGCTCCGCATCGATCGCAAGACGGCAAAGGATCGCGCGCGCGTCAAGGAGGTTTGGTTCGCCGGCGTCCATTCCGACGTCGGCGGCGGTTATCCCGAGGATGACCTCGCGCTTGTGCCCCTGAACTGGATGGCGGATGAGATCGGGGATGACCTTCGTTTCATCGATGGTGCGCGAAAAGTGCTCGCCGAAAAGGCGTCGCCCTATGCATCCAAGCACGATTCGCGCGGCGGGCTGAGCGTATTTTACCGCTATAGCCCGAGAACCGTCGGGGACAACGGCGGTCCTCCGCTGATCCATTATTCCGTTGCCGAGAAGATCGCCTTCGGGGTCGACCGCTATGCACCGGTGACGCTTCCGGAAACGGCTTTCGTGCTCATGCCGGATGGCACTACGCACGAGATAAGGGGATTCGACCAGACCAGGCTGGCGCCCGGCAAGGCCCCGCTTGCACCGTTGAGCCCGGAAATGGCGTTGGCGGTGCGGGCGGTCGAGTCGCTGAACGATCCCGACCCGGCCATTGTGTCCATGACCCTCGACAACATCTGGCGTCGCCGCGTCGCCTACTACTTCCTGCTCTTCACCGCTCTTGTCATCGCTTCGTTGCCATGGACGGTGAGGCCCGTCGTCGAGTACTTCCGCCAAACGATGCAAGGGGCCGCGACATGGTTGGGCCTGGGCTGGTACTGGGATGAGCTCTGGCGGTGGGCGGCAAATTCCGATCAGGGAAGCTCGGCGTTCGTCGGAAGTGTTGTTCAGCTCATCGGCTCCTTGCTGCCGGGCTATGCGAAGCCGTGGTCGGAGGCGCTCATCGCAAGGCCCACCGCCTGCGGGATCGTCATCGTGCTGGCGATTGTCCTGTATCTGCGCAACGGGAGTCTGCGCGACCGCATCGCCGATCTTGCCCGTCAGGCGTGGCTGGCCTCGGAAAAAACCTCCGACACCCGACAGAGGAAGGCCAAAGGTGCCGGCACGCTCGCAACGAAGATTCGGCAGTCCAAACTCGCGGGGCTCCTCGCATGTGGGGTCAGCCGTTACGCGCTGCCGTTGGCTGCAATCGCGCTGATCTATGCCGCGGTCGGTGTTTCGATCAGCCGCTCCACGGTTACCCTGCGTGACGGGAGCGGAGCCATCTGCGCCGAGGAGGAAGGCGCAAGTGCAAGGCCCGCCGCCGTCAAGCTGCAGCCGGGACAAACGCTCACCCGCGACGGCTTCGACGCGAGCATGCGGTGCTGGGCCAGCGGCATCGCGCTGGAAGAGGGCCAGCACTACGCGCTGTGGATCGAAATGACCGATCCTCCGTTCTTCGACCAGACCATCATGACCGATATCGCCGGCTTCAAGGACGTTTCGTGGCGTCATTTTGTTGCATGGCCAATTCGGCGCTGGTTATCGGCGGACTGGTTCCAGCCCATTGCCAGGATCGGCAGAACCGGCATCGACACATGGGCGCTGGATTCGGCGGACGGGGATATGGCGCTCCCGGCCGGAACGGATACGGCCGGCGACCACTTTCCGAAGAACTTCTACAAAGATGACAGCTACAAGGAACGGCTGCAGCAACTTGGCGGCGGAAGCGCCGAGGACGATCCGAGCAGACTGGCATCCAATCAGAAGATTCCGGCGACCGAATTGGCCAAGGCAACGGAAATCTGGAACAAGCACAAGTTTCGCAAAATCTATGCCTCGAACTTCGCGGCACACAGCGACGGCGAGCTGATTCTCTATGTCAACGACGCGATCGCTGCCATTCCGTTTTGGAAAACCATAACGCGTTTTTACGACAACAACACAGGCAAGGCGAAAATCACGATAACGCGGCAGTTGACGCCCTCGGCTCGATGACGGCGGTTCTCGTTTCGCTATCGAGGCGCCGAAGAAGGTCTGAGCGGCATCGGCGGACCTGGATGTTGGGGAAAAGTCCCTTCAGCATCCGCGGCAGATGCTGTGCAGGCTCTTGTAGACCGCGTCGTCCTCCTGATGCATCTGCTTTAGCGCATCCAGCGTCGAGGTCTCGGCCGGGCGCTCGGGCTTGCGCCTTTTGGCAAGCTCGGCCTCCTGCCGCTGATAGCAGGCTTCCCGCTCAACCTTCGCCTGGATGAACCGGCATTGCTCGATCGCCGCGGCGGGCGCGACGCCGAACAGCAGGGCGAGCATGACGGGCAGCAGCGATTTCAAGGCCGTCGACCCCTTGCCTTTCCGTCAGCCCGCGGGCTGGGCGCCATAGATCTTGTCGCGCAACCGCCGCATCCCCGTCAGCCATCGCTCGGGGTTGGCGGCCTTGCGCTGCACATATTCATGGACTTGCGGATGCGACAGGATCAGAAAGCGCTCGGCCGCCATCGCCTCGATCACGATGCGCGCCACTTCCGCAGGCTGCATCACGCCATCGACCCGTGCGGCGCTCGGGCCCGGCATCGTCATGCCGGTCTGCACCGACTGCGGACAAAGCACCGAAACCCGGATGCCGCGGTCGCCGTATTGAATGGCGAGATGCTCCGCCAGCGCCACGGCCGCGCTCTTGGTCACGCCATAGGGCATCGAGTTCAGCGAAGCGAGCAGGCCGGCCGCGGAAGCCGTGTTGAGGAGATAGCCGGAGCCCCGCGCCAGCATGCCGGGAACGAGCGCCCGCGCCGCGAACACGTGGCTCATGACGTGGACCCGCCAGCTCACCTCCCAGTCGGCGTCGGACGCGCTCTCCTGTCCCTTGCGCGAGAGCCCGGCGTTGGAAAAGAACACGTCGATCGGTCCATATTTGGCTTCCGCCGCCGCAATCAGCGCCTTGATGTCGGCTTCCTCGCCGACATCGGCGGTGACCGCCAGCCCCTCGATGTCGCCCGCGACCCGGGCGAGCCGGTCGCGCGAGGTCTTGAGATCGGCGACCACCACGCCGCGCGCGCCGGCTTGCGCATAGGCGCGCGCCACCGCCTCGCCGATGCCGCTGGCGCCTCCCGTGACGACGCAGACCTTGTTCTTGACGAGCATGATGGCTTCCCGGTTTTCGAGTATGATTTCAGCTGGATTGAAGCATTGCGCAGGTGTCTCGGCAACGGCGGTGAGCTCCCTCTCCCCGTGTGGGAGAGGGTTGGGGTGAGGGGTTGCCACAGCGGCAGTCCCGATGCCGCGACCCTCACCCGGATCGCATCTGTCGATGCGATCCGACCTCTCCCACAAGGGAGAGGTGACAGCTAACCGTGCTGCTCGACGCGGCCCTCAAACGCGAACATTCAACCCTGATACAGCCCCTTGTCGCGCGCCTTCTGGATGGCCAGCGCGGCCAGCAAGTCCAGCATCGGCGTCGACAATCCCGCGGCGCGGGCGAAGGCCGCGGGTGCGCGGACCAGCGCGTCGATCTCCATCGCGCGGCCGAGTTCGTAGTCCTGCAGGATCGACGGCTTGTGACTGGGCGCGGGGCCGGTGCGGGTGACGCGCTTGACTTCAGGAAAACAGCTCTGGCCGATATCGTTGGCCTCATCGAGCAGGCGCGGCACCACCTCGCGCAAGGCGGGATCGTCCCGCACGGCCCGCGCGGTCTGTCCGGTGATCAGGCACAGCACCGACATCGACATGTTGGTCAGGAGTTTCGACCAGATCGCCTCCCTGATCCGCGAGACCGGCGGCGAGGCGATCGCCGCGCCTTCGAGCATGGCCCGCAGGCGTGCGATCCGCTCGCTGGCGCGGTCGTCGCATTCGCCGACCAGCAGCATGTTGCGGTCGGGCGAAAGGTTTTCGACCACGCCCGGCGCGACCACTTCGTTCGACGAAAAGATCACCCCGCCGATGATGCGCTCGCGCGAGACCAGCGCGCGCAAGGCGCCGCCGGGATCGAGAAAGGCAAGGTCGGGCATCGGCGGGTGATTTTTGGCAAGCCCGATGTCGTACCACCAGGGAATGCCGTTCTGGGCGAACACGATAGCCGTGTCCTCGAGCAGCAAGGGCGGCAGGCCCTTAACCAGGCCGGCGAGGCCGTTGGCCTTCAGCGTCGAGATGACGAGGTCCTGCGGCCCGAGCGCAGCCGGTTCGTCGGAGGCGGTTACCTTGGCCGGGAATTCAGCGTCGCCGACCCGAAGCGTCAGGCCTCTTGCCTTGACCGCCGCAAGATGCGGCCCGCGCATCACGCAGGCGACGTCATGCCCTGCCAGCGCCAGCCGCACCGCAAAATGACTGCCGACGGCGCCCGCGCCGAAGATACAGATACGCATGGGGAGGGGTTCCTGTTGGGGGGAGCGACCGAGATCGATCACAGTTTCCACGAGCCTGCCCGGTAGCGCAACAGGGCAGGCGCGGCACCGCGTCTTGACGCGATGGCTAAAATTTCCCACCCGAGGCATGATTGTCAGTTCATCATCCGGGAACCTAACTTGCCACCTACATCCATCACCGAACCCGCGCGCCAAATTCCGCTCTACGGCGAATATGAAATCGTCGTTCTCGGCGGCGGGCCCGCGGGGATTGCCGCGGCGGTGGCCGCCGCGCGGGCGGGGCGGCGGACCCTGCTGATCGAGCGCTACGGCTTCCTCGGCGGCATGGGGACGGCGGCGGGGGTGACGAATTTTTGCGGGCTGCATGCCAATGTCCATGGCGAGATGCATCGCGTCGTGCGGGGCATCGCCTCCGAGCTGCTCGAACGGATCGATCGGGCCGGCGGGCTGAATGCGCCGCATCTGATCCTCGGCAAGATCCTGGCGCAGGCCTACGACACCGCGGCCTACAAGATCGCGGCCGACGATCTGCTGGCCGCGCACAAGGTCGATATCCTCTTTCACGCGCTCGGCGCCGGCACAGCAATGCACGACGAGAGGCGCATCAACGCGCTGTTCGTCGAGACCAGGGCCGGGCGACGCGCGGTGCGCGCAAAGATCTTCATCGATTGCTCCGGTGACGGCGATCTCGCCGCCTGGGCGGGCGCGCGTTACGAGGTCGGCGACAACGCCGGCAGCATGCTTTATCCCTCCATGATGTTCCGTCTCAACGGCATCGATCCGGAAAAGGCGGGCGAAGCCTGGCGGACGATTCCGGCGCTGATGGCGCAGGCCGAAGCCGCAGGCACGCATCATTTTCCGCGCAAGGCCGCGATCGTGCGGCCGCAGCGCTCGCAGATCGAATGGCGCGTGAACTTCACGCAAGTTTCGCGAGCGGATGGAAAGGCGATCAACGGGCTCGAACCCGACGAACTGACGCGCGGCGAAATCGACGGCCGCCGCCAGGCGGTCGAAGCCTTCGATTTTCTGCGCACCGTTCCCGGCTTCGAAAAATCCTACATCGTCGACCTGCCGCCGCAGCTCGGCATCCGCGAAACCCGGCGCATCGTCGGCGGCTACATGCTTTCGGGCGAGGACGTGCTCGGCTGCGCCTCGTTCGACGACAGTATCGGCGTCAACGGCTGGCCGATGGAGCAGCATGTCGCGGGCGACGTGATCTTCAAATTCCCGCCGATCCCGGAGTCGCGCGGCTTCAATGAATTGCCCTATCGCATGCTGACCCCCGAAGGCCTCGACAATCTTCTGGTCGCCGGGCGCTGCGCTTCGATGACCCATGACGGCCAGTCCGCCGCGCGCGTCTCCGGCGCCTGCTTTGCGATGGGCGAAGCCGCCGGCACCGCTGCGGCGCTGGCGCTGTCGGGCAATACGGCGCCGCGCGATATCGCGGTGGAAAGGTTGCAGTTGCAGTTGAGAGAGCAGGGGGCGTTTATCGGACGCGATCAGGCGGTGCCGGAAGGGCTGTAGAGCGTAGGGCGGGTTAGCGAAGCGTAACCCGCCGTTCCCTGCGAGGAAGGGTGGCGGGTTACGCCTCCGGCTAACCCGCCCTACGGATTTCGGTTTGTGGATAACGCGACGAAGACGGAGGAAATTTGGATGATGCGATCCCGCATCAACAAGGACGTGGATGGCCGGGACAAGCCCGGCCATGACGATGCCACCAACGTTCACGCATTGCCGCGATCTTCCCTGAACAGGTCGAGCTTCTGCTGCACCGGGCGGTCGGAGAAGCTGAACAGCACCGAATCCGCATCGGCCTCGTGGGTGACCCATTGCCAGCTCGGCACCACGAACAGGTCGCGCGGGCCCCACTCGAAGGTCTGATCGCCGATCCGCGAGCGGCCCTTGCCTTCGATCGCCGCGAACACCGTGGCGTCGGTCGCGCGATAGCGCGCGGTCTTGAAGCCTTTCGGCAACAGCTGGATGAAAGTGCCGATGGTCGGCATCGCGAAGTCGCCGGTCTCGGGGTTGGAGAATTTCAATTTCAACCCGTGGCAGGCGTCCCATTCGTTGCGGGCCTTGGCCTGCTCCAACGCCTCGCGGGTGTGGGAATAGGGATAGTTGAAGATCGGCGAGGTTTTTGACGCGCGCTTCTCGTCGACCGGCAGCAGATTGTGCCCGTAGCGGCCAAAACTGTCGCCCACCGGCTTGGTGATCTTCTGCTGGTCCTCCTTGGAGTCTTCGGCGAAGGAAGCATCGAAGAACTGCACCATCGGGATGTCGAGCCCGTCGAGCCAGAACATCGGCTCGTTGGTTTCGTTGGAATGGTCGTGCCAGGTCATCGACGGCGTGATGACGAAATCGCCCGGCTCCATCGCGGTGCGCTCGCCGTCGACCGAGGTATAGGCGCCCTTGCCTTCGAGGATGAAGCGAAGCGCCGACTGGCTGTGGCGGTGCGCCGGCGCGATGTCGCCCGGGATCACCATCTGCACGCCGGCAAACAGCGACGTCGTGACTTTCGACTGCCCGCGCAACCCCGGATTTTCCAGCACCAGCACGCGCCGCGTGGCCTCCTTGGCGGTGATCAGCTTGCCGGCTTCGGTCATGTAGTCGCGGATGGCGTCGAACTTCCACAAATGAGGCCGGCAGGCGCTCTTCGGTTCCGGCGTGATCAGGTCGCCCATCACGTTCCAGAGTGCCGCGAGATTTTCGCCGTCGATCTTCTTGTAGAACGCCTCGCGTTCCGGCGTCTTCAACACGGCTTCCATGGCGAGCCTCCCTGTTCCTGCGTTGTCGATTGACAGTATACTTACAATATGGCTAGGGTCAATGCGGGCCGACGAGAGCCGTCGATAAAATGCAAGGGGGATTCCCGATGAAGCTGCACGGCTATTTCCGCAGCAGCGCGGCCTACCGGGTCAGAATAGCTTTGAACCTGAAAGGCTTGTCCGTCGAGCACCTGCCGCACCATCTGCGCAAGGGCGAGCAGCGCGATCCCGCCTACCTCGCCATCAACCCGCAAGGCCTGGTGCCGGCGCTGGAAACCGATGCCGGCGAGGCGTTGACGCAGTCGCTCGCCATCATCGAATGGCTCGAGGAAACCCATTCCGAGCCGCCGCTGCTACCCAAGGATCCATTGCGCCGCGCCAAGGTCCGCGCGTTTGCGCTGGCGATCGCCTGCGATACCCATCCGGTGCAGAATCTCAAGCTGCTCGCGCGGCTGCGTGAGCTCGGCCTGCCCCAGGAGCAGGTGACGGGGTGGGCGGCCTGGGCCAACCGCGAGGGGCTCACAGCCTGCGAAGCATTGATCGCGGACGAGCCCGGCCCGTTCTGCTTCGGCGCATCGCCGACCATGGCTGACCTCTGCCTGGTGCCGCAGCTCGCCAATGCCCGCCGTTTCGGGGTCGATGTGTCGGTCTTTCCGCGCCTCCTGAAGGCGGAAGCCGCCGCGAAGAGCAACAAGGCGTTCGCCGATGCCGCGCCGGAGCGTCAGCCCGATGCCGAGTAAGCCGCAGCCGGTGACGATGGATGCCGTCTACACTGCGCCTGGCTACCTGTTCCGGCGAATGCAGCAGATCGCGGTGTCGATTTTCATCGAGGAGTGCGGGGCGTTCGACCTGACGCCGGTGCAGTTCGCTTCGCTGGTCGCGATCCACACGCATCCCGGCATCGACGCGACGCGGCTGTCGGCCGTGATCGCGTTCGACCGCTCGACGCTCGGCAATGTGATCGAGCGGCTTCAGACCAAGCAACTGATCGAGCGCAAGGCCTCGCGCGAGGACAGGCGGATCAAGCTCCTGTACCTGACGCGATCGGGCGCGGCGCTGTTGCGCGATATCATGCCGGCGGTCGATCGCGCGCAGGCGCGGATGCTGCAGCCGCTCAAACCCGCCGACCGCAAGACGCTGCTGGCGCTGCTGACGCAACTGGTCGATCTCAACAACGAGGCCTCGCGGGTGCCGCTGCGCGCCGAAGACGCGCTCGAACATCTCGGAAAGTCGGGCTGATGGCGGGCGCGCGGCCGGTCTTGATCGCGGGCGGCGGCATCGGCGGCCTCGCCGCCGCGCTTGGCCTGGCGCAAAAGGGCATTGCCTCGATCCTCCTGGAAAAGGCGTCGGCGTTGGGCGAGATCGGCGCGGGCATTCAGCTCGGGCCGAACGCGTTTCACGCCTTCGATTATCTCGGCGTCGGCGAAGCCGCGCGCGGCATGGCGGTCTATATCGACCAGCTCCGGCTGATGGATGCGCTGACGGCCGAGGAGATCACCCATGTCGACCTGCGCGAGGCGTTCCGCGCGCGCTTCGGCAATCCTTACGCGGTGGTGCATCGCGGCGATCTGCATGGCGTGTTCCTGAAAGCCTGCCGGGATCACGAGCTGATCGAGCTGCGGTCAGCTGCGAGGTCGTCGGTTACGATCAGGACGGTTCATCGGTGACGGCGAATCTGGCTTCCGGTGAGCGCGTCACCGGCTCGCTTTTGATCGGCGCCGACGGGCTGTGGTCGAATGTCCGCAAACAGGTGACGGCGGACGGGCCGCCGCGGGTTTCTGGCCACACCACCTATCGCTCGGTGATCCCGACCGAGCAGATGCCGGAAGATCTGCGCTGGAACGCGGCGACGTTGTGGGCCGGGCCGAAATGCCACATCGTGCATTACCCGCTGTCGGGCTGGAAGGTGTTCAACCTCGTCGTGACCTGTCACAACGACGCGCCGGAGCCGGTGGCGGGCAAGCCGGTGTCCGATCAGGAGGTGATGCAGGGTTTTTCGCATGTGCATGAGCGCGCGCAAAGCATCATCCGCCACGGCAGGAACTGGCGGCTGTGGGTGCTGTGCGACCGCGATCCGACCGAGCGCTGGGTCGACGGCCGCGTCGCGCTGCTCGGCGACGCCGCGCACCCGATGCTGCAATATTTCGCGCAAGGCGCCTGCCAGGCGATGGAGGACGCGGTGTGCCTGTCGCACATGCTGGGCAGCCATCCCGGCGATCATGCGACCGCGCTGGAGAAATACCGCGCGCAGCGCTTCCCGCGCACCGCGCGCGTGCAGCTGCTCTCCCGCGCCATCGGCGAGCACATCTATCATCCCGCAGGCGACCACGCCCGGCTGCGCAACGCCATCATGCGCGCGAAGAGTTCGGAGGATTGGTATCGCGATCTCGCCTGGCTCTATGGCGGGACGGGGTTGGGGGGATGACTTACCTCTCCCGCTCGCGGGGGAGGTCGACGCGCGAAGCGCGGCGGGTGGGGGCTCTCTCCGAGGCCTCTGACTTTCGTTACGCGGCAACACCGCCACCCCAGCCCTCCCCCGCGAAGTGCGGGAGAGCGGGGCGCAGCGGTGCATGCCACTAAATCCGCATCACCGCCTGGCGATCGATCTTGCCGGTGCCGGTCTTCGGCAATTCGTCGATGAATTTGATCTCGCGCGGATATTTGTAGGGAACAAGTTTTGCCTTGACGAAATCCTGCAGCATCCTGGTCGTCGCCGCGCTCGTCGAAGGCGCGGTCGTTCATCACCACCACGGCCTTCAGCGTCATGCGCCGGTCCGGCAATTCGGCGGCGAACACCGCGCATTCGCGCACTTGCGGGTGCTCGGCGAGGCAAAGCTCGACCTCGAGCGGATAGACCCACTGGCCGGAGATCTTGATGAGGTCATCGGCGCGGCCGCGGAAGAAATGGAAGCCGTCGGCATCGCGCACGAAACGGTCGCCGGTGTAGATCCACCCCCCGTCGCGGATGGTCTCGGCGGTCTTGTCGGGCCGGTTCCAGTACAGCGGCGTGTTGGAATCGCCGCGCACCCACAAAATGCCTTCCTCGTTGTCGCCGACCTCGCGGCCGTCCTTGTCGCGCAGCGCGATCTCGTAGCCGGGCACGCGAAGCCCGGCGGCGCCGGGTTTTTTTTGCTCCGGGCGGTTGCTGAGGTAGATGTGCAGCACTTCCGTCGAGCCGAGGCCTTCGACGATCTCGAGTCCCGTGAGTTTCTTCCAGCCGTTGAAGACGTCGGCCGAAAGCACTTCGGCGGCCGAGACCGCCATGCGCAGCGAGGAAAAATCCGCTGCCGTCGCGCCGTCGGCCTTGGTCAGCGACGTATAGAGCGTCGGCAATCCGAAGAACACCGAGGGGCGGAATCGCCCGATCGCCTCGAAAATCGCCGCAGGCTTCGG
This sequence comes from uncultured Alphaproteobacteria bacterium, assembly GCA_963721135.1. Classification (GTDB taxonomy): domain Bacteria; phylum Pseudomonadota; class Alphaproteobacteria; order Rhizobiales; family Xanthobacteraceae; genus Bradyrhizobium. The sequence continues at coordinate 89,580 of CAVRIB010000002.1, forward strand.
CTGGCCCGGCAGCAGCAGGGTCGCCGCACCCGCGGAGAACGGAAAGGTGATGGAATTGCCGAAGCCGTAGGCGAAGAACATCTTCGGCACCGAAAAGCAGATGTCGTCGGGCGTCAGCTTCAACACGTTTTGCGCGAACGCCTGATCGCTATAGGCCATGTCGTGCTGCAGATGCACGATGCCCTTGGGACGGCCGGTCGAGCCCGACGAATACATCCAGAACGCCATCTCGTTGCGATCGGTGTCGGCCTCCGCAAGCTCGGCGGCAAACCCCGGCAGCCAGCGCTCGGCGACGATCGTATTCGGCACGGCATGATCACCGGCCACGCCGTTGACGGCGATCAGCGTCTGCAACGCCGTGTCCTTGCATGCGGTTGCGTCGAAGCGTGGGCAGAACTCAGCGTCGGCGACGGCCACGGACGCGCCGGAATCCGAGAGATAGAACTGCAGCAGGTCCGGCGGCGTCAGCGTGTTGATCAGCAGCGGCACGAAGCCGGCGCGGACCGCGCCGAAGAATGCCGCCGGATAGGCCGGCGTATCGTCGAGAAACATCAGGATGCGGTCGCCGCGCTTCAGCCCGAGCGAGATGAAACCATGGCCCCAGCGCGAGGCCTCCGCGCAGAGTTCGGCATAGCTGCGCCTTCCGAGCGGGCCGGTGAGCGCCAGCTTGTCGCCGCGGCCCCTGTCGAGATTGTCGAACAGGATCCGGCTGGCGTTATAGGTTTGCGGGATCGTAAAGCCGATCTCCGTCGCGCCCGGGCTGTCCGGCGGCACGCCATCGGCAATCGCCAGCGGGCGAGCCTGCGTTGACAGGGTCATTGCCGGCTCCCGCCTGCCGCGAGCGGCCGCGACGCCTCGTAGCGCGCCATGAAGGAAGGCGACATCGCGCGCAGCCGCGCATCGTCGATGCGGCCGGAGCGGGTGATGTAGCTATGGGCAAAATCCATCAGGCGGAGCTTCATATGCGCGGGGAATTTCTCGTACCAGTCGGCGCTGGTGCGCGCCGCCGTCACCAGCTTTTTCACGATCGGCTTGCGCTCGGCCTGATAGCGGGCAAGGGCTAAGGGAATATCGCGCTCCGCCTCCAGCGCCTTGGTCAGCGCGATCGCATCCTCGATCGCCAGCCGCGTTCCCGATCCGATCGAGAAATGCGCCGAATGCAGCGCATCGCCGATCAGCACCATGTTCCTGAACGACCAGCGCTCGTTCCAGATCCAGGGGAAATTGCGCCACACCGATTTGTTCGAGATCAGCCGGTGGCCGTCGAGCGTGGCGGCAAACACCTGTTCGCAAATCGCCTGCGACTGCTCGACGGTCTTGTCGGCAAAGCCGTAAGCCTGCCAGGTCGCGAGATCGCATTCGACCAGGAACGTGCTCATATCGGGCGAATAGCGATAGTGATGCGCGTTGAACGCGCCGCGATCGGTTTCGACAAAGGTCTGCGACAGCGTCTCGAACCGTTTGGTCGTGCCGTACCAGGCAAACTTGTTGGCGGAATAAGATAAAGAGGTGCCGAAATCGCCCTCGAAACTCCGGCGCAGCAGCGAGTTCAGGCCGTCGGCGCCGACGATCAGGTCATAGCCGGCCAACCGGTCCACCGAATTGATCGACGTTTCGTAGTGCGGTGCAACGCCGACCGAGGCCGCGCGCCGCTGCAACAGCCCGAGCAGCTCGAGCCTTCCGATTGAGGAAAAGCCGACGCCGTCGATCTCGACGCTCTCGCCGCGCAGATTGAGCGTGATGTTGCTCCAGCTCTCCATGCGCGGCGCAATGGCGTCGACCGTGTCGGGGTCGTCGGCACGCAGGAATTCCAGCGCCTGCTCGGAGAACACCACGCCAAAGCCCCAGGTTGCGCCGGCGGCATTCTGTTCGAACAGATCGATCGAGGCGCCCGGATGCCGCCGTTTCCACAGATAGGCGAAATACAGGCCGCCGGGGCCTCCGCCGATCACGGCAATACGCACAGTTTTGTCCCTCAAATCCCTGATCTTTTTGCCGCAGCCGAGCTTTCGGCGACGGAAATTGCGAAGGGGTTGATCAAAGATTTCCGCAAAAGCATCATTTTCGCTTTCGAGTTCCACTGCAAGCGGATTGTTGCTATTCTCCGGTGGCGGCAAATCTTCCTCCGAGCGTAATTTTTCAGAACAAGATAATCGGGGCACGGAAAATGAAGCCTGCGCGTTCGCCAAGCATCAAGCCGGACAGCCGCGCAAATCGATCCGCCCCCGCGTTGCGTCTCGCGTTCGTCATGATCGCATTCGTCGCCTTGAGCGCCTGCGAACAAAACAGCTTCGTGCCGCCGCCGCCGCCGAAGGTCGATGTCGCGGATGCCGCTGCAGCGCCCGGTCACGCGCTATCTCGAGGCGACCGGCAATACCGCGCCGATCAAGAGCGTCGATCTCGTCGCGCGGGTGCAGGGCGTGCTGCAATCGATCAACTATCAGGACGGCGACTTCGTCAAGGAAGGCACGACGCTGTTCACGATCGAGCCCGATACCTACAAATTGAAACTCGATCAGGCCCAGGCAGCCGAGGCCGGCGCGCAGGCGTCGCTGAAACAGGCGGAAGCCGACTACAAGCGCCAGGTCGATCTGGTCGCAAGGCAAGCCGTGTCGCAGGCGACATTGGATACGTCCACCGCCAGCCGCGACAACGCCCAGGCCAACCTGCAGCAGGCCCAAGCCAACACCAAGATCGCGGCGGTCAATTACGGCTACACCAATGTGACGGCGCCGTTCGACGGCATCGTCAGCGCGCATCTCGTCTCGGTCGGCGAACTCGTCGGCGCCGCGTCGCCGACCCAGCTCGCCACCATCGTCGAGCTCGACCCGATCTACGTCAATTTCAACGTCAACGAACAGGACGTGCTGCGCATTCGGGCGGAGGCCAGGCGGCGGGGGCTGACGGCGAGCGATCTCAAGCAGCTGCCGATCGAGGTCGGGCTGCAGACCGAAGAGGGCTTTCCGCACAAGGGCAAGCTCGACTATGCGGCGCCGACCATCAACCAGTCGACGGGAACGCTGGCGGTGCGCGGCGTGCTGCCGAACGCCGAGCGCGTGCTGTTGCCCGGCTACTACGTTCGCGTCCGCGTCCCCATCGAGCAGCAGAAGGACGCGCTGCTGGTTCCCGATGTCGCCCTCGGCAGCGACCAGGGCGGACGCTATGTGCTGGTCGTGAACAAGGACAATGTCGTCGAGCAGCGCAAGGTCCAGGCCGGACCGGTCGAAGGCGATCTGCGCGTCATCGACGGCGGGCTCAAGGCCGACGACCGCGTCATCATCGCCGGGCTGTTGCGCGCGATCCCCGGCCAGAAGGTCGATCCGCAGCTGCAGAAGATCGAAGCATCCGCGACGCCGACCAAATAGGACCGGCCATGATCTCAAAGTTCTTCATCGAGCGCCCGGTGCTTTCCAACGTCATCGCGCTGTTGATGATCCTGATCGGCGGCGTCGCCCTGTTCAGCCTGGCGGTCGCGCAATATCCCGACGTGGTGCCGCCGACCGTGCAGGTCACCACGCGCTATCCCGGCGCCAGCGCCAAAACCGTCATGGACACGGTGGCGCTGCCGATCGAGCAGCAGGTCAATGGCGTCGAGGGCATGATCTACATGCAGTCCTATAGCGGCGCCGACGGCACCTACACCCTGACCGTCACCTTCAAGATCGGCACCGACCTCGATTTCGCGCAGGTGCTGGTGCAGAACCGCGTCTCGAGCGCGCTGTCGCAGCTCCCCCAGTCGGTGCAGACCCAGGGCGTCACGGTGCAGAAGAAGTCCACCGCGATCCTGTTGTTCGTGACGCTGACGTCGCCGAAGTCGACCTACGACAGCCTCTACCTCAGCAATTACGCCACCATCAATATCCGCGATGAGCTGTCGCGGTTGCCGGGCGTCGGCAACGTCACGGTGTTCGGCGCCGGCCAGTATTCGATGCGGGTCTGGCTCGACCCGAACAAGCTGCAGGTGCGCGGGCTGATGCCGCAGGACGTCATCCAGGCGATCCAGCAGCAGAGCCAGCAGGTCACCGCCGGCCAGGTCGGCATGCCGCCGACGCCGTCGGGCCAGGCCTTTCAGTACACGCTGAACGTCAACGGCCGGCTCGACGATGCCAGAGAATTCGAGGATGTCATCGTCAAGACCGGCAGCAATGGCGACGTCACCCGCGTCCGCGACGTCGGATCGGTCGAGCTCGGAGCCCAGACCTACAGCCAGGTCTTCTCGCTCAACAAGGAGCCGGCGACCGGCATCGGCGTCTTCCAGTCGCCCGGCGCCAACGCGCTGCAGGTCGAGCAGGCGGTCAAGAAGAAGATGGCGGAACTCGCAGGCGCGTTCCCGCCGGACATGCGGTTCGACGTCCCGTTCGACACCACGAAATTCGTCTCGGCGTCGATCCATGAAGTCTACAAGACCCTGATCGAGGCCGGTTTCCTGGTGCTCGTCGTGATCCTGATCTTCCTGCAGGACTGGCGCGCGATGCTGGTGCCGGCAACGACCGTGCCCGTCACTATCATCGGCGCCTTCGCCGCGATGGCGGCGCTCGGCTTCACCGTCAACCTGTCCACTTTGTTCGCGATCGTGCTCGCGATCGGCATCGTGGTGGACGACGCCATCGTCGTGGTCGAGGGCGCCGCGCACAACATCGAGCGGGGCATGTCCGGCCATGACGCCGCGATCGCGGCGATGGACGCGCTGTTCGGACCGATCATCGGCATCACCTTGGTGCTGATAGCGGTGTTCCTGCCGGCGGCCTTCCTGCCGGGCCTGACCGGGCGCATGTACGCGCAATTTGCCCTGGTGATCGCCGCGACCGCCTTGTTGAGCGCCGTCAACGCCGCGACGCTGAAGCCGACCCAATGCGCATTGTGGCTGCGGCCGCCGGTGTCGCCGGAGAACCGCAACTTCTTCTACCGCGGCTTCAACGCGGCATACGGCCGTCTCGAGCGGGGCTATGCCGCGTTGATCGGCCGCATGGCCGAATACAGCAGTGTTTCGGTCGTCATCGCCTTGATCCTGATCGGCATCGGCGGCTACGGCCTCTCCCGCGTGCCGACCGGGTTCATCCCGATCGAGGACCAGGGCTATCTGCTCGCGGCCGTGCAACTGCCCGACGGCGCCGCCCTCGACCGCACCCAGCGCGTGCTGGATCAGGTCAGCGAACTGGCCGGCAAGACGCCCGGGGTCGGCGAGGTGATCGCGATCGCCGGCATCTCGGCGCTCGACAATTCCTCAAGCCTTGCCAATGCCGGCGTCGCCTATCTGATCCTGAAAGACTGGAGCGAGCGCGGGCCCGGCCAGGATTTGCGCTCGCTGGTTGCCGGGCTGAACGAGAAGCTCGGCGCGATTCAGCAAGCGCGCGTGCTGGTGATTCCGCCGCCGCCGATTCAAGGCATCGGCAACGCCGCCGGGTTTGCGATGCAGATCGAGTTGCGCGACGGCAATTCGGATTTTGGCAAGCTGCAGGCCGTCACCAACACCATCGTCGCCGATGCGCAGACGCAAAGCGCGCTGCAGCGGGTCAACTCGTCGTTCCGCTCGATGGTGCCGCAATTCGATGTCGAGATCGACCGGGTCAAGATCCAGACGCTGCACGTCACCACCGACCAGGTGTTCTCGACGCTGGCCTCCTATCTGGGGTCCACCTATGTCAACCAGTTCAACAAGTTCGGCCGCATTTTCCAGGTCTACGCCCAGGCGGATTCGAAGTTCCGCCTGACGACGCGCGATATTGCGCAAATGATGGTGCGCAACCAGCAGGGCGACATGATCCCGATCGGCACCGTCGCGAAGATCACGCCGTCGGTCGGTCCGTCGCTGATCAGCCTCTATAACCTCTACCCGTCCTCGACCATCATCGGCCTGCCGGCGCAGGGCTACAGTTCCGGGCAGTCGATCGCGTTGATGGAGGAAATCGCCGCCAAGACGCTGCCGCCGGGCGCGGGCTACGAGTGGACGGCGATGTCCTACCAGGAGAAGATCGTCGGCGGCCAGATCTATCTGGTGTTCGGGCTTGCCATGTTGCTGGTCTATATGGTGCTGGCTGGACAATACGAGAGCTGGTACGCGCCGATCTCGGTGATCCTCGCCGTGCCGCTGTCACTGCTTGGCCCGATGGCGGTGCTCACGGGTCTCAGAATCGACAACAACCTCTATACCCAGATCGGACTGATCCTGCTGATCGCGCTGTCGGCGAAGAACGCCATCCTGATCGTCGAGGTCGCGCTCGAACTGCACGTCCGCGACGGCAAGCCGCTCCTGGAATCGGCGGTCGAGGCGGCGCGGGCGCGGTTCCGGCCGATCCTGATGACCTCGTTTGCCTTCATCCTCGGCGTGGTGCCGCTGGTGCTCGCAACCGGCGCCGGCGCCAGCGCGCGCAAGTCGATCGGCATCACGGTATTTTCAGGGATGATCGCCTCGACCTGCCTTGCCGTGCTGTTCGTCCCGGCGTTCTTTGTCGTGGTCCAGCGCTTCGAGAACTGGCTCGCGGCGCGCAAGGCAAAGGCGCCCGCGGCGCCAACGACTTCGCATGCCGGACGGTAGGGCGCCGGCGCCCGCTTTCGACCGCAATTCGCTGATGAAATCCGACATTGAGCTCGGCGGAATGGGGAACATGGCGGGAAAAAGTGATAGCCAGTGTCGGCAGCATCACCTATCGTCCTTGGCGGGGATGATTTGCCTGTTCTGATGTTTCGCTCCTTCATGGCCTTTCAGCCGAGCCTGACGATGCGCCTTTGCCGGCGCGCTATTGTCATGGCCGCAATCTTCTCCGCCGCTCCGTCGTTTGCCGGAGCATCGCCTCCCGTCATCCTTGTTTCGGATGAAGCGAGCGAACCCGCGCTGGAGCCGGATGTCGACATCTTCGCGCTGATGTCGGGGAAGTGCACGATGTTGAAAGTCGCCGGGCGCAACTACGAGTGCCGGTCGGTCGCATTCTTCCACAGCCTGCAGGGACGGGCCAATTTCTCGGTCGCGCTCGAGGACCCCAATGACGAAACCCACATCATCTCGTTCTCGGGTGCCAAAGCCCAGCGGACGAAGGACGATGTCTACGAACTGACGATCGACCGCATGCTCCTGAAATCCAAGGACAGGCCGAAGGTCGACGGCTTGCCGGTGCCCGCGGTCGAACTGTCGGCCGGAATCTGCAGGCAGGTTGGAAACTTCGTGGAGCGAAAGGTCTCCAGTATTTCCTGCACCGCCGTGGGCAACAACGGCGACAAGTACGAATTGCAGTTCGAGTCCGACGGCTCGCCGACCATCGTGCGAAGGGTCAGGCAATCCGCGCCGTCCATCCTGCAGCAGCCGTTTGATTGAGCGGCGGGCCGAAACCGCGTCGCTACCCGACCGCCTCGTTGGCGTGCGGGGTTGACGCCGCTGGACCAGCGGTCACCTCGATCCGCGCCGCCGGAAACGACGGTGCGAGGGAAGCAGCAGTGGAACCGGCTTCATCGAGGCGCGGCAATCCCGCCTCTTCCACCGGCCTTGCTTCGGACACGTCCATGCGGCTCGCGCGGCGGCCCAGCACCATCATCAATGCACAGACGGCATAGAAGCAAACGCCCAGCGCGTAGGCCCTGGCGATGCCGAATTCGATCGACAAGGCCATGCCCAGCACCGACGCCAGCATCGACGTGATCCCGTTGGCGCTCCAGAAGAACGGAAGCAGCGCCGCGTGACGGCGCCAGATACCGAGGCCGAGCGGAAACATCATCCCCATGCAGAAGGCCGGGGGCGCCAGCAGCAGCACCGACAACGCGATGCGCATATCGGTCGCTTGCGATCGCGCCCAGGCGGTGAGCAGCGGAGTGAGTAGCCCCGCTGCCACGAGCGTCGCCAACAGCACAGCCACGCGTGCGACGATCGCGCCTGCCGGGGGCGCATCGGCGCCGACCGTGGTGCTGCCGATCCCGCTGAAGAGCAGGATGGTGAAGAGCACGACGCTCAGCCCGTAGACGGGATGGCCGAGGAAGACCATGAGCCGCTGCATCTGCGAAATCTCGATCAGCATGAAGCCCATGCCGATCGCGCAGAAATAGGCCACCGGCGGCGTCAGGACCGACAGCGGCATCTGCCTCGCAAGCCGGATATAGGGAACGACGATGTAGTACAGGCAGGCGCAAAGCGCGGCCACGATCAGCAGAAGCGTCATGCAGATCGCGGCATTGTTGTGCGTGAGCGTCGACAACGGATTGGTGAAGAAATCGCCGAAGCGTGCCGTATAAAAGAAGAACGGGTTGTCGTCGGTCGAGGGGCGGATATTTTGCGGCAGGGATGCGAAATAGGCCGCATCCGCCTTGCCAGACAACAATGTCGAGGTAATCGCGTCGAAGGCTACGTCCGGACCCAGGAGTATCTTGAAGCCGCGCGCCGCCAGTCGCGCGCGGGCGCCCGACCATTGCGCGGCCGTCAAGCCGTCGGGACGGGTAATCACCGTGATGATGTTGCCGACGTTGAGTGCGATGACGTGATTGACGAGGTCGGCCGCGGGCACGCCCTGGCGCTGCAACGCGGCCGCAGCGATCGCCACCAGGCGATAGAATTCGTCGCGGTGGCTGTCCGGATCGTACCAGCGCGAGACCGATAATAGCCCGCCGGGCTTGAGCGCCCGGTAAAAGTCGCCCCAGGCCTCCACGGTATACAATCGGTTTTCCGTCAGCGTCAGTCCGCCGGCGGCTGTTGCGGCCCAGGTATCGATCAGCGAGATCTGGACCAGGTCGTAGCGGTCGGAGGAGTGATTGATGTAGCTGCGGGCTTCGGCGTTGACCAGGGACACGCCGGGCACCCGGTCGAGATGGCCGGAGAAATCGGCGAACTTGTCGGTGAGAACGTCGAAGATCGCGGGATTGATCTCGATGCCGTGGATCTGTTTGGCGCCGAACAGCAGCGCCGAAAGGATGTCGCGGCCGCCGCCCACGCCGACGACCGCGACCTCGGCCGGCGGCTGCACCAGATAGGCGGAATTGATGACGTCGTCCTTCAGGTAAGAAAGCTTGCTCATGTCGCCGCCGTGGCGGGTGATGACGGTCGCCGCATCGGCATCGATATCGAGGCGGTCCTGCTCGATTTTCACCTGCGGCTTGCGGGAGAAGCCCCAACCGAACGGCGTGGTTTCGCCAAGCGCCGTGACCCTGACGCGCGAATAGGTATTCCAGCGCTCGAACAGCGTTCCCGTCTGCTCGGCCCCCTTGGCCCAGAACACGCCGAGATGGGTCTTGCCCGAAACATCGAGCCCGGCGTGCACGATGCCTGCGGCCGCGAGCACGATCGAAACGGCGCCGCTCAGGCGCAGGCTGCCTCTGTCGCCGCTGCCTCGTACGACCGCAAAGCCCGCACCGGCGGCAAGGGCGCCGATCCCGAGCGTGGCGCTCACGGGGTCGATGACGAGCAACAGGAAGATGACGCCGAGGCAGCCGAGCGCCGCCCCCGCAAGGTCGGCCGCATAAAGCCGGCCGCCGCCATAGGGCAGACGCGTCAGCAGCAGCGTGATGCAGACGCCGCTTTCGGTGAAGGGGCTGACGAAGGCGAGCGTCACGATCGCCAGCGCCACCAGCACGTCATCGCCGGGAACGACGAGCGGCACGCACAGGAAGGCGATCATGGCGCCGACGCCCGTGATCGCGAAGAAAGATGCGTGGCGGGCGAACTCGACGCCCACCCGCTCGGGCGTGTAGCGGGACGGCTTGCTGTAGACCTCCATCGCGCCGCGCGTCAGGCCGAGCATCGCAAGCGAGATCGCGGCGAATGCGAAATGGTAATACAGCATGACGCTGAAGAAGCGGGTGATCAGGATCTGGTAGGAAAGCGTGGTGCAGGCCAGCACAAAGATTGCCAGATAATGGCGGCCTGAAATTCCGGGCGATGCTTGCAAGATATGCTCCTCGAGGGAGTTGCGGCCAATCCGCGCGATGCCGCCGTCCCATCGGACGCTGAATGAAACTTCCTAACAACCTGTTGACCGGGGCGCGATCCGGCACGGCGTCAAAATCGCCGCCGGCTCGCCGTTACCCGTACTGCTCTTTCCGTAAGGTTTGCTTAATGATTTGGCCGCATTGCCCGGCAATTCCGCGACCAACCCTTATCCATCCAAATGGCCGTTCGCCTTACACCCTGATCATCCGCTTGCCGCGGTTTTCGCCCGCCAATAATCCGATCAGCGCTTGCGGCGTATTCTCCAGTCCGTCGATGACGTCTTCCTGCACTTTCAGCTTGCCCGCGGCGACCCAGGATTGCAGGTCGGCCAGCGCCCTGTCGCGCTGGTCCATGAAATCCATCACGATGAAGCCCTGCATGATCAGCCGCTTCACCACGATCAGGCCGGGCACCCCGCGCGGCCCGTGCGCCGACGGCACGCCGTCATATTGCGAGATCGCGCCGCAGCAGGCAATGCGGCCGCGATTGTTCATCTGCGCGAGACAGGCCTCCAGGATGTCGCCGCCGACATTGTCGAAATAGACGTCGATGCCTTTTGGCGCCGCCGCGCGTAGCGCCTTGAACACCGCGCCGTCCTTGTAGTCGACCGCCGAATCGAAACCGAGTTCGGAGGTCAGCCAGTGGCACTTGTCCTTGCCGCCGGCGATGCCGACGACGCGGCAACCCCCGATCTTCGCGATCTGGCCGACGATCGAGCCGACCGAGCCGGCGGCGGCCGAGACCACGACGGTCTCGCCGGCTTTCGGCTTGCCGACGTCGAGCAGCCCGAAATAGGCGGTCAGCCCTGCGATGCCGTAGACGCTCAACAGATGCGTCATCGGCTCGATCCTTGGCATCTTGCTCAAGTGCCTGGCCGGCACGGCGGCATACTCCTGCCAGCCGGTATCGCCGAACACGATGTCACCGGGTGCTAATCCCGGCGCCTTCGATGACACCACCTCGGCGATGCCGCCACCGGCCATCACCGTGTTGGCCTCGACCGCCGCGCGGTAGGTCGCGCCATGCATCCAGGCGCGGTTGGCGGCGTCGAGCGAAATGTAGCGCACCCGCAACAACGCTTCGCCGTCTTTCGGTTCTGGAATCGCCGCCTTCGACAGCCTGAAATGTTCGGGTCCGAGCTTGCCTGCGGGCTTCTCCACCAGCAGGACCTGGCGATTGACGTTGTCGTTCATGGCGTTCGCTCCTCGATAAGTAGCGGCCGGTCAGAAGAAATTCAAATCCCGCGCATCGCCGCCGCGCGCGATAGTCGCGTATTCGATCGCGAGGAACAATCCGCCGGCGACGTAAATTCGGCGACCTTGCGATGTCGCGAGACGCTGGCTGAGGCTGACCGCGTCCTCGAGGGTGGCGGCGAGGTGAACCGCCGCGGCCGGGTTCGCCTCGCGCGCCGCAGCGGCGATGTCTTCGACTGTTGCCCCCTTGTGATGCGCCGCCGTGCAGACGATCGTGTCGAAGGACGGCGCCAGCGCGCCGACGATCTCGGCGGCCTTCTTGTCCGCGGACACTCCCGTCACGAGGAGCCAGCCCTCTCCGCCGTAAATCGCCTTCAGGCTTGCCAAGGATTGCCGGATGCCGTCGGGAGTGTGGCCGACATCGATCACCGTGAGCGGGTCGTGCCGGATCGGCTCCAGCCGGCCGGGCCAGCGCGCAGCCTCGAGGCCCGACCGTATGGCGGCTTCGATCTTGCCGGGCGTCTCATTGGGCCGCGCCCGCTCCAGCCAGAGCAGGAACAGCGCGATCGAAATCGCTGCATTGTTGAACTGGAAGCTGCCGAGCAGGCTCATTTCGAGCGCTCGATATTGGCAAGCTCCGAGCGCGAAGTCGAACCGCTGCCCTGTCGTCGAAACGGATTCGCCGCCGAGCCCGATTTCGTCGCGGACGAACAGCGAGGTCACGCCGCGATAGCGATTATATTCGGCGAGATGTGGCCGTAAGCTCCGGCAGTTCTCGCCGTAGATGATGGTACCGCCGGACGCGCAGGCGTCGCTTTTGTCGGAAGCGATCAATTCGAGCGTATTGCCGAGTAGCTCGACATGTTCGTAATCGACCGAGGTGACGCAGGTCACGCGCGCGCCGACCAGGCGGACGGGATCGTAGCGGCCGCCGATGCCGGCCTCGAACACCGCGAAGTCGCAAGCGCGCTCCTGGAAATACAGGCACGCGAGCGCGAACATCGCCTCGAATGCTCCAAATCTTTCGCCGCTCTGTCGCGAAATCCCGGCGATGGCCGCCTCGGTCCGCGACGCGAGGCGCGCCAGATCGTCATCGCCGATTGGCATGCCATCGACCTGAAATCGTTCGTTGACGCGATAGAGATGCGGCGAGGTGAACGATCCTGTGGAGAGGCCAGAGGCGCGGGCGATGCTGGCGGTGAGCGCGGCGGTCGAGCCCTTGCCGTTCGATCCGGTCACCACGACCGACATCCGCGAGAGGTTTGCGCGATCGACCGCGAGCGCGCCGAGCAACCTGGCAAGCCGCGCCAGGCAGACGCCGTCGCCATATTTCGGAAGCTCAAACACGCAAGAGTCCCATCGCAGAAAAAGTATGGCGCCAGATCTTCAGGATCAGATCGCCGCGGTTGGAATCCTCGAGCAGCCGGATCGACGGGTTGGCGTTGACCTCGATCACCCGCATCGCATCGCTCGCGCCGCCGATGTCCGTGAACATGTCCACGGCGGCGACGCGCAGCCCGAGCGCCCGCGCGGCGTTCCGCGCCAGCGCCAACGGGGCGTCCGAGCGGGGGGCCTCCAGCACCATCGTTCCGCCCGCGCTCAGATTCATCCGGCCGGGAATGTCGAAGCGCGCGCCCTTCGGCAGCACAGCATCCAGCGAGGCATCGCCTTCGATCGACGCCGGCGAAAGCCCGCGTGCCCGCAGGGCGTCGTTGTGCGCGACCAGGAGATCGCGGATGGGGCGCACGCCATCGCCCTCGACGAAGGGCGGATATTTCCGGGCCGAGTAGACCACCTCGTCGTCGAGCAGAAACACTCGGTATTCGACGCCCGAGACGATCGGCTGGATCAGGATCGCATCGTAATATCGCGACACCTCATCGAGATACCGGACCAGCGAGGCTTCGCCGTGAAGGCGTTGCGCGAAGTCACCGCGCGATCCCAGCAGGGGCTTGACGAAAGCCGCCCCGCCGAACCTCTGCAGGCATGCGAGCGCGTCATTGCGCTCGTGGCCTTCGGGGCGGTGGGCGCGGTGTCGCTCATGCAGGAAGAAATACTCGCCGCCGAGCGTTGGCACGCCGGCACGCTCGAGAATTTTGTTGGTGAAGAACTTGTCCGATGCCAGGGTCGAGGCGGTGGCGCTGTTCTGCGGATACCAGGAGCAACGCCCGGCCCCGAAATAGACGCTTCGGGTCTTGGAGGCGATGCTGATGAGAAGGCCCGTCCCGCCGTCGATGTCCTCAAATACCAGTCCAAATTGCGCGCAGGCAAATTCCGCGTAGACCGATTGGTCCGGATAGAAGCGCGGTTTTCCGGCGCGAATTTTCGGCAAGTTGCGCATGCAATATCCGGCGATCTGGCATTCTGATTTTGATGCTTTGTCTTTAGCGAATTTTCTGGTCGCGCGCGGCAATTTACAGCCATCGCGACATACATTTCAGCAAGTTAATTTCGCGAAAAGCTCCCCGCGGAGAACGTTCGTCGCAGCGATTCTGCCAGCCCGATCGACGCGCATTCTTGCACCATCAATTGCGCGTCAGCGGCGGTTGACTATGTCAGGAATTGGCGTAGGTGAGGCGCAAAATCCTCAATTGCCGCAGGGGTTTTTGCCTCATTCGAGGCTGAAGCAACGCGTACGTTCCATCGTCAGGTCAACCGGAAAAACCAAAACCCATGAGCGCCTTCCATCGCGAGAAAGTTCTTTCTGTCCGGCACTGGACCGACACGCTTTTCAGCTTCCGCGCCACCCGCAATTCGAGCTTCCGCTTCCAGAACGGCCAGTTCGCCATGATCGGTCTCGAGATCGACGGCCGTCCGCTGCTGCGCGCCTATTCCATGGCGAGCGCCAATCACGAGGACGAGCTGGAGTTCTTCTCGATCAAGGTCGCCGACGGTCCCTTGACCTCGCGGCTGCAGAAGATCAGGGAGGGCGACACCATCCTGGTCGGCCGCAAGGCGACCGGCACCCTGGTCGCCGACAACCTGCTCCCCGGCCAACGCCTGCTGCTGTTGTCGACCGGAACGGGCCTTGCGCCCTTCGCAAGCCTGATCAAGGACCCCGACGTCTACGAGCGGTTCGAAACCATCGTGCTGGTGCACGGCTGCCGGCAGGTCTCCGAACTCGCCTATGGCGAGGAGCTGGTCGCCAGACTGCGCGACGACGAATTGTTCGGGCCGCTGTTGTCCGAGAAGCTTCTGTACTACCCGACCGTGACCCGCGAACCCTTCCGCAATCGCGGCCGCATTACTGACCTCATCACCTCGCAGCAGTTGTTCGACGACATCGGCCAGCCGCCGCTGGATATCGCGACCGACCGCATCATGATGTGCGGCAGCCCGGCGATGCTGGAGGAGCTGCGTCAGATGTTCGAGGCGCGCGGCTTTGCCGAAGGCTCCAACAACGAGCCCGGCCATTTCGTGATCGAAAAGGCGTTCGTGGAACGGTGATTGTCGTCGTTCTTCAAGCCGTCATTCCGGGGCGCGCGCCCAGCGCGAACCCGGAATCTCGAGATTCCGGGTTCATCGCTGCGCGATGCCCCGGAATGACGGTGTGCTCGCAACAACAATGTTGATGGTGCAGCCCACATCTCCGCTGCTATAAATCCCGCCGAACGTCGTGCAGCCTGGCGCGACGAGTGTGGGAGCGTCCAAGACCTTGTCCGTAACCAACGATGCCGGCCGTTCCAAGACGGCCTTTGTCTTCGCGGGCGGAGGCAGTTTTGGCGCCATTCAGGTGGGCATGATGCATGCGCTCGCCGCCAACGGAGTATCCGCCGACATGGTGGTCGGCTCCAGCGTCGGCGCGCTGAACGGCGCCTATTATGCCGGCGATCCCACGCTGAAAGGCGTTCTGCAGCTCGAGGCCATCTGGCGCGGATTGACGCGGCAGGACGTTTTTCCGGTCACCTGGCGCACGCTGGTCGGATTCGTATGGCGGCGGGATTTTTTGATTCCCCATGACGGGATCCAGAAACTGATCGACGACAATCTGCCCTATCGCAACCTGCAGGACGCAGCTCTTCCGGTGCACATCGTCACCACCGATATCGTCTCGGGCGAGAGCGTGGTGTTGTCGGAGGGCCCGGCCGCGCAGGCCATCATTGCTTCCACCGCGATTCCCGGCGCCTTCGCGCCGGTCCGCTACAAGGATTTCTATCTGGCCGATGGCGCGATCTCTTCCAACACGCCGGTGCGGGTCGCGGTCCGGAAGGGCGCCAAGCGCCTGATCATCCTGCCGACCGGTTACGCCTGCGCGACGCACACGCCGCCGACCGGCGCGGTCGCCAATGCGCTGCACGCGCTGACGCTCCTGATCGCGCGGCAAATGGTCAGCGAGCTGGAGGGGCTGGACCCTTCGATCGAATACTTCGTGGTCCCGCCTCTATGCCCGCTGACGGGATCGCCGTATGATTTCACGAGAACCGCCGAGCACATCGAGCGCGCCATTCGTGCTACCGATGCCTGGTTGGCGAAAAGCGGCCTGGAGCAAAGCGGGATTCCGGACGAGATGCGTCCGCACAGCCACTGACCGGTTCACCGATCAAGCTACGTTGCACCGCAAAAAGAGTGCGGGGCGCGGCCATATCCCCGGCCATCGGGCCGATTGATTCGCGTCCGGCGAATTCGCCAACCTGACCGCCGTCATATCCGTGACCTGCAGGCGCGATATCGTGTAGAGCATTCTCGTGGTGTTGGTTTAGGCTGCGGCCCGAAAAACAATCATCAGGGCAGGATCTGCCAGAGGGATGCCATGGAAACCTTGATGCTTCCGTTCTCGCCCCGCTACATCGTTCTCACGATTTGCGCGGTCGTCACAGCGCTGCTTCTCGGCCTCGGGATCGTGGACCGCAAGGTGTTCGATCTGGTCGTGATCCCGCTTCTGATCTTCGGCGCGCTGACATTGCTCGGCATTCGCGACCTGCTGCAGCAAAATCACGCGGTGTTGCGCAACTACCCGATCGCGGCGCATCTGCGCTTCCTCCTCGAAGAGATCAGGCCGGAGATGCGGCAGTATTTCTTCGAGAGCGAGAAGGACGGCATGCCGTTTTCCCGCGACATCCGCGCCGTCGTCTACCAGCGCGCCAAGATGCAGCTCGACAAGCGGCCGTTCGGCACCCAGGAGGACGTCTATCGCGATGGCTACGAATGGATGAACCATTCGATGGCGCCGAAGGCGAACGCCAAGGAGAAGTTTCGCATCACGATCGGCGGTCCGGATTGCGCCAAGCCTTATTCGGCGTCGGTCTTCAATATTTCGGCGATGAGCTTCGGCGCGCTCAGTCCCAACGCGGTGCGCGCGCTGAACGCGGGCGCCAAGAAGGGCGGCTTTGCCCATGACACCGGCGAGGGCGGCTTCAGCCCGTATCATCGCGAGAACGGCGGCGACATCATCTGGGAAATCGGTTCCGGCTATTTCGGCTGCCGCAACCGCGACGGCAGCTTCAATCCGGAATTGTTCGCCAGCGTCGCATCGACCGATCAGATCAAGATGGTCGAGCTCAAGGTCAGCCAGGGTGCCAAGCCCGGACATGGCGGCGTGCTTCCGGCCGCCAAGGTCTCCGAGGAGATTTCGCGGATCAGGGGCGTCGCGATGGGCGAGGACTGCATCTCGCCGGCGACCCACGGAGCGTTTTCGACGCCTTTGGAAATGATGGAATTCATCGGCGAGATGCGGCGGCTGTCGGGGGGCAAGCCCGCCGGATTCAAGCTGTGCATCGGCCATCCCTGGGAATTCCTCGCGATCTGCAAGGCGATGTTGCAGAGCGGGATCTATCCGGATTTCATCGTGGTCGATGGCAATGAGGGCGGCACCGGCGCAGCACCCCTCGAATTCATGGATCATCTGGGCATGCCGATGCGCGAGGGCGTCAATTTCGTCCATAACGCGCTGATCGGCATCAACGCGCGCGACCGCATCAAGGTCGGCGCCTCCGGAAAGATCGCGACCGCCTTCGACATGGCGCGCGCGATGTCGATCGGCGCCGATTGGTGCAACTCGGCGCGCGGCTTCATGTTCGCGCTCGGCTGCATCCAGTCGCTGTCCTGCCACACCGATCGCTGTCCGACCGGGGTGACCACGCAGGATCCGACCCGCGCCCGCGCGCTGGTGGTGCCGCACAAGATCGATCGGGTTTACAACTATCATCACGCCACGCTGCACGCGCTGGCGGAGTTGATCGCCGCGGCGGGACTGGAGCATCCGCAGCAATTGCGGCCGATCCATTTCTCGCAGCGGATCTCGACCGCCGATGTGCAGTCGTTCGCCAAGCTCTATCCGTCGCTGCGTCCCGGCGAACTGATCGACGGCACCAGCGATCGGCGCTACCGCGAAGCCTGGGCGATGGCGCGCGCCGACTCGTTCGCGCCGGTGGTGTAAGACTGTATCGTCGCCCCTGCTTTCGCATGCTTTCGCAGGGACGACGGAGATACGGAATACGCTGCGCGTCATGCTGCGTTCAATGCGGGTTCTCCAGGCTGAACTGTTCCGACTGCTCGTCATAGGCGAACAGTTCCGCATAGCGCGCCCAGGAGACGATGGTCTTCAGGGTCTCGTCGGCCTGCTCTTCCGACATGTAATCCTCGAGCTCGTTGCGGAAGCGCGCGGCGGGCGCGGCGTGCGACGGCCGTTCGTCGAGCACGCGGCGGATCAGGCTCATGACGGGCACGTAGCTCATCAGATGCTCGGCGAACAGTTTCTTGCGCGCATCGGTCGCGAGGTGGGCGAAGTTCATGCCGGCGTCGGTCAGCATCAGATCGCCCTCGCTCA
The DNA here is from genome assembly GCA_963721135.1 of uncultured Alphaproteobacteria bacterium. Lineage (GTDB taxonomy): Bacteria > Pseudomonadota > Alphaproteobacteria > Rhizobiales > Xanthobacteraceae > Bradyrhizobium. Next base: position 107,443 of record CAVRIB010000002.1, read on the forward strand.
ACTGGGCGAACCGCAACAGTTGCAGCGACTCGCCGAGGTGGAAGATCTCGTCGGCCTCGAGCTGCAGGTGGTTGGCGAGCACCGGCAGGTCGGCGCGCCCGTTATAGGGCGGTCCGGCCAGCGTCTCGATCAGGCCGGAAAGCACGTTGGAGGAGACGTGCTGCAGCACCATGCCGACGCCGGTGCCGTGAATGCCCTCGATCGCCGGCGCTCTCGGCCCCGCGCGCTGCGTCATGCGGGCATAGATGCTGTCGACGAGCTGCCGGAAGGTTGGATCGAGGCGGTTGCGCGGATGCGGCAGGTCGACCTTGATCTCGGCGGCGACCCGGCCCGGATTGGACGAGAACACCAGGATACGGTCGCACATCAACACCGCTTCCTCGATGTTGTGCGTTACCATCAACACCGACTTGATCGGCAGCCGGCCTTCGATCCAGAGATCGACGAGGTCGGTGCGCAGCGTTTCCGCCGTCAGTACGTCGAGCGCGGAAAACGGCTCGTCCATCAAGAGCAGGTCGGGATGGACTACCAGCGCCCGGGCAAAGCCGACGCGCTGCCGCATGCCGCCCGACAGTTCCTTGGGGTAGGCGGACTCGAAGCCGTCGAGACCGATCAGGTCGATCGCGGCGAGCGCCCGGGTGCGGCGTTCGGCGGCCTCGATGCCGAGCGCCTCCAGCCCCAGTTCGACGTTTTGCAGCACCGTCAGCCAGGGAAACAGCGCGAACGACTGAAACACCATGGCGACGCCGTTCGGCGGTCCGACGATGGACTCGCCGCGGCACTTGGCGTCGCCCGAGGACGGCGCGATCAGGCCGGCGATGATGCGCAGCAGCGTCGACTTGCCCGATCCGGAACGCCCGAGCAGGCCGACGATCTCGCCCGCATGGATGGTCAGATCGACCTCTTCGAGGACCTTGAGATCCTCGCCGCTGCCTTTTGAGAACGACCGGCAGATATTGTGTATCTCGAGCAGGTTGGTCTGCTTGGTAAGATCGAGCATGGGTTTCCCCCTTAAGAGATCAGCCGAGGCGTAGACGGCGCTCGCCGAAGGCGTAGAGCCGCCTCCAGAGCAGCCGGTTGAACAGCGTCACCAGGATACACATCACGGCAATGCCGAGCACCACCCTCGGGAAGTCGCCTTTTTCCGTCGCCCTGGCAATATAGGCGCCGAGACCCTCGGCCGTCAGGTGGGTGTTTCCCCAGCTCGCGACTTCGGCGACGATCGAGGCGTTCCACGATCCGCCCGACGCGGTGATGGCGCCGGTGATGTAATACGGGAAAATGCCGGGCAGGATCACCTTGAACCACCAGCGCCATCCCTTGAGGTGAAAGCTGCCGGCGGCCTCGCGCAGGTCGGTCGGAAAGGCGCTCGCGCCCGCGATCACATTGAACAGGATGTACCACTGGGTGCCGAGGATCATCAGCGGGCTGAGCCAGATGTTCGCGCTCAGGCCGTAACGCACGATGATCACCACGAACACCGGGAAGGCGAGGTTGGCGGGGAAGGCCGCCAAAAACTGCGCGAGCGGCTGGATGCGCTCGGCCAGCTTCGGCCGCAGCCCGATCCACACCCCGACCGGCACCCAGATCAGCGTCGCCAGCGCGATCAGCACGATGACGCGCGACAGCGTGATGAGCCCGTCCCCGACGGCGCGGAGGACATCCACCGGGCCCAGCGTCGCCGACATGTAAGCATAGGCCAGCCAGCCGGCGTAGCCGGTGCATCCGAGGATCAAGAACAGCCAGATCGCATCGACGAGGCGCGATGGCGGACCGTCGTTGGTCCGTACCCACAGCCGTTTCGGCAGCGGGACATTCAGGTTCGAGACGGCCCTGTTCACGGCCGCGAACGGATAGGTCAGCGCCCTCAGAGCGCGCGTGCGGCGGAACAGGTCGAGCATCCAGGACGTCGGCGCGGTCCCGGAAGCCGTCTGCTCGAAGCGAAACTTGTCGGCCCAGGCCACCACGGGGCGGAACAGCAATTGGTCGTAGGCGATGATGACCAGCAGCATCGTCAGGATGGCATAGCCGATCGCGGGCAGGTTCTGCTTCTCGATGCCCAAGGCGACATAGGAGCCGATGCCGGGCAGCGTCACCGTGGTATTGCCGACCGTGATCGCTTCCGAGGCGACCACGAAGAACCAGCCGCCGGACATCGACATCATGGTGTTCCAGATCAGGCCGGGCATCGCGAACGGCACGTCGAGCCGCCAGAAGCGCTGCCAGCCGCTGAGGTGAAAGCTCAGCGAGGCTTCTTCCAGGTCCTTCGGCACGTTGCGGATCGACTGGTACAGGCTGAAGGTCATGTTCCAGGCCTGGCTCGTGAAGATCGCGAACACGCAGGCGAGCTCCGCGCCGAACACGCTGCCGGGGAACAGGTTCAGGAAGAACACCACGGTGAAGGTGAGAAAGCCGAGAATCGGCACCGACTGCAGGATGTCGAGCAGCGGGATCAGCACCATCTCGGCGCGCCGGCTCTTGGCGGCGAGCGCCGCATAGACGAAGGTGAAGACGATCGAGCAGACGATCGCGAGCAGCATCCGCATCGTCGTGCGCAGCGCGTAGAGCGGGCAGGTTGGAGGGATCGAGGGAAACCGGCGTCACGTCGAGCGCCGACAGCGGCAGCGTGGTCTGCTCGCCGCCATAAACGATCAGCACCATGGCGCCGATCACGAGGATCAGCGCCACGATGTCCCAGACGTTGGGCCGCAGCGCCTCTCCCAGTCTCGGCGTCAGAATTTCCTGAAGGGTCATGGGTGCCTTGTTCAGAATTCGGCGTGGGCGCGCGCCGAGAAGATCGACACCGGTCCGCGGTCGGCATTGTAGGCGGGATCGGCGACAAACTGATAGTCGAAGGTCAGCGTGCTCCAGTTGTTGAGCTTTACGGCATAATAAGCCTCGAGAATCTTCTCTTCGCGATAGTTCAATCGGCCGTCGCCGATCAAGAGGCCGATGCCGCCGGCGGCGAGGAAATCCCGATGCGCGTCGGAGAGGCCGTTGATGGCGCCGCCGATCCCGACCGTGTCGTCCGCCCGCCCCCAGGCCGCGCCCTTGATCGATACGCCGCCCGACACGCTGCGATCGATGTCGGTAAAGGAGAGGATCTCGTTCTGGCCGTCGTTCCAGCTCGCGCGGGCGAAGACGCCGATGTCCTTGGTGACTGCCTGCTCCACGTTGGCATAGGTGCCGTATTTGGGCAGCGTGTGACGGATGCTCGCCGTGACCGCGTTGATGTCGAGCGCGGGATCGGCTGCCACGATCGCCAGCGCCTCACGATAGCTCGCGGTATTCCCCTCGTTTCCGAACACGCCGAGGCGGAGTTTGCCGGGCTGACCCGCTATCGTGTAGCGTTCTTCGAGTTCGACGATGGCGCCGCCGCCGTTGGCGGTCAGGACGTCGCTGTTGGGCGCCGCGGGTACCTCGAACAGGCCGGCGCGCAAGGCCCAGTCCTTGCGATTGAGCTCGATGACGCCGCCGCGCGTATAGCCGGGCAGATCGGCCGGGAAGTCATAGGCCACCGACGACCACATCGCCCAGTTCATGAAATCGGCGCGCGGGTCGTGGGCATAGGCGTTGTTGTCGAAGAAATCGCCGACGGCAAACCGCCCCACGATCAGAGTGATGCGGTCGATGTCGCGCTTGCCCGAAAGCTGGTTGGGCCCGTCGGCGACGTCTTCCTGCTCGTCGCCGAGGCCGAAGGTCTGCTTCAGGTAATAACGCTGCGGCCGGATTTTAGGGAAGGCCGAGCCGGCCTTTTGCGCCTCGCCGTTGGGGAAGCCCGCGATCCCGAGCGTGCCGTTGAGGCCAAAGCCTTGCGCAAGCTCCGGGTCGAAATAGAACTCGCCGCCCTGCCACAGCCGTACGCCGAGGAAGGCGGTCGCGGTCCATGTCTGCTGAATCTGTCCGCCTCCCGGGAGGCTGTTCTGGCCCGCATAGGGCGAGCGGAAGGCGGGATAGCCCTGGGCGAGGAATGTCGTTTGCGCATGCACGTTCCAGTCGTCGGATTCGGGCAAGGCGGCTTTTGCGTCTGTCGCAGCGGGCGCGGCCCACGGCATGTCGCCGAACTGATAATTGAGGCCGAGCTTGAACAAGTGAATGCGCGGGTCGACGTTCACGCTCGGCATTGCGAAGGCGCTCAAATCGTACATCCGGCGCGACAGGTCGATGTAGTCGTATTCGGCTTTGGCGGTCCAATGGCCGCTGACGGCAAATTCGGCACCCGCACCCAAAGTCCAGCCGGTCTGGTAACCGCCGACCGCCGAGACGATATTTCCGCCGCCATCGTTGAGGTTGAGATGGGTGTGGCCCCAGGCGAAGCCGCCGGTCAGATAGGGCAGCCACCTCCGAAACGCGTAGCCGACGCGGCCGCGCAGGGTGCCGGTGTAATCGAGGGTCGTATTGAAAGGCGCGGGCGTCAGCGCCGGGGCATCGGGCGGGCTCGTGAACGTAGCGTCCGCCTCGACGCCGAGCACGACGTGGTTTGCAAGCTCGCGGTTGTATCCGGTCTCGAAGCCGCCGATCAACCCGGTGATGCTGTGCGGCAGGAACACGCCTTGCAGCGGAAAGGGATTGGTGCCGGGTCCGAAACTGCCGCCGCCGTAACCGAAGTACCCACCGAAGTAGAATCCGGTCCAGTCGTAGATGATCGAACGGACGGGCGCCTTGACCGGCAAATCCGTCGCGGCTGCCGGGCTATCCAGCACGAGCAGCCCGAGACCCACACCGGCGACAACGCGCTCCCAGGATCGGTTTGTGCGCATCATCTGCCGGAGATTTCCATCGCGGGCGTTCCGGCTTGCTTTTTCGTCATCGTCGCAATCATGCCGGAATGCCGCCGTCCAAAAAAAGATGCCACCCGCTCGGTGTTGCCGATGGCTGCGGCCAAAATCCAGATCAAGGGAACATGCCATTGATTTCCAAGCCGTATTGCAAGTCATTCGCAAATGCAATGAAAGGCATGGCAGACAATGAAGAATCGCGTCGTCGCGTGACGCGCGCGCAACACAGGTCGATGAAGGCGCGGACACGGTCATGAAGGTCGAACCCGGCCTGCGTGATAAGACAGTTCGAAGACGGTCGTGTGAAATCCCCCGCGGCGGGCGCGGCGTCGGAGGTCGGCGGCCGGCGCATCGTCGCCGGTCTCGACCTGCCAGCGGCATTCCAGCCGGCCGTTGCGATTGAACCAATGACAGGCGAGCGCGGGCGGTGCAGACCGGCGCTTGGGCGTTGCCGCCGGGCGGCGAAGGCCCGGCAGGTTGTCATTGGAATGAGTTGGCCTGGAAAGCCGGGCCGCGTGCGGCCCCGACGCGACGCGCCGCGGCTGCAAGGACCAGAATTTTGCCAGTCGGGACTTGGCGAGTGTCTTGAACATCGCCCACCTCCACTTCCGCGTTTGCGCGGCAGGCCGGTGAGCGGGACGGTCAGCTAGGCGCAACCATCGCTTCTCACGCGGCCACGGCCGGCGCGATTGATCTTTTGCGGCAGCGCCGGCCCGATCATGCTCGCCGGGATGGCGTTGCCAAAGGTGGTACTGCCCATGGTCTCTTCATTGGGTTGAGGGGCGCGCCGCAAGCGAGACGTCCGCGGCGACATTCGGCAAGTAGGCCTGACGCTTATTGCTGTCAAGCGCTTTTTCTATCCTCCGGGGAGGATCGCTGTTATCCTCATGGGAGGATATAGGAGAAGCATAAATGCAGGACCATCCGCATTCCGCGATCGCCCGGCGGCTGAAGCGGGCCAATGGCCACCTCGAGACCATCATCGAAATGATCGAGAAGGACCGGCCCTGCGCGCAGATCGCGCAGCAGCTGCAGGCCGTGGAGAGCGCCATCGAGAGCGCCAAGAAGGCCCTGATCCACGACCACATCAGCCACAGCCTGGAACGGTCGTTCGTGGGGGCCGGCGCGAAAGGCCGCGCCGCGCTGAAGGATTTCAGGCTGATCGCGAAGTACCTCTGACGCGCACGGCCTCACGACCACCCGAGCTTTCCAGGCTGCGGTTGACATAGGATAGGGGGGTATCCTATATGAGCGCCGTGACGCACACCATCAAAGAGAAGAAGAAGCTTCTCGCCCGGGTCGGCCGCATCCGCGGCCAGGTCGAGGCGATCGAACGCGCCCTGAACGAGGAGGCCGGCTGCGAGCGCATCATGCACATGATCGCCGGCATTCGCGGCGGCGTCGCCGGCCTGATGGCCGAGGTGGTGGAGGATCACATCCGCACCCATCTCGTCGATCCCCAGAAGAACCCCGGCGCGCTGAACGCGGAAGCCGCCGGCCAGCTGATCGATGTGGTCCACAGCTACATGAAGTGAGCGCCGACATGACCGACCAAAATCATGGCGCGGCAGCTTTTCACGACCATGTCTTCCTCGGCGAAGGCCACGAGGCCAGCGAGCGCAGGACCTGGGCGGTGATCACGCTTTGCGGGGTCATGATGGTCGCGGAGATCGTCGGCGGCCTCCTGTTCGGTTCGATCGCGCTGGTGGCGGACGGAATGCACATGTCGACGCACGCCGGCGCGCTGCTGCTGGCGGCGCTCGCCTACAGCTATGCCCGCAAGCACGCCAACAATCCGGCCTTCACCTTCGGCACCGGCAAGCTCGGCGACCTCGCCGGCTTCACCAGCGCCATCGTGCTCGCCATGATCGCGCTCCTGATCGGCTATGAATCCGTCAGCCGTATTTTCGATCCGGTTCCGATTCATTTCGCCGAGGCCATCCCGATCGCCTGTCTCGGTCTTGCGGTGAACCTTGCCAGCGCTTGGCTGTTGAGCGGCGGCGGGCATGTTCACGGCCACAGTCACGGTCGCAGCCATGGCCATGCCCATGACGGCCACGACCATGACGAGCGCCATGAGATCGCAACCCCGGACGGTCCCGTCACGCTCGAGATTTTCGAAGAAGGCGCGCCGCCGCGCTTCCGGCTGCGGACTGCCGGCGGCTCTGCGCTGGCGGTGCAAGCGTCATCCATCGAAACATTGCGTCCCGACGGCAGGCGGCAATTCTTCGCGCTGCAGGATCAGGGCGCCTTCCCGGAATCGATCGACGAGATCCCCGAGCCGCATGCCTTCGTCGCGACGGTGGAGATCGGCACCCGCAACTACCCCGTCCCGTTCGAGGAACACGAACATGCGCACGCCTCCGCGGCGCGCGACAATAACATGCGGGCAGCGATTATCCACGTCATCGCCGATGCCGCGGTATCGGTGCTGGTCATCGTCGGCCTGTCGCTCGCGCGTGCCTTCGGCTGGCTCTGGATGGACCCGCTGGCCGGCATGATCGGCGCCTGCGTCATCGCCAGCTGGTCGTACGGCCTGATCCGGGACACCGGCGCGATCCTGCTCGACATGAACCCGGACAGGGGCATGGCCACGCGGTTGCGCGAAGCGGTCGAGGCCGAAGGCGACCGGCTTGCCGACCTGCATCTCTGGCGGCTGGGCCCGGGACATCTCGGGGCGATCGTTTCGGTCATCACCAGCACCGCGCATGACGCGGATTATTACCACGCCCGGCTCGCCCGCTTCAAATCGCTGTCGCATCTCACCATCGAGGTGTCGCATCGATCGTGAGTTTCGGCATCAACAGGGGCCATCGCCGGACGGCTCGCGCTTCGCTTCATTTACAATCTGGCGGCTGGTCGTCGCCTGTGCATAATCGGCGCTGGAATGTCGGTTTCGCCCCGAAAGGAGCGGTGCAGCAGGCGACATGCTGCACCGAACGGCCATTCCCTATGAGCTGAACCGTGATAGAGTTACACGCCAAAGTTCGACGATCATTCAGATGCCGCGAGCGACCGACCATAAAAATGCTCCCCATGCATCGGCTACTCGCCGCGTGCTGAAAACTTTGCTTGTCGTCGCGTATCTGGTCGTTGGATTTGGAGGTGAGATTTCGTGCGCGAAGGAATCATTGTCGACGGAAGCCTCCCTCGACCTAAGCGCGGCATCGGCCGGAGCGGAAGAAGGTTCGAAGAAGGCGCCGACGGTGGTCGAGCATTGCTACACCTGCGTTCCCCTCACCATTCCGGCCGCCATCCAGATCTTCGAGCCCGTGGGCGTATCTGTGGGTCTTTCCTTCCGGAGCGACTCGATCATCGTCGTTGAGAGGCGCTTTCTCGATCCTCCGCCCCCCAAAACCTCGACCTGAGCTTTCTGCGCGCGGAGCTTCCGCGCTGTCGACTCGCTTTAAGGTCTTTCGCATGTCCAGGTTCCGTGTTGCCGCGCGCGTCTTTTGCGCGTGGCTTGCATGTTCAGGCGCAGCAGTGTCCGCTGAGAGGTCGCCGCGACCGATCTCGCTGGCCCAGGCGCTGCAACGCGTTCTCGCTGCGAATCCGCGCCTCGCCGCGGCGGGCCGCGATATCGGCATTGCGAGCGGCCTGAAGGTTCAGGCCGGCGCTCTTCCAAACCCCGATCTCTCCTTCGAACTCGACAATGCGCTGGGCTCGGGACCTTACCAGGGGCTGAAATCGGCCGAGACGAATTTGCAGCTCAGCCAGCTCGTCGAACTCGGCGGCAAGCGGGAGGCGCCCTGGCGGCGGGGCAAGCAGGTATCGGCACCGCGGTTTGGCAACTGCGGGCCACGCGGCTGGAAGTGTTGTCGGAGACCGCCATCGCATTCATCACCGTGGTGAGCGCGCAGAGGCGGATTGAAACCTTCGACGAGCAGATCGCGAGCCTCGATCAGTTCATCCCGCTCTTGCAGAAGCGGGTTCAGGAGGGCGCTTCCTCGCCGGCAGAAACGCTTCGGGCGCAGGTCGCGGCCGACCTGTTTCGTGCCGATCGAGAGCGGGCGAAAACCCAACTGACCACGGCGCGGCGCGATCTTGCGATCCTGATGGGCGACAGCGGCCCCCACTTCGGCGAAGCGGTTGGGCGTTTCGTCAGCGTCGGCCGCCCGCCGCCGTTTCAGTCGGTGCTTCAGGCCATCGAGGCAAACCCGCAACTGATGAGATGGACGGCCGTGACGGCGCAACGCAATGCCGAACTCATTCTGGCACGTCTCAAGCCCGTTCCCGACCTGCGTCTTTCGGCGGGGTGGCGGCACTTCCAGAACACCGACGACAATGCGGTGAGGCTGGGGGTGTCGATACCGCTCCCGGTCTTCGATCAGAATGCCGGAAACATCATCGCTGCCGAGGAAGCGCTGGCAAAGGCCGGCGCCGAACGCGCGATCAACAAGCTCGTCCTGATCAGCATCGCGGGCCGCGCCTACGACGCGGTGAACGGCGCGCTCGCCGAGCTGAAGCTGTTGCGGACATCAGTCATCCCGAATGCGCGCAGCGCCTCGGAGATCATCCAGGGGGGCTATCTGCAGGGCCGCTTCACGCTGCTCGAACTGCTCGACGCCCGCGGTACGGTCTTGCAGGCGCTGCTGCGGGAACAGGAAGCGCTGCAGAGCTTCCACATCGCCGTCGCGACGATCGAAGGCCTCGTCGGTAATCCGTTTTCGCTCACCCGCGAGAGTTCGAGATGATTCAACGCATGATCCGGTATCTGGTCTTCATCCTGGTCGCCGCGGCGCTGGTCTATGGCGGCTACCGGATGTTGATACCGGCAACGACGAGGACAACCGCGACCGAGGCGCCTGAAAACGAGGAGCATTCGGACAGTATTGCGATGAGCGATGCCAAGGTAGAAGCGGCGGGAATCGAGCTTGCCAAAGCCTCACCCCGCGTGTTGCACGACAGCCTGTTGCTGAATGGAATGGTCCAGCCCAACCAGGAATCGCTGGTCCAGGTCACGCCCCGCTTTCCCGGGATCGTGCGCGAGGTCCGCAAGCGGATCGGCGATCGCGTCGAGAAGGGCGACGTGCTCGCGATCGTCGAAAGCAATCAGAGCCTGACGCCCTATGAGTTGAAGGCCGCTCTCGCCGGCACGGTGATCGACCGCCAGACCACGCTTGGCGAATATGTGTCGGAGCAGAAGCCGGCGTTCGTGATCGCGGATCTGGCAACCGTATGGGTGGATTTTTCGGTCTACCGGCGCGACCTGACGCGGGTCAACATCGGCGATCAGGTTCTGATCGATCCGGCGGACGGCGGGGCGCCAGTCGACGCCAGGATTTCGTACCTGTCGCCGGTCGGCAGCAGCGATACCCAGAGCGCGCTTGCGCGAGCGGTGGTGCCGAACCCCCGGCAGCGGCTGCGGCCCGGCCTGTTCATCACCGGCCGCTTGATCCTGTCGGCGAGGCAAGTAGCGGTCGCGGTGAAATCCTCGGCTTTGCAGACCATCGAGAACCGCACCGTCGTGTTCGTCCGCAATGGCGAGAAGTTCGAGGCGCGCGACGTTGAGGTCGGCGAGCGTGATCCGGAGTATGTGGAAATCACGTTTGGCGTGCTGGAAGGCGATGTTTACGCCGCCAGCAACAGTTTCATCGTGAAGGCGGAACTGGCGAAGGGAGGCGCTGACGACAATGACTGACGGTATCCTCTCTTTCTCGATACGCCAGCGCTGGCTGGTGATGATCGGCGTTTTCGCCATGGCGGGCTTCGGTGCATGGAATTTTGCACGCCTGCCGATCGATGCCGTACCTGACATCACCAACGTTCAGGTCCAGATCAACAGCAGCGCCCCCGGCTACTCGCCGCTGGAGGTCGAGCAGCGCATCACGTTTCCGGTCGAGACCGCCATGGGCGGTCTGCCGCACCTCGAGAGCACGCGATCGCTGTCACGCTACGGCCTCAGCCAGGTCACCGTCATCTTCAAGGACGGCACCGACATCTATTTTGCCCGGCAAATGATCAATGAAAGGATTCAGCAGGTCAGGGATCAGTTGCCTGCCGGCATCGAGACCGCGATGGGGCCGGTGTCTACCGGACTGGGCGAAATCTACATGTTTACGGTCGAAGCGAGGTCCGAGGCCCGCAAGGCCGGCGGGGAGCCGTACACTGCCACCGACTTGCGCACGATTCAGGATTGGATCGTCCGGCCGCAGCTGCGGACCATTCCTGGCCTCAGCGAGGTGAACACGGTCGGCGGATTCGAGAAGCAGTTCCAGGTGCTGCCGGATCCCGCACAGCTGATGGCTTACAAGCTCGGCTTCCGCGACGTCTTGACGGCGCTGGCGGCGAACAATGCGAACGTCGGCGCCGGTTACATCGAGCACAACGGCGAGCAATACCTCGTCCGCACACCCGGACAGGTGGCGACCATCGACGAAATCAGGGAAATCGTGATCGGGTCTCGAAACGGCGTTCCGGTACGCGTGTCCGACGTCGCCGACGTCAGGGAAGGCACCGACCTGCGCACCGGCGCCGCCACGCTGGACGGAAAGGAAGTCGTGCTGGGTACTGCGATGCTTCTGATCGGCGAGAACAGCCGCACCGTGGCGCAACGTGTGGCCGCCAAGCTCAAGGAGATCGGCCGTTCGTTGCCGGAGGGCGTGATTGCGCATACTGTCTACGACAGGACGCGCCTCGTCGAGGCTACGATTGCGACCGTCGAGAAGAATCTCCTCGAAGGCGCACTACTCGTCATCATCGTTCTGTTTTTGATCCTCGGGAATTTCAAGGCAGCGGTCGCAACCGCGTGCGTCATTCCGCTGGCCATGCTGTTCACTATTACGGGCATGGTCGAGAACAGGGTCAGCGCCAATCTCATGAGTCTTGGGTGCCATCGACTTTGGCATCATCATCGATGGTGCGGTCATCATCGTCGAGAATTGCCTGCGCCTGCTCGCGGCGGAGCAACACAGGCTCGGTCGCGCGCTCGACCGTCGGGAGCGGTTTGAAACCATTTTGATGGGATCGCGCGAAGTGATCCGACCCAGCCTGTTCGGAACGTTCATCATCGCCGCAGTCTACCTGCCGATCCTGACGCTCAGCGGCGTCGAAGGCAAGATGTTCACGCCGATGGCCTTGACCGTCCTGATGGCGCTGACCGGCGCCAGCATCCTGTCGCTGACGTTCGTGCCGGCCGCCGTTGCTCTGCTGGTCACCGGCTCTGTGTCCGGCCATGAAAATTTCTTTATGCGAAGCGCGCGCCGCATCTATGCGCCGCTGCTCGCCGCCTCGATCCGCAACAGGTTCGGCGTCGCGGTGATCGCGGCCCTGCTGGTCGCCCTATGCAGCATCGCCGCCTCCCGGATGGGCGCTGAGTTCATTCCAGGCCTCGACGAGGGCGATGTTTCGTTCGAGGCGTTCCGGATTCCGGGAACCAGCCTGACGCAGTCGGTAGAGATGCAGGAAATGATCGAGAAGCGACTTCGTCAAGATTCCGGAAGTCAAAGAGGTATTTGCGCGAACGGGCACGGCGGAGGTTGCGACCGACCCGATGCCGCCGTCGGCCTCGGACGGCTACGTGATGCTGAAGCCGCGGAAGGAATGGCCAAATCCTGACAAGCCGAAGGGCGCCGTCGCTGCGGAGATTCAGGAGGCGGCGGAAGACGTCCCCGGAAATGTCTACGAGTTCTCGCAACCGATCCAGCAGCGCATGAACGAACTGATCTCGGGTGTTCGAAGCAACGTTGCCGTCAAGATCTTCGGCGACGATCTGGACGAACTCATCCAAGCCGCGGCCCGGGTTCAGGCGGTCCTGCAGAAGGTTCAGGGGGCGGCCGACGTGAAGAGCGAGCAGGTAGCGGGACTGCCGGTGCTCACCGTCAAGCCGAACCGCCAGGCTCTGTCGCGCTACGGGATCAACGTGGCCGATGTGCAGACCCTGGTGGAAATCGCGGTCGGCGGTAAGGAGGCAGGCCGGGTGTTCGAGGGCGATCGCCGGTTCGACATCGTCGTCAGGCTTCCCGAACGATCTGCGCTCGGAGATCGAAGCCATCAGGTCGTTGCCGGTGCCGCTTCCGCCGCTCGAAAATCGGACCAGGGCGACCCCCGCCTTGTGGGGCAATTCGCCGCTCGCGCAAATCCGCTACGTACCGCTGTCGGAACTCGCCAGCATCGATCTGGCGCCGGGCCCCAACCAAATCAGCCGAGAAAACGGCAAACGCCGGATCGTGGTAACCGCGAATGTGAGGGGGCGCGACCTCGGTTCGTTCATCACCGACGCCCAACGGCAAGTCGCGGACAAGGTCAAGTTGCCGCCCGGGTATTGGATAGGTTGGGGCGGCCAGTTCGAACGGCTCATCTCTGCGGCGCAGCGGCTGACCGTCGTCGTGCCGCTGGCGCTGTTTCTTATTTTCCTCCTGCTCTTCATCAGTCTCGGCTCGATGCCCGATGCTCTATTGGTATTCAGCGGCGTGCCGCTCGCGTTGACCGGAGGCGTGGTTGCCCTTCTGTTGCGTGGAATTCCGCTTTCCATCAGCGCCGCCATCGGCTTCATCGCGCTGTCCGGCGTGGCGGTGCTCAATGGCCTCGTGATCATCACTTTCATCGAGCGCCTTCGCAGGGAAGGTCGTCTCCTGGTCGATGCGGTCCGGGAAGGCGCGATGGCCCGGTTGCGGCCGGTCCTGATGACCGCGCTCGTCGCATCGTTCGGCTTCGTGCCGATGGCAATCGCCACCGGGCCCGGCGCGGAAGTGCAACGGCCGCTGGCGACCGTGGTGATCGGTGGAATCATCTCCTCGACCATTCTTACTTTGCTCGTGCTGCCCGCTCTGTATGTCCTGTTCCGGCGCGAGGACGCAGAGAACCGAAGTTCCACCGCGCCGGAACTGGACGGAGCAAAATCATGAGGTTCATCCTTTTGTTGGTCGCGGCCTTGGCGTTTGCGGCGCCGGCCTTTGCCGAGGAATATGAAAAAGGGCCGAACGGCGGCCTGATGCTCGACGTCGCCGGCATCGATGCCGAACTTCTGACCTCGGGTAATACCGTCACTATCAATGTCTTTGAGGCCTTCAAGGCGAAGCCCGTTTCGACCGAGGGTTATACCGCTGCAGTGCTCATTGTCAGCGGCGCAGGCCGCGAACCGCTGACGCTTGTCCCGTCAGGCGACAACAGTCTGAAGGGTGAGGCGAAGAAGCCGATTGCGCCTGATGCGACGATCACGCTGACGATCAAGACGGCCGAAGGAAAATCCGGCCAGGTCAAATTCAGGAAGTAGGGCGAAGATCGCAGCTCGGCGTCGCCGGAACGAAACGCCGATCGGAAAGCTTCGCTCGGAATAGCGTAAGGCGTCGCGGCGTCGAATCTCCTGTCGTTGTTTCACCGTTCACGGTGATCCGAGAATCTTTTCGAGCTGCTGCAGCAGTTCGCCGTATTTGGCAAAATTGCCCGACGCATATTGGCGCTGCATGTCCGAAAACACAGCGCGCGCGCGCTCGAGCTTGTTGTCGGTCTCTGCGCCGGTCGATGGGGCGTTCGCCTGAACCGGGGCGCCGACGATGAGGTCCTCCGCCTCCTTCAGGCTCTTGCCCCATTCGATCTTTCGGTCGTCGGGCAACAACTGCGCCAGCACGATGCGCGCCAGCGTCGGAATCTTGGTCTGCTCGGCCTCGATATAGACAGGCTCGATGGCGATCAGCTGGTTGCCGTTCAGCGGCAGCACGATCAGGTTGCCTCTAATCACTTGCGAGCCGTGCTGGTCCCACAGCGTCAGGTTGCCGGAGAACCGGCTGTCCGAGTTGATCCGCGATTCGACTTGCGCCGGACCGTCGATGAAGGTCCCTTTCGGAAAGCGGAACGCAACCATCTTGCCGTAGTTGTCGCCGTCGGAGAGGCCCGCGAGCCACCCCGCCATCTGGTTCTTGCCCGCCACCGACAGCGGCAGCATCAGCAGGAACTCCGGCTTTGCGGCGTCGGGAAGCTGGGCGATGACGTAATACGGCCTGACTTCGATCTCGCGGTCGCGATAGAGCTCGTGCGGCACCTCCCAGCGATCCTCGCGGTTGTAGAAGGTCATGGGATTGGTCATGTGATAGGTGCCGTACATCTCGGCCTGCACGGTGAACAGATCCTCCGGGTAGCGGACGTGGCGCTGCAGGTTCGCCGGCATCTCGCCGCGGTCCTTGAACAGAGCGGGCAGCATCCGCCGGTAGGCCTTGATGATGGGATCGCGGTTGTCGAACACGTAGAACGTGACCGTGCCGTTATAGGCGTCGACGACGGCCTTGACCGAGTTGCGCAGATAGTTGCGGCCGCGCAGCCATGACAGCGAACCCTGATAGCCCTCGCTGTAGGGATAGTTGGCCGAACTGGTATAGCCATCGATGATGTAGGAATAGTGGTCGCCGTCGGCGACGATATAGGGATCGCGGTCGAAGGTGAGGAACGGCGCCAGCTTCTCGACCCGTTCGACGACATTCCGCCACAGCAGCACCCGGCTATCGGCTGTGAAATAGTCGGAGATGAACAGCCGCAATCCGTCGGTCTCGTGCGCAAGCACGAGCTTGCGCCAGAAGTTCGACAAGACAATGCCGCCCTTGCCTTCGTACACCGTCTCGGAATTCGCTTGTCCCTGCGGGAAGTCGAATTCCTTCTCGGTGGTGCGGACATAGACGCGGTCGTGCGTCTGGGCGCTGTAGTAGATCGCGCCCTGTTTGACCGCGAGGTCGCCCTTGGCCTTGATGGGGATGTCGTGCGCCCAGAACAGCGGATTGCCGCGGGCGTCGATTTCGTTGGTCGGGACCGCAACCGCGCCGTAGCCATGGGTGTATTTGAGGGCGAGATTGACCCAGACCTTGGCCTGGTCGGGGAGCTTGTCGACGTTGAGCTCGCGCGCCGTGATCATGACCTGCCGCTCGGCGCCGTCGATCATGTAGCGGTCGATATCGACGCCCGCGAACGTATAATACGGCCGCAGGCCCTGGATCTGCTGGAGCTGCGGTTCGAGCGCGCGCCAGTCCCAGATGCGGGCGTCCTGCAGCGTCGCGCCGCTCTTGTCGAGATCCTCGCGGGTGAGCGGGGTGGCCGAGACGGCGAATTCCCGCTCCTGCATCGATGTCCCGTCGAGATTATAGGCATCCCGCGTGCCCTTGATGCTTCTGACGAGATAAGGCTGCTCGAGCGTGATCTGGTTCGGACCGACATAGATGCGCTCGACAGCGGCCGGAACGATCGCCGCGCCGAGGTACAGGGCGACGAACAGCCCGCAGGGGACCATCCAGTGCAACGGCCGCGCCAGCAGCCAGTGGCGAATTCGCGTGACGCTCGCTGCGGCCAGCAGGATCAGGCCTGCAGCGAACCAGCCAGCCGTGACCGCGCCATAGGCCGGAATCCAGAAATTGACGTCGGCAAACGAGCCGCCGGCAACCACCTGCGAATGACCCTCGACGATCAGATAATAACGGCTGAGGAAACGCGAGATGCCCGACGTCAAACAGAGCAGCGCGCCCAGCACCAGGCCCTGGCGCGTCCATCGCCCCCAGTCCACGACATCGAGAGGGCCCGTCAAGTGCGGCGCCGGCACGCCGCGGTGCGCGAGATAGGCGTTGAAGTGATCCCACGGATGGCCTGCGCGCGGATAGAGCCAGAACGCGATCGCCGCCCAAAGTGCTGCCGTCACCACCAGCGCGGTCATGACAATGCCGACCATGTCCTCATACCAGGGCAGGGCCAGCAGATAGAACGAAATATCATTTTGGAACACCGGGTCGCGCGTGCCGGTTGCGGTCGCGCCGAGATAGCCCAACAGCGTCGCCCAAAGCGAGGTCGTGCTGAAGGCCACGATCGCGGAAAAGACAAAGGCCGCGAACCATGGGGCGCTTTTCGGGACGACCGGCAACGGCCGGCACAGGGTTCGCAGGTTGTAGCCGACGAAGACGCCGACAAGGACAAACACGGCGGCGAAGATGCCGGCGCGCAGCCCAAGCGCCAGCCAGTAACGGTAGCTCTGGCCGAGTTCCTCGAACCAGTAGTTCTGCAGCGATATGTCCAGCGCGGCCTCCAGGCAGATGGTCACAAGGACCGCGACTGCGAGGTAGGCGAGGTCACGATAAAGCCGGTGCATGAACACGACCGGCGAACCGCCGGCCTGCTGGCTCAGGAAGGTGCGGCCGAGCGGAAAGGCGGCAAACAGGATAAGAAGGAGATAGCCGAACTGGAACATCGCATTCCCCTTTCAGAAGATCGCAGCTATTCCCCAGCGTGACCAAATCGTCTCGAAACAGGCGGGCATGATGATAGGAGAAGCGAAGCCGCAAATATTGACCTTTCGCAAGCCGGCAGAACGATGAAATTGCATTGTCGATAGTGACGTCGATAACGGCCATTCTCGTTTAGAACAATGTGCCTCCGCCCCTATTTCGCGCTTGGGCGTTCACGCCTGTGAGAGCGGCGGGGGTCATGTCGGCAATGCTGTCTCGTCGCCGAAGAGCTGGGATTGCCGGATGTTTGATCTGCCGCAACGCATCATGGCTGCTTTGGTATGATGTCGCTCGCGATCGTGCAGTTCGTCGACTCCCTCCGGTACCGTGCATGAACGTCCTCTCGAAGCCAATCAAGCGATCCGACCACAGGGTCGTTGAATCGACCGCCCGCGACGGCCTGCTTGCCGCCGTGAGCGAGCTTCAGCCGGCCGAGGCCTGCGCGAAACTCGAATCTGGTCTGGAAGGCCTGACGGAGGCCGAGGCGGCCGCGCGCCTGGAAAAATTCGGACCCAACCTCGTCGCGCGCGAACGCAAGGCCACGATCCCGGAAGAGCTGTGGAGCCGCGCGCGCAACCCGTTGAACGCATTGCTGCTCACGCTCGCGACCGTCTCCTATTTCCTGGGCGATGTCCGCGCCGCCATCGTGATCGCCGTGATGGTGGTGCTGGCGATCACGACCGCCTTCATCCAGGAGCACCGGTCGAACCAGGCCGCCGCCCGGCTGCGCGCCATGGTGCACACTACTGCAAGCGTCCGGCGCAGCCCCAGCCAATCCGATGACCCCTTCTCCGAGATTCCGATCGATCGCCTGGTGCCGGGCGACATGGTGCGGCTTTCCGCGGGCGACATGATACCCGGCGACCTGCGGCTGCTCGAGGCCAAGGATCTTTTCATCAATCAGGCGGCCCTGACCGGCGAGTCGATGCCCGCGGAGAAGCACGCCCAGGCCTGTGCTTCCGGCGGCGAAGACGCTTTCGGTCTGCCGAACCTCTGCTTCATGGGAGCCAACGTCGTGTCCGGCTACGGCACCGGCGTCATCATCCGCACCGGGCCGACAACCTTCTTCGGGCGGCTCGCGCGCGAGATCGCCGGACGCCGCGTTCCGACCGCCTTCGACCAGGGCGTCAACAAGTTCACCTGGCTGATGATCCGCTTCATCATCGTCATGGTGCCCACGGTTTTCCTGATCAACGGCCTGACCAAGCACGATTGGCTGGAGGCGCTGTTGTTCGCGGTGGCGGTCGCGGTTGGGCTGACGCCGGAAATGTTGCCGATGATCGTGACGGTCAATCTCGCCAAGGGCGCGATCGCCATGTCGCATAAGAAGGTCATCGTCAAGCGTCTGAACTCGATCCAGAATTTCGGCGCGATGGACGTGTTGTGCACCGACAAGACCGGCACCCTGACGCAGGACCGGATCATCCTGAAGCGGCACCTCGACATCATGGGCAACGACTCCGACCGGGTGCTGCAATACGCCTTTCTCAACAGCCATTTCCAGTCGGGGTTGAGGAATCTGCTCGACAAGGCGGTTCTGGCGCATGTCGATCTCGAGAAGACATTGAACGTCGGCAGCGGCTATTCGAAGCTCGATGAAATTCCGTTCGATTTCCAGCGCCGCCGGCTGTCGGTGGTGGTCGCGCGTGAAGACGGCAAGCACATTCTCATTTGCAAGGGCGCCGTCGAGGAGATCTTCTCCGTCTGCACGAACTACGCGCTTGATGAGGAAGTCGGACGACTCGACGAAAGCCATTTTGAGGCGGCAAAAGCGCAGACGATGGAACTCAACTCGGATGGATTCCGGGTTGTCGCGGTGGCCTACAAGGAGATGGATGCACTAAAGACAACGTACTCGATCGAGGATGAGGCCGGCCTGACGCTGCTCGGCTACATCGCCTTTCTCGATCCGCCGAAGGAGAGTGCCCGCGAGGCCATCGCAGCGCTGGCGCGCAAGGGCGTTTCCGTGAAGGTCCTGACCGGTGACAACGAAGTCATCACGCGAAAGATTTGTCATGAGGTCCAGTTGGAGCCCGGCGAAATCCTGCTGGGCGCCACGATCGCCAAAATGAGCGACGCCGAGCTCGCGGAAATAGCCGGCCGCACCACGGTGTTTGCCAAGCTGACGCCAGCGCAAAAGGAGCAGGTGGTGCGGGCCCTTCACGCGAGGGGACATGTAGTTGGATTCCTCGGCGACGGGATCAACGACAGTCCGGGCTTGAAGGCGGCCGACGTCGGTATTTCCGTGGACACCGCGGTCGATATCGCCAAGGAATCCGCCGATATCATCCTGCTCGAAAAGAGCCTCCTCGTGCTTGCCGAGGGCGTGACCGAAGGCCGCAAGGTTTTCGCCAACATCACGAAATATATCAAGATGGGCGCGAGCTCGAATTTCGGAAACATGTTCAGCGTGCTCGGGGCCAGCATCTTCCTGCCGTTCCTGCCGATGGCGCCGATCCAGGTTTTGACCAACAACCTGCTCTACGATTTCTCGCAGACGACGATTCCAACCGACAATGTCGACGAGGAGTACCTGACGATACCGCGAAAATGGGACATCGGAAACATCTTCAAGTTCATGGTGTTCATCGGGCCGATCAGCTCGATCTTCGACTACGTGACCTACGGCATGATGCTCTATGTCTTCCATGCCTGGAACAATGCGCCGCTGTTCCAGACCGGATGGTTCGTCGAGTCGCTGCTGACCCAGACGCTCATCATCCACATCATCAGGACGGCGCGGATCCCGTTCATCGAGAGCCATGCGAGCCCGGCGCTGATCACGACCACCATCATCATCTGCACCGTCGGAATTACCTTGCCTTTCACCTGGGCCGGTTCGGCGCTGGGCTTCGTGCCGCTGCCCTGGCTGTACTGGCCGCTGGTCGTGGCCATCCTGCTGAGTTACGCCGTCCTCACCCACCTCGTGAAAGTCTGGTTCGTGCGCAAATGGGGGCTTTGAGACGACGCAGGTTGCGCGCTATCGATCGGTTTCCCACCGGAATTGCGGCCTGGATCGAACCAGTTCCGCACCTGATCGTTTAGATAGGGTCGCTGGCGAACGCCATCGACCCGATCATGCTCCAGAATGAGGTGACGCGCCGTGCATTCGTTTCAGGGCCGCAAGAGAAAATCCCGGCGTGCGGGTTCGCTCCGGGATCTCTGGCATCGCCTGAGGCTGCATCCGCTGGCGCGGCTCGGTCCCGGCCTAATCACCGGCGTTGCCGACGACGACCCGAGCGGCATTGCCACCTATTCGCAGGCCGGTGCCCAGTTCGGCCTCGACATGCTCTGGACCATGCCGCTGGCCTATCCGTTGATGGCCGCGATCCAGGCCATGTGCGCGCAGATCGGGCGCGTCACCGGCAAGGGGCTTGCCGCCAACATCAAGCTGGCGTTCCCGCCGATCGTGCTCAAGGCCGTCGTGCTGTTGCTCTTGGTCGCCAACACGCTGAACATTGCCGCCGATGTGGCGGCCATGGGGGAAGTCGCAGAACTCGTTAGCGGGATCGATCGTCACCTGATGACGACGGTCTTTGTCCTGGTGACGCTGCTGCTGTCAGATCTTCGTGCCATATCACCGCTACGTCTTTTTCCTGAAGTGGCTGACGCTTTCGCTGCTCGCCTATGCCGCCGTGCTGTTCACGGTCCAAGTGCCCTGGGCAGAGGTGGCGTTACGAACGGTGTGGCCGAAACTGACATTGAATTCGGACGCCGCCGCCGTGGTCGTCGGGCGTCTTCGGAACGACGATCAGCCCGTATCTGTTCTTCTGGCAGGCCTCCGAGGAAGTGGAGGACATGCGCGCCAGGAAGGGCTACGCCGCTTCTGCAGAAACCGGCATCCGCGGTTAACGAACTGCGGCGCATCCGGTGGGACACCTGGAGCGGGATGCTTTATTCCGATATCGCGGCCTATTTCATCATCCTCGCCACCGCCGTTACCCTGCATGTGTCGGGAATTACCGACATCGCGACCGCGGCGCAGGCCGCAAGCGCGTTGCGGCCGCTGGCCGGCAATTTCGCCTTCATCCTGTTTGCGCTCGGTATCCTCGGCGTCGGCTTGATCGGCGTGCCGGTTCTTGCCGGCTCCGCCGCCTATGCGCTCGCTGAAGCCATGGGCTGGAAATCGGGGCTGGAGCAGAAGCCGGCCCGGGCGCGCGGATTCTATGGCGTGATCGCGGTCAGCGTGCTTTCCGGATTGTTCATCCAGTATTCGCCGATCAGCCCGATGAAAGCCCTGTTCTGGAGCGCCGTGATCAACGGAGTCGTCGCGGTCCCGCTGATGGTAGTCATCGTCCTGCTCGCTTCCAGCAGATCGGTGATGGGCGCATTCACCTCGAGCCGGCCGATCGTGATCCTGGGCTGGATCGGCATAGCGGTGATGGGCGCGGCGGCAGTGATGATGTTCGTCCCCGGCTAGGCAAGCACGCCAGCATCAAAAAGTTGACCCGCCCGGGGGGACAGCCGGGCGGGTCGGGTACGGCACGGCGGTGGATGAGGGCGCCCATGCCGGACGCAGGATCCACGAATTCAGCCGATCGGAAATCAATAGTTGCAGGTGCGGACGCGGCCGATGTAGTTGCCGTAAGCGTCGAACTGGCGAACCCAGCCGCAGTGGCGATAGCCGTCATAATAGTAGCCGCCTTGGCTGGCGGCGATCGCGCTGCCGACGACAGCGGCGCCGACGAGGCCGGCTCCGACGCCCCAGCCCCAGCCGAACGGCTTGGCCTGCGCCGAGGTGGTGGTGGAAGCGATGCTGCCGGTCACGGCAAGCGCGGCGAGCGCGACGGCGGCAATTTTGGTCTTGATCGACATGAGAAACTCCATCCGGTTCTTTGCGCGGGATCCGTTGTGGTCCGCATGCCCAGTTGGACGGAGGCTTTTTCAATCGGGTTCGAAACGCCGCGCATGGAATTTTCACGACATGATTTTATATAATAATTACAGTATGTTATGCTGTAATAACGGTCATGCCCGGGACCGTCCGCAAGCCTCTTCACGTCGAATTTATCGACGTCCGCAAGCAATTCGCAGAACGCGCGCGCGCCGTGATCGAGCAGGCGCTCGCCTTTTTCCGCTGACGCCAGCGTCGCATCGCCGGCCGCGCCGCTTGGATGAAGGTCCTGCGCCTGCCAGGCGAACGGCGCCGGCCGTTGCGTGGAGAGCAAGCGATACTCCTTTTCCATCGCCATGCTGCTCGGGCTGAAATCGGCGATGTGTTCGGCGCGCACGAGTTTCGGATGGCGCGCCAGCATGATCGATGTCTCGACCGCGCCGCCATGAATGCCATGGCGCAATTCCTCCGCCGGGAAAAGTCCCTCCGGCGCGCCGAAGCGCGACCATGCGGTGGTCACCGCAAGAAGCCCGCAATGCGCGCGCAGATCCTGCGCTGCGAGCGTCATCGCCGCGCTGTTGCCGCCGTGGCTCGTGACCATGACGAGCTTCTTGACGCCGGCGCGCGCCACGCTTTCGCCGAGCGCCATCCAGGCCTCCAGCGCCACCTCGGTCGGCAGCGTCAGCGTGCCCGGATAGTCGATATGTTCGGTCGAAATCCCGACCGGCTGAAGCGGAAGAAAGGTCGCGGGAATGTTGTCGGGCAACAGCTCGCGCACCCGCGCCAGATAGGCCTGCGCGATCATGACGTCGGTGCCGAAAGGCAGATGCGGGCCGTGCTGCTCGGTGGCCGCCAGCGGCAGCACCGCGATCCAGCGCGCCGGCTCGGCGCTGCCGATCTCGGGCCAGCGGATCTCGGTCCAGTCGCGGGGCGGAAGCGGGGAGGTCATCGAGCGAAGTGTTTCTTTGCGGAGATTTGCACGCTAGTTTGTAATGGCTATGGGGGCGCAACCCTTGCGTCCCAGGTCTCCTATCATGGGCCAGAACGATCGACGGAGTCCAATCATGAACCCGGCTCTTTTGCCGCGAGCGTTAACCTTAAGCCTTGTGGCCCTCCTTTTCGCGATTTCCTCCGCGGCCGCCCAGACCGCGCTGGACAAGGTCTCGTTCGGGACCAACTGGCTGCCCGAGCCCGAGCACGGCGGCTTCTTTCAGGCGGTGGCCGACGGCACCTACAAGAAATACGGGCTCGACGTCACCATCGTGCCGGGCGGCCCGAACGAGAACAACCGGATCCTGCTTGATCGCCGGCAAGATCGATTTCTTCATGGCCGCGAATAGCCTGATGTCGTTCGATGCGGTCGCCAACAATGTGCCGGTCGTGTCGGTCGCCGCCATGTTCCAGAAGGACCCGCAGGTCTTCCTGACCCATCCGGAATCCAAGGTCACGAAACTCGAAGAGCTGAAGCCGCTGACGCTGTACGTGTCCAAGGAAGGCATCACGAGCTATTTTCAATGGCTGAAATCCGAATATGGTTTCAGCGAGGACAAGGTCAGGCCCTACACCTTCAACCCGCAACCGTTCATCGCCAACAAGCAGAGCGCGATGCAGGGCTATGTCACCTCCGAGCCCTACGCGGTCGAACAGGCGGCGAAATTCAAGCCCGGCGTCATCCTGCTGGCCGATTATGGCTTCAACGACTATTCGACCCTGATCGAGACCCGCAGCGATCTGGTCGACAAGAAGCCCGATCTGGTGCAGCGTTTCGTCGACGCCTCGATCATCGGCTGGTACCACTATCTCTACGGCGACAATGCCGCCGCCAACGCCATGATCAAGAAACTCAACCCGGAAATGACCGACGATCTGCTCGCCTACTCGGTCGCCAGGATGAAGGAGTACGGCATCGTCGATTCCGGCGATACGTTGACCAATGGCATCGGCGCCATGACCGACGAACGGGCGGCGAGCTTCTTCGACAAGATGGTGCGGGCCGGCGTGGTTCGTCCCAACATCGACTTCCGCAAGGCCTATACCCTTCGCTTCGTCAACAAGGGCGTCGGCGTCGATCTGCGGCCGAAGTAGGGGAGCGATGGCGGAGCCCGCAGCCTTATCCGAAATGGACGCGGCCGGCCTCGCGGTGAGCCTGCGCGCGGTCACCAAGGTCTACGACAACGGCGTCGCGGCGCTGGGGCCGTTCGATCTCGACGTGCGCAAGGGCGAGTTCGTTTCGCTGCTCGGGCCGTCGGGCTGCGGAAAATCGACGGCGCTGCGGCTGATCGCCGGGCTCAATGCGCCGACCTCGGGCACGGTCGGGGTCTCGCACGGGGTCAGTGAGGTGCGGTCCGGGGCATTCGATCGGCTTCGTGTTTCAGGAGCCGACCCTGATGCCCTGGACCAGCGTGCGGGAGAACGTGCGGCTGCCGCTGAAATTGTCGCGCGCGCCGACCGACAAGGCGGAAGCCCGCGTCCGCGAGGCGCTGGCCCAGGTCGGGCTTGCCGAATTCGCCGGCGCATTTCCGCGCGAATTGTCGGGCGGCATGAAGATGCGGGTGTCGCTGGCGCGCGCGCTGGTTACCGATCCGGATATTCTGCTGATGGATGAACCTTTCGCCGCGCTCGACGAGATCACCCGGTTTCGCCTCAACAACGATCTGCTGTCGCTCTGGCGCAGCCTGCACAAGACCGTCATCTTCGTCACCCATTCGGTATTCGAGTCGGTCTATCTGTCGCAGCGCGTGGTTGTCATGACCGCGCGGCCCGGTCGGCTCAGCACCGAGATTCGCATCGATGCCGCCGAGCCGCGCGGCGAGGAGTTTCGCACCTCCGCCGACTATGTCGCCTATTGCCGCAAGGTCTCGAGCGCGCTGGCGCCGTCTTATTCGGGAGAGCCGGCGCGATGAGCGCCTCACCGACAGCGCCGGCCGCCGAGCAGTCAACGCCTGATAGCCGCGCCTTGCGCGTTGTCCGCATCCTGCTGCCGGTCGCCGTGCTCGCGGCGGGGCTTGTGGCATGGGAGCTCGTGGTGCGGCTCAACGATATCCCGCCCTATGTGCTGCCGGGGCCATCGGCGGTGTTTGCAACGCTGATCCAGGACTGGCCGGTGCTGTTGCAATCGCTCCTGACCACGCTCCTGACCACGTTCGAGGGATTTGTCGCCGCGAGCGTCGGCGGCATCGCGCTCGCGCTGTTGTTCAATCAATCGAAGTGGCTGGAATATTCGCTGTTTCCCTATGCGGTGATCCTGCAGGTCACGCCCGTGATCGCGATCGCGCCGCTGTTGTTGATCTATCTGCCGCAGCAGACCGCGGTCGTCGTCTGCGCCTGGATCGTCGGGTTCTTTCCGGTCTTGTCCAACACCACGCTCGGACTGAATTCGGTGGACCGCAATCTGGCCGGCCTGTTCCGCCTCTACGGCGCGTCGCGGCTGCAGACGCTTGTCTGGCTCAAATTGCCGTCCGCGCTGCCCTTCATCCTCGGGGGTTTGCGGATCGCGGGCGGCCTGTCGTTGATCGGCGCCGTGGTCGCCGAGATCGCGGCGGGCTCGGCCGGCGCCGGCTCCGGGCTTGCGTATCGAATCGCGGAATCCGGCTATCGCCTCAATATTCCCCGCATGTTCGCGGCGCTATTGTTGCTCTCCGCCGCCGGGATTGTCATTTATGGGCTGCTGGCGCTAATTTCGCATCTGGTTTTGCGGCGCTGGCACGAGAGTGCGCTTGGAAAGGAAAACTGATGGTCGGCAATATTTCCTCCGAAAAGATCGATCTGTTGCTCTATGGGCCGAGCAAGCCGATCGTCGACAACGGTTTTTCCGACCAGTTCGTGCTGCACAAGTTCGAAACCATCGGCGACCTCGAGCGATTGACGGCGGCGGTTGCGGAAAAAGTCCGCGGCGCCGCGGTGACCTACAATACGGTGCGCGGCGACGGCGCGACGCTGGCGCGGTTTCCGAAGCTCGAGATCGTATCGTCGTTCGGCGTCGGCTATGACCACATCGACGCCAACTACGCGCGCGAGCACAATATCGTCGTCACCAATACGCCCGACGTGCTGACCGAGGAGGTCGCCGATATCGCGCTCGGGCTTCTGATCGCCACCTTGCGCGAATTCGTCAAGGCCGACCGCTATCTGCGCTCGGGCCTCTGGCTGACGCAGAACTTTCCGCTCAGCGTCGGTTCGCTGCGCGGTCGCAAGGTCGGGATGGTGGGCATGGGCCGGATCGGCCAGGCGATCGCGCGAAGGCTAGAAGCCTCCCGCGTGCCCGTGGTCTATCATTCGCGCAAGCCCGCCGACGGCGTGTCGCACAAGCACTACCCCGACCTGATCGAGATGGCGAAGGCCGTGGACACGCTGATCGTCATCGTTCCGGGCGGCGCGGGAACCGCGAAGATGATCAATGCCGACGTCATGAAGGCGCTCGGTCCGCGCGGCGTGATCATCAACGTGGCGCGCGGCTCGGTCGTCGACGAGCAGGCGCTGATCGCGGCGTTGAAGTCGGGAACCATCCTGTCCGCCGGACTCGACGTGTACGAAAACGAGCCGAACGTTCCGGACGAGTTGCGCAGCATGCAGAATGTCGTGTTGCTGCCACATATTGGCTCGGCTTCGGTGGTAACGCGCAATGCCATGGATCAGCTCGTCGTCGACAATCTGAAAGCCTGGTTCGCGGGCAAGCCGCCGCTGACCCCGGTGGCGGAAACCCCGGTGAAGAGCCGCGGATGACACCCCGCCGCGGCATCGGCGTTGCGGCGCTATTGGCGCTGGCCGCGGCATCGCCGGCGCTGGCGCAGGATACCTCCACGCTGAAGAAGGACATGATCGGCCAGTGGGAGCTCGCCACCACCGATCGCAGCAAGACCTGCGTCGTGACGATGAAGAGCGATGCGAATCCGGAAGGCAGCCTCAAGCTCGAACTGGAGCCCGGCTGCGCCGCGGCACTGCCTTTCACCAAGGACATCGCCGCCTGGAGCATCAAGGGGCTGGGCGACATCGTGCGGCTGCAGGATGCCGCGGGAGAGCCGGTGATCGACCTCACCGAGGTCGAAACCGGGATCTTCGAGGGCTTGAGACAGGGCGAGGGAATCTACATCCTGCAAAACCTCGCCGCCGCGCGCTCGCTGGCCAAATCGATGGACCAGATGATCGGCGACTGGGCGATGGTTCGCGGCAACGGGCAAACGATCTGCGGCCTGACGCTGACCAATACCGAAGCGGGCCAGGACAATTTCCAGGTGTTCCTGAAGCCGAAATGCGACCCCGCGGTCGCGGCCTTCGCGCCGACGCAATGGCGGCTCGATCACGGCCAGATACTGCTGATATCGGACAGCGGCGAAACCTGGCAGTTCGAGGCCGACGACAACGCGCAGTGGCGGCAGGTGCCCGACAGCACCGATCCCCTGATCATGCTGCGGCAGTGATTCCCCTGGAGCATGATCGGCAAAAGTGGACACCGGTTTTCCGAAAGATCATGCTCAAACAAAACGATGGAGAGCAGGATGACAATTCGAAGAAAAGTCATCCGCGCCCTGCGGGCGGCCGAAAATGGTCTTGTTGACGCATCCCGAGGTCCATATTGTGCCGGCACGTGGCCCAAGGAGATGATTCATGCCTGACAGTCCGCTGAGCCTCGCGCAGATCGAGGAACGCATCAGTGCGGTGCGGGAAAACCTCACCGAGCTGACAGAGCAGGCCGCCGCCTATTCCGGCGGCGCGACCGAGGAGCTGACGGCGCAGCGGATCGCCGACCAGGAAGCGCAACTCGAAATCCTGACCCGGCAGCGCGACGAGCTGCTGCGGCGAAAGCGGAAATAGGCTACCGGGGGCGGGGCGGCCCGCGAGGCGGTCCGGCCGAAAGCCGCCCCGCGCGGTCCGATTTTTTTCAAATCCATGTCGATCTGGCCCCGGCTCGTTCGTCTAGCCGGGTTGCGAGACCGTTCCAAAGGCCGCGCGAGGGCCTTCGGCGCGGCGATCTCGTCATGTCCAAACCAGCCGGAGACAGATCATGCCCAAGCCCGAGATCATCGGTTCCATGCGATCGACCTATGTGCGCGCGGTGTGCATGGTCTGCGAGGAGAAGGGGATCGAATATGAGCTGAGCGAGCGGCCGCTGGGCGCGCCGGAGCTCGTTGCCATTCATCCGCTCGGCAAGATGCCGGTGTTTCGTCACGGCGACGTCGAGCTGTTCGAAAAGGCGATTGCCACCTATCTCGACCTCTTTTTTGGCGGCCCGCGGCTCATTCCGGCCGATCCGCGCCGCGCCGCGCTCACCGAGCAATGGGTCTCGCTGGTCAACACGGTGACGGACCGCACCCTGATCCGGACCTACATCTTCGCCTATATCGCCCCCGGGACGCCGGATGGAAAGCCGGACCGGGAGGCGATCGAAGCGGTGATGCCGGCGGTGCGCGAGCAGCTCGGAATTCTCGATCGCGCGGTGGCGGCGACCGGCTACCTCGTGGGCGACCAGTTCACCTTCGCCGACATCAACCTGATGCCGATCCTCTACCGGGTCGGCCATTTTCCCGAAGGCGCCGCGGCGCTGGCTGCCGCCGGCCATCTCGCCGCCTATTACAATACGCACGCGGCGCGGCCGAGCTTTGTCAAGACCACGCCGCCCACCGGCGTGCCACGGCGGGTGACGGCGGGCTAGCGCATTTTCCAATTGGTTAGAGCCGTCGTGCTGCGTGCAGAGCATCAGAGTTCGTCATGCCCGGGCTTGTCCCGGGCATCCACGCCTTGCGTGTATCGCCGCAAGAAGGACGTGGATGGCCGGGACAAGCCCGGCCACGACGAGGAGATGGGTCAACCCGACTGGACGGCACCATTATAACCTTGACAAAGGAGATTTAGACGGCTGGGCGTGAACGATGATGAGCGCGCCGATCAACTCGCAAAGGGTATCGTCGGCGAGCGCCTTACCTATCGACGGCCTAACCAAAAAACACGTTCAGGCTTAAGGCGCTACGCTTCCTGCGCTGGCGAAGTAAGCAGCCCAAGCCAAAACCATGATTCGTCAAAAGATCGGGGACGCGCTAGGTTGTAAGTTAGCGGGAGGAAAACCTGTGGCCAGCATAGTTGATGAAATGAAGCGCCAAGCGCAAGAATATGCGCAGCATGCGCACGCCCGTATGGCGAACCTCGATAGACAGCTTGCGGATATCGAGAAACAGAAAAGCGGAAGTAAATTCGAAGATACATAACGCGCGCGCCGCGCTTGAGCGCGCGGCAAATTTTCCGGTCAAGCTCGGGGCTGATTATCTTTGTTACGTTTGCTGGGTAGATGATGGTGTTGCATCCACTTTACGAGCCGTGCCGAGTCCGGACAGGCACGATATTTTCCGATGCAACAAGTGCCGCTTTGAAACCTCCTTTTGAATTTCGCGGGTTCTTCTCGGCGGATTGATTCTTTCCGATCCGATGTTGCGGCGGGCTTTTCGCGACCACGCGGGCGGTACGCTCAAAGCGCGCCCATGCGTCGGGATGAAGTTCAATTTTCTTTTCGGGAGTCTTTTGCCATGGCTCGCCAACCTTTCCTTCCCGCATATCAAAAGCACCCATACGCCATTGGTGCAAATCAGCTAGATTTTAGGCCGGACTTTATCAACGCGATAGGACGCTGTCTTACCTTCTGGCCGTACATTGAACACCACATGGCGATGATCCTAGGCGTTCTGATGAAAGCCGACAATGAGGCTTCAATCGCGGTCTTTAGTGCGATCCGGATGGGGCGAACCCAGCGTGACGCCCTAAGCACTGCGGCATCAGTCGCCCTATCGTCTAAGCCTGAGATGCTTAGGCTGCTAAGGGCCATCCTTCTCGTTATTGAAAAAGCCGGCGATGCACGCGCCGAGCTGGCGCACGGCTGCTGGGGAATTTTCTCCGATCGGACAGATAAGGTCCTTTGGATAGATCCCAAACACCACGGCCCCTGGAATACCCTTGCCATCACAAAGGGGGTAAGTGGCCATGAAGGCCTTCAGAAACACCTGTTTGTGTGGTCACTGACGGATATAACCGCAATCGAAAAGCAACTGCACGAATGTTGGGAATGCATATTCGATTACTTTACATTGCTAAATAGTAACATGACTAAAGGGCTGTGCGGCCTATCAGGCGATGAACTACACCAGCACTTATGTCAAAGACCTCGTATTGCGGAAGCCTTAGCCCGTCTTGACCGGCGTCAAAATGGCAAATGAGCTCAACCTCAACAGCCGATCTGATTTGATCTTCAGTGAAAGATAGAAGCTCGGGCGCGCCAACTCCTAAAACCGGGTAGCCGACTTGCATGGCGTAACCGCCGCCACACATTGATGCATCGGAAGGGACCGATGCGATCCTTGCTGCAATCCAGGCTCGCCCGCTATGTGATCGCTGTCCTCGTTGTGTGGGCGGTGATCTTCGGGGTTGGTTATTGCGTCACGGGCCCCACGCCCGGCCGGCCGCTCCTGCATGTGTTCGGCGGTTTACTGTTGGGCATGCTCGCGATGTACATCGCGATGCGCGTCCATGCTTCCGGGCGGGCCGACCCGAATGCGCGGGTGTGACCGGGCGATCCGCTCGCTTGCGGTTTCCGATCATCACGTTGCCTCTCTCCCGGGACTGCGGTTGAAAATATCACCCCTCGCGCTGGACGGCGATGATGGCGCGCCGATGGGTGCCATCGCCAACCTTCTTGTCCTCGTCGTGTGCCTCGATCTTGAACCGCAGCTTGCGCCCATCCACCTCGAGCAGCTCGGCGCGCACCGTCACCTTCTTCCCTTTTGGGGTAGCGCCGAAATGCTTGACGTGCACCTCGAAGCCGACGGTGGTGTGACCTTCGGCCAAATAAGGCTGTACGGCCTGGATGCTGGCGCGCTCCATCAACCCGATCATCGATGGCGTGGACAGCACGCCCTCGCCTCCCATATGCTTCACCGCCAGCTTGTCGTCGACGGTTGTGACGATCTCGGCTTTGAGCCCCGGTGTCAGGCGATCGGTCGACATGTGTCCCTCTCCCGTGTTGAGCAGCATTAGATCAGCTTCATCCCGCGCAAACTCGCATGCCCGTTCTTGCCGACGATGATGTGGTCATGCACCGCGATCCCGAGCGGCTGGGCGATGTCGACGATCGCCTTCGTCATCTGCACGTCCGCGCTTGACGGCGTCGGGTCGCCGCTCGGGTGGTTGTGCACCAAAAGGATCGCGGTCGCGGACAATTCCAGCGCGCGCTTGATCACCTCGCGCGGATAGACCGGGGTGTGGTCGACGGTGCCGGTCTGCTGCACCTCGTCCGCGATCAGCTGGTTGCGCTTGTCGAGGAACAGGATGCGGAACTGCTCCTTGTCGGCGAACGCCATCGAGGTGCGGCAATGGTCGATCACGTCGTTCCACGACGACAGCGCGACACGCCGCCCGATCTCGCCCTTGGCGATCCGGCTCGCGGCCGCGGCCATCAGCTTGAGCTGGTTGATCGAGGCCTCGCCGATCCCCTCGACCTCGCGCAGCCGCGCCACCGGCGCGTGGACGACCTCGGCAAAGGATCCGAATTTCGCCAATCAGCGACTTGGCGAGCGGCTTGGTGTCGCGCCGGGGAAGGGCGGCAAACAGCGCCATCTCCAGCAGTTCGTAGTCGCTCAGCGCGTCCGCTCCAGCGCCGTAAAAGCGCTCGCGCAGCCGCTCCCGATGGCCGAGGTAGTGCGGCTTCTCGGTCGGCTCGGTTTCGGTATCGCCGGTCTTCGCGGGCATCGGCTATAACCATGCCGTGCCCGCCAGTTTTTGCAACCGGGAAGTGCGGGGCGTTGGGGGCTAGCCTGGGGCAATTACACGGCGTTAAGATCGCTCCTGCCAGAAGCAGGAAAGGTCCCGCGTGACATCCTTCAAGACCATTCGCGCCCGCGCCGAGAAGCGCAAGGGCGGGCCGGCCGCGCTGAAAAAACTGCTGCCGCCGATTCCGGATGCGAAATCCCTGACCAGGCTCGGCGATGACCGCGTTCTCGCCGAGATGGCGAAGCGCGTGTTCTGCGCGGGCTTTGCCTGGAGCGTGATCGAGGCGAAGTGGAAGGGCTTCGAGCAGGCCTTCCTCGGCTTCAAGCCCGCGACGCTCGCATTCAAGCCCGACGAATTCTGGGAGCAGCTTGCCAGCGATACCCGCATCGTGCGCAATGGCGCCAAGATCATGTCGGTGCGCGACAACGCCCGCTTCCTGCAGGAGATAGCGGCCGAGCACGGCAGCTTCGGCAAATTCCTCGCGAAGTGGCCGTCCGCCGACGAGGTCGGACTATTGGACCTGCTCGCCAAGCGCGGCAGCCGGCTCGGCGGCAATACCGGCCAGATGCTGCTGCGTTTCCTCGGCTGGGACGGTTTTGTGACGTCGAAGGACGTCATCGCCTGCCTGCGCGACGCCGGCCTCGATATCGCCGAGGAAGCCAAGTCGAAGAAGGACCTCGCGAAGGTGCAGGCGCAATTCAACGCCTGGGCAAGGGAGACCGGGCTTTCCTACTCCACCTCTCACGCATCTGCGCCATGTCAGCGGGCGAGAATTACGAGGCCCACGAGATCATGCGCCGCGCCAGAGGCGGGGATTGATACGGCATGCGCAAAAGGCCTTTGTTTCGAAGGGGATGGATTGCCGGGTCGAGCCCCGCAATGACAGCGGACGCCGAGTTTCGGAAAATAGTTTCCGTATTTCGTAAATTGTGCTTGCAACCCGCCCAAATCAGTCGTATCTACCCGCCGTCCCGTCCCACCAAGGGGCGTTTCGCGATCGTCACGGACGCGGGGCGGGATGCGGTGGACGCAGACGCGCTCTTGACGAATGGCGCGTGATGCGGACGGCGAAGTCGTGTGGGCCTGGCACCCCGACGCTGGTGTCAAGTTCGCGTTAAGGCGCGCGGGCGACGGTGGCAAACAAGCCCGGTGCACCGGGGCGAGCACGAAGTAAGCCGTAAAACCATTGCGCGGGGAATGCCGGGTGGTTCCGGTGTACTCGTGGTGACTACACTCGTATGCTTTGTTTTTTACTGCATGCGAGGCTGCGGGCGCATCGAGCGCCCGGCATTCCCTGCGCCCTCTGTTCAGAGGGAGTCGGACCAAAACGCAAACCTCGCGCAAGAAACATGCGGCGAGAATGCTGAGGTGTGTCCTTGCGGTCGAGCGGGGCGCTCCTTTCAGCCGTCATCGCCCGCGAAGGCGCGCGATCCAGTATTCCAGAGACAACAGTGATTGAATTGAAAGGCCGCAGCGTACTGGATACCCCGCCTTCGCGGGGTATGACGAACTAAACCGGCGGCTTCTCGCCGTGGCGCTGCGAGAGCGTGAAAATTTCGACGCCGGTTGCGGTGACGCCGACCGAGTGTTCGAACTGCGCCGACAGCGAGCGGTCGCGCGTCACGGCGGTCCAGCCGTCGGACAATATCTTCACGTGCGGCTTGCCGAGATTGATCATCGGCTCGATGGTGAAGAACATGCCGGGTTTCAGCAGCACGCCCTCGCCCGGCCGGCCGATATGGATGATGTTCGGCTCGTCGTGGAACATCCGCCCCAGCCCATGGCCGCAGAAATCGCGCACCACGCTCATGCCCTGCGGCTCGACGAAGCTCTGGATGGCATGCCCGATGTCGCCGGTGGTGGCGCCGGGCTTGACCGCGGCGATGCCGCGCATCATGGCCTCGTAGGTCACCTCGATCAGCCGCTCGGCCTTGCGCGCGATCGGGCCCACCGCATACATCCGGCTGGAATCGCCATACCAGCCCTCGACGATGAAGGTGACGTCGATGTTGACGATGTCGCCCTCCTTCAACAGCCGCTCGCCGGGCATGCCGTGGCAGACTACGTGATT
This sequence comes from uncultured Alphaproteobacteria bacterium, assembly GCA_963721135.1. Lineage (GTDB taxonomy): Bacteria > Pseudomonadota > Alphaproteobacteria > Rhizobiales > Xanthobacteraceae > Bradyrhizobium. The sequence continues at coordinate 141,067 of CAVRIB010000002.1, forward strand.
GATCGAGGTGCAGGTCGAGTAGCGATAGCCGCGATACATCAGGGTCGCCGGATAGGCGCCATGGCTGAAGGCGAATTCGCGGACGAAATCGTCGATCCGCGAGGTCGGCACGCCCGGCTTGACGATATCGGTCAGCTCATCGAGGCATCGCGCCACCAGCGCGCCCGCCTTGCGCATGCCGGCGAACCCGCTCGGCCCATGCAGCTTGATCTGTCCGGTCTTGCGTAAGGAGGTATCGGCGGCTTCGACGTAACTCATGGGCGGATCGCGTTGTGGCGGAAAAGGGTGATTTGCGGTCTAATTTAGTGACGCGAGGCGGGAGTGGCAAGCCAAGGTTGGGTCGCGACGTGGTCGTGATTCTACTGGTTCCTCGTCGGGCCGTGGCGGATTTCTCGTCGGAAACGCGGAATCGATCAACGCGAAGCCTCCGCGCCGGTGTCGACCGGCAGCGCGCCGCGGAGACGGATTTCGCGCACCGGATAGGGCACCTGGATGCCCTCGCGCCTGAAGGCGTCCCACAGCGCCAGCATCACCTCGCTCTTGGCGTTATCGAGCCCGTCCGGATCGGCGAGCCAGAAGGTCAGGGAAAACTTCATCCCGGCCTCGGCGAATTCGGTCAAGAGGCAGCTCGGCGGCTTGCCCTTGATGGCGCGCGACGAGGCCGCCGCGATGTCGACGGCAAGCTTGCGGACGAGGTGCGGATCGGCGTCGTAGTTGGTGCTGAAATTGACCTTCGCCAGCGTGTTCTTGTCGGTGTAGGTCCAGTTGGTGACCTTTTGCGTCACGAGGTCCTCGTTCGGGATCAGGAATTCGCGGCCGTCGCCGGCGGCAACCGAGATGTAGCGTGTCTTCATCTCGTTGATGCGGCCGGTGGAGTCGCCGATGGTGACGAGGTCGCCCGGCTTCACCGATTTGTCCGCGAGCAGGATGATGCCCGAGATGAAATTGGCGATGATCTTCTGCAGGCCGAAGCCGATGCCGACGCCGGCCGCGCCCGAGAAAATCGCGAGCGCCGAGAGGTTGATGCCGACCGCGCTGAGCGCGACCGCGACCGCAAAGAAGATCAGGCCGATCCGGGTCACCTTGACCAGCAGCACCTGGGCCGAGGGCGTGAGATCGGCCGATTGCGTGATCTGGCTCTCCACGAAGTTGGAGGCGATATTGGTGAGCCACAGCGCCACGATCAGGAGCACGCCGAGCTTGATCGCAAGCAGCGGCGTCAGCCGCAGCCCGCCGAGCACGATCGAGACCGAGTCGAGCGCGTCGATCACGGGCCCAAGCTGGCCGAGAATGCTCAGCGCAGCCACCAGCCATGCCGACACCGACACCAGGCGGACGATGAAGGTGTTGCGAATGACCGAGGTCACGAGACGGATGATCAGCCAGGCAAAAGCGAGGTTGGCGGCGACGTTGATCAGGTAGCTGCGGCTCGGCCAGGTCAGGTTCAGCATCACCACGCGCGCCGCCACCATCAGCACCGCGAACACCGCGGTCGGCGCGCTGCCGACCAGCACGCCCATCAACAGCCGCAGCGGCGAGGGCCAGCCCTTCGCATGCGAGGAGAGGTCGATCCGCGCGCGGATCGCGGCTCCCGCGGCAAAGGCGATGCCGGCGGCGGCCAGGATCAATCCGAGCTGCAGATAGAACCAGGGCGAGGTGACCTCGGCGCCGACCGAACGCGCCGCGGCGTGCAGGAAGTCGGTGATGTCGTGCAGGTCCATCGTCAAAATCTCACGGCAGGGCAGGTCGCGGAAACAAAGGCGATTCGAGGATACGGCAGGTTCCCATAACTGCGCTTCCGGCGCCATCGTTCCGACACGCCGGTCGCGCGATCTGGGCCGCAAAAGCAGGGCACATCGGAGCTTCCTGCCGAAAACGGGTTGGCGTTGAGGTGTGGCGACGATAAGGATGCAGATTGCACAGGACGCAGATGGCATGGCATCTCTCGATTCCGTCAGCGTAGCCATTCTTCTCGGCGCGGCGCTTGTGATGGCCGGCATCCTGTCGAGCCTTCTGGCGTTGCGTTTCGGCGCGCCGCTGCTGCTGGTATTTCTCCTGATCGGCGTATTGGCCGGCGATTCCGGCCCGGGCCATCTCGGCTTCGACGACGTCCGCACCACCTATCTGGTGGGCTCGGTAGCGCTGGCGCTGATCCTGTTCGACGGCGGCCTGCGGACGCGGTTTCAAAGCATCCGCGCCGTGCTGGTGCCCTCGATGCTGCTGGCAACGGTCGGCGTGCTGCTGACGGCGCTGATCACCGCGCCGGTCGCCAAATATGTGCTCGATCTGAACTGGACCGAGGCGCTGCTGGTGGGCGCGGTGGTCGCCTCGACCGACGCGGCGGCCGTGTTCCTGCTCGTTCACGCCCAGGGCCTGCGGCTGCGTCCCCGGGTCGGCGCGACGCTGGAAGCCGAATCCGGCACCAACGATCCGTTCGCGGTGTTTCTCACGCTGATGGCGGTCCAGCTGATTTCGGTCGGCGAAAACCCGGCCTGGCACGTGATGCTGGAGTTCTGCCGCGAGGCCGCGCTCGGCGCCGTCGCAGGCGTCGTCGGCGGCCGCCTCGTGGTGCTGGCGCTCAATCGCGTGGCGCTGCCACAGGGCCTGCATGCGCCGTTCGTCACGACCGCCGCGCTCGTGATCTTCGGCGTGGCTCAGATCGCCCATGCCTCGGGCTTTCTCGCCGTGTATCTCGCCGGCATCATCATCGGCAACCGGCCGACGCGGGCGCACAATTCGGTGGTGGCGTTTCTCGACGCCGCGACCTGGCTCGCGCAGATCGTGATGTTCGTGCTGCTCGGGCTTCTGGTCTCGCCGCACCGGCTGGAGGGCAGCGTCATTCCGGCGGTCCTCGTGGCGCTGACCCTGATGCTGCTGGCGCGGCCGCTGGCGGTGTTCCTGTGCCTCGCGCCCTTCCGCTTCAGCTGGCGCGAGAAGATCTTCATCGCCTGGACCGGCCTGCGCGGCGCGGTCGCGATCTTCCTCGCCTCGATCCCGATGCTGGTCGGGCTGTCGAAGGCCTACCTCTATTTCGACGTCGCCTTCGTCGTCGTCATCATCTCGCTGTTGCTGCAGGGCTGGACGCTGGCAGCGGCGGCGCGCCGGCTGCACGTCGCGCTGCCGCGCGGCGAGCGTGGTCCGCGCCGCGTCGAGCTCGATCTGCCCGGGCAACTGGAGCAGCAGCTGGTCGGCTATTCCGTGCGCCCGAAAAGCCTGTTCTTCCGGCGCGGCCTGGTTCCATCCTGGTCGAAGCCGACGCTGGTGATCCGCGACCAGCATATCCTCTCGCCCACCGAGGCCGATCCGGTCAGGCCCGGCGACTACCTCTATCTGCTGGCGCCGCCGGAAAAGGCCGAGGCGCTCGACCGTTTCTTCGTCGACATGCAGCCGAGCACGGCGCCCGATCCGCATCTGCTCGGCGATTTCGTCGTCTCCGGCGAGCACACGCTCGGCGAGCTCGCCGAGATCTATGGCGTCGCCGTGGATCCGGAGCAGTCGCAACTGACGCTGGCGGACTTCTTCGATGTCCATCTCGACCATGCGCCGAAGGAAGGCGCCACCTTGGAACTCGACTCCATCGCGCTGGTGGCGCGCAGCATCTCCGGCGGCCGGGTCAACGTCGTCGGGCTGCGGCTGCCCGAGGAGGAAGAAGATACCGCACCGGTGACGCGGCTCGTCTCGTTCAGGCGCAAACTGGCCAGGCTATGGGCGTCGTTGGCCGGGGTCTGAGGGCCTCGGCAAGTTAACGGCCTGTTTACCTCGACGGCGCCGCTCGCAATGGTTCACGAATTTGCAACGCAAGAGGTGTTGGCTGGACGCATTATGTTCAAATCTGCGTCAACAGGCCCGATCGAGGTTTCGGAAAATCGCTACGGCAACGGTTCGGCCGACCGATCCGAACGCGCGACCAGATTGGCGTTCAAGGCATTCATGAGCATGAACCGGGCCGTCGCGATCGTCGGCCCCGACGGAAAGCTGCTGCAGCCCAATCTGGCCTTCGAAAAATTGTTCGGCGACGCCGAACTCCTCGATCGCATCAACCGCGATGCCGGCGCCAACAATGGCAAGAGCGATCTTCAGATCACCCTTTCCGATGGCCGCGCGTTCTGGGTCGAAACCATACCGATGGACGGCGGCTGGCTGGTCAGCGCCTATGACATGAACGAGCGACTGGCCAAGGAGCGCACCGACACCGTCACCAAACTCGGCAACCGCCTGATGTTCCACGAGCGGCTCGCCGAACTCATCGCCAATCCGGACCGCGCGACCGAAGGCGTGGCCATTCTGGTCGTCGATCTCAGCCGCTTCAAGGCAATCAATGAATTGCTCGGGCGCAACATCGGCAGCGCGCTTCTGGGCGCCGTTGCGGACCGCATCCGCTCCGTGCTCGGAGGCGGCGATATTGCGGCCCGGCTGGGAGGCGACAAGTTCGGCATCATCCAGGCCGGCCAGCCGCAGCCGCAATCGGCGGCGGACCTTGCGAGCCGGCTCGTCGATCTGATCGGCCGCTCCTACCTGGTGGAAGGTCATTTGATCGACATCGCCGCAAGCGCGGGCATGGTCCTGTTCCCTGCGGATGCGACCGACGGCGAGCAGCTCCTGAAGAAGGCGGACCTCGCCTTGCATCGCGCCAAGAGCGAGGGACACGGAGCCTATCGCTTCTTCGAGCGGGCGATGGACGAGAAGATGCAGTACCGCCGCAATCTCGAGATCGACCTGCGCCGCGCGCTGGCGCTCGGCGAGTTCTCGCTGGTCTACCAGCCTCAATTCAATCTGCGGCTGAATATGAGTCACCGGATTCGAAGCATTGCTTCGCTGGCACAGCCCAACCCGCGGCGCGGTGTCGCCGCTCGAATTTATTCCGGTCGCGGAAGATACCGGAATCATTACCTCGATCGGCGAATGGGTGCTTCGGACCGCCTGTCAGGAGGCGGCCAGCTGGGCCGGCGGGCAGAGTGTTTCCGTCAATGTGTCGGCGATCCAGTTCAAGAGTGCAAATCTCGTCGCCACGATCATGTCGGCGCTGGCGGAAAGCGGTCTCGACCCGCGGCGTTTGGAGCTCGAGATCACCGAAAGCGTGATGCTCGATGCCGGCGGAACGGCGCGCACGGTGCTCGAAAACCTTCGCGAAATCGGCGTGTGCGTGGCGCTCGATGATTTTGGCGTCGGGTACTCGTCGCTGAGCTACCTGCGCGACTTCCGCTTCGACCGGATCAAGATCGATCAGTCCTTCGTGCGCGGCGCGGCCAACGACGCCGTCGGCCGCGCTATCGTGCGCGCAATCGCCTCGCTCGGCCAAAGTCTCGGGATGGCGACGGTCGCCGAGGGAGTTGAAACCGAGGCGCAAATGGGCCGCATCATTTCCGACGGCTGCACCGACGTGCAGGGCTACCTGATCAGCCGGCCGCTGCCGCCAAAGCAAATCGACGACTTTCTGCAGTCGCGAAGCGACGAGGTCTCCGGCGGCGCCGCCGATGGTTCGTGCGATCGGCAGCTTGAACTCCTGTAGCTGCCCCGCATTCGTCAGGTGGTGCGTTCGGGCCGGGAGCCACGACGTCATGTTCGCTGTTGAGGAACGAGCGGACTCTGTCTAGTCTGGCCGAGGATCGACTACAGGACCTCGCGTCAGGAGATATGGATCATGCCCGGCTCGCTCGATGACCAACTCGGCTTTGCGGCGGACTACAATTCCCCGGTCCCCTATATGCAGCGGACCCGCGACTACTACGCCGCGATCGGCTACACCACGCCCTATCGCTGGGCGCATTATGTCGATGCGCCGTTCCAGCCGCTGAAAAAGCCGCTGTCGCAGTCGCGCGCGACGATCGTCACCACCGCCGCGCCCTATGATCCGGCGAAGGGCGATCAGGGCCCGGGCGCGGCGTATAATGGCGGCGCCAAGTTCTACAAGGTCTATGACGGCGACACCACCAAGCTGCACGATTTGCGCATCTCGCATATCGGCTATGACCGCAAGCACACCACGGCGACCGACAGCGGCACCTGGTTTCCGCTGCCGCAACTCCTCAAGGCGAAGGCCGCGGGCCGCATCGGCGAGGTGGCGCCGCGCTTCTTCGGCGCGCCGACCAATCGCAGCCACCGCGTCACCATCGACGTCGATGCCCCGGAAATCCTGGCCCGCTGCCTTGCGGACAAGGTCGACGTCGCCGTGCTGGTGCCGAATTGCCCGGTTTGCCACCAGACCTCCTCGTTGGTCGCCCGCCAACTCGAAGCAGGCGGCATCTCGACGGTGGTGATGGGATGCGCCAAGGACATCGTCGAGCATGCGGCCGTGCCGCGCTTGCTGTTCTCCGACTTCCCGCTCGGAAATTCCGCGGGCAAGCCGCACGATGTCGAATCGCAGGCGCTGACGCTTGAGCTCGCGCTGCGTGTTCTGGAAACGGCCCCCGGCGCGCGCACCACGATGCAGTCGCCGCTGCGCTGGAGCGAGGATGCTTCCTGGAAGCTCGACTACAACAACATCTCCCAGATGAGTCCGGAGGAGCTGGCGCGGCGCCGCGCCGAATTCGACAAGCAAAAAGAGATCGCGCGCGGCAACCGTGCGGCCTGACGCCGGCCGCCGCCTGGCGCAACAAGCAAGAACAAGAAGAACTTCCATCAGGAGGACGTCCGCGTGACCCGACCGTTCGAAGGCGTGAAGATCCTCGACTTCACGCAGGTGCTGGCCGGCCCCTATGCGAGCTACCAGCTTGCGCTGCTCGGCGCCGACGTCATCAAGGTGGAGCGGCGCGAAGGCGAGGACATGCGCCGCACACCGCTCAGCCGCGAATGGGCCGAGCGCGGCCTCGCCCCGGCCTTTCAGGCCGTCAACGGCAACAAGCGCAGCCTGACGCTCGACCTCTCGAGGCCCGAGGCGATCGCCATCGTCAAGCAGCTCGCCGCCGAGGTCGACGTGGTGATGGAAAATTTCCGCCCCGGCGTGATGGACAAGCTCGGTATCGGCTACGACGAGCTCTCGGCCGTCAACCCGAGGCTGATCTATTGCTCGATCTCGGGCTTCGGCCAGACCGGCCCGGAACGATCGGGCGCCGGCTATGACGGCAAGATGCAGGCGATGTCGGGCATCATGGCGATCACCGGTCACGAGGAGACCGGGCCGACGCGCGCCGGCTTTGCGGTCTGTGACGTGCTGTCCGGCGCCACTGCCGCGTTCGGCATATCGAGCGCGCTGTTCCAGCGCAGCCGCACCGGCAAGGGACAGCGCGTCGACGTCTCCATGCTGGAGGCGGCGCTGGCGTTTCTGTCGGGACAGGTGGCGGACTACACCGTCGCCGGCCATCGCCAGCAATTGTCGGGCAATCAGGCGGTGAGCCGCAAGCCGACCGCCAATCTCTTCAGGGCGGGCGAGGGCCATCTGCTGCTCGCCGTCAACAATGAGAAGCAGTATCGCGCGCTGATGAGTGCGATCGGCCGCGAAGACACCTTCGAAGACCCGCGATTCGCCGACTGGTTCGCGCGGCAGGAGAACGAGCCGGCGCTGCGGGCCATCATCGAGGAAGCGCTTTCGAAGAAGACCCCGCGCGAGTGGGAGAAAATCCTCGATGCGGCGGGTGCGCCCTGCGCCAGCATCTGGAAGATCGAGGAAGTGATCGATCACCCGCAGATCGCGGCGCGCGGCGCCATCCAGGAGGTCGATACGCCCTATGGCCGCCTGCGCTTCGCCGGCAGCGGTTTTCAACTCGCCCATGGCGGCGGCAGGCTCGATTCGATGGCGCCCGAACTCGGCGCCCACACCGACGAGGTGCTGGGAACGCTCGGCTACGGCAGTGAAGCGATAGCGGACCTGCGCGCCGGCGGCGTCGTGTGAGCGGCGCGCAGCCGGGGAACCCCATCGCCTTGTTGCCAAGCGGCCACCAAATGGCCGCGCAGTGCCGAAGATTTGCGCAGGCTCGCTATCCCTGAAACCGGAACGTCCTGAGGCCGTGATGGTTCTTGGCAATGTTGCGCTCGCGCGTGACACCGAAGGGAACTGGATCGATCAGGAGTAACCCATGCGAAAATACATCATCCCCATCGCTGCGGCCGCGGCGCTCGGAATGGCTGCGCCCGCCTTGGCCTATGATGCAGGCAACGTTATTTCGATGCAGGACGCATTGGACGTCGCAACCGACGTTGGTCTCACCGCGGTATCGCATACGGATTTCTACGGCGATAAATGGGAAATCGAGGGCCGCGACCAGTCCGGCCGTTGGATCGAGGTGGCGGTCGACGCCGGAACCGGTGACGTGCTTTGGGTCAACCGGTAGAAGTTTCGCAAGCAGCCGCCACCCTGCCCGGTCAGGGTGGCGGACCCGGAAGTACCTTTACTCCGCCGAAGGCGGCGATGCGCCCCTGCCGGAGCATCACGATCTGCGTCGCCAATTGCCGCAGTTCCGCGGCGTCGTGGCTGACATAGATCATGGGAACCCTGGCCTCGTCGCGTAGCCGCACCAGATAAGGCAGGATCTCGATCTTGCGTCCCTCGTCCAGCGAGCCCAGCGGCTCGTCCAGCAGCAACAATCTCGGCTTCGACAACAGCGCGCGGCCGAGCGCGACGCGCTGGCGCTCGCCGCCGGAGAGCTGGCCGGGACGCCGATCCAGCAGGCCGCCGATATCGAGGAGGTCGGTGACGCGCTTGCGTTGCACGGGATCTTCGGCAAGGCGGTTCATGCGCCGGCCGTAATCGAGGTTGCCGCGCACGTCGAGATGCGGAAACAGTCGCGCATCCTGGAACACGTAGCCGATGCGCCGGCGATGCGCCGGGACGTGCAGATCCTTCGTCGTATCGTCCAGCGTCTCGCCGTCGATCACGACGGTGCCGCGGTCGGGCCGCAGCAGGCCGGCGATGATGTTGATCAGCGAGGTCTTGCCCGCGCCGGAGGCGCCGAACAGCCCGGTGACGCGGCCTTCGCTTTCGAACGAGGCCTGCAGCGAGAAGTCGCCGAGCTTCTTTGAGACGTCGACGCGCAGCATGGTCAATTTCCGTGCAGGCGTCGGGTGGCGCGCCGGGCGAACCATTCGGAAGCAACCAGCGCGGCGAGCGCGATGACGACGGAGACCACGACCAGCCGCAGCGCCGCGGTATCTCCGTCAGGCGTCTGGATCAGCGAATAGACCGCCGACGAGATGGTCTGGGTTTCACCGGGAATATTCGACACGAAGGTGATGGTCGCACCGAATTCGCCGATGGCCTTGGCAAAGCCGAGCACCATGCCGGCCAGCACGCCCGGCAGCGCCAGGGGTAACGTGATGGTTACAAACACCCGCCATGGCTCGGCCCCCAAGGTGCTCGCGGCCTGCTCCAGCCGTTGGTCCACCGCCTCGATCGACAGCCGGATCGGCCGCACCAGGAGCGGAAAGGCCATGATGCCGCAGGCCAGCGCCGCTCCGGTCCAGCGGAACGCAAAGACGATGCCGAGATAGTCGGCAAGCCAGGCGCCGACCAGCCCGCGCCGGCCGAAGGTCAACAGCAGGAGATAGCCGGTCACGACCGGCGGCAGCACCAGCGGCAAATGGATCGCCGCATCCAGCGCCGCTTTGCCCCAGAACTCGCGTCGCGCCAACAGCCACGCCACCGCGATTCCGAGTGGCGTCGCCACCAGGGTCGCAACCGTGGCGACCCGCAGCGAGAGCAGGATCGCCGTCCATTCCGTGGGCGTTAGATCGAACACGCTCAGGAAGTCGGCCGGACCAGGACGTCGAAGCCGTATTTTTCCAGCGTCGCCCTGGCCGCCGCCGAACGCAGGAAAGCGAGATAGTCCGCAGCCTGCGGCTTCGCAATGGCCGTGGCCGCCACCGGATAGATGATGGCGGGATGGGAATCGGGCGGGAAAGTGCCGACGATCTTGACACCGGGCTCGACCATGGCATCGGTCGAATAGACGATCCCGAGAACGGCTTCGCCGCGCGCCACCAGCGTCAGCGCGGCGCGCACGTTCTCCGCCATCGCGAATTTCGGCTCGGCCGCCTGCCAAGCGCCGAGTTTCTCCAGCGCCGCTTTGGCGTACTTGCCGACCGGCACCGCCTTCACGTCGCCGGTGGCGATCTTGCCGTCGCCCGCGAGGTTGGCGAGATCAAAACCCGGCCCGATCGCCACATTGTCGATCTTCGAATCCTTCGGCGCGATCAGCACGATGCTGTTGCCGAGCAAGTTGACCCGCGTCGGCTCGTTGATGGTCTTCTTGGCGATCGCATAATCCATCCAGTCGGTGTCGGCGGACAGGAAGATATCCGCGGGCGCGCCCTGTTCGATCTGCTTTGCCAGCGTCGAGCTCGCGGCATAGCTGACGGTGACCTTGACGCCGGTCTTCGCGGTGAAGGCGGCGTCGACGTCGTCGAGCGCGTTCTTCATGGAAGCTGCGGCGAAAACGGTGAGACTCTTGTCCTGGGCCAGCGCAGGCGAGGCGGCCGATCCGCACAGAATGACAAGAGCCAGGAAAAGTCCGGCAAACCGATGCATCGTGGCGCTCCATGCCCGTTCGAGGACGCGCTGCGCGCGCCATTCGGGCGTTGCTGAAAAATGGAATGCGGCAGGCGGAAGCGCCGTTCCGCCGGTCCGGAGGACTTACGATCGGTCCGGACGTCGCTGGCTCGCTAGCTTACAGTATTGTCGGCGCCGAGCAAAGCTTCCGCGCGATCGAAGTCATGGCTTCGCGTCGGGCGCGTTGAGCACCTGACGGCAGGCGGCCGGCAACGCGGCGAGCGTCATCCCGTGCGCCGGCTTGGACGGCTCTTTCGACGGCTTCGGGTGGATGATCGAAGTCCTTGAACCAGTAGGCGAGATCGGAAGGCTTGCAGCCTTCGCCGCCGCCCTGGTCGGACTGGCCCTGGCATTCGGGGTTGCCCGGCGGACATCTCATGCGCATGTGGAAGTGATAGTCGTGGCCGTACCACGGCCTGATCTTGGAAAGCCAGCTGCGGTCGCCCTTGGCCTCGCGGCACAAGGCCTTCTTGATCGCGGCGTTGACGAAGATGCGCTGGATGCTCGGCTCCTGCGCGGCGTCGCGGAGCAGCGCGAGATGGCCGGGGGTCCAGACCTTCGGATCGACGTCGAGCCGGTCTTCGCGCACCATCATCACCGCCGACATTTCTTCGCGCTCCTCGCGCGACAGCAGGTGATCGGGCATCGGCGTCAGCCAGATGTCGGCATCGAGCCCGATCTGATGGCTGGCATGGCCGCTCAGGGCCGGGCCGCCGCGCGGCTGCCCGAGGTCGCCGACCAGGATCCCCGGCCAGTCCGCATCCTTGTGCGCCTTGACCGACAGCCGCTTCAGCAGCGCGATCATGTCGGGATGGGCCCAGTTGCGGTTGCGCGACAGCCGCATCACTTGCCAGGTGTCGCCGGTGACCGGCATCTGCTCGGCACCCGCGATGCAGCCCCTGATGTAGGAGCCGATCGAGCGCGTCGGCATTGCCGCCGGCAGCAGCTTGCGCGCGAACAGTTCCTTGGCGGCGAGCTTGGGGTCCTTGGGATTGGCCAGCGGCGGCAGCGGCTGTGGGTCGACGCTGCCCTTGTCCTGCGCCAGCGCGGCGGTCGCACAGGCGACGATGACGGACATCAGGGCGAGGGCAATGATCGGGCGGGACTTCATCGGGTCACTCTATCTGCCGTGAGCCTACCACGGAATTTGCGATTGCGGACAAGCCGCGCCAATCGCAATGGCTTGATTATCCGCAACCAGTACAGTGCCGGGCAAGCAAGTTAAGATTAACCCCTGGCAACCCCTGGCATCCGGCGCCGCGCGTAGTTCCGCCCCTTTACAAGGCCCGACTGAAAACGACATCATGCCCGTTACTAATATGCGGGCAGGGGTCTCGAGGTCATGAAGCGGCTGTCAGGCGGACGGTGCGCGCGACCGGCATTGGCGGCGGTCGTCATCGTGGCGGCATTGGCGTCGACGCCGGCACGCGCCGATGTGGTGGTGCAGATTGACAAGTCATCGCAACGCATGGCGGTCAGCGTCGACGGCATGACGCGATACAACTGGCCGGTCTCGACTGGGCGCAGCGGTTACGGCACGCCGAGCGGCGTGTTCCATCCGCAACTGATGGCGCGGCGCTGGTTTTCGCGGAGGTACTACAACTCGCCGATGCCGCATGCGATCTTCTTTTACGGCGGCTTTGCCATTCACGGCACCTATGAGCTCTCGCGGCTCGGCGGTCCGGCCTCGCACGGCTGCGTCAGATTGAACCCGTCTCATGCGGCGACGCTGTTCTCGCTGGTCGAGCGCTCCGGCCCCAGCCATACGCGGATCGAGATTTCGAACTGAGCGCTTCGCGGGGGCGGGCTGGAGCGGCGGCGTCGCCGCTGCCTTAACCGATTGATAACCCTGCCCGTCATTGGCGAAATTTAGTGCGCCAATGCGGAAATCGGCGCCACCGGCGATCCGATCTCCGCACGGCGCCGGAAATCGTTCATGAAGCGTTCGGATTCGCGGCTCGCTCGCCCGTGTTCGTCCGTGATCATATGCCCGGCATATATCGCAGCGCTATCTCCGGTTGTGCCGCCGCTGCAGCTTCGCCTCTTAAACATGCAATCGAAGGGCCGATCATGGTCGGCGAGAGTTAGCCGCCGGAGGCAAGGGATACCATTTTTTCAGACACTTATCGGAGAACAGGCCACGCAGAATGCGAGTAGGGCGTAGCCATGCCAAAGTTCCGGCCGAGGACCTCCAAGAAGCGCAAGCATGCGGCGATCGCGCGCTTGCCCGGCCGGCCGGTGAAGGTCAGTCCGAAATTCGCAGGCGGCAGTCGCCGCGTCGCCACGGAGATCGGCGAGATCGTGCGCAAGCGCGCGCAAGCCGAAGCGGCGATCGCACAAGCGCGCAAGTCCCACGAACGACTGCGCGAGGCGATCGACATCCTGCCGCAGGGCATCGTGTTTCTCGATGCCGACGGGCGCTACATTCTCTGGAACAAGAAGTATTCGGAGATCTACAGCCGCAGTTCGGACCTGTTCAAGCCGGGCGCGCGGCTGCAGGATACGATCCGCGTCGGCGTCGCGCGCGGCGACTATCCGGAAGCGACCGGCCGCGAGGAAGAGTGGATCGCCGAACGGCTGGCGAAACTGTACCAGCCCGGTGAACGCCACGAGCAGACGCTTGCCGACGGCCGCGTCATCCTGATCGAGGAACGGCTGACCGGGGACGGCGGCATCATCGGCCTGCGCGTCGACATCACCGAATTGAAGCAGCGCGAAGCCTCGTTCCGGCTGCTGTTCGATTCCAATCCGGTTCCGATGATCGTCTGCGCGCAGGACGACGAACGCATCATCAGCGTCAACGACGCCGCGGTCGAGCACTACGGCTATAGCCGCGCCGAGTTCGAGAAGCTGACCATCCGCAGCGTCCAGGCTTTCGAATCCGAGCCGCCCTGGGCCGGCGATCGCTCCAGCGACGAATTGACGGCCCGCACCTGGAAGCATGTGCGCGCCGACGGCACGCTGATCGACCTGGCGATCTATTCGCGCCACCTCGTCTATAACGACCAGCCCGCAGTGCTGCTCGCGCTGATGGACATCACCGAGCGCAAGCGCGCCGAGGCGCGGCTCGCCTTCATGGCCCAGCACGATAGCCTGACCGGACTGCCGAACCGCAACCTGTTGCGCCAGCACACCGACGAGATGCTGCTGCACACCCGCCGCAGCGCTGAAAAGCTCGCCGTGCTGGTGCTTGGGCTGGACAGCTTCAAGGCGGTCAACGACACGCTCGGCCACGGTATCGGCGACAAGTTGCTGCGCGGGGTCGCCAAGCGGCTGCGATCGGTGCTGCGCGAGGAAGACACCGTTGCCCGTCTCAACTCCGACGAGTTCGCGATCGTGCAGGGCGGAAACACGCGGCCCGAGGATGCCGTGCTGCTGGCCAGGCGGCTGCTCGAGGCGATCGGCGAGCCCTATCTGCTCGACGGCCACTCCGTCGTCATCGGCGCCAGCATCGGCATTGCGATGGCGCCCGGCGATGGCGACGAGTCCGAAAAGCTCCTGAAGAACGCCGACATGGCGCTGTCGCGCGCCAAGAGCGAGCAGCGCGGCACCTTCTCGTTTTTCGAAGCCGGCATGGACGCCCGCGCCCAGGGCCGCCGCAAGATCGAGCTCGATTTGCGCGACGCGATCCAGCACGACGTGCTGCGCCCGTATTACCAGCCGCTGATCGATCTCTCGAGCGGGCGCATCACCGGTTTCGAGGCGCTGGTGCGCTGGCCGCATCCGGAGCGCGGCATGATCTCACCGGCGGAGTTCATCCCGGTGGCCGAGGAAACCGGGCTGATCAACGGTCTCGGCGGGTTGATCCTGCGCCGCGCCTGCCTCGATGCGGCGCGGTGGCCCGACGATGTCCGCGTCGCGGTGAACCTGTCGCCGCTGCAGTTCCGCACCGGCAACCTGCTGTCGATCGTGATGGATGCGCTGAAACAATCAGGCCTTGCGCCGAAGCGGCTGGAAATGGAGATCACCGAGACCCTGCTTCTGGAAAAGAGCAGCCAAGTGCTGGCCACGCTGCACGCGTTGCGCGCGCTTGGCGTCCGCATCTCGATGGACGACTTCGGCACCGGCTATTCCAGCTTGAGCTATCTGCGCAGCTTTCCGTTCGACAAGATCAAGATCGACCAGTCGTTTGTGCGCGACCTCGGTTCCAACCGCGACGCGCAGGCGATCGTCCGTTCGATCATCAGCCTCGGCAAGGGTCTCGGCGTCACCATCACCGCCGAGGGGGTGGAGACCGAAGCCGAGCTGAGCTGCCTGCGCGCCGAGGGTTGCCACGAGGGCCAGGGTTTCCTGTTCAGCCGCGCACGGCCCAACGCCGAGATCGTCGGCCTGTTGCAGGCGCAATGCGGCGCGGTTGCCGCCCTGCCCGCGGACGAGGGCGACGAAGCCGCGCTGGTGGCGTAAGAGGATCAAGCCGGGCTACGAACCTCTCACGGCCTTGCGCTTGTTGCGATGATAAGTCAGCGCCAGCGCGACGCAGTGGCGCAGCGCGGGCTCCGGGACATCCTGATCGGCGTCGAACAGGATGCTTCGGTTGCCGCCAAAGCTGAATTCGGTCGGGTACAGCTCGCGGAAGGTTTCCACGAGATCTGTCTGGCAATGGAAATAAACGGCATAGCCGCCGGCCGGCTTCAACTGGTCGATCCGGATCGTGCTGCCGCTTTTGGTCTGCGGCGTGAGATAGCTCGGCTGCCCCCATTTCAGGGTTTCCTCGAGCCGGCCGACGCCCTCAGTCCGCTTCGCGGTGTCGAAGATCAGCCGCCGCAATGCCAGCAACTTCGCCCTGACCGGCTTTGGATAGGCGGCGAAAACCGCCTCGACCGCGGGATCGAAGAAACCCGCGACGGACTTCTTCGCGGCGCGCTTCTTGGCGGCCGACTTGCCGGTTGGATTCCTCATGCAGCCCACGCGTCGTTTCGATGCTGTCGCAAGCGACAGCGTAGTGCACAAATGCGACAGGCGGAAGCCGGACGGAAGGCGCTACTTCCTGCGCGCCCCCTTGCGCGCGGCCGACCGCTTGGTCGCGTGGCGCTTGCGTGTCGCTGCGGCCTTCTTTGCGGAGCGCGATCGCGCCGCGGCCGAACGGCTCGCGGAAGCCTTGCCGCCGCGTGGTCCGCCGATCCTGCCGCCGCGTTTGGAGGACACCTTGGTGTCGGGGACGCCGCGTCCGGAGCCGCTCTTGTTGCCGCCACCGGTCTCCTTGTTGACGGTCGCCCAGGCGCGCCGCTCGGCTTCCTTCTTGCCGACCCCGCGATGCTCGTAGCCTTCCTCGATGTGTTCGGCCTGGCGTTTCTGCTTGCCGGTATAACTGGACTTGTCGCCGCGCGGCATGCTCGTCTCCCTCTGTGTTGCGGTGCCATAGCAAACGCAACGCCGATCGCCGCGCCGGAGTTCCCGCATTTGTGAACCACGACCGCGGTCGCGAAGACCTATCATCGCAATCAGGTGTACCGCATGCGTTACGACGTGGATGTCTCCCCGATGCCCGCACCGCAATATGCGCGATTCTCCCGCCGTCTCCAGGCCATGCTGTTCGACTGGATCATTGCGCTCGCCGCGATCTACGGCGCGCTGCTGCTGGCGAGCACGGTCGGAAACGACGACTTTTCCCGGAGCCTTGGAATCCTGGTGGCGGTTGCGGTCTTGCTCTATGAGCCGATCCTGGTGTCGCGCATCGGTGGCACGCTGGGACACACTTTCGCCAATCTGCGCGTCGTGGACGACCAAGGTGGCGGCAACATCGGCTTCGCGAGAGCCTGCGCCCGCGCCCTCATCAAGGCCGTGCTGGGACTGTACTCCTTCGTGATCCTGGCGGTCACCCGCCGCAACCAGGCGGTCCACGATCTCCTGACGCGGTCGACCGTGCAGATTCGCGATTCCGCGAAAGCCTCGCCCGGTCAATACATCGCCGAGCGCACCGAGGTTTCAGGCACCGGCATGCCGTCGCCGTTGCGGCGTATCGCCGTGACTTGCGGCTACCTGCTCGTGATAGCGATCATCTATATCTTCCTCATCGGCCGTCTGATCCCGGCCGGGGTGATCTCGGATGCCTGCATCGATCGCAATTTCTGCTCGGCCGGCGAACGGATTTTCAGCCTCATCTTCGGCACAGGGCTGCTCGGATTGTGCGCGGTCTGCATCGCGCTCGGGTGGCGAGGCAGGCTTGTCGGCGCGCGCGGGACGCCCTGAACGGTCATCCTGCGTCCGCGTCGCCGACGGGACTTATCTCGTCGGTCCGCGCGGGACCGGACCTGCGCCAAGCAACGCCTTGCCGACATCCTCGTAATGGTTGTCGCGGGCCTGGATCTGCTGGGCGATGGCGTGCATGTCGCGGAAGCGGCGCTCGAACGGGTTGGCCTTGAAGATCGCGGTGGCGCCGGCCATGTGATAGGCGGCGTCGACCACGGATGCCGCCTGATGGATGGTCCAGGTCGAGGCGAGGCGAAGCGCGGTACGGTGGTCCTCGCTGAGACTGCCGGTGCGGGTGAGGTCGCGCCAGGCCTCCGCGGCGGAGCCATAGAGATAGGCGCGCGCTGCGCGCAGATTGCCTTCGGTGCGGCCGATCAGGCCTTGGACAGCGCTGTTCTCGCGCATCGCCTTGAGGCCGGCCGACGCCTTGCCGCGCGCAAGCTCGATCGCCGCATCCATGGTGGCGCGCGCGACGCCGAGCGCGATCGCGCCAAAGCCCAGCCCGTACATGGTGTAGGTGGTGATGCCGTACAGCGGACCTTTCTCGCGCAACGCCGAGAAGTTGTCGCGCTGGGCGGCGAATTTTTCCGGAATGAACAGATTGTCGACCGAGTAGGAATCGGTGCCGGTGCCGCTCAGCCCGATCACGTCCCAGACGTCATACATGGTGGCTTCAGTCGCCGGAAACACGATGGTGCGGATTTCCGGCGCGCCGTTGGACGCCAGTCGCCTCGAGCCGTCGGCTTCGACCACCTGGACGTGGGCGCCGAGCCAACTCGCCTGGCGCGAGCCGGAGGCGAAATTCCAGCGGCCGGTGACGCGGTAGCCGCCGGGAACCGCATGCACCTCGTGGGCGACCGCGCCCCAGGCGAGGATGCCGGGTGGCGTGTTGAAGATCTCGTTCGCAGCGTCCCGGTCGATATAGGCCGCGGTCATGGCGCAGACCGAGCATTGGCCGAGGCACCATGCGGTGGAAGCATCGGCTTTCGCGATCTCCTCCAGCATCTGCATGAAGACTTCCGGTGGCGCCTCGGCGCCGCCGAGGCTTTGCGGCAGCAGCGTCCGGTAGAGCCCGTTCTCGATCAGGGCGGAAACCACGGGCGCGGTGAGGCGCCGCGTCCGCTCGATCTCGTCGGCCTCGCGCGCGATCAGCGGCGCCAGCGCCTGCGCGCGCTCGACGAGGCCAAAGCCGTGCGGCTTGTTCATTGTGTCTCCTCGCCCGCTTTATCGAGTGATCAATTGTCCCCCGATAATGGTGGTCCATCCGGGGCGGGAGAGCAAGGGCCGGCCGGGCTAGCGCTTATGCGGCGGCGCGGCCGAGATCGAGCGTCTGCCGTCGCGTCGACGGGAAGCTGAGGGCGACTGCGACGGCGGCGAGCCCAATGGCGAAGGAACCGGCGTGCAGCCAAGTGTAGTCGTGGAAAGTGTCGTAGACGTAACCGCCGGCCCATGGCCCGAGCGCCATGCCGAGGCTCGCGAAGGCGGACACCGCGCCGAACACCGTGCCCATGATGCGCGCGCCGAAGAACTGGCGCACCAGCACGGCATAGAGCGGCATCACCCCGCCATAGGCGAGGCCGAATACGACCGACAGCGCGTAAAACTCGCCGAGATGGGCGACCGCGAGATACGTCGCGATTGAGAGCGCCTGCACCAGCAGGCCGCCGACCAGCACCGGCTTGGCGCCGAGACGATCGGCCAGTGCGCCGAGCAAGAGACGCCCGCCAAGGCCGGAGAAGCCGGCGAGGCTGTAGACGGTGACAGCGGTCAAGGGCGCGATGCCGCAGACCATGGCGTAGGACACCATGTGGAAGATCGGCCCTGAATGCGCCGCGCAGCAGGCGAAATGCGCACCCGCCAGCGCCGCGAATTGCGGCGTGCGGAACGCCCGCGCCGGGGTCCATTCGGTCGCGGGCGCGTCGTTGGTGCTCTCGGCCGTGCTGTCCGCGCCCTGCGGCGCCGGGCGCACCAGGAAGCATGCGGGGATCAGAAGCGCCCACGCGGCGATGCCGATGACGAGCATCGCGGTGCGCCAGTCATAGGCCGTGATCAGTGCGCTTGCCGAGGGCGCAACCGTCAGCGGCGCCACGCCCATACCGGCGGACACCAGCGAGACCGCGAGGCTGCGATGCTGCGAGATCCAGGCGCTCGCCACCGCGACCATCGGCGCATAAAAGCTGCCGGCGGCGACCCCGATCAGCCCGCCGAACAGAAGCTGGAATTGCCACAGGCTTTGGGCCCGGCTCGCCGTGACGAGCCCAAGGCCGAGCAGCAGGCTGCCGGCAAGCACCACGATGCGGGTGCCGAAGCGGTCGGAAAGCGCGCCCCAGAAAAAGGCGGCAAATCCCATGAACAGGAAATCGAGCGTCGCCGCCGCCGACACGCCGGCGCGCGACCAGCCCATCGAGTCCGAGATCGGCTGCAGGAACACCGCAAGCGACAGCATTGAGCCGAAGCCGACGCAGGTCATCAGCGCGCCCGCGCCGACGACGACCCAGCCATAGTCGAACGAGGAGGCCTTGCGCATGCGTTTCCTGTTGTCCCTTGTCGGATTCTTGAGGGCCACAATGGTGATCGATTTGGCGCGGCGGGGCAAGGTCATTCCAGCGCGTGACAGCAGTCCGCTCACTTCGCGCGCTGCCAAATGACGTCGACGTTTTCCTCGCTCGGAGGTCGAACCGTCAATGTCAGTTGATCTCCCGCAATTGCAACAATGCGTTTCTGATCAGCGCCATTCCAGTTCGGGAATGAACTGCCGTCGATATGAATGGCGATGCTGCTATCTGCCTCACTCACCGAATAACCCCCGAAATAGGTAATGGTCCCGTCGGCTGTTGCCTTGTTTTCGTCCGCGGTACCTTGCCAAGGGGTATCGCTCACGTATCGGGTCCGGCCTGATTGCATCACGGTGATGATGTATCGCCCATCGGCATCAAAAAATGCGATGCCCGCCGGGCTCTCGCCATAGCGCTGAACCTTGGTGCCGTCGGCCTTCTTTTGCTCCCACGACATGAGCGTCCAGGTTCCAACGAGTTGCTCCTTTAGCGATTGGCGTTGGTGCATGCAGCGCGGTCCCTCGCAAATTTCGCTGGCGTTTTCGACGCCTCAGCTTCTCCAGAAGTTTCCTCTTGCGCGTGATGTCGCCGCCGTAGCATTTGGCGGTGACGTCCTTGCGCAGCGCGCGCACGGTTTCGCAGCGGCGATGGTCATCTATTTGCCGCGGGAGGGCAAGTGGCGCGCAAGTGGTTCTATGATTGCTGCCGGCCGCTGCTGATCGGTCTGCGGCGGCTCAAGCCGGGGGAAGTGGATCGCGGCAGCATTGGGCGCCGATCCCGCAACTTTCTGCTAGGATGCCCGTATTTGGCGTCGTGACCTGACGAGGGCTGACTGTGGCGCAAACGGGCTTTCTGCTCATCGCCGATATCACCGGCTACACCATGTTCCTGACGCGTTCCGAGCTCGAGCACGCGCAGGGCGTTCTCGACGCGCTGTTCAAGAGCATCTTCGCCGAGATCAAAGCGCCGATCGTGCTGTCCAACCTGCAGGGCGACGCGGCGCTGGCCTATCTGCCCGACACCAATGTGCCGCAGCGCCAGTTTCCGCTGGACGCGATCGAGCGCATCTATTGCAGCTTCGCCAATACGCTCGCTGCCATGCGGCTGAACACCACCTGCACCTGCAACGCCTGCCGCAACATGGGTGCGCTCGATCTCAAATTCTTTCTGCATCACGGCGTCTATGCGACGCAGGTGATGGCCGGGCGCACCGAGCTGCAGGGATCGGAGGTGATCCGCCTGCACCGGCTGATGAAGAACGCGGTGACGGCGGCGACCGGCATCAAGGCCTATGCGCTGGTGACCGAACAGGCGGCGGACGCCATCGGTCTGCCGGATTTCTTTGCCTCGGCGATCCGCCATGTCGAATCGTCGAGCGAATTCGGCGACACCGCCTGTTATCTCTACGACCTCGCGCCGGTGTTCGCGCGCTGGCGCGCGGCGCGCCGCATCGTCGTGGCGCGTGACGAACCGCTTGCCTTCGAGTCTATGGAATGCGACCTGCCGGTGCCGCCGGCGATGGCCTGGGCCTACCTCACCGACGTCGACAAGAAAATCCGCTGGCAGCACGGTCTCGACGGCATGACCATGACCGGGCTGGCGCGCGGGCGGATCGCGCCGGGCGCGACGCAGCATTGCGCCCATGGCAAGAGTTCGACATTGCACGACATCGTCGACTGGCGGCCGTTCGACTACGTCACCTGGCACATCCGGCTCCCGATGGGCACGGTGGTGCGGCAGACAGCGGAATTCACTCCGCTCGAAGACGGCGGCACGCACCTTTCGCTGCGCAGCGCGAAGCCGGAAGGGACCAACCCCGCCGCCACGGCATTCGTGCGCGCGGTCACCCGGCTCGCGATGGCGAAGAAGCTCGTGAGCAACCAGCGTGCCTCGAAGATCGCCCTGGAGCGGCTGGTGGCCGAAGAGCTCGCTGCGCCCGCGGCCGGCGAGGCGGCGGGGTGAGATATGGCAGCGTCATTCCGGGGCGCGCGAAGCGCGAACCTCAGATGTGCAATTGCACATCGGGGAATCTCGAGATTCCGGGTCTGCGCCTGATGGCGCATCCCGGAATGACGGAATCAAGATTTCAGCTATCCACCTTCAGCGCGGCGATGAACGCCTCCTGCGGGATGTCGACCTTGCCGAACTGCCGCATCTTCTTCTTGCCTTCCTTCTGCTTCTCCAGGAGCTTGCGCTTGCGGGTGACGTCGCCGCCGTAGCATTTGGCGGTGACGTCCTTGCGCAGCGCGCGCACGGTTTCGCGCGCGATTATCTTGCCGCCGATCGCGGCCTGGATCGGGATCTGGAACATGTGCGGCGGGATCAGTTCCTTCATCTTCTCGACCATGGCGCGGCCGCGGCCTTCCGCGCGCGTCTTGTGCACCAGCATCGACAGCGCATCCACCGGCTCGTTGTTGACCAGAATCTGCATCTTGACGAGGTCGGCCGGCTTGTAGTCGGTGAGATGATAGTCGAACGAGGCATAACCCTTGGAGACCGATTTCAGGCGGTCGTAGAAATCGAACACCACCTCGTTGAGCGGCAGCTCGTATTTCACCATGGCGCGATTGCCGACATAGGTCAGCTCCTTCTGCGCGCCGCGCCGGTCCTGGCAGAGTTTCAGCACGCTGCCGAGATATTCATCGGGGGTGAGGATGGTGGCCTCGATCCAGGGCTCCTCGATCTCGGCGATTTTCACCACGTCCGGCATGTCGATCGGGTTGTGAATCTCGATCACCCGCCCGTCGGTCAGGTGCATCTTGTAGATCACGCTCGGCGCGGTCGCGATCAGGTTGAGATCGAATTCGCGGTGCAGCCGCTCCTGGATGATTTCGAGATGCAACAGGCCAAGAAAACCGCAGCGGAAACCGAAGCCCAGGGCGGCCGAGGTTTCCATCTCGAAGGAAAAACTCGCATCGTTGAGCCGCAGCTTTCCCATCGCCGCGCGCAGCGTTTCGAAATCGTCGGCGTCGACCGGGAACAGGCCGCAGAACACCACCGGGATCGCCGGCTTGAAGCCGGGCAGCATCTCGGTCACCGGCTTCTTGTCGTCGGTAATGGTGTCGCCGACGCGGGTGTCGGCGACTTCCTTGATCGCGGCGGTGATGAAGCCGATCTCGCCGGGGCCGAGTTCCTCGTCCTGCTGCATTTTCGGGGTGAAGAAGCCGACGCGCTCGACGTCATAGGCGGCGTTGGTGCCCATCATCCGGATGCGCTGGCCCTTCTTCAACACGCCATCGACGATCCGCACCAGCACGACGACGCCGAGATAGACGTCGTACCAAGAGTCGACCAGGAGCGCCTTCAGCGGCGCGTCACGGTCGCCCTTCGGCGGCGGCAGCCGGTGCACGATGGCTTCCAGCACGTCGTCGATGCCAAGCCCGGTCTTGGCCGAGATCATCAGCGCATCCGACGCGTCGATGCCGATCACGTCCTCGATCTGCTGCTTGACCGCTTCCGGCTCCGCCGCCGGCAGGTCGATCTTGTTGAGCACCGGCACGATCTCGTGGCCGGCGTCGATCGCGTGATAGACGTTGGCGAGCGTCTGCGCCTCGACGCCCTGGCTGGCGTCGACCACGAGCAGCGAACCTTCGCAGGCCGCAAGCGAGCGGGAAACCTCGTAGGCGAAGTCGACATGGCCGGGCGTGTCGATCAGGTTGAGAATGTAGGCCTGACCGTTCTTCGCGGTGTAGTTCAGCCGCACCGTCTGCGCCTTGATGGTGATGCCGCGCTCGCGCTCGATATCCATGGAATCGAGCACCTGTTCCTTCATCTCGCGTTCCTGCAGGCCGCCGGTCTTCTGGATCAGCCGGTCGGCGAGCGTCGATTTGCCATGGTCGATATGCGCAACAATGGCGAAGTTGCGGATGTTGGAAACAGGGGTGGCGGTCATGGCCGCGAGATAGCACCCGCACCCCCACCCGGCAACCAGTTTGCAGCAATATAACGGCGTTTCTTCACGCCAAGCTGATTCCACTTGTCCCGAAAACGCGCTACGCACGGGGCCATGTCGACTGCATCAATCTTGCCCGCAACCTCGCGCGCGCGCCGCGGGCCGTCGGTCCGCCGGCTGGCGGCGTGGCTCGCGGCCTGCGCCAGCGATCCAAAGTCAGCTCCTTGGCTCGTGATCGGCTTTGCGATCGCCCATGGCGTGCTCTGGACCTTCATCCTGATCAGTCTGAAGGCGGCGCAGGACGTCCATATGGACGTCGCGGAAGGCTTTGCCTGGGGCCAGAAGTTCCAGCTCGGCTATGGCAAGCATCCGCCGCTGGCGGGCTGGATTTCCGGCCTCTGGTTCAAGGTGTTTCCGGTCGCCGACTGGGCCACCTATGCGCTCGCAATGATGACGCTCGGCGTCGGGCTCGTGATCTCGTGGCTGATCGCGCTGCGCGTGGTCGACCGCCGCCGCGCCTTCTTCGTCGTGGTGATGCTCGCGCTCTATCCGATCTTCAATTTCAAGGGCTTCAAATATAACCCCGACCTGCTGCAGCTCGTGACGCTGCCGCTGGTGGTGCTGGCGTATCTCGACGCATTCGAAAAACGCAGCGTACGATCGGGCATCTGGCTGGGGCTGGCCGGTGCGCTGGCGCTGATGACGAAATACTGGGTGCTGACGATGATCGGCGCAATCGGGATCGCCGCGCTCATCCATCCCGACCGGTTGAAATTCCTGCGTTCGCCGGCGCCGTGGGTTGCGATTGTTGCGCTCGCGGTCGCCATGATTCCGCATCTCCTCTGGCTGAAGCAGGTCGACTTCATGCCGCTGACTTATGCCGGCGACGTCTACGCCCTGCCGAGCCGCGCACAAAGTGCCCAGCTCGTGCTCGGCTATATCGGCCACAATCTGGCGCTGCTCGCAGCGCCGGTGGCGCTTGCCGCGTTGGCGCTGGTCCGGAGACCTCGATCCTCGGCGGCGTCGGCGCGGCAACCCTTTTGGTCGCGCGGCGAAAACAGGAGCGTGAATGCGTCGCAGGCGCTCAATATCTGGCTGATCCAGTCGATCGTCGCGATCGGCCCGCCGCTCGGCGCCCTGGTCTTTGCGGTCTACATGAAGACCGACTGGGGCATCTCGCTGTTCTTCCTGACGCCGCTGGCGCTGGTCGCGATACCCCCGCTGCGGCTGCCGCGTATCGCGCTGCTTCGCATCGTCGTGATCTGGCTCGCGGTGACGATCGCGGCGCTCGTCGCGGCGCCGAGCATCGCGATCGAGGAGATGAAGGTCAATCCGAACGGCGCGGCGACCTATGGCGCGCGCTCGCAACTGGCGCGCGAATTGACCAAAGACTGGCATGCCCGTTTTCATTCGCGGTGGGCTGTCGTCGCCGGCACCACGGAAATGGGCGAGCCGATGACGTTCTACAGCCCCGATCATCCGGCGCCGTACACGCCGGGCGAACTCTGGTCGTCGGGGCTGACGTCGCTCGAGGAAGCGCAGCGGCTCGGCTTCATCGGCATCTGCGATACCACCGACGGGCGGCTGCCGGTGTGCGAAGCCTGGATGAAGGCAAACGGCAAGGATGCCGAGGAGCTTGCCATCACGACGCAGCGTTTTTTCCACGGCCTTCCCGGCCCGGCGATCACCTGGAAGGCCTACATTGTGCCGCCGGCGAAGTAGGTTTCAAACGGACCGCTCATCACGACGTTCAAGGGAATCGACTTATGGATCTCGATCTGACCGGGAAGATTGCACTTGTCACGGGCTCGACCCGGGGCATTGGTCTCGCCTCCGCCATCGGCCTTGCGCAAATGGGCGCGGACCTGATCGTCAACGGGCGGGAGGCGGGGACAGTTGAAGGCGCAATCGCCAGGATCAAGCAGGCGGTGCCGACCGCCGATCCGCGCGCAGCCGTGTTCGATCTCGCCGGCGCCAAGGGCTGTGGCGAGCTGATCGCGCAATTCCCCGAGGTCGACATTCTCGTCAACAATCTCGGGTTCTACGAGCCAAAGACCTTCTTCGAAATCGAGGACGATGACTGAAGAAGGATGTTCGAGGTCAACGTCATGAGCGGCGTGCGCCTGACCCGGCACTATCTGAAGCGCATGCTGGATCACAAGGCGTGGGGTCGCGTCGTGTTCGTCTCCAGCGAATCCGCAATCTACGTGCCGAAGGAGATGGTGCATTACGGCTTCTCGAAAGCCGCGCAGCTCTACATTGCGCGCGGCGCGGCCGAGCAAACCAAAGGGACCAACATCACGGTGAACTCGGTGTTGCCCGGCCCGACCTGGGTCGAGATGGCGCCGGTCCGCCTCGCAGCCCGCGCCAAGGGAATGGGAACCACGGTGGATGATCTCGTGGCACGCACCTTCAGCGAACGCCGGCCGGCGTCGCTGCTGCAGCGCTACGTGACAACCGAGGAAGTGGCGAACCTGATCTGCTACGTCTGCTCGAAATCCTCCAGCGCGACCAACGGCGCGGCCTTGCGCGCCGATGGCGGCATCGTCACCAATCCGTTCTGACGGAGTTCGCGCGCCTCTTCACTGGCTTTCTTCGTTGAACTTGCTGGCGACGAGGCCGGTGATCGCCTCGATCGCGGCTTGCGCGTCGGGACCGATCGCGGAGACCAGGATCGAAGTCCCCGGGCCCGCCGAGAGCATCATCAGCCCCATGATCGAGGTGCCGCCGACGGTCTCGCCGCCCTTGGTCACCCAGACTTCGGCGTTGAAGCGCTCGACCATCTGCACGAATTTGGCGGACGCGCGCGCGTGCAGGCCGCGCTTGTTGATGATGGGAAGTTCGCGGGACACCGCCCCCGCGGGCACACTCGGTCCGGCCTCGTGTTCGGGCGACGGAACGTCGTCGTCGTTCATTTGCCGGCGAGCACTCGGCTCGCGATGGTGACGTATTTGCGGCCGGCTTCCTGGGCCATGGCGATGGCATCGGGAAGCGAGCGTTCTTCGCGGACCTTGGCGAGCTTGACCAGCATCGGAAGATTGATGCCCGCGAGCACCTCGACCTTCGGACGGCTCATGCAGGAGATCGCGAGATTGGAAGGCGTGCCGCCGAACATGTCGGTGAGGATGGCCACGCCATCTCCGGAGTCGACGCGGTTGACCGCCTCGATTATGTCACTTCGACACAAATCAGAGTCATCCTCGGCTCCGATCGTGACGGCTTCGATCTGTTTTTGCGGACCCATGACGTGTTCGAGCGCCGCCTTGAACTCGTCGGCAAGGCGCCCGTGGGTCACAAGTACTAGACCAATCATGAAAAACTCCTCGCGGGTGCTTTTTGGTGCACCGCACGAACGCGCCACTTTGACCATCCAGAGCCCCCGCGCAAGAGGGGATGTTTGCGAATCTCCCGGAAATTAGGGGTAGGGAATGGGAGCCTGCGCCGGTCTATTCGGTCGCGATAGTGGGACTGATATGGTTACCAATTCCCTTCGAGCAATCGGCCGAGGTCTGAGGGAAGGATGAAATTGCGGTCATGGTCAGGGCTGCAATAACGAGCGGAAGCGCAGCGAAACCAACCCCCACGGGTATTCTCGGTATTTCGATACCTGAAATTTCGGTCCGAAGCGCCTTTGGCGGCGGCAGCCGCTCGGCGTCGGCGGCGGACAGATCGACCACCAGGCCGACGATCGCTTGCTCGGCGAAGTCGCAAGCCCGAATGCCGAGCCCGCGGATCTCGATCAGGCCGGCCAGTTCGCGCACCGGACGGACCGCAATTTGTCCCTCATGTGTGTCGAGACGGACACGGTCGTCGCCGACCAGAATGGCGTTGGGGATTTGCCCGGCGCGCCCGGCAAGGATGAGGTCGAAGGCGAGACGCGACTTGCCGGCGCCGGAGGGGCCGCGGATCAAGACCGCACGATCCCCCACCTTGACCGCGGACGCATGCACGCTCGCAAGGCCCGCCCTCGTCATGGCGCGGGCAGCCGCACCACAAAGCGCGCGCCGGCGACCGTGGCTGTGCCATCGGGATCGGGCGGACCTGGACGATTTTCTGCCCAGACGCGCCCGCCATGCGCCTCGATGATCTGCTTCGAGATCGACAGCCCGAGTCCGGAATTCTGCCCAAAGCCCTGATGCGGACGGTCGGTGTAGAAGCGCTCGAAGATCCGCTCCAGCGCATCCGGGCGAATCCCGGGTCCGTCGTCGTCGACCACGATTTCGATTTCCGAGCGCACGCGACGGCAGACGATCCGCACCTTGCCAGCGGCATCGGAAAACGACTGGGCGTTGGAGAGCAGGTTGGAGATCACCTGTCCCAGCCGGGAATCATGGCCCGGCACCGAGAAGGTGTCGTTGGGGCCGCGCCCTTCGAAGCGCACCTCGACGGCGATATTGTTGCCGCGCCGCGTCTCGTTCGCGACCGAGGTCAGCGCGGTGAGCAGGCGGCGCAGATCGACCGAGGTCATGTCCTGCCGCTGCAGCTCGGCGTCGAGGCGGCTGGCGTCGGAAATGTCCGAGATCAGCCGGTCGAGCCGCTTGACGTCGTGCTCGATCACCGCGAGCAGCCGGGCGCGGCTGTTCTCGTTGCGCGCCAGCGGCAGCGTCTCCACCGCCGAGCGCAGCGAGGTCAGCGGGTTCTTCAGCTCGTGGGCGACGTCGGCGGCGAACATCTCGATCGCCTCGATGCGGTTATAGAGTGCGCCGGTCATGTCGCGCAGCGCGCCGGACAAATGGCCGATCTCGTCGCGGCGCCGGGTGAAATCGGGAATTTCGACGCGGGTGCGGATGCGGCGGCGGACGCGCTCGGCGCTGTCGGCGAGCCGGCGCACCGGGCCCGCGATGGTGCTCGCCAAGAGCAGCGACAGCACGATCATCACGGCGGACGCGACGCCGCCGACTTTCAGGATCGCGAGCCGCTCGGCGGTCACCATCTGGTCGATGTCATCGCCTTGGGTCGAGAGCATCAGCGCCCCATGGATGGCGCGGAAACGCTGCACCGGCACCGCGACCGAGACGATCACCTCGCCGCGGTCGTTGACCCGCACCATGCTGCTCTTCTGGCCCTTCAGCGATTTGGCGACTTCCTGATAGCCGATGCCGTTCTCCGGCCCCAACTCGCGATAGAGCGGAAGGTCGCCGCGGTTGAGCCAGGTGCGGAGCGCGATCATGGACCGCTCGAAGACACCCGGCTTCTCCACCGCCGGCGGCGGCAATTCGAAACGCAGCACGTCGCCGCGGCCGTACAGGCTGCGGCTGTCGAGGATCAGGCTGCCGTCGCGATCGTAAATTCGCGCGCGCGTCTTGGTCGGCGAGATCAGCCGGCGCAGCACCGGCGCGACCCGCTCCGGATTGATCGGAAAATCAAGCCCCGCCGAATCGTCCGGCGCGCCGTAGCTCTCGCCGGGCTTCAGGTCCTGCAGCCGGTCGGGATCGATGGTGATGGTGTTGGTCTCGACGGTCGCGGAGGCTGCGATCGCGCCGGCAATGATCTCGGCCTGCACCAGCAGGCTCTGCGCCCGCGCGTCGATCAGGCCGGCGCGGAATTGCGACAGATAGAGAATGCTCGCCACCAGCGCGACCAGGCCGGCCAGATTCAGGGAAACGATGCGGCGGGTGAGGCTCGAGAAGGACAGCGCGAAAAAGAACTGCCCGGCGCGGCGCAGCCAGCCGAGCGGCCGCTGCCAGCCCGCGACCTGCGGGTGCTCGACGGCAACGTCGTCCAGAACGAGGGCTGTGGCGACCTCGGGATTCAGGGTTGAGTCAGGCTGCGTTCGATCAAGCAATGGCCAAACTGCCGGTTGTTTCGATTTAGGCCCCAAACAGGCGCGTCAGCTTCGCATCCTACCCCAGAGCGACGGCGGCGTCAGTTAACAAACCGGCCGTCGAAGGCTTGGCAAATCAGGTTTCCTTGAAACGGTAGCCCACCCCGTACAGGGTCTCGATCATCTCGAAATCGTCGTCGACGACCTTGAACTTCTTGCGCAGCCGCTTGATGTGGCTGTCGATGGTGCGATCGTCGACATAGACCTGATCGTCATAGGCCGCATCCATCAGCGCGTTGCGGCTCTTCACCACGCCGGGGCGCGTCGCCAGCGCCTGCAGGATCAAGAATTCCGTCACCGTCAGGGTCACCGGCTCGTTCTTCCAGGTGCAGGTGTGACGCTCCGGATCCATGCGCAGCGAGCCCGCGGTCCAGCGCCTTGGCGTCGGTTTCCTTCGGCACCGCGGTCGGATCCTTCGGCGCCGAGCGGCGCAGCACCGCCTTGACGCGCTCGACCAGCAGGCGCTGCGAGAACGGCTTGCGGATGAAATCGTCGGCGCCCATCTTGAGGCCGAACAATTCGTCGATCT
Organism: uncultured Alphaproteobacteria bacterium; assembly: GCA_963721135.1. Taxonomy (GTDB): domain Bacteria; phylum Pseudomonadota; class Alphaproteobacteria; order Rhizobiales; family Xanthobacteraceae; genus Bradyrhizobium. The sequence goes on from CAVRIB010000002.1 coordinate 170,536, forward strand.
CCTCGTCCTTGGAGGTGAGGAAGATCACCGGCAGATCGGACTTCTGGCGCAGCCGCCGCAACGTCTCCATGCCGTCCATGCGCGGCATCTTGATATCGAGGATCGCAAGATCGGGCGGCGAGGTACGGAAGCCGTCGAGCGCGGAGGCGCCATCGGTATAGGTCATGATCCGATAGCCCTCGGCTTCGAGCGCGATCGAAACCGAAGTGAGAATGTTGCGGTCGTCGTCGACCAGGGCGATTGTGGGCATGAGCCTGCTTTCAGGTAACTGGTACAAGGTGGCTGAAACGGCGAGCAATTCGGTGATGCGCCGCATAAGTGGGCTTTGAGCCCGGTCAGCGAGCAATGCAAGCTGGGCTGAAGTGTGACCGAGTTCCGCAAAGCCCTTGAGTGCCACGGATTCGCCGCCTGTATAGAGGATCGGCCCGGCCTCGAAAAGCCCTATTTTTGCAATGAGATGTATGGAAAATCGACCGATGCAGCCCACCCCTGACTTCGATGCCGGCCGCCTCGCCCGTTCGCTGCTCCGCCGCAGCCGGCAGGGGGCGCTGGCGACCCTGATGACCGGCAGCGGCGATCCCTATTGCTCGCTGGTCAATGTCGCGAGCCACCCCGACGGCTCGCCGATCCTGCTGATTTCGCGGCTGGCCGTGCACACGAAGAACATCCTGGCCGATTCCAGGGTCTCGCTGATGCTGGACGAGCGCGCCGAGGGCGACCCGCTGGAGGGTGCGCGGATCATGCTGTCGGGCCGGGCGGAACAGGCTGCAGACTCCGAATCGAAAGATCCTGCGCCGGCGCTATCTCAGCGCCCATCCCTCCGCAGAAGCCTTTGTAAATTTTGGGGATTTTTCCTTCTTCCGGATACGGCCGGGCGGCCTGCATCTGGTGGCCGGCTTCGGGCGGATCATCGACCTCAAGCCCGCGGCAGTTCCTGACCGACATTTCCGATGCCGGGGCCTTGCTGGAGGCCGAGGAGGGCGCGATCGCGCATATGAACGCCGATCATCGCGAGGCGACTAACCTCTATGCGACCAGGCTGCTCGGCGCAGAGCCTTCGGACTGGCGCTGCACCGGCTGCGATCCCGACGGGATCGACCTGCAGGCCGGCACGACGACGCTGCGGCTGGATTTCCCGCAAAGGGTCACCGGGCCCGGCGAGTTGCGCCAGATGCTGGTCAGGCTGGCGAACGAAGCGCGGGCGAAGGCATAGCCGACATTCGCCCGCGCACAACGCAAGTGTAAGGGCGATCGCATCATGAAATCTCGTCAATCGCTTGGCTCCGGTGCTGTGGCTGGCGCTGACCGCTTGCGTTGGGCTGAGTGCGCCGACGATGGCAGGCGAGTTGGCGGCCATCAGCGCCAAGATCGACGAACTCAGCCGCGCCGGCAAATATGCCGAGGCGACAGTGCTGGCGCAGCGTCAGCTGGAGAGTCTGGAGAAGACCCGCGGTCCCTATGACCGCGATGTCGCCGGCGCGCTGAACAATCTGGCGCTGCTCTATGCCGACCAGGGGCGCGAGGCCGAGGCGGAGCCGATGTACAAGCGGGCGATTGCGATCATGGAAAAGACCGGCGGCCTCGATTCGGCCGCGGGCGCGCCGGAGCTGAACAATCTCGCCGCGCTGTATGAGCGGCAAGACCGCTATGCCGACGCCGAGCCGCTGTTCAAGCGCGCGCTGGCGCTGCGCGAAAAATCGCTGCCGCCAGGTCATCCCGATGTCGGGCAATCCCTGAACAATCTGGCGACCGCTGTATGAGCGAGAGGGCCGCCATGCCGAACTCCGAGCCGTTGTTCAAGCGGGCGCTTCGCGATCTACGAGAAGGCGGCCGGTCCGGAGCATCCCGCGGTCGCGACGCTTCTGGACAATCTCGGCCAGGTCGACAAGGTCCAGGGCCGCTATGCCGACGCCGAGCAGGAGATCAAGCGCTCGCTTGCGATCCGCGAAAAAGTGCTCGGCCGCGATCATCCCGATGTCGCGCGATCGCTGAACAATCTCGCCGACCTCTATGAACGGCAGGGCCGCTATGCCGACGCCGAACCGCTCTACCAGCGCGCGGCCGCGATCCGCGAAGCCGCGCTTGGCCCCGACCATCCCGATCTCGTCATATCGCTCAACAACCTCGCCTCGCTCTACCAGACCGAGGGACGCACCGCCGATGCCTTGCCGATCGTGGAAAGAATGATCGCAAGCGGCCACGCGCAGCTGCGCGTCGCGCTTCCGGTGCTGTTTGCCGCGCAGCGGCAGCAATTGATGCCGGCGGAAAAGGCGCCTCGACGATGCGCTCAATGTGGTTCAGCGCGGCGCCCAGTCGTCGGCCGCGTCCGCCGTGAACAAGCTCGCGGTTCGGCTCGCCGCCGGCAAGCGATCGGCTGGCGCAACTGGTTCGCCGCGATCAGGACCTCGCCGCCGAGGCGGAGCGGCTGGACAAGGCCATCATTGCCGCCGTCTCCAGGGCAAAGTCGAAGCGCGATGCCGCGGCGACCGAGCAGCGCAGCCGCGAACGGCTCGCCGCCATTTCCGCCGAGCGCGCCGGCGTTGCAAAAGACCTTTGCCGCCGAATTCCCCGACTACTCCGCCTTGTCGAACCCGCTGCCGATGACGGCCAAAGAGATTCAGGCGCTGTTGTCGGGCGACGAGGCGATGGTGCTGTTCGCGGTCGCCGACAAGGAGAGTTACGTCTTTGCGCTGACGCGCGACAGATTTGACTGGAAGCCGATACCGCTTGGCGCGGAGGCGCTCTCGCAGAAAGTTGCCGCATTCCGCCGCGGCCTCGATGTCGGCAAGGCGAGCGATGCGTCGGGCAAGACAGGGCTGTTCGATCTGGCGCGGGCCTATGAACTCTATGCGACGCTGCTCGGCCCGGTCGAGGCGCTGGTGAAGGACAAGCACAGCCTCCTGGTCGCGCCTTCGGGCGCGCTGACGGCATTGCCGTTTCATCTGCTGGTGACCGAGAAACCGCCCGCCGCGATCCCCGAGACATTGGCGGGCTATCGCGACGCCGCCTGGCTGATCAAGCGTCAGGCGGTATCGGTGTTGCCGTCGGTCGCGAGCCTGAAGGCGCTGCGCGTCCTGGCGCGCGACGAGCACGCGCCGAAGCCGATGACCGGCTTCGGCGATCCGATTTTCAACCCGTCGCAGGATGACAGCGGTGACAACCGCAAGCCGGCCACGATCAAGTCTGCCTCCCGCGCGCTCGCAACCGCGGCCTATACCGATTTCTGGCGGGGCGCGGGCGTCGATCGCGCGCGCCTCGCGCAAGCCCTGCCGCAATTGCCCGATACGGCCGACGAGCTGAATGCGGTCGCAAAAGACCTCGGCGTCGCATCCACCGATATTCATCTCGGCGGCCGACGCCAGCGAAACCACGGTCAAGCGCGCGCCGCTCGCCGACTATTCGATCATCTATTTCGCCACCCACGGTCTCGTTGCCGGCGACGTCAAGGGCCTGGCCGAACCATCACTGGCGCTGAGCATGCCGAAACAGCCGTCCGATCTCGACGACGGTCTGCTTACCGCGAGCGAAGTCGCGCAACTGAAACTCAATGCCGATTGGGTGGTGCTGTCAGCCTGCAACACGATCGCGGGCGACAAGCCCGGCGCCGAGGCTTTGTCGGGCCTGGCGCGAGCGTTCTTCTATGCCGGCGCTCGCGCGCTACTGGTCTCGCATTGGGCGGTCGATTCGCAAGCCGCGACGAGGCTTGCGACCTCGACCTTCGATATCCTCAAATCCAATCCGAAACTCGGCCGCGCCGAGGCGCTGCGCCAAGCGATGCTCGGCTATCTCAACGACGCTTCGTCCCCGAAGAACGCCTATCCGGCGTTCTGGGGACCATTCGCCCTGGTCGGCGAGGGGGCAGCGCGCTGAAGCGGGTTGATTGTGCGCCGCAAAAGGGCGTCGGGGCCGGTTCGGCCCGGGATCGCGGCCGATTGTCGCGTCAGGCCGTGAACAAACCGGCGCCGCGGCAAGCATTGGAGCCGCAATCAATGATCGCCTTGGAATAAACCAAATATGGCGGGATCGGCTTGGCAAGCCCGGTGTTCATGAGTAATAGGTCGCCGGACCGAAGCCGGACGGCTATATTGAAGGTCACCGCGACACTGGCGCGCTTGGCGGCATTCGCGCTTTCCAGATACGCGGGTTCGAGGAGGAATTCTTCCGTGCAAGAGACGGGCATACGCAACGGTGCCTTCGGCGCCGACAAATTCGGCTTAAGAAAACTCAAGGGCGTGCACTGGAATCTCGGCGCCCCGCAGCTTTACCAGTACGCGCTGTCCGCCGGCGAGGCGGTGCTGTCCGCCGACGGTGCGCTATGTGCCGATACGGGCGACTTCACCGGCCGCAGCCCGAAGGACAAGTTCACGGTTCGTGACGCCAGCACCGAGAACATGTGGTGGGCCGGCAACCAGTCGATTACCTCGGAGCAGTTCGAGGCGCTGTATCAGGATTTCCTCAAGCACGCCGAAGGCAAGACCCTGTTCGCGCAGGACCTCTGCGGCGGCGCCGATCCCAACTTCCAGATCAAGACCCGGGTCTTCACCGAACTCGCCTGGCACTCGCTGTTCATCCGCACGTTGCTGATCCGGCCCGAGACCGCGGTGCTCAGGCATTTCGTGCCTGAACTGACCATGATCGACATGCCGAGCTTCCGGGCCGATCCCAAACGTCACGGCGTGCGCTCCGAGAACGTGGTCGCGATCGATTTCGCCCGCAAGGTCGTCCTGATCGGCGGGTCTTATTATGCCGGCGAGATGAAGAAGAGCGTGTTCACCACGCTGAACTATTACCTGCCCGAAAAGGGCGTGATGCCGATGCATTGCTCGGCCAATGTCGGCCGTGGCGGCGACACCGCGATCTTCTTCGGCCTCTCCGGCACCGGCAAGACCACGCTCTCGGCCGATCCGAAACGCACCCTGATCGGCGACGACGAGCACGGCTGGGGCCCGGACGGCGTGTTCAACTTCGAGGGCGGCTGTTACGCCAAATGCATCAAGCTGTCGAAGGAGGCCGAGCCCGAGATCCATGCTGCCAGCAAGCGCTTCGGCGCGGTGCTGGAGAACGTGGTACTCGACGAGGACACCCGCGTGCCGGATTTCGACAACGGCTCGAAGACCGAAAACACCCGCTCGGCCTATCCGCTCGACTTCATTCCCAACGCCTCGCGCACCGGCCGCGCGCCGCACCCGAAGAACGTGGTGATGCTGGCGGCGGATGCATTCGGCGTGATGCCGCCGATCGCGAAATTGTCGCCGGCGCAGGCGATGTATCACTTCCTGTCGGGCTACACCGCGAAGGTCGCGGGCACCGAGCGCGGCCTCGGCAAGGAGCCGCAACCGGAATTCTCCACCTGCTTCGGCTCGCCGTTCCTGCCGCGCGATCCCTCCGTCTACGGCAACATGCTGCGGGAGCTGATCGCCAGGCACAACGTCGATTGCTGGCTGGTCAATACCGGGTGGACCGGCGGCAAATACGGCACCGGCCGCCGCATGCCGATCAAGGTGACGCGTGCGCTCTTGACCGCGGCGCTCGACGGCTCGCTTCGCAATGCCGATTTCCGCACCGACCGCTATTTCGGCTTCGCGGTGCCGACCTCGCTGCCCGGCGTCGAGCCGCATATCCTCGATCCGATCAAGACCTGGAAGGACAAGGCCGAGTTCGACAAGACCGCGCGCGCGCTGATCGGCATGTTCCAGAAGAACTTTGCCAAGTTCGAAGCTCAAGTCGATGCCGACGTCCGCGCCGCCGCACCCGACGTCAAGCTCGCGGCGGAGTAACCCGCAGGGTCATTCCCCGGCACGGGCTGAAAACGCGAACCCGGAATCGCGATAGTCATTTCGAGATTCCGGCCCCGCGCCCGACGGCGCATCCCGGAATGACGGCTCCATTAACCCCTCATTAACCGAATGCCGCTTGTACTGCCGGTTCACGGATCGATCGGCACGGAGCATCGGGCATGTCGGATATTTTCAGTGTTCTCCAGTCGGCTTACGCTTCGGCGCCGCAGGCGCAGCCGCCGACGAAGTACACCCCGGTCAATCCGAAGAGCTACCAGGGCAGCTGGACCGGCACCTATTCCAACAACCAGAAATTCGAGCTCACGATCTCCAACGTCAACGGCTTCCGTGCCCAGGTCAAATACCAGAGCGGTTCGACGGTGCAGTATCAGCAGGTGCTGATCGGGAATTCGTCGTTCCGGCTTGGCAACACCAAGTTTTCGCTGACCGGGACCGGCAAGGCCCAGGTCGGCACCGTGATCACCGATCCCGCGACCGGCAATACCACCCTGATCAAGGGCAACGCCACGCTGAGCTAGGCTTGCTCACGCCTTGAAATACCCGATCTGGGTCGTGGTCGCGAGCAGGCGGCCGTTCGGCGACCACAATTCGCCGCTCTGGTCGCAATAGCTCTTGTGGAAGATTTTGGCGTCGGCGACCGCGAGCACCCGCGTGATATCCGCGCGCGCAAGGTCCTGCGCATCGGCATGGAAATAGGTCGTCAGTGACACCGTGCCGAACGGAACGAGTTCGCGCCGCGCATGAAACACGCGGGCGAAGAACGCATCCGACATCGAGATCAGCGACAACGCGTCGATCTTCCGCGGGACGCGGTCGGCGATCCACAGTTTGGAAAAGGCGCTCGCCGGCAGGTCCCTTCTCCCGACGCTGAAATCCGGGTCGCCCTCGACGAAACGGAAGTCATATTGCTTGACCCAGGCCGCCGCGACACTCGGATAGGGCCGGATCTGCTCGAACGGCTTTGCCTCCGGGAGCTGCGCCTGCTGGTGCGACCAGGACGGGCGGCGCTCGGCGAACACGGCGATCGCAAGCGTTGCGACCTCGCCGCCGCCCTGGCTCAGCTCGACGCACCAATGCTGCGTCGAGCGGTTGGCCTTGACCAGGCGAACGTCGAGATCGAACGCACCTTGCGCGATCGGCGCGCAATAATTGACGGTGAGCGACAACGGATCGCCCGACCGCTCCGGGTGCTCGACGAGCGCCCGCAGGACGGTGGCCGCGGTCGCCCCGCCGAACGGGCCTACGAATGCCCAGTAGTCCTCGCTGGTGTGCCCCTGCCAGCGGCTGTCGCCGGCGGTCACCCGCGTGGCCTCGTCGAACAGGTGGGATGTTCTGGTGAGCATAGGGTCCTTTGATCACGATTAGTCCGTCTTTGCGAGGAGCGTAGCGAACGAAGCAATCCATCTTTTCTGCGCTGGCTATGGATTGCTTCGCTTCGCTCGCAATGACGATCTTAGTTCTTGGGTGCGCAGGTATCACGGCGGCGCGGAGGAATTCAATGACGTAGCAGGTAAGGGTGCAGCCCTCTCAGCGCGTCGCCCCGCGCTGCACGCCAGGCTCCTGCAAGGACGGCGTGCCGCGCACAGGCACGTTCCAGATGTCCTGCGCGTATTCGCGGATGGCGCGGTCGGAGGAGAACCAGGACATCCGCGCGACGTTGAGGATCGAGGCCCGCGTCCATGCCGGGACAACCCGCCAGCGCGCGTCGATGCCGCGCTGGCACTCGTAATAGGAATCGAAGTCCGCGCTGACCATGTAGTGGTCGAGATGGCGCAGTGCGTGCGCGACCAATTCGAACCGGGTCGGATCGTCGGGCGAGAACTCGCCGCTGCCGATCGCGTTGATGGCGCGCGAAAGCCGCGGCGACTTCCGGATCACGTCGGTCGCGTCCAGGCCCTGCTTGCGCCGCACCACCACGTCGAGCGCCTCCATGCCGAAGATCGCGATGTTTTCGGGTCCGACGTGATCGCGGATCTCGATATTGGCGCCATCCAGCGTGCCGATGGTCACGGCGCCGTTCAGCGCGAGCTTCATGTTGCCGGTGCCGGAGGCCTCCATGCCCGCGGTCGAAATCTGCTCCGACAGATCGGCGGCCGGAATGATGACTTCCGCAAGGCTGACATTGTAGTCCGGCAGGAACGCGACCCTCAGGCGACCGCCGATCGCGCCGTCGTTGTTGACGATGTCGGCGACGTCGTTGATCAACTTGATGATCAGCTTGGCGTAGCGATAGCTCGCCGCCGCCTTGCCGGCGAAGATTTTTACCCGCGGCACCCAGTCGCGGTTCGGCTCGTCCTTCATCGCGTGATAGAGCGCGATGGTCTCGAGGATGTTGAGCAGTTGCCGCTTGTATTCGTGGATGCGCTTGATCTGGACGTCGAACAGTGCATTAGGATCGACCATGACATTGAGGCGTTCGCCGATCAGGCGCGCCAGCGCCAGCTTGTTGTGCTGCTTGACGGCGCGGAACTGCTGCTGGAACGCATTGTCGCCGGCGCGGGATTCCAGAAGCTGCAGCCGGGTCGGGTCGTCGAGCACGGCCTCGCCGCAGGCCTCGCGCAAAAGGTCGGTCAATTTCGGGTTCGCGAGCATCAGCCAGCGGCGGAAGGTGATGCCGTTGGTTTTGTTGGTGATGCGGCCGGGATAGAGATGATTGAGATCGTGGAACACGGTCTCCTTCATCAGGTCGGAATGCATCGCCGAGACGCCGTTGATGCGGTGCGAGCCGACGAACGCCAGTTGCCCCATCCGCACCCGGCGGCCGGATCTTTCGTCGATCAGCGAGACCGAGGCGCGGAAATCGACGTCGCCGGGGCAGCGCGCCTCGGCAAGCGCCAGATGGGCGACGTTGATACGGTAGATGATTTCCAGATGCCGCGGCAGCAGGCGCTCGAACAATTCGACCGGCCAGGTCTCGAGCGCTTCCGGCAACAGCGTGTGATTGGTGTAGGACAGCGTCGCGACCGTGATCTGCCACGCCTCGTCCCAGCGGAAGTTATGCAGGTCGATCAGGATCCGCATCAATTCGGTGACGGCAAGGCTCGGATGGGTGTCGTTGAGCTGCACCGCGGCCTTCTGCGCGAGCCCGCGCAATTGGCCGTCGGAGGAAAGGTGACGCTCGATCAAATCCTGCAACGAGGCCGAGACGAAGAAATATTCCTGCCGCAGCCGCAATTCGCGCCCCGCAGGGCTTTCGTCGTTCGGATAGAGGAACTTGCAGATCGATTCGGCGCGGGCCTCCTCGGCGGTGGCGCCGAGATAGTCGCCGGTGTTGAAGACGTCGAGCCTGAGCGGATCGGGTGATCGCGCCGACCACAGCCTGAGCGCATTGACGTGCTGGCCGCGCCAGCCCACGATCGGGGTGTCGTAGGCGACTGCCTGGACGGTTTCCGCCGGATGCCAGATCGCGAGATCGCGTCCGTTCCGTTCGACGTGTTCGACGCCGCCGCCGAAATGCACATGGTAGACCACTTCGGGCCGCTGGAATTCCCAGGGGTTGCCGAAACTCAGCCACTCGTCGGGATATTCCTGCTGCCAGCCCTGCGCGATGATCTGGCGGAACAGGCCGAAATCGTAGCGGATGCCGTAGCCGATCGCGGGGATCGCAAGCGTCGCCATGCTTTCCATGAAGCATGCCGCTAGCCGCCCGAGGCCGCCATTGCCGAGCGCGGCGTCCGGCTCGCATTTGCGCAAATCGGCCAGCCCGACGCCGAGATCGCCGAGCGCCGCCTCGAAGATCTTCAACAGCCCCATATTGTTCAGCGCGTCGCTGAACAGGCGGCCGATCAGGAATTCCAGCGAGAGGTAGTAGACCCGCTTGGCGCCGGCGTCGTAGCTCTGCTTTTCGGCCGTGAGCCAGTGGTGCACGATGCGGTCGCGCAGCGCCGAGCGCGGCCGCCTTGTACCAGTCGTGCCGGGTCGCCATGCCGGCATCCTTGCCGATCGCAAGCCGGAGCTTGGCGAGGATCGCGCCCTTGATCTCGGCGAGCGCCAGCTCGTCGATCGGCGCACCGGGCGCTGTCACCGGGAATGATGGATCGGGCAAATCGGGCATTTTTCGTCTCTGTCCTGTCGGATGATACGCGCCTCGTGTTCCGATCGAAACCCGCCCGCGGGCCTCGATTATGCAATGCATGCATGGATTTTATGCAAGGACCGGGCCGATTTCATCATGCTCCGGATGCCCGCTTCGGTGCTAGAATGAAATCCGCAAAAGACCCGAAGCCGCGATCCATCCGGAGGATATGGCCATGAGATTGATGATCGAAATCACCGCCGCCATCCTGGTGCTGTTCTGTATCACCGCGTCAAGCGCGGCTTTCGCCGCGGACAGGATGGGCAGAAGCGCCGACGGCCTCTCCTGCTCCTTCAGCGTGCCGGCCAGCGCGTCGCCCGCGGCGCGATGCGCCGCGATCAAGCGGCAGTGCGGCGGAAAGTTTTTCGCCAATTATTGCGGCGGCAAGCTGCTGTCGGCGATGTGAGGCCAAGCGAGGACCTGGCTTCGCGGCTGCAGGCTGCGGCGGTTGGCTTGCTGCTAATGATGGCCGATCTGCATCGACAGCGAGGCGAGACTCGTGATCGCGGTCTCGAGATCGCTGAGGTAACGGCCCTCGAAAAAGGCGGCGTCCACCACCGCCATGGCGGCGGTCATGATCGCAAACAGCACTATTCCCCGCATGCTTCTGACCCGATTTTCGTTGAAGCGGATGCCGCTTGGCCGGCGCAAGCTCCAGTTTAGTCCGGACAAGGTACAGCCTTGATGACGTCCCGCGTCGTTCTTCCCCACCATTCCCTAAATTACTTGCGGGACGGTGAACGCGTCGGAGCGAACAAATTAAGAACACTTTAGCAAGTGGTTGATATATAATGGTGATTCGAAATGCTGCCGACACAATATCTAGGGTCTTTCACCGATTCCGAGGACTACATGTCCACCATCGCCTTCGATTCCTTCGCGCTCACCCGCATCGCCGATTTCGCCCGCTCGCTGTCGCGGCTGCACCAGGCCTCGCGCCGCCAGCCCATCGACGACGACGCCATCGACCGCGAATTCAACGCCGTCTGCATGTCGGTGTGGGGCTACACCACCGACGATTTCAGCGACGACCTGTTTTCTGCCCGAGACCACGCCTTTCTCGATTCGCTCGATGAAGCGCATGCGCGCATCTTCGCCGCCGAACAGGGCTACGACCTCGTCGACGACCAGGGCATGCTGACGGACTGGTGGGGTTATTGCTGGATGATCCTCGCCGAGAAGCGCGGGTTGTTGACGCCGGAAAACCGCACCGCGGCGCGGGCGCAGATCGAGGAAAAATACCGGTCGGCGCCGAACGTCATCGGCGTCATCGTCGGACGGTGATGGTTTCTCACTTCCTCATCCTGAGGAGCCGCGCGTGAGCGCGGCGTCTCGAAGGATGGCCGCAGGCTCCGGCGAGGCCTCATGGTCCGAGACGGCGCAAGTGCGCCTCCTCACCATGAGGGTCGGGACCTAATCCGCTTCCGCCCGCTTCTCCCGCGCCGACAGCGTCTTCGGCACGACGACGGTTGTGGGCAGCACGACATCCGGCGGCGGCGCCTGGTTCGCGGCGGTATCGGCGGTGACCGGCGCCACCTTCATCTCGCCGAGCCGGGCGCGCACTTCCGCGGTCAGGCCGGGATAGGAGGCGATCGGCGTGAATTCGGCGGTCTGGCCGTCGCCGGCCCTGACGCCGGAATAGGCGAGGAGCCCGCCCGAGGTGGCAATCACGTCACCGGGACGCAGCGAGGTGTCGAGCATGAGATCGATCGGCGCGAGCCCCGCGGGGTCGCGGCCGTTGCAGGTGCAGTCGGCGCGCAGCGCCTTGCGATAGGCGAAGGCGTTTTCGCTCTCCGCGTAGCGCTCGCCGCTCGCGGCATAGGCGCCGTCGATATTGCTGCCGAAGAAAACCTTGGTCGGGCTCGCCGGACAGAACGCCTGGCACATCTGCGCCGGCGTCGCGCCGCCGCGGATCGTCAGCGGAAAATACCTGCCGTCGCAGCTGCGGACGCAGAACGCAGGTCCCGAGCCCGAGGCCACGAGGCGCGTCGGCGTCGGCGTGGGCTGCTGGTTGAGGCCGAACGGATCGGCGAAGAAGTTCGCCTGCGGTGGGGCTTTTTGCTGCTGCTGCTTCTGCAAGCCGCCGAAAAAAAAGTCGAACAGGCCTTCGGCGGACGCCGCGCGCGGCGCCAGCACAAGGGCGCCCGCGAGGGTAGCGGCGGCAACAGGCAACATGCGGCGCCGCATGCGCACAAGAAGCAATTCGGTACGCAACGCTTACTCCACCCCACGCAACAAAACCTGCCCGAGCCAATCGCTGCCCCGGCGCGACCAACCTTAGTGCGGGATGGTAAACGAGCTATGAGCAAGCGCGGGAGGAGGGAAAAGAAATGCGTAACGTCGCTGAATTTATCCCTGTACGTCATGGCCGGGCTTAACCCGGCCATCCACGCCTTGCTTGCGCGGAGAGAAAGGACGTGGATGCCCGGCATCGCAGACAAGTTTACGCAGTCTGCGCAAAAGCAGACTGCTATGGCCGGGCATGACGGCGGCGGGAGTAGTACACGAACTCTCGCGAGTTATCCCTTCAGAAACTCGGCGGCCTTGTAGAGCGAGCGGAAGGGGATGCCGGCCGCGGCGAAAGCCTCGCTCGCGCCTTCCTCGCGGTCGACCATGGTGAAGACCAGCGCGATCTCGCCGCCGGCAGCGCGCACGGCTTCGGCCGCCTTCAGCGCCGAGCCGCCGGTCGTGGTGACGTCCTCGACGATCACGATGCGCTTGCCGCGCAGGCTCTCGTCCTTGGTCAGCCCCTCGACCGAAAGCCGTGCGCCATGCTCCTTCGGCTTCTTGCGCACGAAGAACGCCGCGATCGGATGGCCCTTGATCCAGGACAGCTGCGCGATCGCGCCCGCAAGCGGCACCGCGCCCATTTCCAGCCCGCCGACATAATCGAGGCCATCGTCCTTCAGCGACTCATAGGTCAGTTCCGCGAGCAATGCCGCGCCCTCGGGATCGAGCATGGTCGGCTTGAGGTTGAAATAGAAATCGCTCTTGCGGCCCGACGCCAGCGTGATCTCGCCGCGGCCGAATGAACGCTTGCGGATGATCTCGGCGAGGCGGGCGCGGGAGGCTGATTTGGACAAGGCGTTTCCTCGGAAACCGAAGGCGGGGGCGGAAATCTATCGGCGGACGGGCACAGATTCCAGAGCGGAAGCTGAGCCGTCAACAGCGCACGTGGGCACGCGCCCTGCGGAAACCGTGGTTGTAAGGCCGTGAGGTTCCGGGTTACTGGATACCCCGCTTGCCGCCTTCGCTAAGGCTTAGGCGGCCTAAGAAGTGCAACCCCGGCGAAGCATTGGCGTAGCCGGGTCGCGGGGTATGACGAACATGACCATCGAGCTTCACACCTGGAACACGCCGAACGGCCGCAAGATCTCGGTCGCGCTGGAGGAGATGGGGCTGCCCTACAAGGTGTTCCCGATCAACATCTCAAAGGGCGAACAGATGGCGCCCGCCTTCCTCGCGATCAGCCCGAACAACAAGATCCCGGCGATCGTCGATCCCGATGGCCCCGACGGGAAAACGCGTCAGCGTGTTCGAGTCCGGCGCGATCCTGCTCTATCTCGGCGAGAAGACCGGCAAGTTCCTGCCGAAGCCGCTGATCGAGCGCATCCCGGTCTATGAATGGCTGATGTGGCAGATGGGCGGCTTCGGGCCGATGCCGGGGCAGGTGCATCACTTCATCGCGCTGGAGAACGAGCAGGACCGCGCCTACGGGTTGAAGCGGTTCATGGCGGAGACGCGAAGGCTCTACGGCGTGCTGGACCGGCGGCTGGCCGCTCACGAATTCGTTGCCGGCCCCTTGTCGGTCGCCGACTTCGCGATCCTCGGCTGGGCCTGGCGCCATCCGCGCCACAAGGTGGAGTTATCCGATTTCCCCAACGTCAAGCGCTGGTACGAGACCCTGATGGCGCGCCCCGCCGTCAAGCGCGGCATGGAAGCGAAACTGGATTGACATCCTTGCTTCTCCCTCTCCCGCTCTTCGCGGGGGAGGGCAGGGGTGGGGGTGCCGCCGCATAACGGGTGTCGGAATTCGCCGAGAGATTTCCCCCACCCGCCGCGCTCTGCGCGTCGGCCTCCCCCGCAAGCGGGAGAGGCGAAGAAATGTAGCTAATGCGCCTCGTCCCAGTTGTTCGCCGCCCGTGCATCGACATGCAGCGGCACCGAGAGCACGACCGCGGGGAATGGCGCGTCCTGCATGACGTGCTGGACCACCGGCAGCGTCGCGGCGACCTCGTTGTCAGGCACCTCGAAGATCAACTCGTCGTGCACCTGCAACAGCATCTGCGCCGAGAGATTCTTCTCGGCCAGCGCCTCTTCCATCCGGATCATGGCGCGGCGGATGATGTCGGCGGCGGTGCCCTGCAGGCGGGCATTGATCGCGGCGCGCTCGTTGAAGGAGCGGATCGAGGCGTTGGACGCCTTGATGTCGGGGTAGTGGCATTTGCGGCCGAACAGCGTCGTGACGTAGCCGTGGCTGCGGCAGAAATCGCGCGTCTCGTCCATATAGGCGCGGATGCCGGGAAAGCGCTCGAAATATTTCTTGATGTAGGCGGAGGCCTCTTCGCGGGCGATGCCGAGCTGGTTGGCCAGCCCAAACGCCGAGATGCCGTAGATGATGCCGAAATTGATCGCTTTCGCCCGGCGCCGCACCTCGCCCGGCATGTCCTTGACCGGAACGCCGAACATTTCCGACGCCGTCATGGCGTGAATGTCGAGCCCGTCCTGGAACGCCTGCTTGAGCACGGGAATGTCGGCGATCTCGGCCAATAGCCGCAGTTCGATCTGCGAATAATCCGCCGACACCAGCTTGTGGCCGGCCGTTGCGATGAAGGCGCGGCGAATCTTGCGGCCGTCTTCGGTGCGGACCGGAATGTTCTGCAGGTTCGGCTCGTTCGACGACAGCCGGCCGGTGGTGGTCGCGGCCAGCGCGTAGGTCGTATGCACGCGATGGGTCTGCGGATGCACATAAGTCGGCAGCGCGTCGGTGTAGGTCGATTTCAGTTTCGAAACCTGACGCCACTCCAGGATCTTCTTCGCGAACTCGTTGCCCTGTTCGGCGAGGTCGTCGAGGATCTGGGCCGAGGTCGACCACGCGCCGGTTTTTGTCTTCGTGCCGCCGGGGATTCCCATCTTGCCGAACAGGATGTCGCCGATCTGCTTGGGGCTGCCGACATTGATCGGCTCGCCCGCGAGCTCCTGCAATTCGGCCTCGACGCGGCCTGCGGTCTGGGCGAAATCGCCGGACAGGCGCGACAGCACCTGGCGGTCGATCGAGATGCCGCGCCGTTCCATCCGCGCCAGCACCGAGATCAGCGGCCGCTCCAGCGTCTCGTAGACCGCGGTCATGCGTTCGGCGACGAGGCGCGGCTTCAGCACCCGCCACAGCCGCAGGATCATGTCGGCGCTTTCGGCCGAATATTCGGCGGCCTTGTCGATTGCGACCTGGTCGAACGACAGCCTGTTCTTGCCGCTGCCGATGAGACCGCCATAGCCGACAACGGCGTGACCGAACCATCGCTCGGCCAGTGCCTCGAGTTCATGGGAGTTGCGGCCGGCATCCAGCGCATAGGACATCAACTGCGCATCGTCATGGTTGCGTAGCGTAATGCCGTGCTGCG
Organism: uncultured Alphaproteobacteria bacterium; assembly: GCA_963721135.1. GTDB lineage: Bacteria > Pseudomonadota > Alphaproteobacteria > Rhizobiales > Xanthobacteraceae > Bradyrhizobium. The sequence goes on from CAVRIB010000002.1 coordinate 186,030, forward strand.
CCAGCATTACGGCGTTGAACTTGATGTTGAAGCCGATCTTCAGGATGCCCGGCGATTCCAGGACCGGCTTCAGCACGGCAAGCGCATCGCTCGCCCTGATCTGATCCGGCGCCAGCCCGGCGTCGAACAGGCCGGCGCCGCCGCCGGATTGCTTGTGCGCGAAGGGGACATAGGCGGCATCGTTCGGCGCCAGCGCCAGCGCGATGCCCGATATCTCCGCCTGCATCGGATCGATCGAATTCGGACATCGCCTCGATGGCGAAATGGCCGGTTTCATGAACCCGCGCGAGCAAGGCCTTGAGCGCATCGAGGCTGCGGATGGTGTGGTATTTGCCGCGCTCGATCTTCGCATTGCGCGCTTCCTCGGCGCGCGCGTTGGCAAGCGCTGTCGGGGTGCCCTTGAGGCTCGCGGCCTTGTCTCCCTTGCCCCCAACCCCGCCTGCGGGCGCGGGGCGAGTTCTTTCCGCGAAAAGGTCGCCAGCCGGCGCGCTCTGGCGTCCGGCGGCGCCGCCGTTGAGCTCGTCGACCTTCTCCGAAAGCGGCAGCGGCGCAAAGGCACTCGCGCCGCTCGTGTTTCCGGCATCGGGCGCGATATCGGACGGGTCGATCTGCGCATATTCGGCGACGCGGCGGGTTAGGGTTGCGAACTCCATCGCCTTGAGGAATGCGATCAGCTTGCGCGCGTCGGGCTCGTGCACGGCAAGCTCGTCGAGCGGCACCTCGAGCTTGACCTTGTCGTCGAGCAGCACCAGCTTTCGCGAGACCCGCGCCTTCTCGGCATTCTCGATCAGCGCCTCGCGGCGCTTGGGCTGTTTGATTTCGCCGGCACGCAACAGCAGCGTCTCCAGGTCGCCATATTCGACGATCAGTTGCGCCGCGGTCTTGATGCCGATCCCGGGCACGCCCGGCACGTTGTCGGTGGAATCGCCGGCCAGCGCCTGCACCTCGACCACCTTCTCCGGCGGCACGCCGAACTTCTCGATCACCTGGGGAATGCCGATGCGGCGGTCCTTCATGGTGTCGAACATCGTCACCCTGTCGGTGACGAGCTGCATGAGGTCCTTGTCCGAGGAGACGATGGTAGTGGTTGCGCCGCGCTCGCCGGCCTCCCGCGCATAGGTGGCGATCAGGTCGTCGGCCTCGAAGCCGGCTTGCTCGAGGCAGGGCAGGTCGAAGGCGCGCACCGCCTCGCGGATCAGCGGAAACTGCGGGATCAGATCGTCCGGCGCCGGCGGCCGCTGCGCCTTGTAGTCGGGATAGATCTTGTTGCGGAAGGTGATTTCCGACTTGTCGAACACGATGGCAAGATGCGTCGGGCGGTTGTCCGGCGGCATCTCGCGCAACAGCTTCCACAGCATGTTGCAGAAACCGAGCACGGCGTTGACCTGCAGGCCGTCGGATTTGCGGCTCAGCGGCGGCAGCGCGTGATAGGCGCGGAAGATGTAACCGGAACCGTCGACCAGGAAGACGTGGTCACCCTTCTTGAGGGCCTTGGCGGCAACGGGCTGCGGGGCGGCTTTTGCGGAGGGTTTCGGCATGGCCGAAACTTAAGGATTTTTGCGGCGAATGACAGCCTGTACTGTGCGATTTTTGGACGGCTCAACAATCAAATACGTCGTCCCGGCCAAGCGAAGCGCGAGCCGGGACCCATAACCACGGGCGGATATTGTTGAGGAAGCTGTGGCTCCTTCGAATCCTGCAACGAGGGCCGGTGGTTATGGGTCCCTGCTTTCGCAGGGACGAACACCGAAGCCTATTCCGCCGCCTGCAGCGTTGCCCGCGCCTTCTTCGGCGCGATCCAGAACGTGGCCGGGCGTTCGAACAGGAAATTGGCGCCGACCGCGAGCGCGCCGCGCCAGATTGCCAGCGCGCCGAATACGCCGACAACGGTGACGATCACGGAGACCGTCCCGATGTCAGGGACTGCTCCCGAGCGCAGCAGCAAGGTCCGCGTCGCCGCCATCGGCAGGAAGAATGACAGATAGATCACGATGGAATGTTCGCCGCAGAAGCGCAGAAAATCGAGCCAGCGCGCCCGCGCCAGAAGCGTTCCGATCGTGACGATGGCGCAGGCGCCCGTCAACCCGAGCAGCAGAGAGATCAGCGGCCATTCGCTCAAGCCTGCCGCGACCAGGCCGCCGTTGACGAGGGCCCAGAGCGCCAATGCCGCGAGCGCGAGTGTGGGCCGTGCCCGCGCGCGATCGGATAATGCAAACACATAATCGGCGAACAGATAGCCGGAGTAGACATAGACGAAGCGGGCGCAGAACTCGTCGATCAGCGTCCAGCCGGTCGCGACATGCGCGCTCTCCAGCGCGGCCAGAATGCCCCAGACCAGAAGCGGCGGCCATCTGCGCACCGCCTTGGTGACCACGAAGAACACCGGCAGCATATAGATGAACCACAGCGTGCCGAACGGGTCGATGAAGGATTCCAGGTACAGGAAGCCGACATGGGCCCAGCTCGTATCAGCGGCAAAGGAAGCCGCCTTGAAGCCGAACTGGATCGTTACCCACAGCACGTAAAAGTAGGCGAAATGCACCACCTTGCGGTCGAGATAGGTGCGCCAGTCGCGGCCGATCACAAGCGGCAGGAACAGCCCCGAGATCAGGAAGAAATCCGGCATCCGGAACGGTTTGGCGAACATCACCACCAGATGCATGAAGCCGGTCTGGCCGGCGGCCAGTTCGACGCCCAGGACCGAATGCATCATCACGACCATGACGATGCAGATGCCCTTGGCGTTGTCGACCCAGTCGACGCGGCCGGGCACGGCTGGCGCGGAATGCTCGGCGACGGCGGATGTGCCGTTTACAGTCATCGGTGTCCCTTTTCGGCGCGGCGAGGTGGCATCATGCGGCTTGCCGGTTTCTTTCTCCTTTATTCATACAAATGACATGCCGGTTTTTCGCCATCCTCCCCCTTTCCCCTCGACCGCGAAATGCTTTAAAGACCGCCCCAAATCGGGCTTAACGTTAACCATCATCGACGGGATTTTGAGATGCGCATCGCCATGATCGGCACGGGGTATGTGGGGCTGGTTTCCGGCGCCTGTTTTGCCGATTTCGGCCATCTGGTCACCTGCGTGGACAAGGATGGCGACAAGATCGCAAGCCTGCGGCGCGGCGAAATCCCGATCTTCGAGCCCGGCCTCGATGCGCTGGTGGCCGCCAACGTCAAGGCCGCGCGGCTCGATTTCACCACCGATCTCAAGGCTCCGGTCGCCGCGGCCGATGCGGTCTTCATCGCCGTCGGCACGCCGTCGCGGCGCGGCGACGGCCACGCCGATCTGAGTTACGTTCACGCCGCCGCCCGCGAGATCGCCGGCGCGCTTTCCGGCTTCACCGTGGTCGTCACCAAATCGACCGTGCCGGTCGGGACCGGGGATGAAGTCGAGTTGATCATTCGCGAGGCCAATCCTGCCGCCGACGTGGTGGTCGCCTCCAACCCGGAATTTTTGCGCGAGGGCGCCGCGATCCGCGACTTCAAGTTCCCCGACCGCATCGTGGTCGGCACCTCGGACGAGCGCGCCCGGAAGGTGCTCAGCGATATCTACCGGCCGCTGTCGCTCAACCAGGCGCCGCTGATGTTCACGGAGCGGCGGACGGCGGAATTGATCAAATACGCCGCCAACGCCTTCCTCGCCACCAAGATCACCTTCATCAACGAGATCGCCGACCTCTCCGAAAAGGTCGGTGCCGATGTGCAGGAAGTCGCGCGGGGTATTGGTCTGGACAATCGCATCGGCTCGAAATTCCTCCATGCCGGTCCCGGCTTCGGCGGCTCGTGTTTCCCGAAGGACACCCGCGCGCTGGTCAAGATCGCGCTCGATCACGACGTGCAGCTGCGGATCGTCGAGGCCGTGCTCGCGGTCAACGACAACCGCAAGCGCGCGATGGCGCGCAAGGTCGCAAGCGCCGCCGGCACCAGCCTGCGCGGCAAGACCGTGGCCGTGCTCGGCCTCACCTTCAAGCCCGACACCGACGACATGCGCGAGGCGCCGTCGATCCCGCTGGTGACCGGGCTGCTCGACATGGGCGCGAAGGTGCGCGCGCACGATCCGGTCGGCATGGAGCAGGCGCGCCGCGAACTGCCCGACATCGAATATTGCAGCGACCCCTATGCCTGCGTGCGCGGCGCGGATGCCATGGTGGTGGTGACCGAGTGGGTGCAATACCGCACGCTCGATCTGGAGCGGCTCAAGAGCGAGATGGCCCGCCCCGTCGTCGTTGACCTCCGCAACATCTATCGCCCCGAGGACATGGCGGCGCACGGCTTTATCTACGAAAGCGTGGGACGGCCGTCCGAACCGCGGAAGTGACGGAGGAGTTGCTGTCATACCCCGCGCAGGCGGGTTATCCAGTACTCCCGGTATTCGTAGTCAGTAGTGCCGGTGTTTACTGGATCACCCGCTTTCGCGGGTGATGACGGATGTGAGACCTTGCCCCGCGCCTTCGACACGCCCCTTCCGATCGACGTCGTCCTCAACGACCTCGCCCGCACGCTCGACAAGCACAACGCCGCGGTGCTGGTGGCGCCGCCCGGCGCCGGCAAGACCACCCGGGTGCCGCTGGCGCTGCTCGACGAGCCCTGGGCCAGGGGTAAAAAGATCATCGTGCTGGAGCCGCGACGGATCGCGGCCCGCGCCAGCGCCGAGCGGATGGCGAAGACGCTCGGCGAACGCACTGGGGAGACCGTCGGCTATCGCGTCCGCTTCGGCTCGAAAGTGTCGCGGGCAACCCGGATCGAGGTCGTCACCGAAGGCATCTTTTCACGGCAGATTCTCGACGATCCGGAACTGAATGGCGTCGCCGCCGTACTGTTCGATGAATTCCACGAGCGATCGCTCGACGCCGATCTCGGCCTTGCCCTGGCGCGCGACGCGCAAACAGGCCTGCGCGAGGATCTGCGCATCCTCGTGATGTCGGCGACGCTCGACGGCGCGCGGGTGGCGAGCCTGCTCGGCGAGGCGCCGGTGATATCGAGTGAGGGCCGCGCCTTTCCGGTCGAGACCCGCTATCTCGGCCGCAAGCCCGACGCGCCGCTGGAACGGCAGATGGCTGACGCGATCGCGCTTGCGCTGCGCGCCGATCCCGGTTCGGTGCTGGTGTTCCTGCCGGGCGCCGCCGAAATCCGCCGTACCCAGAATTTTCTCACTGAGCGCATCCACGACACCGCAATCGAAATCGTGCCGCTGTTTGGCGCGCTCGACGCCGCGGTGCAGGACCGCGCCATTGCGCCGGCACCGAGGGGCCATCGCAAGGTGGTGCTGGCAACCTCGATCGCCGAGACGTCGCTGACCATCGAAGGCGTCCGGATCGTCGTGGATTCCGGGATGGCGCGGGTGCCGCGCTATGAGCCGGATATCGCGCTGACGCGGCTGGAGACCGTGCGCGCTTCGCGCGCCGCGGTCGATCAGCGCCGCGGCCGCGCCGGCCGCACCGAGCCCGGCGTCTGCTACCGGTTGTGGGACGAGCCGCAGACCGCCTCGCTTGCAGCCTACACGCAACCGGAGATCCTGAGCGCCGATCTGTCCTCGTTCGTGCTCGATCTCGCGCAATGGGGTGTCAGCGATCCCGCGACGCTGGCGTTCCTCGACCCTCCGCCCGCGCCCGCGCTGAAGGAGGCAAAGAGCCTGCTGCGCGAACTCGGCGCGCTCGACGGCGACGGCCGGATCACCGCGGAAGGAAAAAGCCTGCGCGCGCTGGCGCTGCCGCCGCGGCTCTCGCGGATGATCGTGGATTCGCAATCGTTCGGTGCCGGACAAGAAGCCGCCGAAATCGCCGCCGTGCTCACCGAGCGCGGCCTCGGCGGCGACAGCGTCGACCTCGATGCCAGGCTCGACGCGTTCCGCCGCGACCGCTCTCCGCGCGCCTCCAGTGCGCGCGATATGGCGCGCCGCTGGGCCTCGCAGGTGGCGGCGACCGAACGCACCTTTTCTTCTCCCTCCCCCCTTGTGGGGGAGGGTCGGGGAGGGGGGTCCACGCGGGCGGTGTCGCCCGGGGCCACCCCCTTCCCCAACCCCTCCCCACAAGGGGGAGGGGAGCGCAAAGATCTGCGCTCGCCTGACGAAGAAATCTCGACCGGCCTCATGCTCGCCTTCGCCTTTCCCGACCGCGTCGCGCGCAACCGGGGCAACGGCGGTTTCGTGCTCGCCAACGGCCGCGGCGCAACCGTGGACCAGACTTCCGCGCTGGCGCGCGCGCCCTATGTCGCGGTGGCCGAACTCACGGGCACCGCGGCGCAGGGCCGCATCCTGCTGGCGGCGCCGATCACGCAAGCCGAGATCGAGCGGAATTTTGCCGATCAGATCGAAAGCGTGGACGAGATTTCGTTCGATCGGGCCGCGATGGCCTTGCGGGCGCGGCGCAGGAAGACCCTGCATGCGATCACGTTGTCGGAGGCGCCCTTGGCGCTGTCGCCTTCCGCCGAGACCGCGCGGGTGCTGGCCGACGGGCTGATATCAGCCGGCCTCGACAAACTGCCGTGGTCGAAAGCATCAAAGCAGTGGCGCGACCGCGTCATGTTCCTGCGCAAGGCGGAAGGCGATGCTTTACAGCATTCTTGGCCGGATCCGTCCGATGACGCGCTCGCCGCGCAGCGCGAGACGTGGCTGGTACCGGCGCTTTACGACAAGACCTCGCTGAAGGAGCTTTCGGCAGGCGATCTGTCGGAGGCGCTGATGACGCTGTTGCCGTGGGAGCTGCGCGCGCGGCTGGAGCGCGAGGCGCCGACCCATTTCGAGGCGCCGACCGGAACCCAGCTTGCGATCGACTACGAGGCCGAGCAGGGTCCGACCATCGCCGTCCGCCTGCAGGAGCTGTTCGGGCTCAACACCCATCCCTCGATCGCCAAGGGCAAGATCCCGCTGGTGCTGGAGCTGTTGTCGCCGGCGCACCGGCCGGTCCAGGTGACGCGCGATTTGCCGGGTTTCTGGCGCGGCAGCTATGTCGCCGTCCGCTCCGACCTGCGCGGCCGCTATCCGCGGCATCCCTGGCCCGAGGATCCGGCCAATGCCATGCCGACCCGTCGGGTGAAGCCGCGGGGGACGTGAGGGCCACAGCTCGTCATTGCCGGGCTCGACCCGGCAATCCATCACTTCGAGAGGTTTTTTTTGAGGATTGATGGATACGCGGGTCAAGCCCGCGTATGACGGCTTCGCCCCGTTAACGCTTCGGTCATCCTTTTCGTCAAAATGGCAGCCTCTACGGCCCGCGAACCGTCGCGGCCTGACGGTGGACGTGGTGAAATTGCCGATCTCATCGGGTGTGGCGTAATGCGTAACCTCATGATCTTTGCCGCCGCCATGGTCGTGCTTGGCACCTTCATGGCGCAAGTGGCTGATAGGATGACGCCGACCCCGGCGCAGGCCACCGCTTCGCGCAACGTCGCCGCCCCCGCTCCCGCCGAGACGGTCGGGCAGGCCGGCGTCCGCAGGCTCAACATCCCGCGCGACCCCCGTGGTCATTTCCTGACCGAGGGCCGCATCGAGGGCCAGCGCATCGGCTTCATGGTCGATACCGGCGCCTCGCTGGTGGCGCTGAACGAAACTTCCGCCGCGCGGTTCGGTCTGCGCCCGATACCCGGCGACTACACCTCGACCGTCACCACCGCCAACGGCACCGTCAAGGCGGCGCGCACGCGCATTGCCATGCTCGATGTCGGCGGCCTGATCGTGCGCGATGTCGATGCGCTGGTGCTGCCCGACGAGGCGCTGGCGGAAAATCTGCTCGGCCTGTCGTTCCTGTCGAGGCTGAAGCGCTTCGAATACGCCAACGGCCAGATGGTGCTGGTGCAGTAGCGCCCACTCGCGGTCGCCAAATCCGCCGCAATTAACCGCCAGAAACCGGCCTTCCCGCCTTTCGCTCGGCCAGCGCATTCGCTATGGCTGCGGTGCTATCTTTCCATGATAAGGCCGTCTGAATGTTCCCGAAGCCGAAATCCGTGCTGCTGCCGAACACGTATGCCTACGAATCCGAGCCGATGGTGAAGGCGACCGGCTTTCGCGAATACGACGCGCGCTGGCTGTTCGGCAAGGAGATCAACCTGATGGGCATCCAGGCGCTCGGCATGGGGCTGGGCGCGCTGATATCGGAGCTCGGCGCGAAGCCCGAAATCGTCACCGGGCATGATTTCCGCGGCTATTCGGCCTCGATCAAATACGCGCTGATTTCCGGGCTGATGGCGTCGGGCTGCAAGGTGCACGACATCGGGCTTTGCATGACGCCGATGGCCTATTTCGCGCAGTTCGACCTCGACGTCGCCTGCGTCGCGATGGTGACGGCGTCGCATAACGACAATGGCTGGACCGGGGTCAAGATGGGCGCCAACCGGCCGCTCACCTTCGGCCCCGACGAGATGACCCGGCTGAAGCACATCGTGCTGAATGCCGAATTCGGCAACAAGGCCGGCGGCTCCTATCAGTTCCACGAGAACTTTCCGGCGCGTTATATCGCCGACCTCACCAAGCGCCCGAAACTGAAACGCAAGCTGAAGGTCGTGGTCGCCTGCGGCAACGGCACCGCGGGCGCCTTCGCACCGCAAGTGATGGAGGCGATCGGCTGCGAGGTGGTGCCGCTCGACACCGAGCTCGACCACACCTTTCCGAAATACAATCCCAATCCCGAAGACATGGAAATGCTGCACGCCATCCGCGACGCGGTGCTCGCGCACAAGTGCGATGTCGGCCTCGGCTTCGACGGCGACGGCGATCGCTGCGGCGTGGTCGACAATACCGGGGAAGAGATTTTCGCCGACAAGGTGGGCGTCATGCTGGCGCGCGACATGTCGGCGATCACCAAAAATGCGCTGTTCGTGGTCGACGTCAAATCGACCGGGCTGTTCGTCACCGATCCGGTGCTGCAGAAGCAGGGCGCCAGAACCACCTACTGGAAAACCGGCCATTCCTACATGAAGCGCCGCACCCACGAATTGGGCGCACTCGCCGGCTTCGAGAAGTCCGGCCACTTCTTCTTCAACGCGCCGCCCGGCCGCGGCTATGACGACGGCTTGGTCTCGGCGATCGCGATCTGCGAGATGCTCGATCGCGCGGCCGGCAAGTCGATGGCGGATCTGAAGAACGCGCTGCCAAAAACCTGGTCGTCGCCGACCATGTCGCCGCATTGCGCGGATGAGGCCAAATACGGCGTGGTCGATGCCGTCGTGAAACATTTCGAGACGCTGCAGAAGAAGGGCGAGAAGGTCGCAGGCCAAGCCATCCGCGATCTCGTCACCGTCAACGGCGTGCGCGTCACGACCGAAGACGGCAGCTGGGGCCTGGTGCGCGCATCTTCGAACAAACCGGAGCTGGTGGTGGTGGTCGAGAGCCCGATCTCGGAACAGCGTATGCGCGACATGTTCGAGGCGATGGATTCCGTGCTGCGCACCCATCCCGAAGTCGGCGAATATAATCAGACGATATGACCCGTCATCGCCCGGCTTGACCGGGCGATCCAGTACGCCGCGGCTCCTCGGCTCAATCGCTACTGCTCTGGAATACTGGGTCACCCGCTTTCGCGGGTGACGACAATTGTGGTTTTTCAAGCCGCCGCCGGAATCGGCAATGCGGTGACCGACTTGATCTTCTCCATCGCGAAGCGCGAGGTGACGTTCTTCAGCGGGACCGCGCCGATCAACTTCTTGTAGAAGACGTCGTAGCTCGGCATGTCGGCGACCACGACGCGCAGCATGTAGTCGACGTCGCCTGCCATCCGGTAGAATTCCATCACCTCAGGCATCGCGCTGACGGCCTCGGCGAATTTCTTCAACCAGGCCTCCGAGTGATCGGCGCTCTCGACCGAGACGAAGACGGTAATGCCGAGCCCGATCTTGTTCTGGTCGACGAGGGCGACCCGGCGCTGGATCACGCCGTCGGCCTCCAGGCGCTGGATGCGCTTCCAGCAGGGGGTGGAGGACAGCCCCACCCGGTCGCCGATCTCGGCAACGGAGAGCGAGGCGTCGTCCTGCAGCACGGTCAGGATCTTGCGGTCGATGGCGTCGAGGCGGCGGCTGGCCTCGTGGAGGGGGACGGCTAGGTCGGTCATGAGAAGAACTTTGTTCCATTTATGGGGTTGATTACCCTCATATATAGAAAATTCTTCTAAGACAAGCCCCTATTCGCCGGTCCTGACTGTGTCGGCAGCCTGGTCGTGGCTCAAAAGCTCTTCAACTTCAGCACGTTGCGGGGCGGCAAAAGCGCCACCGAAACGGGTGCATTTTAATGCGGCGGCGGCGGAGGCGAACCGCAGGGCGCTCCGAAGATCCTGCTTTTCGGTGATGGCGAGCGCGAAGGCGCCGTGGAACACATCGCCCGCGCCGAGCGTGTCCACGGTATGGACCGGAAAGGCCGGCGTCTGCTGCAGGTTGCCCTGTTCGTCGAGCCAGATCGTGCCCTGCGCCCCGCGCGTGCCCGCCAGGAACGAGGATGTCAGCCTGGCGATCTTTTTCAGGGCCTCGCCGTCATCGGCGACATCGGCGGTTTCCCGAAGCGGCTCGCTCGAGAACACCAGATGCGAGGAGGCGTTGAGCAGGCCTTCCCGCAACGACATCGCGCGATCGGCGTCCACGATCACGGGAATGCCGCGGCGGCGGGCCTCGGCGCAGAGATCGGTGCAGAATTCGGCGCAACGGCTCTCGGTCAGGATCGCGCTGCAATCTTGCAGCAACGTATCGGGATCGGGCAGGCGAACATTCCACAATTCCGGATCGCGGAACGTGACAATGGTGCGCTCGCCGCTCGGATCGACCATCACGGCTGAGATCGGCGTCACCAGTCCCGGCATGTGCACGATGTGGCTGCTATCGATGCCTTCATGGGCGAGTTTATCGAAGATATAGCGGCTGGAGGTTTCGCGGGCGTCTCCCATCGGACCGCAGACCGAGGCGCGGCCGCCCAGCCGCACGATGCCGATCGCGGCATTGAGCGCATTGCCGCCGCAGATTTCATCGAAATGGCTGGCATTCACCTTGGAGCCGCGCGCCGGCAGGCCCTGCACGCGAAATGTCAGGTCGCGCACGGGAATACCGACGCAGAGAATGCGCGGTGGGATTTTCGGCGCGGCGTGAAAGTTCATGCTGGAACCCGTCATGCCGGTTCCGCCTTTCGCCGGAACCGAGGTCCGGAACTAATCGGCTGGGCCATGAGCCGTTCCCCGCTATGCGCCTGCCTTCTCTCCCCCATGCACCCAGCGCCCGAGCAGATGATGGGCAATGGCGAACGGATGCGGCCCCGCCAGCCCATCAGGATGCTGCCGGTTGATCATCAAGGTCGCCTCGGCGCGGTCGAACCAGCGCGCGTCTTCGAGCTCGGTGCGGTCGACCACGACATCCTCGTTGGTGGCACGCGCGGTGCATCCGATCATCAGCGATGACGGATAGGGCCAGGGCTGGGTCATGTAGTATTTCACGTCGGTGCAGCGGATTCCGGATTCCTCGAGAATCTCGCGGCGGACCGCATCCTCGATGGTCTCGGCGGCCTCGACGAAGCCGGCGAGGCAGGAATACATCCCCGGCAGGAATTGCTTCTGCCGCCCCAACAACACCTTGTCGCCCGAGGTCACCAGCATGATCACGACGGGATCGGTGCGCGGGAAATGCTCGACCTTGCAGTTCGGACAGTCGCGCTTCCAGCCACCCTCCTTCATCGCGGTGCGGGTGCCGCAATTGGCGCAATAGCCGTGACGCTGATGCCAGTTCACCAGCGATTTCGCCATCGCGATCGCCGACAATTGCTCGGACGGCACCACGCCCTGCATCGCCATCCCGCGCAATTCGCTGACCTTGACGTCGTTGCGCGGCAACAGGGCCTCTACTGCCGCCGCCGAAATGCCCATGCCGAAGATCGCCGCGCCCTCGCGCAATCCCAGGAAGATCGTGCCGGGGTTGGCGCCGAATTTCAGCGCTTCCGCGATGCTCAGAAGCGCGCGCGGGCCGTCGGCGTCCTGCGTTACGACCAGAGAATCGCGATGCACGACATAGGCGCGGGAATCGCTCTTGCCTTCCAGCGCCATCAGCTTTGCGTCGTCGCCGCGCAAGTGCGCGGCGCGATCGAGGATATTGTTGACGAAACCCGGCTGCCCCAGGGGAAACTTGTCGAATGTTGTCATGTCCTAACCAAGCCAAATCTTGCGGCGAAGCGCACTGATGAAATTCTGGACTTCCTCGGCGTCATGGGCGAGCGGCGGCGCCGCGCCCCATACCGGGCGGGGCCATGCCACATCGCCGGAGCGGCGGGCGACCACGTGGATATGCAGTTGCGGCACCACATTGCCGAGCGCCGCGATATTGAGCTTGTCGCATTTGGTGATGTCCTTCAATGCGCGCGCGACGCGGGAAATCTCGGTCATCAACTGCCCCTGCTCGACCTCGTCGAGGTCGATGATCTCGTTCGCTTCCAGCCGCCGCGGCACCAGCAGCAGCCACGGGTAATTCGCATCCTTGATGACCAGCACCCGGCACAGCGGCAGGTCGCCGATGTCGATGGTGTCCTCTTTGAGCCGTGAATGCAGCGACCAGGCGGGGGTGGAGGCGGACATGTAAGTTCCGGGTGCGTCCATCGTTTTGCCGATGGCTTCGGTCCGAAGTGGCTCGATATGGCCACCACTTTCCGATGCATATCAAGCCGTCATCATCCGCGAAAGCGGATGATCCAGTATTCCGCGGCGGTCGTGATTGAGTAGCGAGGCCGCAGCGTACTGGATACCCCGCTTTCGCGGGGTATGACACCAATGCCCGGCTTGCTTTCCGGCCCTTTTGGCCCCAAATAGGGACCGGGAGATTGGCGGTGGACGAGCCACTCGCCAACCGGGTCAGGTCCGGAAGGAAGCAGCCCTAACGAGGTCCGGATCGGGTCGCTCGTCAGTCTCCTACCTGTTTTTTCGAGCGAATCGCGCGGGAGCCGGGCTATCCCGTCCTGCGCTGGAATTCGTCTCCTGTTCCGCACGCCGGCTTCGAGAGACAATCAGAGTTGCGGATCGATCGATGACCGACGCTGGCGCTTCCCTCATGCCCCCCGAAGATCCGCAAAATTCCCATCACGGCAGCGTCGAACCCGGCAAACCCTATCGCGTGCTGGCGCGCAAATACCGCCCCGCCAGTTTCGAGGATTTGATCGGCCAAGACGCCGTGGTTCGCACCGTTTCGAACGCGTTCGAGACCGGGCGGATTCCGCAGGCCTGGATCCTGACCGGCGTGCGCGGGGTAGGCAAAACCACCACCGCGCGCATTCTCGCCCGCGCGCTCAACTACGAACTGCCGGATGGTTCGGTGAAAGGTCCGACCATCCACATGCCAACCCTCGGCGTGCATTGCCAGGCGATCATGGAAAGCCGGCACATGGACGTGCTGGAGATGGACGCCGCCTCGCATACCGGCGTCGACGACGTGCGCCAGATCAACGACAGCGTGCGCTATGCGCCGGCCAGCGCCCGCTACAAGGTCTACATCATCGACGAAGTCCACATGCTCTCCACCGCGGCGTTCAACGCCTTCCTGAAGACGCTCGAGGAGCCGCCGGAGCACGCCAAATTCGTGTTCGCCACCACCGAAATCCGCAAAGTGCCGGTCACGGTGCTGTCGCGCTGCCAGCGCTTCGATCTGCGCCGGGTCGAGGCCGACGTGCTGATGACGCATCTTGGCAATATCGCGGCAAAGGAAAACGTCGAGGTCGAACCGGAGGCGCTCGGCATCATCGCCCGCGCCGCGGAAGGCTCGGTGCGGGATTCGCTGTCGCTGTTCGACCAGGCGATTGCGCATGCCGCGGGAGTGGTTCGCGCCGATGCGGTGCGGCAGATGCTGGGTCTTGCCGACCGCACCCGCGTCATCGATCTCTTCGAGCAGCTGGCGCGTGGCGATATCGCCGCGGCGTTCCGGGAATTCCGCGAGCAGTACGACACCGGCGCCGATCCGATCGTGGTGCTCTCCGACCTTGCCGAATTCGTCAATTTCGTCACCCGGGTGAAGATCGTGCCGGCGACGGCCGATAACGTCGCCTTTGGCGAGACCGAGCGCGTGCGCGCCCGCGACTTCGCCGCCAAACTGTCGATGCGGGTGCTGTCGCGGATGTGGCAGATGCTGCTCAAGGGCATCGCCGAAGCGCAAGCCGCGACCCGCCCGGCGGCGGCCGCCGAAATGGTGCTGGTGCGCATCGCCTATGTCGCGGACATGCCGACGCCGGATGAAGCGATCCGGATGCTCGAGCAGAATGGCGGCGCTTCGCCGGTCGTCGCCGGCAGTGGTATCCCGCGCGGCGCACCGGCGCCGGGCGTTTCGGCCGTTCAATCCTCGCCTGCGCGCGCAGCCTCGGCACCGCGGGCCAATGCCGAACCATCCGCGCGGCCGCAGATGGCCATGCCGTCGCCTGAGACGCAGGCCGCGCCCACAGCGCTCAGGATCGCGAGTTTTCCCGAACTCGTTGCGCTCGCCGGCGAAAAACGCGATCTCTTGACCAAAGCCGCGCTGGAGGCCGATGTCCGCCTGGTGCGCATCGAGGACGGCCGGCTCGAGGTGGCGCTGGAGAAGAGCGCGTCGCGGACACTGATCAACGATCTGTCGCGCAAGCTCGAGCAATGGACCCGACGGCGCTGGACCGTGATCGTCTCCAACGAAGCCGGCCAGCCGAACTTGCGCGCGCAGAACGAAGTCGCGAAGAACCAACGCGAGCGCGCGGCCGAATCCGACCCCCGGGTGCAGGAGGTGCTGGCGCGCTTTCCCGGCGCCAAGGTGGTCGAGGTGCGCAAGCTTGCCCCCGAGCCGCCGGAATCCGATGCTAGCGGTGACGAGCTTGCCGAAAACCCGGACGGCGACGATCCATAGCGAGACACAGGGAAGCACGCATGGCTGATTTTCTCGGCATGATGAAGCAGGCGGCGCAGCTGCAGTCGAAGATGCAGGCGATGCAGGAGGAGCTCGGCCACGTCGAGGTCGAGGGCATTTCCGGCGGTGGGCTGGTCAGCGTGCGCATGACCGCGAAGATGGAAGTCAAGGCGGTCAAGATCGATCCCTCGCTGATCAAGCCGGACGAGCGCGAAATCCTCGAGGATCTGCTGGTCACGGCGCATAACGACGCGCGGCGCAAGGCCGAAGTCGCGATGGCCGAGAAGATGCAGGCGCTGACCGGCGGATTGGGCCTGCCGCCGGGACTGGGCCTCACCTGACATGGCCACTGCGGTTGCCGGTCCCGAGATCGAACGCCTGATCCAGCTCTTGGCGCGGCTGCCGGGGCTCGGTCCGCGTTCGGCGCGGCGCGCGGCGCTGCATCTGATCAAGAAGCGCGAGGCGCTGATGACGCCGCTGTCGGCGGCGCTGCAGGTAGCGATCGACAAGATCGAGATTTGCAAGACCTGCGGCAACATCGACACCCAAAATCCCTGCACGGTTTGCACCGATCCCAGGCGCGATGGCTCGATCATCGTCGTGGTCGCCGACGTCGCCGATCTTTGGGCGCTGGAGCGCGCGCACGCGACCAACGGGCGCTATCATGTGCTCGGCGCGACGCTGTCGCCGCTCGACGGCGTCGGCCCGCAGGATCTGACCATCGATGCGCTGGTGGCGCGCGCGCATGACCCGCGCGTGAGCGAAATCATCCTGGCGCTGAACGCCACCGTCGACGGCCAGACCACCGCCCACTACATCACCGACCTCCTGCAGGAGGCGAACGTCAAGGTGACGCGGCTCGCCCATGGCGTGCCGGTCGGCGGCGAACTCGACTATCTCGACGAAGGCACGCTGTCGGCTGCGATGCGGCAGCGGACCCTGTTCTAGCAACCCCACGCACGGAAACGATCGACATGACGAAACGACGATTCGCCAAACGGCTGGCTTGTGCCGCCATCATCGCGGCGCTGGCCGCGTCTGCCGGCTTCACGCGACAGGCCTTGGCGCAGCAGGCCGCGCCGGCGCCGAAGGCGGGCAGGCCGATCAGTGCCGGCGACGTGCTGTCGGGTGAGCTCAACGCGCTGCGCGTCCGCGGCGCCAGGAAGGGCAAGCGCATCGCCACCTATCAGCTCACCAGCGAGCCGCGCCGCCTGCCGCCGCCGAACGGCCTCTGCGGCCTGGAAACTGGACCGGAGACATTTCAGATCGTCACCAGCAGCGAGGCCCAGGCGAAGCAGCTGAAGGCCTTCATCGGCAAGGAAGTCGCGCTGAAGGTCGACGAAGTCTCCTGCGCGCAGGCTGCGGGAGAAATGAGCGAAGCCATCGTGACGAAATGGAGCGTGGTGACGAAGCATTGAAAATGCCAAACTCATCGATTCTTCGGCGCGCCGGCATTGTCGTCATGGCCGTCTTGTGGCTGACCCTGCCGGCTCTGGCGCAAGAACCCATCAAGGAGGGCGGCATGTTGACGGGGAAACTGCGGCTGGTGCGCACGCGCCATCCCAATGGCACCCCGATCGACGCCTACCAGATCGTCAGCGCTCCCCGCGCGATGCCGCCCGGCGACGAGTTTTGCGACTACGACAAGGCCGCCATCACGTTTCATTTGTTCGCGATGACCGATGCCAAGAAGAAACAGCTGCAGCCGCTGCTGGGCAAGACCGTCACGGTGAAAGCGAACGCATTGTTCTGTTCGGAAACCGCCTGGCACATTGGCGACGTAGCGGTGCCGGATTGGACGGTGTTGCCGAGGCGGTGAATTGCCCGGTGTTGCGACAAGCAACCCCGTCATCGCCGGGCTTGACCGGGCGACCCAGTATTCCGGAGACAGTAGTGATGAATTGAAACGCCGCGGCGTACTGGATCACCCGCTTGCGCGGGTGATGACAGGGGAGGATTCCAGCTCCGCAAAATGCCCGCGCCGCTGCAGCCAGGCCATCACGATCAGGCTCGGCACCGCGACCACGACGCAGATCGCGAAGAACAGCGGCCAGCCGGTCGCCTTCGCCACGAAGCCCGCGCCCGACGACAGATAGGTGCGCCCGACCGCGGCGAGCGCGGTGAGCAGCGCGTATTGGGTCGCGGTGTGCAGCGGGTTGCGGCACAGCGCCGAAAGGTAGGCGACGAAAATCACGGTGCCGATGGCGCTGGTGAAGTTTTCCGTCGTGATCGCAAAGGCCAGCGCCCATTCGTTGACGCCGACGAGCGCCAGCCAGGAGAACGACAGATTGGCGACCGCCTGCAGCACGCCGCCGATCCACAGGCTGGCGGCAAGCGAATAGCGCCGCGCGACGAAGCCGCCGGCAAAACCGCCGATCAGGGTGGCGGCGAGCCCCACGCCCTTGACGATCGCGGCGTAGTCGTTGCGGGAAAAGCCGAGGTCGATCACGAACGGCGCGGTCATGGTGCCGGAAAACGCGTCGGTGAACTTGAACAGCACCACGAAGGCGAGCGCTGCGAGCGCGTTCCTGCGCGTGAGAAATTCGGAGAACGCGCCGGCGGCGGCGTGGATCACGCGCGAGAGCGCCGTCTCGGCAGAGGTCGCGGCTTCCGCGCGCACCGATTGCTCCGGCTCGGTCGCGGCCAGCGCGGTGACGGTGCCGATCAGCACCAGCGCCGCCATCGTCACATAGCCCCACATCCAGGCGGAAGACCGCACGATGCCGGTCGATTCGTACGCGCTGACCAGGAACAGCGCGCCGGCGGTCGAGACCAGCATGCCGACGCGATAGGCCGCGACGTAGCCGGCCATGCCGGCTGCCTGCTCGCTCTCGCTCAGGCTTTCGACGCGAAACGCGTCGACCACGATGTCCTGCGTCGACGACATGGTCGCCACCAACAGTGCGCCGAGCGCCACTGATAGCGCCGAGCGCGCCGGATCGGTCAGCGCCAGCAGCACGATCGCGACGATCAGAAGCAGTTGCGAGAACACCAGCCAGCCGCGGCGGCGGCCGAAGGCCTTCGTGAAGTACGGCACATGCATGGCATCGGTCAGCGGCGCCCACAGGAATTTCAGCGTGTAGGGCGTGCCGACCAGTGCGAACAGCCCGATGGTCCCGAGATCGACGCCGGACTCGCGCATCCAAACCAAAAGCGTCGATCCCGACAGCGCCAGCGGCAGGCCGGAGGAAAAGCCGAGCAGCATCACGATCAGCACGCGCGGCTGCAGATAAACGGCAAGGCTGTCGCGGAAGGAGGCGCGGGGGGCGGCGGGAGCTTCGGGCAGGCTGTCAGGCGTGGTTGTCATCTCGAAGTGCTAGCAGATTCGGGCGCAACAAATGACGCCGTCATCGTCCGCGAAGGCGGACGATCCAGTATTCCGCGGCGTTTCGGCTCAATCTTGAGGGCTCGGCATACTGGATACCCCCCGCCTTCGCGGGGTATGACGAAGATTGGGATGTGCCGGGAGACGATCAGGTGCCGCCTGCTATGCCTGGATACAGGTCATCCCAATTTGGATTGTGTTCCTCAATCAATCGGAGTTTCCAGGCCCTGTTCCATTTCTTCAATCGCTTCTCGCGCCTGATCGCATTCTCGGCATCATCGAATTGTTCGAAATAGACCAGCCTCGCGACCTCGTATTTCTTCGTGAATCCATCCGCCAGTTTCAGGCGGTGCTCAGCGACTCGGCGAATAAGGTCGTTGGTAACGCCGATGTAAAGTGTGCCGCCGATGCGACTTGCAAGGATGTAGACGTAGAAGCTGCGTGCCCCCATTTGCGGCCTCTGGAATACTGGGTCGCCCGGTCAAGCCGGGCGATGACGAGCATAATATGCTGCGCTCATGTTGCTGCCCCGCAAAAGAGCGGGGAGAGGTGGATGGCCTATTCCCCCGCCTGCAGCTTGCGCAGCGGGAATAGTTCCGGCGCTCCGCTCTTGACGAGACGGGGGGCTTCGGCGGGCGGTTCCTTGCTGAAATCGAGTTCCTCGATTCGGCCCGCGCGCTTTTCGATCTTGTCGGCGGAGATCAGGATCTGGCGGACGTCCTCGTTGGCGTCGGAAAAATGCTTCTGCAGTTTCAGCACGCGATCGCGCAATCGCCCGAGATCGTCGCCGAGGTTGAGCACCTCGGTGCGAATCTGGTCGGCGGCATCGCGCATCCGCGCGTCTTTGAGGATCTGCTGCATCACCTGGATCGCCAGCATCAACAGCGACGGCGATACCAGCACGACGCGGGCGCGGTAGGCTTTCTGGATCACGTCGTCGAACCCGTCATGGATCTCGGCATAGACCAATTCCGACGGCACGAACATCAGCGCGGTGTCTTGGGTCTCGCCCGCGATCAAATATTTTTCCGCGATGTCGCTGACATGCTTCATGACGTCATTGCGCAGCCGCTGCGCGGCCAATTTCCTGTCCTCGTCGCTGCGGGCATCGTGCAGCGCGGTCATCGCCTCGAGCGGGAATTTTGCGTCGATGCAGAGCGGGCGCTGGTCGGGCAGGAACACCACGCAATCCGGCCGCTTTCCGGTTGAAAGCGTGAACTGGAATTCGTAAGAACCCTTCGGCATGCCGTCCTGGACGATCGCCTCCATTCGCGCCTGGCCGAACGCCCCGCGCGACTGCTTGTTGGCGAGCACGTCGCGCAGGGTCGTCACCTGCGAGGTGAGGTCGGTGAGGTTCTTGTGGGCGTTGTCGATGATGCCGAGCCGCTCGTGCAGCACGCGCAAGCTATCCATGGTGTGGCGCGTGGTCTGCTCCATCGATTGTCCGACGCGATGGGTCACCGAATCGAGCCGCTCGCTGACCGCGCGCGTCATCTCGGCCTGGCGGCCGGCGAGCGCCTGGCCCATCGCATCGACGCGGCCGGTGGCCTCGCTCTGCGCGCGCAGCATTTCGTTCAGGCGGTCCTCGAGGTCGTCGGCGCGCATGGCCTGCGCCATCGCCAATTCCGCGCCGCGCTTGCCCGAACGGGCGATCACGATCGCGATGATCAGGAGCAGGGCAAGCGCCAGCGCGCCAAATCCCATCAGCGCGGCGCCGGTGCGAATCGGCAGGTCGCCGATCACGAAAAGAATCTCGTTCATGAGCGCCCTTGTAGCCGATTCGGCCTTGGACGCGAACGAAGAGCGAACATTTATGGTGAATGCTTCGTAAATTTTTATGGTTAATCGTTTCTGAAGATTCCTGGTTAGGAGCGGGTAAACGCGAGCCCGCTGCCGATTGACCCCGGCAAATCAACCGCTTAAATCGCCCGCCATGGCCATTCGCGAAATCATCATCCTGCCCGACAAGCAGCTGCGGCTCGTCTCCAAGCCGATCGAGAAGGTCACAACCGAAATTCGCAAGCTCGCCGACGACATGTTCGAGACCATGTACGACGCGCCCGGCATCGGTCTTGCCGCGATCCAGGTCGCGCAGCCGCTGCGGCTGATCACCATGGACCTCGCCAAGAAGAGCGAAGACGGTGAGACCAAGCCGCAGCCGCGCGTCTTCATCAATCCGGAAGTCCTGTCGTCGTCGGAAGAGACGTCGGTCTATGAGGAAGGCTGTCTTTCGATCCCCGAATATTACGAGGAGGTGGAGCGGCCGGCGCGGGTGCGCATTCGCTTCACCGATCTCGACGGCAAGCTGCACGAAGAGGACGCCGAGGGGCTGTTTTCGACCTGCATCCAGCACGAGATCGACCATCTCAACGGCGTGCTGTTCGTGGACTACCTTTCGAAATTGAAGCGCGACCGCGTGCTGAAGAAGTTTGCCAAAGCCGCCAAGCGCGCGACGGATTGAGTGAAGAGCATAGGCCTGGCACCTCGCGCGGTCCGCTCTCTCCCCCCTTGTGGGGGAGAGCCGGAGAGGGGGGTACCGCGAGTCCGGTGTTTGTGGCTCACCCCTCTCTCTAACCCTCCCCCACAAGGGGGGAGGGAACGCACCGAGCAGTTGCCATGTCCCTCCGCCTGATCTTCATGGGCACGCCCGACTTCGCGGTGCCGACGCTGCTGGAGCTCGTGTCCCATGGCCATGAGATCGCGGCGGTCTATACCCGCGCCGCACGGCCCGCCGGGCGCGGGATGAAGCTGCAGCCAAGTCCGGTCGAGCAGGAGGCGCGGCGGCTCGGCATTCCCGTGCACGCGCCGCCGACGCTGAAGACGGCGGAAGCGCTCGCCGAATTCCGCGCGCATGAGGCGGACGCGGCCGTGGTCGTCGCCTATGGCCTGATCCTGCCGCAGCCTATTCTCGATGCGCCAAAGCTCGGCTGCTTCAACCTGCATGCGTCGCTATTGCCGCGCTGGCGCGGCGCTGCGCCGATCAACCGTGCCATCATGGCCGGCGATGCCGAGACCGGCGTGATGGTGATGAAGTTGGATGCCGGGCTCGATACCGGCGACGTGGCGATGGCCGAACGCATCGCGATCACGGATGCGATGACGGCCGGCGACCTGCACGACGCGCTGGCGCGGCTCGGCGCCGACCTGATGGTGCGCGCTACGGCCGCGCTGGAGCGCGGCATGCTGCGGCTGACGAAGCAGAGCGAAGAGGGCGTTACTTACGCTGCCAAGATCGAGAAGGCCGATGCGAAGATCGACTGGAACAAGCCGACGCGCGCGGTGTTGCGCCATATCCACGGCTTGTCGCCGTTTCCCGGTGCGTGGTGCGAGATGGCGATCGACGGCGGGCAAGTCCGTGTCAAGATCCTGCGCTGCGCGCTGGCCAATGGCTCCGGAGCACCGGGCGAATTGCTCGACGACCATCTCACGGTCGCTTGCCGGCAGGGCGCGATCCGCATTCTCGAACTGCAACGCGCCGGCAAGGCGCCGATGAAGGCGGACGAATTTCTGCGCGGCACACCGCTGAAGCCCCCTTTAAGGCCCGCGTGACGCGGTCGCGCCTGCATAAGACTGTCATACCCCGCGCAGGCGGGGTATCCAGTACTCTGCGGCTCCTGTGATTGAACCGAGACGCCACGGAATACTGGATCATCCGCTTTCGCGGATGATGACACCGACATTGGAGCAGCATGCCCCGCTACAAGCTGACAATCGAATATGACGGCAGCCCCTTCTGCGGCTGGCAGGTCCAGGACAACGGGCCGTCCGTTCAGGGCGCGCTGGAAGACGCGGTCAAGGCGATTTGCGGCGAGCAGGTCCGCGTCCATGGCGCGGGGCGAACCGATGCCGGCGTGCATGCGCTCGGCCAGGTCGCGCATTGCGACATTGCAAGACATTTCGTGCCGGGCCGCTTTCGCGACGGGCTGAACGCGCATTTGCGGCCGCACCCGATCGGCGTGCTCTCGGCCGAAATCGTGCCGGATAATTTCGAGGCGCGCTTCTCCGCGAAGAAGCGGCATTATCTCTACCGGATCAGCAACCGCCGCGCCAATCTCGCGCTCGACATCGGCCGCGCCTGGCGGCTGCCGCGGCGGCTCGATACGGACGCGATGCACGCCGCCGCGCAAAAACTGGTCGGCAAGCACGACTTTACGACGTTTCGCGACTCGGAGTGCCAGGCGAAATCGCCGGAGAAGACACTCGACCAGCTCGACGTCATCAAGGACGGCGACGCCGTCCACATCGTCACCTCGGCGCGCTCGTTCCTGCACAGCCAGGTGCGCTCGATGGTGGGATCGTTGGTCTGGGTCGGCGACGGCCGCTGGAGCGCCGACGATCTCGCCGCGGCCTTGGCCGCACGAGACCGCGCGGCGTGCGGTCCTGTCGCTCCGCCGGAGGGACTTTATCTGATGCGGGTGGAGTATTGAGCGCTGCCGTCATACCCCGCGAAAGCGGGGTATCCAGTACGCCGCGGCCGCTCGATCGATCGCCAACGTCTCTGGAATACTGGGTCACCCGCTTTCGCGGGTGACGACAGCGGCATCTCACCCGAAATACCGGTCCAGAATCCCGCGATAGATCTTGGTCAGCTTTTCCAGGTCCGCCACCGCCGCGCGCTCGTCGATCTGGTGCATGGTCTGGCCGACGAGGCCGAACTCGATGACCGGGCAGTAGCTGGCGATGAAGCGCGCATCCGAGGTGCCGCCCGACGTGCTCAGCTCCGGTTTGCGGCCGGTGACTTCCTCGATCGCGGCGACCGCGAGATCGGTGAAGGGGCCGGGCTTGGTCACGAACACGTTGGAGTTCGACGGCTCCCACACGATGCGGGCGCGGATGCGGTTGCCGGCCGCCTTCGCCAGGCGCGCCTCGATCAGTTCGCGCAGGCCCTCCTGGGTATGCAGATCGTTGAAGCGGATGTTGAACTTTGCCCGCGCCTGGCCCGGGATCACGTTGCCGGCCTTGTTGCCGACGTCGACGGAGGTGAATTCGAGATTCGAGGCCTGGAACTGCGCGCTGCCGCGATCGAGCGGCTCGTCGCTGAGCGCCACGATCAACCGCGAAATGTCCGGCACCGGATTGGAGGCGCGCTGCGGATAGGCGACGTGACCCTGGATTCCATCGACATAAAGCATGCCGTGCAATGAGCCGCGGCGGCCGACCTTGATGCAGTCGCCGAGCACCTCGATATTGGAGGGCTCGCCGAGCACGCAATGGTCGAATTTTTCGCCGCGCGCCGCCGCCCATTGCAAGAGCTTGATGGTGCCGTTGACGGAGATGTCTTCCTCATCGCCGGTGATCAGAAACGAGATCGAGCCTTTGCCGTCCTTCCCGGGCCTGCCGCCGCGATCGGCGAGATAATCCAACACCGCGGCGACGCTGCAGGCGATGCCGCCCTTCATGTCGACGGCGCCACGGCCGTAGAGGAAACCGTCCTTGACCTCGCCCGCGAACGCGCCATGACTCCAGGCGCTCTCGTCGCCCGGCGGCACCACGTCGGTATGACCGGCGAAGGTGAGGTGCGGGGCGGCGTCACCGATGCGGGCGTAGAGGTTGTCGACATCGGATGTGCCGGGCTCGCCGAAGGTGACGCGGTGCACCTCGAAGCCGGCATTGCTCAGGATATCTTGGAGAACGCCGAGCGCGCCGGCATCGGCAGGGGTTACCGAGGGGCAGCGGACGAGATCGCGGGCAATGGAGAGGGCATCATTCATGCGCCCGCATAACATGCGCACCCGGCGATGGGCCAGCACCGCAAGCGAGAAATCCTTAAGGCTTTACGCGAGCCCGGGCGAGATCGCGGGGCGGCGTGAGAGGGGGCGGTCGATGGGGTCAGGCCCGAACCGGTTGGGCCCGCACGTCCCGCTCAGGAACAGCATCTCGATGAGACCCCAGAGCCAAAGCCCCTTGAATGCAAGTCCGAGCAGAAACACCGCCCAGGAATCGCCGAGCAGGTCATCAAACCGGTCGAACAGGGGCGGAACGACGAAAAAGGGAATCATCCACCAGCCGCTCCGGTTGCGGTCATGAAGCCGCTTTACAGTGGCGGCGGTCAAGAACCACAAGCTGGCGACGAAGATCGGGGTTCCCAGCGCATCGAACCACAGCGGAACCAGCGTCGGCGCCGAACCGGTTTTGGCGAAGCCGGCGTGGAGAGGAAATGACGGCGGATAGCCGAACATGAGGTAGAGGTCGAAATGAATCGACTTCACGTGGTCGGCGAAAATGGCGCCGAGCACCAACGCCAGTATCCACAAAAAAACGGCGCAGGAAATCTGGCTGGCCAAGGAGGCATACCAGTATTTGGCGCGGTTGATGCGGCCTTCGAAGCCGAACAGGAATTCATTGCTGGTATAGCTATTGTCCATTCCAACCTCCCGACGGCCGATGAAGGCCCGTCCAGCCGATTGGTCGCTCGACGGCGTCACAGGTTCGAATATGAGCGCGGCAAATGCTTGCTATTGCTGGCCGTGCCGGCCGCGTGACCGGCACGGCCACCCGCGGATCAAAAGTGAGCCAGGCGCGATTCTGCCAAAGGACACCGGCGTCAGGTCGTGGTGATAAGAAGCGAGCCGATCCCGGTGATGGTCGGTCCGGCGGAAGCGATGAGTATCGCTTCGGCAATCAGCACGGCCAGGAAGAGCGCACCTGCGATAAGCAGTCGCGGATCGGTGCTGACGCGGGGGCGAGGGGTGCCACGGTTCAATGGCGAGGTTGCCCGGGCTGAAACTGTTGAGGTCATCTTCATTCTCCTATCGAAGCGCATAGCGCGCGCTGCATATTTGGAGGCTGGAGGCTCGCGGATTAATCAGGCCTGTGGTAATGTCATCCATCACCCAGAGTGATAGGTGCCATGCCGGATCTTCGCGCGCTGGAAATCTTCGTAAGAGTGGCGGAGCGGCGCAGCTTCGTGCGTGCCGCCGCCGACCTCGGCATCACCCAGTCCGGGGTCAGCAACGCGATCAGCCGGCTGGAGGGCCAGATCGGTACGCGGCTTTTGGCCCGCACCACCCGCAGGGTCGGTTTGACCGAAGATGGCGCCGCATTCTTCGAGCGCTGTCGTCAGGCTTTGGCCGAACTCGAAGAAGCAGAACTCGTGCTGAAGGATTCGCAGCTCAAGCCATCGGGAAACCTGCGGGTCGATCTGCCTGTGTCGTTCGGTCGTCTCAAGGTGGTGCCCTTGCTCGGCCTGTTCCAGGCCCAATATCCCGATGTCAGGCTTCGCGTCACCTTCACCGATCGCTATATCGATCTGATCGAGGAAGGCGTCGATGTCAGCGTGCGGTTCGGTTTCTTGCAGGATTCCAGTCTCATCGCCCGCCGATTGACCAGCACCCGGTTCGACGTTGTCGGGGCGCCAGGCTATTTCGCAAAATGCGGCCGGCCGAGACAGCCCGAGGACCTGGCCGGCCATAATTGTCTGGCCCTGACGTTGCGCGACGCCCGCCTGGCCAGAGACTGGCACTTTGCCAAGGGTGAGGTCGAATCCGTGCTCACCCCGAAGGGCAATATGAGTTTCAGCGACGGCGCAGCGCTGTGCGATGCTGCCTGCGCCGGCTATGGGCTGGCACAGCTCCACGGCTACTATACCGATACCGCCATTGCGGGCGGAAAACTGGTTTCTGTCCTGGATAAATTCAGGCCGAAAGCCGACCCGGTCTGGCTGGTTTACCCGCAGACGCGCCATCTCGCACCGAAGGTGCGGGCCTTTGTCGACTTCATGGCCGCCCAATTCCGCTCGCCGCGACCTAATCCCGCAACAGCTCGTTGATGCTGGTCTTGGAGCGGGTCTGTTCGTCCACCGTTTTGACGATCACGGCGCAATATAGCGCCGGGCCCGGTGATCCGTCCTTCAGCGGCCGGGCCGGTCGCGTGCCCGGCACCACGACCGCGTATTCCGGCACTTCGCCGATATAGACCTTGCCGCTGTCGCGATCGATGATCTGGGTCGAGGCGCCGATGAACGTCCCCATTGCCAGCACCGCGCCCTTGCGCACGATCACGCCCTCGGCGACTTCGCTTCGCGCGCCGATGAAGCAGTCGTCCTCGACGATCACGGGCTCGGCCTGCAAGGGCTCGAGCACGCCGCCGATGCCGACGCCGCCGGAAATGTGCACGCGCTTGCCGACCTGGGCGCAGGAGCCCACCGTGGACCAGGTGTCGATCATCGTGCTCTCATCGACATAGGCGCCGACATTGACGAAGGACGGCATCAGCACGACGTTCCGGGCGATGAAGGCCGAGCGGCGCACGATCGCGCCGGGCACCGCGCGAAAGCCGGCGTCGCGGAAACGGTTCTCGCCCCAGCCCTCGAATTTCGAGGGCACCTTGTCCCACCACGACGCCTTGCCGGGGCCGCCGGGAATGGCACTCATGTCGTTGAGGCGGAACGACAGCAGCACCGCCTTCTTCAGCCACTGATGAACTTTCCATTTGCCGCTCTGCTCGCGCTCGGCCACCCGCGCCTCGCCCTTGTCCATGAGTTCGAGCGCGTGATCGACGGCGTCGCGGACCTCGCCTTTAGTCGCGGTCGAAATGCCGTCGCGGGCGTCGAACGCGGTGTTGATGGTGGTTTCGAGGGAGGCGAGAGACATCGGGATTTCCTTGGACGATCGTAGTGGGCGGGCGAGGGGCTTTGTCGGGATTTGGCGGCGGGGAGTCAAGACTGGCTCACGCCGTCTCGTTCCGTTGTCATCACCCGCGAAAGCGGGTGATCCAGTATTCCGAGACGCCGGAGTTCTGTTTCGCAGGCCGCGGCGTACTGGATACCTCGCCTTCGCGGGGTATGACGGCTTGAGGCTGCGGCCGCGTCTTTCGCAGGGACGATGATCTAGGTCTCGCCCAGCCCCTGCAAAAACCGCGTCAAATCGTCCGTGACATGATCGACATGGGCGGCGTCGCGGCCTTCCAGCTCCCAATCCTCGCGCACGACTTCTTTCGAGCCGTCGGGCACCACCAGCACCGTGGTCATGCCGAGCTGGTGCGGCACGATGAGATTGCGTGCGAGGTCCTCGAACATCGCCGAGGTCGCGGGGTTGACCTGATGCAGATCGAGAAATTTCTGGTAGGTCTGCGGCGCGGGCTTCGGCTCGAGTTCGGCGGCGATGATGTCGAACACCGCCTCGAAATGCGCGGAGATGCCGAGCCGCTCCAGCACCGCGTCCGCATGACCGGTCGAGCCGTTGGTGAGGATCAGCTTGCGGCCCGGAAGTTTCGCGATCGCCGCCCCCATCGCGGGATTGGGCTGCAGCGGCGAGTGGTCGATCCTGTGCACATAGGCGAGATAGTCGTCGGCGCGCACGCCATGCTCGGTCATCATGCCGCGCATGGTGGTGCCGTAGCGCCGATAATAGTCCTTCTGGATCACCCGCGCCTGCTCGGCGGACACTTTCAGCCAGGCGCTGACGAACTCGCCGATCCGCGCATCGACCTGCTGCCACAGATTGACGTGATGCGGATACAGGGTGTTGTCGAGGTCGAAAACCCAGGTGTCGATGTGGGCGAAGGCGCGGGGCGTGCTCATCATCGGCTCACAAATCTCTCCGTCCCTGCGGAAGCAGGGACCCATACGCCGCGGCGGTCATGAGCGAGGCGGTATTCGTTGCCTTCTCTTGCGGCGCGTCGCATCAATGAACTCCTGTGGTTATGGGTCCCCGCGTTCGCGAGGACGACACGAGAATATGTTGGACGAGGGATCACGGCATCGCAAAGCGCAGCGTCTTGCCGCCGCTCGACATGTCGACGGCGGCAAAGCCGGTGGCGGCAAAACCTCGGCTGCCGCAATCGGCCTGTTCCGAGGTCTCGAACATGCTTTCGCGGGTGCAAAGCTCTTTCGCCCCGCCCCAGTTCAGCGGCTTGTCCTTGAAATTGACGGTGCGGTTGTCGGCGTCGACCGCTTCGGCGAACGAATAGATCTGCTTCGGCGTGCCTGATACGTCGGGGTGCAGGCACTTGCCGGGATCGATGCGATACCAGCCGCGGCTGACCACGGCCTTGCCGTCGTCGGTCGCCACCGCGGCCATGACCTTGTGCGGGGTGTCGTTGCACCAGGTGAGCCCGGTGGAAGACGGCGACTGCACCGCGTCGATCATCAGCGAGAAGAAATTCGCCGCCTGAACGACGTCGGGCGTCAGTCCCCGGCTTTTCAGGAACGCCGCCAGGGCTGCTTGCGTCTTCGGGCCGTCGACGCCGTCGATCGGCGCCGCGTCGAAACCCGCGATCACCAGGAGCCGCTGAATGGCGGCGAGCCGCGCCTGGTCGTCGTCATATTCGCTGTCCTCGGCGAGATAGGCCACCAGATTGCCGTCGTCGTCGGCCGTCGGGTTCACCTGCGTGAACGGCGCCGGCGTCTGCCCGGCGCGGCACTGGCGCGCGGCGGCGATGACGAAATCGGCCGGCGCGATGCACAGCGTGTCGCCGCCGTTTTGCGGGATCGGCGATGCGCCATAGACGCCGAGCGCGCGCGCGTGAAGCAGGATGCGGTCGGCGGTCAGCGTGCCCTGCGCGACGACGCGGCAGGCCGCGGGATCGATGCGGAACCATCCGCGCGTCGCGGTCGCGGCCTTGTCGTCGATGCCGATCGCGACCTCGACCACATAGCTCATGCGATTGCAGATCTTGAGGTCCGCGTAGGCCGGTTCGGCGGAGGCGATGAACGAGAGGAGCACGGCGGGCAGCGCGAAGATGATGGATTTCGAGAGAGACGAAGAAGTTTGCGCAATTCTCAGATCGTCATGCCCGGGCTTGTCCCGGCCATCCACGTCTTCCTTGCAGCGAAAAAGCAAGACGTGGATGGCCGGGACGAGCCCGGCCATGACGGCTCTCAATTGCGTCCGCGTTTGGCGCATCACTTGTGGATCAGCGTGCCGGTGCCCTGGTTGGTGAACAATTCGAGCAGCACGGCGTGCTGCATCTTGCCATCGATGATGACGACGCCCTGCACGCCCTGCTCGAGCGCGTAGATGCAGGTCTCGACCTTCGGGATCATGCCGCCGGAAATGGTGCCGTCGGCGATCAGCTTGCGCGCGTCCTTCACCGACAATTCCGGAATAAGCTTCTTCGACTTGTCGAGCACGCCGGGAACGTCGGTCAACAGCAACAGCCGCTTGGCTTTGAGCGCGCCGGCCACCGCGCCTGCAAAGGTGTCGGCGTTGACGTTGAAAGTCTGTCCGGTCTTCGAGGTCGCCAGCGGCGCCAGCACCGGGATCAGCTCGTAGCCGATCAGCTGGTTCAGAAGCGTCAGGTCGACCTTCTCCGGCTCGCCGACGAAGCCGAGATCGACCACCTTTTCGATGTTCGAACTCGGATCGACCATGGTGCGGGTCGCCTTGGTCGCCATCACCATGTTGCCGTCCTTGCCGCACAGGCCGACCGCCTTGCCGCCGGCCTCGTTGATGTAGCCGACCAGCTGCTTGTTGATCGAGCCGGCCAGCACCATCTCGACGATCTCGATGGTGGCGGCGTCGGTGATGCGCAGGCCCGCGGCGAATTCCGATTCGATGCCGAGCCGCTTCAGCATGGTCGCGATCTGCGGGCCGCCGCCGTGCACCACCACCGGGTTGATGGCGGTCTGCTCCAGCAGCACGATGTCGCGCGCGAACGCTTTCGCAACGTCTTCCGCGCCCATGGCATGACCGCCATATTTGATGACGATGGTCTCATCGTCATATTCCTGCATATGCGGCAGCGCTTCGGACAGGATGCGGGCCTGATCGAGCGGACTGATGTTTGGCACCTCGGTCATGAAGCTTTTCTCTTCGGTCGGCGGGGTGGGGCGGTTTCTAGCTGATTGGCGGCCACGGCGCAAAGTGGTGTTCTTCCCTCTCCCACAAGGGGAGAGGGAAAGAAAGAGTCCGCCGCTCAACTCGGGCGCGGCCAGGCCGAGGCCACCGCGAGCGCGAGCCAGCTCACGATCAGAAGCGTGCCGCCGGTCGGCGCGGCGAACGGGAACAGGCGGTGGCCGGCATAGTGCCGCAAGGTCAGGTCGGTCGCGAACAATGCGGCGGCGATGACGAAGCCGAAGGCCGAGGCGAGCCCGATCCGGGCATGGACGATGCCGCGCTCGATCAACGCCGCGACCGCGAGCACGGCCGGCGCGTGAAACAGCAGCATCGATGAGGCCGCCTCCAATCGTCCGGACTCGCCCTGATGCGCGGCGGCCGCCGCCAGGATGACGCCGTCGGCGCCCATGACGCCGGCAAGGATGATCATGATGCGGAGCAGGCGGAAATCTATCATCAGTGACGCTCCTCCAGGAGGCGCACCATCGCGGCGCGCAATTCCGCGATTCCAGTGCCGGTGCGCGACGATGTTGCCAGCACTTCGGGAAAGGCGGCCGGATGTTTCGAAAGTGCGGCCTTCACTCCCGCGATGCATCGCTCGAGCTCGGCCGGCTTCACCTGATCGGCCTTGGTCAGCACCGCCTGATAGCTCACGGCCGATTTGTCGAGCGCGTCGAGCACCTCGAGATCGGCTTCTTTCAGGCCATGGCGGGCGTCGATCAGCACATAGACGCGCGCGAGATTGCTGCGGCCGAGCAGGAATTTGTGGATCAGCGCGGTCCAGGACGCGACCTTTGCTTTTGGCGCGGCGGCGTAGCCGTAGCCGGGCATGTCGACCAGCCGGAAGCCGGTATTGGCGGGGCCTTCGAAGAAGATCAGTTCCTGGGTTCGGCCCGGCGTGTGCGAGGTCCGCGCCAGCGCGTTGCGCCCGGTCAGCGCGTTGATCAGCGAGGATTTGCCGACGTTGGAGCGGCCGGCAAAGGCGACCTCGACGCCCGCAATCGGCGGCAGCGCCTCGATCGAGGGCGAGGCCGAAATGAACCGCCAGTCGCCGGCGAACAGCTTTCGCCCCTGTTCGATCAGGTCAGCATCCGGCCCGGTGGTCATGCAAAGGGTTCCTTGAAGCCGCGACTGCGACGGAACCGTCATTGCGAGCGAAGCGAAGCAATCCATCCCGATGCGGAAGAATGGATTGCTTCGTCGCTTCGCTCCTCGCAATGACGGTGGCGGCGGCTACGTCGCCTTCTTCGAGACGAAGGTGCCCCGAATGTTGTCGAACAGTTGCACCTTCACGCCGTTGCGGCGCATGATGAAGCTCTGCTGCAGCACTGACAACAGGTTGTTCCAGGCCCAGTAGATCACCAGCCCCGCCGGGAATCCCGCGAGCATGAAAGTGAAGATCAGGGGCATCCAGCTGAAGATCATCTGCTGGGTCGGATCGGGCGCCGACGGGTTGAGCTTGAACTGCAGCCACATCGTGATGCCCATGATGATCGGCCAGACGCCGAGCGCGAGGTAGTGCCCGAACAGCGGAACCTGGGTCGGATCGAAGTGCAACAGGCCGAACAGGGTGAACAGGTTGGTCGGGTCCGGCGAAGAGAGGTCCTTGATCCAGCCGTAGAACGGTGCGTGCCGCATCTCGATGGTGACGAACAGGACCTTGTAGAGCGAGAAGAACACCGGAATCTGCAAGGCGACCGGAAGGCAGCCGGCGATCGGGTTGATCTTCTCCTTGCGGTAGAGCTCCATCATCTCCTGCTGCTGCTTCACCTTGTCGTCGGGATAACGCTCCTTCAGCGCGGCGAGCTGCGGCTGCACTGCCTTCATCTTCGCCATCGAGGCGTAGGACTTGTTGGCGAGCGGGAAGAACAAAAGCTTCACGATCACCGTCACCAAGAGGATGGCGATGCCGAAATTGCCGACCAGATGGTAGAAGAAGTCGAGCGCCAGGAACATCGGCTTGGTGATGAAGTAGAACCAGCCCCAGTCGATCATCAGGTCGAAATGGTTGAGCCCGAGTTCCTTGTTGTAGCCGCCGAAACCGCCGATCGGGAAATTGAGGCCCACGACGCTCGCTTCCTTGGCGCCGGCGAACAGCCGCGCATTGGCGCTGCCGGTGCCGCCGATCGCAATGGTCTGCGGGTCCTCCAAATAATCTGTCTGGTAGGTCCTGATCGTGCCGACGAGGTTCGACGAATACCGCGCCTGCAGCTGTGCCGAGGTATCGGGCAAAAGCGCCGAGGCCCAGTATTTGTCGGTGATGCCGAGCCAGCCGTCGGTAGCCTTGAAGCTGACCGCCTTGGCGTCGTCGATCTTCTTGTAGGTGTATTGCTGCAGGCCGTCCTCGCCGAGATAGCCGATCAGGCCTTCGTGCAGGATGTAGTAACCCGAAACCTTCGGCGTCCCGTGCCGCGAGATCAGCGCGAACGGATAGAGCGTCACCGGCGCATTGCCGACATTGCTGACCTCATCCTTGATGGTGAAGAGATAGCGCTCGTCGATCGAAATGGTGCGGCGGAAGGTGAGGCCCGCGCCGTTGTCATATTTGAGCGTCACCGGCGTCGACGGCGTCAGGCTGCCGCTGCCTTCCTGCTGCCACATCGTTTTCTCGTCGGGCAGTTTCACGGTCGAGCCGGCCGCCGGCACCCAGCCGAATTCGGCGTAATAGGGTTCCGCCGTGCCCGAGGGCGAGTACAGCACGATCGCCGGCGAGGCGGGATCGACGGTCTCGCGGAACTTCACCAGCGACAGATCGTCGATGCGCCCGCCCTTCAGCGAGATGCTGCCGGAGAGGCTGGGCGTCTCGATCTTGACGCGTGGGGTCGCGGCGATCGCGGCATCGCGGTCGATGACGGCGGCGGCGGTGGCCGGCTGCGCCGGCGTGTTCGGCGCGGGCGCATTGAGCGCGCCCGCCTGTGGCGTGGTCGCGGGCGTCGTGGCCGGCGTGTTGCTGCCGGCTTCCGCCGCGGGTTTCACCAGTTCGCTCTGCGCCTGCTGCGCGGCGCGCTGCTTGGCCATCTGCGGCACGTTGTAGAAATATTGCCACGCGATCAGCACGAGGCCGGACAGAATGATGGCGAGGATGGTGTTGCGATTATCGGTCATCGTTCAGGATCTCGTCATTCAATTCGGTTGGCGGCTGCTTGCGATCGGCTTTTTCTGACGCATTTTGCCGGCGCGGACCGGCGTCCGCCTCGTTCGAAGGCGCCTTTTGCGGTTTCGACGGCTGCCGCTCGATGCGGTGGAGCGCCGAGCGGAGATCGTCAAGCATGGTCGAAAAGTCGCGCGTGAGCGCGGCCCGGCGTCCGACTAGCACATAATCACTGTGCGGTCGCATCGCCATGAGGTCCAGCTGCTTCACCAATTCGCGAAGCCTGCGCCGGATGCGGTTGCGCTCGGTCGCGGTCCCGTTCTTCCTGGTGACGGTAAAGCCGACCCGGACCGGGCCGCCGTCGCTTCGCTCGAGGCTCTGCACCACGAAGGCAGCGCTGGTTGCCCGCGCGCCATTGGCAACGGCGAGGAAGTCCGCCCGCTGCCTTAACCGATCCATGGTGAGGTCTCCGGGAAGCCCGGTTCAGGCGCTCAAACGCTTGCGGCCCCGGGCGCGGCGGGCGGCGAGGACCTTGCGGCCACCGGCGGTCGCAAGACGGGCACGGAAGCCGTGACGGCGCTTGCGCACCAGTTTGCTGGGTTGATAAGTCCGCTTCACGGGTCGTTCTCCGCTGACAAGCTGCCTGTGAGGACCGGCAATCTGCCTGATGAATGAGGTAAGTCCGCCGATGCGGGTCGGCCCAAAACGCGCCGTTTCCGGCCCAAAACGAGCCGCCCCCGGTCGGACCGGGGTCACCGCGGACGATTGGCGCGGCTTATACGGGAGCGACCTGTTTTCGTCAATGTTGCGGGGTTCGCCGCTTCGTTGGCGCGAAAACGCTGCCCTTTTGCCGAATATATCGATTTCGGCGGTGTTTTTCAGTGCGAGGATGGCACCGTGAAGGCCCACGCACTAGATCGGGGGGAACCGGACATTAGCGATCCGTAATTTGACCGCTTGGGGGGCAGATCGCATCCTCAAAACTGCGAAGGCAAAGGCAGATAGCTACTCCGATGACCGACGAACTGCCGACAACGGACGAGCCGCGGCCGATGCCGCCGCGCCGGCTCGGTCTGTCCGGCAAGTTGCTGCTCCTGACCATCCCGCTGGTCATGATCGCGGGAATGCTGATCTACGTGCCCGCGATCGCCAATTTCCGGATGAACCGGCTCAACGACAAGCTGGCGGCGGCCAATACCGCGGCGCTGGTGCTGGATGCCGCCCCCTCCGGCACGGTCCCGGAGTCGCTGGCGCGGCAAATCCTCACCAGCATCGGCGCGCGCGCGGTCGCCATCAAGATGGGGCAGCAACGCCGGCTGCTGGCTTCGGCCGACCTGCCGCCCGCGATCGACCACGATGTCGACATGCGCTCGATGACGGTGTGGTCGGCGATCGTCGACAGCTTCGAGGTCATGCTGGAACGGGGCAACCAGGCGATCCGCGTGATCGGCCCGTCCTCCACCGGCGGCCAGTTCATCGAGGTCGTCATCGACGAGGCGCCGCTGCGGCTCGCAATGTACCGGTTTTCCCGCAATGTGCTTTTGGTCGCGCTGCTGATCGCGGGCCTGACCGCGGGCCTCGTCTACCTCGCGCTGCATTATCTGTTCGTGCGGCCGATGCGGCGGCTGACCGCGAGCCTCGTCGGCTTCCACGAAAACCCCGAAAGCTCGGCGCGCATCATCGTGCCGAGCCAGCGCGGCGACGAGATCGGGGTGGCCGAGCGCGAACTCTCCGACATGCAGCGCGACCTCGTGTCGATGCTGCATCAGAAGAGCAGGCTCGCCGCCCTTGGCCTTGCGGTCTCCAAGATCAACCACGATTTGCGCAATCTGCTCGCGTCCTCGCAACTGTTGTCCGACCAGCTCGCCAGCGTGCCCGATCCGCGGGTGCAGCGCTTTGCGCCGAAGCTGATGCGCTCGCTGGAGCGCGCGATCGCGTTCTGCCAGTCGACGCTGTCCTATGGCCGTGCCCAGGAGGCCGCGCCCGACCGCCGCTTGACGCCGATCGAGCCAGTCGTCGCCGAGGTCCGCGAATCCGCAGGGCTCGCCACCGATGCCTCGATCACCTGGATCGCCGCGATCGAGCGCGGGCTCACTATCGACGCCGACCCCGACCAGCTGTTCCGGGTGCTGCTCAACCTCGTGCGCAACGCCGCCCAAGCGCTGGAGAACCGCCCCACGAGCGACGCCGCGACCATGCAGATCCGCATCACCGGACGCCGCGAAGGCGCGGTTGCGATCCTGGAGGTGTCCGATACCGGCCCCGGCCTGCCGCAAAGGACCCGCGAGCATCTGTTCGAGGCGTTCCAGACCTCAGGCCGGCCCGGCGGCAGCGGGCTGGGGCTTGCGATTGCCGCCGAACTGGTCCGCGCCCATGGCGGCGACATCCACCTGGTCGAAGGCACCATCGGGGCGACCTTCCGCATCTCCATCCCCGACCGCCCGGTGGAACTTCTGAGCGTCCGCAACGAGCGGGCAAGGGCGTAAACGTCATTCCGGGGCGCGCGCAAAGCGCGCGAACCCGAAATCCAGAAGTAATAGCGCGAGATTCCGCCTTCGTGCTGGCGCGCGTCCCGGAATGACGGACGAAACGGCGGCCAAACGCGGCGTCCCGGAGCTTGCCAATTTGGGCCGGAGCGGGTAGCTAAAGCGCTCTTTCGCGACGTTTCCGAACATGTTCTCGGATGCATGCGGGCTATCGAGCCCGAGCCAAGCGAAACACGCGCCCGTAGCTCAGCTGGATAGAGCACTAGACTACGAATTTAGGGGTCAGGAGTTCGAAATCTCTTCGGGCGCGCCATCTCGCTTTCATCCCTCAAGATAGCGTGTCGCGAGATGTCTTGATACCGTCGTCGCCCGAACACGGCATGACGGCGGGAGCATGGCATTGAAGCTTGGCATCTACCTGAACTCGCAGCACCCGGCAGGCGATGATCCTGCCCGTCGTTTCGCCGAAACGCTGGAGCAAGTGCGCCTTGTTCGTTCGCTCGGCTTTGACTCGATCTGGGCCGGCGAGCACCACGTCACCCCGGGCTTCCACTTCTTTCCACAGCTGCCGCTGCTGCATCGGCTCGCCGCGGAGGCCGAGGGCCTGTGGATCGGGACCAACGTCACGTTGCTGCCGCTGCACAATCCGGTCGAGCTGGCGGAAGCCGGCGCCTTTCTGGACGTCATCACCGGCGGCAAGTTCCTGCTCGGCGTCGGACTCGGCTATCGGCCGGAGGAGTACCAGATATTCGGTGTGCCCATGTCGGAGCGCGTGAGCCGGTTCACCGAGGCCGTCGAGATCATCCGGCGGCTGTGGAGCGAAGACCGGGTCACGCATTCCGGGCGCCACTGGCAATTCAGCGACGCCGCCATCGCACCGCGCCCGCTGCAGGCGCCGCGCCCGCCCATCCTTATTGGCGCGCAAGTGGACACGGCCATCGCGCGGGCGGCCAGGATCGGCGATGGCTGGCTTGCGGTGCCAACATCCACGCTCGACCAACTCGACGCGCAGATGTCGGCGTTCAAGTCCGCGCGGTCCGCGGCAAAGCTGCCGCCGGCACAGCATTTCTGCCGACTGCTCGAGGTGGGCTGCGCGGCCGATGACGAGACCGCGATCCGCCGCTCGGCCCCGTTTCTCATGGAGAAATACAAATCCTATGTGTCGTGGGGCTTGCAGGGACTCACGCTCGATCCGAACGCCGCCCCCGAGCAGCAGTTCCGCGCGCTGGCGTCCAAGCGGTTCGCGGTGGGAGCGCCCGCAAGTGTCATCGATATGCTGGTCGCCCAACATCGCTGCGGCATCAACCACCTCTCGATGCGCGTGAGTTGGCCGGGGATGGGCCAGGACGAGATCCTCGCCAGCATCGAGCTTCTTGGCCGCGAGGTTCTTCCCGCGGTGCGGCACCGAACCGCGGCCGCGCGGCCGTAGCGCCGCCATCGAAGGCAGCCGCCGATCGGGTGTAGCGCAAGCTCGGAGGCCGTCGCAGACTAGCCAATGGGGGCGCCTGGTCGCCGGCGGCATCATGGCGCCACGGCGAAGCAACAGTGCCCGTCTTCATCGGCCGCGGCGCGCCAGTTTTCGATCGCTCGAGAGTAAAGCTGGGCACCAAATCGGCCTTTGACCACCCGTCCCGGCGCTTAGCCGGCGGCGTCCTTGATCGCGGTTTCGAAGCTCTTGGCGTCGAAGGCGGGCAGACTTTGAATCCGCCCCAGACCCTGAGCCGAGTACCAGACCGAGAACGCGAGCACCGCCTCCGGTTTCGGGGCATCGACGATGTCGACGAAATCGTATTTGCCCTGCGTGTAGTGGATCGATTCGATCTTGATGCCGAGCTTGTCGAGCTTTGCCTTGGCCTTGCCGACCCGATCCGATTGCTTGCTTGCCCACTCCGGGCTCAGATTGCCGAGCAGCACATATTTCATGGCGACCTCCATGTCATCTTGGTCATCTTGCAGGAAGGACCATGCAATTATACGCCTTCCGGTACCCTCCGCCCATGCCGTTCCGCGTAGCGGGAACGGAAAGGCGCGGGTTCCCTGGCCCCGGATCCGCGCGGTCTGTGCCCCGTTGTAAAGGTGCGCTACAGGCTGATAGATCGCGCGAACTGTTGGTTTCCGACCCGAAAGGCCCGTCCATGGAAGAGCAGCCCCGATTGGCCGAACGGATTTTCGATTCTGTCGCCGACGCCGTCATCTATGCGGACCGCGCGGGCACAATCGTCCGCTGGAACCGCGCTTGTGCCGCATTGTTCGGCTTTTCCGCGGCGGAGGCGGTCGGCCAGAGCCTCGATCTGATCATTCCGGAGCATCTGCGGGCCGCACACTGGCGCGGCTTCGAGGCCGCGATGGCGAGCGGCGCGATGAAGCTGCAGGGCCGCCCCACGCTGACCCGCGCGCTGCACAAGAGCGGGGCCAGGCTCTATATCGAGATGACATTCGCGGTCGTCAAAGGCGACGGCGAGAGCGAGGTGCTCGGCTCGGTGGCCGTGGCGCGAGACGTCACCGAGCGGGTCGAGCGAGAGCGCGCCGCGAGGCGCGCGTCTTGAGCGGCGCCGCAGCAACAGTCGCGACGTCACCGCTTCGCATCGCTGCCAAAGTCGGAGACCGACTCGATCCATCGCAAGGCCTCGCGCTCGCGATCCGGGTCGAGGCTGGCGACCTGCTTCGCCACCCGTCTTCGCACTGCCCGTGAGCGGGCGTCGGCCACCACGAGACGCAGTTCGCGCACGCCCCGCGCGCGTCTCCGCTGCCGCATCATCTTCGTCCTTTGGGCTGGCGCTGTCATCGTATCTCTCCGTAACGCGCTACAATGTGATGCGTTGCGTAGACACGCAAGCGCAAGCATTTGAAGACGCCCGGCACCGGGCTGATCTCGTCGTCAGGCGCTATGCGGTTTCGGCCTTGCCCGCGGCCTAGCCTCGCTTCGGCCGGCGCACGGCGCGCACCGTTCCGCTGCTGCCGCCGCCGCAGAAGAACCGGTCGCCGCCATCGGATTCGAGCCCCGACACGCCCGTGCCGGCGGGCATGTCGAGCCGCTCCATCACCTCGCCCGTCTTGGGATCGATCCGCCGCAGATCGCTGTCGTCGCCTTCCCAGGTGCCGTGCCAGAGTTCGCCGTCGACCCAGGTGACGCCGGTGACGAAGCGCGTGGACTCGATGGTGCGAAGAACGGCCCCGGTTTGCGGATCGATCTGATAAATCTTTTGGTCCCGATATTGACCGACCCAGAGCGTGCCCTCTGCCCAGGCAAGCCCGGAGCCTCCGCCGCCGGGCGAGGGGATGGTGGCGAGCACGCGGCCGGTCTTGGGATCGATCTTGTCGATGCGATCCTCGGAGATCTGGAACAGGTGCTGACCGTCGAAGGCCGTCCCCGCATGCGAGGCGACGTCGATCGAGCACACGGCCTTGCCGCTTGCGGGATCCAGCGCGTTCAGCCGGTCGCCGGAGGCAAACCAGACGTTCTGGCCGTCATAGGTGACGCCGTTGACGCGCTCGACACCCGGAAAGGGCCCGTATTCCCGGATGATTTCGGCGGCTGAATGCTTCATGCCCGGCTCCTGATTTTGTTCTGATGGCCATTACCCTAGCCACTCGGCAGCGGAGCCGGGAGTAACAACGTCGTCGTGAATCCCCCGACCGGCGGGGTCATCCAGCGGCGCGCCCGCCCGCGGCCGAAGAACTGCACCTTGCCTTCGGCCGCGAGCTCGTCGAGCGCGCGCTGCACGGTGCGCTGGCTTGCGCCGAGCGCGAGCGCCAGCGCCGAGCTCGACCACGACTCGCCGTCGGCGAGGAAGGCGAGCACGGAGGCATGCTCCTCCTCGACGGGGCGCGCCAGCACCACGACCTCGCTGGCGCCGCGCGGCTCCAGCACAAACCCGCGGCTCGTCGCGCTGACGCCGGCGAGCGGCCGCAGCGCCGCGCGGAGCCGCCCGATCTCGACCCGCAGCCGTGCGCGATGCAATTCGTCGGCGTGCTTGCCACGAAACGCCAGCGCAATCAGCCGGTCCCGCGGCACGTCCTGCGGCCAGGCTTCGCCGAGCGCGCGCACCAGCGCAAAGAGCACCGGGCGGCTCGCGAGCGAGACGGCCTTGCGCGCGTCGCGCACGAGGTGACGGCAGGCGTCGACCACGAGCGCTTTCGAGGCGAGTAAGGTCTCGACCTCCTCGAGCAGGAGCGGCCGCTCCTCGCCGCGCGCGATCAGGCGCGCCGCGGGCGTGTCGAGGGCGAGGCTTGCGCTTTCGACCTCCGCCGCGAGCGCCGGAATCCCCGCAAGTTGCGCGGCGTGCCTGGCGCGATCGAGCGCGTCGCGCGCGGTCTTGGTCCGCAGTCGCCGTATCGCGATCCCCGCGACGACGAGCTCATGGGCGGTCCGCGACGCCGGCGGGAAGGGCGCGGGGTCGAGGCCTTCGAGCGCCTGCTCGGCCTCGTCGAGACGCCCGATCAGCAACAGCCGCCGGACCTCGAGATGCCGCGCATGCGCGGCGTTCATGTGGTCGCCGCGCGCCTCGAGCGTTGCCCGCGCCGCCTCGAGTGCCCTGGCGGGAAAGCCCAGCTCGCGCGAGACCAGCGCGATCTCGGCCTCGGCGACCACGCACCTTGCGCGCGCCACGGCCTCTCTCGGACCGAAGGCGCGCGCCGCCCGCCGCAGCAGCGCCTTGGCGCGAACGAAATCGCCGAGCCGCGCCATCGCGATGCCGCGCAGCGCGAGCGCCGGCGCGTCGTCGCGCAGCGCGACCCGTTTCAGCGCGCCGAGCAGGTCACCGGCGGCCAGCGCCTGCGCCGCGGCCGTAATCAGCGAGTCCATTCAAATCCCGCCACACTTGTCACTCTCACCATCCGACATCCGCTCCTATTCTATCAGCATGTCGCAACGAGAAGGCCGCTGTCATGGTTGACTGGGCGATCCTTTCCCCAACGTTTCTCGCCGCAATGGTCGAGTGGGCCGGCGCCGCCGTGACGGTGCTTGCCGTCGTCCCCGGCCGCCCGGCGAAGGACTTTCAAGAGAGAGAACCATCATGACGAGCCCGATCGGCGCGATGCTCGAACAGTGACCTGATCGGAAGGAACAACTCAAATGGCGGATATCCCGCACAAGGCCGGAATCAAATCGTCGTCGCTCGACGCGGCCTGCGAGGCCTTGCCCCTTGCGGCAGCGCCGACGTTCGCGCTGATGGCACTGCTGACATGGATCTCGGGCAGCGATGCGCCGGCCATGCTCTGCTCGGTCACGCATGGCGCCTCAGCGCTCTGCGGCATGGTCCCGATGTATCTCCTGATGAGCGCCTTCCATTCGGCGCCCTGGCTCAAGCTGATCGCGCGCCGGATGGAGCGGCGGTCCGGACTGGCTCGGCCGGCGCGCTCCCTTTGAAACCGCCCTTCGTCCTGGACGCGTCCGATTGGTGGTCGCGATCGCGAGGGTGATTTGCCCGACACGCGTCAAATGCCGGGCCACGAAACTGCGAAACTGATTTGCCCGTCAGGCTGTTTTGTGCACCCCTTGTCAATCCCCTTTTCGAAAAATATTTCTGCTTTACAGAAACAAAAATCGGTCTATATTCATCCCGTCCCGTCCCACAGAGGGGCGCTCGCGCGATCGTCACGGACGCGGGGCGGGATGCGGTGGACGCGAGGCGGCGCTTTCGACGATGGCGCCGGCACGCGGACGGCGAAGTCGTGTGGTCCTGGCGCCTCGACGCCGGCGTCAAGCTTCTCGGGGTTGTTCCTGGGAGGTGATGGAGACAAACCAGCCCGATCTCCAGGGAGAGCACGAAGGAAACCGTTAAAACCATTGCGCAGGGAAGGCCGGGCCGTTCCGGTGAACCTGTGGTGACTACGCTCGTGTGCTTTATTTTTTACTGCACGCGAGGCTGCGGGTGCATCGTGCGCCCGGCTTTCCCTGCGCCCTCAACTTTCGAGGGAGCGAACGTTTCGGCCAAGCCACGCGCGAAAACATGCGGCGAGATCGC
The DNA here is from genome assembly GCA_963721135.1 of uncultured Alphaproteobacteria bacterium. GTDB lineage: Bacteria > Pseudomonadota > Alphaproteobacteria > Rhizobiales > Xanthobacteraceae > Bradyrhizobium. Next base: position 227,486 of record CAVRIB010000002.1, read on the forward strand.
GGCGGTGTGCCTTTCCGTCATTGCGAGGAGCGCTTGCGACGAAGCAATCCACCTTCTCGCTTGTTGCGCTATCGATTGTTTCGCGGAGTTTGTCATCGGGCGCGCGTTCGCGCGACCCGTTGGCTCGCAATGACGAAAGACTGTGGGCTCCGGGCTACATGGGGTTGAACAGACGACCGCTACAGCGGCGCGAATTTGTAGCGGAAGGTGCAGCTCGGCGCGCCCTGCATGATGGTCTGGGCGCGGTCGAGGCTGACCTCGCCCTCGCCGACCGCCACGATGTCGAAGTCGGGTTCGCATACCAAGAGCGCGCCGAGTTCGGGCTCGCCCAGCGCGCGGAAGAATTCGGCGAAGCGGCAGCGCGTCACGTCGATGTCGAGCGCCTCCTTGTCATGGCGCAGGATCTCGAACTCGACGTCCCTGCCGGAGATTTCGCCGTAGACGTCCTGGATGGCCTTCCACTTGCGCCGCGGGCTGCCTTCGATGGTCTTGCCGATTTCGGCGAACAATTGCTTCGACCAGTCGCGCAACGCCTGCCTGACGATGGCGTCGGCCTTGTCCTTGCCGAGCTCGGCCCGCAACGCGCGCAGCACCGGCACCAGCACCTGGGCCTGCATCCGCGTCTTGTCCAAGAGCGATACGTCGGGATCAACGAAAAAGCCGTCGAGAATGCCGGTCATGATTATTTTCCTGGAGAAGGCCGCCAGTCTAGCACTTCGCCGTCCAGCGGCAAAGCGATGCACGAGGCGGAATGGCAAGGTGAGGCTGCGGCCCGGTCAAATGACCGGGATCAACCCGGCTGTCCGGCCGATAGCCCGCCTCCTCGCCATCGCCCAGTTTGTTCCTATCTTAGCCGACAGGAGCATCCCATGACCGACCAGGCCGATCCTTTGATTCAATTTTCCGGCGCGCTCGCCGCGCGCACCGAGGCCGCGAAAACCGCCGTCGCCGCGATTCGTCTCGCGCACGAGCGGCATCTCACCGGCTTGCTGTGGCAGGCCGACATCGTCGTCGCCTCCGAGCAGTCGCTGCCGCGGGGGGACGAGTTCGAGCTGGTCGCACCGGGCGGCGCGACCGTGGCGGCGAAGGTCGCCGGGCGCGATGCCTCCACCAACATCGCGGTGCTGAAGCTGGCGAAGGCGGTTGCGCCGCCATCGATCGTCGCGGGCGAGGCGCGCACCGGCGCACGTGGCGCTCGCGATCGGCGCCGACGGTGCCGGCGGCGTCAGCGCGCGGCTCGGGCTCGTCAATCTCGCGGGCCCGGAGTGGCACAGTAGCCGTGGCGGCCTGATCGACCGGCGCATCGTGCTCGATCTCAGGCTTGCCCGTCGCGAGGAGGGCGGGCCGGTGCTCGATGCCGCCGGCAACTGCCTGGGCATGTCGACCTTCGGGCCGCGCGGCCAGGTCATTGCGATCCCGACCGCGACCATCGCACGCGTCGTGCCGCAGCTCCTCAGGGATGGCCGCATCGCGCGCGGCTGGCTCGGGGTCGCCCTGCAGCCGGTCGCGGTGCCCGACGCGCTGCGCGAGACCGCCGAGCAGTCAAGCGGCCTGATGGTGATGTCGGTGGTCGACGACGGTCCCGCGGCGAAGGCAGGCGTCCTCGCCGGCGACATCATCCTCAGCGTGGATGGCACATCGACGCGCCGGATGCGGCGGATCGCCCGGCATTTCGGCGCCGACAGCATCGGGAAAAAGGCCGATCTTCGCCTGATCAGGAGCGGCGCGGTCATCACTGTGCAGGCGACGATCGCGGAACGGCGCGCCGCATGAGCGAGGCGGCAACCAGGCTCGAACCGGCGCCACGGCTGCGGGTTGCGATCCGCGCCGCGGACGGGCCGCGCGTCAGCGCGCTCGGCAAGATCGTCGCCGCGGCCGGGCATCTCGTCGTCGGCGCAGACGATGCCGCCGATGTGGTGCTGGCCGACGGCGAAGTTCCGCCCGGCGAATCCCGCGCCGTGGTCGCGCTCGGCGGCGCCGGTCATGACGTGCCCGGGGTGCTGCCGCGTGACGCCGGTGCGATCCAGATCGACGCGGCGATCCGCGCCGTGGCCGCCGGCCTGATCGTCCGCCTGCCCGAGGCGACCGATCCGGGCTTTGCGGCGATGCGCGAGGGCGATGGCCAGGCGCTCTTGACGCCGCGCGAACTCGACGTGCTGGGCGCGCTCGCGGAAGGCATGACCAACAAGGCGATCGCGCGCCGCCTCAACATCTCGCTGCACACCGTGAAATTCCACGTCGAATCGCTGTTTCGCAAACTGGGCGCGCGCACCCGGACCGAAGCCGTCGCCAAAGCCTCGGAGCGCCGCCGTCACGAGACGATCAATCTGTGACCGCTGCGCCGCGCGGCGGCCTTGATCTGCCCCACCTCAGGCACTTAATAGTCGTACTCCCATCAGGAACAGGCTGAACTCCCATGACCGTGCACGAACGCAACATCGCGGCCTCCATCGATCCGGTCAAACTCGACCGCCTGGCGGAAGTCGCCATCAAGGTCGGGCTGAACCTGAAGCCGGGACAGGACCTGCTGCTGACCGCGCCCACGGTGGCGCTGCCCCTGGTGCGAAAAGTCGCCGAGCATGCCTACCGCGCCGGCGCGGGCCTGGTGACGCCGATATTTGTCGACGAGGCGGTGACACTGGCGCGCTACCGGTTCGCTTCCGACGACAGTTTCGACCGCGCCCCCGGCTGGCTCTATGACGGGATCGCGAAGGCCCTCGGCGCCAACACCGCGCGGCTTGCCATCGTCGGCGACAATCCGATGCTGCTTGCGGGCGAAGATCCGGCCAAGGTCGCGCGCGCCAGCAAGGCCAATTCAATGGCCTACCAGCCGGCGCTGGAGAAGATCGTCAATTTCGACGTCAACTGGAACATCATCGCCTATCCCAGCGTAGCCTGGGCGAAGCAGGTCTTTGCCGGCGACGAGGACGACGTCGCGGTGGCAAAACTCGCCGATGCGATCTTCGCGGCTTCGCGGGTCGATCACGACGATCCGATCGCGGCGTGGCTGAAGCACAATGCGACGCTGCGCAACCGGACCGACTGGCTGAACGGCATGCGCTTCAGCGCGCTGCATTACTCCGCGCCCGGCATCGATCTTGTGATCGGGCTTGCCGACGGCCATGAATGGGTGGGCGGCGCCTCCTCCGCCAGGAACGGCATCATCTGCAACCCGAATATTCCGACCGAGGAGGTCTTCACCGCGCCGCATGCGGCGCGGGTCAGCGGCCACGTCGTCTCCACCAAGCCGTTATCCTATCAGGGCTCGCTGATCGACGGCATCGCGGTCCGGTTCGAGGAAGGCCGCATCGTCGAGGCCAGGGCCGCGCGCGGCGAGGAGGTGCTGAAGAAGGTGCTCGATACCGACGAGGGCGCGCGCCGGCTCGGCGAGGTGGCGCTGGTGCCGCATTCCTCGCCGATCTCGAAGAGCGGGCTTCTGTTCTTCAACACCCTGTTCGACGAGAACGCCGCCTGCCACATTGCGCTCGGCCAGTGCTATTCGAAATGCTTCGTCGATGGCGACAGACTGACGCCCGAGGAGGTCGCCGCCAAAGGCGGCAACAAGAGTTTCATCCATATCGACTGGATGATCGGCTCGGATCAACTCGACATCGACGGCATCGCCGCCGACGGCCGCCGCGTGCCCGTGTTCCGCAAGGGCGAATGGGCTTGACGGGCCGCCGGCGCGACCCGTCGCCGCTCGTGTGCGGCTTCCGGCAACTATGCCGAGGCGGCCAGCGGCTGCGTGGCAAGCTCCGTTTGCCGCTCGCGCACGAATTGCTCGAACGTCTTCGGCTTGGCGCCGCCGATCTTCTCGATCGTGTCGGTGCCCGCGAAGCGCGCCCGCTCCGGATCGAGGCCGGCGGCGCGGAGCGCTTTCCAGAGCGCGGACAGGTGCGTCACCGCGTGCGGATTGTAGCCGCGCGAAAGCGCATCGGTGCGCCAGGCCTCGTCGGTGATTTCCTCGTAGCGCACGTCCTTGGCGAGCACGCGGCCGAAGGTCGTGATGATGTCCTTCAGCGAAATGACGGTGCCGACGAGGGGATAGGCGGTGCCCGGCTTCAGCGACGGGCTGGTCAGCAAGCCGACCGCGACGCGCGCCACGTCTTCGCCCGCGACCAGCGGCAGCACGGTCTGTTCCTTGCCCCAGGGCAGCCGGACCGCGCCTTGCGCCGGCAGGCTCTGGCGCACCAGCGCGCCGAGATTTTCGTAGAACACGGTGGCGCGGACGTGCACCGCGCCGATCCCGGCCCATTCGAACACCTGTTCGGAAAGATAGTTCTGCCGCATCCGCGGGGTGGGGGCGTCGGGCGAGGATTGCAGCATCACGAGGTTCACGAGGCGGGAGATGCCGGCCTCGCGCGCGGCCAGCGCGATTCCCGCAGTGGCATCGAGCAGGCCGTCCTGCACGGGATAGGCAAAATAGATCGCGGAGGTGCCCTTAACCGCGCGCTGCACCGAGCGGATGTCGAGGAAGTCGCCCTCGACGATCTCGGCGCCGAGCGCGCGCAAGGCTTCCGAGCGCTCATCGATCTTGTGGACGAAGGCGCGCACGGCAATCCCGCGCTTGAGCAGCATTTCCGATACGTGTCGCCCGGTCTTGCCCTGCCGGCCGCCGGCCGCTGAAGTGACGAGGATCGGTTTGGTCATGGCCATGCCTCCTTGTGCATCGTGCCCCGGGTTGGTACCATATGGTACCCATTGCTTCGAACATATGGTACCAGTAGGTACCAAGTCAAGGGGGATTTGATGGCGGCGAAATCGGCGCTGAAAACGCGCCGCGAAAGTTCCAACGAAATTCAGGTTCGCGAGCGCATCCTGGACGCGGCGTTTTCGGCGTTCATGGAGCGCGGCTTTGCCGAGACCTCGACGCTCGAGATCGCCACCCGCGCCCGGGTCTCCAAACGCGAGCTCTACGCGCTCGTCGGCAGCAAGCAGGAGATGCTCGCGGCCTGCATCCGCGCCCGCGCGCGGCGCCTGCAGCTGCCGGCCGACCTGCCCGCGCCGCGCGACCGCGAAACGCTCGCCCGCGCGCTCACCGCCTTCGGGACCCAGATGTTGCGCGAGGTCGGCGACCCCACGGTCATCGGCGTGTTTCGCCTCGCGATAGCCGAAGCGGTGCGCGCGCCCGAGGTCGCGCAGGCGCTGAACACGCTCGGGGTCGAGCCCAGCCGCGCCGCGTTGCGCGAGATCTTGGACCGCGCCCGGTCGGCCGGGCTGGTCCGCGGCGAGCCCGCGGAGATGGCCGAGCAGTTCGCGGGCCTGTTGTGGGGCAACCTGATGACGGGCCTGCTGCTGCGAATTGCCGAGCGGCCGGCGCCGCGCGAGATCGCGCGGCGGGCGCGCGAAGCTGCCGCGGCCTTTCTGGATCTCCATCCCGAACCGAAACCGGCGCCTTGAATCTTGCGCGGCCCGAACCGCTTTACTATATCAGGCATTCCCCTGCTACTTGAGCGAGCGCGATCATGACGACGGATACCGTTGCCGAACACAAGCCATTTCAGGCCGAGGTTGCCGAGCTGTTGAACCTGATGGTGCACTCCGTCTATTCGGAGACCGATATCTTTCTGCGCGAATTGATTTCGAACGCCTCGGACGCCCTCGACAAGCTGCGCTACGAGGCGATCGCGGCGCCCGATCTGGTCGGCGATGGCGAGCCGCCCAAAATCCGTATCGCGCCCGACAAGAAGGCCGGCACGCTTGCCGTGGTCGACAACGGCATCGGCATGGACCGGCAGGAATTGATCGACAACCTCGGCACCATCGCGCGTTCCGGCACCAAATCCTTTCTGTCCCGCCTGACCGAGGCCAAGGACGGCGCCGGCCTGATCGGCCAGTTCGGGGTCGGGTTTTATGCGGCCTTCATGGTCGCCGACCGGATCGTCGTCACCAGCCGCCGCGCCGGCACGAGCGAGGTCTGGACCTGGTCATCGTCGGGCGGCAACGGCTTCGATATCGCGCCTGCCAGCGACGAGGATGCCAGGCGCATCGCGCGCGGCACGGAAATCGTGCTGCATCTGAAGGCGGATGCGAAAAAATATCTCGAGACCTACGAGGTCGAGCGCGTCGTCGGCGCCTACTCCGACAACATCCAGTTCCCGATCGAGTTGAAGCCGGAGGAAGGCGAGCCGCGCCAGATCAATTCGGCGAGCGCGCTGTGGCAGCGGCCGAAATCGGATCTGACGGATGAGGATTACAAGCAGGCCTACAAGTCGATTGCCGGCGCCTTCGACGAGCCGGCGATGACCCTGCATTACCGCGCCGAGGGCCGGCAATCCTATGCCGTGCTGTTGTTCGCGCCTTCGACAAAGCCGTTCGATTTGTTCGAGCCGACCCGCAAGGGCCACGTCAAACTCTACGTCCGCCGCGTCTTCATCGCCGATGACGCCGACCTGTTGCCGGGCTATCTCCGCTTCATCCGCGGCGTCATCGACAGCGAGGATCTGCCGCTCAATATTTCCCGCGAGATGCTGCAGAACAATCCGCAGCTCGTGCAAATCCGCAAAGCGGTGACCGGGCGGGTGATCGGCGAACTGGAAGGTCTCGCCGAGAAGGAAGTGGAAACCTTTGCCAAGATCTGGGACGCCTTCGGCCCGGTCATCAAGGAAGGCATCTGGGAGGATTTCGAGCGGCGCGAGAAGTTGCTCGCGCTGTCGCGCTTCACCACGACCGCGGGCGAAAAGCGCTCGCTCAAGCAATATGCCGAGAGCCTGAAACCCAACCAGACCGAGATCTATTACCTGGTCGGCGACAGCATCGAGCGCCTGAAGTCCAATCCGAAGCTGGAATCCGCGACCGCCCGCGGCATCGAGGTGCTGCTGTTGACCGATCCGGTCGACGCCTTCTGGACCTCGGCGCCGCTCGATTTCGGTGGCAAGCCGCTGAAGTCGCTGAGCCAGGGCGACGTCGATTTCTCCCTGATCCCGCGCGTCGACGACAAGGCCGACGACAAGGACAACTCCGGCGCCGACGAGGCTCTGACCATCGCCGTGATCAAGGATGCGCTTGGCGATCGCGTGTCCGACGTGCGCGCTTCGCAGCGGCTCACCACCTCCGCCTCGTGCCTGGTGGCTGAAGGCGCAGGCCGCGACCGTGCGCTCGAGCGGCTGCTGGCGCAGCAGAACCGGGGCGTGGTGACGAAACCGATCCTCGAGATCAACATCCGTCATCCCCTGGTTGCGGCGATTACAGAGCACAAGGACGCCGCGCGCGATCTGGCGCTGTTGCTGCTGGAGCAGGCGCAAATCCTCGACGGCGAATTGCCGGAGGATCCGGCGGCCTTCGCCGGCAGACTCAACGAGCTGGTGCTGCGCGGATTGGTGAAGCAAGCCGGTTAGGCGCGGTTCTTGCGGTCTGCGGCGCGTCTTTCCGATTGCCGCGCGGCTGTAAGCAAAGTTTAAGGGATTGTTAGTAGCTTGGCATCCAACGTCGCGGGCCCGCGTTCCATTTTGCATCTCGCCCGGCTTTTCGAATGTTTTCCGTTTGAGGTTTGTGATGTCCCGTTCGATGATTGAAACCACGAACCTCGTCGTCAATCTGACGCCGCGGCCGATCGAGCCGTCCTGGATCATCGAAGGCAATCCGGTCGCGCGCCGCTGCGTGCTGTCGGAGAGCGCGGACGGTCTGGCTTCCACGATGGTCTGGTATTGCACCGAAGGCAAATTCCATTGGTACTACGATTTCGACGAGACGATCCTGGTGCTGGAAGGCTCGATCGTGCTCGAAAGCGACACGATGCCGGCGCGGCGCTACGGCCCCGGCGACGTGATCTTTTTCAGGGACGGCGCGCACGCCAGATGGCATGTCGAGGGTCACGTCAAGAAGCTCGCGTTCTGCCGCAAGACCCAGCCGGTGCTGCTCGGCTTCGCGTTGCGGGCGTTCTCCAAGCTCAAGCGAATGTTGTTGCCTTCGTCGGGCAAGCGCCAAACCGCGAGCCTGATGGCTTCCGGCTAGTACTCGGCAGGTTAGCGGCCGACTGCGCCGGCGACCTGCGAGGCCAGCAACTCCGCGACCATGTGATAGCCCTCCGGGGTCAAGTGCTGCCCGTCCGGCTGATGCGGCAACCCCTTGAAGACGTTGTTCGGCAGCATGATCACGGGAATGCCGCGCGCGCCCAGCCGGCTTTGGATTTCCGCGGTGCGATCCGGACTGCTCTTGCGGCGGTCATTGCCGCCCGGCTGCAGGATCACGGCGCTGACCCCGTTGGGGACAAGGCGATCGAGGCGCCGCAGCATTCCATCCGTCGTATCGCCGTTGATGCCGGCGTTGATGACATGGACGTTGAGGCCGTTCGCCCGCAAGATCGCCTCCAACTGCGCCGGAAAGGCCTGATTGCGCGCGACGCCCTTGCCATAAGTGTTGCTGGCGCCTAGCGCCACGACGGTCGCGGCATGAGCCGCGGCGTCGATGAAACCGGACAGGCACAGGAACACCGCCAGGCCAGGCCAGAACTTCGGCGGAAAAATTCGCGATTTCATGGCCGCTTTTCCGCCGGTCACCCAAGCTTCAGCCGGTAAACATCCGCCGCCGTCTTCGAGAACAGCGCGGTCTTCTCGGCCTCGCTGTATGGCGCGGCGATGCGCTTGAAGGCGTTGAAGATCACCTGGTAGCTGCACTGGCCCTTGTCGGGCGGGAAATTGCTCTCGAACATGCAGCGGTTGGGGCCGAAGGCCTCGATGCAGGTCTCCATATAGGGCCGCCATGCCGCGGCCGCCTCTTCCGAAGACGGCGGCATGGGCCGCTCGTGGAAATCGTAGCCGAGTAGCCGCATGGCCAGCCCGCCGAGCTTGACGACGACGTTGGGACATTTGGCGATATCCTGGATCGAGGCTTTCCAGCCCCTGAAGACTTCCTCGCGGCGGTTGGCGTAGACGCCGAGGCCGACGGGCCCGCCGCAATGATCGAGCACGATTTTGGTGTCGGGAAAGGCGCGGGCGAGATCGGCAAGATCTCCGATCTGCGGATGAAACAGCCAGGCATCGAAGCTCAGGCCGAGCGGCGCCAGGCAGGCAAATCCCTTGCGGAATGTCGGATCGAGCAGCAGGCCCTTCGGCCGCGTCGCATACATGTGGGCGACGTTGGGGTCGGCATCCCAGGCCGAGGAATGCCGGATGCCGCGAAAGCGGCCGTTGCCGGCGGCGATCTCCGCTTCCAGCACGGCGCGCGCGCCATCACCCAGCAGGAGGTTGGCGTGGCCGACGATGCCGGCGCAGATCGCGGCCGGGCCGTAGCCGCCGCTCGCGCTCATCGCCGCGGCGCCGTTGGCGAATTCGACCTCGCCGACCGGGCCCATGGCCTCCGGCCCGCCGGCGCGATACATCGAGCGGGCCTCGACATAGACGGTCGCGACAACGTTGTGTCCGGAGGCGATGTCGGCGGCGATGTCGTCGATCAGGTAGCGCTGGCCACCGCGATCCCAGAGATGATGATGAGGATCGACGATCGGGCGCGCCGGATCGAGAACTTGCTCGGTATATTGCGCGAGCCAGTCCTCGCGCGGATCGGCATAGAGCCCGCTTCTGGTGGTGGGTAGTGTGCTGACCATGGACCGTCGCCCCCTGAATTTTTTTAACCGTCATTCCGGGGCGATGCGCAGCATCGAACCCGGAATTCGAGATTCCGGGTCTGGTCCTTCGGACCATCCCGGAATGACGGCGCGCATCAAACGCCGCGCAGGATAATGACCGTCGGTGTATCAGGCAATGTGTCGCGCGAGATGGTCAGGCTGCGCTCGGTGCGCATGTCGATGGCGAATTGCTCGCCGATCAGGCGCATGAATTCGTCGAGCGGCGTCATGAAGCGGTGCATCGGCAGTACAACCGAGGCGCGCAGGCGCCGCGTGATCTCGGAAATGCCGTCGAGCGACATGGTATAGGTGCCGTCGATCGGCACCATCACGATGTCGAGCCGGCCGATCGCGGCCAGACTGGCTTTCGTCGAGTTTGACATGCAAATGCCCGAGATGGCCGATGCAGAGGCCGGCGACCTCGAAGATGAAGATCGAGTTGCCGTCCTTGATCATCTCGGCGTTCGGACCATCGCTGAAAAAATAGCGGCGGATGTCGGTCGTCACATTGCGGATATAGACGTCACCGATGCGTTCGGCGATTTTCGCAGGCGCTCCGTCGTCGCGCCAGCCGTGCAGCACATGGGCAATGCGCGGATCGGGAAACAGCGTGTAGTGGGTGGAATGCGCCCGGTTCATGGTGACGACATCGGGCAGCCGGCCGACGGTATAGGCGCCGCTATAGTCGGTCGCGATCCGCACGCCGCCGGGGGTATCGATGTAATAGGTCGAATGGCCGGCATAGGTGATCGTGACCTCGTCCGCACTTGAGGCGATCCGGCGAAAACTGACCGGCACCGCGCGCGGCGGCGCGTTGGACATCGCCAGGCATTCGCTGGTGCCGGGCGCATCCTGGGCCACCGCAACGGCCATCGGCGGAGCCAGCAAGGCAAGAACGGCGGAAAGGATTCGCAGCATCCGAAGGCGCCTGTCGTGACGTGACGCCGGCGACTTTATCGCGCATTTCCGCCTTCGTCATGACGGCATTTTTTGCATTCGCCGCGGCGCGGTTAGGCGATAAGCTCGGGACAATGCCATTGCCGCGATGGAGTTCAATTTGACACGATCCTCAATCTCGCGGGCGAGTTCCTCGCAGAGGCTGGAACCGCTCCGTCACGTTGATGCCGGCGTCGCTCGATGTCGCCTATTACGAAGCCGGACCTGGGGACGGGCCGGTCGTGATGCTGCTGCACGGCTTTCCCTACGACATCCACTCCTATGTCGACGTCGCCCCGCAGCTCGCCGCCCACGGCTGCCGCGTCATCGTTCCCTACTTGCGCGGCTACGGTCCGACCCGTTTCCGCGATGCCAAGACGCCGCGCTCGGGCGAGCAGGCCGCCATCGGCGCCGACCTGATCGCGCTGATGGATGCGCTTGCCGTCAAGCGCGCCATCTTCGCCGGCTATGACTGGGGCGGCCGCGCCGCCTGCATCGGTGCGGCGCTGTGGCCGGAGCGTTGCGCGGGGCTGGTATCGGTGAACGGCTACCTGATCCAGGATATCGCTCGCGCCATGGTCCCGGCGAAGCCGGAGCGCGAGGTCCCGCTGTGGTACCAGTACTATTTCCAGCTGGAGCGCGGACGGGCGGGTCTTGCCGCCAACCGGCGCGGCATCGCCCGGATTCTATGGCGGCAATGGTCGCCGAACTGGCATTTCGACGAGGCCTGCTTCGAGCGGGCCGCTTTGGCCCACGACAATCCCGATTACGTCGATGTCGTGATCCACAGCTACCGCCACCGCTTCGGTCTTGCGGGAGGCGATCCGCAATATGCCGACATCCAGCGCCGGCTGGCGTCACAGCCCGTCATTACGGTGCCGGCCATCACGCTGGACGGCGACGGCGATGGCGTTGCGATGGCGACCGACGGCACCGCGCAGGCGGCGAAGTTTTCAGGTACTCGCCGCCACCATGTTATCCCGCGCGCCGGTCACAACCTGCCGCAGGAAGAACCCGAGGCGTTCGCGGCCGCAGTGATGGAGCTGATCAAGGCGTAGGGGGCGGAATTGCTAAGCATGTTCCGGCGGCTCGCACCGGCTGCAATCTCTATCGTTTGCCGGCCCATCCCCGCGCGGCAACCCTGCTTATCTCCTCGATCGACAAGGACGGACCATCCTTCCTCCGGAGAGAACCGAAAACATCCGAGATCTTCCCAGTCGACCGGGCAGCCCTCATTTCGATCCGTTCGCCGGGCAGCTTGTTCAGGGTGATTCGCTCACCGGGGCGGACGCCCAGATGTTTCAGCAGCTCCTTGCTTAGCGTGATCTGTCCCTTCGACGTGACGATGAGCGTGCTCATGGCGACCTCATATTTCGACCATCCATCTGAGGCCTAAGGGGCTAACGATCAAGGGGTACCGGAAACATCGTTCCGCCGCTCACTCCCGCCGCGGGCTGAGCTTCCAGGTGGCCGCCAGGATGGCTGCGGTCATCAGGCCGCTGACGACGGCGGCGACGGGGAGTCGCCAGCACCAGCATGGCGGTCGCGGCCCAGCCGATCGAGGAGAAGGCTTCGGCAAAGGTCGCCAGCCGCGACGAGGTCTGGCGGCGGCGAAACTGGCTGCGTTTGGCCTGCACGCGGAACCAGAGCTGGATCGACGTGGCGGAGGCGGCCGCGATGATGACGCCGGCCGCGGTGACCGCGGCCTGCAGCGGCGAGGCAAACATCAGCGCCAGCACCAGCGGCGCGAAGATGGTGCCGATCGCGATCAGCACCACCTCGATCTTGGCGCGGATCACGCGCGAGGGAACGAGCGGCGCGGTCGCCACCAGGTCGGCGGCGTCCTCGCCCGAAATCGTCAGCCAGGCGAGGCCGCCCGCGAGCTGGCCTGCCGCCATCACGATGACCGGCGTCACCAGCACGATGGCGAGCGTGCTGTCGGCAAAGCTTCGCCACAGCATCAGGGCCGGCGGCACCAGATATAGCAGCTGCATCAGGGTCTGCGACACCAGCCAGGGATCGCGCCGCAACAGCACGAATTCCTTCCAGCGCAGCGCCTGTTGCCGCGAGTCGGTGCGAAATGCCTTGGCGCGGGAGCCGCGCTGGCTCGGCGTGGCCTGGGCCGAGGCGCGCGCGGCAGTGTCGGCAAACCGCGGCGAGAGCATCGCCATCACCGCGCCCAGCAGAATGAGGCTGCCGGCCAGAAGCTGCAGCAGCGCCTCGCGATCGCCGAGCGCGGCGCGCGCCGGCCACCAGACGATGCTGCCGGCATCCGGCGCAAAGGCCGCCGCGCTGTCGGAGGTCAGCACCGCGAAACGCGACAGCGTGCCGTAGGACAGGATCGCGGCGATCTGCAGTGCGATCACAAAGCCGGCGCCGATGATCGCAGCGACAATCTGCGCCACCAGACGGGTCCGGCGCGGGCCGATCAGCCGAAACAGCGCGATCGTAACGGCGATCGCGATCGCCGCGGCCGACAGCCCGATCGCGACGACGACGCCATAGGCGGAAAACCAGCGGATGCCGCCGCCGATCACGAGGATGTCGACGAAGGGCGTCGACAGCAACAGCGCCATCGCCGTCACCGACAGCGCGATCGAGGCAATGCGCACCGAGAACACGTTCGCCAGCCGGACCGGCGAGGACATGATCAGATCGAGGTCGGCGCGGGCATAGAATACCCGCGTCACCGACTCGATCGCCTGCGACAGCATCAGGGCCCAGGCGAGGAAGATGGTCGCGGTGATCACGATCAGGGAGGATTTGTCGAGCGGAAGTTTCAGGCCGGTGAACCGGCCGATCACGGCATAGGCCGGCAGATGCAGGATCGCGGCAAACACGATCAGGCCGATCACGGCGCGCTTGCGCCGGCGCCGGCCGGCCGTCATCATCGCGAGCCATTCGCGCCATGCCAGCCGCAACTCGTGCCGGGCAAACCAGGTCAGCGACAGGCTCGCGCTCATGCGGCGGCGGCCTCGGTATCGACCAGCGCGATGAACAGCTCTTCGAGGCTCTTGTCGCCACGCCCGTTCTGCTGGCGCAGTTCGGCGAGCGTACCCTCCGCGACCAGACGTCCGGCGGCGATGACGCCGATGCGGTCGGCCATGCGTTCGGCGACCTCGAGAATATGTGTCGTCATGATGACGGCGCAGCCGGCGCGGACGCGGTCCTGCAGCAGTCCCTTGACGTGACGCGCCGACACGGCGTCGAGCCCGGTGAGCGGTTCGTCCAGGATGATCAGGCGCGGGTCGTGCACGAGCGCGCCCGCCAGCGCCACCTTTTGCCGCATGCCCTTGGAAAATCCCTCGCAACGCTCGTCAACATGCGGCTCGAGCCCGAGCGAGAACAAGAGTTCATGCGCGACAGCTTCGGATTTGCGGGGATCGATGCCCCATAACCCGGCGACGAATTCGAGATATTCCAGCGGCGTCAGCTTGTCGTAGATCATCGGTTCGTCCGAAACCCACGCCACCATCTGCTTGGCGGCAACGGGATCCTCGAGCGCGTCGACGCCGAATACCGCGACCGTCCCGGCGTCGGGCCGCGAGAGCCCGGCCACCATGCGCAAGGTCGTGGTCTTGCCGGCGCCGTTGGGCCCGACCAGCGCATAGAACTCGCTGGCGCGGACTGTGAGATCGAGCGCGTCGACCGCGAGGCGGTCAAAACGCTTTGTTAACCCTCGCACCTCAAGCGCGGAATCTTGCGGCTTCATGATGTCGGACTGTCCATGGCTTGCGTCGAGTGACCGACCATGCACTCAAGAACTTTCGGCACGGTGAATCCCGCGCGGCAAATTCCTCGTGCCGCGCAACCTGCTCAGACAAAAGGCATTTCTCCGGCGGCGGGGCGGCCATCGGCGCTTTGTTGACAGGGATCGGCCCCTTGGGCTCAATGAGATCGGGACGCTGTTCCGCCTTCACCTTCATCGGCATTTTGGGCCTCAACTACTGGATCGGTTTCGCCGCGGCCGTCGCGGCGTTGGCGCTGTTCGGCAAGGAAGAGGAGACATGCAATGTCGAAATCGTTCAAGAAGCTCGGCCTTGCGGTCGGCGCGCTTGCGCTGACCCATCTGCCGGCCGCGGCGCAGACCAAGGTCACCAATGAAGGCATCACGCCGACCGAGATCGTGATCGGCACCCATCAGGACCTGTCCGGCCCGGTCAAGATCTGGGGCGTTCCGGCTTCCAACGCCATGAAGATGGCGGTGGAGGAGATCAACGCCGCCGGCGGCATCAACGGCCGCAAGCTCAAGCTGATTCTGGAGGACAGCGGCTACGATCCGAAACTCGCGGTGCTCGCGACGCAGAAGATGGTCGAGCGCGACAAGATCTTCGCCATGGTCGGCCCGATGGGTTCGCCCACCGTGCTCGCCGCGCAGGACATCCTGCTCGGCGCCGGCGTGCTGCAGCTGTTCCCGCTGACGGCCGCCGAATTCACCTTCAGGTTCGATCCGGCCAAGCCGCAGGAGCGGCTGAAGTTCAACAACCTGTTGCCCTACCTCGAGAGCACGCGGGCCGCGGTCAAGTACATGATGGAGACCAGGGACATCAAGAAGCCCTGCATCATGCATCAGGACGATGAGTACGGAAAGAACGTGCTCGACGGCTTCAACCAGCAGCTCGCCGCGATGAAGGTCACGCCGGCCTCGATCACGAGCTACAAGCGCGGCGCGTCCGAGTTCAGCGCGCAGATCGCCAAGATGAAATCCGACGGCTGCGACCTGGTCGTGCTCGGCACCGTCATCCGCGAGACCATCGGCGCGATGAGCGAAGCCAGGAAGCTCGGGTGGAACGTGACCTTCCTCGGCGCCACGCCGACCAACGTGCTCGAAGTGCCAACCCTCGGCAAGGACGCCGTCGAAGGCCTTTACGCCGCGGCGGGCTTCGAGATTCCCTACCAGGATTCGGCCAAGGGCAAGGTGAAGAACTGGCTTGCGAACTACAGGAAGATGTTCGGCACCGAGGCCAACACCCAGGCCATCATCGGCTACAATGCGGTGGAGACGTTCGCCTTCTACGTCAGCAAGGCCGGCAAGGATCTGACCGGCCAGAAGGTGCTCGACGCGCTGGAATCGGGCGACAAGTATTACGACATCTTCAACTCGCCCCCGGCCAAATTCTCCACGACCGACCACCTCGCCAACACCGTTACCCAGGTCCAGCAGATCAGGAACGGCCGCTGGGTGCTGGTGAAGGACAATTTGATGTTCTAGAGACGGGAATAACGTCAAAGGGCTGCGCGATGCTCGCGCGCAGCCCTTTTTAATTCCTATTTCACACCGCGTCATGGCCGGGCTCGTCCCGGCCATCCACGCCTTTCTTCAGATGCCGCCAAGACGTGGATGCCCGGCGCAAGGCCGGGGATGACGTAGCGATAGACTTAGTCCTTCTTCTCTGGATCGCGTCGGAATTGCCTTGGCCCCGATCGATGGACCGCTAGCTTCGGCTTGGCGCCGTCGATTTCTCCATGATCATGGCGACCACCGCGTCGAGGATGGCCTCGATCGCGGCGCGCCGGTAGGCCCAGCGTTCGTCGAAACTGGGCGGAGCGATGACCATCGTTGCGTTGGCTTCGAACAGCAACAGGTTGCCGCCGGCGTCGAGCCCGAAATCGATCCCGGCATAATCGAGGCCGAGCGCGTCGCGGATCCCTTCGAGCGCCGCGACCGCCTTCTCGCCGAGCGTCGCCCGCATGTCCTTGAGAAAGCCTTCTTCCTCCCGGCGATGGTCCGGCTTGTCGGCCATGTCGGAGGTGAAATAGTGCACCTTCCAATTCCGCGATATCGCCAGATGCAGCGGATAGATCCGGCCGCCGATCATCATCACGCGGAATTTGCGCGCGTTGCCGTCCTTGCCGCGGGCGTCGAGATATTCGATCGCGAGCAGTTCGTCGCCGGGAAGGTTCGCAGCCGCCGCGGCGAGCCCGGCGGCCGTCTCGACCAGGATGAAGTTGCGCCCGGTGTGATAGCCGGGCGAGCGCAGCAACAGCGGGAAGGTGAAGCCGTGCCGGGCGAGAACGCCGGCGCCATTCCGGCCGGCCAGACGATCGCGCGCGATCGCGAGGGTTTGCGGGGTGACCACGCCCGGCAGCGCGCGCAGCCGCCGCGCATTGACGATGCGGCCGGTCTGCATCACCGCGCGGGGATCGTTGATGACGGGCGCGCTCGTCCGCTCAACCAGCCGGGTGGCGGACTCGAGCGCCGGTCCGCAAAGGTCGGCGTCGCCGATGGCGTTGAAGATCAGTTGATGCGGCGGCAGCGGGGCGCGGGGATCGAGATAGTCCGTGACGATCACGGACGTCAGAAAGGTGCGATCGTCCAGAAATGCGGCGGTCGGGATGTTGCCGCCGCCCGACGACACCAGCTGCAGCAGGGTGACCGGCGGCCCGATGCCGCGATAGGGCAGGCTCGAGATCGCATGATCGCGGAAGCCCTTTTCGAAATGCAGCCGCGCGCCGGCGCGGTCACCAAGATCGGCGAGCACCGCGCCGAGGCCCTGATGCGCCGGTGCATGCTCCGGGTCGATCCCCAGCACCATCTCGTAATGGGCTCGCGCTTCCGCGTAGCGATTGGCGCGAAGCAGGAGGTTGGCCAGGTTGACATGCCCGATCGGGTTTGAGGGATGGTGGGTGATCGCCTCCGAATAGACACGGCAGGCGGCGTCGATCGCGCCCATATTCGTGAGCAGCGTTGCGAATTCGTTGAGCGCGCTGAAATTTGTCGGCACCCGCCGCAGCAGGGCGACGAAGGCCTCCTGGGCCTCCCGACTCCGGTTGAGCGCACCGAGCAGAACCGCGCGCTCGATTTCGGCATCGATGGCGTCAGCCGCGCCGGCATGATGCGCGAGCAGTTCGTCCAGCTGTCGCAGTCTCGCTTCCTGCGCGAGCCGGGGAGCCCAGGCTGGGTCGGCGCGCGAGGGTGACGGCACGCTCACGCCGCCTGCCGCCCCCGCCGCTGCAGCGGCAACTCGATGCGCACGATCAGTCCATGGGGCTGCCGGTCGTTGAGCGACAGCTCGCCGCCATGGGCCAGCACGATGGCGCGCGCGATCGAAAGCCCGAGACCGAAGCCTCCGACATCGTCCATGTTCCGCGCCTCGTCGCCGCGCACGAAAGGTTCGAGCATGACATCCTTGCGCTCGTCGGAGATTCCGGGTCCGTCATCTTCGATGTCGATCGTCATGCGGTCCGGCGAGACCCGCAGGCGGATCGTGACCTCGGCGCCGAACCTGACCGCGTTCTCGGCAAGATTGGTGATGCTGCGATGCAGGTCGTCGGGCCGCACCGTTGCCATGGCGTGCTCCGGGCCGTCATAGGCGACCTTGTGGCCCATGTCGGCGAATTGATCGGTGACGAGCTGCAGCGTGCTCGCGACGTCGACCAGCGTCATCGATTCGAGCTTGCGGTCGTTGCGCAGGAAGGAAAGCACCGACTCCAGCATGGACCGCATCTGGTCGAGATCGTTCAGCATCCGGCCGCGGTGCGCCTCGTCCTCGATGAATTCGGAGCGCAGGCGCATGCGGGTGATCGGGGTCCGCAAGTCGTGGCTGATGGCCGCCAGCATCTTGGTGCGGTCGTCGATCAGGGCGGTGATGCGCTCTCGCATGTGGTTGAGGGCCTTGGCGAGAAAACGGATTTCCTCCGGGCCGCGCTCGGGCAGCGGCGCGGCGGCGCCGTCCAGGCTGAAGCTCTCGGCGGCCCTGGCGAAGGACGACAGCGGCGCCGTCAGGACCCGCGCCGCCCACAGGCCGAGCAAGGTGACGCTGATGACGGCGAACAGCAGCGTCGTCATCCAGGGTCCACGCCAGAACGGGCGCTGCCACAGGTCCGGCGGAAGCTTCGCTGCGATCAGCGCCCCGTCCGGCAGCGCGACACCGACATGACGGCCGTCCTGCCCGGGCGGGAGTGCGAAGATCCGGTAGCCGCTGCCGAGGTGCCGACGCAGATAGCGCAGGCCGGAACCGTCGGCCTCGCTTGCGGCGGCAACCGTGCCCTGCGGCAGGCTTGCGACCTCGAGCTGCGGAAAGGCCTGCGCGATATCGGCGAACAGCCGCGGACGCTCGGCCGGCGCCGCCGCGCCGAGAAGCCGGACCGCGGCCGCGAGCTGGCTGTGCCCGTGGCCGATCGACGGATCGATCTGATCGGGCCGATGGATCAGAAAGATCGCGGCGATGATCAGGTGAATGGCGACGATCGATGCGACCACGAGTGCGGCGATCTGCCCGCTGATCCTGTTCAGGTTGAGAAAGCCGAGCAGGTTCATGGTCAGCCGTCTCTCGCGACGGCGTTGACGGTGGGGGTGAACATGTAGCCGCCGGAACGCACCGTCTTGATCATCGTGGCGTCCTGCGGATCGGTTTCGATCTTGCGCCGGATGCGGCTGACCAGCACGTCGATGCTCCGCTCGAACGAGCCGGCGTTGCGCCCTTGCGTGAGGTCGAGCAGGCTGTCGCGCGACAGCACGCGGCCGGGCCGCTCGCAGAATGTTCGCAGCAGGTCGAATTCGGCGCTGGTCATCGCGACCCGTGCGCCCTCCGGGTTGCGCAGTTCCCGCAGCCTGAAGTCGATCCGCCATCCCAGGAAGGTGAGCGCGTTGGCGCCGTTGGTGGCGCTGATCGTCTGGGCGGCCGCTTGCCGGCGCAGCACCGCGTTGATCCGCGCCAGCAGCTCGCGCGGGTTGAACGGCTTGGCGAGATAGTCGTCCGCGCCCATCTCCAGACCGAGAATCCGGTCGACGTCTTCGCCCCGCGCGGTCAGCATGATGATCGGCGTCTGCGATTCGGCGCGGACCTTGCGGCACAGCGTCAGGCCGTCCTCGCCCGGCAGCATGACATCCAGGATCAGGAGATCGACGCGGTGGTCGGTCATGACCCGCGCCATTTCGCGTCCGTCGGTCGCAGTCGTTACATTGCAGGCGTTGGTGCGCAGATATTTCGCGATCAGCGCCCGCGTCTCGCGGTCGTCCTCGACGACAAGGATGTTCGGCGTTGCCATGACCATGCGGGACCTTTGTCCGTGATTCGAACCGATCGGCGAAGCATTTTTGTTTCTGAATGTTTCTGGCGACTCCCTCGAAACACTAGGCAACACGCCGGCGGGGCGACAACAAGGCCTTGTTAAGATCATTAACCATACCGTCCCGGCGTCTTCGCGAGAACCCCTGGAGCCACCATGACCTCGATCTCCGCGACCCCCGGCAGCTACCTCTCGCCGCTGCAGACGCTGCAGGATCAGCTGCAATCGGAAGTCAATTCCGGCGCCATCAGCGCATCCGATCAGGGCGCGCTGTCCTCGGCGCTGAACGACATCAGTGCATCGCTTCAGAATGGCGACCCGGCCGGCAATTCGACCAACGGCACCGCCTCCGCGCCGGGCGACCTGAAGTCGAAGATCGACAACCTGATCGCCAACGAGGTGTCGAGCGGCAAATTGACCAGCGACCAGGCCACCGAGTTGCAGGGCGTCTTCAAGTCGGCTTTCGCCGGCAATGCCCAGGGCAATGCCCAGGGCCCTGAAGGCGGCGGGCATGCACATCACGGTCACCATGGCGGCCATGGCGGTTCGTCCGCGGCCGACAGCAGCACCAGTTCCACCGACGACGTTCTGCAGCAATTCCTGCAGTCGCTGCAGACTTCGCTGTCCTCTCCGTCATCGTCGCCCTATGGCGCAACCGGCATCTCCGATCCGTCCAACAGCAGCTCGTCATTCTCGGCGCTGCTGATCAATTACCAGAGCTGACCTCGAGCCGGTGCCTGCCGGATGGCGATGTTCGACACCATCATTCTGCTTGCGGGGCCGGCCGAGCGGGTAGCGCCGCCGCCCGTGTTGCGCGGGCACAATCCGCAGGCTTTGGTCATTCCGGTCGAAACCTGCGCCGAACTTGCCGCGCTTGACTCCGACCTGCTTGCTCGCGCCCGGCTGATCGCATTCGTGACGCCGGAAATCGTCTCGGCAGGCATTCTGGCGCGGCTCGGCTACGGCGCCATCAATTTCCATCCGGGTCCGCCGGACTATCCCGGCTGGGCGCCGGCGCATTTCGCGCTTTACGAACGCGCAACCGAGTTCGGTGCGACGGTCCATGTCATGGCCGAGCGCGTCAACTCCGGCCCGATCATCGAGGTGGCGCGGTTTCCGATTCCGGCCGGTATTTCCGTGCTCGGCCTGGAGGGGCTCGCCTATGCGCACCTGGCCCAGATGTTCTGGCGCCTCGCCCGGTCGCTTGCGACGGGTCCGGAGCCGCCGCCGACGCTTGCGATCAAATGGGGAAGACGGAAATATTCGCGCCGCGACTATCGGGCGATCTGCGACATCCCGCTCGATATTCCCAAGGATGAACTCGACCGGCGCTTGAGCGTCTTCGGCGGCAACCATTTCGGAATCTGCCCGACGGTCAATCTGCATGGCATCGAGTTTTGCGCCGTGCTGCCGCCGGCCACGCCCGCGCCCGGAGGGCCAGGCATGGACTCATTCACGCCTCATCGGACGCCTGCCGAGAGATAGCGGCCTGGTGAGGTGCCGAATTGGCGCATAAACGCCCGGGTCATGTGGCTTTGATCCGCAAATCCCGCAAGCTGCGCAGTCGTAGCCAGCGCCTCGCCGTTCACCAGCAACTCGCGCGCCAATCGGACACGGCGCTGAATCACGTAAGAATATGGAGTAATGCCAAGTTCACGCGAAAACGCTCGCACGATTTGATAGCGGCTCACACCTGACAGTGCAGCCAGCTCTGCCAGGGTAACGGGCCTCGATGGGTCGTCGTCAATGCGCGCCCGGGCTTTCTTGACCGGCGCGGAATATGTCCTTGCATCGTGCGCCGGGCGAGCCTCCGGAGACACCAGGCGCTGCACCACGTGCGCCACGATCTCCTCGACGCCGACCCGGTCGGCGTCCTCGACCAGCCTGTCGAACAAGCGACTGACCCAGCGGCCGAGACTGTGATCCGTCAGGCTCGGGGACACGAACTCGGTCTCTCGGGGCGCCTCCGGCGTGAACTGTCGGCTCAGCACCTTCGGATCAAGGTAGATAATTCGCCAGCGACGCATGGCGCCATTTACCGGATGGCCGTCGTGGAGTTCTCCGGGATTGACGGTGATGACATCGCCCGGAAACGACACGACCGACCCGATGCCGCTCCACGAGCGCTCAGCCCCCGACAGCACGACACCGATGCCGTACTCGTCATGGGAATGGCGAGGGAAGCTGTGATTGGAGGCAAGCTCCATCGCGGTGATGCCCATGCTGGGGGCACGATGGAGAGACACATGGTGCAGTCGCCAATTCATCAGGACCAATCATCTGCTCAGCGGCTCATGGCCACTGCCTTAAAGAACGTATAGCAGAAGATACCGTCATCCTCTGCCGTGCGGTAGAGGTCAGCGACGCCTCTATCGAAATCATCAGGAGTCATCAGTCCGGCTGCGATTGTCGCCGCCCGTATACCCACGATCATGGCGGTGAATGTCTTGCGCGTGAACCCATCGACCATGGCCGGTTTGCTGGCGTCTACGTAGACCATGCGCGGTGATACGCGCGGAGACGCGAATCCCGCCTCCCTCAGGAGGGGAAACAGCCGTCGCCCGATCATGGCGTCGCCACCGGCCCGAGCTTGCAGTTCGACCTGGCATGCGACAGCTCTGCGCGCAAACTCGCTGTCGGGATAAAAGTACGCCGAGCCATGGTCGCCCTCGATCACCGTGATGGTTCCGTTTGGTTTCAGGACGGCTCGCAGGGCCTGGAGCGCCTCTACCGGCCGGGAGAGATGCTCGAGCACGAAACAAAGGAAGATGTGTTCATACGAGTGCCGGGCGAACGGCAGATCGAAGATATCCGCCTGCCGAAACGCGACGTTGGTCAACCCTTTCGCGGTGACGGCTGCCTGCGCCTGAGCAAGTGACGCCGCAGATTGATCTATCGACGTGAATAGTGCCTGCGGACTGCGCGCGGCGAGGGTGACGGTCTGGGCGCCAACTCCGCATCCCGCTTCCAGGATGCTCGCCCCGGCCGGATAGGCTGTATCCGCATGCAGCAGCTCGACGAGGCTCGACGCCTGGTCTTGGAGGCGCCGCATCTCATCCGAACCGTAGCCATGGACGTATGCAGTCATGATCGACCCGGTGAACCAATCCGTGGGGCAAGCCTGTCCACTGGGATGCGTCGTGTCTTGAACAAAATTGCGCGGGTTTGCCGGCCCGGCTCGCATCCAAGGGTCGATCATGTCGGCTGCCGAGAAATGCAGAACTCACCGGCCTGAAACAGCCGGCGGCCGGTTTTGGCCGCGCCATATCGCGGCCGTGCAGAAAACCGCACGCGCTCCGAGCTAAGGGGGCCCGGCCGAAATTTATCCGTGCGCGCGCTGGTTTAATTTCGAGGGCCTCAGGGGCCGCTCGACGCGACGCCGGAATCGACCGGCTGCAGCGACGTCGTATCGCAACGCCAGCCGCCGCTATCGGCTTTCTGGAACGCGAACGCCTTCGCTATCCTCACACGGTACGACACCAGGAGACTCTCGCGGCTTCCCGGCGTCGGCTTCGGCCTTCCCGATTTCAGATCCCAGCAGGTGCCCGTGCAGCCTGACGCAATCCCGCTGCAGGCCGCGAACGGCGACAGCACGACCATTTCGACCTGGGCCGTCACCTGCGCGCTGTTGTCAGCCAGCTTGTTGTCCGTCAGCAGGACGCGGCTGACGGTGAGGAAGTTTCCGCAGGCATTGGCCGAATGGATTTGCGCCACGCATCGATCGACGGCATCGGCGTCGGGCGCGGGCGAAAGCAGTTGCCGTGCGAAGATTTTCTTGGGATCGCCTTTGGCGGCAACGACCTCGGCGGTCTTCCGGCTGAAATATTCCGACAGGCACCCTTCGGAGGAGGCGAGCTCCTCCAGCGGCACGTTATCCTTGCCGGCCAGATCGCACTTTCGATCGCGCTCCCGGCCCCAACGCTCGTATTCGGCGAATGCCACCCTGGCGTCGCTTTCGTTCAGTTTGGCGATTAGCGCAAGGACCCGGTCATTGAGATCGGTCTTCGCCAGCGCCAGCACCGGGTCGGAACAAATCAAGAGCCCGGCCGTGGTGTTGGTCGCGAGGCAATCGAAATTCGGATCGGTCAGTATTTCGATTCGTTCTTCCGTCTCCGTCAACAGGCAGGCCTTGATGGCGCCGACGTCCTTGTTCGCAATGGCCTGCCTGCCGAGAATGCCGCAGCTTGAATTGCGGTTTCTGATCCATTCGGCGTTTTCCTCGATCGCAAGGTCACGATTTGCAAGTCGGTTCAGTCGCCTCTCGATCGCGCCGTTCAGCGTTATGGCCGCGGCGTTTAGTTCCGGATCACCGCAAAACAATTGGTCCGCCGGGTCCCTGATCGCCCGGCAGTGATTGCTTTCGAACAACGGAAGCACCTCGCTGATCGAGCGGTCGGCATCGGCCGAACCTTCCCCCCATGCCGGAAGCGCCAGCCCGATCTGGAGTGCCGCCACGGCCAGCACGATTGCCCGCATCCCGATCTCCGCCCAGGAAAGTCCTTTGCCTCGATGGAACCATCATCGAGGCGCGGGGGCGCATGTCAACCGCTTTGGGCCGCGTAGCGGTTTCGACCCGGCCGGCGCCGCGGCCGGATTGTCAGTTGGCGGACGAGATCAGGCCGGGCTGAGCCGTCGAAACCTCTGCGACCGAAGGCTGGGCGCGCAAGTCGGGCAGGCGAGCCAGCACGGGCGGATCGGCTACCTGCATGATGCCGGATTGATCGATGACGAACAGCGGCCGGTAGTTCCTGACATCTGTGTCCTCGACCATCGCCATGCGGCGATTGTCGAGCGTCAGCCACCTTCCGTCCAGCCGCGCCATCGCGACGGCATGATCCTCGCCGTGGAAGATATCGCGCATGATCACGACGCGAAGATCCTCCGGCGCTAGCCCGGCCAGCCGCAAGGCGACGAATTTCGCGATCGCGTAGTCTTCGCAGTCGCCGGCGCCGTGCGCGAAAGTGACGAGCGGCGAGGCCCAGAAGTCGATTTCGCCGTATTGCGCGAGGTCGCTCATCGGCCGGATCGCAAGATTGATCGCGCGATTGATCTCGCCGAGGCGGGCGCGTCCCTCGCGCGCTCTGCCCTGATCGACGATGGCAAGGATTCGCAGCGCGGCCGGCGACACGCAACGCTCGCGGTCGCCGTCGCAAAGCGCAAGCTGCACAGAATCGTCGTCGAGTTGTCGCTCGAGCGTAAGCCATTTTTCCCGCACCGCGCCTGCGAACAGGGGCGAGGCGGAAAGCCCGAACGGCTCACCGGACCGCTCCGCGCGACGCATTGTTGCGCCTTGATCCAGCGTGGCGGCCGCAAGAGCCGTCGCCGGCCCGAACCAGGCCAGGCCTGATGCGACTATCAGCGCGCGCCATGCGCGCGGGTGACCGAAAAACCCCATCTGACGCCCCAATGTCCGGGCATCGGCGAGGCTCGTTAGCCAGCTCGTGACCGGATCGTTTCACGGGCGATGATGGGCAGGGGGGCTTTTATTCTGCTTAAGGCCGGCCAAAGGCCGCCGGAAAGCACAAAACAGGCTGAAATCCGCCTCGCCGGTTTGCTGAAAATTTTATGGATTTGCCGGTTCTGGAGGCGAAAGTCCGTCGCAAGGGGCGGACAGGACATGCAATAGTTGTGTCGGGGCAAGCTTCCGCCAATATGGCTAATTCGCCGGAAATAGCTGGCTTTGTTATCCAGATCACAGTTTTGTCAAGAGAACTGGCGCAGTATCCTGCAAGGAAGCGCAGGATAAAGATCACATACGTTTCGATGCAGTAATCTATACATTGAACTACATCTCATAGCTCGATCTTTTCTTGCGAATAGCGGATCTATTCCCAAAGAGAGCACTTATAATACTTGGTGTTTCGAAGAGCAGCAGGAATAAATGTTCGGAGGTTGGGACGCCGGGACTAGTTGCACGCGATTTGCACAAGCAGAAGATGGTTTCGGAATGCTTACTACGATGATAAGCAAGCTTAGACCGTTGAATAATTCATGAAATATTAACCTTTCGCGGTGGCCTTTTGAATTACGCAGGGAAATTCGACGCCACGTTCGCCACGGATGGCTCGGGTCTGGTTCCCGACGCGCATCGCCATGTCGAGACGGTCACGGCGCACGCCACGCATACGCCCGCGGGCGCGATCATCGTTCCCGACGCGCAGCTATTGTTCAACGGCGACTTCAAGCGGGCCGGCGTCGACCTGATTCTTTCCGGCGACGACCGCGAACTGGTCCTGCACGATTACTTCAAGGGCGAGAAGCGCGCCGCGCTGGCCTCGCCGGACGGCGCCCACCTCACCGGCGACATCGTCGATGCGTTGACCGGCCATACCGAATATGCGCAGGCCGACGGCAGCACCAGCGCCGGCCATGTGATCGGTCATGTCACCAAGCTTGTCGGCAGCGCGACCGCGATTCGCAACGGCGTTTCGATCATCCTGAACATGGGCGACAACGTCGAAAAGGGCGACGTCGTCCAGTCCGGTTCGGATTCGACGGTCGGCATCACCTTCATCGACGGCACCGTATTCGGCCTCTCCTCGAACGCCAAGATGGTGCTCAACGAGATGGTCTACGACCCGAACGGGTCGAACAATTCATCGCTGATCAGCCTGGTGGCCGGGACGATCTCCTTCGTCGCCGGCGAGACCGCCAAGCACGGCGACATGAAGGTCGATACGCCGGTCGCCACCATGGGCATCCGCGGCACCGCGGTGCTGGTCGAGATCGACTTCAGCGTTCCCGGCCAGGGCGGCGCGCCCGACGCCAAGTTCCAGGTGCTGGTCGAGCCCGACGGCCACACCGGTTCCTACATCCTGTTCGACAAGACCACGCTGGCGCCGATCGCAACGGTCAATCAGGCCGGGCAGCAGATCAACATCAGCCAGGGCCAGATCAGCATCACCAACGCGCCGCTGCCGCCCGATATCCAGAAGCTGATCATCGACGTGTTCACGCTGAAGTTCACGGACGCGAACCCCCAACAGAACCAGCATTTCACCGATACGATCGTTCCGCAGACGCCGCAGACCATCACCCTGGCGAACGGAACGAGCGCCACCGCGTTCGCCATCAAGGTGAACACGGACAGCGGCGCGCAAGTTACGGCCCAGGGCGGGCCGACCAACTCGGTGGTACACATCCCCGGACCGCCGCAGGCCGTCATTCTCGATGCTTCCGGTCATCCCATCACCGGGGTGTCCTTCAGCGAACTCGCCGGCAAGACCGGCGATTACGCCGACCTCGATGGCACGACCGTCAAGATCAACTTCGTCGACGTCAACGCCGGCGATACGCCGACGGTCTCGCAGCAGTTTATCTCGTTCAGCTACCAGAACGCGGCGCACCAGGACGTCACCGCGTCGCTGAACACGCAGCAGCTCGCGGATATCGCGGCGGTGGAAGCCCAGCTCACCCTGACGCCCAACCCCGACAACAACAACAACGGCTCCACGCTCGTCACCTATAGCGTGCCGGACGGTGCGTTCGATTTCCTCGCCGCCGGCGAGACGCTGCAGCTGACCTATACGCTCACGGTCTCCACCAATTACGCGTCGGACAACGAGAAGACGCCGCTTACGTTCACCATCATCATCACGGGCACCAACGACCAGCCGATCATCACTACTGACCAACAGATCCAGCTGATCGAATACGCGGCCGGCACGACGACCACGGGCGGACCGCTGCAAACGCTCCATAACGAGGTGACGAGCGGCACGTTTGCCTTCACCGACGTCGACCTGACCGATACCCACACGGTCTCTGTCGCGCTGACGGCTGCGTCGCTTCCTGGGTCAGGCGGGACGCTGGACAAGGCGGCGCTCGAGGCGCTGGCGCCAGGCCCGATGCAGGCGTTCGAGCAAGCCCTCTCGGTGGCGATCGCCAGCGACAGCACCGGTAGCAGCTACGGGACGATCAGTTGGCAATTGGCCGCCCTTCCGGTCTATCTCGCCGATTTTATCCCGGCGGGCGAAAAGCTCACGCTCGACTACACCATCACACTGACGGATTCGCAGGGCGCGACCGACACCAAGACCATCGAAGTCACCATCACCGGCACCAACAGTCCGGCGGTCGTGTGGATCCACACCACGGACGACGGACAGGACAACAACTGGACAACCGCGCCGGACTGGGAAACCGGCACGGTTCCAACCTCAGGCAACGATGTCATCATCGTCACCAACCAGTTGCACCCGCACACGCCCTCGTATCCGGCGAACATCACGGCGGGGACCGCGGCCCAAGCTCACTCGGTGACACTGAACGACTTCGTCGGTCTGCCGCCGGAGCTGGATATTCAGAAAGGTGGGTCGCTCGCCATCGGCGGCGGGCTCAATCTCAGCGCCGATTCGATCCTGCGCAATTTCGGTGACCTCAGCCTCGGCGGCCTTGCCGAGATCCTGAACAACAGTGTCCTGCAGAACACGGGTACGATGACGCTGGCCGACGGCGGCGATTTCCGCGATCAAAGCACGATCACCAATTCCGGGACGATCGAGGTTTCCGGCGGCACGCTCAACGTCAAGGTCAACGTCGCCAACGGCGGCGGCAACCTGAATATCGACGGCGGGGCCAAGCTTGTGCTGGACGGCGCCAAGATCGACACCGGCACCGTCACCAACAAGGCAGGCGGCGAGATCGATCTTGTGGGCGCAGCCGTGCTGAGCAACGGCTCGCTCGGCAATTCCGGGCTCATCAAGGTCACCGGCACCGGCAACGCGCTGGACGGCGAAACCGTCACCGCCAACAATGCGCTCGAGGTTACGGCCGGCGCCGCGCTGCTGATCGACCCCAGCACGATCGACAACACCGGCGGCACCATCACGATCGACAGCACCGGCGCGCTGACGCTGAACGGCAGCACCGTCACCGCCGGCTTTGTCGACGACGAAGGCACGCTGGCGCTGACCGGTTTGGCCGCGATCCAGAACGGCACGCTGACCAACAACGGCATCTTCACGGTATCGGGCGCCGGCAACGCGCTGGACACCGAGCAGGTGACCAACAACGCCACGCTGGAGGTTATCGGGGCGCTGACGATTGATCAGAACAGCCTGGTCACCAACGGCGGGGCGGCTGACGGGATCACGATCGACAGCACCGGCGCGCTGACGCTGAACGGCAGCACCGTCACCGCCGGCTTTGTCGACGACGAAGGCACGCTGGCGCTGACCGGTTTGGCCGCGATCCAGAACGGCACGCTGACCAACAACGGCATCTTCACGGTATCGGGCGCCGGCAACGCGCTGGACACCGAGCAGGTGACCAACAACGCCACGCTGGAGGTTATCGGGGCGCTGACGATTGATCAGAACAGCCTGGTCACCAACGGCGGAGCGGCTGACGGGATCACGATCGACAGCACCGGCGCGCTGACGCTGAACGGCAGCACCGTCACCGCCGGCTTTGTCGACGACGAAGGCACGCTGGCGCTGACCGGTTTGGCCGCGATCCAGAACGGCACGCTGACCAACAACGGCATCTTCACGGTATCGGGCGCCGGCAACGCGCTGGACACCGAGCAGGTGACCAACAACGCCACGCTGGAGGTTATCGGGGCGCTGACGATTGATCAGAACAGCCTGGTCACCAACGGCGGGGCGGCTGACGGGATCACGATCGACAGCACCGGCGCGCTGACGCTGAACGGCAGCACCGTCACCGCCGGCACCGTCACCAACGATGCGGGCGGCGAGTTCGATCTGACCGGCAACGCCGTGCTGCAGAGCGGCGCACTCGGCAATGCAGATCAGATCAATGTCAGCGGCAGCGGCAACCAGCTGCTTGGCGAGACCGTTACCAACACCGGCAATATCGATGTTTCCGGCGCGCTGCTGGTTGACCCCAGCAGCATCGACAACACCGGCGGCGGTAGCATCACGGTCGAGAACACCGGCACGCTGACGGTGAACGGCACCACCGTGGCCGCCGGCACCGTCACCGACAACGGCACCATCGACGTAACCGGCAACAGCACGATCGACAGCAGCATCAGCCTCCTCGGAGGCCTGATCAAGGTCGAGGACAACACCACGCTGATGCTCGGCGACGCGCTCGCGATCGGCGCCAGTACGGTCACGCTGGTGGGGGCTCACGCGATCCTTGACAACTCCGCCGGGCTGTCGCTCGCGGGCGGCTCGATCACCGGTTCAGGCGACCTCGCCGCGGATACCAATCTCACCGGCTGCGGCACGGTCAGCATCCCGCTCGATGTCGCCGATCTGGTGATGGCGAGCGGCGGCACGTTGGAGTTCACGAACGCCGTCGACGGCACGGCGGCGACGTCGCTCGAAATCGCTGCAGCGACCGGCTCGGTTCTCAAATTCGATGCCGCCGTGGGCACGGCCTCAGTCACTCCGACCATCACCTTCATCGGCAGCGACGACGGCGCAGGGGTGCTTGATCTCACTGCGATATCATTGTCTAATTTCCATGGCGTCATCGCCAATTTCGACGAAGGCGAGGCGATCGACATCCATAATGCCGCCAGCGCCACCCTCGACGGCACCGGTCAGATCCTGACCGTGTTCGATGCGTCGCACAATACGCTCGGCACCATCGATCTTGCGACCTCCTACGCCGGCGACACCTTCAATGTTTCGGGTGGCGCGATTACCGTCGATGATCTCGCGGTTACGCTCGACAACGCAACTGCCACCGAAGGTACCACGATCCACGTGACCGCGGTCACCGACGACGGTGCCAGCCTCGCGTCAGGGGTGACCTATTCGTGGCAGACTTTGGACGTCAACGGTAACTGGAACCAGGTCGGGTCGGGTTCAAGCTATGCGCCGACCGAAACCGATGAGGGGCATTCTCTCAAGCTGGTGACGACCTATGCCGCGGATCCGTCCGGCAGCGAGAGCAAGACGGTCAATTTTGGCGTGGTGCAGGAAAGCCCGACCGAGAACGCCTCGATCGTGCTTTCGGGCCTGACCAGCGGCAATGCGGTCGAAGGCCAGCAGATCACCGCGACGGTGAGCGAGCCGGACGCACCGGCTTCGGGCATCACCTACACCTGGACGGTCGGCAATACGGTGGTCCACAGCGGCTCGGATGCCGCTGGCGCGACCTATACGCCGACCGAGAACCACGAAGGCCAGGCGATAAGCGTCGCGGTGTCGTTCAACGACACCCACGGCTTTGCCGAGACCGGCACCACCTCGGCCGGCACGGTGCAGGAGATCACGGGCGGCGATCTGGAGGCGACGCTGAGCAGCAACACGCCGCTGCAGGGTGCGAGCATCAGTGTTGCGACGGTGACGGACGGCGGGGTGACGGTCGCCCTGACCGACCCGCATCTGAGCTATCAGTGGAAGGTCAACGGCGTGAACGCCGGCGGCAGCGGGGCGACGACTTCGACCTACACGCCGACCGAGGCGGACGAGGGCAAGGCGCTGTCCGTGATGGTGACCGACAGCAGCGATCCGAGCAGCAACGACGTTGCGACCGCGACGGCTTCCTCCGCGGTTGGCGAGATCGCGGGTGGCGATTTGGTCGCGACGCTCGACAGTACGACCGCGCAGCAGGGCGTGACGATGCACGTCCTCGGGGTTAAGGACGGCGGCATCACCGTCACGACGGGTCTCAGTTACGCCTGGCAGGATTCCACGAACAACGGCACGTGGACGACCGTCGGCACCAATTCCAGTTATACACCCGGAGAATCCGACGAAGGCAACTTGATGCAGCTTGTCGTGACCTATGTGGACGCAGGGGGCAAGGAGAGCAGCATCTACGCTCTCGGCATGTCGAACGATCTGGTTGCGACGGCCGACAGTGCGACCGCCAAGCAGGGTTCGACGATCCATGTCACCGGGGTGAAAGACGGCGGAACCAGCGTATCGACCGGTCTCAGTTACGCCTGGCAGGTTTCCGCCGACAACGGCCACACCTGGAACCCGGTCGGCACCAACTCCAACAGCTATACGCCCACTGTGACCGATGCCGGCCAGCTGCTGGAGGTCGTCGTCACCTATGTGGACTCGGGAGAGCATGAGAGTGCGACCGATTCCTTCGGCATTGTCGCGCCGTCGACAGTGACGATCACCGTCCTGACACCCAATGGACTTGATTTCCAGCATCACAATGCGCTGGTGGAGATGGGGTCCGGGACCATCCAGGCCGGCGGCAATTCGACGAGTTTCACGATCGTCGATACCGCCGACAACCTCAAATTCGTAGTCAACGGTAGCAATTTCACCTATGGCAGCGGCGCAGGCGGGATCACCGTCACCGGCGGAACGCTGACCTCGTTCCACGAATTCGCCAACGACAGCGCGGCAGTTGCGCTCGCCAACTTCTCCGGAATTTCGGTCGACGCCGCTACCTGGATGGTGGACGTCCAATTGGCCGCCGGCGGCAACCAAAGCGCCATCGAGGCCCTGACCTCGAAGTTTGCTTTCAATTTCGTTGGCGGCCCCGGTCCCGACAGCTTTGGCTCAGCAGGTCAAGCCGACACGCTCACTGGTACCGGCAAAGATTTCTTCGACGGCGGCGGCGCGCCCGCTGGCAGCCACGATACGCTGACCGGCGGCGCAGGCAGTACATTCGTGTTTCAGCAAGGATACGGCGCGCTGACGATCACGAACTTCGATCAGGCCAACGGCACGTTCGATAAAACAGAAGGCGATCAAATCCAGCTGAACGGGCTGACGGCGCCCCGCCTGAACGTCACTTATTCCGGCGGCAATACCACTTTGGATTTCGGCAATGGCGACGTTATCACCTTGCTGAATGTCATCCCAGACACAATATCAATCGCTTAACGGCTCGGAATTTGTCACGGGTGGCAATGGCGGCAATAACGGCGGCGGAAACAACAACGGCGGCCCGGTGCTCAGCAACGCCAACAATGCCGTCACCTACACGGGGACGCCGGTCACCCTCGATTCCTCGATCATACTCACCGACACCACGGCCAACGTCAGCAGCGTCAACGTCTGGATCTCATCGACGAGCTTCCAGGCCGGCGACACGCTCTCGATCAGCGGGCCCAACGTGACCGGGAGCGCCACGGACGGCACCATCGCCGACGCCGACGGCAGCACAATCCATTACCATCTCGACACCACCACCGTTCCCAACGAAGTTCAGCTATTCCTGTCCGGAATAAGCGGCACCCCCACGACCGCCGACTTCCAGGCGGCGCTGCAAATGATCCAGTTCTCCCCGGGTGCTGGCGATGGCGATCGTACCGTGACCTGGGCGGCGTACGACAACAGTCAGTACAGCCAGACGGTAACAACGACCGTTCACGTCGGTCCGGTCCTCAACAGCTTCACGCTGGCCGTCGGCAAAGGCGGCACCACGGTGCTGACCGACACCGATTTCAATGTCAGCGATCCCGGCTTCACCAACTTACCTATTCGGTGAGCAACGCTCATCGGCGGTCAATTCGAGGTCTTCAACGGGACCAATTGGGTGTCCGCGCCAACCGGCGGCTTCACCATCGCGCAGATTGCCGCCGGGCAGGTTGAATTCGTCCAGGACGGCACCGCGACCGTGCCGAATTTCTTGATCCAGGTCAGCGACGGCAGCAATGCCAGCCCGGACATCGCCCCGACCGTGCTGTTGAACGCCCAACCGTGGGGAAGGTCCGTCATTCCGGAGCCGAACCTTCACCTCTTCAATTTGATCAGCAATGTCGATACGGCCGCCAATACGGGCGCCGTACTCTTCGGCACCACGCCAGCCAGCAGCTTCAATCCGGCGGGGCCGGATTCGGTCACGGAGAACGCAGTCCTGTTCGATCCGTTCGCGCTGCCTTACCGCAGCGGCATCCAGCAGGTCCAAACCTCGACCACCCAGCTTCCGTTTAAATACCAGGTGATCATGCCGGTGACCGGCACGGGTCCGGAAACTCTCGCGTTCTACTCGACGGAACCTACTGGCGCCAACGTTTCGACCATCTATCAAAGCATCATCTCGGAGCCGGCGAGCGGACCGAACGGAAGCTTGACGGTCGGCACACCGACGGCGCTGGAACAGAATCTCACCGGCTCGGTCACCAGCCTGTTTGATGGCTACACCAACTTTAACGCCAGCGACGTCGCGACCGCGACCATGACGTCATACAGCCTCGCCTGGGCCGTCTACGACGGATCGAACTATCAGGCCCAGTTCCAAATCCTCCCGACCGGCGGCAGCCCGACAGCGGTCGGGACCATCGAAAGTCTGTCCAACCTCGCGGCTGCGACTTCGGCGCCGGCCTGGCAATTCAGAAACGCCGGCGCCCTCAGCGACCATGGTATTTCGGTTCCCTACGCGTCGGTCCTAGCCGTAGCCGACAGCAACAATGCCGGCCAGCAGGACGTCCAGTTCCAGGGTTACAACGTTGACGGCAGCGCAAACCCCGACGTCCACTTCCTGATCACGCCTGACCTGACGCATTTCCTGCCGGGAGCCACCAACCAGATTACCCAGCCAAGCGGGGCGTCGCTGCTGTTCACGCCGAATGGCGTGCAGGGCAGCGGATTTTCCGCGGCGTGGAGCGAAACGGTCAACGACAGCAATGGCACTCACTACCAGGTCGAGTTCGCAATCTTCAAAGCGAGTGGATACAATTCCAACAACAACTTCGGATCGGGCCAGCTAATCTCGCACACGACGTTCCAGGTGCCCGATGCAGAGAACGTCAGGGTCGGCTCGTTTAACTACAATGGCGTTAGCGTGGAATATCTCGCCTATGGCGACACCACGTCGACGACGGTGGTCGAGTTTGACGAAAACGGCAATCAGCTCGCCACGATAGTCGACCGCGCGCATAGCGTGACGTTCAGCGATCTCGCGGTGATGGGCGACGGCCGTATCGCCGTGACCTATCCTGACAGCTCGCAGTACACGACCGACATTTTCGATTTCCGCACGGCGGGACTCAATATCAACGATTCGGGACTCTCGGACGATCAGTCAAAATACGTGGCCGGAACTCACTTCAACGATACCTTCGCCGGCGAAAACAGCGACCAGAATTACTACTATTTCGTCGGACAGGACACGTTGACGTCGGCTCCGATCGATCATTTCAACGGCGGTACCGGTACCAACGCCTGGAATGAAGCGATCTTCGCCGACGCGCGTTCGAACTATACCGTCAGCACGACAAATGGTGTGACCACGGTCACCAATATCGATCCGCAGCATGCGCATGCCGGACAGCTTGTCGTCGATCAGAACGTCGAAGCGCTAGCGTTCAACCCGAGCCACGATCCGGCTCCGAATTCCGACGGTTCGGTCGAGGCAAGTGGCGATACGCTGCTGATCTTGAGCCCATTCGTACATGCGGCTCAAATAGACGCAGCTGCCACGATTGAGTTCGCCGGAGCTGATTCCGGATTGGTAACCTATGATGCTCCCACGGGCACATTTAGGCTCGACGACCCGGCCCATTTCACCGGCGAAATCGCCGGGATTACTGGAACCGGCGATGTGCTCGACCTCCACGGCTTTGCCGCAGGCACCACGACGGCGACGACTGGCAACAACAGCTATGATGGGACTTTCACAACGCTGACGGTGCATGACTCGTCGGACAACGTGACGGAGACCTTCAAGCTGGTCGGAGATTACTCGCACTCCACCTGGAACGCTTCGGACGACCACAACGGCGGCGCCAATATCGTCGATCCGCCGGCAGCCGCCAACCAGGCCATCGACGGCGTCGTCGCGCATGATCCGGGCCCGAGCATCGGCGGCGTTACCATGAACGATCCGGGGCCGGCGGCGAGCCAGACCATCGTCGCCAGCGCGCCGAACCAGACCCTGACCGGCACCGCGGCCAGCGACAACTTTGTGTTCAACTTCGGCGCCGTCGGCAGGGAGGCGGTGACGGACTTCCACCCGGCGACCGATTCGCTTCTGTTCAAGAGCCCGATCTTTGCCAGCGCGGAAGCCGCCTTCAACGCCACGCAGGACGACGGCCACGGCAATGCTGTCGTCAACCTCGACGGCCACGATGGCGTGACATTGAACGGCGTCCTGAGGGCGCAACTACATGTCAGCGACTTCCACGTCGTCTAGGGCGATTTGCGGCCCCCAGGAGCAGCGGACGTGCCCAACACAAACACCTCCCAAGACTGCACGCTCGCGGCAGCAATGCGGATTGGTCTCAATCAAGGTTGAGCGCCGCAATCGCCACAGCAAGCTTGCGAGGCGAAGGACCAATTCGCGCTCGACCACCGTTTCCGCATCATAATTTAGGGTGACCGTCTGCTCGAAGGCTTTGTAGTCTTCGGGATCCTCTGGTGTCCGATCACGGTCTCGGCGGTCAATCGGTGCCGAACTGCGTTTTTGAGAGCTTCGCTGCTTGCCGGTTTCCGTTTTCGGACTGTGCTTCTGAGCGTGGTGCGGTGGTTGGACTCAATTTGCCGAGGCGAGGTTATGTAGGGAGACCCTAGATCTGGCTTCGTTTCGTAATTCTTTCTGTCCACTTATTCTTCGGAGAGAGAATGGAAACTGCCCGCTCGATTGTCTCGCTGGGAGCGCATAATGCGACATTCTGGCCTGCTTCGGTCGGCGGGATTCGCAGCGGATGGGTTTCGGTCCAAAGTTTGTGAGCTATTACCAAAGCGTCGACGCCGGCATTCTCCCACCATCGAGCTTCGTTAGCGGCGCGGTGGACCTCGCGATGTTGTCCACGGCAGAGCGGTACGGTGAACTCGTCGCTCACCTTGAGGCCAAGACCGCGTCCCTGCGCGAAGCGTAAATGGTGGGCGTCGCAGGGCAGCCGTTCACAGATCAGGCAGGGTTTGTTTGGCAACAAATCGAAGATGGATCTTGTCGCGAAGGCGACGAGGCTCCGAAAGGGCGAGCAAACTCTTGTCGATTCTGCGTGGCCCAGTTTCTTTGCTTGGCGAAGCCTGCTCAATTCGCGATCGTTCGGAACAGTCCTCCCTCGCTGTTGGATTGAACCCAGGCGACGAGAGGGACGCACCCGCGTTTGCAAAATTCATCAGTTTGGCTTCAAACGCTTCCTCGACTGTTCGCGCGTCGTCCGTAGCCAAGGTGTTTTTGATCGGCAGGCTTCGGTGGGACCACTCGGTGAGTTGCTCGGCTGACACTAACTCGGGCAGCTCCCCAAGGAGCTGCTCGCGCAAAGCCATTGAATTTTCAGCGCCCAGAAGAACGCTTGGCGTTCTGACCGTTTTGCGTCGGCTACTGCCGACCGCTGCTGAGGGTGCTGACGATAAGGGCGGACGGACTGCAGTATCGGTTTGCTCGTTCGATCCGTTTGTCTGGGCGACTTGTTGTAAAGGCCCGTTAAATACCATGGGCGCGGCCGGACCGCCCTTGAGATCCGGAGCATCGAGATCGTCCTCGCCGGCAATCCCGACCAGCGTGAACAGCGCATAGCGCCGGGCGTAGGTCAGGGCCGCCCCCATCCGATGCGGGGCGGCCGTCTCGCTGACCGGGCATACCGGCCAGTCCGAGGACACCCATTCCCCGGACGAATGCGCCAGCGTGGTGGTCAACCGGATCAGGCCGGCTCCCTCGTCGATCGAGGTAGTCTGCACGGTCGCAATCTCGTGCCGGCCCAGCGACTTGCGCACCAGATCCAGCCCGCTGGATAACGACGCGTAGCGGAAGCTGCGATCACTCTCGCGAGGGAAGGTTGAGCGGATGGTCGCGATCAGCAACTTCTCGGGGTTGGCTAGTTCGATCTGGGCCTTTGCCAGCGCGCCCGCAATCGCGCCGATGGTCTCACTTGAGCGCTGCATGACCGGCCTCCGTCTGATGGAGATCGAAGCTGATGGCGCCGGATTTGGAGCGTCTGGCCCGTACCCCGTGACCGATCGCTTCCCTGGCGTCCTCCGGCATCAGCTTCTTTAGCTCAGCTCTTGCGGTTTCATGATTGAGGAATGCCGCCCGGGTCTGGCAAAAGGCCCCGGCCAAGTCCGCCCAAGAATTGGATGAGGTCATGTCGACGATCCGGACCGCCTCGATCCGTGGGCGGGGCGGCTCGACGCCGAACAAATGAGGGGCGTCACCACTCTTGACACAGCGCCAGAACATCTTCTCGGCGGTGAGCAGGAGATGCTGGTAGAGCGGATCGGCAGGAATGGTGATCTCGACCCATTTGCCACCGCCGGTGATGATGGAAAGCACCGCGCAGCGGGACTGGATCACCCACATGTTGTGCTGCAGCTGGGCCATGTGCTTCTCGGCGGCTGTTTCCTCCGAGAACGACCAGGGCAGCATGAACTTGGCTTCGAAGACGGCTCCGGTTCTTTCGACCACGCCGTCCAGGGTTGCCGCCATCCACGGGATAGCCTGGTGCTGGGCGCGTCTCTGGACATCCATGATGACCTCGCCGCTGTTGAGTTCGTACCATCGCCGATTGAGGTCCTCGGTCACGGTCCCAAGCTGGACGATTAGGTTACCCGAGAGATCCTCGGGCTCGGCCTCGCCACGCTTCTCCCGCCACAGCCGGATTAGGGCACTTTCGTCGCTCCCCATGATGATCCGGGCGTCCGAGCCGCCCATGAAAGAACGGCGGTCCACAGATTTCTCAACTTGCGCTGCATTTCTCGACATTACGTCCTCCGTTGTTTCGCGTAACGTTAGGATCTGATGAGTTCGTGAAACTGGGTACGATCCAAAAGGGATCATAATGTATGATCCAAAAGGGATCAATAGGAATCTTTCTTGACTACTATTGAACAGCTCCGGGCCGCTCGCGCGCTTTTGGGATGGTCTCAGACAGAGCTTGCTTCCCGGGCTGGCCTGTCTTTGCCTACCGTTAAGCGCGTGGAAGGTGGCTTCGGACCCAACGTTTCAGAGGAAGCACGGTTAAAACTACAACGTGCGCTTGAAGCGGCTGGGCTAGAGTTTCTCGACGAGAATGGCGCTGGGATGGGAGTTCGGTTCCGCAAACCACGGCACTCTAAACGGAGATAGAATTTCGTTTTGAGTAACCGCAAAAGCCGGAATTCCGTTAGCGAAGAGCCCCAAAACAAACCAATTTTGATTGAAGAATAATTTTCTAGATATGTATGACGGTGGCATTCGATGCGCGAACGCCGTCGGCGGACGCGTGCGCGATGTCCGCTCCAACCTGCTTGATATCGATGGCGCGGCCATTTCCGCTTTTGGCCACGAAACGGACCAACCGGGCCGGTCTGTTGATTTCCGTTGATGGGGTAGAACGGAACGGCGTGCCGTTCGGATCAACGGTCCTCAAATCGATACGGGGGCCGATACCGAGGTACGCCTTTTCGCGGAGAGGAACGAGCCATTAGAAGCTTAAAAAGGGTAAGATAAAAAGACCATCTCATAAGTTGCAGAAGCTACGAAAGCAAATGCGTTTTTATTGTTTTATTTCAATGGCTTATGTCCAATCGTCCTATCGGCGCAGCGAAGGCACTCGCGACGGCAGTTTTGGCAGAACAAACCCAATTCGTGAAGGTGACCTGCATTCCTTTGTGATAACCGCTGAAATTTAACGCGGAAAACATCGAACCAAGCCACTCAGCCTGTTAACTTAGGCGATCAGACTGGCTTAAACTCCTGTCATGAGAGCTGCGATTTAGATTGGCCTAATCTGGCCGTCGTTGAAGAACACTGGCTTTGTGGGTCTAAATAGAAGCTCATGACTCCCCCCGGCAAGTTTTAACTGATGTCGGCACGGTTTGCGCCTCGTCAGTCGACCAAAATCAGCCAGGCTCGTTCTGAAGCAAGCGACGTGATCAATCCGCCGCAGCGTGATATCGAAACAGCATGAAGCGGCTGCGAGCGTTGCGAAGGTGGTTCGGGCGGAAGTTCGGCTATGCGCGGCTGTTGTGCCTTTTGCTTTTGATCGGCATCGCGGCGCTGCGCATCGCCGATCCGGCTCCGGTCGAGGAGCTGCGGGTCCGCATCTTCGACACCTTCCAGCGCATCGATCCCCGCCCCAAATTCGCAAAATCGCCGGTCGCCATCGTCGATATTGATGAAGCGAGCCTGGCAAAATTCGGCCAGTGGCCGTGGTCGCGGACGCGGATCGCCGACATGGTCGGCAATCTCACCAAACTCGGCGCCGTCGTGATCGGTTTCGACGTCATCTTCGCCGAGCCCGACCGGCTCAATCCCGACGTCGCC
Source organism: uncultured Alphaproteobacteria bacterium (assembly GCA_963721135.1). Classification (GTDB taxonomy): domain Bacteria; phylum Pseudomonadota; class Alphaproteobacteria; order Rhizobiales; family Xanthobacteraceae; genus Bradyrhizobium. The sequence goes on from CAVRIB010000002.1 coordinate 267,081, forward strand.
GCCGACACCTACCGCAATCTCGACGAGGAGACCCGCGCCAGGTTGCGGTCGCTGCCGAGCAACGATCAGGTTCTCGCCGATACCATGCGGCAATCGCGGGTGGTGCTTGGCGAATTCGGGACTGGCTGTCGCCAGAGGCGATCTCGACAAGACGCTTCCGGTGACGGGACTGGCGATGCTGGGCGAAGAGCCGCAGCGCTTCATGTTCCAGTTCCCCGGCCTGTTGCGCAACACCCCCGTGCTGGAAAAGGCGGCGGCCGGGCGCGGCCTGCTCACGATCAATCCCGAACGCGACGGCATCGTCCGCAGGGTGCCGATGATCATGCTGGCCCAGGGCGTCACCATGCCGTCGCTGAGCTTCGAGATCCTGCGGGTGATCACCGGCACCGACACCATCTTCATCAAGACCGACCGGGCCGGGATCACCAGCATCGGCGTCAAGGGCCTGCAGGTCCCGACCGACCGCAACGGCCAGCTCTGGGTGCATTTCGCGCGCCGCGATACCTCGCTCTACGTCTCGGCGGCGGACCTGCTCGAAGGCAAGGTCCCGCCGGAAAAGATCAGGGGCAAGCTGGTCCTGATCGGGACCTCCGCGGTCGGTCTCAACGACATCAAGACCACGCCGGTGTCGCGCGCCATGCCGGGCGTCGAAATCCACGCCCAGGTGCTGGAAGCCGCCCTGACCAAGAGCCTGTTGGCGGAACCGCCTTACGGCGTTGCGCTCGAATTCGCTGCCGCACTGGTGCTCGGGCTGTTGGTGATCGCGTTCGCGCCGCGCTTCGGGCCGGTCATCCTGGTCACCATCGGCGCCCTGTTCGCAACGCTCTTGATCGGAACCTCCTGGTTCTTCTACACCCGCGAGCGGCTCCTGATCGATTTCAGCTATCCGTTGCTGTCGACCACCGCGATCTATCTCACCCTGATCTTCACGAGCTTCGTCCGGGAGCAGAAGCAGCGGCGTCAGATCCGCTCGGCGTTCAGCCAGTATCTGTCGCCGGCATTCGTGGAACAGCTCGCGCAATCGCCGGAAAAACTCGTGCTCGGCGGCGAGGAGCGCGTGATGACCATCATGTTCAGCGACATGCGCGGTTTCACCTCGATCTCGGAAAGCTACAAGAACGATCCGCAAGGGTTGACCGCGCTGATGAATCGCTTCCTGACGCCGCTTACCAATGCGATCCTCGACCGCAAAGGCACCATCGACAAATATATGGGCGACGCCATCATGGCATTCTGGAACGCGCCGCTCGACGACAACGAGCACCAGCTCAACGCCTGCGAGGCGGCCGTCGACATGCTGGAGCGGGTCGGCGAACTCAACAAGGTGCGCGAACAGGAAGCGGAGGAAGGCGGATACCCCTTTGTTCCGCTCAACGCCGGCGTGGGGCTGAACACCGGCGCTGTCGTGGTCGGCAACATGGGCTCCGACAAGAAATTCAACTATTCGGTGTTCGGCGACAGCGTCAACCTGGCCTCGCGCCTGGAGGGGCAATCCAAGGAATACGGTTTTCCGATCATCGTCGGCTCCAACACCGCGCTTGCGGTCAAGGACCGCTTTGCGATCCTCGAACTCGATTTCATCATGGTGAAGGGCAAGACGGAGCCCGAGGTCATCTACGCCATCGCCGGCCGCGAGGACGTCGCGCAATCCGGCCGCTTCCAGCGCCTGCGCAACCTCACCATCGAGATGCTCGCCTGCTATCGCAGCCGCGACTGGGACGGCGCGCTGGAGGCGATCGAGCGCGGCCGCAAGTCCGACGACGGCCATGCGCTGGAGCTGCTCTACAATCTGTACGAGGCGCGCATTCGCGGCTACAAGGAGAACCCGCCGCCGGAAGACTGGAACGGCGCTTACGCGCTGTTGACGAAGTAGGGGAGGGCGCGGCATGGCCAGACCGACAGCAAAAGAAATCAAGGCGATGGCCGATGCCGCAGGCGTCCCCGTCGACGCCGAGGCCGCCTCGCGCATCGCCAATTCCATCGGTCCTGCGTTCGAAGCTTTTGCCGCAGTCGCCGGCACGCTGCCGCTCGACCTCGAGCCCGCGACCTTCCTGCTCGCGCAGTCCGCGACCGCTCGCGAGGCTGCAACATGAACATTCAGCAAAAAACCGCCGAACCTGCTTTGCTGCCGCTCGCCGAGGTGGCGAAAGCGATCGCGCAAAAGCGCGTCTCCTCGCGCGAGGTGACGCAATCCTGCCTGGAGCGGATCGCGCGGTGGCAGCCGCGCCTCAACGCCTTCATGGCGATCGAGGCGGACGCGGCGCTGGCCGCGGCCGACGCCGCCGACGCCGCATTGGCAAAAGGCAAGGGCGGCGGCGCGCTGCACGGCGTTCCGCTCGCGCACAAGGACATGTATTACGACGCCGGCAAGGTGGTCACCTGCGGTTCCAAAATCCGGCAGGATTTTGTCGCCACTACGACGTCGACCGCGCTGCAGCGGCTGAAGCAGGCCGGCCAGATCCGCCTCGGCTCCCTGCAGATGGTGGAGTTCGCCTACGGGCCGACCGGCCACAATGCTCACTACGGCGCGGTGCATAATCCGTGGGCCACCGATCACATCACCGGCGGCTCGTCGTCGGGCTCGGGCTCGGCGGTCGCAGCAAGGCTGACCTTCGCCGCGCTGGGCTCGGACACCGGCGGCTCGATCCGGATGCCCGCGCATTTCTGCGGCGTCACCGGCCTGAAGACCACTTATGGCCGCATCAGCCGCGCCGGCGCGATGCCATTGTCGCAATCGCTCGATACCGTCGGTCCGCTCGCCCGCACGGCGGAGGATTGCGCATTGCTGCTCGGACTGATGGCGGGCGCGGACCCTGCGGATCCGACCGCGATCACCGGGCCGGTCCCGGATTATGTCGCGGCGACGCGGCAGCCGATCAAGGGCCTGCGCATCGGCGTGCCCGCCGCCTTCTATGTCGACGACCTCGATCCGGAGGTGGCGACAATCCTCGATGAGACGATTGCGGCCTTCCGGCGCGAGGGCACCGAGATCGTCCGGGTCGAACTGCCGGACCAGCGCCAGCTCACCGCGGCCAGCCAGCTCGTTATTGCGGTGGAGGCGGCTGCGTTTCACAAGCGCTGGCTGATCGAGCGGCCGCAGGATTACGGCCCGCAGGTCCTGATGCGGCTGCAGAACGGACTCGCGATCCCAGGCGTGTCGTACCTCGAAGCGATGCGCTGGCGCGGCCCGGCGCTCGCGGCGCACATGGCTGCGACCGCCGAAGTCGATGCGGTGCTCGCGCCAGCCGTGCCGATTGCGGCTCCGACCATCGCCGAGAGCGACGTCGGCAACAGCCCCGGCGCGGAAGCCCTGATCCAGCGGCTGACGCGCTTCACCCGCCCGGTCAATTATCTCGGCCTGCCGTCGCTTTCGATTCCCGCAGGCTTCACCAAAAAAGGCCTTCCCGTCGGCATGCAGCTGATCGGCCGTTCCTTCGATGAGGCCATGCTGTTGCGGATCGGGGCTGCGTTCCAGCGCGCGACCGATTTCCACGACCTCGTACCAAAGCTCGCGTGACCAGCCCCGCGGCGTAAATCGTCGCGGAAGCAATGCCGGCGGTTGCAACGGCTCGAGCCGGTCGCAAATTCTATTCGTCAGACCAGGCAATTCTGGCTAGGCTTGGGCCGCGCGGATAAACCGCGTCAAAGCCGGGGAGTCGCTTCTATGTATCTGTCCAATGAAGGCATTATCGTCATTTTATTCGTCGGCCTGGTGGCGGGCTGGCTGGCCGGAAAGATCGTGCGAGGCACGGGCTTCGGCATCATCGGCGACATCCTCGTCGGCATCGCCGGTGCGTTCATCTCCACCCTGTTGTTTCCGAGGCTGGGGTTCCATATCGGCTCCGGCATCGTCTCCGAGATCATCTATTCTGCGATCGGCGCTGTCATCCTGCTCTTCATCGTGCGCCTGGTGCGAACCGGCGGACGGCTGTAGCGCCAAACGCGCCCGCCTCGCCCCGCTCCGGCGGGGCGAGGGCTGCGCGGAACCGATCGGGTCGGGCGCCAGACTGCCAATCGTGGCGGGCTGCCCGCGGCATTTAGGTTAACGCGAGTTCAATGGACGGTTGCGGCCAAAATCAGTAAGATGGGGGCAACTGAACTACTTGCGTCCCGGGGCGACCAAGTAATCAAAGGCCCCGTAACCCTCAGGAAGAGATCAGGATTGATGGCAGCCGCTCCCGGCGTCCGGCGTTCCGAACTCGGTGATGCGCTGCGCGCCTGTCGCAGTGCGTTCCTTGGCGTCGGCGCCATGAGCTGCATGATCAACCTGCTCTATCTGACCGGCTCGCTGTTCATGCTGGAGGTCTACGACCGGGTGCTTCCCAGCCGGAGCGTCCCGACGCTCGTGGGCCTCGCCGTTCTCGCCGGCGGCTTGTACATGGCGCAGGGCACGCTCGACCTGATCCGGGGCCGCATCCTGGGGCGGATCGGAACCTCGCTCGACGAAGCCCTCAACGCGCGCGTGTTCGACACCGTCGTGCGCCTGCCGCTGATGGTCGGCGGGCGCAACGAGGGCCTGCAGCCGCTCCGCGACCTCGACAATGTGCGCTCGTTCCTCGGCAGCATGGGACCGGGCGCGCTGTTCGACCTGCCGTGGCTGCCGTTCTACCTGGCGATCTGTTTCACGTTCCATGTCATGATCGGCCTCACCGCGCTGGTCGGCGCGATCATCCTGATCACGCTCACCATCGTCACCGAGTTCATGTCGCGCGCGCCGGCGCGCGAGGCCATGGGGCTGGCCGCGCGCCGCAACGATCTCGCCGCCACCAGCCGGCGCAACGCGGAGGTGCTGGTCGCGATGGGAATGGCCGGGCGCCTGACCCGGCGCTGGAGCGAGGCCAACGAGACCTATCTCGCGGGCAACCAGCGCGCCTCCGACGTCTCCGGCGGGCTTGGTGCGATCGCCAAGGTGCTGCGCATGACGCTGCAGTCGGCGGTGCTCGGGGTCGGCGCCTATCTCGTGATTCACCAGGAGGCGACCGCCGGCATCATCATCGCGGGCTCGATCCTGAGCGCGCGGGCGCTGGCGCCGGTCGATCTCGCGATCGCGCACTGGAAAGGCTTCGTCGCCGCGCGGCAGAGCTGGCATCGTCTCAACCGGCTGCTCGACATGATCCCCGCCAGGACCGCGCAGACGCTGCTGCAGAGTCCGTCGAGCCGGTTGGCGGTCGAAGGCGTCAGCATCGTGGCGCCCGGCGACCAGAAGGTGATCGTCCAGGATGTGAACTTCGTGCTTTCCGCCGGCCATGGCCTGGGCGTGATCGGGCCGAGCGGATCGGGCAAGTCTTCGCTGGTGCGCGCGCTGGTCGGCGTCTGGCAGCCGGCGCGCGGCAAGGTCCGGCTCGACGGCGCCGCGCTCGATCAGTGGTCGTCCGACGTGCTCGGCCGCCACATCGGCTATCTGCCGCAGGACGTCGAGTTGTTCGCCGGCAGCGTCGCCCAGAACATCTGCCGGTTCGATACCGAGGCCACCTCCGACGGTATCATCGCCGCCGCCAAGGAAGCCGGCGTCCACGAGATGATCATCAAGATGCGCGACGGCTACGACACCCAGATCGGCGAGCAGGGCACCTCCCTTTCCGCCGGCCAGGCGCAGCGCGTGGCGCTGGCGCGGGCGCTCTACGGCAATCCGTTCCTGATCGTGCTCGACGAGCCGAATTCCAACCTCGACACCGAGGGCGACGAGGCGCTGACGCGGGCGGTGCGCGGCGCGCGCGAGCGCGGCGCCATCGTCGTGGTGGTGGCGCACCGGCCGATCGGCATCGAGGCGGTCGACCAGCTCCTGGTCCTGAAGGACGGCCGCATGCAGGCCTTCGGGCCGAAGGAAACCGTGCTCGGGCAGGTGCTGCAGCGCGTCGCGCCGCCGTCGCCGATCAAGATCGTCTCCGAAGGCGGGGTCGCCAAGTCATGATCGGCAGCGAGTTGCAGGGCGCGCGCCGGTCGATCCGGCTGCATCTGATCATCGGGCTCGCCATCGTGCTGGTGCTCGCCGGCGGGCTCGGCGGCTGGGCCTCGACCGTTGAGATCTCGGGCGCGCTGATCGCGCCGGGATCGATCGTCGTCGAATCCAACGTCAAGAAGGTGCAGCACCCGACCGGCGGGGTGGTCGGCGAGGTGCTGGCGCACGACGGCGACCTCGTCAAGGCCGGCGACGTGGTGGTGCGGCTCGACGATACCGTCACCAAGGCCAATCTTGCGATCGTCACCAAGAACCTCGACGCGCTGTATGCGCGGGCCGCCCGGCTGCAGGCCGAGCAGCAGGGCATCGACAAGATCGTGTTTCCAAAGGAATTGCTCTCCCGCGCCGACGATCCCGACGTCAAGGCGCTGATGGCGAGCGAGAGCAAATTGTTCGATGTCCGCGTCAACGGCAGGACCGGACAAAAGGCGCAGCTGCACGAGCGCATCACGCAGTTGAACGAGGAAATCTCCGGCCTTCAAGCGCAGGAAAAGGCCAAGGACGAGGAAATCGCGCTGGTTGAAAAGGAACTGGTCGGGGTCAAAGATCTCTACGACAAGCACCTGGTGCAGCTGGCGCGGCTGACCACGCTCGAGCGCGACGCCGCCAGGCTCAACGGCGAGCGGGCGCAGTTCATCGCCTCGCGCGCGCAAGCCAAGGGCAAGATCACCGAGACCGAGCTGCAGATCATCCAGGTCGACAAGGACATGGTGAGCGACGTCTCCAAGGATTTGCGCGAGACCAATGACAAGATCGGCGAACTCGTCGAGCGCAAGGTGACGGCCGAGGACCAGCTGAAGCGCACCGACATCCGCGCGCCGCAGGACGGCATGGTCGAGCAGTCGACGGTGCATACCGTCGGCGGGGTGATCACCGCCGGCGACGCCATCATGATGGTCGTTCCGCAGAGCGACGATCTGCAGGTCGAGGCCAAGGTCAATCCGCAGGACATCGACAAGCTGCAGATCGGCCAGAAGGCGCTGTTGCGGCTGTCGGCGTTCAACCAGCGCACCACGCCGGAACTGAACGGCGTCGTCAGCCGCGTCTCGCCCGACGTCACCACCGACCAGCGCACCGGGACATCCTACTACACCATTCGCGTCGCGATGCCGCCCGAGGAAGTCGCGCGCCTCGGCGAGGTCAAGCTGATCCCGGGCATGCCGGTCGAGGCCTTCGTCCAGACCGGCGACCGCACCATGCTGTCCTACCTGATCAAGCCCCTGCACGACCAGATGATGCGCGCCTTCCGCGAGAAGTGAGCAGGTGTCGTCCCTGCGAAAGCAGGGACCCATACGCTGCGGCCTCTCGATTTCAAAATCGTGTTCGACGGCTTTCGCGCAGCAACTCCACCCTGTGGTTATGGGTCCCTGCTTTCGCAGGGCCGACGATAGATTGCCCGACGGGCAAATCATCAGCGGTGCTTTCCGGCCTGCTTGTCAAGCCGCATCAGAAAAAATATTCTGTTTTGCAGAATAGACAAATCACCTTATATCCATTTTCGTCCCGTCCCACCGAGGGGCGTTGCGCAACGTCAACAACGCGGGGCGGGATGCGGTGGACGCGGATGCGCTTTTGACGAATGGCGCGTGATGCGGACGGCGAAGTCTTGTGGGCCTGGCACCCCGACGCTGGTGTCAAGTTCGCGTTAAGTCGCGCGGGCGACGGTGGCAAACAAGCCCGGTGCACCGGGGCGAGCACGAAGTAAGCCGTAAAACCATTGCGCGGGGAATGCCGGGTCGATTCCGGTGTGACCGTGGTGACTAACTCGTGTACTTTGTTTTTTATCGTACGCGAGGCTGCGGGCGCATCGAGCGCCCGGCATTCCCTGCGCCCTCTGTTTCAGAGGAGCCGGACCAAAATTCAAACCTCGCGCAAAAAACATGCGGCGAGATCGCGGAGTTATGTCTTGACGACCCCAACTGTCATCGCCCGGCTTGACCGGGCGACCCAGTATTCCAGAGACGCCGATGGCTGATTCGAGAAGCCGCGGCGTACTGGATACCCGCTTTCGCGGGTATGACACCTGAATTGGGGCGGCACCGTGTGCAATTATCGCGACAGGTTTCGCAAGAGCAGATTGAGCGCGGTCGATGCAAAGACATGCATGTTCGCGAGCCGGTCATTGCTGCCGGTCTCGAGCGTCATCACCTGCTCGTGCGGCCCCGCGACCGCCATGCAGCTGTGGCCGGCGGCGTCGCCGTAGCGGTTGCCGGTGGGTCCCGTCGCGCCGGTTTCCGACAGGCCCCAGTCGGTGGCAAAGCGCCGGCGCATCTGGTTCGCCAGCAATTTCGCGTAAGGCTCGGAGGCCGAACGGATGCCTTTCATGGCCTCGTCCGGAATGTCCATCAGGATGCGCCGCGCGTCGCGGGTGTAGACCACGCCGCCGCCGAGGAAATAGGCCGACGCGCCGGGCACCGCGAGCAGCGAAGCCGAGATCAGCCCGCCGGTCGAGGATTCCGCGACCGCGATGGTCTGGCGCCGCTCGACCAGTATGACGGCGATTTTTTCGGCGATGGCGACGAGGTCTTTCATGAGGGTCGGTGTCCTATTTGCCGCACTTGCCGGGCCACATGGTTCAAGACGCGCGGCGCCGCCGCGCTCCTCACCATGAGGGTCTCAGACCTCATCCTGAGGAGCGGCCTCTCGGCCGCGTCTCGAAGGATGAAGCCCCGGACCGGAGGAGGCCTAGCACAGGATTGCATGGGTGCCGACTCCGGTTCGCCGGACCCGGCCGATGGACGGCAACACCGGCGCACCATATGCTGCGCACTGACGAGCGTGGAATCGACTGATACCGCAGAGAACGAGGAAATCCTGAGCTCATGACGTCACCGATTGCGGGGGGCGTGGATTGCGATCTGCACCCCGCCGTTCCTCATCTGACCAGCCTGTTGCCATATCTGAACGATTACTGGCGCGACCAGGTCACCACGCGCGGGATGGTCGACCTGGTGTCGCAGTCCTATCCCGCCAATTCGCCGATCTCGGCGCGGCCGGACTGGCGTCCCGCCAGGGGCAAGCCCGGCGCGAGCCTTCAGGACATGCAGACCCAGGCGCTCGATCCGTTCGGCGTCAGCTTTGCCATCTGCAATCCGCTGTACGGCGTGCAGATGGTGTTTTCCGAGGACATGGCGGATGCCTTCTGCCGCGCGCTGAACGACTGGCTCGTGAAGGAATGGCTCGACAAGGACGCGCGACTGCGCGGCTCGATCGTCATTCCCGTGCAGAGCATCGAAAAGTCGGTCGCGGAAATCGAGCGCTGCGCCAGGGATAGCCGCTTCGTTCAGGTCCTGATGCTGGTCATGGGCGACATACCCCTGGGCAAGCGCGCCTACTGGCCGATCTACGCCGCCGCCGAGCGGCTGGGGCTGCCGATCGGAATTCACGCCGGAAGCAGCTATCACAACCCGCCGACTTCGGTCGGCTGGGGCTCCTATCACATCGAGGATTACGTCGCCCAGGCGCAGGCGTTCCAGACGCAATTGACCAGCCTGATCGTCGAGGGCGTGTTCGCCCGGCATCCCCGGCTGAAAATGGTGATGCTGGAAAGCGGCTTCACCTGGCTGCCGTCCTACCTGTGGCGGCTGCACAAGTTCTGGCGCGGCATCCGGATGGAAACGCCGTGGGTGGATCGCGCGCCGCTCGAGATTGTGCGCAGCAACATCCGTTTTTCACTGCAGCCGGTCGACGCGCCGGGCGATCCAGCGACATTAAATCGGCTGTTTGACCATATGCAGTCAGACGAATTGCTCTTATTCTCAACGGATTATCCGCACTGGCAGTTCGAGGGCAACTCGGCGCTGCCGGAAGGGATATCGTCCGACCTCGTGCGCAAGATCATGATCGATAATCCCTTCGCGACCTACACGCGGCTGAAGCAGCGGGCGGCCAAGGAGACCACGCCATGAACATCCAGTTCCGCGACCGACCGGAGCAGGTCTCGCTCGTTCATGCCAAGACCGCGATTGCCGATGGCGATATCCATCCGGCGCGCGCGACCAAGACCGAATTGTACCCGTATCTGGCCAAACGCTGGCACGCGCATCTCGAAACCTACGACAAGCATCCCTACCAGGGCATGATGGAAGGCCCGCCCTATCCAAAGGCGCAGCCGAACGCCTCGCGCCGCGACGCCTATCCGCCGGAAGGCGGGCCGCAGGGCTCGTCACTGTCGTTCATGCAGAAGCAGCATCTCGATCCCAACAACGTCGTGCTCGGCGTGCTCAACCCGCTCGGCACCGGGCAGGGCATCCGCAACCAGGATCTGGCGGGAGCGATCTGCTCGGCGGTCAACGATTGGCAGATCGAAAAATGGACCAGCAAGGATTCGCGGCTGAAGGGCTCCGTCGTCGTCGCCAATGAGGACGGCGTGGCAGCCGCCGCCGAAATCCGCAAGCGCGCGGGCGATCCGAATTTCGTGCAGGTGCTGCTCCTGAGCCGCAATGTCGAGCCGCTGGGCCAGCGCCGCTACTGGCCGATCTATGAGGCGGCGGAAGAGGTCGGACTTCCGGTCGGCGTGCATGCGTTCGGCTTCGGCGGCAATCCGATCACCGCCTCGGGCTGGCCAAGCTTCTATATCGAGGAGATGGTCGGCCATTCGCAGTGCCAGCAGACCGCGCTTGCGAGCCTCGTGCTGGAGGGCGTGTTCGAGCGGCATCCGAAACTCAAGATGGTGATGATCGAGGCCGGCTTCGGCTGGGCGCCGTCGCTGGCATGGCGGCTCGACAAGACGTTCGAGCGGCTGCACAGCGAGGTGCCGCATCTCAAGCGCAAGCCGTCCGAATATATCCGCGACCACATCTGGTGGACCACGCAGCCGATGGAAGACCCGGAACGGCGCGATCACCTGTTCCAGCTGATCGACTGGATCGGTTGGGACAAGCTGCTGTTTGCGACCGACTATCCGCACTGGGACTATGACGATCCGTCCCGCGTGCTGCCCGCCGGCGTCAGCGACGCCAACCGCGAGGCGTTTTATCTCGGCAATGCGCTGAAGGTGTATGGTCTCACGTAATGGTTCGCCATGTCATCGCCCCGGTGGATGAGTTGCCGCCGGGCACGCGAAAATTCCTCACCATCGACGAGCGCCCGATCGCGGTGTTCAACATCAAGGGCGAGTTTTTCGGCCTGTTGAACCGCTGTCCGCACCAGGGCGCCTCGCTGTGCGAGGGCCCGCTGATCGGGCTGGCGCAATCCTCCGATCCCGGCACGATCGAATACACCAAACTCGGCGAAATCATCCGCTGCCCCTGGCACGGCTGGGAATTCGACATCCGTACCGGCCAGTCCTACTGCGACCCCAAGCGCTTCCGCGCGCGCGCCTATCCGGTCAATGTCGAGCCCGGCTCGGCCGTGGTGAAGGGGCCGTATGTCGCAGAGACGTTGAAGGTCGCGGTCGAGAGCGACTACGTGGTGGTGGATTTGTGACCAGGCTTTAGCAACGTCCAATAGATTCAATTTCCTGAACCAACCCGAGAAGTAATCAATCATGAGCATCGCGTTACCCCCTTCTGTGGATGTCATCGTCGTCGGCGCCGGCAATGCGGCGTTCTGTGCGGCCCTTGCCGCGGCCGAAAGCGGCGTCTCGGTTCTGATGCTGGAGCGCGCGCCGGAAGACGAGGCCGGCGGCAACAGCCGCTTCACCGCCGGCGCGTTCCGCTGCGTCTATGACGGCGTCGAGGATTTGCGCGCGCTGATGCCCGATCTCACCGACGAGGAAGTCTCGAAATCCGATTTCGGCACCTACACCGAGGAGAAATTCTTCGACGACATGGGCCGTATCACCGAATACCGCACCGATCCCGATCTCTGCGAAATCCTGATCAAGCGCAGCAAGGCCACCATGCTCTGGATGCGTGAAAAGGGCATGCGCTTCATGCCGATCTGGGGCCGCCAGGCCTACAAGATCAACGGCATGTTCAAGTTCTGGGGCGGCCTGACGGTGGAAGCCTGGGGCGGCGGACCGGGCCTGGTCGAAAGCTGGACCAAGATCGCGGGCAAGAACAAGGTCGCGATCGCCTATGGCGCGCGGGCGCTGTCGCTGCTGTCAGACGATGACGGCATCAAAGGCGTCAAGGTCAAGCACGACGGCAAGACGGTCAACGTGCATGCCAAATGCGTGGTGCTGGCGGCCGGCGGTTTCCAGGCCAATACGGAGATGCGCACGCGCTATCTCGGGCCGACCTGGGAACTCGCCAAGATCCGCGGCACCCGCTTCAACACCGGCGACGGCATCAAGATGGCGCTCGACGTCGGCGCGATGCCGACCGGCAACTGGTCGGGTGGCCACGCCGTCGGCTGGGACCGCAACGCGCCGGAGTTCGGCGATCTCACCGTCGGCGACAATTTTCAGAAGCACTCCTATCCCTGGGGCATCATGATCAATGCCAATGGCGAGCGCTTCGTCGACGAGGGCGCGGATTTCCGCAATTACACCTACGCGAAATACGGCCGCGTGATCCTGATGCAGCCCGGGCAGTTTGCCTGGCAGGTGTTCGACGGCAAGATCATCCCGATGCTGCGCGACGAATATCGCATCAAGCGTGTTACCAAGGTTCGCGCCGATACGCTCGAGGAACTGGTCAAGAAGCTCGACGACGTCAACGCCGACAAGGCGCTGGAGACGATTTTGAGCTACAACAAGGCTGTCATGACCGACGTGCCATTCGATCCGAACGTCAAGGACGGCCGTGGCACCAGGGGGCTGGCGATTCCGAAATCGAATTGGGCCAACACGGTGGACCAAGGGCCGTTCGAAGCCTATGCCGTGACCTGCGGGCTCACCTTCACCTTCGGCGGACTGAAAATCGACACCAGCGCCCGCGTCATCGACACCGATGGTGCGCCGATCCCCGGCCTGTTCGCGGCCGGCGAACTGGTCGGTGGAATTTTCTACTTCAACTATCCCGGCGGCACCGGCCTGATGAATGGCTCGGTGTTCGGCAAGATCGCGGGCACAACGGCCGGGCAGCGTGCTGCCCAGTTGCCGTAACGCCTGAGTGATTGCTCCCGACCGGCCGTCTCAGGCCTGCTGCGCGGCAACGGCTTCGCGGGTCTCGATGGTTCGGCCGCCGCGATAAACCGTCAGCGCCGCTATGATGCCAACCACCGCGGCGAACATCAGCCAGTATCCGGGAGACGCCTTGTCGCCGGTTTCCTGGATCAGCCAGGTCGAGGCGAACGGCGTGAAGGTTCCGAACAACGCGGCGGCCAGCGCAAAGGCCAGCGAGAAACAGGTGGTGCGGACATGCGCCGGCACGATCTCGACCAGGCAGCCGAGCATCGTGCCGCTGTAGACGCCGAAATAGAACGAGAACATCATCTCGACCGCCAGCATCTTGCCGAAGGTAGGCGCAGCCACCAGCCAGTGCAGCGCGGGATAGGCCGTCACCAGCGAAAGTGCGGCGATCGTCAGCAATACCGGCTTGCGCCCGATCCGGTCCGACACCGCGCCGCCGACCGGATTCCAGAAGAAGTTGGTGACGGCGACCAGAAGCGTGACGAGAAGGGCGTCGTGGCTGGAAAGCTTCAGCACGGTCTTGCCGAAGGTAGGCGTGTAAACGGTGACGAAGTAGAAGGTCGTGGTGGTCAGGATCGCGATCATCATGCCCAGGATCACGATGCGCCAGTTCGCCATCGCCGAGGCGAACGTTTCCGCGGCCGTCGGATGCTTCTTCATGGCGAGGAATTCCGGGGTTTCCTCCAGCGTCCGCCGCAGGAAGAAGATGACGGGAATGATGAGGCAGCCGATGAAGAACGGAATGCGCCAGCCCCATGCCGCGACGGTATCCGCCGGCATCATTTCGCTCAGCACATAGCCGATGATCGCGGCAACGAAGATCGCCACTTGCTGGCTCGAGGACTGGAACGAGGTGTAGAAGCCCCGGTTGCCGGGGGTGGCGATCTCGGAAAGATAGACCGACACGCCGCCGAGCTCGACGCCGGCGGAAAAGCCCTGCAGCAGGCGGCCGACCAGCACGATCACGGGTGCGGCGACGCCGATCGTCGCATAGGACGGGCAGAAGGCGATGACGACGGTGCCGATCGCCATGATCGCCAGCGTGACGATCAGGCCCTGGCGGCGGCCGATGCGGTCGATATAGGCGCCGAGCACGACGGCGCCTATCGGCCGCATCAAGGCGCCCAGCCAGAAAACGCCGAAGGTGTTCAGCAGCGCGGCGGTCTCGTCATGGGACGGAAAGAACGCCTTGGCGATATAGGGCGCATAGAAGCCGAACAGGAAGAAATCGAACTGCTCGAGGAAATTGCCGCTGGTTGCGCGCAGGATGGCGCCGATGCGCGACTTGAGCTGCGGCGGCTGTGAACTGGTCGATTGCGACATTGAATTGCTTCTCCCCGTTGTCCGGCGCGCCCAGTGTTGTTCCCCGCGGCCGGCCGAGACAGTTGCCCTGTCTGGTCGCGGCAATCTGCCATGCCGGTGCGGCGCGACCAACCGAAAATCGCCTCGTCATCCGACATCGTCGCATGGATGGGCGTTTTTCAGGACTTATTCTGCGCCGACGCCTTCAGCCATTGCCGGAACGCCGCGAGTTTTGGCGGATCCGACCTTGCCTCGGGCGAGACCAGATAGAAGCCGGCATCCGAGGGCAGCGTGACCTTGAAGGGAACCACCAGCCGTCCCTTGGCGATATCGGCCTCGACATAGGCGGTCCGGCCCATGGCGACGCCCCCGCCTTCGATCGCCGCCTGCACGGTCAGCAGGATCATATCGAAGGTCAGTCCGGGTTGCTTCGAGACGGTCGAGGGCAGCCCCGCCGCGGTAAGCCACAATCGCCAGTCGTCGTCGAATCCTCCGCTGGTGTGCAGCAGCGTGTGATGGGCGAGATCTTCCGGGCAACGCAGCGGCCTGTCGCCCTCGAGCAGCGCCGGGCTGCACACCGGAAACAATTCGTCGGCCATCAACCATTCGGCGCGCGTTCCCTGCCAATGGCCGCGGCCGTAGCGGATCGCGGCATCGACATCGCCGCTCTTGAAATCGACCAGGCCGCCCGAGGTGGTGATGCGGACGTCGAGGCCCGGATGGGTTTCCTGAAAGGTGGACAGCCGCGGCAAGCAGCCATTTGGCGGCAAGCGAGGCCAGCGTCGAGACCGTCAGCACGTGGCCGTCGTCGCGGCGCAGCAGCCGATCGGTGGCGAGCCTCAGATCGTTGAACGCCGCGCGGATGCCTGGGAGATATTCCTTTGCTTCCGGCGTCAGCGTCAGCGCGCGGTTCTGCCGGACGAACAGGCGGACCCCGAGTTCCTCCTCCAGCCGGCGGATCTGATGGCTGATCGCGGTTTGCGTGACGTTGAGCTCGGAGGCCGCAACAGTGAAGCTCAGATGGCGCGCCGCCGCCTCGAACGCGCGCAATCCATTCAGCGATGGCAGCCTGGCCGTCATTTTCCGATCGTCTGTGACATGAGTTTATCTCATGTGAATCGAAACAAAGTGTCGTTTGTCGAAAACGCCAATAGCGCAGATATTGGCCATCAACAGCTTAGCTTTAGGAGGACGAGATGTCCATCTATTCACACCAAACGATGACAAATCATCATGGTCCTGGCCTTTTCGCCCAGCTCGGCGAGACCTTCCGCGTCTGGCGCAGGCGTTACCGCCAGCGGAACGAATTGGCGCAATGGACCGACCGCGACCTGCACGATGTCGGCCTGTCCTGGAGCGACATCGTTCGCGAGACCGAAAAGCCGTTCTGGCGGGCCTGAATGCAGCCAGGCCGGCGCCGCCTCCCGGGGGGCGCCGGCCAGCGACTTTTCGAAACAGCGACGGAAGCAAGCCATGACCACGCTTCGTCTTGACGAGCTTCGGCAACATCAGGATGTCCTGCGGCTGCGTAGCGGCAAATCGCTGACGGTGCGCTTTGTCGAGCCGCGCGACGCCGAAGCGTTGCAGGCTTACTTCCGGTCGCTCACGACCCGCTCCCGCTACAATCGCTTCCTCGGCGCCATGAGCGAACTGCCGAGGACCGTGCTCGAGGAATTCGTTCACGTCGGCGATCACGATCGCTTCAGCGTGATCGCGACCATGACCATCGACGGTCACGAGACCATCGTCGGCGAAGCCCGCTACGGGTTCGTCGCCGATGGCGGAAGCTTCGAGTTCGGCCTGTCGATCGACGACCGCTGGCAGGGCCACGGCATCGGTGCGGCGCTGCTCAAGAACCTGGAATGCCGCGCCGCCGCGTTCGGTGCCACGCGTCTGTTCGGCGACACGCTGCGCTCCAACGACGTCATGATCGGCCTGGCGCGCAAA
The DNA here is from genome assembly GCA_963721135.1 of uncultured Alphaproteobacteria bacterium. Taxonomy (GTDB): domain Bacteria; phylum Pseudomonadota; class Alphaproteobacteria; order Rhizobiales; family Xanthobacteraceae; genus Bradyrhizobium. Next base: position 283,307 of record CAVRIB010000002.1, read on the forward strand.
TCCGGCTTCGCCTTCGTCCGCAACCCCGACGACTGGAAGCTGGTGCGGTTCGAAAAGCAGACCGACATCGCGCCGCAGGAGATTCCCTGCGCGAGCTGGCGGCTGGCGGCGCAACAGATCGCCGGCTTCAGGCGGCGGTTTGAGGCACCCTGCGAACTACTTCCCCGCGAACACCGCCTTGCGCTTCTCGATAAACGCCTGCACCGCCTCGCGGTGATCGGCCGTCATGGTGGTGCGGACCAGGCGCTCGGCCTCGTGGTCGCGGGCGGTAGCGAAATCGAACAACAGGGCTTCGTCGAGATTGTCCTTCATGTAGCGCAGCGCAATGGTCGGCCCTTCGGCCATCGATTTCGCCAGCGCAAACGCCTCTGCTTGGAGCTTTTCGTCCGGCACCACGCGGTTGACGAGGCCGATCGCCTCGCATCTCGCCGCATCGACCTTGTCGGCGGTGAACATCAATTCGCGCGCCCGCGACGGTCCCGACCAGCCGCGTCAGGAGCCAGGCGATGCCGTAGTCGCCGCTCAGGCCGACCCGCAGATAGCCGGTGGAAACGAACGCCGATTGCGCCGCGATGCGGATGTCGCAGGCCATGGCGATGGCGAGCCCCGCGCCGACCGCGGGGCCGGGCAGCGCCGCGATGGTCGGCTTGCGCACCGAGGTCAGCGCGCCGGTCAGCAGGCGCTGGCGTTCCTGCAGGTCCGCGACCTTCTCGTCATAGGACATCTCCAGCTTCTTCTGGTCGCGATGGGCGCCCATGCCCTTGACGTTGCCGCCGGCGCAGAACGCGGTGCCGGCGCCGGTGATCAGGAGCGCGCCGACCTGCGGGTTCTCGCCGCAGGTCTTGATCATCGCGCGCAGCGCCGGCGTCAGGATGTCCGACAGCGCGTTGCGGACCTCGGGCCGGTTCAGCGTGATGACCGCGACGCGGTCGCGGATCGCGCAGAAGAGTTCGTTGGTGCCGGTGTCGATGGTGATTTCGGTCGTCATGTTGCATTCCCCGATCTGTAACTGCCGTCATTGCGAGGAGCGAAGCGACGAAGCAATCCGGCCTTTCGTCGCGCGGCATGGATTGCTTCGCTTCGCTCGCAATGACGTGCCTCCTAAAATTTCTCCACCCAGGGCCGCAATTCCAGCTCCCAGGTCCAGGCGCTGCGCGGCTGTTGCAGCACGTTCCAGTAGCTGAAGGCAATGGCGTCGGGATCGAGCATGGAATCCGGGCGGTCGGCGGGCTCGACGCGCGCGGCGCTGCGGATGCCGCCGTCGATGACGAAATGCGCGACGTGAATGCCCTGCGGCGACAATTCGCGCGCCATGCTCTGGGCCAGCCCGCGCAGCGCGAATTTTCCCATCGCGAACGGCGCCGATTGCGGATAGCCCTTGACGCTGGCGGAAGCGCCGGTGAACAGGATCGCGCCGTGCTTGGCCGGCAGCATCCGCTTCACCGCCTGCTGCGCCACCAGGAAGCCGCCGAACGCGCTGACCGTGATCGCCTGCGCCACGTCGGCCGGCACCAGATCGACGAAGGCGCCGCGCGCCCTGCCGCTGGCGTTGTAGACCACGACGTCGGGGCTGCCGATCTCGCGCTCGACCAGGCCGAACAGCCGCTCGACCTCGTCGGGCTTGGTGGCGTTGCAGGCAAAGGCGCGGGCGCCGGTCTCATGGCAGAGCGCGCCGAGTTTTTCGATCTGGCGCGCGGCGAGCGCGACGCGGATGCCTTCGCGGGCGAACAGCCGCGCCAGCGATGCGCTCAGGCCTTCGCCGGCGCCGACGATCAGGGCGATCTTGTATTTCGGTATTTCCATGGGCGTTTTCCTTCTCCTGAAGTCTTCAGCCGCGCAATCCGGCAAGGCAGCCCGCCGCCTCCAGCACCGGATCGAGCGCGGCTCTTGTCGGCGACGTCGGCATATCTGGCGCGCAGCATGCCGAGCGACCGCGCGTGATATTTCTGCGGCTTTTGGGTCCAGACCTGATCGCCGAGCGTGACGCTGAATTCTTCCTTCGCTTCCGTCGAGCGCCTTCTCGTTGGCGAGCGTCCACGGCATGAACAGCTTTCCGACCTGTTGGGTCAGGATCGGCATCAGGGTCGGCTCCAGCGCGGTCCAGCTCTCGAATGCGCCCTCGGCCCTCGGCCACAGCATGCGGTGCACCCAGTCGAGCACATGCGGCGCGTTGCCCTCGATCAGGGCGCCCGCGGTCGGGTCGGTCCACAGTTCATAGAACTGCCCCCAGAGGCCGAAATCGCCGAACGCGGGCCGCCCGCCGAACAGATAGGGCCGCCTCGCGAGGTGATGCGTCCAGCAGACCGAGCATCTCGCAGGAAGCCGGCCTCGATCTGCGGCGCGGTCAGTTCGTTCGAGCCGACGAACCAGACCCGGCTCACCATGCGGACCCGGACCTGGGCGGCGAACGCCGTCGTGCTTCTCCTCGCTGGCGTCCGGGCCGCGCATCCGCGCGATGCGCCCGGCCGAGGCGCGCTGGTCGACGTCGCGCGCCCAGCGGTAGTGAAACATCCATTTGTTGCCCCACTCGTCGCCGAATTCCTCGATCAGCGCCGAGACGAAGCCGGCGACGGGGTCGGCGGGATGGATCGACGGCTCGCGGATAGAGCTTCTCCATCTGATCGATGATCGGGGTGGAATCCTGAATGCCCGACCCTCAGGCGTAACCACCAGCGGGATGATCGGCATTTTGGCGTATTTCTCGTATTCCGCCTGGCTTGCCGCGTTGCGCAGAACCCATTGATGCGGGATGGCTTTGTAGCGAAAATAGGAGCGCACCTTGACCGAGTAGGGCGACATCTCGGCGCCGAAGATGCGATAAACGTCCGCCATGGGGTGTTCCTCCGATTATGTCTTGACGGCGTTGTCGCCCGCCTCATCCCTGGAATGATCTATATCATCTAAAGCACCTGACGAAACGAACAAGAGTTGCAAATGCACCAGCCAGCCAAACACGACGAAGTGACGGAGCGCGGCCGATCGGCCGGGATTGCTCGCGCCGGATACGTCGGGGATGAATTTCTACCGCGCCGATCCGGCGCTGACGGATCTGCTTGCGCATCCATCTGCCCGACGCGCTGTTTCGCCATATCGAGCCGCATCTCGACCGGCTCGGGGCGCTCGCCGGCGGTCATCTCGACGAATGCGCGCGGCTCGCCGACCGCCACGTGCCGGTGCTGCACCAGCGCGACCGTTTCGGGCGCGACGCGCAGTGGATCGAGTATCATCCGGCCTATCGCGAACTGGAGCGCGCCGCCTTCGGCGAATTCGGCATTCACGCGATGTCGCTGCGCAAGGGCATCATGGGCTGGCCGCAAGCCTATCCCGTGGTGGCAAAGCACGCCTTCACGTTCCTGTTCAACCAGGCCGAGTTCGGGCTGGGCTGCCCGATCAATGTCACCGACGGTTGCGCCAAGCTGCTTTCGAAATTCGGCAGCGAGGCGCTGAAGGCGAAATATCTCGACGGCCTGACGCAAACCGACATGAGCAGGCTGACGCAGGGCGGCCAGTTCATGACCGAGAAGGAGGGCGGCTCCGACGTCGGCACGCTGACGACGACGGCGGTGCAGGAAGGCGACCACTGGCGGCTCTACGGCGAGAAATGGTTCTGCTCCAATGCGGACGCCAAGGTGGTGATGCTGCTGGCGCGGCCGGAAGGCGCAGGTCCCGGCACGCGCGGCGTCGGCCTGTTCCTGATGCCGCGCTTCCTCGACGACGGCTCGCCCAACCACTACCGGATCGTTCGGCTCAAGGACAAGCTCGGCACCCGCTCGATGGCCTCGGGCGAGATCAAGCTGGAAGGCGCGATTGCGTATGCGGTCGGTCGGCTCGATCGCGGCTTCGTGCAGATGGCCGAAATGGTCAATTCGTCGCGGCTCTCCAACGGCGTCAAATCCACCGCGCTGATGCGCCGCGCGCATCACGACGCGATGACGGTGGCGAAGAATCGCGTGGTGTTCGGAAGCCGCATCATCGATCTGCCGCTGGCGCGGCGGCAATTGATGAAGATCATGCTCGCCAACCGAGCAGGCGCTGTCGATGAGTTTTCTCACCGCCGACGCGCTCGACCGCGGCGAGGCCGGCAGCCAGGACGCCGCCGCGCTGCTGCGCATCCTGACGCCGACCCTGAAATTCCGCGCCACCCGCGATGCCCGCAAGGTCTGCGGCGATGCGCTGGAGATGCGCGGCGGCATCGGCTACATCGAGGAATTCGCCACCGCGCGGCTGTTGCGCGACGCCCATCTCGGCTCGATCTGGGAAGGCACCGGCAACATCGTCGCGATCGATGCGCTGAAGCGCGCGGTCGGCCGCCATGGCGCCGATCAGCGCGCTCGCGGCCGACCTCCATGCCCGGCTCGACGACAGCCCGGCCGTGCCGCAGGCCTGGCGCGGCACGTTGCGCGGTCTTGCCGACCGCGCCGTCGGCTTTGCCCGCGAGGTGGCGAGCCGCATGGACAACGAAGCCGACGCGCGGCGCGCCACCAGCCTGCTCTATCATGTCGCGAGCGCGGTGGCGCTGGCCTGGGAGGGCGGGCGCATCCACGAGATGCGCGGCGATGCGCGAAGGCTGCTGCTGTCGCGCCTGGTGATCGATCACCGGGTGTCGGCGGGCGATCCGTTCCGGCTCACGGAAAATTCCGTGCAGCGCGCGATCACGGATCGCCTGCTCGGCGAGCGCGCCGTCGGCATGGCCGAGGTTGGCGAATTGCTCGCGGCGGCGTAGGCTAAAGCGTCATTCCGGGGCGCGCGAAGCGCGAACCCGGAATCTCGATCTACATATCCGGATTCCGGGTTCGACGCTGCGCGTCGCCCCGGAATGACATAACAACAAAGAGGAAACACCGATGAAGGCCGCCGTCCTGTACGAAGTCAACAAGCCGCTGGTGATCGAGGACGTCAGCCTGCAGAAGCCCGGTCCGCGCGAGGTGCTGATCCGCACCGCCGTCGCCGGGCTCTGCCATTCCGACCTGCATTTCATGGAGGGGCTTTATCCGCATCCGCTGCCGGCCGTGCTCGGCCACGAGTCGGCCGGCATCGTCGAGCAGGTCGGCTCCGACGTCACCTATGTGAAGCCCGGCGATCACGTCGTGACGTGCCTGTCGGTGTTCTGCGGCACCTGCGACAATTGCACCACCGGGCGGCCGGTGCTGTGCACCGACACCACGGTGAAGATGATGCCGGGCGTCTCCAACCGGCTGTCCTGGGCGCGCTCGGAGAAACTGAACCAGTTCCTCAATCTGTCGTCCTTCGCCGAGCAGATGCTGGTGCACGAGAACGCCATCGTGAAAATCCGCAACGACATGCCGCTCGATCTCGCCGCGCTGATCGGCTGCGGCGTCATCACCGGCTACGGCGCGGTGGTGAACACGGCGAAGGTCGCGCCCGGCGAGACCGTGGTGGTGATCGGCTGCGGCGGCGTCGGCATGGCCGCGATCAACGGCGCGCAGATCGCGGGCGCCGGCCGCATCATCGCGGTCGACACCAATCCGGCCAAACTGCAGCTGGCGACCAAGCTCGGCGCCACCGACATCGTCGATCCCCGGAACGGCGACGTGGTGCAGCAGGTGCGCGACCTCACCAAGGGCGGCGTGAATCATTCGTTCGAGGTGCTGGGCCGCAAGGAAACCGCCGAGCAGGCCTTTGCGATGCTGGCGCCCGGGGGCACTGCGACCATCGTCGGCATGATCCCGTTCGGCCAGAAGATCGAGCTGCACGGTTTCGACTTCCTGCGCGAGCGCAAGATCCAGGGCTCGTCGATGGGCTCGAACCATTTCCGCGTCGACATGCCGCGGCTGGTCGAATTCTACATGCGCGGCCGGCTGCACCTGGAGGACTGGATCTCGGCGAAACTGAAATTGTCCGAGATCAACGAAGGCTTTGCCGCGATGAAGGCCGGCAAGACCGTGCGCAGCGTGATCATGTTCGATGCGTGAGTGTACGCACACTCGTCATGCGCGGGCTTGACCCGCGCATCCATCACGTTTCAGGAAAATTTCGCAAAGGGGATGGATTGCCGGGTCAAGCCCGGCAATGACAGCTATTGCCGGCTGGTTTCACCGCGACACATGCGCCGACACCGCGAGCCAGCGGCCGTTCTGCCGCGCCCAGCAATCGGTGTAGCGGCCGGAAGCCTGTTTGCCGTCCGGCGTCGTGTAGCTGGTGGCGGCGTGGATGATTGCGAAATCGTCCATCAGGCGAATCTTGACCTCATCCGCCTTGAGATTGGTGATCGCCACCGGTATTGCCGTCTGCGCGAGGAAGGCGGCGCGGTCGACCAGCGATTTGTCGGGATTGGAACAATAGAAATCCTCGGCAAGGATCTCGTCGAATCGCTTGACGTCGGAATTCTGCACGGAATCGACGTAGTCGCGGTTGAGCGCCGTCAGTTCGGCGAGGTCGTTTCGCATGGCGTTCTCCTCTCTACCCTCATGGTGAGGAGGCGCCCTTGCGCCGCTTCCGGGCGATGCTTCGCATCACCGGGAGAACCATGAGGCCCGTGGCCCATCCCTCAAGACGCGGCCGGAAGGCCGCTCCCCGGGATGAGGACATCATCAGTCATCAAACATCGGCGGCGGCACGAAGCCGCCGAATTCGCGCTCGATCAGTTCGGCCAATCTAAGCGGTGTGCGGTCTTCGAGGAAGGGGCCGACGATCTGCACGCCGACCGGCAATCCGCCTTCGGCAAAGCCGATCGGGATCGCGGTCGCCGGCAGGCCGGGCAGGGTGGCGATGCCGGCCCAGGCCAGCTGATCGGGATAGACATAGTCCTTGCCGTCGATCTTGATGCGGCGCTCTTCCTGCGGTTCCGAATGATCGTGCGGATAGGCCGGCGTCGGCATCACCGGACAGATCACCGCGTCGAAGCTCTTGAACAACTCGCGCCATTGCGCGCGCAGCCGCGTGCGGCCGGTATCGGCCATGAGCCAGTCGCGGTGGCTGAGTGCGATGCCGCGCAGCCGCTCCGCCGACAGGCTCATATCGTCGGCGGGGAGCTGCGCCGCCGACGTCGCGGCGCCGGCATAGGCCTCCGGCGCGAATCCCGAGCCGAGCAGAGACATCAGCATCCGCATGTAGAGCCGGGACGATGCGGCAAAGTCGGGCAGCAACGGGCTGTTGCGTGCGACCTTCACCCCGGCCTTGCCAAGGCTGGCGGCCAGTTTCTCGATTGCCCCGCGCACGTCCTTGTCGGTCGGCATGACCGGATCGCTGTCGACCAGCAGCACGCGGAAATCCTTCAATTCGCCGTGGCGCGGCGGCGGCAGCGCAAGCTTGTAGGCGTTGCCGGCGTCCAGCGGATCGGGACCTGCGATCACGTCGAGCAGCAGCGACAGGTCGGCGGCCGAGCGCGCCATCGGGCCGATCACCGCCAGGTCGCGGCTGGACGGCAGCGGCGGCAGCGGCGGCGGCAGGTGGCCGCGCGACGGCACCAGCGCGAATGTCGGCTTGTGCGCGTAGACGCCGCAGTGGAACGCCGGTACCCGCAGCGAACCGCCGATATCCGAGCCGAGCGAGAGCGGGCCATAACCGGCGGCGAGCGCCGCCGCCGATCCGCCGGAGGAGCCGCCCGGCGTGCGGCCGAGGTCGTACGGATTGTTGGTGGTGCCGTAGATCTCGTTGTAGCTCTGCCAGTCGCCGAGTCCGATCGGCACGTTGGTCTTGCCGAGGATCACGCCGCCGGCGCCCTTGACGCGCGAAATCGACAGCGCGTCCTCCTTCGGGACAAAATCCTTCTGCGCCGGAAAGCCCCAGGTCGTCGGCAGGCCGGCGACGTTGTAGGATTCCTTCACGGTGAGGGGGATGCCGAGCAGCGCACCTGACTCGCCGCGTGCCCGCGCGGCGTCGGCGGCACGGGCGGCATCCATGGCGCGGGAAAAATCGCGCACGCAGATCGCGTTGATCTTGCCGTCGTGCCGCTCGATCCGCCCGATCGCATCCTGCGCGAGCTCGACGGCGGAGACTTTTTTCGCCGCGAGCGCGGCGGCTAGCTCGGTCGCGGTCCTGAAACTCCATTGCGATTTGGCCAAGGCGTGCTCCGATCCGATTTCCAAAATCGTGTCGATGATGCTCAGTTCGCTCGAGGGCCGCAAGAGCAATGGCTGTACAATGGCAAAAATGCCGGCGTGCTATGGTAGGGCTCGTAGTTCGCTGTGGCGGTCGCAGCTTCTGGTGGTCAGGAGAAATTCTCGTGGACGAGTCGATCCAATCAAGTCCGGCCGCAACGCCGGAATGGCGCCGCCAATCTCCGGCTGAAGCCGGATTTGCGAATGATCTGGAGGCGCGGCTCGACAACGCCATCGCCGAGAAACGGGTATGGAACCTTCACGGCGTCATTGTCGTGCGCAACGGACGTCCGGTGCTCGAGCGTTATTTTGACGGCGAGGACAATGCGCGCGGCAAGCCGCACGGCATGGTTTCCTTCAAATCCGACACGCTTCACGATCTGCGCTCGGTTTCCAAGAGTATTGTCGGCCTGCTGTACGGAATCGCGCTGGCGGCCGGCAAGGCGCCGCCGCCGGATCAACCGCTCATGCAGTCGTTTCCCGAATATGCCGATCTCTTTGCCGATCCGGATCGGCGACGGTGGACCGTTCATCACGTCCTGTCGATGACGATGGGCACCGATTGGGATGAGCTGAGCATTCCCTATACCGATCCGGCCAACAGCGAGATCGCCATGGACCGCGCGCCCGACCGCCATCGCTATGTCCTTGGCCGGCCAATCGTAATGGAACCGGGCAAGCGCTGGATCTACAACGGCGGCGCCACCGCGCTGTTGGGCCGCATTATTGCCAAGGCCACCGGGAAATCGCTGCACGATTACGCGCGCGAAGTGCTGTTTGGCCCGCTCGGCATGGGTCCGACCGACTGGTTCGTCGGCCGCGATGGCGAACCGATCGCCGCATCCGGCATTCGAATGTTGCCGCGGGATCTCGCCAAGGTCGGCCAATTGTTGCTGCGCGGCGGCGTTTGGGATGACCGTGTCGTGGTGCCGGCGGAGTGGATAACACGCTCCATGTCGCCCATCGTTCCGATCGATGAAGTGCGCGAATACGGCTATCACTGGTATCTCGGGCGCGTCGCGTTCGAGACGTCGACTGCGCCGCGCTGGAACAGGTCGCGTTTGGAGCGATACTGGAGTGCGGCCGGCAATGGCGGCCAGCGGCTGCTTGTTTTTCCCGGGCTGGACCTGGTGGTCGTAACCACGTCAGGCAATTACGACAGGCCGGATCAGCACGTGCCGCCCGCGCGCGTCATTCGCGAGGTCGTGCTTTCTACCCTCCTGTGAGGCGACGTCGCGCCGCGGCGACCGTCATCCCGGCAGCATCCGCTGCATGATGCGGTCGCGGTAGACGAAAAGGTGGACAAACGCGGTCGCGACATGCAGGCCGACCAGGACGAGCAACGTCCATTCCATGGCCTGATGCCAGCCGTCGATCGCCTTGCCGGCGGCGGCGTTTTCCGATGCCAGCATCGGCAGCGGCACGAGATAGAAAAAGGATACGCCCCAGCCGCGAAACGACGCGAACAGCCAGCCGGTCGCGGTCGTCGCCAGCACCAGCGCATAGAGCAGCCAATGCATGACTTCCGCGCCGGTCCGCTGCCAGGGCGGCAGCGAGTTCTCGGGTGCCACCGGATGGGTCAGCCGCCAGGCGAACCTGACAATGATGAGCGGCAGGATGGTCATTCCGAAAGAGATATGGAAGGTCATGCCGACGCCGGGCTTCATGCCGCGATGAAGATCCGGCATCAGCCACCCGATCAGGTATTGCACCATGAGCAGCGCCACGATGAGCCAGTGGAACACCTTCGCGGTGGTCCCGTATTGCAGACGAGCGGTCATGGAATTCCTTGATTGAGCCGGCAGGTGCGAGCTAATGCGCGAGCCACGGCGGCGTTTCGTCCGATCGCATCGAGGCATGCGCCATCGGATTGACGGGTCCGTTCGCGTGCTCGCCGGCTGCGGAATTGCTTCCGGGAACCGGAAACGCGTAGCCGATGATGGTCTTGACGACCCAGCGATCGGACGCCGGCGTCAGCCCGTAACCGACGCCGAAGTCGATGTCGAAGACGCCGAGCTTGAAATCGGTGACCGCGAACAGCGTATGTTGCTGGTCCTCGAACTTCGGAAACGCCCCGATCGGGCCGAAGTCCGCGTAATATTCGAGGCCGATATAGGTATCCGGGGCGAGCTTTCGCGCGAGCCGCGCCGCGGGCGCGAAGTCCACCTCGCCAAACGTGCCGAAGCTCGCGTCCACGATCGGGTTGACGATGAATTCGTAGTCCGCGTTTCGGATGCCGATGATCGGCCGTATCTCCAGCGCGAACCTCGACTGCAAGAATTTCGGCATCGTGTTGCTGAATTCGAAATTGACGCCGTAGAAGAAGTTGCGCTGGTCCGCATTGGGCGAGACGAACAGGGTCCGCAGCTTGAAGCCGTTGGAAAGGAATTGCTGATTCTTGATCGCGAACGGCAGATAGAGCCCGACCTCCCACCAGTCGGTCAACCCGTAGGCGAATTCCGGCGTGCCGTTGATGCTGTTGTTGGAGATGAGGCCGCCCGGAAACGGCGGGTCCTTGACGCCGAGCGGGACATAATTGAGGTGCTGCTCGATGGTGAGCTGACCGACGGCGGCGATCCCGGCGTTGTAGACCTGGATTTCGTCGGTCGCGCTCGCCGGAGCTGCGAGCAGCATCGAGCAAGCCGCGCCGGCCAGCAGGCCGAGCTGGCGCCGCGAGCCCGGTCTGAAGCGACGCTCGATCATCGCACCTCCAAATCCTCTAGGCCGCGCCGATCAGAATGCCGACCCCGAGCACGATGGCGCCGCCGAGCACGATCTGGAACACCGCCTGCAGGAACGGCGTATCCATGTAGCGCGCGCGAATATAGGCGATCGCCCACAATTCGAAGAACACCACGATAGCGGCGATCGCGGTCGCGATCCAGAACGCATTGGCCCAAGTGTCCGGAACCAGGTAAGGCATGGTGTGGCCGAGACCGCCGAGCGTCGTCATCAGGCCGCAGGTCACGCCGCGCAGCCAGGGCGAGCCGCGTCCGGTCAGCGATCCGTCGTCCGACAAGGCTTCCGCAAACCCCATGCTGATGCCGGCGCCGATCGAGGCGGCAAGTCCCACCAGGAATGTCTGCGAGTTGTGATGGGTCGCGAAGGCGGCGGCGAACAGCGGCGCCAGCGTCGACACCGATCCGTCCATCAATCCGGCAAGGCCCGGCTGAACATATTGCAGCACGAACACGCGCCGGCGGGTCTTTTCCTCTTCCGCGCGCACGTTGGGCTTGAGGATCTGGTCGGTCAGCTCGGCCGCAACCTTTTCGTGGCCTTTTTCCGCCTCGGCAAGATCGCCCAGCAGCCGGCGGACGCCGACATCCTGGGTTTGCTCGGCGGCCTTGACGTAGAAGCGCTCGGCCTCGAACTCCATCGTCGCGGCTTCCTTGCGGATGGTGTCGAGCGACAGATTCTTGGTCAGCCAGATCGGGCGGCGGCGCAGAAAGCCTTTGACGTTGTCCCTGCGGATCGGCGGCAGGTTGCTGCCGAAACGCTTTTCGTACATTTCCAGCAGCATGTGACGGTGGTGCTTTTCCTCCTCGGCCATTTCCTCGAACAGCTTGGCCGAGTCCGGATAACGTTCGGCGAGGTCTTCGGCGAAGCTCATATAGATGCGGCTGTCTTCCTCCTCGGAGGAGATCGCCACCGCCAGCACTTCGCGCTCGGTCAGATCGGAGAAATTCTTCATTGAGGAGGTCCCGGATTTAGAATGGTTCTAAACCATAGGGGCTCTACCGGGCCGGGTCAAATCGCCCACGGGAGCGCGAACAGTCTTGGCCCGCTTCAACCCGATACCCGTCGATTGCGACATGCGGAACCGTTGCAGTCGGTATCGGTTCGGGTTCCTATTGCAGGGACTGATCGACTGGGAGCTCGCATGGAAAAAGTGAAATACCGCTTGAACGACCCGAGGCTCGCGCCTCGCCGTACCAAGCTCGAGATTCCCGGCTGGGCGGGCAAGCGCGAGCCTCGCAAGGATGGTTCGCGCGAACAGGTATGGCATTGCGTTCCCTTTTCGGAAGGCGCGCAATACGGAATCGAACTGTTTTATCCTTATGACAACGAGCTGCACGTCACGACGAACGACGGACACCTGATTCTGGAAGGGGATTGGGGACCGCGGCCGGACGGCGGCGTGCAGTGGCCGCCGTTCCGGAATTTCGGCGATACGTTTTACACTTATCAGATCCTGCTCGATCTCAAGGTCCCGAAGGGCATGGCGGTCCGCACCGAACCGCACCCGCGTTTCTACTCGGATCCGACCGACACCGTGCCGATTGCGGTGCCGGCGTTGATCCGCAACTGGTGGCCGATGATGTTTTTTTGCGTCTTCAAGGCGCCGGCCGAGGGCCGCACCCACATCTTCCGGCCGAACGAGCCGTTCGCGCAGATCATCGTGATCCCCGAGGAGGCCAATTTCGAACTGGAGCCGATGGGCGAGGAGGAGGCCGCCGAACGCGAGCTGCAGGCGCGCCGTATCTACAACAGCCGCCCGGCGCTGGCGGCGGGGACGGAATGGACCTCATCGACCGATACCGTATTCGACGGCACCTACCGGCACCTGCACCGTGCCGCCAAGGAGAAGGCGCGACAGGAGTAAGCGCGGAAGCAAGACCTCACGCTCCGTTCCGCAACCGCACAAAAAAACAGGACCGTGAGGTCCTGTTTTTCGCCATCGCATGCGCGACGGTTTCGGTCGCCGCGGCGATCAGTAGTGATGATGGTGATGGTGGTGGTGATGATGGTGATGGTGTGGTGCCGGTGCGGCGGCACGATGATCACGCGGGGCCGGTAGCCGTGATGATGATGGTGGTGGTGGTGATGATGGCCGACGCCGATAACGATCCCCTGAGCCAGCCTGATATTCTGGTCCGCGGGCTGCGCCGGAGCAGATTCATCGATCGCCTGCAGCAGCGCGGCCGCGTTCGGGATCGGCTGAAGCAGGTCGGCGTAGGAATTCGCCCGCATCACATCGGTCGGGGTCGGGGCAGGCGCCGGCGCGGCCTGAGCGCCGCTCAACGCTCCGAGCGTCGCCACCGCTCCCAAAAGTCCAGCGATCTTCTTTTCCATGTGTTGTGTTCTCCTCCAGTGGCTGTCGGGCGCATTACCCGGTAGTCAGGAACGCCGGCATCCGGGAATGGTTCCGGCGGCGAATCGCGCCATGATGGGTCGCAGATCATGAACCACCGATGAACTCCTATCGGGCGGCGCGCGCCGTGGCCTGCTTCATGAATTGCAACAGCAGCTTAGCGACCTCGTCGGGCTGCTCCTGCTGCACCCAGTGGCCGGCGCCCTCGACCAGGTGGCAGCCGATCATGCGGCTGCAGGCGCTTTGCTGCATCGCCTCATAGACGCCGGGGCGCTGGTAGGTGCCCCAGTCTTGCTTCCCTGCGATGAAGCAGGAGGGCACGTCGATCGTGCGGCCGGACCAGGTCTGCAATTCCGGGATGAACGCGCCTGATGTGCCGCAGCGATACCATTGCAGGCCGCCCTGGAATCCGGTGCGGGCATATTCGGCGCTGTAAAAAGCGAGCTCGCGCTCGGGCAGCCAGGTGTTGGCGGCGATCGCCGCCGCCATTGGCATCTCCTCGGCGACGGTCTCGGCCATGTTCTTCGCAAGATCCATCACGTAATAGGTCGGCAGTTTGGCGAGTTCGCCCGCCGACCAGGACTGCAGCGGATAGGGCTTGTTGTCTTTCCAGTCGGCGCTCTTGTGGTGGTAGTAGGCGCGCAGGAAATCATGCACGCCCTGCGGCGCGTGCAGCATGTCAGCATTGGCCTCGCGCGTCGAGTAGTACCATTGATAATGCTTGCGTGGCCGCGGCAGCGCCGCAAGCTCCCGATGTACGGGATCCTCGCGCTTCCGCCGCGGCGGCGCGTCCGCAGTGTCGAACGGCAAGACCGGCGGGCCGGCGAACGGCGCGCTCATCAGCGCGACCGACCGGAATATCTCGGGGCGCATCAGCGCGCACCAGGCCGCGACGGAGGAGCCGAAATCGTGGCCGATCACCGCCTCGACCGCGCGATAGCCGAATGCCGACACCAGCCCCAGCACATCGCGCACCAGGTTGGTGAGCCGGAACGAGGCGAGGTCGCCGTCATAGTCGGCGTCCCAGCCGGTGGTGCGGCCATAGCCGCGCTGGTCCGGCGCGATCACATGATAGCCGGCGGCCGCAAGCTGCGGCATCACCTTGCGCCAGCTATAGGCGAGTTCGGGAAAGCCGTGCAGCAAGAGCAGGCACGGCCGGCCTTTGGTTTCGAAGCCCGCCTCCAGCACATGCATCCGCAAGCCGTTGATGTCTTCGACGAAGCGCGAGCGGATCGCCGATGGGAGCGGGATGTCGGGGAGGGTGGTCGTTTTTGTCATTAGCGCCGGCCCGATCTTCGTCATGGCCGGGCATAGCCGTTCGAAGAACGGCGTCGCTTCCGCTCGCCTATGCCCGGCCATCCACGTCTTCTCGTGCCCATGGACTGTAAAGACGTGGATGCCCGGCACAAGGCCGGGCATGACGGAAATAACCAGCGTATTTCACGACTACACCGGCACCGCGCTCTTCGGCCAATAGCGGTCACGCAAATGGCGCTTGACCAGCTTGCCGGTGGGCGTGCGCGGCAGTTCGGCCTCGAAGTCGATACTCCGGGGGCATTTGATCGGCGACAGATGCTGGCGGCAGAATGACATCAGCTCGGCCTCGAGCGCCTTGCCGGCCTTCGCCATGTCGTGCGGCTGCACCACCGCCTTGACCTCTTCGCCCATTTCCTCGTTCGGCACGCCGAACACCGCGACGTCGGCGACATCAGGATGGGTGATCAGCACATCCTCGGTCTCCTGCGGATAGATGTTCACCCCGCCGGAGATGATCATGTAGCTCTTGCGGTCGGTGAGGTAGAGAAAGCCCTCTTCGTCGAGATAGCCGACGTCGCCGAGCGTCGACCAGCCCTTTGCGTTATAGGCGCGCTTGGTCTTCTCGGGATCGTTGTGATAGGCGAACACGGGCGCGTCGGCGAAATACACCGTGCCGATCTGCCCCACTGGCAATTCCTGGTCGTTCTCGTCGAGGATTTTGATTTTGCCGACCACGGCGCGGCCGACGGTGCCGCGATGGGTGAGCCATTGCTGCGAGGTCGACACCGTGACGCCGTTGCCTTCGGAGCCGGCGTAATATTCGATCAGGATCGGTCCCCACCATTCGATCATCTTCGCCTTGACGTCGACCGGGCAGGGCGCGGCGGCGTGGATCGCGCCCTTCAGCGAGGAGACGTCGTAGCGCTTGCGCACTTCCTCCGGCAGCTTCAGCATGCGCACGAACATGGTCGGCACCAGCTGCGACTGCGTCACCTTGTATTTCTCGACCAGCTTCAGGAATTCCTCGGCATCGAAGGATTCCATGATGATCGAGGTGCCCCCCAGCGTGATCGCCATCATGTTGAAGCGCAATGGAGCGGCGTGATAGAGCGGCGCCGGCGACAGATAAACGCTGTCGGCGTTCATTCCGCACATGTCGGCGCAGAGAATCTTCAGGAACGGATTCGGCAGGTCGATCGGATTATGCTCGGATTCGCGCTTGATGCCCTTGGGCCGGCCGGTGGTGCCCGAGGAATACAGCATGTCGTAGCCGGCCTCTTCATCTGCAATCGGCGTCGTCGGCTGCGCGATCGCCTCCTTGTCCCAGGAGCGGAAGCCGGGCTCGGGCTCGTCGAGCATGTAGAACAAGGGCTCGCCCGGCGCGCCGGTGACGAACTCCCTGACCTGCTCGGCGCATTTCGGCGAGGTGATGAAGACTTTCGCGCCGCAATCCCTGACGATGTAGGCGATCTCGTCCTTGGTCAGGTAGCGGCTGATCGCGGTGTAATAGAGCCCCGCGCGCTGCGCCGCCCAGCAGATCTCCATGAAGGCGAGGCGGTTCTCGATCAGGAACGCGATGTGGTCGCCGGCCTTGAGCCCGAGCGAACGAAACAGATGCGCGCCCTGGTTCGACAGCTCGTCGAGCTCGCGATAGGTGATCGCCTTGCCGGTGCCGGCCATCTGATAGGCGATCTTGTCCGGCTGCGTGCGCGCGTGGATCGAGGGGTGGGTCATCTGGAATCCTTAAAGCGCGAATGGCGAATAGCGAATGGCGAATAGGGAAGAAGGCATAGCCCCTTCATCCACTCGCCATTCGCTACTCGCCACTCGCTTCTTCCTACAGCCGCTCCACGATCGTCACATTGGCCATGCCGCCGCCTTCGCACATGGTCTGCAACCCGTAGCGCTTGCCGCGCTGCTTCAGCGCGTTGATCAGCGTGGTCATCAGCTTGGTGCCGGAGCCGCCGAGCGGATGGCCGAGCGCGATCGCGCCGCCATTGACGTTGAGCTTTGCCGGATCGGCGCCGGTCGTCTTCAGCCACGCGGTCGGCACCGACGCGAAGGCCTCGTTGACCTCGAACAGGTCGATGTCGTCGATCGACATGCCGGCCTTCTTCAGCGCGCGCTCGGTCGCGTGCAGCGGCGCGTCCAGCATGATCACGGGATCGCCGCCCATCATGGTCATGTGATGGATGCCGCGCCATCGGCTTGACGCCGAGCGCCTTCAGGCCCCTTTCATTGACCACCATCACGCCCGAGGCGCCGTCGCAGATCTGGCTGGAGCTGGCGGCGGTGAGCTTGCCGTTCTCCGCGATCAGTTTGACGCCCTTGATGCCCAGCCAGGCTGACGTCGAAGCGGATGCCTTCGTCGATCGTATGGATGTCGGTCGAGCCGTCGGCGCGGGTGATCTGCAGCGGGATGATCTCGTCCTTGAACTTGCCGCCTTGGGTCGCGGCGATCGCGCGCTGGTGGCTTTGATAGGAATATTCGTCGAGATCGTCCTTGGAGAGGCCGTATTTCTCCGCCATCATCTCGGCGCCGGTGAACTGGCTGAACACGATGTTCGGATAGTGCTTCTCGATGTTCGGGCTCTTGTAGGTGCCGAAGCCGTTCTTGGCCGGCAGTTGCGAGGCCAGGCCCATCGGCACCCGCGTCATGGATTCGACGCCGGCGGCGATCACGCAGTCCATGGTGCCGGACATCACGGCTTGCGCGGCGAAATGCAGCGCCTGCTGCGACGAGCCGCATTGCCGGTCGATCGAGGTGCCGGGCACGCTCTCGGGCAGTTTCGAGGCCATGATGGCGTTGCGGGCGACGTTGTTGGACTGCTCGCCGGCCTGCATCACGCAGCCCATGATCACGTCCTCGATCTGGTCGGGATCGGCGCCGGAGCGCTCGACCAGCGCGTCCAGCACGGAAGCGGCGAGATCGGCCGGATGCCAGCCGGCGAGGCGGCCTCCCTTGCGGCCGCCTGCGGTGCGTGCGGCGGCGACGATATAGGCCTCGGCCATGACTGTTCTCCCTGATTGTTATGGGTGTGTTTGGAATGACGGGAGCGGATTTAAGGGGTGCGGCAGGATTTAGTCAATCAATCAATTAACTCTTGAGTGCGGCCATGGCTTCGGCTTATCTGCGCCCTCGGATTTCCCGAGCAGGCAGGGCATGGCCTCAGAGTTGACTACCAGCGTACCGACAAAGCTTGCGGGCGGCAGAAACTCCACCGCCGAAAAACTGCTCGTCGCGGCGAGCGAGTTGATGATCGAGCGCTCCTCGATCGAGGTATCCTTGAGCGACATCGCGCAAAAGTCCGGCGTCAACGCCGCGCTGGTGAAATATCACTTCGGCAACAAGGACGGCCTGTTGCTGGCGCTGTTGGCGCGCGATGCCGCCACCGAAGTTGCGAACCTCGAATATCTGCTGGCGCAGCCGATTCACGCCGACCGCGAAACTGAAGCTGCATATCGCCGGCATCATCCGCGCCTATCACCAGTTTCCCTATATGAACCGGCTGATCCATTATCTCCTGCACGAGAGCAGCGCGGAAGCCGCCGACGAGGTCTCGAAATTCTTCGTCGCGCCCTTGCTGGATTTCCATCGCCGCCTGCTCGCCGAGGGCATCAAGTGCGGCGAGTTCCGCAACATCGATCCGGTGCTGTTCTACACCAGCCTGATCGGCGCCTGCGATCACCTGTTTTTCGGCCGCCACGCGATGTCGCGCGCGACCGGCGTCGGCCCCGTCACCGACGAGGTCTGCCGCCAATACATCCGGCACATGGAAGCGCTGATTTGCGGAGGCATGCTGACGAGAAAGAGCGAATAGCGAATGGCGAGTAGCGAATAGATAGTGGACTGCGTTCTTCTTCCTTCCATTCGCTATTCGCTACTCGCCATTCGCCCTTCCAGAAGAAACGCCCAAGGAAAGGTTTTAGCCAATGCAGTTGAAAGACGTTGCCGTTCTCATCACCGGCGGAGGCTCGGGTCTCGGCGCCGCCACCGCGCGCGCCATGGCCGCCAAGGGCGCGAAGATCGCCGTGCTCGACCAGAGCAAGGAGAATGCCGAGAAGGTCGCGGCCGAAGTGAAGGGCGTCGCCGTTCATGCCGACGTCACCGACGAGGAGCAGGTCAAGGCGGCGATCGCCAAGGCGGAAGCCGCGCATGGCGTCGCGCGCGTGCTGATGAACTGCGCCGGCATCGGCGGATCGCAGCGCATCGTCGGCAAGGACGGCGTCTATCCGCTGGCCAAATTCGTGCGCATCATCAACGTCAACCTGATCGGCACCTTCAACGTGCTGCGGCTGTTCGCCGAACGGCTGGTCACGGCGGAGCCGATCGGCGAGGAGCGCGGCGTCATCATCAACACCGCGAGCGTCGCGGCCTATGAAGGCCAGATCGGCCAGATCGCCTATTCGGCGTCGAAGGGCGGCGTGGTCGGCCTGACGCTGCCGGCGGCGCGCGATCTCGCCAGCCAGAAAATCCGCGTCAACACCATCGCGCCCGGCCTGTTCCTGACGCCGCTGCTGATGGGATTGAACGAGGAGGCGCGCAAGAGCCTGGGCGCGCAGGTGCCGCATCCGGCGCGGCTCGGCGATGCCATCCGAATACGGCAACGCTCGCCGTCCACATCGTCGAGAACCCGATGCTGAACGGCGAGACCATCCGCCTCGACGGCGCCATCCGCATGGCGCCGCGGTAGTTAGTCGCTTCCGCTCGTCCCCTGTGAAAGCAGGGACCCGATACGCCGCGAGCGGTTCGTTGAGGAAGGTGTTCGAGGCAATACTCGTCTCCGAACGAGGTGCCAGTCGGTGTATGGTGTCCCCGGCGAGAGCTTCGCTGGCGCCGGGACGACGATGCTGAGGAGCCGCACGTGACAAACCGCTGCTGATCGAACATGACGACGGGGTCGACCGGGTGACGCTCAATCGCCCGGAACAGCCTCAACGCGCTCGATCCCTGCGCTGATCGATGCGCTGAACGATTATTTCCAGGGCCTGCAGCGCAACCGCACGACCCGCGTGGTGGTGCTGAAGGGCGCCGGCGACAACGTTCTGCGCCGGTCTCGATCTCAAGCAGGCGATGGCAGCGCCGCGCCGGGCAGCAGGAGCCGCCCGGCGTGACGGAGTCGCTGGATTCGCAGCGCCGGATCGCCGACATCGTGATGCTGATGCGGCGCTGCCCGCAGCCGATCATCGCGCTGGTGCAGGGCGCGGCCGCCGGCGGCGGTTTCGCGCTGGCGCTCGCCGCCGACATCCGCATCGCGACCAAATCGGCGCGGATGAACTGCGCCTTCATCAAACTCGGGCTCGGCGGTTGCGACATCGGCACCAGCTATTTCCTGCCGCGCCTGGTCGGCGTGTCGGTTGCCTCCGAACTGATCCTGACCGGGCGTTTCATCCATGCCGAGCGCGCGCTCGCGGTTGGCCTGGTCTCGGAAGTGGTCGAGGAGGGCGGACTCGAGGCCGCGGCCGCGCCCTATCTCGATGCGATGATGACGGCCTCGCCGGTGGGTTTGCGGCTGTCGAAGGAATGCCTCAACATGAGCGTCGATGCCGGCTCGCTCGAAGCGGTGATCGCGATGGAAGACCGCAATCAGGTGTTGTGCAGCCGCTCGGAAGATTTCAACGAGGGCATCAGGGCCTTCCTCGAAAAGCGAAAGCCTGTCTATATCAGGCGATAACGACAAGGATCCGGACAAGGACCGAATTCCGGGAGACGCAATATGGATGGGAATGCGGCCGCGGTCCTGACAAAACCGGCCTTTCGCAAGATCGAATGGCTGGAGCGCGATATCGCGGTCGAGCGGCGGCCCGACGGCGTGATCGTCCTGAAGTCGCGGATTCCGCTGAAGGCCTATGAGAAGCACATCCCGGCCTCGCTGGCGAAATGGGCGAGCGAAGCAGCCGGACCGGATCTGGCTGGCGCAGCGCACAGGCCCCGAGCGGCAATGGCGCAAACTGTCCTATGGCGAGGCCAAGCGCACGGTGGACGCGCTGACGCAAGGCGCTGCTCGATCTGAAGCTCGAGCCCGGCCAGCCCGGTCGCGATCCTGTCCGGCAATTCGATCGAGCACGCGCTGATGACGATGGCTGCGATGCAGGCGCGGTTTCCGGCCGCGCCGGTATCGCCGGCCTATTCGCTGATGAGCCACGACCACGTCAAGCTGAAATACCTGTTCGACCTGATCAAGCCGCAGGTGGTGATGGTGCAGGACGGCCCGGCCTTCGAGAAGGCGTTGAAGGCGCTTCGATCTCGACGGCGTCACCGTCGTCCATGTCGCGCGGCCCTGCGACGGCATCAAGAGCATCGCCTTTGCCGAACTGGCGGCGACGCCGGTGACAAAAGACGTCGAGGAATCGATCGCAGCGATCACGCCGGAAACCGTCGGCAAACTGCTGTTCACCTCGGGCTCGACCGGGATGCCCAAGGCCGTCATCAACACGCAGGAGATGATGTGCGCCAATGCCGCGATGATGATGCAGGTGCGGCCGCGCGACCCAATGCGCCGCAGGCGACTTATCTCGACTGGATGCCGTGGAACCACACCATGGGCGGCAACGCGCTGTTCAATCCGGTGCTGACCGAAGGCGGCACGCTCTATATCGACGATGGCCGGCCGATGCCGGGCATGATCGAGGAGACGCTGCGCAATCTGCGCGAGATATCGCCGACCTATTACGCCAACGTGCCGGCGGGCTACGCCGCGCTCGCCGCCGCGATGGAAAAGGACGACGCGCTGTGCCGCAGCTTCTTCAAGAATCTCGGCCTGATGGCCTATGGCGGCGCGCGGCTGCCCGACGATCTCTATGAGCGGATGCAGGCGCTGGCGGTGCGCGCCACCGGCGAGCGCATCGTGTTCTATACCGGCTGGGGCTCGACCGAGACCGCGCCGACCTCGACCGGCACCTATTGGGACACCGAGCGGGTCGGGCTGATCGGGCTGCCGTTTCCCGGCGTCGAATTGAAGATGGTCCCGGTCGGGTCGAAATATGAATTGCGGCTGCGCGGCGTCAACGTCACGCCCGGCTATTTCGGCCGGCCCGATCTCACCAAGGCCGCGTTCGACGAGGAAGGCTTTTACTGCATCGGCGACGCCGGCGTGTTCGTCGATCCCGAGGATCCCGTGCAGGGCATCATCTTCGCCGGCCGCGTGGTGGAGGATTTCAAGCTCACCACCGGCACCTTCGTTCATGTCGGCTCGCTGCGCACCGACGCCATCGCCGCGGCCACGCCGGTGGTGCAGGACGCGCTGGTGGCTGGACAGGATCGCCCGTTCGTCGGGCTTCTGGCCTGGCCCAATCTGCACGCCTGCCGGCAGATCATCGGCAATCCCGAGGCGAGTTACGAGGAGGTCGTCAAGCATCCCGAGGTGCTGGCCTGCCTGAAGCGCGGGCTGGAGGCGCATAACAAGTCGACCGAAGGCGCCAGCAGCATGCGGATCGCGCGCGCCATGCTGATGATCGAGCCGGCCTCGATCGACGGCAATGAACTCACCGACAAGGGCTACATCAACCAGCGCGCCGGCGCTCGAGCGCCGCGCCGCGCTGGTGGAGCGGCTCTATGCCGATCCGCCCGGCGAAGACGTGATTATTTTGAACTGAGGGAAGATACGCTGCGAACTCAGCCGCCACACAGCGTCATTCCGGACGGTCCGTCTTCGGACCGATCCGGAATCCAGAGGTTCTTACATCGAGATCTCCGATGGCATTCACGCAGTTCGCGTTCAACGCGCCCCGGAATGACAGCCAGTAAAAGGTACACGCCATGAATTTCGATTTCTCCGACGAACAAAAACAACTCCGCGACGAGGCGCGGAAATTTCTCGCCGAAAAATGCCCGCCGAAGGCGGTGCGCGCCGTGCTCGACG
The DNA here is from genome assembly GCA_963721135.1 of uncultured Alphaproteobacteria bacterium. Lineage (GTDB taxonomy): Bacteria > Pseudomonadota > Alphaproteobacteria > Rhizobiales > Xanthobacteraceae > Bradyrhizobium. The sequence continues at coordinate 305,578 of CAVRIB010000002.1, forward strand.
GCAAGGAGCCCTATGACCGCGAATTGTGGAAGGGCCTTGCCGACATGGGTTTTCTCGGCGTCGCGATCCCGGAAGAATTCGGCGGCGCCGGCGCCGGCCATCTCGAACTCTGCGTGATCGCCGAGGAAATGGGCCGCGCGCTGGCGCCGGTGCCGTTCTCCTCGACGGTCTATCTCGCGGCGGAAGCGATCCTGCTCGCCGGCAGCGACGCGCAGAAGCAGAAATGGCTGCCCCTGATTGCCTCGGGCGATGCGATCGGCACGCTGGCGCTGTTCGAAGGCAAGGGCAATCCGTCGCCGCAGGCGATCAAGCTCGCGGCCTCCGGCGGCAGCCTCAACGGCGTGAAGAAGCCGGTGCCCGACGGCGCCATCGCCGATTTTGCCATTGTCGCCGCGCGCACCGGCTCGACCGGGCGCGACACCGACATCTCGCTGTTCCTGGTCGACATGAAAGCCGACGGCGTCGAGGCCAAGGCGCTGACCAATGTCGATCCGTCGCGCGGCCAGGCCGAACTCACCTTCAAGAACTGCAAGGCCGAGCCGCTCGGTCGCGGCCGGTGAAGGCTGGAGCATCCTGTCGCAGGTGCTCGACCGCGCCGCGGTGCTGATGGCGTTCGAGCAGGTCGGCGGCGCCGACCGCGCGCTGGAAATGGGCCGCGACTATGCGCTCGACCGCATCGCCTTCGGCCGGCCGATCGGCTCGTTCCAGGCGGTGAAGCATATGCTCGCCGACATGTACGTCTCGGCGACGCTGGCGCGCTCGAATTGCTATTACGGCGCCTGGGCGCTCTCGACCAACGCCTCGGAACTGCCGGAAGCCGCCGCCGCCGCGCGCATCAGCGCGACGCAGGCGTTCCAGCATTGCGCCAAGAACAACATCCAGGTCCATGGCGGCATGGGTTTCACCTGGGAGTTCGACTGCCACATGTACTACCGCCGCTCCAACGCCATGGCGCTGTCGCTCGGCAGCCTGTCTTATTGGGAAGACGCGCTGATCGACCGCATGCGCAAGAGGAATGCGGCGTAGATCAAGACCGTCATTCCGGGGCGCGCGAAGCGCGAACCCAGACTGAATCCATGGAGACTCGATGGACATCGGTCAGTTCCGGATCGATCCGCGCTGCCGATCATCCCGGAATGACGAGCAAGGACGACGCGCATGAACTTCGACGACACCCCGCAGGAGGCCGCGTTCCGCGCCGAGGCCAAGGCCTGGATCGCGGCCAACGCGCCGAAGCAATATGAGGAGGAACTGCGAAAATCCTCGCTCGGCCGCACCCAGCTCAAGGGCGCCAACATCCTCGAGGTCGCAAAAGCCTGGCAGAAGAAGAAGGCCGACGCCGGCTGGGCCTGCCTGCACTGGCCGAAGGAATATGGCGGGCGCGGCGCGACCCCGATCGAGCGCGTGATCTGGCAGCAGGAAGAGGGCCCCTTCGGCAAGCTCGCGGGCATGTTCATCATCGGCCACGGCATGTGCGGGCCGACCATGATGGCGTTTGCCGGCGAGGAGCAGAAGCGGCGCTATCTGCCGCCGCTGGCCTCCGGCGAAAAGATCTGGTGCCAGTTGTTTTCCGAGCCCGCCGGCGGCTCCGACGTCGCCGGCCTGCGCACCCGCGCGGAGAAGAAGGGCGACGACTGGATCATCAACGGCCAGAAGATCTGGACCTCCGGCGCGCATTATTCCGACTACGGCATCCTGCTCACCCGCACCGATCCCAATGTGCCCAAGCACAAGGGCCTCACCATGTTCTTCCTGGACATGAAGAGCCCGGGCGTCGAGATCAAGCCGATCAAGCAGGCCAACGGCGCAGTCCGACTTCAACGAGGTCTATTTCACCGACGTGAAAATTCCGGACGCGCAGCGGCTCGGCGAGGTCAATGACGGCTGGAACGTGTCGCTGACCACGCTGATGAACGAGCGCATGTCGATCGGCGCCGGCGTCGCCACCGGCTTCCCGGAACTGTTCGAGTTCTGCAGCAATCTGATGCTGGAAGACGGCCCTGCGATCGACGACCGCAATGTGCGCTCGAAGCTCGCCAACTGGGCGGTGAGGGCCAGCGGGCTGAAATACACCAGCATGCGCGCGATCTCGGCGCTGTCGAAAGGCGAGCGCCCGGGGCCGGAGAATTCGATCGGCAAGCTGGTCGCGGGCTCGATGATCCAGGACGTCGCGGCCTACGCGCTCGATCTGCAGGGCGCGGCCGGCGTGCTGAGCGGGCCTGAGGACGCCGAAGCCGCCGGAAAATTCCAGGCGATGCTGCTGCGCGCGCCGGGCACCCGGGTCGAGGGCGGCACCGACGAGATCATGCGCAACATCATCGCCGAGCGCGTGCTCGGCCTGCCCGGCGACATCAGGGTCGACAAGGACGTGCCGTTCAACAAGATACCGACCAAGGGACGGGGATGAGGGATCGTCATTCCGGGTGCGGCATCGCGCAGCGCTGACCCGGACCATCGCAGCAAGTCGGTCGATCGAGATTCGGCGGGTTACGCGCTTCGCGCAGCGCCCCGGAATGACAGAGAAGAGGAAATCGCCATGAATTTCGATGACACCCCGCAGGAAGCCGCGTTCCGCGCCGAGGCCCGCAAATGGATCGACGCCAACGCGCCGAAGGAATTCGAGGCGGAGCTTTCCAAATCCTCGCTCGGCCGGATCAAGCTGCAGAAGCCGACATCGTCGAGGTCGCGCAAGGCCTGGCAGAAGAAGAAGGCCGAAGGCGGCTGGGTCTGCCTGCACTGGCCGAAGGAATATGGCGGCCGCGGCGCCACGCCGGTCGAACGGGTGATCTGGCAGCAGGAAGAGGGCGTCTACGGCAAGCTGACCAGCCCGTTCCAGATCGGCGAGGGCATGTGCGGGCCGACGGTGATGGCCTATGGCAGCGAGAGCGACAAGCGGCGCTATCTGCCGAAGATCGCCTCCGGCGAGGAGATCTGGTGCCAGCTGTTCTCCGAGCCCGCCGGCGGCTCCGACGTCGCGGGCCTGCGCACCCGCGCCGAGCGCGACGGCGATCACTGGATCATCAACGGCCAGAAGATCTGGACCTCGGGCGCGCATTATTCCGACTACGGCCTCCTCGATCACCCGCACCGATCCCAATGTGCCCAAGCACAAGGGCCTGACCATGTTCTACATCGACATGAAGAGCACGGGCGTCGAGGTCAGGCCGATCAAGCAGGCCAACGGCATGCAGGAATTCAACGAGGTGTTCTTCACCGACTTGCGTGATTCCGGATTCGCAGCGGCTCGGCGCGGTCGGCGACGGCTGGAACGTGTCGCTGACCACGCTGATGAACGAGCGGATGTCGATCGGCGCGCGGCTCGCGACCGGCTTTCCCGAGATGTTCGAGTTCTGCTCCAACCTGATGACCGAGGACGGGCTCGCGATCGACGATCGCGCCACGCGCTCGAAACTCGCCAACTGGGCGGTGAAGAACAGCGGCCTGAAATACACCAGCTACCGCGCGGTCTCGGCGCTGTCCAAGGGCGAGCGTCCGGGGCCGGAAAACTCGATCGGCAAGCTGGTGGCCGGCTCGATGCTGCAGGACATCGCGATGTATGCGATGGATCTGCAGGGCGCGAGCCGGCGTGCTGACCGATCCCGCAGACCGCCGAGGCGGCCGGCCAGTTCCAGGCCGATGCTGATGTCGTCGCCGTCGATGCGCATCGCCGGCGGCACCGACGAGATCCTGCGCAACATCATCGCCGAGCGCGTGCTGGGCCTGCCCGGCGACATCCGCGTCGACAAGGACGTGCCGTTCAACAAGATCCCGACCAAGGGCAAGGTGAACATGCCGGATGCCGTCGAGAAGACGCCGGCGGTCCGGCACAGCGCCGAAGAGCGCATCGGCGTGCTGGAAGAGTTGCTGGGCGAGCGCTTTTCCTGCCGCGCGTTCCGGCCCGAGCCGGTGCCGCGCGCGACCATCGAGCGCATCCTGACGGCGGCGCAGCGGACCGCGTCATGGTGCAACAGCCAGCCGTGGCAGGCTCGTGATCGCAAGCGGCGAGGCGACAGGAAAGTTCCGCGACGCTGATCTATGCCGAGCCGCCTCCAGCGGCAAGCCGGACAGCGGCGACTTTCCGTTCCCGCGCGAATATCGTCGGCGTCTATCTGGAGCGCCGCCGCGAAAGCGGCTTTCAGCTCTACAACTCGCTCGGCATCGCCCGCGGCGACAAGGCCGGCCTATGCCAGGCAGGCGCTGGAGAATTTCAATTTCTTCGGCGCGCCGCATGTCGCCATCGTCCATACCGACGAGGCGCTCGGCGTCTACGGCGCGATCGATTGCGGCGGCTATGTCACGAGTTTCATGCTGGCGGCGCAGGCCTTGGGCTCGCGCACCATCCCGCAGGCCGCGCTGGCGTTTCATTCCGGACTGGTGCGCCGGCATTTCGGCCTCGGCGACGACCGCAGGGTGGTGTGCGGCATTTCGTTCGGCTTTCCCGACCGCGAGCACAAGGCCAACAGCTACCGCACCACGCGCGCCAGCATCGCCGATACCGTCACTTTCGTCGACGAATAGCGAAGTGTGTCACGTCGAGCGACCGTGCCGATCCCGACGCCTCACTCCGCCTCGTCGTTGAGGAGGTGCGAACACGGTACGCGGTCCGTCGGTGTGAGGAGCTAGGGCGATCGCCAGCAATACCGCTCCGGCATGCCGGCTAGAGGCTTCGCTTTTGCATGAGGTTGATTTTGCTGCATTTTTTGTGAGAGATCTTGCGAGACGCGTGCGGCGTTCGTCCGGCAATCATGCAGTTCCACTTTCCGGATCAGCCTAAAACTTCGGCGGACGCTTTTCCGCAAACGCCTTGATGCCTTCCTTGATCTCGGCGCCGCGCATGCTGTCGCGATGGCGGCGGTCGGCGGCTTCCTCGTCGAGCTTGCCGCGGGCGAATTCGTTGATCGTGCGCTTCATGCCGGCCATCGCGACCGGCGCGTTGCCGGCGAGAATGGCCGCCAGCCGGTCGACCTCCTCGTCGAACGCCTCGGCCGGCACCATCGCGGTGAGATAGCCGATCCGCAGCATTTCCGCGGCGCCGATCCTCTCGGCGGTCAGGAACAGCCGCTTGGCGTTGTCGACGCCGAGCCGCGACACGTAGCGCTTGATGCCGCTCTTGTAATAATGCAGCCCGAGCCGGGCCGCCGGCATGAACATCTCGCAAGTGTCGACGCCGATGCGGAAATCGCAGGCCAGCGCCAGATCGGTCGAGCCGCCATAGACGCCGCCGTTGAGCCGGCAGATCGTCGGCACCGCGAGGTCCTCGAGCCGGTTGACGACGACCTCGAACGCCGATCCGGCGCTCTGCTCTTCGGCGCGCTGGTGGCGCGCTCGGCGACCGAGTTGAGATCGTAGCCGGCGCTGAAGGCGCGGCCGGTGCCGGTCAGCACCAGCACCCGGATCGCGGCATCGGCCTCGATCCGGTCGAACAGTTTCAGCAGCGCATCGAGGTCGTCGGCCTGCAGCCGGTTCAGATGCTTCGGCCGGTTGAGGCGGATGGTGGCCCGCGCGCCGCTGATATCGAGCACCGGCGCGCTCGCCGCTTCCGCGGCGTCGCGGAATGTGTTCTGCATCATTTGTTCTCCAGCGCGCGCCGCTTGGCTTCGGCGTCGATGGTCTCGGCGAGATCGGGATGCCGCGCCATCAGCATGCGGAAGTCGACGAGATCGAGCACCAGCAGTCTCGACACCCGCGTGGTGGTGATATTGGCGGAGCGCAGATTGTTGCCGAGCAGCGCCATCTCGCCGAAGAACGCGCCTTCGCCGAGCCTCACCTTCTTGCCCGGCAGATCGACCTCGACCTCGCCGGCGGCGATGAAATACATGCAGTCGCCGGCCTGGCCCTTGCGGATGATCATGGTGCGCGCCGGCAGGTCCATGGTGCGCAGCATATGCGTGACGTCGGCGATCGCCGCCGGGCCGAGTGCTGCGAAGAACGGCACCTTGCTGACCGATTCCCAGGTCTTGAGGAAATTGTCGCGCCGGGTCTCCGCGGCAAAGCCGGTGGCGAGGATGCCGGTCCAGAGCCCGAACACGCCGAGCCCGCAGATCATCACGAACGCCGCGACCAGCCGGCCGAGCGGCGTGATCGGCACCACGTCGCCATATCCCGTCGTGGTCAGGGTCGCGACCGCCCACCACAAGGCCGCGGGCACGCTGCCGAAGCCGCCGGCTGGACGTCGCGTTCCAGAAAATACTCCGCCACCGAGGCCAGAAACAGCACCATCAGGAAGATCACCAGCACGCTCAGCAGCGGGCCGGATTCCAGCACCAGCACCCGGCGCAACTGCCGCAATCCCGGAATCCCCGGCACCACCTTGAGCACCCAGAACACGCCCAACAGCCATGCCGATTTGGGATTGGCGCCGAAGCATCAGGGCGAGCGGTACGGCCACGGCGGCGACGGCGTCCACCAGCCCGCGGCCGGACAACGCATAAGCCCATCCGCGTTGCGCCTGAACGGCGTGGCGAAGCCGGACCACCCATTCGAACACGAAGAAGGCCAGGCAGGCCCACAGCACCGCGTCGACCCAGTGATGCGCTGCCTCGTAGGCGGGGTCGACGGTCAGGAGCAGCATCATGACGACGCCGGCCGCAACCGCGACATAGGCCGCTTTGGTCATGTTGCGGCCGGCCGTCGCGGCCACGAATTGCTCCAGAGCAGGGAAAACGAGCGGCTTGGACATCGGGAAGCTGGCGTCCGTCGATCGAAAGCGAAAGGGGGCCCCGCATGGCGCGGCCGGCGTACCAAAGTGCCCGGGCAGCGGAAGGCCGTCAACGCGAGCCCGAATCGCCGCTGGCGGTGGCAATGTCGCCGGGTCACTGAAAACGACTGGCGGGACCGCCCACCGGGGCGACGGGTGATGCAGGAATGTCGCACTATTCCGCAATTCAACCGGGTTAAGTGCCTGATATTCGGAAAATTCTTGCCCGGAACCGCCGCCTGCGCTGTGGTTCGCCAACCATTCAAATTTGGGCGGTGAGACACATGCGTTCCAGGTTCATCGCGCTCCTCGGTGGGGCCCTCGCCCTAACCTTCGGTGTTGTGAATGCGGTGTATGCGGCCGACATCACCCCGCCGCCCTACATGCCGGCGGCGCCGACAGCCGTTACTTTCGTCAACGACTGGAGCGGTTTCTATATCGGCGGTGACGTCGGCGGTCGCTGGTCGAACCAGACCTGGAACACCACCTGCCTGAACGCAGGTGCACCCGGCGGGGTTGGCTGTCCGCTGAATTTCGTCGCGCAAAACACGCCGCGATTTCCGTCCAACAACCCGGCCAATTTCAATTCGACCAACGTGAAGGCCGGCATCTATGCCGGTTACAACTGGCAAGTCACCAGCTGGGTCGTCGGCATCGAGGGCGACGCCAACTGGGCCAACAACAACAGGACCGTCGTCGGCATTCCCGGGACGTTCAATCCCGCCGTCGCAGGAGCCCCCGGACTGGATACGGCAAGCGTCCGGCAGGGCTGGGAAGGCAGCCTCCGCGCCCGAACCGGCTACCTTGTGAGCCCGTCGATCCTGCTCTTTACGACCGGCGGTGTTGCATTCACCGATCTGAAGGTAAGCGCGTCCTGCGGTACGGCCTTTCCCGTGGGTTGGTGCGCCGGTCCCGCCGGAGCGGGCTCGAAATTTGAATACCGTGTCGTCAACGAGCGATACGCGGGTCGGATGGACCGTCGGCGCGGGCGTCGAATTCATGGTCGCCAGCAACTGGCTGGTTCGCGGCGAGTACCGTTATGCGGATTATGGACGGTACAACTTCACCCTGTTCCCCAATCCCGGCGCTTGCGGCGTCGCCTGCGATACCGTCAGCGGCAACGTCAAGCTGCAAACGCACTCGGCCATGATTGGCGTGGCGTACAAGTTCGGCGGCCCGATGGTCGCCAGATACTGAGTGTCTCCCGAAACTTGACCAGGCCCCGGCATCGGCCGGGGCTTTTTTGCGCCGCGATGGGTGTGCCGCCGCCAGGTGGCTCGCGCGGGGCGGCAACCACCGGCATCCGCCCGCGGCGGCGTCCATAGCAACCTCTGGGCGTGCGGACGGTTGCTCTACAAGCGCGTCTCGACGTCGGCGCTGATGGCTCACGCATGCGCGGCGGGCCCGCCCTGTCTGCACCGGATGGCGGCCACGAGATGCCGGATTTGTGGAAAAGAGCCAAAATCTTGCAGTTTGCGGGGTGGTTTCCGGCCCTTGGGTTTGCGAATTGGGCAGCCCGGCAGCCTCACGGGCGGCAGCGCCGAGCCCTATCGCAGTTAGGTCACACCAGGGGTTTTTCGGGTTCCCCGCAGGTGCATTCCGGCCCGGGAGATGTCATAAAAGACCAATACCGGGTCGAATTGTGCCCGGGGTTGAAAAAGAAGTTGCGCTGAACGCCTCCAGTCTGTCCTGCCATTCCAAGTCAATCCCAGCAGGGCGTCAGCTTTGTCGTTTCCCCCCATGTCGTCGTCGGTTCCGGTAGGCGCGCTGATCGGATGGATGCTGCTGCTCACCGTCAAGCACGTCATCGCCGATTTTGTCCTGCAGAACGTCCTGGATGGCCATCGGCAAGGACCAGCGGACCGGATGGGCATTGCCGCTGTTGGCCCATTGCCTCGTGCACCTTGCGGTTGCAATGGCGCTGATCCTGATCATCGCGCCGCGGTTCTGGTTTGTCGCGCTGATCGATTTTGCCATTCACATCACGGTCGATCGCGCCAAGGGATTGTGCGCATCGAGATTTCGGCGTAACGCAGGAGCACCAGCATCCCTGGTTCTGGACGCTGATCGGGGTAGACCAGGCGCTGCACCATCTCACCGGTTTCGGCCTGTCGATCTTCATGGCGGCGAACGGCTGAGCTTGCCGGTTGCACGTCGGCTTGCGCATCGATTTGCGTCCGGCGTCATCGCGCGGCATGCTTGCGGGCATCCTGAAGGACGCAGAGCACCATGACAGAACAACCGCTCGCAAAAAAGACCGTCGAAGTCCTCGGCGCCCGCATGGCCTACCACGAGCGTGGCGAGGGAAGCGCCGGTGCTGTTTCTGCACGGCAACCCGACCTCGTCCTATCTCTGGCGAGATGTCATTCCTGAACTCGAGGGCATGGGCCGGCTGATCGCGCCGGATTTGATCGGCATGGGCGATTCCGCCAAACTGCCTTCGATCCCGGCCCGGACACCTATCGCTTCACGACCCACCGCAAATATCTCGCAGCCTTCATCGATGCGTTGATCGGTCCGGCGGAATCCGTCGTGCTCGTGGTGCACGACTGGGGCTCGGCGCTCGGTTTCGACTGGGCCAACCATCACCGCGACCGCGTCCGCGGCATCGCCTATATGGAGGGGATCGTGCGGCCGATCGCCTCGTGGGACGAATGGAGCCCGTCGGCCACGCCGATCTTCCAGGGCTTTCGCTCCGACAAGGGCGAGGCGATGATCCTCGACCGCAACATGTTCATCGAGCGGGTATTGCCGGGATCGGTGTTGCGGAAATTGACCGAGGCCGAGATGACGGAATATCGCCGGCCTTATCTGCGCGCGCGGACCGCTGGCCGACGCTGACCTGGCCGCGGCAAATTCCGATCTCGGCGAACCCGCCGATGTCGTCGCAGATCGCGGCCGATTATGCGCAGTGGATGGCGGAGAACGACATTCCAAAGCTGTTCGTCAACGCCGAGCCCGGCGCGATCCTGATCGGCGCGCCGCAGGGATTTCTGCCGAAGCTGGCAAAACCAGACCGAAGTGACCGTCCCGGGATCGCATTTCATCCAGGAAGATTCCGGGCCGGCCATCGGCCGCGAGATCGCCGACTGGATGAAGGCAAACGCGCTGTAGATCAGACCGATAATCGCTGGCGTGCGCCTGATCCTGATTCGGCCCCTCCGGTTCAAGCTCCCCGTGGAGAGTTACCGGGTGTCCGTGGTTAACCTTTCGTTAGAGGGTTGCATTGCATCTTGCGAACAGGGGGAACTGCAGATGTTTTCAAGCCGCGACGCCTTCGAGAACGATTTCTGCCCGGTCCGGGATGAATTGCTCGGCGAAATGTACCGCGCCAACGAGAACGGCCTGCCTCATCTGGTGGAGAGCGTATCTTCCGATGTCCGGGCGATGCTGGCGCTGTTCTGCTATCGCCGAAGCCATCTTTATTCGCTGGCGCTCTCGATCGCCGCAAGCTGCAGCGAACGCGAACTGATCCAGTTCGGCGGACGCGTCGGCTCTACGCTTTACGCGCTGTCCCGCGAACCGGCCGCGCGCTCCATGCCGTCATCGTCCTACGGCAACCGCAAGCCGATCACGCTGTCGACCAAGCCGCTCTCGCACGCTTCTCGCCCGTCGACGACGAGATCGACGAAGATCTGGCCGAAGCTGTCACGGCGCTGATGTCCTCTGCAGCTTCAGGGACGACACAATGCAGAAGTCACGCCAGCGCCGGCAGCCCGTGCCGTCGCCGCGCCATGGCGCACTCGACATCGCCGGGCATGCAGGTGCGGCACACTTCGGGCCGCATCGCGTAAATCGCGCAGGACGTCGCAACCCCGATCTGGCCCGACAGCGCCGAGCAGCGATCGCCGTCGCAGCGCATGCCCGACAGTCTTCTCGTTGACGAATTTTTCCGGAATCAGATCGAGCGCCGCGTCGTCCTCGGTCGTGAAGCGCGGCCAGTTTGCGAATAGGAGCAGCAGGCGCCGCAGGCCTGGCAGGGGCTTTCGACATCGATGGCTTGATCGTTGTTTCCATGCGCGCGTGTTTAGCGCGGAACGTGTGGTCAGCCGCGGCAGAGGCGGCCGCGCATCAGGTGTCGCTCGGCTGCTTCCCAGACCAGGCTCCTGCGCCATCTCGCCCGGAGCAGGTCGCGCCGCTCCGGATATTTCTCGTCGAGATAGGTCGGCATCGACGACGCGGTCGGTCCGAAAGCTGCGAAAATCCCGGCGCAGCTCGCACCAGGCCGCCAGGATCCGCACCGCTTCGTGATAGCCGATCGCGATCGGCCAGATCGTGCGCTCGCTGTCGCGGCCCTGTTCGTCGCGATAGCGCAGCGTGATTTTCTTGCCCTCGTGAATCTGCGTCCGCGTCCGCGCCATGTCGATGCGGTCGGGCTCCTTGCTGCCAGCCCGGCCGGGCGCGGCTGGCGGGCTCGAGCACGAACGGCCGCAGCCGTTCGGGAACGGTGTCGGCGATCTTCGCGATCAGGTCGGCGGCGGCGCGCGACAGCACGGCGTCGGCATGGCCGGCGACCCATTGCGCGCCGAGCACGGCCGCCTCGATCTCGTCGGGGGTGAGCATCAGGGGCGGCAGGTCGAATCCCTTCTCCAGAATATAGCCCATGCCGGCCTCGCCGCGGATCGGCACGCGCTGTCCATCAGGGTCGCGATGTCGCGGTAGATCGTGCGCTTCGAGGTCTCGAGCTCGGCCGGCGATCGCATCCGCCGTCAGCGGCTTTCGGGTGCGCCGGAGCACCTGAATGATCTGGAACAGCCGGTCGGCGCGTCTCATGGAGTCTCTCGCTCTTTCTTCGAGGCCGCCGTCCGATGCTGACAGCATGTTGGCAGCAGGGGGCAAGTATACCGGGACAACACTCCAACCAAGAGGATTTTGTCCATGATGATTCTCTACGGCCTCGACCTCTGGACGACGATGTCGCCGCTGCTGACACCACGGTGGCAGCAGGGGGTGGCTAGCCTGAAGCGCCTGCTCAGGAAATCGGGAGCGCTACGTGATCACCCTTTACGGCTTTGGCCCGGGCTTCGGGCTGCCGGAAATCAGCCCCTTTGTGACCAAGACCGAGGTCCAGCTGAAGATGGCGGGTCTCGCCTATCGCAAGGAGAAGGCGATGCCGCCGGCCTCTCCCAAGGGGCAATTGCCCTATATCGTCGACGAAGCCGAGAGCATCGCCGATTCCACCTTCATCCGCGCGCATCTCGAAGGCAAATACGGCTTCGATTTCGACGCCCCGCTCAGCCTGCAGGCGCGCGCGCAGGCCTGGGCGTTCGAGCGGATGATCGAGCATCATCGTCTATTGGGCGCTGGTCGGCGCGCGCTGGGTCGATCCCGAGAATTTTGCCAAGGGGCCGGCGCATTTCTTCGACGGCGCGCCCGAGCATCTGCGCGAAAAGCTTCGCGAGGACGCGCAATTCCGCGTCGCCGAGAATTACCTGCTGAGCGGTCTCGGCCGCCACGCCCCGGACGAGGACGTCGACCTTGCGGTGCGCTCGTTGTTTGCGCTGTCGGTCCAGCTCGGCGACAAGCCCTATCTGATGGGCGAGACGCCCTGCGGCACCGATGCCACCGCCTTCGGCGCGCTGGCCGGGATCTTGACGCCGTTCTTCACCTCGCCATTGCGCGAGCGGACCGAGCAGTTCGGCAATCTCACCGCCTATGTCGACCGCATGATGCTGCAATATTATCCGGAGTTCGCCTGGACGCCGCTGCAGCAGGCCGCCTGAGCGTATTCGAGACCGTCCTGCATCGGGCTCGACGATGCGATTGCGGTATCGGCCCTGCGAAGCTCAATGCGCGCGCTGTCTCGCCCTTCAGCGCCGCCAGCTCCGCCTCCAGTTCGGCGATCCGCGCATCGCGCGCGGCCAGTGCCGCCGCGACATCGGCGGCGTCGAATTTCTGCGGAATGTGCTGCGGGCAGTTGGTGTCCCAGGCGGCGATCCTGAACAGGATCACCTGCTCGGGCCGCGCCTTGTAGCCCTGCGGCATCAGCGATTGCAGCAGCGCCGGATCGTCATCGACCACGCGCGCCTCGCCCCAGATCTTGACCCGGCGGCGATGGGCATAATCCATCAGGAAGATATGCGCCTTGGGGTTTTCCGACAGGTTGCCTTGCGTGATGTATTGCCGGTTGCCGCTGTAATCGGCGAACGCCAGCGTGTTCTTGTCCAGCATTTTGACAAAGCCCTTCGGCCCGCCGCGATGCTGGATATAGGGCTGGCCGTCGGCGGAGGCGGTCGCGAAATACAGGCTGTTGGTCTCGCGCCAGAAACGCCGCGAGGTTGTCGTCGATCTCGGTGCGCCAGCCGCCGCGCTCCTCGACATGCGGCATAGGCCTCGCGCGATCCCTTGCGGGCCTGGATCGCCTTCACCGCCGGCGTGAAGGCGACGTCGCTGGAATAGGTGTGAGTGTCTGACATCGGAAATCCTCCTGAAATTCTCCGAGGTCTGCGCGGAGGCCTCGTCGCTGCCAAGAATTGGATCTCTTCGGAATTTAAACAATCTGTCGGATTGACACTTCATCATTGCGATATATGAAATAATGCCATGGATCGTATCGACGCCATGCAGGCCTTTGTCGCGGTCGCCGACCTCCAGGGGTTTGCGCCGGCGGCGCGCAAGCTCGGGCTGTCGCCGTCGGGCGTGACGCGGCTGATCGCGGCGCTGGAGGATCGTCTCGGCGCGCGGCTGTTGCAGCGGACCACGCGACAGGTGGCGCTGACCGATGTCGGCGCGCGCTATCTGGAGCGCGCCCGGCGCATCCTCGCCGATGTCGAGGAAGCCGAAGGCGCGGCCGAGGGCGAACGCACGCGGCCGAGCGGGCGGCTGGTGGTCTCGGCGCCGGTCGGATTCGGGCGCCTCCATGTCAGTCCCGTGATGTCGGCCTATCTGAAGCGCTATCCGCGAAGTGTCCGGCGAATTGCGGCTGTCGGATCGCATGATCAATCTGGTCGAGGACGGCGTCGATCTCGCGGTCAGGATCGGCCACCTCGCCGATTCCAGCCTGGTCGCGCGCCATGTCGGCGAGATGCGGCGCATCGTGGTCGCCTCGCCCGGCTATCTCAAGGCAGCACGGCGAGCCGAAGACGCCGGCGGCGATCGCGTCGCATGCAGACGATCCAGTTCGGCGCCACGGCCGCGCCGCCGGACTGGCGCTTTGTCGAGGACGGCCGCGAGGTTCGCGTGGCGCCGCACGCCGCGCTTTGCCACCAACAGCGCCGACGCCGCGATCCAGTATGCCGAAGCGGGCGGCGGGCTGACGCGGGTGCTGGCCTATCAGGCGGCCGAATGCGATCAAGGCCGGCCGGCTCAGAATCGTGCTGGCGAAATTCGAGCCGCCGCCGCTGCCGATCCACCTCGTCTATCCGACCTCGCGGCTGTTGTCGGCCAAGGTGCGGGCCTTCATCGATCTCGTGATCGAGATCAGCGACTGGCATTTCGGCGTAAGCGTCATTCCGGATGTCATGCCAGTCATGCTCGTGGTCGCGCCGCCCCGGAATGACGGCTATCCTTCTTCGGCACCACGCGGAACGTGCCCGTTGGCGCGCGCGATCACGACGTCGTCGGCCTTGATCAGGCATTGCGCAAAGCAGATCGTGCTGCCGGTCTTGATCACGTCGCTCTCGACCGCGAGCCATTGTCCGATCTGCGGCGGTGCCGATGAAATCGACCGCGAGCCCGATCGTCACCAGCGAGGACGCGCCGCCCATCACATGCGCGCAGCTATAGCCCATCGCGTTGTCGGCCAGCGCGGCGATCAGCCCGCCATGGATCAGCCCGCGCGCGTTGGTGTGCGGCTTGGCCAGCCGCAAGCCCGATGATCACGGCCTTGTCGGTCCGCTTCGAATAGAGCGGCTCCCAGGGATCGGTGAGCGGGCTCTTGCCGGAAGTGGGGCTCGAAGCCTCGGGGATATCGGTGGCGGTCATGCGCGGCTCGCGGGTTGGCGATGCCGCCGTCATTAAACGCGATGCGCGCGAAATGCACCGCCTACAAAGTTTAAAACGGAATTTCGGCGGGTGTTTGAAACGGCGATAATGCGGAATCCGTCATTGCTACGTCGCCTTGCTCACGCGACTGACGGCGAAGGAGGCGAAGATCACGCCGGCAGTTCATATCCGATCGCCGCTTCGATCTCGATCGTCTTCCGCACCGCCGGCCGCGCCATCATCCGTGCATAATGCGCGTCGAGATTCGAAAATGTCCCGGGCGCGGGCTTCAGCGAATTGAACAGCCGCCAATACAGCCGGAACAGATGGATGTCGGCGATCGAGTAGCTTCCGAGCGCCCAGCCGCCGCCGAGCCGCCGGTCGGCAATCGCATAAACCTGCTGCGCGTAGTCCAGCCCGCGCCGGCGCGCCGGATGCAGGGTGGAGGCGACAAAGGACATCCACGACAGCGCCTGCGCCTCGGCCTCGATATTTTCGCGCGGCAACAGTTCAGCGTCGGGGAAGCGCCTGGCGAGATAATAGAGAATGGCCGCGACCTCGGTCAGCGGCCGCCCGTCGATGAGAAGCGTCGGCACCTTGCCTTCCGGGTTGAGCGCGAGGTAGCCGGGCGCGCGCATGTCGTTGTTCGCAAACGACATCGGCCTTGCCTCGAACGGCGCGCCGATCTCGTGCAGCGCGATGTGCACGGCAAACGAACTGGAGCCCGGCGCGAAGTAGAGGGTGAGCATGGTGTCGTCGCTCCTGGCAACATCCTCCGTCCTCATCCTGAGGAGCGCGCGTTCGCGCGCGTCTCGAAGGATGGGCCACGGGCCTCATGGTTCGAGACGCGCGAAGACGCGCGCCTCACCATGAGGGATTACAAGCGCTGGCGAAAAGGCCTCGGCCATCACCTAATACGGCAACCCGACATAATTCTCCGACAGCGACGTCATCGCCGCCTGCGAGCTGACGAGATATCCCAATTCGGCCAACTGGATTCGCGCGCCAAAATCTCCCTGGTCCGGAAACTTGTGCAGCATCGAGGTCATCCACCAGGAGAAGCGCACCGCCTTCCAGACCCGCGACAGTGCCCTTGCCGAATAGGCGTCGATCCCGGCGGCGGATTTTTCGTCATAATATTCGCGCAACGCCTGCGAGAGATAATGCACGTCGCTGGCGGCGAGGTTCAGTCCCTTGGCGCCGGTCGGCGGCACGATGTGGGCGGCGTCGCCGGCCAGGAACATCCGCCCGAACCGCATCGGCTCGGCGACGAAGCTGCGCAAGGCAGCGATGCTCTTTTCGATCGACGGCCCGGTGACGAGGTCATCGGCGGCTTTCTGGTCCAGCCGCCGCTTCAACTCGTCCCAGAACCTCTCGTCCGGCCATTGATCGATGTGATCGTCCAGCGGGCATTGCAAGTAGTGGCGGCTGCGATGCATCGAGCGCATGCTGCAGAGCGCGAAGCCTCTCTCGTGGTTGGTGTAGATCAATTCGTGGCTGACCGGCGGCGTCTCCGACAGGATGCCGAGCCAGCCGAACGGGTAGACCCGCTCGAAGGTCCGGATCGCCGACGGCTTGACGCTGGCGCGGCTGATGCCGTGGAAGCCGTCGCAGCCGGCGATGAAATCGCATTCGATCTCGCTCGCGACGCCGTCCTTGACATAGGTGACGCGCGGGGAATCGGTGTCGAAATCATGCGGCTGGACGTCGGCGGCCTGGTAGATCGAGGGAAGGCCTGCGGCCTTGCGCGCGTTCATCAGGTCGAGCGTCACCTCGGTCTGGCCGTAGATCATGACCGTCTCGCCGGTAGCGGCCTTCAGGTCGATGCGGTGACGGCTGCCTCCGAAGCTGATTTCGATGCCGTCATGGATCAGGCCCTCGCGGTGGGCGCGCGCGCCGGCGTCGACTTCGTCGAACAGCGCCACGGTGCCTTGTTCCAGAAGGCCGGCGCGAATGCGGCCGAGCACATATTCGGGCGTCTGCCGCTCCAGGATGACGTTGTCGATGCCGTAGCGGTGAAGCAACTGCCCCAGCAGCAATCCCGCCGGCCCCGCGCCAATGATTGCTACTTTTGTCCGCAATACTTGCCCCCCTGATTGTTATAGGCTTGAGCTGGCGCCGCTCAGACTTGCAATGATAATTATATCATATAACAATATCTGCAAAGGGCCACCGAAGCCCGATGTAAAGGGGAGATGATGTCGATGAGGAAGACGTTCTTGGCGTTGCTGCTTGCCGCCAGCGTGACACCCGCATTCGCGCAGGAAAAGACCTTCGATCTGAAAATCTCGCACTGGGTGCCGGCCTCGCATCCGCTGCAAAAGGCGCTGGAGGATTGGGGCGCCGCCGTCGAAAAGGAAAGCGGCGGCACCATCCACTACAAGGTCTTTCCGGCGCAGCAGCTCGGCAAGGCGTTCGACCACTACGACATGGCGCGCGACGGCATCGCCGATGTCACCTATGTCAATCCGGGTTATCAGCCCGGCCGCTTCCCGATCATCGGCGCCGGCGAATTGCCGTTCCTGATGTCGAGCGCCAAGGGCGGCTCGATGGGGCTGGATGCGTGGTACCGCAAATATGCGGAAAAGGAGATGAAGGACGTCAAGTTCTGCCTCGCCTTCATCCATTCGCCGTCGTCGTTCCACTCCAGCGCCAGGAAGATCGTGGTGCCCGACGACATCAAGGGCATGAAAATTCGCCCCGCTGATGCCACCATCGCGACCTGGATGACCCAGCTCGGCGGCACCAACGTGCAGTCGGCAGCGCCGGAGGTGCGCGACATCATCGAGCGCGGCGTCGCCGACGCCGTCACCTTCCCGTGGGGATCGCTGGTGCTGTTCGGCATCGACAAGGTGACGAAGTATGACATGGATGCGCCGCTCTACGTCACGACCTTCGTGCTGGTGATGAACAAGGACAAGTACGACCAGATGTCCGACCGCCAGAAGAAGGCGATCGACGACAACTGCAACACCGAGGCCGCCGGCCGCGTCGGCGAGCCCTGGGGCAAGTTCGAGGACGCCGGCATCGACAAGGTGAAGGCCGAGCAGGGCCATGAGGTCTACACGCTGACGGCGGACCAGACCGCGCTGTGGAAGAAGTCCGCCGAGCCGCTGGTCAAGAGCTGGGCCGACGCCGTCAAGAAGACCGGCACCGATCCGGACACGGCGCTGGCCGAGCTGCGCGCCTCGCTCGCCAAATACAACGCGCTCGCGAAGTAACAACTTGACAGCATTTCGCCGCGGCGGCGGGATTTTCCCGCCGCCGTTCTATCCCCGCCATCCCTTAATTCGTGCGGAGTGGACATGAATCGCGCGTCGATGGATCGCTTCATCGATACGATCGAATGGATCGCGGCCGGCTTCGTCGGCATCGTCGCCGCCGACATTTTCATTTCGGTGCTGCTGCGCAATCTCTTCAACTACTCGATTCCCGATTCCTTCGATATCGGGCGCCTGCTGCTGGGGATCCTGATCTTCTGGGGCATCGCCGCCACCAGTTATCGCGGCACCCACATCACCGTCGATCTGGTGTGGGCCAATGTCAGCCCGAGATACCAGCGCTGGATCGACGTGTTCGCGACGCTCGTGCTGTTGTTCGTGGTGACGGTGCAGACCTGGACGCTGTTCGACAAGGTTCGCGGCACCTATTACGACCATGTCGAGACCTTCGACATGCACATGCCGACCTGGCCGTTCTTCGCGGTCGCCTGGGCCGGCGACGTTTCCGCGGTGCTGTTGATCGCGATCCGCACCTGGCGCCTGGTCTTTCATCCCGAAGAGATGCACGACCCCAAGGTCAAGGGCACGGAGTAGGCGGCATGAGCACCGACGCCGTCGCCATCCTGGGATTTGTCGCGCTGTTTGCGCTGATGCTGTTGCGCGTGCCGGTCGGCATGGCGATGGGCCTCGTCGGCGTAAGCGGCTTCGGTTATCTGGTCGGCGGCACGCCGGCGCTGAAACTGGTCGGCCAGACCTCGATGCGCACGGTGACCGACTACACCTTCGGCGTGATTCCGATGTTCCTGTTGATGGGCACCTTCGTCAGCAATTCCGGCATGAGCCGCGACCTGTTCCGCGCCGCCAACGGCTTTGTCGGACATCTGCGCGGTGGGCTCGGCATCGCCACCATCGCGGCCTGCGGCGGCTTTGCCGCGATCAGCGGCTCGTCGGTCGCGACCGCGGCGACGTTTTCGGCCGTGGCCTATCCGGAAATGCGCCGCTTCGGCTATCCGCAGTCCTTTGCGACCGGCGTGATCGCGGCCGGCGGCACGCTCGGCGCCATGCTGCCGCCGTCGACCGTGCTCGCGGTCTACGGCATCATCACCGAGCAGGACATCGGCAAGCTCTTCATGGCCGGCATCGTTCCCGGCCTGCTCGCGATGACCATGTACATGATCACCATCACGCTGATCGGTTATTTGCGGCCGGGCTTCCTGCCCAAGGGCACCGTCACCACCTGGCGCGAGCGCTTTGCCGGCCTGAAGGACATCTGGGCGCCGGTGCTGCTGTTCGTGTTCGTGATCGGCGGACTCTACGGTCTGCCATTCTTGCCGCGCTTTACGCCGACCGAAGCCGGCGGCGTCGGCGCCAGCGGGGCATTCCTGATCGGCCTGATCACCAGACGGCTCGACAAGGAAAAGATCCTCGCCTCGCTGCTGCAGGCGACCCGCACCGCGGCGGCCGTGTTCACGGTGCTGATCGGCGCCCTGATCTTCGGCTATTTTCTGACGGTGACGCAGGTCCCGCAGAAGGTCACGGAGTTTCTAACCAGCCTCGGGCTCGGCAGCTACGGCGTGCTGGCGCTGATCATGGTGATGTACCTGGTGCTGGGCTGCCTGATGGACGCGATGGCGATGATCATCCTCACCGTGCCGATCATCTTTCCCGTGATCTCCCATCTCGGCTTCGATCCGATCTGGTTCGGCGTGATCATCGTGATGACGGTGGAGCTCGGCCTGATCCATCCGCCGGTAGGCATGAACGTCTTCGTCATCAAGAGCGTGGTCAAGGACGTGTCCTTTGCCACCATCTTCAAAGGCGTGATCCCGTTCGTGGCGACCGACCTCGTCCGGCTCGTCATCCTGATCACCTTTCCGCTGCTGGCGACGTGGCTGCCGCAACACATGATGGCGCACTAGATGGTATCAGTGCTTCGGACCAAATACGTCTTCAGTCTCGCCATCAAGATCGGCGCGCCGATCGTCGCCGGCGATCTCGGCCATGGCGTCAGGCGCGTCATCCCGATCCTCGGCGGCGAGATCTTCGGAGAGGCCATCAAGGGAACGATCTTTCCGGTCGGCGCGGATTTTCAGGTCATTCGCCCGAACGGCTTTACCGAACTGGAGGCGAAATACGCCTTCGAGCTCGACGACGGCGCCATCGTCTATATCGAGAACATCGGCATCCGCTTCGGTCCGAAGGAATTGCTCGACCGCATTGCCAAAGGCGAGATCGTCGATCCCGCAGCGATCTATTTTCGCTCGGTGCCGAAGTTCGAAACCGGAGCTGAAAAATACCGCTGGCTGATGGAACACCTCTTCATCGGCGTCGGCGCCCGCCACCCCGACCGCGTCGAGATCGACGTGCACCAGGTGCTGTGAGGCCATCCGGCGGGGGCTCGTCATTGCGAGCGAAGCGAAGCAATCCATAGCTCGGCTGAGGAAGCATGGATTGCTTCGTCGCTGCGCTCCTCGCAATGACGGCTTCGACCGAGAGAGCCTTGTTGACTCCTCTCAAACTCGTTATAAAACATAACTATTCTGACAAGGACGCAATAAGCCCATGGGAAACGCCGCCCCCGCCCCGACCGTGGACGGCTCTGCGTTGCTCCGGACCGCAAAGGTGAAACCGGCCTGACATGAGCGCGATGGCCAACATATCGGTATCGAGCGCGCGCGACGCGCCGCTGCGACCGATCTCCTTCGGCGATCCCGCTGTCAATATCGAGCGCCGCGACGACGGCACCATTTATCTCCGGCCGAAGATCGCGCTTGGCGAATACCCGCTGCGGCTCACCGATCTCCTGCACCATTGGGCCAAGGCTGCGCCGGATCGCGTCTTCATGGCGGAACGCGAGGGCGGCCGCGGCTGGCGGCAGATCACCTACGCGGATTTGTTGAGCTCGACCCGGCATATCGCTTCGAGCCTCCTGGCGCGCGGTCTCTCCGCCGAGAGGCCGGTCATGATCCTCTCTGGCAATTCGATCGACCACGCATTGGTCGCCTTCGGCGCGCTCTATGCGGGGATTCCGTTCTGCCCGGTGTCGCCGGCCTATTCGCTGCTGTCGAAGGATTTCGGCAAGCTTTCCTATCTGATGCAGCTTTTGACGCCGGGCCTCGTTTTCGTCGACGATGCGGACAAGTTTGCGGACGCGCTCATCAAGAACGTCGCGGGGGGAACCGAGATCGCCGTCGCCTATGGCGCGTTGCCCGGGCGCGAGGTCACCATGCTCGCCGATCTGATGGCGGCGCCGCTGCACGCGAACCTCGATGCAGCGCATGAGAAAATCGGCCCGGACACCATCGCAAAGTTGCTGCTGACCTCGGGCTCGACCGGCAATCCCAAGGCGGTCATCAATACCCAGCGCATGATCTGCGCCAACCAGGTGATGCTCCGCGAGGCCATGGCGTTCCTGAAGGACACCCCGCCCGTGATCGTCGACTGGCTGCCGTGGAATCACACCTTTGGCGGCAACCACAATATCGGTCTGGTGCTGTTCAACGGCGGCTCGATGTATCTCGACGCGGGAAAACCGATGCCCGGCGGCATCGAGGAGACCGTGCGCAACTTGCGGGAAATTTCGCCCACGGTGTATTTCAACGTGCCGAAGGGCTACGAATCGCTGTTGCCCTATTTGCGCGAGGACAAGGCTTTGCGCGCAAGGTTCTTCTCCTCGCTGCACGCGATGTTCTTCTCAGGCGCGGCGCTGTCGCCTTTCGTCTGGAACAGCCTCGACGAGCTGTCGGTGCAGGAAACCGGCTACCGCGTGCCGATGTCCTGACCGGGCTCGGCGCCACCGAGACCGCGCCGTTCTTCATGTCGGTCAATCCGCGCACCAGCCGCTCCGGCCATGTCGGTCTGCCCGTGTCCGGCAACGACGCGAAACTCGTTCCCAATAACGGCAAGCTCGAAGTCCGCGCCAAAGGGCCGAACGTCACTCCGGGCTACTGGCGCCAGCCGGAACTCACCGCGAAAGCCTTCGACGATGAAGGCTTCTACAAGTTCGGCGACGCGGTCAAGCCCGCGGATCCCAACGATTTCCATGCCGGCTTCGATTTCGACGGCCGCATCGCCGAGGACTTCAAGCTCGCGAGCGGCACCTGGGTCAGCGTCGGCCCGCTGCGGGCGCGGTTCATCGCCGCCTGCGCGCCGCTTGTGCGCGACGTTGTCATCGCCGGCATCAACCGCGACGAAGTTTCGGCGCTTGTGATCCTCGATCTCGACGGCTGCCGCCTGATCAATTCGACGCTGCCGCTCGACGATCTGGCGGTGACGGCAGCCGATCCGCTGATCCGCGATGCTTTCCGCGAGCGGTTTGCGAGAATTCCTGGCGACCTCGACGGGATCCTCGACCCGGATCACGCGGGCGATCCTCGTCGATTCGCCGCTGTCGATCGACCGCGGCGAGGTCACCGACAAGGGCTCGATCAATCAGCGCGCGGTGCTGGAGCATCGCGCGGATCTGATCGACGAGCTTTATTCGCCGACGCCGGCGGCCCATGTGATAACGCTTTAGCCAGGTTCGAAAACCAATTCACCCAAGGGGGAAATCATGCAGTTGAAGGATCAGGCCGCCATCGTCACCGGCGGCGCATCGGGACTGGGCGCGGCGACGGCGCGAAAACTGGCGGCGGCGGGCGCGAAAGTCGCGGTGTGCGACCTCAATGCCAAGCTTGCCGAAAGCGTTGCGGCGGAGATCAAGGGCACGGCGATCGCCTGCGACGTCACCGACGCCGCTTCCGCCGAAGCCGCGGTCGCGCAGGCGGCCAAGACGCACGGTCCGGCGCGGGTGCTGGTCAATTGCGCCGGCATCGGCGTCGCCAGGCGCGTCGTCGGCCGCGATGGCCCGCATCCGCTCGCCGATTTCGAGCGGGTCATCAAGGTCAACCTGATCGGCACGTTCAACATGCTCCGCCTGGCGACGACCGAGATGTCGAAGCTTGCGCCGCTGGACAACGGCGAGCGCGGCGTCGTGATCAACACCGCCTCTGTCGCGGCCTATGACGGCCAGATCGGGCAGGCCGCCTATTCGGCTTCCAAGGGCGGCATTGTCGGCATGACCCTGCCGATCGCGCGCGAACTGGCGCAGTTCGGAATCCGCGTTCTCACCATCGCGCCCGGCCTGTTCCTCACGCCGCTGCTCGGCGGCCTGCCGCAGGAAGCGCAGGATTCGCTTGCCGCCGCGATCCCGTTCCCGCATCGTCTCGGCCAGCCCGAAGAGTTCGCGCTGCTTGCGATGCACATGATCGACAACCCCTACCTCAACGGCGAAGTGGTGCGGCTCGACGCCTCGCTGCGCATGGCGCCGCGCTGAGAGGAAATCCGGATGTTCGTCAACCGGCGCGAGGTGCAGATCCAGTGGGGCGATTGCGACCCCGCCAACATCGTGTATTACCCGCGCTACTTCGAGATGTTCGACGACTCGACCTCGATCATGTTCGAGGCCGCCGGCTTCTCCAAGCAGGACATCATCAGGAAATACAGCCTGGTCGGCATTCCCATGGTGGACACCCGGGCGAAGTTCTACATCGCCTCGACCCATGGCGACTGGATCACGATCGAAAGCCGGATCGAAAGCTTCAAGCGTTCGAGTTTCGAGGTCACCCACAACGTGTTCAAGGATGGAGCGCTTGCGATCGAGGCGTTCGAGACGCGCGTGCTGGTCGGGCGTCACCCGGACGATCCCGCGCGGCTGAAATCGGCCGCCGTGCCGGAGGAGATCATTACGAAATTCATGCAGGGCTGAGCAGGATTTGATCTAGGCTATCGAAACGACAAAGGGAGGAACCAATGAAACGATTTTATCTGTCTGCCGCCGTCATCGCGGCGGCCGTGGCGTTACCGGGCGTGCCCGCGCAGGCACAGACCAACGAAATCACGATCGGGATCACGCTGACGACGACCGGACCCGCGGCGGTGCTCGGCATTCCCGAGCGCAACGCGCTGGAATTCGTGCCCAAGGAGATCGCTGGCGTGCCGCTCAAGGTCATCGTGCTCGACGACGGCGGCGATCCGACGCTTGCAACCACCAATGCACGGCGTTTCGTGACGGAGTCCAAGGCCGATATCATCATGGGTTCGTCGACCACGCCGCCGACCATTGCGGTGTCGAATGTCGCCAACGAGGCGGGCATTCCCCATATCGGGCTCGCGCCATTCCCGATCACGCCGGAGCGCGCCAAATGGTCGGTGTCGATGCCGCAGCCGATCCCGATCATGGGCAAGGTGCTGTACGCGCACATGAAGGCGCATAATGTCAAGACCGTCGGCTATATCGGCTATTCCGATTCCTACGGCGATCTCTGGCTCAACGACTTCAAGGCGCAGGCCGTGCCGCAGGGCATGACGCTGGTCGATGAAGAGCGCTTTGCGCGGCCCGATACTTCGGTGACCGGGCAGGTGTTGAAGCTGGTCGCCGCCAACCCCGATGCGATCCTGGTCGGCGCTTCCGGCACCGCGGCAGGCCTGCCGCAGAGCGAACTTCGTGCGCGCGGCTACAAGGGCCTGATCTATCAGACCCACGGCGCCGCCAGCATGGATTTCATTCGCATCGCCGGCAAGGCGGCGGAGGGCGTGATCATGGCCTCGGGCCCGGTGATGGACCCGGAAGATCAGCCCGACAGTGCGCTGACCAAGAAGCCGGGGCTGGCGCTGGACAAGGCCTATGAGGCCAAATACGGCCCCAACAGCCGCAGCCAGTTCGCCGGCCATTCCTATGATGCGTTCCTGGTTCTGCAACGCATCATTCCGGTCGCGCTGAAGAAGGCAAAGCCCGGCACGGCGGAATTCCGCGAGGCGATCCGTCAGGCGCTGCTCACCGAGCACGACATCGCCGCAAGCCAGGGCGTCTACAACTTCACCGAAAAGGACCGCTACGGCCTCGACGACCGCTCCCGCATCGTGCTGACAGTGAAGGACGGGAAGTACGTGCTGGTGAGGTGAGCGTCACCTTCACCGACAGCTTTCCGAACGACTGACATCGAAGCCGGCCTCCAAAAAAAGGCCGGCTTTCTCTTACCCTCCGCCGCAGCGGAGCCGCGGGCTTCAGGTGACGAAATCCACGCTGGACGCCTTGGCCTCCGCGGCCTCGATTTCCTGAGCGGCTTCGACACGCTGCTGATCGGACTTGATCGTCGCGGCAGTCGCGTTGGTGGTTTCGTCCGCGACGAGCCTGACTTCTGCCTGGCTGACCACGATATGGGCCGGGTATGTTGGGCCGATGTTGCTCATGTACCCCTCCTGGAGTTTCTCCAAGTTTGCAGCCATTCGTTCACGTTTTGTTAAGAGGTTCGGTTAACGCGGGAAGGAAGGGCGTCAAACCGCGCTTTCGCCTTCATGCGTGAAGCCGAGATAGCTCGCCACCACACGCGCGTTGGTGGCAATGTCGTTGGCGGTGCCGTTCAGGATGAATTCGCCGAGCTCCATCACATAGGCGCGGTCGGCGATTTTCAGCGCGGCTTGCGCGTTCTGCTCGACCAGGAGCACGGACACGCCGCTGGCGCGGAGCTCTCCGATGGTGCGAAAAATGTCGGCGACGATGATGGGGGCAAGCCCCAGGCTCGGCTCGTCCAGCATCAAGAGCTTTGGCGCGCCCATCAGGGCGCGGCCCATCGCGAGCATCTGCTGCTCGCCGCCCGACAGGGTTCCGGCGAGCTGGCGGCGGCGCTCCTTCAGCCGCGGAAACAGCGCATAGACCCGCTCGAAGGATTGCGCCGCAACCGCTCTCGCGATGCGGAACGCGCCGAGCTGCAGATTGTCCTCGACGCTCATGGTGGCGAACAGTTCGCGGTGTTCCGGCACGAGACTCAAGCCCGCCGCGACGCGGTCCTCGATCTCGAGCGGCGCGATGTCCTCGCCGGCAAAGTCGACGCGCCCCTTCAGCGGCAGGATGCCCATGATGGCGTTGAGCAGCGTGCTCTTGCCGGCGCCGTTGGCGCCGATGATGGTGACGATCTCGTTGCCGCCGACCTCGAGCGACACCGCGCGGACGGCTTCCACCTTGCCATAGGCGACGTGGGCGTCGGTGACCGACAGCAGCGCGCTCATGCGGTCGCTCCGAGATAGGCCTTGATCACCTCGGGATTGGTCTTGATCGCCTGCGGCGTGCCCTCGGCGATCTTGGTGCCGAAATCGAGCACCACGACGCGGTCGGCGAGATCCATCACAAAACCCATGTCGTGCTCGACCAGCAGCACCGACATGCCGCCGTCGCGCAACTGGCGCAGCAGGCCTGCGAGCCGCTGCTTCTCCAGGTGCCGCAGTCCCGCGGCCGGCTCGTCGAGCAACAGCAGGATCGGATCGACGCACAGCGCGCGCGCGATCTCGACGATGCGCTGCTGGCCGAGCGAGAGCGAGCCCGCGAGCGCATCGATCTGGTCGGTGAGCCCGACCCGCTCGATCTGGCGTGCGGCTTCCGCAAGCAACCTAGCCTCATCGGCACGGTCGAGACGGAACATGCTGGAAAGCGCGCCGGAATGTCCGCGCAGATGCGCGCCGATCGCGACGTTTTCCAGAACCGTCATGTCGGGCACCAGCTTGACGTGCTGGAAGGTCCTGGCGATGCCGAGTCTTGCCACCTGTTGCGGCGGCGCGTTGTCGATGTTCTTGCCGAGCACGGAGATGCTGCCGCCGGATGAGTTGAGCACGCCGGTGATCAGGTTGAAGGTCGTGCTTTTGCCCGCGCCGTTCGGGCCGATCAGCGCCACGATCTCGCGAGCCTGGACGTCGAACGAGACGTCGTTGACCGCGATCACGCCGCCGAACTGCTTGCGCGCATGGTCGATCTGCAGCAGTACCTCCGGGGCGCCCGGAGCCCTGACGCGCGGCGGTAGCACCAGCGACAGATCGGGCCGCCTGCGGGGCGGCTTGAGCGGCAGCCGCGCCATCAGCCAGGGCCAGACGCCGGAGGGCGCCAGTTGCAACAGCGCCACCAGCATGATGCCGAACACGATGGTCTCGAGCTGGCCTTCGCCGTGAAACAGATAGGGCAGGTAGCCCTGCAGGATCTCCTTCAGGATGACGACGATGGCGGCTCCCAGCACGCCGCCCCAGACGTAACCGGCGCCGCCGACCACCGCGACGAAGAGATATTCGATGCCGGCCTCCGCCCCGAACGGCGTCGGATTCACCGCGCGCTCGAAATGCGCGTAGAGCCAGCCCGAGAGGCCGGCCAGCACCGCGGCATGGATGAACACCAGAAGTTTTGCGCGCGGCGTCTGCACCCCGAAGGCTTCGGCGGCGATGTGCCCGCGGCGCAGCGCGCGGATGGCGCGGCCGGTGCGCGAGTCCAGCAGGTTCATGGTCAATAGCGCGGCAAGCAGCACCGCGATCCAGATCACGAAATAGATCGTGCCGGGATCGAGCATTTTGAGCGAGCCGATCGACAGCGGCGGGATTTCGGAGATGCCGTCGTTTCTTCCCAAGAATTCGAGCTTGCTGAAGAGATAGAACAGGCCGAGCCCCCAGGCGATGGTGCCGAGCGGCAAATAATGGCCTGACAGCCGCACCGTGACGAGGCCGAGGAGGACTGCGGCGATGCCGCTGACCGCAAGCGAGAGCGGCAGCGTCAGCCACGGCGAGATGCCGTAGGCGGTCGTCAGCACGGCGGTCGTATAGGCGCCAAACCCGCAGAACGCCGCCTGGCCGAACGAAGTGAGGCCGCCGACGCCGGTCAAGAGCACAAGCCCCATCGCCACCAGCGCCGACAGGCCGATATTGTCCAACAGCACGATCCAGAACGGCGGCATATGCGGCACGAACGGGATCGCCGCCATCACCAGCGCGAACACGATGATGCGGCAGCCGCTCGGCCATCGCCGTCAATCCTTCTCTTCCTCGACCGCGGGCGCCGCCAGCGAACGCAGCAAGAGCACCGGGATGATCAGGGTGAAGACGATGACCTCCTTGAAATTGCTGGCATAGAACGAGGAGAAGGCTTCGACCATGCCGACCACCAGCGCCGCGACCGCGGTCAGCGGATAGCTGACGAGGCCGCCGATGATCGCGGCGATAAAACCCTTCAGCCCGATCAAAAAGCCGGTGTCGTAATAGAGCGTCGTGATCGGCACGATCAGGATTCCCGAAATCGCCCCGATCACCGAGGCCAGCAGGAACGCGATCTGGCCCGACAGCGTGGTCCTGATGCCGACGAGCCGCGCGCCGAGACGGTTGACCGCGGTGGCGCGCAGCGCCTTGCCGTACAGCGTCAGACCGAAGAACAGCCAGAGGCCGATGATGAAGGCTATCGTGATGGCATAGACGCGCGAGGCTCTGGCCGGTGAAGCGCAAGGGGCCGATGGTCGCGGCCGTGTCCGAAATCGCGGGTCCGCGCTGGCCCTCGGCGCCGAAAAACAACAGCCCAAATCCCTGCAGCGCGAGATGGCAGCCGACCGAGGCGATCAGAAGCACCAGCACGGAGGTGTGCGCCAGCGGCTGAAACGCGATGCGATAGAGAAACAGTCCGATCGAGGCCACGATCGCAAGCGACAGCGCGATGTTGACGGCGATCGGAGCGCTGGTGGCCGGCGAACCAGGTGGTCAGCGCGAAGATCAGCGACGGCAGGACGATATCGACCGCGAAGCGCGCGCGCGACCGGCCGCCAATGCAGCGCCTTGCGCGATGCGAACAAATCGAGGCCGAACGCTACGATCCCCATCGCGAGCGCAAGCCGCGCGGTGCCCGGCATCTGGCCCGACGCCAGCGAGGCATAGGTCAGCGCGCCATAGGTGACGAACTCGCCCTGCGGAATCAGGATCACGCGGGTCACGGCGAACACCAGCACCAGCGCAAGGCCGAGCAGCGCATAGATCGCGCCGTTGGTGATGCCGTCCTGCACCAGGAACAGCATGATCGTCGTGTTCAAGAGCGGGCGCTCCTCATGCGCGGGCCGTTCGCGGCCTCAAGGCGGGTCGCCGACGGTCCGATCACAGCAGTTGAAAAAGGCTTGTCGTATTTGATATGGTGGATAACAATTATCAAATATAATCTCAAGGGCCCGGCAATTCCGCCACCCGTTGCAAGAGCCTATCCCAGATTGCGAGCATCGAGCGATGACTGTTTCCAAGGCCGCGGTAGTCGATGCCGCCAAGACCTCGCGTCCGGCCCGCAAGGAGCCCGCCGAGGGCGATTGTCGAAAGCACCCGCGCTGCAGATGGGCGAATTGTCCGAGCTTCTGGGCTATTCGCTCAAGCGCGCGCAACTGAAGATTTTCGAGGATTTTTTGCGCTGCGTCGCGCCGCTGCAGCTGACGCCGGCGCAGTTTTCGGTGCTGTTGCTGC
This sequence comes from uncultured Alphaproteobacteria bacterium, assembly GCA_963721135.1. Classification (GTDB taxonomy): domain Bacteria; phylum Pseudomonadota; class Alphaproteobacteria; order Rhizobiales; family Xanthobacteraceae; genus Bradyrhizobium. The sequence goes on from CAVRIB010000002.1 coordinate 334,696, forward strand.
TCGACAAAAATCCCGGCCGCAACCAGACCGAGATCGCCAATACGCTCGGTATCCTCCGGCCGAATTTCGTCGCGATGCTCGATGGTCTGGAGAGCCGCGACCTCTGCGCGCGGATCCGCTCGACCAACGATCGCCGTTCCCACATCCTGGTCCTGACCGACAAGGGCCGCGCGGTGCTGGCGCGCGCAAAGAAACTCGTCGCCGCCAAGCATGAGGCGCGGCTCAACGAACTGCTGGGCCCTGCCAACCGCGCCGCGCTGCTGGAAATGCTGGCGAAGATCGCCAGGGAGTTTTAGCTACACTGTCATTCCGGGATGGTCCGAAGGACCAGACCCGGAATCTCGCGATTCCGGTTCGCGCTACCGCGCGCCCCGGAATGACGAAGTATCAGCTCACGCCGCGACGATATTGTCCCGCGCCTTCGGCACCTCGCGGCCCGACAGAAACAGCCGCTCGATCTCGGCCGCGGGCAGGGGCTTGCTGAACAGGAAGCCCTGCATCTCGGTACAGCCTTCGGAGGTGACGCGGTCGAGCTGTTCGCTCGTTTCCACGCCTTCGGCGGTGGCCGTCATGCCCATGCCATTGGCGAGCGCCGCCACCGCGCGGACGATGTTGAGCGAGCCGGTGTTCTCCGTGATGTCCTTGACGAAGGAGCGGTCGATCTTGATCTTGTCGAACGGAAAGCACTGCAGATAGGTCAGCGAGGAATAGCCGGTGCCGAAATCGTCCATCGCGATCCGGATGCCGAGCGCCCGCAACTGGTGCAGCACCGCAAGCGTGGTTTCCCGGTTCTGCAGCAGCACCGTCTCGGTGATCTCGATCTCGAGCCGCGTCGGCTGCAGGCCGGAGGTGGCGAGCGCGCCGACGATGACCTGCATCAGGCCGGGGCTGCGGAACTGGGCGGCGGAAATATTGACCGCGACATGGAGATTGTCGGGCCATTGCGCCGCGGTGGCGCAGGCCTGCCGGATCACCCATTCGCCGATCGGAACGATGAAGCCGATCTCTTCGGCGAGCGGAATGAAGCTGGCCGGCGAGACCATCCCGTGCTCCGGATGATTCCAGCGGATCAGGGCCTCGAAGCCGCTGATTTCGTTGCTCGCGAGATTGACCACCGGCTGGTAGTAGAGTTCGAACTCGCCGGCCGGCAGCGCCTTGCGCAGGTCGCGCTCCATGATGCGGCGGGTCTGCATCTGCAGGTCCATCGCGGGCTCGAAGAAGCGGAAGGTGCCGCGGCCGTCGCCCTTGGCGCGGTACAGCGCGAGGTCGGCATTGCGCAGCAGCTTGTCGGGCCGCAGGCCATCGCCCGGCCCGACCGCGATGCCGACGCTGGCGCCGATCGCGGCCTGATGGCCGTCGATGTCGAAGGGCTCGCTGATCAGCGCAGATGATGCGTTGCGCCAGCGAGGTCGCCTCGGCGGGATCCGCGATCGGCGCCTGCACGATGACGAACTCGTCGCCGCCCATCCGCGCGATGGTGTCGGTCTCGCCGCACGATCGCGCGCAGCCGGTCGGCGACGATCTTCAACAGCTTGTCGCCGGCGGGATGGCCGAAGGTATCGTTGACGGCCTTGAACTGGTCGAGATCGAGGTGGTGAACCGCCACCAGCTCCTCGCGATGAATCCGGCGGCCCAGCGCCTGCTCGAGCCGCTGGTTCAACAGCACGCGGTTGGCGAGATCGGTCAGCGCATCATGGTGGGCCATGTACTCGATCTTGACCTCGGACTGCCGCTGCTCGGTGATGTCCTCATGGGTGGCGACCCAGCCGCCGTCGGGCATCGGCCGATGCCGGATCTTGAAGGTGCGGCCGTTGCGCAGCTCGACGATCGCGTCGGTCGGTACGCTGGAGACGGCGACCTTGGTGCGCCAATCCAGGTATTCGTCCCGGGTCATCGCGGGAAAGCTGCCCGCCTCGAACCGCATGTCGACGATTTCGGCGAGCGGGGTGCCGGGGCCGATGCGGTCGCGCGGCAGGTCGTACATGTCGACGTAGCGGTCGTTGCAGACGATCAGCCTGTGCGCGGCGTCGAAGAAGCACAGCCCCTGCGACATGTTGTTGATCGCGCTGTCGAACTGCAGGTTGCGGATGCGCAGGATCTCTTCCTGCGCCTTGCCGAGCTCGTACTGCATCTGCAGCCGCGCGGTCAATTCCTTGTGGCCGGTGATGTCCTCGTGGGTCGCCATCCCGCCGCCGTCCGGCATCGGATAGACGGTATAGGAAACGATCCGGCCGTCGGTGAATTCATGGACGGTGGTGCCCGGTACGATGTCGTTGGCGGTGCGCTCCCGGACGTAGTCGGGCTCGGAAAGCACCTTCAGGCCCAGATTGAGCCCGTGCCGGATCAGTTCGCTGATCGGGGCGCCCGGCTTCACCTGTTCGGGGGAAAGCCCGTAGATTTCGACGAAGCGCCGGTTGCAGAACACGACCTCGCGCTTGCTGTCGAAGACGATGACGCCCAACGACAGTTTGTCGACGGCTTCCTCCAGAAGCCTGGCCGCGTGAGCCGGCGCCGCATCGGCGGCGCGCTCGCCTAAATCCTTCATCCGGCGTTCCCCTGCCGCAGTTCCTGCAGCGTTCCGACATTGAGGAGCCGCGCATTAGAAGCCGATGCTGGTGAATCGCCTCCTTGAGGTGCCGCCATCCCGGGCAAGTTCCTGAAAGTTCGCTCAACAAAGGGTTAACGCCGCCGCCTCCGAAGGGACTTGCTTGATCTGCGAGAGAGTGGCGTGCCCCGGACGCAGCGCAGCGCCACCAGCGCGTTCACGCGCGTCTTCGACGCGCTATGGCTTTCGGCGTGGTGCGCTGCTGATCCGGGGCCCATCATTTTCGGAAGTGGCGTAGAGTCCCGGCTCTGCGGTGCATGAAGAACGCTGCGGCGCGTCCGGGACACGGGATCGTCTTTACGCCCCGTCGACCAGGATCACCCTGATATCGTTGACATTGGTGAGCGTCGGTCCGGTGTGCAGCAGGTCGCCGGTGGCTGCGAAGAAGCCGGTGGCGTCGTTGTTGTCGAGATAGGCCTTGGCGTCGAGGCCGAGCGTCGCCATCGTCGCGAACGTTGCTTGATCGATCGCAGCACCGGCCGGATCGGCGGCGCTGCCGCCGCCGCCGTCCGCGCCGTCGGTATCGCCCGCAAGCGCCGAAATGCCCGGCGTGTCCCGAAACAGCCCGGCGAGCGCCAGCGCGTATTCCTGGTTGGGACCGCCGCGCCCGTTGCCGCGCACGGTGACGGTGAGTTCGCCGCCCGACAGGATGGCGAGGCGCCTGCCCTCGGCGCGCGCGCGCAGCGCGAGGGCGGCATGTTCGGCCGCGACCTCGCGCGCCTCGCCTTCGAGATCGGCGCCGAGATCGATGACCTCGTAGCCCGCGTCCTTTGCCGTCCGGATCGCCGCGTCCAGCGACGTCCGCGGCGTCGCGATCAGTTCGAAACGCGCGCGGGCAAAGGCGGGATCGCCCGGCTTGCAGCTCTCGTTGCCGGGATCGTCGAGCGCGCGGCGGATGGCGTCGTCGACATCGAGGCTGTATTTCGCGATGATGGCGCGCGCGTCCGCAAGCGTGGTCGGGTCGGGCACCGTCGGCCCCGAGGCGATCGCGGATGGATCGTCGCGCGGCACATCCGAGATCGCGAGCGTCACGATCTCGGCCAGCTTTCCCGCGCGCGCGAGCCGGCCGCCCTTGATCCGCGACAGGTGCTTGCGAACGGTGTTGATCTCGCCGATCGGCGCGCCCGAGCGCAGCAGCGCCCGGGTCAATTGCTGCTTCTGCGCCAGCGACACGCCGGCGACCGGCGCGATCCAGTTTGCCGAGCCGCCGCCCGACAACAGCACCAGCAGGAGATCGTCGGCGCGCGCGCCCGCGGCGAGCTGCAGGCTCTCCTGCGCGCCCTTCAGCCCGGCCTCGTCCGGCACGGGATGACCGGCCTCGACCACCTTGATCCGCCGCGTCGGCACGCCATGGCCGTGGCGGGTGGTCGCAACGCCCATAAGACGCGCCGGGTCCATACCGAGCGTATCGAGATAATGCCGCCCGGCGGCCGCGGCCATCGCGGCTGCGCCCTTGCCGGCGGCAAGGCAGATCACGCGGCCTTTCGGCGCGAGCGGAAGATGCGCCGCCAGCACGACGTCGGGATGCGCGGCGGCAACCGCGGCATCGAAGATGGCGCGCAGCAGGGGGCGGTGATCGGTCATGGCTTCACGGGATGGCAGGTCGAAGCATGGAACGCCGGTTATCCATCCGTTTGGCGCAAAAGAAAACCCCCGCAAGCCGTGCGGGGGTTCGTCCGTGTCCCGGATGCGGTGCAGCGTTCTCCCGGCGATGCGTAGCATCGTCCGGTCACTATGCACCGCAGAGCCGGGACCATATGGGCCCCGGATCAGCAGCGCACCGCAAGGGCGCTGCGCCGCATCCGGGGCACGGTCCAGATAGAAGCTTATCCGCCGACGTCGCCGGAGACGATGTCGCCGAACAGCTCCCACCTCTCGCCCTTGAACTTCATCAGCTGAAGCTGGCTGATCGGGGCGAAGTCGGTCGCCGAGGTGTTGATCTTGATGCCGGGCAGCAGGACCTCGGTGCGGAAATCCTTCAGGCTCGCCGCCTGCTTCATGACGTTCGCGCGGGTGAGGTCGTCGCCGCACTGCTTGAGCACCTGAACCAGGGTCTGCGCGACGCCGTAGCCGACGATGACCGATCCGTCGAGCTTGTTGCCTTCCGGGAAATCCTTGGCGAGGAAGTCGAGGAAGCCCTTCATGCCGGCGTCGTTATCCCATTGCGGATCGGAGACGTCCTTCAGATAGGCCGCCGAGATGATGCCCTGCGATTTGTCATAGCCGGCCGGCTTGATCACGCTGCCGACCGACGCCGCGACGTTGTTGAGAAGATGCAGCGGCTTCCATTCGATCTCGGAGATCTTCTTGATCGCCTGCGCCGCGAATTTCGGCGTGGTGACGTCGAAGAACACGTTCGCGCCGGTCGATTTCAGCTTGACGATGTGGTTGTCGATCGAGGGCTCCGTGGTCTCGTAGCTTTCCTCCGCGACGATCATCGAGGCCTTGGCGCCGAGCCCGTCCTTCAGGCCCTTGACGTAATCCTTGCCGTAGTCGTCGTTCTGATAAAGGATCGCGATCTTGGCGTCGGGCTTCTCCTTCAGGAGATACTTGGCGTAGATGCGCGATTCGCTCTGGTAGTTCGGCTGCCAGCCCATGGTCCAGGGGAAATTCTTGGGGTCGTTCCACTTGGTGGCGCCGGTGGCGACGAACAGCTGCGGCACCTTCTTGGAATTCATGTATTTCTGTATCGCGGAATTCGGCGGGGTGCCGAGCGGATTGAAGATGAACAGCACCTCGTCGCTTTCGACCAGCTTGCGCGCCTGCTCGACCGTCTTCGGCGGGCTGTAGCCGTCGTCATAGGAGATGAAATTGATCTTGCGGCCGTTGATGCCGCCGGCGTCGTTGATCTTCTTGAAGTAGGCGGCTTCGGTCTTGCCGATCACGCCGTAGGCGGAAGCCGGACCGCTATAGGGCATGATGTTGCCGATCTTGATTTCGGTATCGGTGGCGCCGGTATCGTATTTTTTTTGAGCGAGTGCGCCGCTGCTCGACGCCGCGAACATCACGAACGCGGCCGACGCAATGGCTACTCTGCTGGTGGCAAAAGGCATTCCAAATCTCCCGTTTTTTTCAGTCGAGTTGCATGCGTCATATCCTTTGTTCATTGAACGTTCTTATGACGCGGAGGCGAATAGATACTATTTGGTCGCTGCCATCAAGAAGCAGCCCCTGCGACCTTGTCGCAGGGGCTGCTTCTTTAATAGTCAGCAAGCCCGGGCAAGTCAGCTTGCCCGGGCGCGCAGGCTCGCGTCAGCCGCCAACGTCGCCGGAGATGATGTCGCCGAACAGGTCCCACTTATCGCCGTTGAACTTCATCAATTGAAGCTGGGAGATCGGCGCGAAGTCGGTGGCGCTGGTCTGGGCCTTGATGCCCGGCAGCAGGCCGCCGAGCTCGAGCCCGTTGATGCTGGCTGCCTGCTTCATGACGTTCGCGCGCGTGAGATCGTCACCGCAGTTCTTCAGCACGTAGACGAGGCCTTGCGCGACCGTATAGCCGTACATCACCGAGCCGTCGATCCTGTTGCCTTCGGGGAAATACTTGGTGAGGAACTCGTCGAACGCCTTCATGCCGGCGTCATTCTTCCACTGCGGATCGGAAGTATCCTTCAGATAGGCCGACGAGATGATGCCCTGCGATCGTTCGAAACCGGCCGGCTTCATCACGCTGCCGATCGAGGACGCGACGTTGTTGAGGAAGTGCGTCGGCTTCCATCCGATCTCGTCGAGCTTCTTGATCGACTGCGCCGCGAACTTCGGCGTGGTGACGTCGAAGAACACGTTCGCACCGGACGATTTCAGCTTGACGATGTGGGAGTCGATGCTCGGCTCGGTGGTCTCGTAACTGTCTTCCGCAACGATCATCGACGCCTTGGCCCCGAGCCCGTCCTTCAGGCCCTTGACGTAGTCCTTGCCGTAATCGTCGTTCTGATAAAGGATCGCGATCTTGGCGTCCGGCATGTTCTTCATGATGTATTTCGCATAGATGTGCGATTCGCTCTGGTAATTGGGCTGCCAGCCCATGGTCCAGGGGAAGTTCTTCGGGTCGTTCCACTTGGTGGCGCCGGTGGCCACGAACAGCTGCGGCACCTTCTTCGAATTCATGTATTTCTGTATCGCGGAATTTGGCGGCGTGCCGAGCGGGTTGAAGATGAACAGCACCTCGTCGCTTTCCACGAGCTTGCGGGCCTGCTCGACGGTCTTCGGCGGGCTGTAGCCGTCGTCGTAGGAGATGAAATTGATCTTGCGGCCGTTGATGCCGCCTTCGGCGTTGATCTTGTTGAAGTAGGCCTGTTCGGTCTTGCCGATCACGCCGTAGGCGGAGGCCGGACCGCTATAGGGCATGATGTTGCCGATCTTGATTTCGGTATCGGTGGCCCCGGTATCGTATTTCTTTTGCGCAAGCGCGCCGGTGGCAGTCAGCGCGGTGATCGCGAGGGCGGCCGAAAAGGCCCCCAATCGCAACTGGATAGCAGGCATCTGGATCTCCTCGGTATGGTTGGGTGCGCCGTTTCTTCTTGTTTGGAAGCGCGTTCTGGCTCCTTGCCGCATTGAATACCTTCTCGTTGCGTCCATCAAGAAGAAGCCCCCCTGCGACAGGGTCGCAGGGGGGCAATTTTTTTCATCCGGTGGCCAACCGGCCGGGGAATAAATCAGCCGCCGACGTCGCCGCTGATCACGTCGCCGAACCGCACCCAGGTGTCGCCCTGGAATTTCTCGAGCTGCAACTGCTTGACTGGCGCGAAATCGCTCGCGCTGGTGGAGACCTTGATGCCGGGCAGCAAGCCATCCAGCGCGAGCCCGTGGATGCTGGCTGCCTGCTTCATGACGTTCGCCCGCGTCAGGTCGTCGCCACAGGCTTTCAGCACATGCACCATGGCTTGCGCGAGGGTGTAGCCGTAAATCACGTTGGCGTCGGTGCGGTTGGCTTCCGGGTAGTATTTGTCGAGGAATACGTTCCAGGTCTTGATGCCGGGATCGGTCTTCCATTGCGCGTCGGTCGGATCCTTGATCCACGCCGACGAGACGATGCCCTGCGACCTGTTGAAGCCGGCCGGCTTCATCGTGGCGCCGATCGAGGCGGACACGTTGTTGAGAATATGCAGCGGCTTCCACCCGATCTCGTCCGTTTTCACGATCGCCTGCGCGGCAAATTTCGGGATCGCCACGTCGAAGAAGACGTCGGCGCCTGAGGCTTTCAGGTTGACGATGTGGGAGTCGATGGTCGGCTCGGTGGTCTCATAGCTGTCTGTCGCGACGATCATCGAGGCGGCCTTGGCCCCCAGGCCGTCCTTGAGGCCCTTCAGATAGTCCTTGCCGTAGTCGTCGTTCTGGTAGAGCACGGCGATCTTGGCGTTCGGTTTTTCCCGCAGGATATATTTGGCATAGATGCGGGCCTCGCTCTGGTAGTTGGGTTGAAAGCCGATGGTCCAGGGGAATTCCTTGGGATCGTTCCACTTGGTGGCGCCGGTGGCCACGAACAGCTGCGGCACCTTCTTCTGATTCATGTATTTCTGGATCGCGGAGTTCGGCGGGGTGCCGAGCGAATTGAAGATGAAGAGCACTTCGTCGCTCTCCACCAGCTTGCGGGCCTGCTCGACCGTCTTCGGCGGGCTGTAGCCGTCGTCATAACTGATGAAATTGATCTTGCGGCCGTTGATGCCGCCCTCGGCGTTGATCTTGTTGAAGTAGGCGGCTTCGGTCTTGCCGATGACGCTGTAGGAGGACGCCGGTCCGCTGTACGGCATGATGTTGCCGATCTTGATCTCGGTGTCGGTGGCGCCGGTGTCGTATTTCTTTTGGGCGAGTGCGCCGCTGCTGGTCAAAACGACTAACGCGAGAGCAGCCGAACCAGCCGCCAATCGCAATTGCATAGCAGGCATTGTTGATCTCCTCGGATCTCGGTTGATGTGTCTTTTTTTATTGGGAGCGCTTGGTGGCTCCGGTCCGCATTCAATACCAATCGAGGGGTAGCCAGCAAGAAGAAGCCCCCTGCGACGGCGTCGCAGGGGGCGTCTTTTAGTCGAAGGATTCGGGATCACGAAACCGTGAAAACGTAGGTCAGTTGCTGAGCTCGCCGCTGATGATGTCGCCGAACAGGTCCCATTTCTCGCCCTTGAACCGCATCATCTGAAGCTGTTCGATCGGGTCGAAATTGGTCGCCGAGGTATTGATCCTGATCCCGGGCAGGAGGGTGTCGGGCGCAAAGTCCTTCAGGCTCGCGGCCTGCTTCATGACGTTCTCGCGGGTCAGGTTGTCGCCGCACATCTCGATCACCTTGGCCATGGTCTGCGCCGCGCCATAGCCATACACCACCGAGCCGTCGAGCTTGTTGGCATCCGGGTAATATTTTTCCAGGAACGCATAGAATTTCTTCATGCCGGGATCGTTGTCCCACTGCGGGTCGGCGCCGTCCTTGGCATAGGCGGCCGACAGGATGCCTTGCGAGTTCTCGTAGCCCGCCGGCTTGATCACGCCGCCGACCGACGCCGAGACGTTGGCGAGGATTTGCATCGGGGTCCACTGGATCTCGGCGACCTTCTTGATCGCCTGCGCCGCGAATTTCGGCGTGGTGATGCTGACGAAGACGTCGGCGCCCGAGGCTTTCAGCTTGACGATGTGGTTGTCGATCGTCGGCTCCGTGGTCTCGTAGCTTTCCTCGGCTACGATCATCGACGCCTTGGCTCCGAGCCCGTCCTTCAGGCCCTTGACGTAGTCCTTGCCGAAATCGTCGTTCTGATAAAGAATCGCGATCTTGCCGTCCGGCTTCTCCTTCATCAGGTACTTCGCGTAGATACGCGCCTCGCTCTGGTATGATGGGCTGCCAGCCCATGGTCCAGGGGAAGTTCTTCGGATCGTTCCACTTGGTGGCGCCGGTGGCGACGAACAGCTGCGGCACCTTCTTGGCGTTCATGTACTTCTGGATCGCCGAGTTCGAGGGGGTGCCGAGCGGATTGAAGATGAGGAGGACCTCGTCGCTCTCCACCAGCTTGCGGGCCTGCTCGACGGCCTTCGGCGGGCTGTAGCCGTCGTCATAACTTATGAAATTGATCTTGCGGCCGTTGATGCCGCCTTCGGCGTTGATCTTGTTGAAGTAGGCCTGTTCGGTCTTGCCGATCACGCCGTAGGCGGAGGCGGGACCGCTATACGGCATGATGTTGCCGATCTTGATTTCGGTATCGGTAGCACCGGTATCGTATTTCTTTTGGGCGAGTGCTCCGCCGGAGGTTAGAGCGAAAGCGATGACCGCCGTCGTGAACGCGGCGATTCGTGGTTGTCGTCGCACAGGCATGGCCTCTCCTTGCTCTTTCCTGGGTTTGCTGAATGGGTTGGGCGCTTGGCGAACCCGCCGCACGGTTCGATCCGGTTTGTGACGGGCTGCGCGAACAGCGCAACCCGTCCTGCTATCTCTTCAGTCTGGCGGCCAGATGCTGGGCCACGATGGCGACCTGGCGCGCGCCATGCGGCACCAGGAAGATGACGAAGAACAAGAGAACGCCGTACACCGCGCCGGAGAGTCCCTTTGACACGCTCTCCGCGATGTTCGGCACGAAGATGATGAAGGCGGAGCCGACGATCGATCCGGGCAGCCAGCCGACGCCGCCGACCACCATGCCGACGAACAGCCCGATCGCGAGTGTGATGGTGTAGCCGTCCGGTGCGACGAACTGCACGGCGATGGCGCCCAGGCCGCCGGCGACGCCGGTGATGCCGGCCGAGACGCCGAACGCCAGCGTCTTGTAGAGCGCGACGTCGATGCCCATGGCGGAGGCCGCGATTTCGTTGTCGCGGATCGCCATGAAGGCGCGCCCCGAGCGCGATTTCAGGAGGTTGACGGAGAAAATATAGATCGCGATCGAGATCACCAGCGTGAAGTAATACAGCCACATGTCCTGTGAGATCGGCAGGCCGAATGGCGGATCGGGCTTGTCGACGACGAGGCCCTGCACGCCGCCGGTCCAGTATTCGAAATAGCCGAGCTTCAACAGCTGCGGCATGGCGGTTGCGAGCGCAAAGGTCGCCAGCGCCAGATAGACGCCGGAAAGCCGCAGCGCGGGCTGGCCGAACAGGAAGCCGAACGCGAAGCAGACGATGCCGGAGATCGGCAGCGTCAGCGCGTAATTCATGCCGGCGTGTTCCATCAGGATCGCCGTGGTATAGGCGCCGACCGCGTAGAACGCGCTCTGGCCCAGCGAGAACTGCCCGCTGCCGCCGGTCAGGATGTTCAGCGCCAGCACCGCGAGGCCATAGACCAGAAGCATCGTCATCTGGAAGATGATGAAGTTCTTCACGAACAGCGGTGCGATGATGAACAGCACCAGCACCACCAGCGAGGTGCCGGTGCCAAGCGTCATGGCGCGTTTGGGAACAGCCTCGACGGCCGGGGCGTCGCTGACGACTTCCTCGATGATTGCGCTCATGATCAGACTCGCTTGATGATGGGCCGGCCAAACAGCCCAGCCGGTTTGACGACCAACACGGTGACGATCAACGCCAGCGCGATCGGCAGTTTCAGTTCATTGCCGACGCCTGGGATGTAGGTTCCCGCGAGATTCTCGACGATTCCGACCAGGAAGCCGCCGATGACCGCGCCGAACGGGCTGGTGAGGCCGCCGAGCACGGCGGCGGCGAATCCGTAGATCAGGACGCCGCCCATCATGTTCGGCTCGAGGAACACCACCGGTGCGATCAGCATGCCCGCGATCGCGCCGATCGCGGCCGCCATGCCCCAGCCGAGCGCGATCATCCAGGCGGTGTTGACGCCGACCAGCTGCGCCGATTCGGGCAGCGAGGCCGCGGCGCGCATCGCCAGTCCCATCCGCGTGAACTGAAAGAAGAAGTACAGCGCGATCAGGAGCAGCACGGTGACGCCGACCATGCCGGCCTGATGCGTCGAAATCAGCTGGCTGCCCAGGAACGGATGCGAGCCGAACGGGGTCGGGTACTGCTTGATCGTGAAGTCCCAGATCAGGCCGGCGCAGGAGTTGATGATCGCAAACAGCGCGATGAAGCCGGCGACGTTGGTCAGGATCGGCGCCTTGGCCAGCGGCTTGAACAGCGTCCGCTCGATCGCAACGCCGGCGGCGAACGACAACGCCAGCGTGAGCAGGAAGGCTGCCCAGTACGGGATGCCCCATTGCAGCAGCTGCCAGGAGATGAAGGTCGAGAACATCGCCATTTCGCCTTGTGCGAAATTGAGATGGCCGATCGCCTGGTAGATCATAACGACGGCCAGCGCCATGCAGGCATAGATCGCGCCCGTGGAAATGCCGGCCAGGATTTGGTTGGTGAAAAGCTCCATGACCCGTGCTCCTCAATAGCCCAGATACGATTTGCGGACGTCTTCGTTGTTGGCAATTTCGGCGGCATTTCCCGACATCACGATCCGCCCGGTTTCGATCACATAGGCGGTGTCGGCGAGCTCCAGCGCCAGTTGCGCGTTCTGCTCGACCACGAGGATCGTGACCTTTTCCTCGCGGTTGATCCTGCCGAGAATCTTGAACAGGTCGCGCACGACCAGCGGCGCAAGGCCGAACGACGGCTCGTCGAGCAGCATCAGCCGCGGCCGCAGCATCAGCGCGCGGGCCACCGCCAGCATCTGCTGTTCGCCGCCCGAGAGGGTGCCCGCCTGCTGGGTATGCCGCGATTTGAGCACGGGAAAGTGATCGTACATGCGCTCGATGTCGGCAACCACGCCGGCCTTGTCCCTGCGGGTGATGGCGCCGAGCTGGAGGTTTTCCTCCACCGTCATGGTGGTGAAGGTGCCGCGGCCCTGCGGCACGTGGGCGATGCCGAGGCGCACGATGTTTTCGGTGGAGCGGCCGGCGAGCGATTCGCCGTCAAACTCGATCGAGCCGGTCAGGCGCACCATGTTGCAGATCGCGCGCAGCGTCGTGGTCTTGCCGGCGCCGTTGGCGCCGAGCAGCGTGGTCATGCTGCCTTCGTCGAGGGCGAATTCGAGGCCGTGAAGCGCCTGGACCTGGCCGTAATAGGCGCGCAGATCCCTTACGTTGAGCATCGCGGTCATTGGTCCTTGCTCCCGAGATAGGCCTTGATGACGTCGGGATCCGATTGCACCTGGGCCGGCGTTCCCTCGGCGAGCTTGCGGCCGAAGTTGAGCGCGACCACGTGGTCGGCGATCGACATAACGAGCCCCATGTGATGCTCGACCAGAAGGATGGTGATGTGGCGCTCTTCGCGGATCCGGCGAATCAAATCGCCGAGCACGTGGACTTCCTCGTGGTTGAGGCCGCCGGCGGGCTCGTCGAGCAGCAGGATTTTCGGATCGGCGGCCAGCGCGCGGGCCAGTTCCACGCGCTTCTGGGTGCCGAACGGCAGGCCGGAAACCGTGACGTGGGCGACGTCATCGAGGTCGAGATAGCTGATGATGTCGTGGACGTGCCTGTTGAGATCGGCCTCGCCGCGGCGGACCCAGGGTAATCGCAGGGAGTCGCTGACAATGTCGCTGTTGGTGCGGGCGTGGGTGCCGACCCGGACGTTGTCGAGCACCGAAAGGTTGCCGAACAACGCGACGTTCTGGAAGGTGCGGCCGATGCCGATCTCGGCGATCCGGTGCGGCGGGCGGGACAGGATGCTGACGCCCTCCATCAGGATGTCGCCGGAGCTCGGCTGGTAGAGCCGGGAGAGGCAATTGAACAGCGTGGTCTTGCCGGCGCCGTTCGGCCCGATCAGGCCGAGGATCTGGCCCTGACGCATGTCGAACGACACGCCATTCAACGCGATGATGCCGCCGAACACGACGCTGACGTCGCGAACCGCAAGCAGGGGATAGGTTCCCTGCGCGAGCTGGGCCTGCGTCATATTGCTGCGCCCGAACTCATTGGGGCGGAATGACCGCGCGAACGCGCTCGCCGGTCATGATGATGAAGGCTACCTGATCCCCTCGACCACACGTGCAACTTTCCCTCCTGCTTTCAACTTCCTGCTTTCTTCTTTTTTTGATTGCGGCGCTGTCCCGACGCCGGATTTTGCCTGCGGCGCGGCACCGCCGAGCGCAGCGTCGATGTTCCTTACCATCGCCACGAGACGAGGTCCAATATCGTTGCGCAGCCGATCTTCCGTAAAACGGAATGCCGGCGCACCACAGTTAAACGCATATGGGCCTGTTCCGTCATTAAGCTTTAGTGCTACTCCGACCGCGGCGATGTCGTCGTGCCACTCGCCGGCCGAGATCGCGAAACCGTGTTTTGACACCATCTCGCCGGCGCGCTCGACGCCGTCGCGCAGCTTCGGCCAGCGGCTGCCGTAGTGCTCGCGCAGTTCGCGCAGCAAGGCGGCACGCTCATCGTCCGGCAATGCCCACATATAGGCCCGTCCCATCGCCGTGGTTGCAATCGGTATTCGCGAACCGACGTCCAGTTGAACGCCCAGGGTCATGCCGCGGCTCTGGCCGAAATAGATCATGCTGGTACGGTCGCGGCCCCCGACCGCGACCGCGCCGCCGGTCTCGCGCATCAATTCCTCGCGAAACGGCTCGGACAAATGCCGAACGCCGAGATTGGCCAGCGCGGCGTAGCCGAGCGCCATCGCCGGGGGCGCCAGCTGATATTTCTCGAACCGCGGAACGGGTGTAAGGTAGCCGAGCTTGGTCAAAGTGTAGGTCAGCCTGGACACGGTCGGCTTTGGCAAGTTGGTACGGGCCGCGATCTCCTGATTGCCGAGAAGCCCGTCGTTGGGATGAAATGCGCGCAACACAGCAAGGCCGCGGGAAAGCGCGACGACGAAACTGCGATCGCTCGCCATTTTCTTGCTCGGACGTTTCATGGCCTGGGTTGCCGGACCTCGTTGACAACGGACCTGCTTCAAAATAACCCTCCGTGTCAAGATGTGGAATTAAGTTCCGCACTGCGGAATTAGTCGAACAAGCATTCAAGGGAGAGCAAGCCGTGAGCGAAGTGGTCAAACTCGAGCGTCATGACGCCGTCGCAATCGTTACGGTTAACAGCCCTCCGGTGAATGCCTTGAGCGCCGCGGTCCGCGGCGGAATGCTCGATTGCATGAAGAGCGCGATCGCCGATCCCGAAGTGAAGGCGATCGTGCTGACCTGCGGCGGCCGCACCTTCATCGCCGGCGCCGACATCACCGAGTTCGGCAAGCCGCCGAAGCCGCCGGGTCTCCAGGAAGTACTGATCTTGATGGAGAACTCGCCGAAGCCGATCGTTGCCGCGATCCACGGCACCGCGCTCGGCGGCGGCCTCGAGGTGGCGCTCGCCTGCCATTTCCGGGTTGCGACCAAAGACGCAAGGCTCGGCCTGCCCGAGGTCAAGCTCGGGCTGTTGCCCGGCGCCGGCGGCACCCAGCGACTGCCGCGCGCGGTCGGTCCCGAGCTTGCGGTCAAGATGATCGTCGGCGGCGACCCGATCGGCGCCGAGGTGGCGCTCAAGAACGGCCTGATCGAGGAAATCGTCGAGGGCCCGGCGTCGGGCGGGGAGGCCTTCGCCCGCAAGGTGCTGGCCGAGAAGCGTCCGCTGCGCAAGCTCCGCGACGATGACTCCAAGCTCGCCGCGGCCAGGGCCGACCGCTCGATCTTCACCAATGCGGTCGCCGCGATGACCAAGCGGGCGCGCGGGCTGGAGGCGCCGTTCGCGGCGGCCGACGCGGTCGGCGCCGCGATCGATCTTCCGTTCGACGAAGGGTTGAAGAAGGAGCGCGAAGGTTTCCTGAAACTCGTCTCCAGCGACCAGTCCAAGGCGCAACGCTACGCGTTCTTCTCCGAGCGCGAAGCCGCCAAGATCGCGGGCGTGCCCGAAGGGACAAAGCCGCGCAATGTCGAGCGCGTCGCCATCATCGGCGCCGGAACCATGGGCGGCGGCATCGCGATGTCGTTTGCCAATGCCGGCATTCCGGTGACGCTGATCGAGACCGGCGAGGAGCAGCTCAAGCGCGGCATGGGCGTGATGCTGAAGAACTACGAGGCGACCGCGGCGCGCGGCGGCATTCCGGCCGATGCGCCCGCCAAGCGCATGGCGCTGATCAACGGCGTGGTCGGCATCGAGAATGTCAAGAACGCCGACCTCGTGATCGAGGCGGTGTTCGAGACCATGGCGATCAAGAAGGAAGTGTTCGGCCAGCTCGACAAGTTCGCCAAGCCCGGCGCGGTGCTCGCTTCCAACACCTCCTATCTCAACATCGACGAGATCGCCAAGGAGACCAAGCGCCCGCAGGACGTACTCGGCATGCACTTCTTCTCGCCGGCCAACGTCATGAAGCTGTGCGAAATCGTGCGCGCGGCCAAGACCGCGCCGGATGCGCTGACCACGGCAGTCGCAGTCGCACGCAAAATTGCAAAAGTGCCGGCGGTGGTCGGGGTCTGCGACGGTTTTGTGGGCAACCGGATGCTGTCGCAGCGCGGCAAGCAGGCCGAGAAATTGCTGTTCGAGGGCGCCCTTCCGCAGCAGGTCGACGCGGTGGTGACGAAATTCGGCATGCCGATGGGACCGTTCGCGATGGGCGATCTCGCCGGCCTCGACATCGGCTGGCGCTCGCGCAAGGATCGCGGCATCAAGTCGGAAATCGCGGACGCGCTGTGCGAAGCCGGCCGCTTCGGCCAGAAGACCGGCAAGGGCTATTACAAGTATGAGGGCGGCTCGCGTTCCCCGCTGCCCGATCCGGAGGTCGAGAAGCTGATCGACGAGACGCTGCAGCGGCTCGGGCGCAAGCGCAGGGTGGTCAGCGACGACGAAATCCTCGAGCGCATGATGTATCCGATGATCAACGAGGGCGCGCGCATCCTCGACGAGGGCATCGCCGCGCGGCCGAGCGACATCGACGTAATCTGGCTCTACGGCTACGGCTGGCCGATCTACCGCGGCGGCCCGATGTTCTATGCCGACCAGGTCGGGCTGAAGCACATCGCCGACCGGCTGTCCTACTACGCCAAACAGACCAACGATCCCTCGCTCGAACCGGCGCCACTGCTCAAGCGGCTCGCCGCCGAAGGCAAGACCTTTGCGTCACTGGCGCAGACCGCGAAAGCGGCGTGATGGGGATTAGGGGTACAGGCACCGCGATTGCAAACGTCGAGGTCGGTACGGTCTCTCCGTTCCCTCCCCCCTTGTGGGGGAGGGCCAGGGCGGGGGGTAGCGTCATCGGGACTGCCCGTGTGGATCATGGCCACGTTGGGACTACCCGTGTGGACCCCTCACCCCAACCCTCTCCCACAAGGGGAGAGGGAGCGCGGATGCTTTCGCGTCCCTCACCATCGGCGCAACGCCCATGACCCATCCCGGCGAACAGTTCTATCCGGCAGGCGTGCACTGGGACGATCCGATCGACCGAGGCACGCTGCCTGACCTGCTGTCGCAAGCCGCAGCGAAGTACGGCGCGCGTGGCGCAATCGAATTCCGCGACCGGCCGATCAGCTACCGCGAGCTGGAAGCGATGGCCGAGGTCGCAGGCTCAGCCTTCTTGCGCGCGGGCTACGGCAAGAATACCTCGGTCGCGCTGTTCCTCGGCAACACGCCCGACCATCCCGTCAATTTCTTCGGCGCGCTGAAGGCAGGCGCGCGCGTCGTGCATCTGTCGCCGCTCGACGGCGAGATCGCGCTGTCGCACAAGCTCTCCGATTCCGGCGCGCGGGTGCTGGTGACCTCCAACCTGTCGGCGCTGCTGCCGACCGCGCTGAAGTTCCTCGACAAAGGCCTGCTCGATCGCCTGATCGTCTGCGAGGACGACGGCTGGGGCAAGGTCGGCACGCCGCAGACGCCGCTGCCCGATGATGCGAGGGTCGTCACCTACAAGACCTTCGTCGACGGCGTGACGAAGCCTGCGCAATGGCCCGGGATTTCGTCCGACGACATCGCGCTGCTGCAATATACCGGCGGCACCACAGGGCTTCCCAAGGGCGCGATGCTGAGCCATGGCAACCTCACCGCGGCGGTGTCGATCTACGACGTCTGGGGCAGGCCGGCGCGCGAGGCGCGCGGCGACCCCGTCGAGCGCGTGATCTGCGTGCTGCCGCTGTTCCACATCTTCGCGCTGACGGTGGTGATGCTGTCCTGCATCCGCCGTGGCTACCTGATCTCGCTGCACCAGCGCTTCGACGTGCAAAGCGTGATGCGCGACATCGAGGTCAAGCGGGCCACCGGGTTCCCCGGCGTGCCCACCATGTGGATCGCGATTGCCGCACTGCCCGACCTCGACAAGCGCGATTTTTCGTCGCTGCGAAGCGCCGGCTCGGGCGGCGCGCCGCTGCCGGTGGAAGTCGCGGCGATCTTCGAGCGCAAGGTCGGCATGAAGCTCCGCTCCGGCTGGGGCATGACCGAAACCTGCCCGGCCGGCACCGCGCATCCGGACAGCGGGCCCGACAAGCCCGGCTCGGTCGGCGTGGCCTTGCCCGGCATCGAGATGGATGTGGTGTCGCTCGACGATCCGACCAAAGTGCTGCCGGACGGCGAAGTCGGCGAAATCCGGATTCGCGGACCGAACGTCACCATGGGTTACTGGAACAGGCCTGAGGAAACCGCGCAGGCCTTTGTCGGCGACCGCTTCCTCACCGGCGACATCGGCTATCGCGATGACGACGGTTACTTCTATCTCGTCGACCGCAAGAAGGACATGATCATCTCCGGCGGCTTCAACGTCTATCCGCAGATGATCGAGCAGGCGATCTACACCCACCCGTCCGTGTACGAGGTGATCGTGATCGGGATTCCCGACGATTACAGAGGCGAGGCGGCGAAGGCGTTTGTCAAGCTGCGCGCCGGCGCCAGGCCGTTCACGCTGGACGAATTGAAGGCCTTTCTCGCCGGCAAGCTCGGAAAACACGAGATTCCTGCGGCACTTGAATTCGTCGAGGAACTGCCGCGCACCCCGGTCGGCAAGCTCTCGCGCCATGAATTGCGCAGCGGGCAGCCGGCCGCGCCGAAGCCGCAGCTTGCATCGGGAGGCCGCGCGTGAGTGACGGGACAACAACTCCGTCGTCGTCCCTGCGTTCGCAGGGACGACGGAAGATAATGCGTAGCCTGGCATAGGATTTTTTCGCTCACAGGAGGATCCGATGGATCTCAGCTTTTCGAAGGAAGAAATGGCGTTTCGCGAGGAAGTGCGCGCGTTCTTCAAGAACAACGTGCCGCCGGAGACGCGGCGGAAACAGGTCGAGGGCCGTCATCTCTCCAAGCAGGAGATGATCGACTGGTGGCGCATCCTCAACAAGAAGGGCTGGGGCGTCACGCACTGGCCGAAGGAATATGGCGGCACCGGGTGGACCTCGGTGCAGCACTACATCTTCAACGAGGAACTGCAGATGCACCCGGCGCCGGCGCCGCTCGCCTTCGGCGTCAGCATGGTCGGCCCCGTCATCTACACCTTCGGCAACGAAAAGCAGAAGAAGCACTATCTGCCGCGCATCGCCAATGTCGACGACTGGTGGTGCCAGGGCTTCTCCGAGCCGGGTTCCGGATCGGACCTCGCCTCGCTCAAGACCAAGGCCGAGCGTCGGGGCGACAAATACATCGTCAACGGCCAGAAGACCTGGACCACGCTCGCCCAGCACGCTGACATGATCTTCAACCTGTGCCGCACCGATCCCGCGGCGAAGAAGCAGTCGGGCATCTCCTTCATCCTGATCGACATGAAGTCGAAGGGCATCACGGTGCGGCCGATCCAGACCATCGACGGCGGCCACGAGGTCAACGAGGTGTTCTTCGATGACGTCGAGGTGCCGGTCGAAAATCTCGTGGGCGAGGAGAACAAGGGCTGGGACTACGCCAAATTCCTGCTTGGCAACGAGCGCACCGGCATTGCCCGTGTCGGCGTCTCCAAGGAGCGCATCCGCCGCATCAAGGAGCTGGCGTCGAAGGTCGAATCCGGCGGCAAGCCCGTGATCGAGGACGTCAAATTCCGCGAGAAACTCGCCGAGGTCGAGATCGAATTGAAGGCGCTGGAGCTGACCCAGCTTCGCGTCGTCGCCGACGAAGGCAAGCACGGCAGGGGCAAGCCGAACCCGGCGTCCTCGGTGCTGAAGGTCAAGGGCTCGGAAATCCAGCAGGCCACGACAGAGCTTTTGATGGAAGTGATCGGCCCGTTCGCCGCGCCCTACGACGTCCACGGCGACGATGGTTCGAACGAGACCATGGACTGGACCGCCCAGATCGCGCCGAGCTATTTCAACAACCGCAAGGTCTCGATCTACGGCGGCTCCAACGAGATCCAGCGCAACATCATCACCAAGGCCGTGCTGGGGCTGTAAGCGTGCAACAACAACTCGTCGTCCCCGCGAAAGCGGGGACCCAGTACGCCGCGGCCGTCGTGGCTTACGCCGGGCCGGTGGTTACTGGATCCCCGCTTTCGCGGGGATGACAATGGGAGAATCGGGCAACGGCGTTGCCCGAGTGAGTTTTCGGAGAAAGCAAAGCACATGGATTTTGATTTGTCGGAGGAGCAGCGGCTTCTCAAGGAAAGCGTCGACGGCCTGTTGGGCTCATCCTACGATTTCGATGCACGCAAGAAGTACATGGCGGAGAAGGGCGGCTGGAGCAGGGCGATGTGGGGCAAGCTCGGCGAGCAGGGCCTGCTCGGCCTGCCGTTCTCCGAGGACGACGGCGGCTTCGGCGCTGGCGCGGTCGAGACCATGATCGTGATGGAGGCGCTCGGCAGGGCGCTGGTGGTGGAGCCGTATCTGGCGACGGTCGTGATCGGCGGCGGCTTTCTGCGGCACGGCGGCTCGGCCGAGCAGAAGGCGGCGCATGTCGCCTCCATCATCGACGGCAGCAAAACGCTTGCCTTCGCGCAGCTCGAGAAGAATTCGCGCTACGACCTCAACGACGTCGCCACTTCGGCCAAGAAGAAGGGCGCGGGCTGGATCATCGACGGCGAGAAATTCGTCGTGCTCAACGGCGAGGGCGCCGACACCCTGATCGTCAGCGCGCGCACCAAGGGCGGCCAGCGCGATGCGGGCGGCATCGGCGCCTTCCTGGTGCCGGGCAACGCCAAGGGCGTCACCAGAAAGGGCTATCCGACCCAGGACGGGCTGCACGCGGCCGACATCACTTTCACCGGCGTCGAGGTCGGCAGCGACGCCGCGATCGGCGATCCCGAAGGCGGCTTGCCGCTGATCGAGCGCGTGGTCGACGACGCCCGCACCGCGATCTGCGCCGAGGCCGTCGGCATCATGGATGAATCGCTTGCCACCACCGTCGAATATCTCAAGACCCGAAAGCAGTTCGGCGTTCCGATCGGCAGTTTTCAGAGCCTGCAGCACCGCGCCGCCGACATGTTCGTGGCGCTGGAGCAGGCCCGCAGCATGTCGATGTTTGCGACCATGGCCGCCGATTTCGACGATCCGAAGGAGCGCGCGACCGCGGTCGCCGCGGCGAAAGTGCAGATCGGCAAATCGGGAAAATTCGTCGGCCAGCAGTCGATCCAGCTGCACGGCGGTATCGGCATGACCATGGAGGCCAAGATCGGCCACTCCTTCAAGCGGCTCACCATGATCGAGAACTCATTCGGCGACACCGACTATCACCTGCGCCGCGTCACCAACTCGGGCGGATTGGTCTAAGGGAATCGTCATTGCCGGGCTTGACCCGGCAATCCATCTGAAAAATGCATTTCACGAAGATTGATGGATGCGCGGGTCAAGCCCGCGCATGACAAGCGGAATTCAGGGAGGCACCTTTGAAAAACACCCCGTTCGATCTCACCGGAAAGGTCGCCGTCGTTACCGGCTCGAGCCGCGGCATCGGCCGCGCCTCGGCGGAGCTGTTGGCGAGGCTCGGCGCCAGGGTCGTGATCTCCAGCCGCAAGACCGATGCCTGCCAGGAAGTCGCGCAAGGCATCCGCAAATCGGGCGGCGACGCCCATGTCATTCCCTGCAACATCTCGCGCCGCGACGAAGTCGAACTGCTGATCAGGGGCGCGACCCTGCATTACGGCAGGATCGACATCCTGGTCTGCAACGCCGCGGTCAATCCCTATTACGGCCCGCTGCTCGACATCAAGGACGAGGCCTTCGACAAGATCATGGGCTCAAACGTCAAGAGCAACATCTGGCTGTGCGCGCTCGCGATCCCGCAGATGGCCGAGCGCGGCAATGGCTCGGTCGTCATCATCTCCTCGATCGGCGGCCTGCGCGGCTCGACGGTGATCGGCGCCTACGGGATTTCGAAGGCCGCGGATTTCGCGCTGTGTAGAAGTCTCGCCGGCGAATGGGGCCCGAAGGGCGTCCGCGTCAATTGCGTCGCGCCCGGCCTCGTCAAGACCGATTTCGCCCGCGCGCTGTGGGAGGACGAGGAACGCCTGAAGCGCCGCTGCGCCACTACGCCGCTCCGCCGCATCGGCGAGCCCGACGAGATCGCCGGCGCCGTCGCCTACCTCGCCTCCGACGCCGCGACCTTCATGACCGGCCAGACCATCGTCGTCGACGGCGGCGTGACAACCGCCGCGGCGTGACTTCCCCTCTCCCGCTCTTCGCGGGGGGAGGGTGCCGAGCAAAGCGAGGCGGGTGGGGGCTCTCTCCGCGAATCCCGATGCCGTGAGAGCCCCCACCCCGACCCTCCCCCGCGAAGAGCGGGAGAGGGAGCGCAGGCGCCGCCGATATTGACCTTCGCGCGCCAATCCGCTTGCCTTGCCGCAACCAACGAACATTATCGCGAAGCAACGCCAGGAACATCATCATGTCCTTTGTGCTGGCCATCGATCAGGGCACCACATCCTCGCGCGCCATGGTGTTTCGCGCCGACATCTCGGTCGCGGCGGTGGCGCAGCAGGAATTCCCGCAGCATTTTCCGGCCTCGGGCTGGGTCGAGCACGAGCCGGAGGACATCTGGACCTCGACGCTCCAGACCTGCCGCGACGCGCTGAAGAAGGCGGGTCTTGCGGCCAAGGACATCGCCGCGATCGGCATCACCAACCAGCGCGAGACCACCGTGGTGTGGGACCGCGCCACCGGCAAGGCGGTGCATCGCGCCATCGTCTGGCAGGACCGCCGCACCGCTGATATCTGCGCCAGGCTGAAGAGTGAAGGCCACGAGCCGGCGATCTCGGCCAAGACCGGGTTGATCATCGATCCCTATTTTTCCGGAACGAAAGTGGCCTGGATCCTCGACCACGTTCCCGGCGCGCGGACGCGCGCGGAGCGCGGCGAGCTGCTGTTCGGCACCGTCGATTGCTATCTCTTGTGGCGGCTCACCGGCGGCAAGGCGCACGCGACCGACGCCACCAACGCCTCGCGCACGCTGCTGTTCGACATCCACAGCGGCGCATGGGACGACGATCTCCTCAAAATCCTGCGCGTGCCGCGCTCGATGCTCCCGGAGGTGAAGGATTCTTCCCACCATTTCGGCGACAGCGTGCCGGACCTATTCGGCGGCGCGATCGCCATCCGCGGCATCGCCGGCGACCAGCAGGCCGCCACCATCGGCCAGGCCTGCTTCACCCCCGGCATGATCAAGTCGACCTACGGCACCGGCTGCTTTGCCCTGCTCAACACCGGCACAACGCCGGTCGCCTCGAAGAACAAGCTGCTCACCACCATCGCCTACCAGCTCGGGGGAATGCGCACCTACGCGCTCGAAGGCTCGATCTTCGTTGCAGGGAGCGCGGTGCAGTGGCTGCGCGACGGGCTCGGGATCATCAAGCAGGCCGCCGAGACCGGCCCGCTCGCCGACAAGTCCGATCCCGCGCAATCAGTCTACCTGGTGCCGGCCTTCGTCGGCTTGGGGGCGCCGTACTGGAATCCGCGCGTGCGCGGCGCGCTGTTCGGGCTGACCCGCAACACCGGCCCCGCCGAGCTCGCCCATGCCGCGCTCGAAAGCGTCTGCTACCAGACTTTTGACCTGTGGGCCGCGATGCGCGCCGACTGGCCCGAGGCCAAATCCGCTCACGTCGTGCTCCGCGTCGACGGCGGCATGACCGTCTCCGACTGGACCATGCAGCGCCTCGCCGATCTTTTGGACGCGCCCGTCGACCGGCCGATGATCCAGGAAACCACCGCGCTCGGTGCGGCCTATCTCGCGGGCCTCGCCGCCGGCGTCTATCCCGAGCCCGCAAAATTCGCGGACAACTGGCGGCTGGAGCGGCGGTTCAAGCCGGCGATGAGCGCGGCGACGCGGGAGCGGAAGCTTAAGGGATGGGCGAGGGCGGTGAAGGGGCTGCTGGCGAGCGATGAGGGGGAGGGTTGACTGTAACTGTCTTGGCCGCGCGTTTCCATTGTCGTCATCCGCGAAAGCGGATGATCCAGTATTCCAGAGACGCCAATGATTGACGCGAGAGGCCGCGGCGTACTGGATACTCCGCCTTCGCGGAGTATGACGAGCAGCGGTGTCGCACGCTTCTCGTCAATCGAACTCCTACCGCTTCACCGCAGATTCAGCGGCGCCGCCGCCCGAGGCGCCCTCCTGCTCCTGCTCCTGCGCCAGCAGCAATTCCTTCAACGTCCCGTCGCTGAGCTTGCCGGTGGTGGAGGGGATGTGCCGCTCGGCGGCCTCAAGCGGTGCCGAAGGCTGCGGCAGGGCGGCCGCGCTGCGCGCTGGCGCCGCGGGCGCAGTCTCGCCGGCTTCCTCGGTCTCCTCAGTCTCGCCCGCGGCCTCGCTATAGCGCACGCCGCGGCGGCGCCGGGTTTCCTTCGGCTTCGGCGGCGCCGGCGTGTAGACGATCGGCGGCAGGATATGGTGGCGCGACACGCTCTCGCTCCGTTGGCCTTAGCCCATCTAGCGGGTGATTCGCGGGCCCCGGCCAGCTAAAAATGCGTCATATCGGCCATGCGGCCAGTGGTTTATCGCTTGCCCCGGAACAGCCTTTCGAAGCTGTAGATGCCCGCGACCAGATAGACCGCATCCGCGACCGCCCGGATGACGAGGTCGGCGATGGAGACATCGAAGAGGAGCGCATAGAACAGCTGGACCATCAGCCAGAATGTTCCAAGCGTCAGGCCTCCCACGCGCAGCGCCTTTTGCATCGGCGTCGCGGCGGAAAAGCGCGATCCCGCCAGCCAGTAGAAGGCGCCCATGCTGAGACCGCAACCGACGGTCCAGGCAAAGGTGCCCGCGGCGCGTTCGATGTAGCCGGAGGTAATATGCAGGATGGGGTACGAGACGAGGTATCGGCCGGCGACGTAGAACAGGGCGACCCATAGCATG
Organism: uncultured Alphaproteobacteria bacterium; assembly: GCA_963721135.1. Lineage (GTDB taxonomy): Bacteria > Pseudomonadota > Alphaproteobacteria > Rhizobiales > Xanthobacteraceae > Bradyrhizobium. Next base: position 359,398 of record CAVRIB010000002.1, read on the forward strand.
GACGGCCAGGGGGCGGGCGTGCCGCTCGGCCCTCTTGCCTCAGCCGTTTCCGGGCGAACGAAGCGGCCCAGCAAGACGCCGAAGAGGAGATAGGGAACGGCGTCCGCCACCGCAGTGATGATCTCGCTTCTGAATGGCGTGGGGAACACGAAAGCGGACTCCAGCACCCCGAAGAACATGATGCAGGCGATCGGCGCAAAGAAGCGCTGGCCGGCCCATAGCGGCCTGCCGCCGGGCTCCGCGCGCGAGCGCAGGTAGATCAGCGCGAGAAATCCGAACATGACGCCAAAGCCGAGCACGGCGGCGACAGGGAAGAGGCCGCTCTTGACCAGCAAGCTCGGCGGCAGGCCGTTGTCGAAATAGTCAAAGTCGAACACCCAGGCCGCGAGCCGGTGAAGGGCCACATCTGTCATGACGCAGGCAAGCACGATCAGGGAGGTGGAAGCGGCGACCGGCAGCTTCTTGCCCGGGTTCATGTTGGACTCCCCTGTGCAAAAATCGTCCACATATTCAGTATCCAGATAGATCGTGCGGGGCACAAGCCAGGATACGTCATCACCGGGCTTGTCCGCCTTCGCTGAAGCTTCGGCGGACTGGCGTTGGAAGGCCCGGCGAAGCCTCGGCGTAGCCGGGTCCCGGTGATCCACGTCTTGCTTTATTTCGTGGAGACAAAGACGTGGATGGCCGGGCCGAGGCCCGGCCATGACGAGTGGAGAAAGAGGGCGCACGCAACATGATCCTGATCGGCCAATACGACTCCCCCTTCGTCCGCCGCGTCGCGATTGCGATGCGGCTTTTCGGCCTCGCTTTCGAGCACCGGCCGTGGTCGACGTTCGCCGACGGCGACAAGATCGCGCCGTATAATCCGCTGCGGCGGGTGCCGACGCTGGTGCTCGACAATGGCGAGGCGCTGATCGAGAGCGCGATGATCCTGGATAACTCGATGAGCTGGTCGGCCCGGACAAGGCGATGATCGCGCGCAGCGGGCCGGCGCGGCGGCGCGGATTTAAGGATCTGCGCGCTGGCGACGGGGCTCGGCGACAAGGCGGTCAGCCTGCTCTACGAGCGCGTGCTGCGCCAGGAGCCGTCGAAGATCTGGGTCGATCGCTGCGAGGCGCAGATCGGCGGCGTGCTGGAGGTGCTGGAGCGGGAGCGCGACGAGGTGGAAACCGCGTACTGGTTCGGCGAGCGGATCGGCCACGCCGATATCGCCGTCGCCTGCGTGCTGCGCTTTGCCCGCGAGGCGCATCCCGCGCTGTTTCCCGTCGCGCGCTTTCCGGCGCTGTCGGCGCATGCCGCGACTTGCGAGGCGCTGCCGGTGTTTCGCGAAATAGTGCAGCCGCTGGCGCCGCCGCAGGGGGATTGAGCCCAACTGTCATCACCCGCGAAGGCGGGTGATCCAGTACGCCGCGGCCTCTCGATTCAATCACCGCCGCCTCTGGGATACTGGGTCGCCCGGTCAAGCCGGGCGATGACAGCGTTGGTTGCACGGGCAACTGATTTGCCCGTCGGGTCGTTTTTTGGCACCCGCGTCAATCCCCATTTCGAAAAATATTTCCGCTTTACAGAAACGAAAATCGGTCTATATCCACCCTGTCCCGTCCCACAGAGGGGCGCTCGCGCGATCGTCACGGACGCGGGGCGGGATGCGGTGGACGCGAGGCGGCGCTTTCGACGATGGCGCCGACACGCGGACGGCGAAGTCGTGTGGTCCTGGCGCCTCGACGCCGGCGTCAAGTCTTGTGGAGCGATCCGCAGGGCGATGGAGACAAACCAGCCCGATCTCCAGGGAGAGCACGAAGTAAGCCGTAAAACCATTGCGCAGGGAATGTCGGATAAGTCCGTCGAACCTGTGGTGACTACGCTCGTGTGCTTTGTTTCATTTCGCACGCGAGGCTGCGGGTGCGGCGAGCACCCGGCATTCCCTGCGCCCTCTGTCTGTCGAGGACGCTGCCAAGATGCGACCCACCCGGACGCGACCGCGTCGCGGGAACGGCGGCGGCGTGCCTTGCGCTGTTTAGAAGTTCGAACGTGGGTGTGCGGAGCAAGCGCAAAACGCACCGCTGTCGTCACCCGCGCAAGCGGGTGATCCAGTATTCCAGAGACGCCAGCGATTAAATCGAAAGGCCGCGGCGTACTGGATACCCCGCTTTCGCGGGGTACGACACTGACTTTGAAGCAGGCGGTATGCGTTCTTACCCCGCGCCCACCGCCTTCTTCCGCCAGGCGAGATGCACGGCGCAGGTGCAGCCCGGGGGATGCGAGGCGACGTCGTTGGCGGGCGCTGGCGTCGGCTCCTCTGACGCGGCGATCGGACGCGGATTGATCCTGCGAGGGAATATAGTTCAGGACCGGCGCGAGCCAGCGCTCGGCCTCGCTGACGCTCCAGCCTTTTCGCGCGGCGTAGTCTTCCACCTGGTCGCGCTCGATCTTGCCGACGCCGAAATAGAAACTTTCGGGATGGCTGAAATAAAGCCCGGAAACCGAAGAACCCGGCCACATCGCAAAACTCTCGGTCAGCTTCACCCCGGCGGTGTTCTCGGCGTCGAGCAGCGTAAACAGCGCCGCCTTCTCGGTGTGATCGGGCTGCGCGGGATAGCCGGGCGCGGGGCGGATGCCGGCGTATCTTTCGAGGATGAGATCGCCGGGCGCAAACGCCTCGTCCGGCGCGTAGGCCCAAAACTCCTTGCGCACGCGCTCGTGCATCCGCTCGGCGAAGGCCTCGGCGAGGCGGTCGGCGAGCGCCTTGCACAGGATCGAGGAGTAATCGTCATTGGCGTTCTTGAAGCGGTCGGCGATCACATCCTCGCCGATCCCGGCGGTGACGACGAAGGCGCCGATGTAATCGGGCACGCCGCTCGCCCGCGGCGCGATGAAATCCGACAGCGCCGCGTTGAAGCGGCCTTCGCGCTTCTCGAGCTGCTGGCGCAGCGTGTGGAGCGTCGCGATCTTCCGGCTGCGCGCCTCATCGGCATAGACCGCGATGTCGTCGCCTTCGGCATTGGCCGGCCAGAAGCCGATCGTCGCCTGCGCCTTGAACCATTTCTCGCCGATGATGCGATCGAGCATCTTGCGGGCGTCGTCATAAAGCGACCGCGCGGCTTCGCCGACCTTGGGATCGTCGAGGATCGCCGGATAGCGTCCGGTCAATTCCCAGGTCTGGAAGAACGGCGTCCAGTCGATGTACCTGGCGAGCTCGGCGAGGTCGTAATCCCTGAACGACTTGACGCCGAGAAACGCCGGCTTCTTCGGCGGCGCCTTGGCAAAGTCGATCGCAACGGCGTTGGCGCGGGCGTCCGCGAGCTTGAGCCGCTTCTTGTCCGCCTGCGCGCGGAAATGCGCCGCGGAAATTTTGGCGTAGTCGGCGCGCACTTCGGCGGCATAGGCCTCGCGCTTGTCCAGCGACAGCAGCGCCGACGCAACGCCGACAGCGCGGCTGGCGTCGTTGACGTGCACCACGGCGCCGGCGCGATAGTTCGGATCGATCTTCACCGCGGTGTGGACGCGGCTCGTGGTGGCGCCGCCGATCAACAGCGGCAGATTCAGGCCCTGCCGTTCCATCTCGCCGGCGAAAAAGCTCATCTCGTCGAGCGAGGGCGTGATCAGGCCGGACAAGCCGATGATGTCGGCGCCCTCAAGCTTCGCGGTCTCGATGATCTTGGTCGCCGGCACCATGACGCCGAGGTCGATGACCTCGAAATTGTTGCATTGAAGCACGATGCCGACGATGTTCTTGCCGATGTCGTGGACGTCGCCCTTGACGGTGGCCAGCACGATCTTGCCGGCGGAGTTGCGCCCCGAGCCGGTGATGCCATTGGCGAGGTTTCGCGCCTTCTCCTCCTCCATGAACGGCATCAGATAGGCGACCGCCTGCTTCATCACGCGCGCGGACTTCACCACCTGCGGCAAAAACATCTTGCCGTCGCCGAACAGGTCGCCGACGATGTTCATGCCGGCCATCAGCGGGCCCTCGATGACATCGAGCGGGCGGGCGGAAAGCTTGCGCGCGTCCTCGGTGTCGACGTCGATATATTCGGTGATGCCGTGCACCAGCGCGTGGCTAAGCCGCTTCTCGACCGGCCATTCGCGCCAGGCCAGATCCTGCTCTTGGGTCTTCTTCTCCTTGCCGCGGAATTTTTCCGCCAGCGCCAAGAGCCGCTCGGACGCGCCCGGGTCGCGGTTGAGGATGACGTCCTCGCAGACCTGCCGCAGCTCGGGGTCGATGTCGTCATAGACGATCATCTGCCCGGCATTGACGATGCCCATATCCATGCCGGCCTTGATGGCGTGATAGAGGAACACCGAGTGCATGGCCTCGCGCACCGGCTCGTTGCCGCGGAACGAGAACGACAGATTCGAGACGCCGCCGGAAATATGCGCGCCGGGCAGGTTCTGTCGGATCCAGCGCGTCGCCTCGATGAAATCGACGCCGTAATTGTTGTGCTCCTCGAGCCCGGTCGCGATCGCGAAAATATTGGGATCGAAGATGATGTCCTCCGGCGGGAAGTCGAGCCGGTTGACCAGGATGTCGTAGGCGCGCCGGCAGATCTCGGTCTTGCGCGCAAAGGTGTCGGCCTGGCCCGCCTCGTCGAACGCCATCACCACCACGGCCGCGCCGTGGCGCCGCGCGATTTTCGCCTCGTGGATGAATTTTTCCTCGCCCTCCTTCATCGAGATCGAGTTCACCACCGGCTTGCCCTGCACGCATTTCAGCCCGGCCTCGATCACGCTGAACTTCGAGGAATCGACCATGACGGGCACGCGCGCGATGTCGGGCTCGGCGGCGACGAGGTTGAGGAAGGTCACCATCGCCGCTTGCGAATCCAGCAGGCCCTCGTCCATGTTGACGTCGATGATCTGGGCGCCATTCTCGACCTGGTCGCGCGCGACCTGCAACGCGGCGGTGTAGTCGCCCGCGGTGATCAGCTTGCGGAATTTCGCCGAGCCGGTCACGTTGGTGCGCTCGCCGACATTGACGAAGGGGATCGCCGGCGTCAGCTCGAACGGCTCCAGCCCCGACAGCCGCAGCCGCGGCTCGATCACGGGAACGATGCGCGGCTTGTGCGGCGCGACCGCCGCGGCAATCGCGGCGACATGCTCGGGCGTGGTGCCGCAGCAGCCGCCGACGATGTTGACGAGGCCGCTGGAGGCGAACTCGCCGATCAGGCGCGCCATGTATTCCGGGCTCTCGTCGTAGCCGCCGAATTCGTTGGGCAGGCCGGCGTTCGGATAGGCGCAAACCAGGGTATCGGCGACGCGGCCGATGTCGGCGATATGCGCGCGCAAATCTTCCGCGCCGAGCGCGCAGTTGAAGCCGACGGTGATCGGCTTGGCGTGCCGCACCGAATTCCAGAACGCCTCGGGCAACTGCCCCGACAGCAAACGGCCGGATTTGTCGGTGATGGTGCCCGAAATCATCACGGGCACGTCGATGCCGCGCTCTTCGGTGATTTCGGCGATCGCATACAGCGCCGCCTTGGCGTTGAGCGTGTCGAAGATGGTTTCGACCAGCAGCAGGTCGGCGCCGCCGTCCAAAAGTCCCTTGACCTGTTCGCCATAGGCGGCGCGCAGATCGTCGAAGGTGACGGCGCGGAAGCCGGGGTTGGAGACATCGGGCGAGATCGAGGCGGTGCGGTTGGTCGGGCCAATGGCGCCGGCGACGAAGCGCGGCTTGCCGTCCTCGGCGGTTACCCGCGCGGCGGCGGCACGCGCCAGCCTCGCGCCCTCGCGATTGAGCTCGTAGGCATAACCGGCGAGGTCGTAATCGGCCTGCGCGATTCCAGTCGAGGAAAAGGTGTTGGTGGCGACGATGTCGGCGCCGGCGCGCAGATAATCGGCGTGGATGTCCTCGATCGCCTTCGGTTGCGTGAGGATCAACAGGTCGTTGTTGCCTCTGAGGTCGCGGTGAAAATCCGCAAACCGCGCGCCGCGGAACGCCGCCTCGTCGTATGCGAGAGCCTGGATCATGGTGCCCATGGCGCCGTCGAGCACCAGGATGCGCTCGCGGGCGGCGGCAAGCAGAGCGGTTCGCTTGGGGGAAACGGGCACGCTCATCGCTCAGGCCGCCTTCTGGGCGCCGCCGGGCCTGATGCCGAGCAGGTGGCAGATCGCGAACACGAGGTCGGCGCGGTTCATGGTGTAGAAATGAAAGGTGTCGACACCGTGCTTGGCGAGTTTCTGCACTTGGCCGGCGACCACGGTCGCCGCCACCAGCTTGCGCGTCTCGGCGTCGTCGTCGAGGCCCTCGAACTTTTCCGCAAGCCACTGCGGCACCGTGGTGCCGGCGCGGGTCACGAAGGCTCGCGCCTGCCTGAAATTGTGCATCGGCATGATGCCGGGCACGACGGGAATGGCGATGCCGCGCGCGCGCACGCGGTCGAGATAGCGGAAGTAGAGGTCGTTATCGAAGAACACCTGCGTGATGGCGCGCGCCGCCCCGGCATCGACCTTGGCCTCGAGCATGTCGATGTCGGCGTCGAAGTTGCGGCTTTCCGGGTGCTTTTCGGGATAGGCGGAGACGGAAACCTCGATGTCGGGAAAACGCCGCTTGATGCCGGCGACGAGCGCGGCCGAGCTCTGGTAGCCGTCGGGATGCGTGACATAGGGCGTGCCGATGCCGCCGGGCGGATCGCCGCGGAGCGCCACGATATGGCGGACGCCGATGTCGTGATAGCGGGCGACGATCTCGTCGATCTCGCCGCGCGCGGCGCCCACGCAGGTCAGGTGCGCGGCCGGCGTCAGGCTGGTCTCGGCGAGGATGCGGGCGATGGTGGCGTGGGTGCGTTCGCGGGTCGAACCGCCCGCGCCATAGGTCACCGAGACGAAACTGGGCGCCAGCGGACCGAGACGCTGGATGGTCTCGAACAGGCTCTTCTCCATCTCCGCGGTCTTGGGCGGGAAGAACTCGAACGAGATCGCAGGCCGTTTTGGCGCCCGTTGCCCGTCGGGCGCGGGGGACGTAACCTCGGTCATTGGCACCACAAACTCCACTCGTCGGACGAAAGCGCCAGCTCTAGCTGCAGGGCGCTAAAATAGGGCAAACAAGGGCCGGCAAATAGCCCATCGATGATGGGAAATTGCCCAATTCTGACAGATAGGTGCCAATATTGTCTTCGATTCTTCGAGTAGTGGGCCAGAAGGCCAATGGCAGAATAACCCGAAAATTCCCAATGCGTCGGTATAATTGTGCGGTTCTTAAGAAATGTAGGAAGTGGGCAGTGTGAATATTGTATGAAAGTTTGAATCCCGTCCCACCCGCAGGCAGCGCTCCTGCCGCAGCCTCGACCCGCCGACGCGTGCCTGACCTGCGCCCCAAACCCTTTGTCGGCCTCATCCGGCGCACTAGCTTAGCCCACCATGATCCCGCTCTCGATCCTCGATCTCTCCGTCGTCACCACGGGGACAAAACCCGCGGCTGCGCTGCGCAACAGCATCGATCTAGCGCGCCACGCGGATGCACTCGGCTATGTCCGCTACTGGCTCGCCGAGCATCACAATCTCGCTTCGGTCGCGAGCCCCGCGCCCGACCTGATGATCGGGCAGATCGCCGCGGTGACGAGCCGCATCCGCGTCGGCTCCGGCGGGGTGATGCTGCCCAACCACGCCCCGCTGGTGGTGGCCGAGCGCTTCAAGATGCTCGAGGCGCTGTTCCCCGGCCGCATCGACCTGGGCTTAGGCCGCGCGCCCGGCACCGATGGCGCCACGGCCTATGCGCTGCGCAGCCGGCTCGACCGCCGCGAGGGCGACGATTTTCTCGAGCGGTTGCATGAGCTGACCTTGTGGGAGACCCGCGATTTCCCGCCCAACCATCCCTTCAACAACGTGGTGGCGATGCCGGACGATTCGCCGCTGCCGCCGATCTGGCTGCTCGGCTCCAGCGACTACTCGTCGGAACTCGCCGCCCAGGTCGGCATGGGCTTTGCGTTCGCGCATCATTTTGCGAGCTACGACGCGATCGAGGCGATGACCAACTACCGCGTGCATTTCAAGCCGTCGGGCTGGCGTTCGACGCCGCACGCTATCCTTGCGGTCGCGGCGATCGCGGCCGAAACCGATGCCGAGGCGGAGCGGCTCGCAACCTCGATGGATCTCAATCGCCTGCGCCGCGACCGCGGCCAATATCTGCCGCTGCCGAGCGCCGAGGAGGCGCTGGCCTATCCCTATACGGACGCCGAGCGCGCCTCGATCGCGCGCAACCGCTCGCGGCTCTTCGTCGGCAGCCCGGCGACCGTCTTGGCGAAACTGCAGCCGATGATCGCGGCGAGCCAGGCGGACGAGTTGATGATCATCACCGCGGTCTACGACCACGAGGCGCGGAAGAAATCATATACGCTGCTGGCGGACGCATTTGGATTGGGCAAGAAAGCCGCGGCATAAAAACTTGTCGTCCCGGCCAAGCCAACGGGTCGGCGCGAAGCGCCGCCCGATGACAGGCTCCGCGCGAGCCGGGACCCATAACCACAGGCCTTGGTTGCCTGAAAGGCTGGTGCGGCGAGTTGGCCATAACAACGAACGCCGTGGCTATGGGTCCTGCTTTCGCAGGGACGACAACTACTCCCGCTTCTCGCTGAAGGTCGCGCGAAAGGGATGGCCGGGATAGACGCCGACGATGCGGAATTCGCGCGAGAAGAATTTCAGTTCCTCGAGCGCAAAGGCAAGCCCCCGGTCCTCGGGATGGCCGTCGACGTCGGCGTAGAATTGCGTGGCGAAGAAATTGCCGTCGACCATGTAGCTTTCGAGCTTGGTCATGTTGACGCCGTTGGTGGCAAAGCCGCCGAGCGCCTTGTAGAGCGCGGCGGGCAGGTTGCGCACCCGGAACACGAAGGAGGTGACGAGCGGCCCCGAGTCCTGCCTGGCCCACTTCGCCTCGCGCGCCAGCACCACGAAGCGCGTGGTGTTGTGGGTTTCGTCTTCGACATCCTCGGTCAGGATGTCGAGGTCATAGATCTCGGCGGCAAGCTTTGAGGCAATCGCCGCGCAGCTCTTGTCGCCGCGCTCGGCGATGAGGCGGGCGGCTCCCGCAGTGTCGCCCGCGACGATCGGCTTGATGCCGAGCTTGCGGATGATGCGGCGGCATTGGCCGAGTGCGTGGACGTGGCTCTCCACCGTCTTGATGCCCTTGAGCCGGGCGCCGCGCGGCGCCATCAATTGATGGTGGATAGGCAAAAAATATTCGCCGACGATGAACAGGCCGGATTGCGGCAACAGATGATGGATATCGGCGACGCGGCCGGCGACCGAGTTCTCGATCGGGATCATGCCGAGACTGGCTTCCCCCGAGGTGATCGCAGCGAGTGCATCCTCGAAGGTCGGGCACGGCAGCGCTTGCGCGTCGGGATAGGCTTCCGCGATGGCGATATGGGAGTTCGCGCCCGGCTCGCCCTGGAATGCGATCTTCCTCAGTCTGGTCTTTGTCCTGGTCATGGCGCGCCTTGTACCAGTCGCTCAGCTTTTGGCTAGTATCCGGCGGGCGGTTTCGAGATCGGCGGGGGTATCGACGCCGCGCGGCACGGTGTCGACGATGGTGACGTCGATCCGCATGCCGGCTTCCATCGCCCGGAGCTGTTCGAGCTTTTCCTGCTGTTCCAGCGCGGAAGGGGGAAGCGAGACAAACCGCTCCAGCGCCGCCCTTCGATAGGCATAGAGGCCGATATGATGGTAGCGCGGTCCCTCGCCCCAGGGCGCGGTGGCGCGGGTGAAGTAGAGCGCGCGCAGCCGCCGCGCGCTCACGGGCGTGCCGACCGCCTTCACCACGTTCGGGTTCAGGCTCTCCTCCTCGGTATGGATCTCGGCGGCGAGCGTTGCGATATCGACCGCGGGGTCAGCCAGCGGGCCGAGCACATCGCGCATGTTTTGCGGCAGGATGGTCGGAAAGTCGCCCTGCAGGTTGACCACGATCTCGGTCGTGGCCTCGGGGTCGAGCTTGCACAAGCGCCTCGTAAATCCGGTCCGAGCCGGAAGGGTGATCGGGGCGCGTCATGACGGCTTGCCCGCCATGGGCGGTCACCGCGGCTGCGATCTCGGCGGTATCGGTCGCGACCGCCACGCGGCCGATTTGGGCGGCCTCGGCGCGGCGCAGCACGTGCACGATCATCGGCAGCCCGCCAATGTCCAGGAGCGGTTTGTCGGGCAGGCGGGTCGAGGCCATGCGGGCCGGGATCAGCACCAAAGTGCGGGGTTCTGGCATCAGAGAGAGGTCTGGATCGGGCCCAAAACAGGGGCCGGAAATGATGGGGATGGGCCGAAATCCGGCGCATATATACGGGTTGCCAGAGCACGGGCAAACCGATATCTGATCGTGGCTCGGGGTGCGGTGCGAAAGCCTGATTCCTGACGCATCCGCGGCCGTTTCTCTCCGGCCTAAAATCGACATTTCCGGCCTGGGGCCTGATCCACAATGGACTCCTTCGAAATCAATAAAATTCTTGGCGCCATCCTCGGCACCTGCCTCGTTCTCTTGATCACGAGCTTCACCGCCGGCGCGCTGTTTTCCCCCGTGACGCCGGAGAAGCCGGGTTTCGAGATCGCCGTGAAGGAGACCCCGGAAGGTGGCGCCAAGCCGGCCGCACCTGCGCCGGCCGTGCCGATCGAGAAACTGCTGCAGACCGCCTCCGCCGAGAAGGGCGCTGCCTCGGCGAAGAAGTGCCAGGCCTGCCACACCTTCGAGAAGGGCGGACCCAACCGCGTCGGTCCGAATCTCTACGGCATCGTCGGCGACAAGCGCGGCGAGGACCGCGGCGGCTTCAATTTCTCCGCCGCCATGAAGGCCAAGGGCGGCACCTGGACCGACGACGATCTCAACAAGTTCATCGACAATCCGAAGGGCTTCATCCCCGGCACCGCGATGGGCTTTGCCGGCATCCAGAAGGACAGCGAGCGTGCCGACGTGATCGCCTATCTGCATACGCTTTCGGATAATCCGGTTCCGCTGCCGACGGCGTCTAAGTAACGCCGAGCGATAGCCCCCTTGCGAAGCTCCTGCGACCAACGGCCGGGCCAACGCCTGGCCGTTTCGCTGTTCCGCGGTCATTCGCGCGCGGGACGTTTCGCCGCATCCGGGCCGTTCACAACCTAGTATGATGAGGAAAAAGCAACGATAATCGGTCGAAACCTTGCCTTATATTGCGCCTTTAAGGGCGATGTTCGGCAGCCCCAGGAATTCCGCATTGGCGATTACCCGACGACATCTTCTGCAAAGCGGAGCTTTTGCCGCGGTTGCTCCGGCGCTCGGAGCCGCAACCGGCCTGCCGCCGGTGAGCCGGGCGCAGGCGCAGACGGCAACTGGCGAACTGGTCTGGCGGCATGCCCTTTCGCTGTTCGGCGACGTCAAATATCCGCCGGGCTTCAAGCACTTCGATTATGTCAATCCGGACGCGCCCAAGGGCGGCGTCGCCCGCATGATATCGATCGGCACCTTCGACAACTTCAACATCGCCGTGGCCGGCGTCAAAGGTTCGATCGCGCCGGCCGCGGCGCTGATCTACGAAACGCTCCTGACCCGGTCGCAGGACGAAGTCGTCACCGAATACGGCTTGCTGGCGGAAGCCGCCTCCCATCCCGACGATTTTGCCTGGGTGATCTATCGTCTGCGCACGGAAGCCAGCTGGCACGACGGCCAGCCTGTGACGCCTGACGATGTGATCTTCTCGCTCGACGTGCTGAAGAAGTACAGCCCGATGTACGCTTCCTACTATCGTCACGTCGTGAAAGCCGAAAAGAACGGCGAACGCGACGTCAAATTCACTTTCGACTCCGCCGGCAATCGCGAACTGCCGACTATCGTCGGCGAGTTGCCGATATTGCCGAAACACTGGTGGGATGGCAGCGACAGCCAGGGCCGCAAGCGCGACGTCTCGGCGACGACGCTGGAGAAGCCGCTCGGATCCGGCCCCTACCGCATCAAGGAATTCGTCGCCGGCCGGTCGGTTACGCTGGGGCGCGTCAAGGATTATTGGGGTGCCAATGTCCCGGCCCAGGTGGGCCAGAACAATCTCGATGAATTGCACTTTGAATTTTTCCGTGACAACACCGTCGCGCTCGAAGCATTCAAGGCCGATCAGGCAGACTGGATCAGCGAGAATTCGGCGAAGCAATGGGCGACGGCCTATGACTTTCCCGCGGTCGCCGAAAAACGCGTGGTCAAGGAGGAGTTTCCGATCAACGATTCCGGCCGCATGCAGGGCTTCGCGTTCAATCTGCGCCGCGACGAGTTCAAGGACGCGCGGCTGCGTCGCGCCTTCAACTATGCCTATGACTTCGAGGAGATGAACAAGCAGCTGTTCTATAGTCAGTACAAGCGCATCAACAGCTACTTCGAGGGAACGGAGCTTGCGTCATCCGGCTTGCCGGAAGGAGAGGAGCTGCAGATTCTCGAGGCCGTGCGGGACAAGGTGCCGCCAGAGGTCTTTACCACACCTTTCGTCAATCCGGTTGGCGGAAACCCGGAAGCCGTGCGCGCCAATTTGCGGGAGAGCATGAAGCTCTTGAAGGAGGCGGGTTTTGAAATCCGCGACCGCAAGCTCGTGGATGCGGGTGGCAAGCCGGTAACGGTCGAAATTCTGGTTCAGGATCCAGCCTCGGAACGGATCGCGCTGTTCTACAAGCCGTCGCTGGAGCGCGTCGGCGTGACGACCTCGATCCGCATCGTCGATGATGCGCAGTATCAGAACCGGCTGCGCAGCTTCGATTTCGATATCATCATCGACCTCTGGCCGGAGTCGCTTTCGCCGGGCAACGAGCAACGGGAATTCTGGGGATCGCAGGCCGCGGATGTCCCCGGCTCGAGGAACACCGTCGGCATCAAGAATCCGGCCGTCGATGTGCTGATCGACAAGGTGATCTTCGCCAAGGATCGCGCAGGCCTGGTGGCGGCGACCAGGGCGCTCGATCGCGTGCTGCTGTGGAATTTTTACGTGGTGCCGCAATTCACCTACTCCTTTTCCCGCTACGCGCGCTGGGACCGCTTCAGCCATGCCGAGCCGCTGCCGAAATACGGCCGCTCCGGCCTGCCGTCCTTGTGGTGGTACGACACCGAAAAGGCCGCCAGGATAGGCAAGCGATCTTGAGGGACTTTTCGCGCATGGCGCTGTTTTCCCGTCGGCACGTGATCGGTCTTGGCGTCGGCGCGTTGAGCGCGCCGCTGTTGCGGCCCGCTCTGGCCGCCGATGGGGCTACCGAGACGCATGGCCTGTCGGTGTTCGGCGACCTGAAATACCCGGCCGACTTTCATCATTTCGACTACGTCAATGTCGACGCGCCGAAGGGCGGGGTATTTTCGTTCCTGCCGTGGCAGCGCGCCTACAATCAATCGTACCAGACCTTCAATTCGCTCAACGCCTATATCCTGAAGGGCGAAGGCGCCCAGGGCATGGACTTGACGTTTGCGTCGTTGATGGTGCGCGCCAGCGACGAGCCCGACGCGATGTATGGCCTTGCCGCGAAGTCGGTGCAGATTTCAGCCGACAAGCTGACCTATCGTTTCACCATGCGGCCGGAGGCGAAATTCCACGACGGCTCGAAACTGACCGCGCATGACGCCGCCTTCTCGCTGACGACGCTGAAGACCAAGGGACATCCCATCATCCTGCAGCAGATGCGCGACATGGTGAAGGCGGAGGCGCCCGACGAGGCGACGCTGGTCGTCACCTTCGCCGAACATCGCGCGCGCGACGTGCCGCTCTATGTCGCGAGCCTGCCGATCTTCTCGCAAGCCTATTACGCGACGCGGCCGTTCGACGAATCGACCCTCGACACCCCCTTGGGCTCCGGGCCGTACAAGGTCGGAAAGTTCGAGGTCAATCGCTACATCGAATTCGAACGGGTCAAGGATTGGTGGGGCGCCGACCTTCCCGTCTCCCGCGGTTTCTATAATTTCGATATCGTGCGCTACGAATTCTATCGCGACCGCGATGTCGCCTTCGAAGGCTTCACCGCGAGGAACTATTTGTTCCGCGAGGAATTCACCGCGCGGGTCTGGGCGACGCGCTACGATTTCCCGGCGGTGAAGGACGGCCGGGTCAAGCGCGAAGTGCTGCCCGACGACACGCCGTCCGGCGCGCAGGGCTGGTTCATCAATACCCGCCGCGACAAGTTCAGGGATCCCCGCGTCCGCGAGGCGCTGATCCAGGCGTTCGATTTCGAGTGGACCAACAAGACCATCATGTACGGCGCCTACAAGCGCACCGTCTCCCCGTTCCAGAATTCGGACATGGTGGCGAACGGGCCGCCGCCGCGCGGCCGAACTGGCGCTGCTCGAGCCGTTCCGCGGCCAGGTGCCGGACGAGGTGTTCGGCGCCCCCTTCGTGCCGCCGGTGTCGGACGGATCGGGACAGGACCGCACGCTGCTGCGCAAGGCGACGCAACTGTTGCAGGATGCCGGGCTCGTCATCAGGGACGGCAAGCGCGCGCTGCCGAACGGCGAGGTTTTCAGGATCGAGTTCCTGATCGACGAGCCGTCGATCGAACCGCATCACGCGCCTTACATCAAGAATCTCGCCACGCTCGGCATCGAGGCCTCGATCCGGCTCGTCGATCCCGTGCAGTACCGCGCCCGGCTGGACGATTTCGATTTCGACATGACCATCGAGCGCTTTTCCATGTCGGCGACGCCGGGCGACAGCATGCGCGCCGTTCTTCTCCTCGCAGGCCGCCGCGACCAAGGGATCGTACAATCTCGCGGGCATCGCCAATCCCGCGATCGACGCGCTGATCGAAAAGATCATCGGCGCCGGCAACCGGGCCGATCTGACGACTGCGTGCCGCGCCTTCGACCGGGTGTTTCGCGCCGGGCGCTATTGGGTGCCGCAATGGTATCGCGCCACGCACCCCATCGCCTATTGGGACGTGTTCGGACACCCGGACAAGCTGCCGCGTTACGGGCAAGGCGTCGGCGCGCCGGAGAACTGGTGGACTGACCCAGCCAAATTGGCCAAGGCCGAGCAGGCGAAATAGCCATGAGCGCCTATATCGCCCGCCGCATTCTCCTGATGATCCCGACGCTGCTCGGGATCCTGTTCGTGTCCTTTGTCATGGTGCAGTTCGCGCCGGGCGGCCCGGTGGAGCGCGTGATCGCGCAGCTCAGCGGCGCCGACACCGGCGGCGACCTCGCGGATTTCCGGCGGCAGCGGCGATTTCGGCGCGCGCGGCCAGATCAGCGGCGGCGCCAATGCGATCAATTCCAAATACCGCGGCGCGCAGGGCCTCGACCCCGAATTCATCAAGAGCCTGGAGAAGCAGTTCGGTTTCGACAAGCCGGCGCCGGAACGCTTTCTCCTGATGGTGTGGAATTTTTCGCGATTCGATTTCGGCAAGAGCTATTTCCGCGACGTCAGCGTGCTGCAGCTGATCAAGGAGAAGCTGCCGGTCTCGATGTCGCTCGGGATCTGGATGACGCTTCTGACCTACCTGATCTCGATTCCGCTCGGCATCCGCAAGGCGGTCATGGACGGCTCGAAGTTCGACACCTGGACTTCGGCGGTGATCGTCGTCGGCTATGCGATACCGGGTTTTCTGTTTGCGATCCTCTTGATCATCCTGTTCGCCGGCGGCTCGTTCTTCAACATCTTTCCGCTGCGCGGGCTCACTTCCGAGGGCTGGTCGCAATTTCCCTGGTACTGGAAGATCCTCGATTATTTCTGGCACATCACGCTGCCCCTGATCTCGATGTCGCTGGCGGCCTTCGCCACCATGACGCTGTTGACGAAGAATTCGTTCCTCGACGAAATCCGCAAGCAATATGTGATGACCGCGCGCGCCAAGGGCTGCAGCGAGCGGCAGGTGCTCTATAATCACGTCTTCCGCAACGCCATGCTGATCGTGATCGCCGGGTTTCCCGGCGCGTTCATTCACGCCTTCTTCTCGGGCTCGCTGCTGATCGAGACCATCTTCTCGCTCGACGGGCTCGGCCTGCTCAGCTTCGAGAGCGTGCTGAACCGCGATTATCCCGTGGTGTTCGGAACGCTGTTCATCTTCTCGCTGGTCGGCCTCGTGGTCAATCTGATCTCCGACATCACCTACATGTGGGTCGATCCGCGGATCGATTTCGAGGCGCGGGAGGTCTGATGACGATCACCGCCCCGCCGCCGGTCGAGACCACGGCGCAGTCGCCGCTCGGCCAGGCCGTGCCGGTCACGCAGCCATCGCTTCAGCCTGTCGCCGCTCAACCGCCGCCGCTGGCAGAACTTCAAGTCCAACCGCAGGGGCTACTGGTCGCTCTGGATCTTCCTGATCCTGTTCTTCGTCTCGCTGTTTGCCGAGCTGATCGCCAACGACCGTCCGTTGCTGATCAAGTTCGACGGCCATCTGTATTGGCCGGCCTTCGTCACCTATTCCGAGACCACCTTCGGCGGCGACTTCGAGACCGCCGCCGACTATCGCGATCCCTATTTGCAGAAGCTGATCAAGGACAAGGGCGGCAGCATCGTCTGGGCGCCGATCCGCTACTCCTACGACACCCACAATCTCGACCTGCCGACGCCGGCGCCGTCGAAGCCGACCTGGCTGTTGACCGAAGCGGAGTGCAAGGACGTGGTGACGCGCAAGCACCTGCACGGCTGCCGCGACCTCGAATACAACTGGCTCGGCACCGACGACCAGGGCCGCGACGTGGTGGCGCGGCTGATCTACGGCTTTCGCATCTCGGTGCTGTTCGGCCTTACCCTGACCATCATCTCCTCGATCATCGGGGTCGCCGCCGGCGGCGTGCAGGGCTATTTCGGCGGCGCGATCGATCTCGGCTTCCAGCGCTTCATCGAGGTCTGGACCGCGATTCCCTCGCTGTATCTGCTGCTGATCCTGTCGTCGGTGCTGGTGCCCGGCTTCTTCGTCCTGCTCGGCATTCTCCTGTTGTTCTCCTGGGTGTCGCTGGTTGGGCTGGTGCGCGCGGAATTTTTGCGCGGGCGCAATTTCGAATATATCCAGGCGGCGCGCGCGCTCGGCGTCTCCAACGCCGTGATCATGTTCCGGCATCTGCTGCCGAACGCCATGGTCGCGACCATGACGTTCCTGCCCTTCATCGTGTCGTCGTCGGTGATGACGCTGACCGCGCTCGACTTCCTCGGCTTCGGCCTGCCGCCGGGCTCGCCCTCGCTCGGCGAATTGCTGTCGCAGGGCAAGGCCAACGTGCAGGCGCCGTGGCTCGGCTTCACCGGCTTCTTTGCGCTGGCGATCATGCTGTCGCTGCTGATCTTCATCGGCGAAGCCGTGCGCGACGCGTTCGATCCGCGCAAGACGTTCAGGTAGATTTGTGGTAGAGTCTCAGCCAGACAGAGGTGCGCCATGAACAGGATCATTCGCGAGAACTATCCCGCGTCGAAGCTTCCCGAGGATTTGCGGGCCGGAGTCGACCCGTCTTCAACGGTGACGGTTACGATCGTCGAAGAAGATAAAAGGCCGGAAAAGGTAATGAGCCTTGAAGAGATTTTTTCCTTGAAAGGTTTCCGCCGACGCTCTGCCGCAGAAATTGATGACGATTTGCGTCGTCAGCGAGACGAATGGGATGACTGAATCTCCCCCCAGTCTCATTTATCTGGACACAAATGTTTTCATCAAAGCGGTCGAGGGTCTAGATGAAGCTGCAGCTCCCGCGAAAACACTTATCAAAGCTCTTCGCCACCAGCGCTCCGGGATTGCCGCCACCAGCGAAATCACATTCGCGGAAGTTCTAGCGCCAGCCAAGCGCTCGGACGCCATGCCGCTTCACATGAAGCGCCGCGCATATCTCGATCTGCTCTTGTGGAGCGGCTTTATCGCATTGATACCTGTGAGTCGCGACATATTGATTGAGACAGCAGCGTTGAGGGCGGATGGCAGGTTTAAATTGCCTGATGCCGTTCATCTTGTATCGGCGGTTCGCGTTCGATGCCGTTTCTTCGTTTCGGCAGACAGGGATTTTGCCAAAATGCCGGAAGGTATGGAGCGGGTGAACTGCAATCACGATGACCTGCCTCGCTTGCTGGAGCAATTGGCTTGATGGACGCCACCAGCCAGCCCCTGCTCGATATCCGCGATCTGTCGGTGGCGTTTCACCAGCCGAGCGGCACGTCGGTTGCGGTCGATCGTATTTCCTACCAGATCAAGCGCGGCGAATGCGTGGCGCTGGTCGGCAAATCCGGCTCCGGCAAATCCGTCAGCGCGCTGTCGATCCTGAAGCTGCTGCCGTATCCGACCGCCTCGCATCCCTCCGGCAGCATCCGCTTCAAGGGCCGCGAACTGCTCGAGCTGCCCGAGCGCGAGATGCGCGGCATCCGCGGCAACGACATCTCGATCATCTTCCAGGAGCCGATGACCTCGCTCAATCCGCTGCACACGATCGAGGCGCAGATCACGGAAATCCTGCAGCTGCACCGGCCGATGAGCAATGCGAAGATGCGGGCGCGGACGCTCGAACTCCTGACGCAGGTCGGCATTCCCGAACCGGAATCGCGCCTTGCGAGCTATCCGCACCAATTGTCCGGCGGCCAGCGCCAGCGCGTCATGATCGCGATGGCGCTCGCCAATGAGCCCGATTTGCTGATCGCGGACGAGCCGACCACGGCGCTCGACGTCACCGTGCAGGCGCAGATCCTGGCCCTGCTCGCGGAAATCCGCGCGCGGCTCGGCATGAGCCTGTTGTTCATCACCCACGATCTCGGCATCGTGCGGCGCATCGCGGACGTGGTTTGCGTCATGAACGGCGGCAAGATCGTCGAGCAGGGGCCGGTCGAGCAGGTCTTCACCGCGCCGAAGCATCCCTACACCAGGGCCCTGCTCGCGGCCGAGCCAAGACCCGATCCGGCGCCGCCGCGCCCGCAATCGCCGGTCGTGATGTCCTCGCGCGAGCTGAAGGTCTGGTTTCCGGTCAAGCGCGGGCTGCTGCGCTCGACCGTCGGCTATATCAAGGCGGTCGACGGCGTCTCGCTCTCGGTGCGCAAGGGCGAGACGCTCGGCGTCGTCGGCGAATCCGGCTCCGGCAAGACCACGCTGGGGCTCGCGCTGTTGCGGCTGATCTCCTCCGACGGCCCAATCGTGTTTCTGGGGCACGACATCCAGGGCCTGCGCTTCAAGGCGATGCGGCCGTTCCGCCGCGACATGCAGATCGTGTTCCAGGATCCGTTCGGCGCGCTCAGCCCACGCATGTCGGTCGGCGATATCGTCGCCGAAGGCCTCAGCGTGCACCAGGCTTCCTTGTCGCAGGAAGAGCGCGAGGCGCGCGTGATCAAGGCGCTGAACGATGTCGGCATGGATCCGGCGACCCGGTTCCGCTATCCGCACGAATTTTCCGGCGGCCAGCGCCAGCGCATCTCGATCGCGCGCGCGGTGGTGCTGGAGCCGAATTTCGTCGTACTGGACGAGCCGACCAGCGCGCTCGACATGCTGTTCCAGGCGCAGATGGTCGACCTCCTGCGCGAATTGCAGCGCAAGCGCGACCTCACCTACATGTTCATCTCGCACGACCTTCGTGTGGTTGCCTCGCTCGCGAGCCACCTGATCGTGATGCGCGAGGGCAAGGTGGTGGAGGAGGGACCGGCCTCGGAGCTGTTCAAGCGCCCGAAGACCGACTACACCCGCGCGCTGTTCGCCGCCGCCTTCCGGCTGGAAACCGCCAATGGCGGCGCGGTCGCGGAATAGGACTCTTCACCTCTCCCTGTGGGAGGGGGTATAGCGAACGTATCAGGTCTGAGCCGTTCTTGACCATTTTTTTGAAGATTAGAAAATGATGCACATGGAGGCCGGGAAATCTCACTTGCGAATTCTTGATCGCACTGTCAGCAAATGGTCATTCACCTTACCTACTGGAATCCTTCCGAATGCGATCCAGAATCAACGCCTCTATTTCGCGGGCTTGGAGCTTGATTGACTGGTTTCCTGCTCTACGATAGACAATCTCATCAGCTCCTTCTTTGTTTGTCCTACGACAAACACAGATGCGGTCGCGGCGCGGTTCAACAATTATGATGCAGAGTTTGCAGGCGTCCCTGGTCACAATCCCGTAGTGCACGTAACCCAAAATAAGGCGATAATCGGGGATGAGTGCGGATAGTGCTGCACTGAGGCGAAGTTCCCATTGGTCGAGGTTCCGGCCTCCGCCGACATAGGGGAATTCATTTTCTATACCGTAGTGACTACCATCGTCACAAACTCCAATCACTAGCACTCCTCCATCTGCATTCAAAAATGCAATGATTGTTTTGACGACCTCGTGAATAATGTCGTCCTGAAATAGCTCGCCTGGGCGTGCATTTGCGTCATTCTCAAGTCTGCGCACATTGAGGCCAAGTGTTTGCTTAAACTCGACTTGATGTCCCTCTCCCGATTGCAGAGCTTGATCAAGCGCAACTGAGAATTCATTGGACGGCTTTCGAGCGCTAAACACTCGGATGTCATCCAGTTCTCCAGTATCAATTGGTGGAAAGCAGTCTATTTTTGCTTGCTCACAAAGGTCTTCTAATGCTTCCAAAACATCAAGCGCGCTCAAAGTCCACAACGCCGATTTGGCATATTCAGACCAAGTGGGCCCCTTCAATTTCCTGCTGGCATTTCAGGTTGAACCTGCGGCCATCCATGAATTCCCGGAATATGAAGACGGTGTCGCGGAGGCGATGGAGTCAAATCCAAAGGCATTTAGGTGGCCGAAGCCCATTGCCCAATTCAGCAGAGATGCAGGGTCAGCCGCAGAGAATTGTTTTGATCGCGAAACGGGAACGCCAATTCCCGCTAGCGTCCTGAAAACCTATAAAGATGTACTAGGCATTTATCATCGCCGTCCGGAGAAGAAATTCAACAATGGCGATTTCGACGATCGAGGCATTACGCATCGGCGGCACGTAAAGCCGATCGAAATACGCCAGATCGGAAAAGAATCCAATCGATGGCAGGAGCGGCCGTTGCTCGAATCCGACAATGGCGCAGAAATTGATTATGGAGTTTCGCACGAGAGCCAAAGGGAATTAATCAATTTGGTCCAGGCGGTCTGCGAGATTGTTGGTCAGCGTGAATTGTCCAAAGAGATTGGCGTTTCGCGGCAGACACTGTCGAAAATCAAGCGCGGCCAATTGAAACCCGTCCCGCCAGAATTGGCGGCGCGGATTGCAAAAGTCGTCCTGATGACAAAAAGTCGAGCTAGCATGGAGAATGCAAAAGTGGCTGCTCTAATTTCCGCATCGGATAAGGAACTCCGGAAAATTGGATTATCGGAATTTGCTGGCAGGTTGAAAATCGATCCGTCCAATTTGCAAAAGATTGTTGAAGGTAAGCGCGCGATGAATCCTGAAAATGCAGGTCGCGCTGGGCACCTACTTCGAAGGCCAAATACCTTGAGGTGATTATAACAAGAGTTGCCTTGGCCAGTGCGGCAATTCGCTTCGGCTGACTAATTCAATTCCGTACTTCTCCGCGCGTTCACGCGCCGCGCGAGAGAACCGCTCCGCGTTGGAAAGGACAAACATCTGAGCTGGCCCAGCATAATTGGTACGTGCTCGCAGCAGATCATCTATAGCCTCTGGACCGCAGGCATTATTTTCATCCTGCGTATGCTTGCATTGAATGATCGCGCGCGCTCCGGAAGCTCTATGTACCAAGATCCCATCTGCTCCACCGTCATACGATCTCGGCGTCTTAGACGCTTGCCAACCGAGTGAAATACAACGGCCCAACGCCCATCGCTCAAATGCAACCGGTTCCATGACATCAATGTCCTCGATGTCGGCTGGAGTGATCTCGGCTTCAGGTACTTTGCGGCCAAGATTTTCAGCGAACCAATTTTGATCTTGCTTAACATTGACCGGTGGCAACAACATACGCCGCGATAAATCACGTTTGCGGCTAAGAAGTGCGTTCAACAGTGCGTCGAAGCTGCTTTCGCCGTATAGAGGATGAACGGCCATAGGATAGTAGATATGCACTGTCCGGTCTTGGCCGATCCTATAGATGCGATCCGTGCATTGATCTTCGACCGCCGGATTCCACCAACGTGAAAGGTGGATAACGTGGTTGGCAGACGTCAGAGTTAAGCCCACGCCCCCAGCACGAGGCGACAGGATCATGACGTCAAAGGCACCACGTTGGGCCTGGAATTGGTCAACAAGATTTTGACGCTTCTCCCCACCCACGTCGCCGTTAATCTGCATGGGTCAGCGAAAACGCCGATGCATGCATAACGCGAAAGTTCGAAAAATAGCTATCGATAGAGAGTTGCTTTTGTGCCTCCTGCGGAAGCAACGATTGCAAGTGGGCCAGCCGTTCCATTCGTACATCATTGTTGCTGGTGTCGTCCGACGCAAAAGCATCAATTGCCGCGACAAGACTGAACAATGGTTCAGGCAGCCTGTACTCGCTTCCCTCAACGAATAAGAATGCGCCCTCACGCTTTACGCGCAAGGATCGATTTGCTTCATCAACCCAGCGGCCAACAATTCCGAAGTCGTGATCTGTGATTAAGTTCTTAGTGTTGACCTGGAGAGCAAATCGGACAGAAGGTGGCAACCCGAGACCCGCCGCCTGTGGCTCCGAAAGTGAAGCAACCGTTCTGTGATCGATAAATAGCCCATCCTCCCTGTCCTCAACTCCACTATCAGCATCATCAGCAAGGGCGAGAATGCGTGAGATACCGGAGAAGGCTTGATCCGCCATACGATCGGCCCAACCTGCCACCGGTATTGGCGCGGCAAGTGAGTTCCATCGCTTTTCCATCAAACGCAAAATAATGCCATCTGAGCTGCGCTCGTGGGTGAAACGAATGCGTGCCATCGCCTATTTTCCTGTCCGACGCGGCATATATTCTGACTTTAGTAATTTGATTCCGGTATGTCTGCGGATATAGGCTTCCGCCTTGGCCTGCCACCCATCTGGCGGAAGGTGCACGGTGTCGAATTCGGAATCGGTACGAAGATCAGAAGCGACATAAGATGGTAGATTAAACTCCGGTGCACTCGGATTTCCTCATCCTCGGACGGCTCGATCAGCGTTTCACGAAACTTCTGCCAGGAATGTCGTAAGTACTTCGTTCTTAGCATGAGTTTTTCAACTCGCGGCAGCTGTTCCGCAAATTCGACCTTATCCTTAATGCTTGCGACAGCTTGAGTACGCCGACGCACCTGCGTTCGGATGTAAGTAGAATCGATAAGAAAGCAGATGCAGAGTAACAGCCCAACACCTAAAATTATGAGCGCAAGGGCCGGAGCGACATTTTCATCACGGAAGAGATCGAATAGCGGGCGAATCTGATGAGATGTCCACGCACCGAGTTCAAGAAACCCAGGAAGCTTGTCGAAAGCTGAAAACATTCTTCTCCCTCGCCGAACACCTTTCAGTAGACCAAGGCACGCACCAGATTAAAGCGAAGGCTTTCCGGGCACTCCAAACGGCAGAAGGTGTTTCTTACACGCATATCGGCGTTCAGCCGGCTGCATAAATTGAATGCACGGGGTCGCGCCAGCATTTCTTTGGCGTGTGCAGCATGCCCGCCGAAGTCAGCCCTCCCGCAACTTTCGGTGGAATATCACGGATTTTGGGCGGAGTAGCAATCGGGATTTGCGGGGGGCGTGCGGCCGGAAATGGCTTTGCTTTGAATACCTTGGCTGAAAAGTGGACCACGGTCAGCAGGGGGGCAGCAAACGACACGACTAAAATTCAAATTATGACACTACCGAATTTCTCAATTAAATCTCGCCGGTCGAAATTGGCACAGTTTTGGTGCCGTCGCTATACCCCCTCCCTGTGGGAGAGGTGAAGACAGATTCTCCTGTGCTCCACTGTGTCTCAATCCAGCCGCTTGACGGCCGATATCTCGCTGCCGGCCGCCTTGATGCGCGCGATCACTTCGCGCGTGTTTTCGATCACGGTGGCCATATGGTGCGCGTTGGCGTGAACGACGGTGTCGGCATCGCGTACGATCGCGGCGTGGCCCTTCCAGAAGATCAGGTCGCCGCGCCGCAATTGGCTGGACTCCGCAAGCCCCAGCAGCCGGCCGAGTCCCTGCTGTTGCATGTCGCTGTCGCGTGGGCAGCCGGTGCCCGCCGCGTTCAGCGAAACCTGCACCAGGCCGGAACAGTCGATGCCAAAACTGCTCTTGCCGCCCCACAGATATGGGGTGCCGACGAAGCGTTCGGCCACCGCGACGAAGTCCTTCTCGAAGTGCTCGATGCCGCCGACGTGCTGCCGCGGCAGATACCAGCCCTCGCGCGTCACGGCGAACGTTCCGTCTTCGCGGATCACCGACAGCCGCGACCCCATCACCAGCGTCTCGGCCGGCGGCAGCTTGATGGAGGGACCGGGAAACGCGAACGTTCTGATCGCGGTGACCTTGTGGGTCGGCTTTTCGCCGGGTTTTTTCAGCGCGCGGTCGGGCAGCCAGCCGACATAGCCGTCGCTGTTCAACTGGCCCCAGGCATAGCCTTCGCCGGTGCGTTCATAGACGGTGACGCGCTCGCCCTTGAGCGCCTCGGTCAGAAGCGCCGCCTCGGCCGAGGGCCTCTCGCGCAACGGCGCGAGCGCATCGGCGATTTCGAATTCCTCTCCTTCGACAAAGCGCGCCGCCTTGACCTTGCCTTGCAGATATTTCGCGGCGAGTTCCGGCCGCGCCGGCGTCAGGCGCGGATCATCCATAGCGTTCGCTCAGAAGCTTGTAGATCGCGCGGGCGGCCTGGCATTCGCCGCCTTCGGGACGCCCCGGTTTCGCGGTCGGCGTCCAGGCATAGATGTCGAGATGAAGCCAGCTTTTGGCGTGCTCGACGAAGCGCTGCAGGAACAGCGCGCAGGTGATGGAGCCCGCAAATGTGCCCGACGGCGCGTTGTTGACGTTGGCGACCTTCGAATCGAGCCAGGCGTCGTAAGGCGGCCACAGCGGCATTCGCCACAGCGGATCGTTCTCCTCCCTGGCGCAACGCGCCACGTCAGCGGCGAGTGTCTCATCATTGGTGTAGAAGGGCGGCAAATCCGGCCCCAGCGCCACCCGCGCAGCCCCCGTCAGCGTGCCCATATCGACCAGCAGGTCGGGCTTTTCCTCATCCGCCAGCGCCAGCGCATCGGCCAGGATCAGCCGCCCTTCGGCGTCGGTATTGCCGATCTCGACGGATAAACCCTTGCGCGAGGGAAAGACGTCGAGCGGGCGGAAGGCGTTGCCGGCAACCGCGTTCTCGACCGCGGGGATCAGCACCCGCAGGCGCAGCTTCAGCTTCGCATCCATCACCATCTGCGCCAGCGCCAGCACGTTGGCGGCGCCGCCCATGTCCTTCTTCATGATCAGCATGCCGCTGGAAGGTTTGAGATCGAGGCCGCCGGTATCGAAGCAGACGCCCTTGCCGACCAGCGTCACCCTGGGGTGAGCCGGATCGCCCCAGGAAAAATCGATCAGCCGCGGCGCGCGCGCGGACGCCATCCCCACCGCATGAATCAGCGGCAAATTCTTGGCCGTGAGATCGTCGCCGACGATGCAGCCGAAACTGGCGCCGCGGCGTTCGGCAACCGATTGCGCGGCGAGCGCCAGTTCCTGCGGTCCCATGTCGTTCGCTGGCGTATTGATGAGATCGCGGGCGAGCGCCGCGGCGTCCGCCATCCGCATAATGGCGGCGACATCGACGCCATCAGGGGGAACCAGTTTCACCTCGGATGCATCTGACGCGCGGTAGCGGCCGAAGCGATAGGAGCCGAGCGCGAAGGCGAGCGTTGCAAGGCGCGTGTCGTGCGGCGCATTGGCGAAGCGATAGACGCCCGGCGGCAGCAGGCCCGGCAGCGCGCCGGGTCTGAACAGGTCGCGGTGTTTGCTGGTTGTCTCTTCCAGGCCGAACAGGACTTGCGCGATCCTGCCGTCGGCTGCGGGGAGCGCGAGCCAGGCGCCCGGCTTGGCGGCAAACCCGTGGGCGAGCGCGAATTGCCGGGCCTCGCCGGGAAGGTCGTCGCGGATCGCGTCCCAGGTGGTCTTGGTTACGAAGGTGATGGGGACAGCGGATGCGGCAGGCGCGGTCTCGAACACTGAAGGCATGCGGTTCTCGGGCTTCGATCGGGCTGAACGAATGATTGGGCCTGATGTTGCGGGCCCCGTGCTTCTACAATGGCTGACAGTCCCAAACCAGAGCGGCTTCCCGCTTCGAAGATGACGCTCAGGTGATTTGACCGAAAGCGTGACATAAATCTACGCTTTTGATAATGATGTCGCCTGCGTGCGTCGTGCAGGCAACGAGCGGGAGCACGGGATAACGGGAGAGCGGCAAATGGCTGAGAACCGAACGAGCTTTCGCAAGATCCTGACGCGCGGACTGGCGCTGGTGGCCATGCTCTTCCTTTATGGCTTGAGTGCCATCGCCGGATCGGCGCTGCTCCTGGGAGCATCGAGCACATCGGCGCTTGCGCGCGGTGGCGGTTTCGGCGGTTTCCATGGTGGCGGTTTCCACGGCGGCGGTTTCCGCGGTGGTGGTTTCCGTGGCGGCGGCTTCCGTGGCGGCGGCTTCCGTGGCGGCGGCTTCCGGGGCCGCGGCGTGGGATTTGGGCTTGGACTCGGCCTCGGGTTGCTGCCGTTTTACGGCTATTATGGCTACCCATACTATGGCTACGGCGGCTACTACCCCTACTACGGGGACGAGGGCGTTTGCTATGTCGTTCGTCGCCGCGTCCTGACGCGCTACGGTTGGCGGATCCGGCGGGTCTCGGTCTGCGAGTGATGGCGCGCTTGCCGCTTCCGGCGCTCGCTTGATCGCCGGTCGCTACTTGCCGCAATTCCAGACATTTCCGATCGGGGTCTGGGTCCAGCACGGACCGAAGCCGCCGCCGTTCCAGCGCCCGCGATAGAAGCCCGGGCCGCCATACCAATAGACCGGCTCGCGATTGCGCGCCTCATCCAGTTCGATCCGCTCGGGCGAGCGGTAGCCGGGCAGGAAGCCATAGCCGTGCCAGTGCCGCGCGACGTGGCCTTTTGCATGCACCGGCGCGGCGAGGCTTGCGGTGGCCGACAGCAGCAACGCGGCTGTCGCGATCGGCGCGAAGAGATTTCGTAACATCGTGGACGTCCTGTTGCGCGCATTCGGCGATCGCACATTCGCCCCCAAGGGGATGATCATCGATCCGTTGTCGCCGCGATCCAGTGGTCACCACTACACGTCGCGCGCCGATTGTGATAGCCTCGCTCAGATCAAAAATTGAGGGGAGGCAGCTGTGGCCAGGAAGGGTTTGGACGGCCGGCATCGCGATACGACGGGCCGCATCGACAAGAAGCACGGCAACACGCGCGTCGGCTCGTTGCGCAAGACCTATGGCGAGCATTTCGCGAAGGGCCGTCGCAGCGACATGATGCTCAAGACGCTGCTTGCGGAAACCAGCACGGATTCGCTGCACGCCTATGTGCGCAAGCATCACAAATAGTCGGAAAACGGAATAAACGGCTCGCGCATCGAATCCGGTCGTTGCGGAACGATTGCCGTTTTCTCTGAACGGAGAACGTGATGGACGCGTTGTGGGAGTTTGTGGTTGCCGTCGGCCATGGCATCGAGCAGGTGCTCAGCTACGTGGACACGCACCACTGGATCTTCGGATTTCTGGCGCTGGGGTATATTTTCTATCTTCATGACCGGGGTCTGCACGCGCGCTTCGACGCGCTGGACAAGCGCATCGATGAGATCAGGAAGCGGTTCGCCATGGACTATTGACCGGCCGGGTTGATCCCGGCGGCGACAGGATTGCCTCATTGCAGGCGATGGAGCAGGCAACGCGCACTCGAATTGAGAATTTCAGACAGCCCGGCCCGCCCGCGTGATCCCGGCAGGCGGTGCCCCTTGCGGCCGAAAATTAACCGGCCGTTAGGGTTAACACACTATTGCTGGGTCGTTCGGCTCGATCCATTCGCCTGAAATCCGTGAGTTATGTGCATGCGTCAGCGCTGCAGTCTTGCCCGGCTCCTTGCGTCCGCGGCCGTGACCGCGATTCTGGTCGCGGGCCTTGGCGGCTGCCAGACCATGTCCGACGTGACGGGCTCGATTACCCAGAAGGCCGATAGCAGCCCCAGCCCCGACGCCGATCCCCACCGCGCGGTCGAGGTCTACGGCGAGCGCTATCGCGCCAATCCCAAGGATCCCGACGCGGCGCTGGCCTACGGCCAGGCGCTGCGCGCCACCGGGCAGCGCGCCCAGGCGGTTGCCGTGCTCGAACAGGCCTCCATCGCCAATCCCGGCAACAAGGCGCTGCTCGGCGGCTTCGGCCGGGCGCTTGCCGACAACGGCAATTTCCAGGAAGCCTTCGATGTCCTGAGCCGCGCCCATTCGCCGGCCAATCCCGACTGGCGAATCCTGTCGGTCCAGGGCACCGTGCTCGATCAGATGGGCCGCCATGACGAAGCCCGCCGCTATTACGACAGCGCCCTGAAAATCGTGCCCGACGAACCCTCGGTGTTGTCCAATCTCGGCCTGTCCTACGTGCTTTCGAAGGATTTGCCGAAGGCCGAAGAAATTCTCCGCCGCGCCTATGCCGGCGGCAAGGCGGATGCGCGGGTGCGGCAGAATCTGGGTCTCGTGATCGGCCTGCAGGGGCGCTTTGCCGAGGCTGAAAGCATCGTCAAGGCCGATCTGCCGCCGGACGAGGCGGCGGCCAACGTCGCCTATCTCAAGGAGATGCTCAACCGCAAGGACGGCCCGCGCGCCGGTTCTGCGAAGATGCCGGTGGCCTCGCTCAACCGGCCGGACTGAACGCTGTCATCGCCCGCGAAGGCGGGCGATCCAGTACGCCGCGGCCTCACGATTCCATCACGTCTGCTCTGGGATACTGGATCGCCCGGTCAAGCCGGGCGATGACAGTCGCCTCACTGCATCGCCGCGACCTTGATGCCGGTCGGACCGAGAATGACGACGAACAGCACCGGCAGGAAGAACAGGATCATCGGCACCGTCAGCTTCGGCGGCAGCGCCGCGGCCTTCTTCTCGGCCTCGTTCATGCGCATGTCGCGATTTTCCTGCGCCATCACGCGCAGGCTCTGGCCGAGCGGCGTGCCGTAGCGCTCCGACTGCATCAGCGCGAGACAGACCGACTTGACGCCCTCGAGCCCGGTGCGCTTGGCGAGGTTTTCGTAGGCCACCTTGCGGTCCTGCAAATAGGACAGCTCCGCCGTGGTCAGCGTGAATTCCTCCGACAGCGCGATCGACTGGCCCACGATCTCGGTTGCGACCTTGCGGAACGCGGTCTCGATCGACATGCCGGACTCGATGCAGATCAAAAGCAGATCGAGCGCGTCGGGAAACGCGCGCCGGATATTGAGCTGGCGCTTGCTGATGGCATTTTTCAAGAACAGCATCGGCGCCTGCAGGCCGAGATAGGCGGCCGCGATGCAAATGCCGATCTTGATCGGGAACGACTGCTGCAGATGCGAGATCAGGAAGACGTAGACGATCGCCAGCAGGAAGAGCAGCACGGGCGTCACCAGGCGGAAGAACAGGAAGGTGATGTAGGGCGCCTGGCCGCGATAGCCGGCCATCACGAGCTTTTCACGCGCGGCCTCCTGGGCCAGCCATTTGCCGAGATTGAAGTCTTCCACCACCTTGGAAACGACCTGCTTGGGCGTCTGGCGCAGCGAGACCTTCTCGCTCTTGGAGAGGCGCTCGCGCTCGCGCTGCCGGATCCGCTCGCGTTCGCTGGCGACCGCCTTCATGCGCTTGGCCAGCCCGTCGCCCGCCAACAGCGGCATGGCCAGCGTGTAGGCCGTGGCGCTCACCGCGATGGCGGCGAACAGCATGGTCAGGAAGTGCACGTCGTGGATTTTTGCGACCAGAAAATCAATCATGCTGCACCATCAGAAGTCGAAATTGATCATTCTCTTCATCACGAAGATGCCGATGGACATCCAGATCACGCAGCCGACCAGCATCAACTGGCCGGTCGGATGGGTCCACAGCAGCGAGATGTAGTCGGGGGTCGACAGGTAAACCAGGATCATGACGATCGGCGGCAGCGAGCCGATGATCGCCGCCGACGCCTTGGCTTCCATCGACATCGCCTGGATCTTCTCGGCCATCTTCTTGCGGTCGCGCAGCACCTTCGACAGGTTGCCGAGCGCCTCCGACAGGTTGCCGCCGCTCTTCTGCTGGATCGCGATGACGATGCCGAAGAAGTTCGCCTCCGGCACCGGCATCCGCTCGAACAGGCGCGCGCAGGCATCGCCGAGCGGCATGCCGATCGCCTGGGTTTCGATGATCGCCAGGAACTCGCTGCGCAGCGGCTCCGGCGCGTCCGCGGCGACCACCTTGATCGATTCGAACAACGGCAGGCCGGCCTTGATGCCGCGCACGATGACGTCGACCGCGTCCGGCAGGGCTCTGAGGAAACTCTTCTCCCGGCGCTTCTTCAGATAGCCCAGCGCCCAGCGCGGCAGGCCGAAGCCCGCGGCGAATGCGAGACCAAACGCCGCCAACAGCCCGCTGAAGATGCCGCCTTCGGGATTGACCGAGACGTCGTAACTCGCGAGCTGCTGATCCGCATCGCCCATGATCACGATCTTGGTCCGGCCCAGATTGGAGCCGGTGACGAAGATCTGCTGTCCCGACCGTGTGAATGCATTGGCGATTTTCGGATCGTCAGCCTTTACGCCCTTGATGTCGCGGCGCAGGTCGATCACCAGCGACCTGCCCAGAATGAGGTCGATGGCATGGGTGCTCGAGGTCGGATCGACCAGAACCGGCGCGGTTCCGGAATCATGCGCCGAACGGATCGTCGGCAGAATCGCAATGGCAAACGCGACGGCCGCGAGGATTGCGGAAATAACCATGAACTTCTTCGGCGACCAGTCGAGCCCGGCCTGGGTGAGGCGGGTGTTCAAATTGATCTTGCTGGCCTTCCGGCGCGCCTCGAGTTCCTTCAGCGACCCCTCGACCTGTTCGCGCCGCGAGCGCTGGTTCTTTTCGGCCTGGCGGGCGGCCGGCTGGTCCGGCTTGGCCACCGACGCGCGCCGGCCCTCGGCCTTTTTCTGCCCCGACAGATAGGGGTAGACAAAAACCCAGGCGATGCCGCCGATGGCGGTGGCGGCCAGAAAGGATAATGCGAGCGCCTGTATTTTCATGGTTACGCTCCTCCTTACGCCTTCGATGTGTCTTCGGCGGCGTCGAGTGCGGATGCAAGCCGCTTCTCTTCGCCGTAATATCGCGCGCGATCCCAGAACCGCGGCCGTCCGATGCCGGTCGAGCGGTGCTTGCCGACGATGTTGCCGTTGGCGTCCTCGCCGAGCAAATCGTAGACGAACAGGTCCTGGGTGATGATGGTGTCGCCTTCCATGCCCATCACCTCGGTGATGTGGGTGATGCGCCGCGAGCCGTCGCGCAGGCGAGCGGCCTGGATGATGACGTCGATCGAGGCGCAGATCATCTCGCGGATCGTGCGCGAGGGCAGGGCGAATCCACCCATCGTGATCATCAATTCGCAGCGCGACAGCGCCTCGCGCGGATTGTTGGCGTGCAGCGTCCCCATCGATCCGTCGTGGCCGGTGTTCATGGCCTGCAACAGGTCGAAGGCTTCCGGTCCGCGGACTTCGCCGACGATGATGCGTTCGGGCCGCATGCGCAGGCAGTTCCTGACCAGTTCGCGCATGGTGATCTGGCCCTCGCCCTCGATATTGGGCGGGCGGGTTTCCAGGCGCACCACGTGCGGCTGCTGCAGCTGAAGTTCGGCGGCGTCCTCGCAGGTGATGACGCGCTCGTCGTCGTCGATGTACTGGGTCAGACAATTGAGCAGCGTGGTCTTGCCGGAGCCGGTGCCGCCGGAAATCAGCACGTTGCATCGGACGCGGCCGATGATCTGCAGGATCTCGGCGCCTTCCGGCGAGATCGCGCCGAACTTGACCAGCTGGTCCAGCGTCAGCTTGTCCTTCTTGAACTTGCGGATGGTGAGCGCCGGGCCGTCGAGCGCCAGCGGCGGCACGATGGCGTTGACGCGCGAGCCGTCGGCGAGGCGCGCGTCGCAGATCGGCGAGGATTCGTCGACGCGGCGGCCGACCTGGCTGACGATGCGCTGGCAGATGTTGAGCAGTTGCTGGTTGTCGCGGAAGCGGATGCCGGTGCGCTGGATGCGGCCGCCGACTTCGATGAACACGGTGCCGGCGCCGTTGACCATGATGTCGGAGATGTCGTCGCGCGACAGCAGCGGCTCCAGCGGCCCATAGCCGAGAACGTCGTTGCAGATGTCGTCGAGCAGCTCTTCCTGCTCGGCGATCGACATCACGATGTTCTTGATCGCGATGATCTCGTTGACGATGTCGCGGATTTCCTCGCGCGCGGAACTCGCCGTCGAGCTTGGCGAGCTGGGCAAGGTCGATCGCCTCGATCAGCGCGCCGAAGATGGTGGCCTTGACCTGGTAGTAGTTTTCCGAGCGCCGCGCCTCCATCGGCGGTGGAGGCGGCGCCGGCCGGGCCGGCGAGAGCGGCGGCGAAGCGACGGTGGGCGGAGCGCTGCGCGGAACGGCAGGCGCCGCGCCGGAAGCTGGTTCCAGCGCGGTTGCGGCGGGCTTTGTTGGCCCCCTTTCGACGTCAGGTCCGCTACGCTTACCAAACACGACTTTACTCCACGCGGGTGGCTTACTTCTTCGCCCGCAGCTTTTGGATCAGGGGTGACAGGAAGGAACTTCGCGGCTTCTTGGTCTCGCCACGGCCCGTCAGCCGTTGCGCGATCTGCAGGAACATTTCGGTGGTGCGGTGGGTCGCGGATATTTCCGCGATCATCTGGCCGTTGTTGGCCGCCGAGCCGAAGATCTGCGGCTCGAACGGGATCGAGGCGATCGGCTGGCACTCGATCGCCTTGGCGAACTCGGAAGCGTTGATCTCGGGCCGCTTCGGCACGCCGACCTGGTTGAGGCAGTACAGCGGCGCCCGGTCGTTGGGCCGCGACGCCTTCAACAGGTCGAAGATGTTCTTGGTGTTGCGCAGATTGGCAAGGTCGGGCGCGGCGACGATCAAAATATCGTCGGCACCCACCAGCGCGCGCCGGGTCCACCCCGACCATTGATGGGGAACATCGAGAACGATGCACGGCATCGTCGTGCGCAGCGTGTCGAACACCGAATCGAAGGCGTCGGCGCCGAAATCGTAGACCCGGTCGAGCGTCGCCGGCGCCGCCAGCAGGCTGAGGTGGTCGGTGCACTTCGACAGCAGGCGGTCGACGAAGGCGGTATCGATGCGATCCGGCGAGAACACCGCATCCGCGATGCCCTGCGGCGGATCCTGATTGTAGTCGAGTCCGGCGGTGCCGAAGGCGAGGTCGAGGTCGGCGACCACGGAATCCAGCGCCAGATCGCGCGCGATCGCCCAGGCGACGTTGTGGGCGATGGTGGAGGCGCCGACGCCGCCCTTGGCGCCGACCACGGCGATGATCCGGCCGACCGCCTTGGCCTCCGGCGCGGAGAACAGGCCGCAGATCGAGCGCACCACGTCGAGCGCATTGACCGGCGCGAGCACGTAGTCGCTGACCCCGCGCCGCACCAGTTCGCGATAGAGCGCGACATCGTTGATACGGCCGATCACGATCACGCGGGTTCCGGAATCGCAGACGGTTGCCAGCTGATCGAGACCGGCAAGGATATCGTTGCGGCCCTCGGTTTCCAGCACGATGACGTTCGGGGTCGGAGCGGTGCGATAGGCCTCGATGGCGGCCGCCATGCCGCCCATCTGGATCTTGAGATGCGCCTTGCCGAGGCGGCGGTCCTCGCCCGCCGATTGCACGGCGGCCGCGGTTTCCACCGTCTCGCAAAAGGCCTGCACCGACACCCGCGGCGCGGGCGCGATGTGATCGTCCGCGGGCGGTGAAGCGACTTCCGCCGGCTCTTCCGGATTTTGACGGGCGTAGCTGATCATTTGCCTGTATCGCTGAGTTTGGCCTTCTCGCCTTCGGGATAGGTGGTGGAGGTCGGTGCGCCCTTGCGATACTTCTCGAAGGCTTCGCTGCGCCGCGCCGTATAGGGCGGGGTCTCCGGCCGCGGCTGTTCGAGGTCGGACGGATTGTCGATCATCGCGGCCATGTTGCGCTGGTAGGCGCAGCCGAAATTGTAATACTGCTTGTTGTCGTAGTAGCCGCGGTTCTTGATCGAGGGTCCGAGATCGTCGGGCCAGATGCCGCAGGGACCGGCGACCGCCTTGATCCTTGGATAGCTCAGCCGGATCGTCGCCATCTGGCGCTCGTCGTCGGGATGATAATGGCGAACGATCAGGCCGCGCGGCGGTATGCCGGCGGCGGCGAGCAGCGCGTGAATTTCGCGGATCGAATCGGCGGCCGCCCGCGCGTTCGGGGTGTCGACCGGCACGTCGGCCATGATCGGGCCGGTGGCTTCATGCAGCCAGGTCTGCGCCAGCCCCATGACGTCGGCGCGCTGCGGAGCGGAAAGGCCGCCGCGCGCATGGCCGATGAAAATGACGATCGACTGGTTGGCTTCCTGGACCGCGATCGGATGACGCTGGCGATAATCGTCGGGAATGCTCGCCGTCACCGCGTCGTCGGTATGGGTGCAGGCGCCGAGCGCGACGGCAAGACCGAGCAGCGCTCCGGCGAGGCGGAGCGCGCGATTGCGATCGAGGGGTGTCCTGGCTGTCATCGTGTTGTCCTCGTCCCGCCCTCAGTCGGTGATAAAGCCGTAGGTGCCGCGATAATTCCGGCCCGGCTCGACGCGGCCCGGAACGCCGTAGATCCTGTTGATGTTGCCGAGCAGGTCGGCCTGCGGATCGGAGGTCGCCGCAAATCCGTCATCCGGCCGCGACAGGTCCTTCTGCGCCACCGCGCGCACCACGTAGGGCGTCACCAGCACCATCAGCTCGGTCTGGTTGTTGACGAAGTCCCGGCTGCGGAACAGCGCGCCGAGCACCGGCAATTGCGCGAGCCCCGGGAAACCGTTGATGGCCTGCTTGGTCTGGTCCTGGATCAGGCCGGCCATCGCCATCGAGCCGCCGGAAGGAATTTCGAGCGTAGTCTCGGCGCGGCGGGTCTTGATCGAGGGAATGGTGATGGAATTCACCGTCGAGGCGGTCACTGACTGCGATAGCGTGATCGAGTTTTCGTTCGACAGTTCGGATACTTCCGTCATCACCCGCAAGGAGATCCGGCCCTCGGTCATAACCACGGGGGTGAAGTTGAGCGAGATGCCGAACTTCTTGAAGCTGATCTGGGTGGTACAGACGTGGGTGGTCGGGTCGCAGGAATAGCCGGCGGGAACGGGAAACTCGCCGCCGGCGATGAAGGTCGCGGATTCGCCCGAGATCGCCGTCAAGTTCGGCTCGGCCAGCGTCCGCACGATGTTTGAGCTTTCCATCGCGCGCAAGGTGGCCTGGACCGAGGGGGTCGCGCCGAACGAGGCGGTGGCGGCGTTGCCGGTGACCAGCGGGCGGCCCAGCGCCGAGAACGGGTTGGAGTTATTGAAGGTGACCGCCGAAGTGCCGTAGCTCAGATTGGCCTGGAGATCGATGCCCAGCTGCTTGACGATCGAGCGCGCGACCTCGGCGACCGTGACCTTCAGCATCACCTGGTCGCGGCCACGCGCCACGATCGAGTTGACGACCTTGTCGGCCCCGCCGACCAGCCGCGCGGCAAGGTCGCCGGCCTGCTGGGCCTCGATCGGGCTCGCCGCGCTACCGGTCAGGATCACGCCGTCGCCAAGACCGTCGATCTGAATGTCGGCGTTGGGCAGCGTCGCCTTCAGCGCGGTGCGTATGCCGTTGAGGTCGCGCTTGACCGCGATGTCGTAGGCGGCGATCTGCTGGCCCGCGGAATCGAAGAACACGATGTTGGTCTGGCCGACCGCGGCCCCGATGATATAGGCGCGCTGCGCCGAGCGAACCACCGCGTTGGCGATCTTGGGGTCGGCGACCAGCACATCCTTGATGTCGCGCGGCAGGTCGATCACGATGGATTTGCCGATGCCGAGGGAAAGCGGGCGCGCGTTCATCTGTCCGTCGGCGACGAGCGGCGCGGCGGCGCGGTAGTCGGCCGCGATCACCGGCGCGAGGACCGGATTGAGCGTCAGCGCGGCGGCCCCCGAAAACGACAGGGCGCGGACCAGGATGGTCCGCATCGCCAGCTGAATTCCCCCGCATTTCATCTCGGACGTCCTTTCACTTCTGCGTCGCCGTCGTCGTCGTACTGGTGACGCCGTAGCGAATCACGCTGATCGTCTCGCCATGCTTCGGAGCTTCCTCGGTGGGCCTGTTCTCGACCACCTTGAGATCGGCGATGCTGCGCAGCGCCAGCGACAGCGTGCCGGTCTGGCGTGCGCGCGCCAGCGTCTCGGCCTGTTCGGGGCGCAACTCGAGCGTCACGGTCTTGCCGACGACCGCGTTCTGGCCGTCCTTTTCCTTCGGCGCCTGGTCGATCGCGAGCACGCGAACGTTGGAGAGAATGATCTGCGAGTTGACGACGTCGGGGGCGCTGGGATGCTCGCTGTCCTTCTCGCGCTTGGACAGGATGACGTCGACGCGGTCGTTGGGCAGGATGAAGCCGCCGGCGCCGGTCTCGGGCGAGATTTCGGTGGAGACCGCGCGCATGCCGGGCGGCAGGATCGCGGCCATGAAGCCGGAGCCGTTGGCCTTGACGAGCTTTGCCTCGCGGATCGGCTCGCCCGCGATGAAGGGCGAGCGGACCATCGAGCCGGCGATCTGGTTGGTGGCTTCTGGCCGTTCGTTGCGGCGAATGAAGGCGTTGCTTGCAGTCGCGGCCGGCCAGGTCTGCCACTGCATGTCTTCGGGCGAAACCGTCTGGCCGAGACCGATGTCGGTCCGGGCAACCAGCACGTCGACGGTTTGCATTTGCGCGACCGGCTCGACCGGGGCCTGTGGCTTGTCGCCGGAGCCGCTCACAAGATATGCCGCAACGCCGCCGGCGCCGACGGCGATGGCCAGGACCACAATGCGTGCGGTATTCATTACGCTTCACTTTCCACATGACGCCGCGACGCTTCCGCCGCCGTGATCGGAGTTGACCAGCTATTCGTCAAAGCATGGTTAATGAGGCGTATCTAAATCAACTTAACGCCCGGTTACCCGTTGACCTGGCGGTCGCCGCGATCAGCGCAGGGCGAAGTGAGCGAGGTCGACCGCCTTGATCCATTCCGTCTCCGGGTAGACCAGGAGCGCGCCGATCGCGAGCGCGATGCCGTAGGGAATTCCGCTCTCCTTGGCGTGCAGCCTGGTCAGCCAGGTCTGGCCGGCGAACTGATAGGGCAGCGGCCATTGCCGGAACTGCAGCAGCAGCAGCGTCAGGGCGCCGCCCAACAGCGAGGCATAGAGCAGATAGTCCAGGAGCTGGCCAAAGCCGAACCAGAGCGCGGCTGCGGCCGCTACCTTGGCGTCGCCGCCGCCGACCCAGCCCATCGCAAAGCAGGCAAAGGCCACCGCGAGCACGGCGGCGCCGGCGCCGAGATGCGACAGGATATCGTAGGCCCCCATGCCGCCGGCAAGCGCGAGCGCCAGGAAGGCCGCCGCCAGCGACAGCGAGACCCGGTTCGAAATCGTCATGGTGAAGAGGTCGCTCGCGGCCGCGAACGCCATCAGGGCGGGAAACAGCGAGAGGCGCGCGATGTCGAGGATCATGGGGTTATTTTAGCCCGTGCGGCAGGCCTGGAGGTCGAAGCATCGCCGAAGTGTAGCGGCCAATGGTGAATAATCGGAAAACGATCCGTCCCGCTCACCAGACGCTGGCGATGCGGGCGGCGAGCGCGAACAGCGCCAGCGCGAGCCCGAGGCAGACCAGCACCGTGGGGGAACCGGCGGCCGGCAGCGGCGTTGCTGAAGCCGCGGCGGACGCCTGACGAGGTTTACGCATGTTACGCCATCATGAGATGCCGCCGAAAACAACAAAGGCCCCGGGTACCCCGAGGCCTTTGCTGCCCGTCGGTCGGGGTCGCTTACTTGAGCGAGGTGTTGATCGAGGTGAACTTGGTGTTCAGGTTGGTGCCGAGGCCGTTGACGACAGCGATGATCGCGAGCGAAATGCCGGCTGCAATCAGGCCGTATTCGATGGCGGTCGCACCGGACTGGTCCTTCACGAAACGCGCAATCAGATTCTTCATTGATAGCTCCATGTGTACACGTGGCTGGTCGAACTAACGTTTGGTCTCGCCGGCGTTCTCAGCACCGTGACCATGGCGAACCCTAAGATCGGGAACTTGCGGCGCAGTTAATTCGATCACGTAAACATGAGGGGAATCGGCTGTTCTTGCGCACAGTAAATTTGGAATTAAGAGGCTTCGTTACAATGCGATACCGGTTTTGGCCCTTCAAAATACGGACCTCGGCCCCCGCGCATCATACGGCCTTCGGTCTGGTCAAATTCGGGCTTCGGTTCGGTCCAACATAATAATGTGCGGGTGCGATGTGGCCGGTCTTCCCGGTTCACGCCTCCTTAAGCGCGGAAGCGTAGGCGTTAGGGAACCCGATCAGATGAGGCCGCCATGTCCAATCTGCCTATGGAAGTCGTCGAGATGCTTGGGCAGACGATCGAAAAGGTGGTGCCCGATCACGATCGTGCTGGCTCTGGTGTTCTCGGTATTGACCCATTTCTGGGCCTGCAATCCCGGCACGCCGTGGTGGCGCAAGCGCGAACTGGTCACCGACATCTGCTACTGGTTCTTCGTGCCGCGTGTTCGCGCGGGTGCTGCGGATCGGGCTATTGGTGCTCGGCGCCGGCGTGGTCTTCAGGATTCACGACGCCGACGAGCTGATCGCCTTCTACGACAACGGCCATGGTCCCCTGTCGTGGCTGCCGCTGTGGCTGCAGGGGCTGCTGTTCCTGGTGCTGTCGGACTTCATGCTGTACTGGCTGCACCGCATGTTTCACGGCGGCGGCTGCTGGAAATATCACGCGATCCATCATTCCTCGGAAGACCTCGACTGGATCTCCGCGGCGCGCTTCCATCCGGTCAACCTGTTCCTCGGCACCATCATGGTCGACGTCATCCTGCTGATGGCGGGCATCTCGCCGAACGTCATGCTCTGGGTCGGGCCGTTCACGACCTTCCATTCGGCGTTCGTGCACGCCAATCTCAACTGGACGCTGGGCCCGTTCAAATACGTGCTGGCGACGCCGGTGTTCCACCGCTGGCATCACACCTCGCTGGAGGAAGGCGGCAATACCAACTTCGCCGGCACCTTCCCGGTCTGGGACCTGCTGTTCGGGACCTTCCGGATGCCGGAGGGCCGGCTGCCGGACAATTACGGCAAGGACGAAGCTGGCCATCCCGCCCGAGATCGCCGGCCAACTGGCCTATCCGTTTCGGCAATGACCGGCGGACGGAGCCGGTCGGCTCCGTTTGCAGTTCGTTCACTAATTGACGTCAGATTTGCGCTGTCGGGCGCCGGTTCCGCTGCGTATCGCTTTAGCCGGCTTGTCAACGTCCCGGGGTAAAGTATGTCGTTCAGTTCCTTGCGTAGGCGCGCGCGCGCGTCGTTCGGATTCCGGTTGCTGGCGATCGGGATCATGTCGTGGCCGGTCGCGGCCGTTGCCGATCCCGCGGATGCCATCGCGGTCAATGTCGATCAGGCAAAACTCGTCAAGCTCCCCACCCGCGTCGCCACCATCGTGGTCGGAAACCCGCTGATTGCAGACGTAACCCTGCAGACCGGCGGCATCGTCGTGGTCACCGGCAAGGGCTATGGCGCGACCAATTTCATCGCCATGGACCGCGGCGGCGAGGTCCTGGTGGACCGCGTCATCCAGGTCGAAGGGCCCGACCGACCAGCTGGTCACGGTCTATCGCGGCGTCGACCGCGAGTCCTACAGCTGCATGCCGATCTGCCAGCGGCGGGTCACCCTCGGCGACGGCGAGAACTACTTCAAGTCCGCGATGGACCAGGCCGGCTCCCTCAACAGCCAGGCCAGCGGCAGCGCGGCGGCCGGAGCCAAGCCGAACTGATCGATTTGCGGACGGTCGCGCGCGCTGAACCGAATCGGGTTCGCGCCGTCAGCATGCACAATATGGTTAATCCCGCGGTTAACGCGACGGGCCGGCCCGCTTCGATTTGCCGAAACACTTCGACAATCACTTTCCGCTAGTTGTTGCGGGCAGCCGATCGCTGCCGCTCCCTTGGGGTTCCTCGATGCCGTCGCCCGCCGCTTCAACGACCGCTTCGCAAAAATTGTTGCGCCGGTTTCGCCGCAACCGCCGCGGTTCGGTCGCCGTCGAGTTCGCGCTGGTCGCGCCGGTGTTCTTCGCGCTGCTGTTTGCGATCATCGAGACCGCGATCGTGTTCTTCGCCGACCAGGTGCTCGAAACCATCACGCAGAATTCCGCGCGCATGATCCTGACCGGTCAGGCGCAGACGGCATCCTACACCCAGGCCCAGTTCAAGACCTATGTCTGCGGCCAGATCCCGGCCCTGTTCAACTGCAACAATGTTTACGTGGACGTCGAGAGCTACCCGGCCTTCACCAACGTGACCATCAACAGCCAGATCGACGGCAGCGGCAATTTCATCAACAACATGCAGTACAGCCCCGGCGGCCCCGGCGACATCGTCGTCGTCAGGCTGTTCTATCAGTGGCAGCTTTACGTCACCGGGCTCGGCTACAACATTTCGAATTTGTCCGGCAGCAAGCGGCTCCTGACCGCAACCGCGGCATTTCGCAACGAGCCTTACTAGGGCAGAGCGATGACATCGATATCGAAGATCTGGCTTCCGCGCGGCGCTCCGTCCTCGATCTGATCGGGGACAAGCGGGGCGTCGCGGCAACCGAGTTTGCCGTGATCGTTCCGATCATGCTGGTAATGTTCTTCGGCACGGTCGAGTTTTCCTCCGGCGTGGCGGTCGACCGCAAGGTGACGCTGATGGCGCGCACGCTGTCCGACCTGACCTCGCAGTCCACCACGGTCGGCGACAGCGACATGACCAATTTCTTCGCCGCCAGCAACGGGATCATGACGCCCTATTCCACGGCGCCGGTGAACTCCACCATCACCGAACTCTATGTCGACCCCAACACGCTGCAGGCGCGCGTGCAATGGAGCAAGGGCAGCGCGCCGCGCGCGGTGCGTTCCACCGTGACGATCCCGACGGCGCTCGCGGTCGGCAACACCTACCTGATCTTCAGCGAAGTCAGTTATCTCTATGTGCCGACCGTCGGCTATGTGATGGCCAGGGCCGGCGTCAATCTGAGCGACACGGCCTATACGCGGCCGCGGCAGTCGACCTGCGTGTTCTACAGCCCCGCCACCGCCTGCACGACGCTCTGATTTCGTCCAGCCGCGCAAAACGGAAAAAGGCCGTGCAATGAGCGCGGCCTTTCCTGTTTGCTGGATCGTTCCGCCCGAACTCTGACCGAGCCTGACGAAAGCGAAATTCGCTTAGCCGGCGGCGCGCAGATTGTCGGCCGATGACTTGCCAGAGCGGCGATCGGCCACGATCTCGTAGGAGATCTTCTGGCCTTCACGCAGCGTTCCAGAGTCCGGCGCGCTCTACGGCGCTGATGTGCACGAACACGTCGTTGCCACCGTCATCCGGTTGAATGAAGCCGAAGCCCTTGGTTGCGTTAAACCACTTCACGGTTCCCATGCTCACGGGATAGTCCCCTTCTCAAGATAGATAAACTAGAAGCCCGCTTTCGACGGGCTGGTGAGATCGAATTTTTGGAAGGGTCGTCAGCGTCTAAACCGGCTATACCGGTGGATAGCTAATGTCGTCCGGCCGAAAATCGATTGAGTGATATTATTCCAAAGTAGCCCCCAAAACAATCCTGAGGTGCGCGATTTTTTGATCGCGCCCTCGGGCTTTGCAACCTGGCAGCCGCTTTGCCGCGCAATTGACATGACTTTGTCATGCGCTGCGGCGCTCGAGAGCGGCGCTTACCTGCGGCGGAATTGGCCGCGCGGCGGCGCACCACGCGGCGCTCCGCCGGTCGCGCCCGGACGCTCGTCCTTGTGGCGGAAGATGAGCCGGCCTTTTTCCAGGTCATACGGCGACATCTCGATCGTCACCCGATCCCCGGCCAACGTCTTGATCCGGTTCTTCTTCATCTTGCCGGCGGTGTAGGCGACGATTTCGTGTCCTGCATCGAGTTGCACGCGATAGCGTGCATCGGGGAGGATTTCGGTGACCAGTCCTTCGAACTGGATCAGCTCTTCCTTGGCCATGGTTATCTCCAGATCGATCGACGGCTAGCGGGGTCGTTGGGTTCGGTTGGGTCGGGTGTTCGGACGGCTTTCGCGATGCAAAAAGGCGACGCCCTGCATCCCTTCAGCCTTGCCGCCGCCTTGCGGCGATGACACACGGTGCGGCTCATGCCGGTTGGCCTCATGCCTTGCGGTTTGTGGGGCGCTATTATTACCACCACCACGGCGGTGACGGCGAGGCCCTTTCGAACCCGGCGCGGCTTCATTGGCGCTCCGCCCGTGGACGCGCGGCGCTGCGCGCCCGCCCCGGTGCTGCGCCGCTGTCGGCGCGGGCTCGCGATGGCCCGGCGTGCGGCGGTCTTCCCTCGGTAACGCAATGCGGATCAGCCTTTCGATGTCGCGCAGCCAGGCCATTTCCTCGCCTCCCGCGACCAGCGAGATCGCAACCCCGTCGGCGCCGGCGCGCGCGGTGCGGCCGATGCGATGGACATAGGTTTCCGGGACATTGGGAAGATCGAAGTTCACGACATGGCTGATGCCGTCGACGTCGATGCCGCGGGCGGCGATGTCGGTGGCGACCAGGATGCGGATCTCGCCGGAGCGGAACGCCGCCAGCACCCGCTCGCGGTAATTCTGCGACTTGTTGCCGTGAATGGCGTCCGCGCCGATGCCGGCCCTGACGAGGCTTTTCACCACCTTGTCGGCGCCGTGCTTGGTGCGGGTGAAGATCAGCGCGCGGTCGACCGGCTCCTGCTTCAGAAGCTGCGCCAGAAGCGCGGGCTTGGCCGAGTGATCGACCTGGATGATGCGCTGCGTGACGCGCTCGACGGTGGAGGCGACCGGCGTCACCGCGACCCGCGCCGGATCGCGCAGCATGGCGTCGGCAAGCTCGGCGATGTCCTTGGGCATCGTCGCCGAGAAGAACAGCGTCTGCCGCTTGATCGGCAGCTTGGAAACGATCTTCCTGATGTCGTTGATGAAGCCCATGTCGAGCATGCGGTCGGCCTCGTCGAGCACGAGAAACTCGACCTGTCCGAGCTTCAGCCCGTTGCTTTGCACGAGATCGAGCAGGCGGCCGGGTGTGGCGACCAGAACCTCGACGCCCTGCATAATCGAGCGGACCTGGCGGCCCATCGGGACGCCGCCGATCACCAGCGCCGAAGTCAGGCGCAGGTGGCGGCCATAGGCGTTGAAGCTGTCGAGGATCTGTCCCGCCAATTCGCGGGTCGGTGCGAGTACGAGTACGCGGCAGGCCTTCGACTGCGGCTTGATACGATGCTCCAGGAGGCGATGCAGGATCGGAAGCGCGAAGGCTGCGGTCTTGCCGGTGCCGGTCTGGGCGATGCCGACGACGTCACGGCCGGCGAGGGCTAAGGGGATGGTTTGAGCCTGGATGGGCGTGGGCGTCAGATAATTCTCTTCCTTGAGCGCACGCGAGATGGGATCGGCGAGGCCGAAATCCTGAAAGGAGGTCAAAAGGTGGGTTCTTTCCATTATAAAAGGCAGGCGCCCGGCCGGTCATCGGCCAGGAGCGCGCGAGGGTGTCTTTAAGACACCCGCGTGTTCGGGGCGTCGGATTTGGTTGGCTGAAGGGGGCAAGCCAGAAACCGTTGGACGGCTCAAGAACACGCGGCTCGCATTGACCCGGCGATTCCCTGGGTCGTGACGGTCATATGGAACACGAACGCGGCGCTTTCAAGGTGGATAGCGGTAATAAGTCTGCGGCGCGGTTAAGATAAGGGCTGGAATGCACGGTTTTCGACCGGTTCGCGCCTCATCCCGACGTTGCAACGCAAAAGATTTTATGCCGTAAATTTAGTCAATGGATCATTTTTGCTGATTAATTAGACAGTTTGCCGAATAAGCATACATTTTTTCAGTCCAAATAGTAGGCAGAAAGCTTGCGATCAGCCCGGCAATTCGTAAAATTATTCAATGATACCATCTAGTTATGCCGTATTCCGTGTGGTGGCATGGTTCTTGCGATTCCGTTAACGCAGGCGGCCGTGGGGCCGTTTCGCAGCGTTTAACGCCTGCGTCAGGGAGATGACACCTCATGCTTACACAACGAACTCACGATATAGCGACGCCGATAAGCCGCCGTCGCTGGCTTGCGG
The DNA here is from genome assembly GCA_963721135.1 of uncultured Alphaproteobacteria bacterium. Lineage (GTDB taxonomy): Bacteria > Pseudomonadota > Alphaproteobacteria > Rhizobiales > Xanthobacteraceae > Bradyrhizobium. The sequence goes on from CAVRIB010000002.1 coordinate 403,528, forward strand.
CGACCGCCGGCCTGATTCTGGGCCTGGCCGGGTTCTCTTCGGCCAAAGCGGCCGATGACACCATCAAGATCGGCATCCTGCATTCGCTCTCCGGCACCATGGCGATCAGCGAGACCACGCTGAAGGACGTGATGCTGATGCTGATCGACGAGCAGAACAAGAAGGGCGGCGTGCTCGGCAAGAAGCTCGAGGCCGTGGTCGTCGATCCCGCGTCGAACTGGCCGCTGTTTGCCGAAAAGGCCCGTGAGCTGATCACCAAGGACAAGGTGAGCGTGGTGTTCGGCTGCTGGACCTCGGTGTCGCGCAAATCGGTGCTGCCGGTGTTCAAGGAGCTGAACAACATCCTGTTCTATCCCGTCCAGTACGAGGGCGAGGAGAGCGAGCGCAACGTGTTCTACACCGGTGCGGCGCCGAACCAGCAGGCGATCCCGGCCGTCGACTACCTGATGAAGGAAGAGAAGGTGAAGCGCTGGGTGCTGGCGGGCACCGACTACGTCTATCCGCGCACCACCAACAAGATCCTGGAAGCCTATCTGAAGTCGAAGGGTGTCGCGCCCGAGGACATCATGATCAACTACACCCCGTTCGGTCATTCCGACTGGCAGACGATCGTGGCCGACATCAAGAAGTTCGGCTCGGCCGGCAAGAAGACCGCCGTGGTCTCCACCATCAACGGCGACGCCAACGTCCCCTTCTACAAGGAACTCGGCAACCAGGGCATCAAGGCGACCGACATCCCGGTGGTCGCGTTCTCGGTCGGCGAGGAAGAACTCGCCGGCCTCGACACCAAGCCGCTGGTCGGCCATCTCGCCGCCTGGAACTACTTCGAGTCGATCAAGACGCCTGAAAACGCGAAGTTCATCAAGGAATGGCACGACTTCACCAAGAACCCCAAGCGCACCACCAACGATCCGATGGAGGCGCACTACATCGGCTTCAACATGTGGGTGAAGGCGGTGGAAAAGGCGAAGTCGTTCGATCCGGACAAGGTGATCGCGGCGCTGCCGGGCATCAAGCAGGCCAACCTCACGGGTGGCGTGTCGGAAATGCTTCCGAACCATCACATCACCAAGCCGGTGTTCATCGGCGAAATCCGGGCCGACGGCCAGTTCAACGTGGTGTCGCCTGACGATCCGAAAAAGGCTAAGCTGGTTCCCGGCGACGCCTGGTCGGATTACCTGGAAGGCTCCAAGGATCTCGAGGCCGATTGGGTGACGCTGAAGTGCGGCAACTACAACAAGGTCACCAAGAAGTGCCTGGGTTCGGGCTCCTGATCCTCGGCCAGTCGATCAGTTAGTCCAAGCGAATGAAGAAGGCGGCCCGTCGCCGCCTTCTTTTACCTCCTGCCGGGGTCGCCAGTGTCTGCCAACGTCCTTGCCTGTCTTCGCACGCTTGCGCTTTCGATCGTGCTGATCGCGTTTGCCCTGCCGGCCTTCGCCGGGCCGTTCGAGGACGCGGTCGCCAAGTTCGCCAACGACGAATTTTCCGATACGCAGGAGGCGGTCGACGCGCTCGCCACCAGCGACAATCCGCTCGCCTACACCATCGTCAGCGCGCTGCAGGACGGCCGGTTGATGGCCGATACCGACAGCAAGAAGGTTTATGTGACCCTGCCTGACGGCAAGAACATCGATGCCTTCACCGGTGCGCCCGTCGCCAGCATTCCCGACAGCGCCTCGGCGGTGCGCCTCAACAACAAGCTGCGCCGGCACGTCGAGGCCGCGCTCGGCAGCCTGACCTTGCAGTCGCCCGATGCCGCCACCCGCATCCAGGCCGCGCAGTCGGTCTTCAAGACCCACGACGACGCCATGCTGCCGGCGATCGACGCCGCGCTTGCCAGGGAAACGGACAAGGGCGCCAGGCTGGCGTTTTCCGAGGCGCGCGCGGCGATCCTGTTGTTCAAGGAAGACGCCACCGACGCCGAGAAGCTCGAGGCCATCAACGTCATCAAGGCGCGCGGCGACCAGGAAGCGCTGGCGCTCCTGACCGGGCTGAGCGGACAGCAGTCGCCGGCGATCGCGCACGCCGCCGCGAGCGCCACCTCGGCCATCCAGAATAACCTCGCGTTGTGGTCGATGGTGCAGAACGCCTGGTACGGCCTCTCGCTCGGCTCGGTGCTGCTGCTGGCGGCGATCGGACTTGCCATCACCTTCGGCGTGATGGGCGTCATCAACATGGCCCATGGCGAGATGGTCATGCTCGGTGCCTACACCACTTTCGTGGTGCAGCAGACCATCCGCGACAGCTTCCCCGGGCTGTTCGACTATTCGCTTTTCATCGCCGTGCCGTCGGCCTTCCTGGTGGCGGGCGCCGTCGGGGTCCTGATCGAGCGCAGCATCATCCGCTTTCTCTACGGACGGCCGCTGGAAACGCTGCTCGCGACCTGGGGCCTGTCGCTGGTGCTGCAGCAGGCGGTGCGCACCATGTTCGGTCCCACCAACCAGGACGTCGGCAACCCCTCCTGGATGAGCGGCGCGTTCCAGATCGGGCAGATCACGATCACCAATAACCGGCTGTGGATTCTTTGTTTCACGCTGGGTGTATTTGCCGTCCTGCTGGCGATGCTGCGCTACACCAGCCTTGGCCTCGAGATGCGCGCGGTGACGCAAAACCGCAGAATGGCGGCCTCGATGGGGATCGCGACCTCGCGGGTGGATGCGCTGACCTTCGGTCTCGGCTCCGGCATTGCCGGGATCGCCGGCGTCGCGCTGTCGCAGATCGACAATGTCAGCCCCAATCTCGGCCAGAGCTACATCATCGATTCCTTCATGGTGGTGGTGTTCGGCGGGGTCGGCAATTTGTGGGGCACGCTCGTCGGCGCCTTTACGCTCGGCATCGCCAACAAGTTCCTCGAGCCGGTCGCCGGCGCCGTGCTCGGCAAGATCGCCATCCTCGTGCTGATCATCCTGTTCATTCAGAAACGGCCCCGCGGCCTGTTCGCGCTCAAGGGGCGGGCGGTGGAAGCATGATGCCGCACGTGCTGACGCGCTCGCTGGATCGCGCCGCCACCGGCTTCATCCTGGTGGTCGCCGCCTGCGGAATCCTCATACCGCTGTCGAACCTGCTGTTGCCCCCGGGATCGGTCCTCCATGTGCCGACCTATCTGGTGGCGCTGTGGGGCAAATATGTCTGCTACGCCATCCTGGCGCTCGCGATCGACCTGATCTGGGGTTATTGCGGCATTCTCTCGCTCGGCCATGGCGCCTTCTTCGCGCTCGGCGGCTACGCCATGGGCATGTATCTGATGCGCCAGATCGGCAGCCGCGGCGTCTACGGCAATCCGGTACTGCCCGATTTCATGGTGTTCCTGAACTGGCCGAAGCTGCCCTGGTACTGGAACGGCTTCGACATGTTCCCCTTCGCCGCGATGATGGTGATCGTGGTGCCCGGCCTGCTCGCCTTCTGTTTCGGCTGGTTCGCCTTCCGCTCGCGCGTCACCGGCGTCTATCTCTCGATCATCACCCAGGCGATGACCTACGCCCTGCTGCTCGGCTTCTTCCGCAATGATTTCGGCTTCGGCGGCAACAACGGTCTCACCGACTTCAAGGACATCCTCGGCTTCAACGTGCAGGCCGAGGGCACCCGCGCGGCGCTGTTCGCGCTGAGCTGCCTCGCGCTGATCATCGGCTTTCTGATCTGCCGCGCGGTGATCACCTCGAAACTCGGCAAGGTTCTGGTCGCGATCCGCGATGCCGAGTCGCGCACCCGTTTCATCGGCTATCGCGTCGAATCCTACAAGCTGTTCGTGTTCACGCTGTCGGCCTGCATGGCCGGCGTCGCCGGCTCGCTCTATGTGCCGCAGGTCGGCATCATCAACCCCAGTGAATTCGCGCCCGGCAATTCGATCGAGGCGGTGATCTGGGTCGCCGTCGGCGGCCGCGGCACGCTGGTCGGCGCCGCACTCGGCGCCGTCGTCGTCAATTACGCCAAGACCTATTTCACCTCGGGCCCGCTGGCGCCCTACTGGCTGTTCATGCTGGGCACGCTGTTCATCCTGGTCACGCTGCTATTGCCGAGGGGCATCGTCGGCACCTTCAACACGTGGTGGGAGCCGTGGAAGGCTCGTGGGGCCGCAACCGACAACGCCGCCAGCGCCGCGCGCGAAGACGGTGTCAGCGAACCTCATATGGCGGAGTAGGCGGATGAACGTCAGGGATACCCGCGCCACCTCCGCCTTGCTCTACCTCGACGGCGTGCACGTTTCGTTCGACGGCTTTCACGCCATCAACAACCTGTCGCTGACGCTCGAACCCGGCGAGATGCGCGCGGTCATCGGCCCCAACGGCGCCGGCAAGACCACGATGATGGACATCATCACCGGCAAGACCAGGCCGGACGAGGGCACCGTGCTGTTCGACGGCGTCACCGATCTGACCCGGCTCGACGAAACCAGGATCGCCGAACTCGGGATCGGCCGCAAATTCCAGAAGCCGACGGTGTTCGAGAGCCAGAGCGTCCAGGACAACCTGCTGCTGGCGCTCAATGTCGATCACAGCGTCAAGGGCACGTTGTTCTGGCGAGCGAGCAAGGGCGAGACCGAGCGCATCGAGAAGGTGCTGGAAATCATCCGCCTGACGAACGCGCGCAATCGCCTGGCGGGCAGCCTGTCGCACGGCCAGAAGCAGTGGCTGGAGATCGGCATGCTGCTGGCGCAGGATCCCAAGCTGCTGCTGGTCGACGAGCCCGTTGCCGGCATGACCGACGTCGAGACCCACCAGACCGCCGAGCTGCTGAAGGAGATCAACAAGGACAAGACCGTGATGGTCGTCGAACACGACATGACCTTCGTCCGCGAACTCGGCGTCAAGGTGACCTGCCTGCATGAAGGCTCGGTACTGGCCGAGGGCACCATCGATCAGGTTTCGTCGAACGAGCGCGTGATCGAAGTGTATTTGGGAAGGTAGCGAGTAGTGAGTGGCGAATAGCGAATAGAAATCAGGTGCAGAAACAATGAGCGTTCCAACCATTCGCTACTCGCCATTCGCTATTCGCCCCCGCGCGACCGGAGGTCGCCGATGTTGAAGATCGACAACATCAACCTCTATTACGGCGCGGCGCAGGCGCTGCGCGGGGTCTCGATCTCGGCCGAGCCGGGCCAGGTGACGTGCGTGCTCGGGCGCAACGGCGTCGGCAAGACCTCGCTATTGCGCGCTACCGTCGGCCAGTACCCGATCGCCTCGGGTTCGATCACCTTCGACGGCGCCGATATCACGGGCCTGCGGCCCTACGAGCGGGCGCGCAAGGGCATCGGTTTCGTGCCGCAGGGCCGCGAGATCTTTCCGCTGCTGACGGTCGAGGAGAATCTCAAGACCGGCTTCGGTCCGCTGAAGCGCGACGACCGCTATATTCCCGACGACGTGTTCTCGCTGTTTCCGGTGCTGCAGACGATGCTCGGCCGCCGCGGCGGCGACCTCTCGGGCGGTCAGCAGCAGCAGCTCGCGATCGGGCGCGCGCTGGTGATGCGGCCGAAGCTGTTGTTGCTCGACGAGCCGACCGAGGGCATTCAGCCGTCCATCATCAAGGATATCGGCCGCGCCATCTCCTATCTGCGCAGCCTCGGCAACATCGCCATCGTGCTGGTCGAACAATATCTCGACTTTGCCTGCGAACTCGGCGACAAATTCGCGGTGATGGACCGGGGCGCGGTGAAATATTCCTGCGACCGCGCCAATCTTGATCCCGGCGAAATCAGTCGCCAGATGGCGCTATGATAATTTTCTGACGCGGCCGCCGGTCGCGTCCGGGGGGCGGATGCCGACCGATACCACGAGCGCGATTTTCGCTGCCAACCGGGCCCGGGGCGCGGTGAGTTTTGACGTGCATCTCGCCGACGGCGTTACCCGACGCCGCCATCTGCATGAATCCGGTTCGCTGCGCGTGCGTTTCCCTTCGCCCGAGACAGACGGGCTGTCCGCCGTGTTCGTCAATACCGCGGGCGGCATTGCCGGCGGCGATCGTTTCGACGTCGAGATCGAGGCAGGCGAGGCATCGCGCCTTGCGGTGACGACGGCGGCGGCGGAAAAGATCTATCGCGCCGCAGGGCCAGCAGCGCAGCTTTCGATCGCGCTCAAGGCCGCGGCTGGCGCGCACCTTGCCTGGCTGCCGCAGGAAACCATTCTGTTCGACCGGGCGCGCCTCGAGCGCCGGATCGATATCGATCTGGCGGAAAGCGCCTCGCTCCTGGCGTGCGAAATCGTGGTGTTCGGACGCGCCGCCATGGGCGAGCGCATGATGCGGGGCGAGTTCGTCGACCGCTGGCGGCTGCGCCGCGGCGGCAGGCTGGTTTTCGCGGAGAATATCCGCCTCGACGGCGACATCGGCGACAAGCTCGGCCGGGGCGCGATCGCCAAAGGCGGCGTGGCGATCGGCACCGCGCTGATCGTGCCCGGCGACGAGGCGCTGGTGGAGCGAATTCGTGAAGTGTCGCCATCGCTCGGCTCCGAGGCCGGCATCTCCTCGTGGAACGGGTTTGCAATGGCGCGCTTCTGTGCCCAAGATGCAGCGAGGCTGCGCGCCGACATGACGGCGGTGCTCGGCCGCGCGTCGAGCTCGGCACTGCCGCGGCTTTGGTTAAACTAGGTCAGGTCAATCAGAGTGCTCGCATGAATCTCTCTCCCCGCGAAAAGGACAAGCTTCTGATCTCGATGGCGGCGATGGTGGCGCGACGGCGGCTGGAGCGCGGCGTCAAGCTCAACCACCCCGAGGCCGTCGCCATTATCTCGGACTTTATCGTCGAGGGCGCGCGCGACGGCCGCACGGTGGCCGAGTTGATGCAGGCCGGTGCGCAGGTTTTGACCCGCGCGCAGTGCATGCCGGGGATTGCGGAAATGATCCACGACATCCAGGTGGAAGCGACGTTTCCGGACGGCACCAAACTCGTCACCGTGCACGAGCCGATCCGATGACATGCGCGAAGCCTTCAATTTCGTCATGCCCGGGCCTGTCCCGGGCATCCACGTCCTTCTTCGGTGATTGTCCGGGACGTGGATGGCCGGGACATGGGCGAGCGGAAGCGAAGCCGTCCTTCGGACGGCTATGCCCTGTTATGACGCAGCATGTTGCGAGGTGAAAGTCATGATCCCCGGTGAACTCTTCATCAAGGACGGCGAGATCGAGCTCAACGCCGGCCGCAAGACGGTGATCGTGACGGTCGCCAATACCGGCGACCGCCCGATCCAGGTCGGCTCGCACTATCATTTCTTCGAGACCAATCCGGCGCTGAAATTCGACCGCAAAAAGGCGCGCGGCATGCGGCTCGATATCGCCGCCGGCACCGCGGTCCGCTTCGAACCCGGCCAGACCCGCGGCGTGCAGCTCGTCGCGCTCGCGGGTAAACGCACCGTCTACGGTTTCCGCGGCGATGTGATGGGGAAGCTCTAGGCAAGGTTGCTGCCGATGGCACAGGTCGCAAAGCACAAGGTCGAAATCGGAGTCGTGCTCCAGGGCGGCGGCGCGCTCGGCGCCTACGAATATGGCGCGATCGACGCGCTGCTCGAACTGATGGATGCGATCGAAACTCCGGGCAGAACCGTGCAGCTCGTGGCGGTCAGTGGAGTTTCGATCGGTGCGATCAACGCGGCATGCATGGTCGGCGCCAGGGATCGGGCGGATGCGCGAAACCGCCTGCATTCGCTGTGGTCCGAATTGTCGCTGCAGACGCCGAAATTCCTCGGGTCTGCGGCAAGCCGCGATCTCGCCCTGTTCGGCGTGCCCCACTTTTATACACCTCGCAGCGACTTATGGAATTTCCTCAACTGGACGAACTTCTATGACGCGGATCCGATGCTCGGAACGTTGGCGAAGCACGTCGACTTCGATTTGCTGAACGATAGCGCGACCGTCTTCGTCATCACCGCGGTCGATGTGTCCTCGGGCGAACTGGTCCGCTTCCGCAATCATCCGGACGGGACGGAGGCAAAGACCAGGATCGGCCCGCGCCACGTGCTGGCGAGCGGCAGCCTGCCGCCGGCCTTCGCGGCAACCCCGATCGACGGCGCGGCTTTCTGGGACGGCGGGATCGTGGACAATACGCCGCTCGGCGACGCCATCGGCGCGTTTTCCGGATCTGAAGACGTCGATCGTATCCTGATCGTGATGAACCTGTTTCGCAAGAACCGCGCGCCGCCGACCAACATGATCGGGGTCAACGACCGCCTGGAAGAGCTGCGCTACGGCAACCGGCTTCGTCAGGATCACAAGAACGCGCAAACCATCAACGAGCTGCTGCGGACCATCGACGATCTCGCCGCCGCAGTCCCCGAAGGATCGCTCGACGAGGCGCTCGAACGCAGGCTTTCTGATGCGCGGCAATTCAAGGTGCTCGACGAGATCACCGATATTGATCTGGCGGATTCCGCTCTCCTGGCACAGGCCGGTTTTCAGACCCTGCCGGAAGAGTCCGGCGCCTTCCGCGATTTCTCGGCCGAGGGCATCAAGCAGCGTCATGACGTCGGGTACAAGCTTGCAAGAGTGAAACTCAAGAAATTGTTCGAATCGCACGGCCTCTTGCCGGCATCCCACTGACCAGGAGTTTTTCATGTCGATCAAGATGCGGCGTTCCGTCTATGCCGACATGTTCGGGCCGACCACCGGCGACAGGGTGCGGCTCGCCGATACCGACCTCATCATCGAGGTCGAGAAGGATTTCACCACTTACGGCGAGGAGGTGAAGTTCGGCGGCGGCAAGGTGATCCGCGACGGCATGGGGCAGTCGCAGGTCACCAACCGCGCAGGGCGCGGCCGATACCGTGATCATCAACGCGCTGATCGTCGACCATTGGGGCATCGTGAAAGCCGACGTCGCCATCAAGGAAGGTTACATCAGCGCCATCGGCAAGGCCGGCAATCCCGACATCCAGCCGGGCGTCACCATCGTGATCGGCCCGGGAACGGACGTGATCGCGGGCGAGGGGAAAATCCTCACCGCCGGCGGTTTCGACAGCCACATCCATTTCATCTGCCCGCAGCAGATCGAGCATGCCTTGATGAGCGGCGTCACCTCGATGCTCGGCGGCGGCACCGGGCCCTCGCACGGCACCTATGCGACCACCTGCACGCCCGGGCCCTGGCATATGGCGCGGATGATCCAGTCGTTCGATGCGTTCCCGGTCAATCTCGGCATATCCGGCAAGGGCAACGCCTCGCGCCCTGCGGCGCTTGTGGAGATGATCAAGGCCGGCGCCTGCGCGCTGAAACTGCACGAGGACTGGGGCACCACGCCGGCCGCGATCGACAACTGCCTTTCGGTTGCCGACGATTACGACATCCAGGTGATGATCCATTCCGACACGCTGAACGAGTTGGGCTTCGTCGAGGACACGGTGAAGGCGTTCAAGGGCCGCACCATTCACGCCTTCCACACCGAAGGCGCCGGCGGCGGCCATGCGCCTGATATCATCAAGATCGCCGGATTGAAGAACGTGCTGCCGTCCTCGACCAATCCGACGCGGCCCTACACGCGCAACACCATCGACGAGCATCTCGACATGCTGATGGTGTGCCACCATCTCGATCCCTCGATCGCGGAGGATCTGGCGTTCGCCGAGAGTCGCATCCGCAAAGAGACCATCGCCGCGGAAGACATCCTGCACGACCTCGGCGCGCTCTCGATGATGTCCTCGGATTCGCAGGCCATGGGCCGGCTCGGCGAGGTCATCATCCGCACCTGGCAGACCGCCGACAAGATGAAGAAGCAGCGCGGCGCGTTGCCGCAGGACAAGGGCAACAACGACAATTTCCGCGTCAAGCGCTACATCGCGAAATACACCATCAACCCCGCGATCGCGCACGGCGTCTCCAAGCTGATCGGCTCGGTGGAGAAGGGCAAGCTCGCCGATCTCGTGCTGTGGCAGCCCGCCTTCTTCGGCGTCAAGCCGGAATGCATCATCAAGGGCGGCTCGATCGTGGCGGCTCCGATGGGCGATCCCAACGCCTCGATTCCGACGCCGCAGCCGGTGCATTACCAGCCGATGTTCGCGGCCTTCGGCAAGTCGCTCACCGCCTCCTCGGTGGTGTTTTCGTCGAAAGCGGCGGTCGCTTCCGGGCTCGGCCGGAAGCTCGGGATCGCGAAAAAGCTCCATGCGGTGGAAAACACCCGCAGCCGCATCTCCAAGAAGAGCATGATCCACAACGACGCCACGCCCCACATCGAGGTCGACCCGGAGACCTACGAGGTCCGCGCCGACGGCGAGCTTCTGACCTGCGCGCCGGCCGAGGTGCTGCCCATGGCGCAGCGCTATTTCATGTTCTAGGAGCGTTTTCGAGCGAAGTGGAAGCCGGTTCGCGTGAAGGAAACGCGTCAAAATAAGAATCCCGCGCGATCAGCAAGAGTGGGCACCGGTTTTGCGTCCGATCGCGCGCCAAATATTAGATGGCGCATGATCCCCGATCATGCGCTAAGGTCCCTCCCGGCCGCTGAGCCAGAACAAGGCCGGGAGGACTGAAAGTGATCTATGTCGTCGCCACGCTGACCGTGAAGCCCGAAACGCGCGCCGAATTCATTGCCGCCGCCACCGCCTGCATCAGGGAAACCCTGAAAGAGCCGGGCAATATCGCCTATGACATGCACGAAAGCGTCACCGATCCCGCCAAAATGGTGTTCGTCGAGCAATGGCAGGATGCAGACGCCCTGGTGCCGCATCGTGCCGCGGAACATATGAAGACCTTCGGCCGCGTCGCCGTGAAATGTTTCGCCGCGCCACCGAAAATCGAGGTCATCACGCCGCAAAAGGTCGACGTTCGTTAGGAAGCGAAAAAGGGATAGCACGATGATCTACGTGATTGCCACCACGCAGGTGAAGCCGGAGGGCCGCGAGGCCTTCATCAAGGGCCACAAGCAATGCATCGCGGAGACGCGGAAGGAGAAGGGCTGCATCTCCTATGAAGGCCACACCAGCATCCACGATCCCAATCTCTATGTCGTCGTGGAGCGCTGGGAGACCCGCGAGGATCTCAACGCGCATGGCAAGGCGGCACATATGAAGGTCTGGCGCGAATACGCTGCGCCATATCGAGCCTCGCCGACGGCGATCGAGATCATCAGTGACGGCAAGGTTGAGAAATTTTGAGTAGTCTTGCATGATCCGCGCCACGCGAGTTCCTGGGCCAGCATCGCTGGGCCGAAGCTGCGGCCGATACCGTCGTGCTCGATTTCGACGACCGCCATCGCCGGCGGATGGCGATGCGAGGGACCCGTGGGCTGGAATTCCTGCTCGACCTGGAAAACGCCGTGGCGCTGCGCGGCGGTGACGCGCTGGTGCTCGACGACGGCAGGCTGATCGAGGTGGTGGCCGCGCCGGAGCCGCTGGCCGAGATCCGCTGCCACGATCCGCATCAGTTGATCAGGGTCGGCTGGCATCTCGGCAACCGCCACCTGCCGACGCAGATCATGCCCAAGGCGCTCCGCATCCGGCGCGATCACGTCATCGAGGCGATGGTGCAGGGGCTCGGCGCCCGCGTGATCGAGATCGAGGCGCCGTTCGATCCCGAAGGCGGCGCCTATGCCGGCGCTGGCGCATGCGCATGCGGAGGCACATTCGCATGCCGAAGCGCATTCGCATGCCCATGCCGGACACGATCATGAACATCACCATGGCGGTGATCATGGTCATGACGAGCACCGTCATCACCATGACCACCACCACCATGATGAGGATGGCGAGCACGACCACCATCACGGCCACTCCCATGCTCATGACCACAAGTAAGCCGCCGGCGAGACCGAAACGGATCAAGTTGGTGCGGGTCGATCGCTCGGCGGCATCGCGCACGCCGCCGGCCAGCGATGACGGCGGCATGAGCGAGGCCGAGGCCGCCGCGCTGTACCGGCTGATGACCTGGCTGTCGCCGGCCTTCCCGGTCGGCGCGTTCTCCTATTCCTCTGGCATCGAATGGGCGGTGGAGGCCGGCGATATCGCCGATGCAGCGTCGCTGAAAGACTGGCTCGCGGCGATGCTCGCGGAGGGGTCGGGATTTTGCGACGGCGTATTCCTGGCGCAGGCCTGGCGCGCCGCGGCTTCGGGCGACGCGGCCAGGTTGCACGAGGTCGCCGAGCTTGCGGCCGCCTTCGTGCCCTCGCGCGAGCGGCAGCTCGAAACCACGGCGCAGGGCCGCGCCTTCGTCGATATCGCGCGCGCGGCGTGGAGTTGCGATGCCCTCGAGCCGATGGTCGCGGCCTGCACTGGGGCCATCGTCTATCCCGTCGCCGTCGGCCTCGTCAGCGCCGCGCATGCGGTTCCGCTTTCGGGTGCGATACACGCGTTCCTTCACGCGCTGACGTCGAACTGGATCTCCGCCGGCTCCCGGCTGATCCCGCTCGGACAAACCGACAGCCAGCGCGTGCTGGCGCAGCTCGAGCCCGTCGTCTCCGGCGTTGCGAAGCGCGCGCTTGGCGCTTCGCTCGACGATCTCGGCGGCGCGACTTTTCGCGCCGATCTCGCAAGCCTCCGGCACGAGACGCAGTATACGAGGCTGTTCCGGTCATGAGGATGTTGGAGACCCGCTCACATGCCTAGCTCACACGGCCCGCTTCGCATCGGCATCGGCGGTCCCGTCGGATCGGGAAAGACCGCGCTGATGGACCTGTTGTGCAAGTCGATGCGCGGGCGCTACGAGATCGCCGCGATCACCAACGACATCTACACCAAATGGGATGCCGAATTCCTGGTGCGCTCGGGCTCGCTGACGCCGGACCGCATCGCCGGCGTCGAGACCGGCGGCTGCCCGCATACCGCGATCCGCGAGGACGCCTCGATGAATCTCGCCGCGGTCGCCGACATGCGGGCGAAATTCCCCGATCTCGACCTGGTGCTGATCGAAAGTGGCGGCGACAATCTCGCCGCCACCTTCTCGCCGGAGCTCGCCGATCTCACGATCTACGTGATCGACGTCGCCGCCGGCGACAAGATTCCCTCCAAGGGCGGCCCGGGCATCACCCGCTCGGACCTGCTGGTGATCAACAAGATCGACCTGGCGCCGCATGTCGGCGCGTCGCTTGAAAAGATGGACACCGACGCCCGGCGGATGCGCGGCGAACGCCCCTTCGTCATGACCAACCTGCGGAAAAGCGAGGGCCTCGAGCGCATCATCGGCTTTATCGAGGCCAAGGGCGGCCTCCGCCCGCAGGCCAAAGCCGCGACGGGTTAACGGACTCGTTAACACTTGTGGCGGCCCTGTCCGCGGCTCGGCAAACCTGTAGCTTCCGGCGGAACAAACTCCGTCCCCCGCTGTTATCACCTCTCGGGTTTTGTCAGGACGCCATGCCCGGCGGCTCTGGGAATCCTCCAGAGCCAACCGCTGTTGCGTCCTGATGACCGCTCCCGCATTATCGCCGAATCTGCACTCCGTTTGGTTCGTTGCCGCCCCGGCGGACACACGATGCTTCTTCGATTTCTTCGCTAGCTTCGCAATTTTTTGAGTGAGCGAGTGGTCCGGCTGGGCTTCATCATCGGCTTCATCGCAGCCATCGGAGTTCTGCTCTCCGGGCTTGCGGCCTATCGCGTCCACGAACAGGAGCTGACCGTCAACGGCATCGCGATCGCGCGCGCGATCGACGTTCACGCAAGCCTCGTCCAGGACCGCCTGACCGAGCGCGAGCTGCTGGCCCGCGTCGCGTCCGGCCTGTTCCGGACGCCTTCGGTGATCAAGGCCAACATGCTGCAGCCGCTGCGCGCGTCGATCTACGCCTTCAAGACCGATTTCGTGCTTGCAGGCTGGATCGCGCGGCTCAAGCCGACCGAGCTCGACGCGGCGCGCGCCGAACTTGCAAGCGCCGGATTTCCGAACCCCGCGATCCGCAACTATGACGACAAGCCACTGGACAAGAGCTCGCTCGACCAGCCGGTCGACGTGCTGATGGACGTCGAGCCGCGCAACCAGGATACCATGGGGTTCGCGGGGCGCGCCGTCGACCGGCAGCCGATCCTGGGGGCGATGCTGGCGCAGGCGATGCAAAGCGGCAAGCCGGTGGCCTCCGATCCCTTGCCGCTGCTGCGCCCGAATGGGCCGATCGGCCTGGTGCTGGCCGCGCCGGTGCTGCAGGAAGCCGAGGCTCAGCCGGCGGGCTTCGTCACCTTCTCCTACGACCTCGCCTCGCTGATGCTTGCCAATGACGATCTGTCGCTGTTCTCCGTGGTGCTGAAGGACCCGCGCGACGCGAGCGTCGAGCTGATCGCCGACAACCAGGGCAACGTGGCGACGCGGCTGGCTTCGCCGGAAGGGCCGCCGCCGTCCATGGTGCGAACGGTGACGTTCGGCGGCCGCGACTGGTCGCTCGGCTATTACGCCAAGACCAATGCGGTGCAGCGCGCCGAGGAAACCGCCGCCGTCGTCGGCGCCATCGGGCTTGCGCTGACCGCCATCATCTGCGGGCTGTTCGGCTACGTCGCCTATAACAATTTGCGGCTCTCCCGCGAAATCCAGGTGCGGATCGGCTTCGAGCGGCGGCTGACCGCCGTGATCGACGAGCTCAACCACCGGGTCAAGAACATCCTCGCGGTGATCCAGTCGATCGTGACGCGCACCTTGCGCCACGGCTCGGACATCGACGTCGCGCGTGAGCTCCTGATCGGCCGCATCCATGCGATGTCGAACGTGGTCTCGCTCTTGAGCGAAAGCCAGTGGCAGGGGGTGAAGCTGAAGGGCCTGTTCGAGGCGCGCGCGATCCCGCATGCCGAGCGCATCGCGGTGTCGGGTCCCGACATCGCGGTCAGCGCGCGGGCGGCGCAAAGTCTTTCGCTGCTGTTCTTCGAACTGGCGTCGCATTCCGACGAGGGGCTTTCGCTGGTCGGAAAGCATCCGCACATCGTCGCGCACTGGGACGTGACCGGCGAGGAGCCCGACGCGATCTTTCATTTTCGCTGGGAGGAATTCAACACCTCTGAGGCGACGCGGCGCCGGGATTCGGATTTCGGCCTGATCCTGCTCGACCGCGTCGCCCCCGAGGCGCTCGGCGGCGTCTCCAAGCGGTATTTCACCGATGTCAGCTATGTCTACGAACTCACGGCGCCCATGGAGACCGTGGTCGACATGACCGAGCGCGACCGCACCGAACAGTTCGCCATCCCGCTGCGAAGGGGGAAGTAACTCGCCGCGGCCTCATGGTTCGAGACGCGCGGCGTTGCCGCGCTCCTCACCATGAGGATCGCGAAGCCTCCCCGGGGTGCCAGACCTCATCCTGAGGAGGCGCGAAGCGCCGTCTCGAAGGATGAAAGCCACCCAGGTGGAGGGTCTACCCCCCGCTGCCGCCGATCACGGCGCGGACGGTCTGGTCGGGGCCGAAATCCTCGGTGCCGTCGACATAGAGCAGCGCGGAGAGTTTGGAGCGCGCGCGGTTGACGCGGCTCTTGATGGTGCCGACCGCGCAGCCGCAGATCGCAGCCGCGTCCTCATAGGAGAAGCCGGAGGCGCCGACCAGGATCAGCGCCTCGCGCTGGTCCTGCGGCAGCTTGTCGAGCGCGGCGCGGAATTCCTCGAACTCGAGATGGGCGGTCTGCGCCGGCTGCGTCTTCAGCGTCTTGGCGTAGCTGCCCTCGGCGTCCTCCACCTCGCGCCGCCGCTTGCGGTAATCGGAGCGGAACAGGTTGCGCAGGATCGTGAACAGCCACGCCGGCAGGTTGGAGCCGGGCTGGAACGAGTCGATATTGGCAAGCGCGCGCAACAGCGTTTCCTGCACCAGGTCGTCGGCGCGGTCGCCGTTGCCGGAAAGCGAGATCGCGAACGCGCGCAAGGAAGGCACCGACGCCAGGATGTCGTCGCGAAGGGCATCTGTGAGAGGCATTAGCTCCTCCCGTCTTCGTCTGGATCGCCCGCGCCTTTCACTTGGGGATCAGGCTTGGGAACATCAAGCTTCCGGATCAATTCGGCGAACCGGTCGGGCACCCCCTGGCGCACGATATCGTCATACATGGCGCGGAGCTGGTGGCCGATCCTCGACTGGATTTCGGCGTTGAGGCCGCCCTGTTTGCCTGTGACGGCAGCCCTGCTGGCTTGAGACTTTACATCTTTCATGACCTGTTCCACGCTTCCCCGAATGTTAAGTCCCTGTAGCTTCAAGCTTTATCCTTAGGTCGAGGCAGTCAGTAAGGTCACTAATTCAAACCGCCGCGAAAAGTTCCGGCCACCAGGGGAACTTTTGTCGCCCTAACGCGTAGGGTCAGGCATGCCATGGGAACCGGGTCATCCCGTCAGCAGTGTTGACCCAAGATCACGGATGGAGTGGGGATGCCCCGATCACAGCTTGTTGCGGAACATCTACCGTTGCTGCGGCGCTATGCCCGCGCGTTGACGGGAAGCCAGGCGTCCGGCGACGCCTATGTCGGTGCCATGCTCGAGGCCCTGCTGCAGGACCAGAGCCTGCTCGATGAGCGGTTCGGGCCCCGCGCCGGGCTGTTCCGGCTGTTCACCCAGATCTGGAATTCGGTCGCGCTCAATGACGACCCCGAGGTGACGACGCTGCCGATGCCGCCGGAGCGGCGGCTGTCGAACATCACGCCGTTGCCGCGCCAGGCCTTCCTGCTGCTGTCGCTGGAGGGATTTTCGGAGGAGGAGGTCGCCTTCGTTCTCGGCAACGACGTCGCCGACACCCGCAAGCTCGCCGACGCCGCGGGCCGCGAGATGGCCGCCGAAATCGCCACCGACGTGCTGATCATCGAGGACGAGACCTTCATCGCGATGGATCTCGAGAGCCTCGTGCGCAATCTCGGCCACCGCGTGATCGGCGTCGCCCGCACCCATTCCGACGCGGTCGCGCTCGCCAAGAACAAGAAGCCCGGCCTGATTCTGGCCGACATCCAGCTCGCCGACGGCTCCTCGGGCCTGGAAGCGGTCAACGAGCTGCTCAAGAGTTTCGAGGTCCCGGTGGTGTTCATCACCGCCTATCCCGAACGCTTCCTGACCGGCGAACGCCCGGAGCCGGCGTTTTTGATTTCGAAGCCATTCCAGCCGGCGATGGTCTCCGCGGTCGCAAGCCAGGCGCTGTTCTTCCAGCGCAATTCGCGCAACCGCACGCCGCGGGTGGCGTGAGGCGGGGAAGGTATTGTTGCGTTGACTTGAAATGAGTCCGGCGCGCTCGATGGCGCGCCGGATTTTTTTCGCATATCCCGGGCGGAGCGCAAGAGCGCCCTGCCAATCTGTCAGCCTTGGGCATCAAGCCAGTTTCTGCAGTTCGCGGCTCAACTCGTGCAACTGGTACGGCTTGCGCAGGATCGGAAACTCCGAACCGATCTGGTTTGTAGACGAGGCGTATCCTGTCGCCAGCAAGATGGGAATCTTGGGGTTTCGCGCGCGTATGGTTTTCGCCAATCCAAGCCCGTCCATCTTCCCCGGCATCACGACGTCGCTGAATACGATGTCGATGCCATCTTTTTCCAACTCCTCCAGGGCCGCTGAGGCGTCGGCGGCCCAGCGCACATTGTAGCCGAGTTGTTCAAGCAAGCCGGTGCTCGCTGTCGCCACTTCAGGATTGTCTTCGACAAGCAGAACGGTCCCGGTACCCTTCGAAGCCGCCTGCTCCGGCTCGAACGGGATTTGCGTGGTCGCTTTCGGCAAGTAGAGGGTAATTGTCGTGCCCTGGCCCAGGACGCTCTCGAGCCCGACGGTTCCTCCGGCCTGATGCGCGAAGCCGTGCACCTGGGACAGACCAAGACCCGTGCCTTTGCCGACTGGCTTTGTGGTGAAGAACGGATCGAATACCTTTTCCGCGACGTCGTCCGGAATCCCCATACCGGTGTCTTCCACCGATACTGCGACTTGAGCCTTTTCCGGAATGTTTTTCGCCTTGATGATCACCGAACCGCTGCCGGCCATGGCATCACGCGCATTGACGACGAGGTTCACGAGCGCCGTTTCGAACTCGTTCGGATCAACGATAATGTTCCAGACATCACCGGGCACATCGATAATCAGCGACACGGCACTCCCAACGCCGCTGCTCAGCACATCTCTGAGCGCGTTGAGCCGGTCGGACAGCTTGATGGATTGCGGTTGAACGCTTTGCCGACGGGCGAACGTGAGTAACTGGCGAGTGAGCGACCCGGCACGCTGGGAAGCTCCATCAATGGCTCGGAGCGCCTTGAGCGCTTTTTCGCTCGTGATTTCGTTTCGGATCGTGTGAAGGCTTCCGGAAATGACCATCAGGAGATTGTTGAAATCGTGGGCGACGCCACCTGTCAGTTGGCCGAGCGCATCGAACTTCTGCGACTCGGCAAGTTGCCGTTGCATCAAAAGGAGTTTTTCCTGCACTTCCTTCCGCTCGCTGATGTCGCGTGTAATCTTGGCAAAGCCGATGAGCTCGCCTGCGTCATTGCGAATGGGATCAATGACGACGCTCGCCCAGAAAAACGTGCCGTCCCTGCGAACGCGCCAACCATCTTCCTCGTAGTGACCGGTTTCCACGGCGATTTTCAGGGCTCTGGCAGGCTTTCCGGCAGCCTGGTCCGTAGGTGTGTAAAAGCGTGAGAAATGCTGGCCGACGATTTCTTCAGCGGAATACCCCTTGATGTGTTCGGCGCCGGCGTTCCAGCTCGCGACGACGCCGGTCGGATCGAGCATGTAGAGGGCGTAATCGGTCACGCCACCGACAAGCGTCTTGAATTGGGTTTCGCTTTTCGCCAGTTCGCAAGCTGAGGCCTGACGTTCGGTGATGTCGCGGATGATGTTGGCAAAGCCGACGAGCTTGCGTTTCTCGAAAATGGGATCGATGACGACCGAGGCAAAAAAGCGCGAGCCGTCCTTTCGAACGCGCCAGCCTTCGGCCATGAAATGTTTGTCCTTTCGGGCTATTTCCAGCGCCCGTCGCGGAAGATCAATCGCCCGATCCTCCGGCGTGTAGAAAACCGAAAAGTGCTTGCCGATTATCTCCTTGGGCTTGTAGCCCTTGATGCGCTCCGCACCCCTGTTCCAATTTGTGATGCGACCTTCGGTGTCCAGCATATAGATTGCGTAATCAGTGATAGCCTCGACGAGAAAGCGAAACTTGCGCTCGTTCTCCTGAAAATCTCTCCCGTCTTTTTTGCTGTTGGCCATACGCACTCCCGCCCTCCGGACAATGGATTCAACCGCCGGATAGTTCCAGGACGACGCATTGTCGCAAGTGGCAGGACGAGGTTGACCTCGCCCGGTTACCGAAAAGGGCGACTCCTTGCCCGAAAAATGCTGGCGAGGGTGCCAACGGAGCGCCAGAACGCCTCGGTCTGACGACGCGGACGCTGGATCGAAATATCCCAGTCATTTCAGCAAAAAAGCAGGGCGCGACCGGCATCACCACGATCGCGCCCTACGTCGCCGGTCAATGGGGCAGGGGGGATAACCGGCTGCCGGGATGACTCGGAAGGCCCCGGAGTCGTTCCCGGGCGATCCAAGAATTTTTGCATGCACACGGTTAAGTGATGCCGGTTCGTTGAACCGCGCGGGTTCCCGTCCGTTCCTATGATGAGGGGCGCTGGGGCGGGAACGAACCCACATGTCACAAAAATCGCGAGCCATCATCGGTGCAGGCGCCATCGCGCTGACGCTCGGCGCCGTGCCGCTGGCCGCCGGCCGCGATCTCTCCGGCGCCGCACTGCAACAGCTCAAGAACGCCTTCACGACGCTCCGCGACGGCGGCCAATCGCTCCGCCAAGACCGACCGCGGACCGGCGGTAGTCCGGTCGGGCGCGCCGACCCGGACGGTGGCGCTGCAATTCAATGCGCTGCCGGCGACCTCGGTGCTGGTCCGTGTTCCCATCGCCCAGGCCACGCGCAGCAATGCGCCCGCGCCGACGCTGCTGAAGTCCGGCAACGGCAAGCCGCCGGTCGGCTGCGAGCCCCCGGTCAGCGTGCTGACCGAGATCGCCAAGCGCCTCGCGCCGGGACGCTGCGTGACGTAGGCGGGGCCTGCGAACAATCCTGACGACGCCGCACGGCAGGCGCGTCCAGGCGCTACCCGTCATGCCCGGGCTTCCGCCTTCGCTAACCGCCTTCGTCCGAAGGCGGACTTCGGCGGTCAAGAGGCTTCGGCGGACCAGGACCGAGGACCCGGCGAAGCAATGCGCAGCCGGGTGACCCGGGCATCCATCCATCTTCGCAAAAAGCCCTTTCTTCCGAAGGGCATGGATTGCCGGGTCAGTCCCGGCAATGACGAGTCATGCTGAATCTCGAAAAATCCTTTCCGTATTTCAAAAATAATGCTTGCACCGTGATCCAAATCAGTCGTATCTATCCGCCGTCCCGTCCCACCAAGGGGCGTTTCGCGATCGTCACGGACGCGGGGCGGGATGCGGTGGACGCAGACGCGCTCTTGACGAATGGCGCGTGATGCGGACGGCGAAGTCGTGTGGGCCTGGCACCCCGACGCTGGTGTCAAGTTCGCGTTAAGGCACGCGGGCGACGGTGGCAAACAAGCCCGGTGCACCGGGGCGAGCACGAAGTAAGCCGTAAAACCATTGCGCGGGGAATGCCGGGTCGAAACCGGTGTGACCGTGGTGACTACGCTCGTGTACTTTGTTTTTTATCGTACGCGAGGCTGCGGGCGCATCGCGCGCCCGGCATTCCCTGCGCCCTCGTTTCAGAGGGAGCCGGACCAAAATGCAAACCTCGCGCAAAAAACCTGCGGCGAGATCGCGAAATCATGTCTCGCCGTGATGGGCTGTTTGAAATTCGAATCCGAGCACACCCCGGCTGTCATCATCCGCGAAAGCGGATGATCCAGTACGCCGCGGCCTCTCGGTTCTGCCGCTGACGCCGGTGGAATACTGGATCGCCCGCTTTCGCGGGCGATGACGATCATTTATGGCGGCGAGGGCACGCGCTTCAACGTCATCCCCTGCGCTCGCAGGGACGACAGCTTATTCCGCCGGCGCCTGATCGGTGGTTGTGGTGTTGCGGCTGGCGAGCAAGCCGAGCGCGAGGCCGCCGACGGCGAGAATCGGGATCAGCTTCTTGACGCCGATGGCGCGGACCAGTTGCAGGCCGACGGCCACCACCATGGGATCGGCGAGCGCGGAGTGCATGGCTGATTTCGTCCGCTCCGCCGCGAGGGCCTTGAGCTGCCTCTTGCGCACGGCGTAGCAGACCAGCGCGATCACGGCGACGATGAAGAATATCCCGGCGCCGGCGAGGCAGGCCTGCATCAGCCCATACCGATCGAGCACGACGACAAAGACCGCGGCGCAAAGAAACGAGATCGTAATGAACAGGGCGGTCGCCGCCGCGGCGGCAAAGGACGTCAGCTGCAGGACGCTGCCGGTTCTGTCCCTGACATCATCGATGATCCGTTGAAACATCCCTATGCCTCGATTTGTAGAGAGCATCGACGAAGGCGACAGCAATCCACCAGCGATGCCATTCGTCCCAGAGATGAGCTGCCTCGGAAACCATCGTGGCGCGCCGGTCTCACCGGCGCCACGTCACGCCGATCAGGAAACCCAGCCCCAGCACCAGCGCCACGGTTGCCAGCGGGCGTTGTGTGACGACGTCCTCCAGCGTTTCCTCAATCGAATGGGCGGCGTCCTGCGCCGCACCCATCATCGCGCTGCCGCGCTCGGATAAATCGCCGACCGTCTGGTCGACATTGGCGCGGGCCTGGTTGTAACCGCGGCGCGCCTGCTTTTTGGCGGTGCCGGCGAAATCGTTGAGCGCATCGGTGATCTGATCGGTAAGTGCGGAGATATCGTTCTTCACGGCTGCTACATCCTTTTCGAGGCGTTCATAGGTCGCTTTGTCCGCGAGATCCTGCATTCCGATTTCGCCATCCGTACTCGACATCAAAAGCTCCCAAGAGATACTGAAATCATCTGCGGCACAAACGTTTCGCAGCCGGGTAAGTTCCCGAATAAGAAATCCGGATCATTCCGGCAGCTGCGGCGAATCGTCCGGCGCGAGATGCTCCTTGAGAATCAGCCCGACGATCAGAAGCGGCGAGGACAGGAAGCCGCCCATCGGTCCCCATAGCCAGGTCCAGAACGCCAGTGCCAGGAATACCGCAAGCGCGTTGAGTTCGAGCCGGCGGCCGATGATGGTCGGGGTGACGAAATGGCCCTCGAGGAACGCGATCCCGACAAAGGCGAGCGGCGCGATCAGGCCGGCGACGAAGGTGGGGAACGCGACCACGCCGACCACGGTCAGGATCACGAACATCGCCACCGGCCCGATGATCGGAAAGTAGTTCAGCGTCGCGGCGAGCGCGCCGAGGCCCGCGGGATTGGGCATCCCGGTGACCGCGCAAACAATACCGGTCGCAGTGCCGACGCCGACATTGATCAGGGTCACGGTGAGCAGGTAGCCGCCGAGGTTCACCTCGATCTCGTTGAGGATCCGTAAAGTGCGCAATCGCGCGGCGTGGTCGCCGAACGTCATGATCAGCGCGCGGCGCAGGTCGCGCCAGCTCGCGATGAACAGGATCAGGGTGGCGACAAACAGCAGGAATTCGGTGAAGGTCGGCGACAGGAATTCAAGGGTCGGCTGCAGCCAGTCGAATTTCGGCAGCTGGAACGGCGCCGCCGAGAGGGCGTCGGATACCCCGAGCATGCCCTGCAGCTCGTGCCACAGCGCCAGCGGCCGGTCGAACACGTGAAGCTTGTCCCGGAGCATCGACCCCAGTTCCGGCAGCCGCGTGCTCCATTGCACCAGCGGCGCGGAGATCAGGCCGACCATGAAGGTGGCGGCGGCGCCGGCCGCGCTGACGATCAGCACCGCCGAAACCGCGCGGGGAATCCGGTGCCGCTCGAGTAGGCCTGCGGCGGGCGACAGCATGGTGCCGACCACGAACGCCGCCACCACCGGGAGAAAGAAGCCTTTCGCGATGTAGAGAACCGCAACGACGCAGATCACGAGGAGGCCGACCAGCGCGAAGGCGACGACTTCCGCGCGGCGAATGACCGGCGGCAGTTCGCCTTTGCTATCGGGCAAAGGTGAACCGGCCGCCTGATGGGCAGGCGCGCGCTCGGTGGGAAGGACACGCAACTGGCTCTCCCCTGCGGGCTGACATGGCTGGCGAGCTTGCGGCGTCGCTTTCAGCGAGGCGTGCTCATGCGGACATAACGCGCTTGCTCCGGCAAAGGTTCCATCGCGCGATCGTGAGGATGCGCATGCTTGACAGGGCGGACATCTATTTGACTCGCAACGGAACCGAGCTGCTTCGGCCACGTTGGATCTGACAGAAGCATCCACGTGATGCGCTATCCGCATTGGGGCAGATCATGACACAGACATCAGCATGCCATCGCAGGCTTTCGCCGCGCCGCTCGTTCTGCATGACTCGCCCGCCAAAAATGTCCGCGAGTTGCGGCGGATCCTTGCGGTGGATCAATGAAGCCAATCCGATTGGGCGTATCCTTTTAAGCTACCGAGAGACTCTGAGCATACTTCTGAACCCGGCATCGTCGGATGCCCTTCGAAGGAGGCTGGTCATGGCGGGAAGCACCGGAAATCGTAGGCAGTCGCTGCGCGCAATCAACGCGCTGATCTTTGCAGGCGCTCTGGCATTTGTGCCCGCAATGCTTCCGGGCGCGGCGAGCGCCCAGGTGCTCGGTTATGCACCCGCCCCGCAAAGCGCGTTTCCGTCGGACAATATCAAGACCGATGACAGCGACGGCAGCGTGCTCCCGGAGCGGCTGCGGCGGGCGATCGTCGCGCTCGACAGCCGCGAAGCGCCCGGCACCGTCATCATCGATACCGGCAACACCGTGCTTTACTACGTGCTCGGCCAGGGCCGCGCCATCCGCTATGGCGTCGGCGTCGGCCGCGAAGGCTTTACCTGGTCGGGCGTGCAGGCCATCAGCCACAAGGCGGAATGGCCGGACTGGCATCCGCCGGCGCAGATGATCGCGCGCCAGCCTTACCTGCCGCGCTTCATGGCGGGCGGCCCCGGCAACCCGCTGGGGGCGCGGGCGATGTATCTCGGCTCCAGCGAATACCGCATTCACGGCACCAACGATCCCACGACCATCGGCAAGTTCGTCTCCTCCGGCTGCATCCGCCTGACCAATGAGGACGTCACCGACCTGTTCAACCGCGTCGATGTCGGCACCCGCGTCGTGGTGCTGCCGAAGAACGGGCCGCATGTCGTCGCAAGCGCCATCGCTGACAGAGGCGCCGGCATGGCTCGCGCGACCGTCGCTTCGCCGCGGCCGCTGCTGACATCGGCGCTGTACTGAGGCGATCGGAGGCAGCATGATCGGGCGTTCGGTCAGGCAAGCGGTATGGGGCGCAGCGGCGCTGGTGGTCGCAGCCGCGCTCGCGCCGCCGGCGCAGGCCGAGGACTTCTTCTCGGCGCTGTTCGGCGCGTTCACCGGTCGCGCGCACGCGCCCTATATCCGCTTGCCGTTCGCGAGCGAGGGCGCACCGTTCGCTCCGCAAGATCCGGCCGGGCCTCCGCGCGTGATCACCTCAGGCGGCGGCCAGGCCTTCTGCGTGCGCACCTGCGACGGACGCTATTTCCCGGTCAACGGCCCGGACCGGGAGAGCCGGGCCGCCTCCTGCAACAGCTTCTGCCCGGCGAGCAAGACCGAGGTGGTCTACGGCGGCGATATCGACAGTGCCGCGACCGAAACCGGAAAGCCCTATTCCGAACTGCCGAACGCGTTCCGCTATCGCAACGAGATCGTCGCGGGCTGCACCTGCAACGGCAGGGACCAGTTCGGGCTGGCGCCGGTCAAAATCGAGAACGATCCGACGATCCGTAACGGCGATCTCGTCGCCTCCGCCGACGGGCTGATGGTCGCCGGCCGCAGCGCCGACCGGCGCGGCGCGCTGAACTTCTCGCCGGCGCTCGAAGTCGGTGCTGGCGCGCTACCGGCACGTGCCCGTGGTGGCGCGGGAGTGACGGCTTACGTTGGAGCCGAGCCGACTACGCCGCGCGGATCTTGCCCAGGAAATCCGTGACCTGATTGCCGAGCTGCTGGCTCTGCGTCTCCAGCGTCTCGGAGGCCTGCTTGACGTGCTCGGCGGCGGCGGCCGCCGCATCGGCGTCGGTCTTGACGCCGGTGATGTTCTCCGAGACGTTCTTGGTGCCCTGCGCCGCGAACTGCGTGCTGCGGGTGATTTCCTGGGTCGCGGCGCCCTGTTCCTGGACCGCGGCGGCGATCGCGGTTGCGACCTCGTTGACCTCGGTGATGATGCTGCCGATGCCCTTGATGGCGTCGATGGCCTCGCCCGCGACCTTCTGGATGTCGGCGATCTGCTCGGAGATCTCGTCGGTCGCCTTCGCGGTCTGGCCGGCCAGCGACTTGACCTCGGACGCCACCACGGCGAATCCGCGGCCAGCCTCGCCGGCGCGCGCCGCCTCGATGGTCGCGTTCAGCGCGAGCAGGTTGGTCTGGGCGGCGATGGTGTTGATCAGCCCGACCACCTCGCCGATCCGGGCCGCCGATTTCGCGAGCCCCTGCACCGTGCCGTCGGTCTCGCGCGCCTGGCCGACCGCGCGGCCGGCAATGCCCGTGGCATGCGCCGCCTGCTGGCTGATGTCGTTGATCGAGGCGCTCAGTTCCTCCGACGCCGAGGCGACGCTGTCGACGCTCACCGAGGCCTCGCTGGATGCCTTCTCGGCGACCTGGACGCGTTCGTTGGTCTTGCGCGACACTGCCGAGAGCCCCGCGGAGGTGTTGCGCATCTGGTCGGAGGCGTCGCCGAGCCGCTGCAGGGTCTGGCGCACCATGGCCTCGAACTCGCCGACATAGGTCTCGATCGCGCGCTGACGCGCGGTGGCGCCGGCGTTGCGTTCGCGCTCCTTTTCCTCGATCCGCAGCTTGTCCTGGGCCTGCTGCTTGAAGGTTTCGAGCGCACCGGCCAGCGCGCCGATCTCGTCATGGCGCGCGGTGTAACCGGTATCGACGGCAAGATCGCCCGCGGCCACCTTCAGCATGGCGTCACGCATGTTGTTCAGCGGCTTGATGACGCGGCGGCCGACCGCGGTCATGGCGCCGAAGGCGAGCGCGAGGGCCAGCACCAGCAGCGTAAGCTGCAGTGCGAGCGAGCGCAGCGCCGCGGCATGCTGGGCGGCGGTATATTCCTTGGCCGCGTCGAGCGCCGCCTCGGCCACGCTGACCGCGGCGCCGAGCCGTCCCACGGTGATCGGGCTCCACTGGTTCGCCGTCAATTCCGGCTTCTCGCCGGCCAACGTCGCCGCCAGCAGCCGATCGCGCAGCGCGAGGTATGGCGGCTCGAAATAGGCGGTCTTGGTCGCGGCGATGGCGCTGGCGAGCGCCGGCGGCAGCTGCATTCCGGCGGCCGTCAATTCCAGCGCGTCCCAGGCGGTTTCGGTGCCGCCGACGAACTTCAGGTATTTCTGATGCGTTTCAGCGGTCGTGTGCCCGGCGGCGATCCCGGTGGAAACCAGCAGCGATGCCTCGCCCCCGGTGTTGCGCATCAGCCAGGCGATCTGTTTGATCGCGAGCAACTGGTCGATCGTGGCGTCCTGGTGGTTGACGGCCGCGGCCAGCGTCGCCGACAGTCTGTCGAGGGTGTCCAGCAGCCCATTCGTCGTCGCCATGTATTCCTTGGCGAGCGCCAGGCGGCGGGAGGCCTTCGGCTTGGCGATTTCGTCCCAGAATTCCCTCTGTTCCGCGGTCAGCGTCTTGAACAGCCGGTCGAGCTCCGGCACCAGCGTGCTCTTCTGCGCGAATTCGATCGACGGCAGCAGCGCCAGCGCGTTGGCCATGGCGGGCATCTGGGTATCGCGAATGTTGCGCAGGTATTTTTCGATGTCGCCGTCGACGGGCTGGTCGGAATTCAACAGCCGGTTGGTGGTGGCGCGATCGGTGCGCAGATTGTGCATCGCCTTGAACAGGTTCGCCGACGCCTCCGCGACCACCGCGATGCGGTTCGTGACCTGCAGGCGATTCCAGGAATCCCAGGCGTTGAGCGAGAATCCGGCGACGACGCAGAACGCGGTGGTCAGGATGACGGCCTTGAGCAGCGCGGATACGGTTAAGCGATTGAGCATGATTTCCCCCAAGTCGAGCCATTTGGGAGAATAATGGTAAACATTTAGACAGCATTGCTGCCGTAGTTGTACTGAGGAGTTGTACAACCAAAATCGCTGCGGGCCGGTCAGGCGTTAACGAGAGATTAGCCGCCCGCCGCCTTGGCTTCGCGGCGGCGCGCGGTGAGGATGTATTCGGTGTAGCCGTTCGGCTGCTCGCGGCCCTTGAAGATGAGGTCGCAGGCCGCCTTGAAGGCTACCCCGTCGAAAGCGGGCGCCATCGGCCGGTACAGGGGATCGCCGGCGTTCTGCGTGTCGACCACGACCGCCATCCGCCTCAGCGATTCCATCACCTGCTCCCTGGTGATGACGCCCTGGTGCAGCCAGTTGGCCAGATGCTGGCTCGAAATGCGCAAGGTGGCGCGGTCCTCCATCAGGCCGACGTCGTGGATGTCGGGCACCTTGGAGCAGCCGACGCCCTGATCGATCCAGCGCACGACATAGCCCAAAATGCCCTGGCAGTTGTTGTCGATCTCCTGCTTCACGTCGTCCGGCGCCCAGTTCGAATGCGATACCGGAATGGTGAGGATGTCGGACAGCTTCGCGCGCGGGCCGGCCTTGGCGAGTTCCTGCTGGCGCGTCATGCACATTGACCTGGTGATAATGCAGCGCATGCAGCGTCGCCGCGGTCGGCGACGGCACCCAGGCGGTGGTGGCGCCGGCCTGCGGATGCGCAATCTTCTGAGCCAGCATGTCGGCCATCTTGTCGGGCGCGGCCCACATGCCCTTGCCGATCTGGGCATGGCCGGGCAGGCCACTGGTCAGGCCGATATCGACGTTCCAGTCCTCATAGGCCTTGATCCAGGGCTGTGCCTTCATGTCGTTCTTGCGGATCATGGGGCCGGCTTCCATCGAGGTATGGATCTCGTCGCCGGTGCGATCGAGGAAGCCGGTATTGATGAACATGATGCGCTTGGACGCGTTCTGGATGCAGGCCTTGAGATTGACCGTGGTGCGGCGCTCCTCGTCCATGATGCCGATCTTGATGGTGTTCTCCGGCAGCGCCAGCATCTTCTCGACGCGGCCGAACAATTCGCAGGTCAGCGCCACCTCGTCGGGCCCGTGCATCTTCGGCTTGACGATGTAGATCGAGCCGGCGCGGCTGTTCCTCGCCTTCGCGTGCCCCTTGAGATCGTGGATCGCGAGCAGGCCGGCGACCGCGGCATCCAGGATGCCTTCCGGAATTTCGGCGCCGGTTGCGTCGAGCACGGCGTCGGTGAACATGTGATGGCCGACATTGCGCATCAACAACAGGCTGCGGCCGTGCAGCCTGAGCTCCTTGCCGTCGCCCGTCTTGTAGACGCGGTCTGGATTGAGCGCGCGCTTCAGCGTCTTGCCGCCCTTCTCGAAATCGGCCGACAGCGTGCCGTTCATCAGGCCGAGCGTGTTGCGATAGACCAGCACCTTGTCCTCGGCATCGACGGCGGCGACCGAGTCTTCCATGTCGAGGATGGTCGAGACCGCCAATTCCAGGATCATGTCGGCAACGCCGGCCGGATCGTCCTTGCCGATGAGGTGGCCGCGGTCGATGCGGATTTCGATATGCATGCCGTTGTTGACCAGGAGAATTGCGGACGGCGCCGCGGCATCGCCCTGGTAGCCGGAAAATTGCGCGCCCGATTTCAGTGCGGTCGACTTGCCATCCTTCAGCTTCACCGCAAGTTGTCCGGAACCGAGGCTGTAGGAGGTCACGTCGGCATGGCTGCCAGCGGCCAGCGGCACGGCCGAATCCAGAAACGCCTTGGCCTTGGCGATCACCTTGTCGCCGCGCGCCTTGTCGAAGCCCTTGCCGGTCTCGCTTGGGTCATGCGGGATCGCGTCGGTACCGTAAAGCGCGTCGTACAGGCTTCCCCAGCGCGCGTTGGCGGCGTTGAGCGCGTAGCGCGCATTGGTCAGCGGAACCACGAGCTGCGGCCCGCAGATCTTGCCGATCTCCTCATCCACATTCGATGTCTCGACCTTCCTGGTCGGCGGCTCCGGCAGGAGATAGCCGATCTCCTTGAGGAACGCGGTATACGTATTGATGTCGAACGCCTTGCCCTTGTTGGCGCGATGCCAGCCGTCGATCCTTGCCTGCAGGGCGTCGCGCACCTTGAGCAACGCGCGATTCCTCGGCGCCAGATCGCGGATGATGGCGGCAAGCCCGGCCCAGAATGCGTCCGGCGAAATTCCGCTGTTGGGGGTAGCTTCCCCGGCGATGAAATCGAACAGGACGGGCGCGATCTTCAGTCCGTGGGCGTCGATACAATTCATGATTGGATATTTCTCACGCGAAACCGCTGCAAGCCGCGGATTTGATGGGGATAGACGGATAAGTGGCCCCGCAGGGGCCGTTTTCGGCGCCCTTTTAGCCCTAAATCCGGGCCGATGAGAAGGCCTTTGGCCGTGCCGTTCTGCCCATTATGGCGGCGACCGGGGAACGCTCAGATATTGGCGGCGAGATCGACGAGTTCGTCGAACAGTATGCCTGACTTCGCCAGCATCCGCTCGATCTCGTCGGTGGCGTCACCGACCGAGCGCGTCGAGGTGTCGATCGTCAATTCGGCATTCGTCGGCGGCTGGTAGTCGTTGCCGATGCCGGTGAACGCGGCCAGCGCGCCGGCGCGCGCCTTGGCGTAGTGGCCCTTTGGATCGCGGCTCTCGCACACTTCCGCAGGCGTCGCGACATGGATCTCGCGGAACGCGCGATCGGCGATGCGCCGCACCGCGTCGCGGTCCTCGCGCGCGGGCGAGACCGCGGCGACGATGGCGACGTGGCCGTTGCGGGCGAGATGGGTGGCGACTTCGGCGAGGCGGCGGATGTTCTCGCTGCGATCTGTAGCCGAGAAGCCGAGATCGCGGTTGAGTCCGGCGCGCAAGGTATCGCCGTCGAGCAGCACCGGCGAGCCGCCATTGCCGAACAGACGCCGCTCCAGCGCCCGCGCCAGCGTCGATTTGCCCGAACCCGGCAGGCCGGTCAGCCAGACCACCGCGCCCGCGTGGCGATAGCGCGCCGAGCGCTCGTCGGGACGCAGCGCGGATTCCACCGGCACGATGTCGACGGGGATGGCGCGTTGTCCGGCATCGACCGACAGCACGAGGCCGCCGCCGGCAATGCGGCCACCGACCTCGATCACCAGCCGCCCGGTGCGGGAATTGTCGGCATAGGGATCGGCCGCGATCGGCTGCGCCAGCGCGATGTCGATCTCGCCGACATGGTTGCGCGCGATCAAATCGTTCTCGATGCTCGCCAGCTCACCGGGATCGACGGCCTTTTCGATCGCGACGACGGTAGCGCGTGCCTCGCGTGTGCCGAGCCGCACCAGGATCGAGGCGCCCGTCGTCAGGGCCTTGTCATGCAGCCAGAAAATGCGCGCGCGAATTCGCCGGGTATCGCGCGGGCTGTCGCCAAGATGGGCGATGACGTCGCCGCGTTCGACGAACAGCTCGCGGTCGAGCGTGACGCCGACCGATCGTCCCGCGGTTTGCGCTGTTCCTGCCGGGGTCGCCGGCCATCCCTCGATGCTCCGGATCTTTGCGATCTTGCCCGCAGGCATGATCACGATCTCGTCGCCCGCCGCAAGTCTGCCGGACTCGATGCGGCCCGCGACAATGCGGCGGTCGTCGAATTTGTAGATCGCCTGCACCGGCAGCCGCAGCGCAAGCGCTTCCAGAGGCCGCGCCGGCTCCAGCGCATCGAGCGCCTCGACCACGGTCGGCCCCGCGTACCAGCTGGTCCTCGGTGTGCGCTCCGCGACGCCATCGCCATCGCGTGCCGAAATCGGAATCACGGCCGACGGCGTGACGCCGAGGGTGGCCAGATGCGCGGAAATCTCGTCGCTGATCGCTTGAAAGCGGGCTGCGGAAAAATCGACCCGGTCCATCTTGTTGACGACGACGGCGACCTGTTTGATGCCGAGCAGATGCAGCAAATAGCCGTGCCGCCTTGTCTGGTCGCGCACGCCTTCCAGCGCGTCGACGATCAGCACGGCGCCGTCGGCCTGCGAGGCGCCGGTGATCATGTTGCGCAGGAATTCGGCGTGGCCGGGCGCATCGATCAGCACGACGTCGCGCGAGCCGGTGCGGAAACGAATCTGCGTGGTGTCGATGGTAATGCCCTGGTCGCGCTCGGTCTGCAGCGCATCCAGCAGGAACGACCACTCGAACGGCATGCCGCGCCGGGCGCTGACGGCCTTCAGCATCTCGAGCTTGCCCTCCGGCAGGCTGCCGGTCTCATGCAGCAACCGCCCGACCAGCGTGGATTTGCCGTGATCGACATGGCCGACGATGACGATGCGGACCTGCGGGCGGGTGGTGCCGTTCGGCGTCGCCTTGACGTTTGCGGGGACAAGCATGTTCATCGGATCGCTCAACTCGGTTTCGCTTCAGAGATAGCCGGCGACACGCAGCCGCTCGAACGCATCTTCGGTTTCGTGATCGAGCGCGCGGCCGGCGCGCTCCGGCACTTTCGTCCCGTCGAGTTCAGTCAGGATCTCGTCGATGTTGGAGGCCGTCGAGGCCACCGGAAACGTGATGTCGGCATCGCCGAGCGAGCGATAACGCTTGCCGTCCCTGGCGAGGTAAAGCGGGATGACCGGAATATTCTCGCGCGCGGTGTAGGCCCAGATGTCGGCCTCGGTCCAATGCAGGATGGGATGGATGCGCAGATGTGCGCCCGGCGGCGGCGAGGCGTTGAACTGATCCCAGAATTCCGGCGGCTGGTCGCGCACGTCCCAGCCGCCCTCGGTGCCGCGCGGCGAGAATACGCGCTCTTTCGCGCGCGTTGCTTCCTCGTCGCGGCGAATGCCGGCGATCAATCCATCGAAGCCATACTTGGCGAGGGCAAGCTTCAGCCCTTCGGTCTTGCGCGCGGCCGATCGCGCCGCCGGCGGCAGCGTCGGATCGACGGTATCGAGCGGCGGACAGGGTTCGATCTTCAGATCGAGTTCCCATTCCCGCGCGTAGCGATCGCGGAAGGCGTACATCTCCGGAAATTTCTTGCCGGTGTCGACGTGCAGCGCGGGGAACGGCACGCGGCCGAAGAAGGCCTTGCGTGCGAGCCAGATCATCACGTTGGAATCTTTTCCGAGCGACCACAATAGCGCGAGCTTCTTCAACCGCGCGAAAGCTTCGCGGAAAATGTAGATGCTCTGCGCTTCCAGCGCGTCGAGGTGATCCATGACGGGCTCGGCGAGACGCCCGTCTGCGAAAATTTTCTGGACCACCCCTGCGTCGGCCTGGTCGGCCCACGGCAGGCGGTCTTTGCCCTGTTCGTTGTTGAGAAGTTGCATCTCTCGCCCTTGGCCTCCAGGGGTGAAAATTCTATAGTTGCACTGCAATAGAGAAGAAAAAATTTTCTCTTTTGAGGCATTGAATGAGACTTAGATAGAAAATAATTTCAGTCAACCCCGGACGTCGGGAAAGCGAGTGTCGAATGCTATTTCTGCCGGTGTTTCTCGATCTGCAGGCCGGGCCGGTTCTTCTGCTTGGTGCCGGCGACATGGCGCGCGCGAAATTGCGCCTGCTTGCCGCCGCCGGCGCGCGGGTCCGCTGGTACGCGACGGACGGTTCTCATGATCCGGGCGCACTCGAGGCCGAGGAGGCGGCACGGATCGAGCTTGCGAGCGGCGATCCGCTGGTTGCCGATCTTACCGGGGTGATCGCGATCCTGTGCGCAGGCGCCGGCGATATCGGACCGGCGATGGCGGCGCGGGCCAGAGCCGCCGGCATCCCGGTCAATGTCATGGACGACGTTGCGCATTCCACTTTCATCCTTCCGGCCATCGTCGACCGCGGAGATGTCGTGATCGCCGTTGGCACCGGCGGCGCTTCGCCTGTCGTGGCGCGCCGTGTGCGCGAGCTGATCGAAGCGGTGCTGCCCGCGCGCATTGGCGATCTCGCCGGCTTCATCGGCCGCTGGCGCAGGAGCATCCACGCCCGCATTCCCGAATTTGCGCTGCGTCGCCGTTTCTGGGAGCGCGTCGTCGATGGTCCGATCGGCGCGCTGGTGCTTGCCGGCCGCAAGGACGAAGCCGAAGCCGCGCTTGAGGTGATTTCCGATCCGTCCGTCTTTGCCGGCGCGCTGCTTTCGGGACGGCCCGAGGGCAGGGTGACGCTGGTCGGCGCCGGCCCGGGCGATCCTGATCTGCTCACTGTCAAGGCGCTGCGCGCGCTGCAGGACGCCGACGTCGTGTTCTACGACGAGCTGGTATCGGCCGATATTCTCGACCGCGCCCGCCGCGATGCCGCGCGCATTCCAGTCGGCCGCCGCGTTGGAAAACGCGGCATCGGCCAGGACGCGATCAACGTGTTGATGATCGAGGCGGCGAAATCCGGCCAGCGCGCGGTGCGGCTGAAGGGCGGCGATCCCTTCATCTTTGGCCGCGGCGGCGAGGAGGTCGAGGCGTTGCGCAAGGCCGGCGTCGCCTATTCGGTGATCCCCGGCATTACCGCAGGTCTCGGCGCCGCCGCGCAATTCGAGGTGCCGCTGACCTTCCGCCACGAGGCGCTGCGCATCACCTTCCTCACCGCCCACAAGGCCAAAGACGCCGTAGCCGTCGACTGGTCGACATTGACCGACGTGAAGATGACCGTCGTCGTGTACATGGGCATGACGGCGGCGCCGTCGGTCCGCGCAGGGCTGCTGGCGGCGGGACGCTCGCCGCAAACCCCGGTCGGCGTGTTCGCGCGCGCAACCCGGCCGGATGCGCAAGCCGTGGTCGGCGCGCTCGGCGAATTGCCGGATCTGGTCGAAAAGATCGACGGCGGACCCGCCATTCTCATCATCGGCGACGTGGTCGCGCACGCCGCGCCATCGCGCCAATCCGATCTCGCCCAACTCGCCTCGTATTTTCAGGTGGCCGCCGAATGACCTCTCCGCTCGAACAGAAGAAAATCAGAATTGCCGGGCCGTCGGTGGTGACCGCCAACCGCACCTGGGACGGCGCGGTGATCTATCGCACCGCCCAGCAAGGCTGGTCGACCCATCTTTCCGAAGCCGCGATCGTTCGCGATTCCGACGAGGCGCGCGCGCTGCTCGCCGAATCGGTCGCCGACGATGTCGGCGCGGTCGGCGCCTATATCGCGCCGGTCGAGGTCAGGGACGGCAAGATCAAGCCCGGCAATCTGCGCGAACATATCCGCGCCCGCGGCGTCACCATCGCTCTGCCGGTCCCGGCGTAAGGTCAGCCCATCATGTATGCCTATGACGAAATCGACCGCACGCTGATCAACGAACGCGTCAGCGAGTTTCGCGACCAGGTGAAGCGCCGTCTCGCCGGCGAACTCACCGAGGACGAATTCAAGATGCTGCGGCTGCAGAACGGCGTCTACCTGCAGCTGCACGCCTATATGTTCCGCGTCGCGATTCCCTACGGCACTCTGTCGTCGAAGCAACTGCGGCGGCTGGCCCATGTGGCGCGCCGCTACGACCGCGGCTACGGCCATTTCACTACGCGCCAGAACATCCAGTTCAACTGGATCAAGCTCGCCGAACTGCCTGACGCGCTCGCCGATCTCGCCGAGTTCGGCATCCACGCCATGCAGACGTCAGGCAATAACACGCGCAACGTCACCTCGGACCAGTGGGCCGGCGTCGCGCCCGGCGAGATCGAGGATCCCCGCATCTGGTCGGAGCTGTTGCGGCAATACACGACCCTGCATCCGGAATTCTCCTTCCTGCCGCGCAAGTTCAAATTCGCGATCACCGCGTCGCCGCACGATCGCGCCGCGATCAAGATTCACGACATCGGCCTGCGGCTGCACCGTAACGCCGAGGGCGAAACCGGTTTCGAGGTGCTGGTCGGCGGCGGCCTCGGCCGCACCCCCTTCATCGCCAAGACGATCAAGCCGTACGTCGCAGGCCGCGATCTCCTGAGCTATGTCGAGGCGATCCTGCGGGTCTACAACCAGTACGGCCGCCGCGACAATATCTACAAGGCGCGCATCAAGATCCTGGTGCACGAGCTCGGCATCGAGAAATTCGCTCGCGAAGTCGAGGACGAGTGGCGGCAGATGCGCGAGGCCGGCACCCCGCTGACGCTCGACGACGCCATGGTCGAGGACATCCGTTCGCGCTTCAGCCTATCCGGCGTACGAGAGGCTGCCGCATATGCCGGAGGAACTGAAGAAGGCGGCGCATGATCCGCTGTTTGAGCGCTGGCGCAGGAATTCGGTGTTCACGCACAAGGTCCAGGGCTATTCGATCGTGACGCTGTCGCTGAAGCCGGTCGGTGGCCCGCCGGGCGATGCCACCGCCGACCAGATGGACGCGCTCGCCGATCTCGCCGACAGATATTCGTTCGGTGAAATCCGCGTCGGCCACGAGCAGAACCTGGCGCTCCCGCACGTCGCCAAGCGCGACCTGCCGGCGCTGTGGAAGGCGCTCGACGAAATCGGACTGGCTACGCCGAACGTCAACCTGGTCTCCGATATCATCGCCTGCCCGGGACTGGACTATTGTTCGCTCGCCAACGCCCGCTCGATTCCGATCGCGCAGGAGCTGACGCGGCGTTTTGCCAATCACGATACCGCCGAGCTGATCGGGCGGCTGCACATCAACATCTCCGGCTGCATCAACGCCTGCGGCCACCATCACGTCGGCCATATCGGCATTTTGGGCGTCGAGAAGAACGGCGAGGAATTCTACCAGATCACGATCGGGGGCCGCGCCGACGAGAACGCCGAGCTCGGCGCCCTGATCGGCCCGGCCGTGCCATATGGCGAAGTCGCCGACGTGGTCGAGGATATCGTCGAAGCCTATCTCGCGCTGCGCGCGCGCCCCGACGAGCTGTTCGTCGACGCGGTGAAGCGGCTCGGCGTCGAACCATTCAGGGAGCGGGTCTATGCCACTCGTTAAGCAGGGAAGAATTTCGCGCGACGACTTCGTTCACGTCGCCGACGATGCCGAAATGCCTGTTGGCGGCGCGATCCTGATTTCGGCGGCGCGATTTCTCGAAGAACCCGCAAGGACTCTCGCGCCGCGTGGGGCGGACCGGCGTGATCTGGCCGAACAATCGCGACCTCGACGACCTCGTGCCCCATCTCGACCGGCTCGCGGTGGTGGCGCTGGTGTTTCCGACGTTTCGCGATGGCCGCGCCTATAGCCAGGCCCGGCTGTTGCGGGAGCGCCATCATTATCGCGGCGAGCTGCGCGCCACCGGCCAGGTGCTGCGCGACCAGTTCGTGTTCATGCTGCGCGCCGGCTTCGATGCGTTCGAAGTCAGGAAGGAAAGTGACGCGGAGACCTTTGCCGCTACCGCCAAGCGCTACTCGGTGTTCTATCAGCCGACCGGCGACGGCCGCATTTCCGCGCTGCATCGGCGGATGCAGTTGCGCCATTCGCAAGGTGCCAGCCGGTGAACGCGCTCGCCCAACCGCTGTCGGAAGCGCCGGCCCGCGCCCTGCCGCCGGCCGCGGAACTCGATCGCACGCTCCGCAACGCGACGCCTGAACAGGTGATTGCGACCGCGCTCAAAACCGTCGGCCGCGAGCGCCTCGCACTGGTGTCCTCGTTCGGCACGGAGTCGGCGGCGCTGCTCAAGGTGATGGCCGATGTCGATCCGGCGATACCGGTGGTTTTTCTCGACACCGGCTGGCTGTTCGAGGAGACGCTGGCCTATCGCGACACCCTGATCGCGACCCTCGGCCTGCGCGATGTTCGTTCCATCCAGCCGTCGGAAGCGACATTGTCGCGCGAGGATCCGGATCGCGACTTGTGGTTCTCCGATCCCGATGCCTGCTGCCGCATCCGCAAGGTCGAACCGCTGCAGCGGGCGTTGGCGCCGTTTGGCGCCTGGATCAACGGCCGCAAGCGGTTCCAGGGCGGGCTTCGCGCCACGATATCGGTGGTCGAGGACGACGGCGCCAGGCTGAAATTCAACCCGTTCGCGAACGTTTCGCGCGAACAGATCGAGGCGATTTTCGAGGCCGCCAACTTGCCGCCGCATCCGCTCGCCTCAAAAGGTTATCTCTCGGTCGGGTGCATGCCCTGCACGAGCCGGACCTCGCCGGACGAAGATGCGCGAGCGGGCCGCTGGCGCGGCCGGCCGAAGACCGAATGCGGCATCCACACGGCGAAAACGTCGTAGGCCGCGCCGCGTCACGACAGCAAGGTCGCGGCCGCAAAAAAGCCCCGCCGTTCACTATTCAGCCACGGTTGGTATGCAACAACCGCCCTTCATCTGGGGCAGGTCGAATCATGCGGGCGGTGGTTGCCATTATCGGGCTGTTGGCGCTTGGCGGCTGCGCCGCCGAGGCTCCGATCGAGGAGCCGTCGATGTATGTCGACATGGCCGCTCCCGGCGCCAGGCTCGATGAAGGGGCCGCAGCCTCGATGATCTCGCAATACCGGCAGAACAACGGCCTCGGCGGCGTGGCGGTCGATCCCGCATTGATGAAGCTTGCGGAGCAGCAGTCGCAGGCGATGGCGAGCCACAACAAGCTCGATCACGACGTCAAGGCGCCCCTGGCCCAGCGCCTCAACACGTCCGGCTATCCGGCGTCGCTCGCCGTCGAGAACGTCTCGGCCGGCTATCATACGCTCGCGGAAGCGTTTTCCGGCTGGCGCGATTCGCCCCCGCACCGGGCCAATATGCTGAAAAGCGGTGTCACAAAATTAGGCATCGCTGCGAGCTATGCTCCAAATACCAAATACAAGGTATTCTGGACGCTTATTATGGCCTCGACCGAGGCGCGATAAACTCGGCGTGATCCGGGGTCGGGGCCTCGCAGGTTGACGCCATCTCTAACTGACGCCACGGTGCCATCGCCTTTTCGCTACCGAAGCGACCGTCATGACCGATCATCCATACGAAGCGCCCTTAAGGACGCCCGCGACCGCACAGCGCGTGCTGGTCCTGCAGGGCGGCGGCGCGCTCGGCTCCTACCAGGCCGGCGCCTATCAGGCGCTGTGCCATTGCGATTTCGAGCCGGAATGGATTGCCGGCATCTCGATCGGCGCCGTCAATGCCGCCATCATCGCCGGCAACCCGCGCGAAAAGCGGGTCGATCGGCTCAAGGAATTCTGGGAGCTGGTTTCCTCGCCGGTGCCCTGGCATCCGGTTACGCCGGACGGCCGCAGCCGTATCCTGTTCAACGAGACCAGCGCCGCCCTGATCGCCACCTTCGGCGTTCCCGGCTTTTTCGCGCCGCGAATTCCCCCGGCCCCGCTGTGGCCGAATGGCAGCCCGCAGGCGCAGAGCTATTACGACACCTCGCCGCTGCGCAAGACGCTGGAGCGGCTGGTCGATTTCGACATGATCAACGACCTGAAGTGCCGGCTCAGCGTCGGTGCGGTGAGCGTCACGACCGGCAATTTCAAATATTTCGACAATTACGAGTTCAAGAAGCTGCGCAAGAAGATCGGGCCGGAACACATCATGGCCTCCGGCGCGCTGCCGCCCGGTTTTCCTTCCATCGTCATCGAAGGCGAGCATTTCTGGGACGGCGGCATCGCCTCCAACACGCCGCTCGACTACGTGCTGGATGCGGAGATCAACAACGATCTCCTGATCTTCCAGATCGACCTGTTCTCGGCGCGCGGGCCGCTGCCGCATTCGCTGCTGGAGGCCGCCGAGCGCGAAAAGGACATCCGCTTTTCCAGCCGTACCCGGATGAATACCGACAAGAACCGGATGGTTCACAATGCCCGCAAGGCGCTGCGCGAATTGATGAACAAGCTGCCCGACTACCTGCGCAACGATCCGTCGGTCGAGATTCTGTGCCAGGCTGCCAAGGAAAACACCGTCACGGTGGTGCACCTGATCTACCGCAGCAAGAATTACAAATCCTCTTCCAAGGACTATGATTTTTCGCGCGTCGGCATGGTCGAGCACTGGGGCGCAGGCGAGCGCGACGTCCACCTTACGATGCGGCACCGGGATTGGCTGGAGCGGCCGCAATCCGGCGAAACCATGGTGACCTACGATCTCACGGGCGATGGCACCATCACCATCAACGGCAAAAAGGAGTGAATGAAATGGGTTCGTTGACAGGAAAGAATGCGGTCGTGACCGGATCGACCAGCGGCATTGGACTGGCGTATGCGCGCGCTTTCGCCGGGGCCGGCGCCAATGTCGTTATCAATGGATTTGGCGCGCCCGCCGACATCGAGAAGGAACGCGCCGCGATCGAGAGCGAATTCAAGGTCAAGGCGGTCTATTCGCCCGCCGACATGACCAAGCCCGCCGAGATCGCCGGCATGGTGGCGCTCGGCGAGAAAAGCTTCGGCTCGGTCGATATTCTCGTCAACAATGCCGGTATCCAGTTCGTCTCCCCGATCGAGGAGTTTCCGATCGACAAGTGGGACGCCATCATCGCGATCAACCTGTCGTCGGCGTTTCATGGCATCCGCGCCGCCGTGCCCGGCATGAAGAAGCGCGGCTGGGGCCGCATCATCAACACCGCGTCGGCGCATTCGCTGGTGGCTTCACCCTTCAAGGCGGCCTATGTGTCGGCCAAGCACGGCATCGCCGGCCTCACCAAGACGGTGGCGCTGGAGCTTGCGACCTTCAAGATCACCTGCAATTGCATCTCACCCGGCTATGTCTGGACGCCGCTGGTCGAGCATCAGATTCCCGATACCATGAAGGCGCGCAACCTGACCAAGGAGCAGGTCATCAAGGACGTGCTATTGGAAGCGCAGCCGACCAAGGAGTTCGTCACCTCCGAGCAGGTCGCTGCGCTGGCGCTGTATCTTTGCGGCGACGACGCCGCGCAGATCACCGGCGCCAACCTCTCGATCGACGGCGGCTGGACCGCGGAGTAAAGGGCGGCCGGCGCCTCCTTAACCTCTCCCCGCAAAGAGCGGGGAGAGGTCTAAGCAGAGGGTTTTCCGAACGCCAGCACGTGCAGGCCGAGCCGGCTGCGCACGATCCAGAACAACAGCACGGTCTCGAAGGTGAGCGAGATCGAGGTCGCGGCGGCGGCGCCGTGGCCGCCGAAACGCGGCACAAGAACGACGCAAAGCACGACGTTCATGACGAAGGCGAGCGCATAGGCCAGCGCGCAGATATGGTGGTGGCCGAGCATGTTGAGAAGCCGTTCCACGGGGCCGATCGCCGAGCGCACCACAAGCCCGACTGCGGCTACGAACATGATATCATAGCCGGCGACGAATTGCGGCCCGAACAGCCACAACAGCGGCTTGCCGAAGGCGAGCAGGGCGATGGTGGCGGCGAGCGAGGGCCAGAACGTCCAGTTGATCGCATGCGCGACATAGGCCGACAGCCGCTCCTGGTCGCCGAGCGCGTGGTATTCGGCGAAGCGGTGCGCCGTCGTCGCCGACATCGCGTAGTGGATGAAGGACACCAGCGCCAGCGTCTTCACCACGGCGAAATACACGCCGACTTCCGCGGAGGGACGGAACTGCTGCAGCACCAGCACGTCGGTATAGGACAACAGCAGATAAAATCCTTCGACCATCAGGATCGGCAACGAGATCGCGAGCCAGCCGCGGAAATCGTAGGCCTTCGGGCCCGGCTCGATGTGGCCGCCGAGCCTGCGGTTGAGCATCAGCATCTGGCCGGTCATCGCGATCCACACCGCGGCAGCGCTCGCGAGCATCGCGGCGGTGGCGCCGAGATGGAAGCCAAGCGCAATCGCGCCCGCGGTAAGACCGATGATCAGCGTCTGCCGGACCACGAACTGCGGCATCAGCGCGAGCCGCATCCAGTCATGCGAGCGCGCGATGCCGTCCTGGGTGTTGGCGACTACGAAGGCCGGCAGCGTGAGGCAGCCGATATAAAGCGGTACGATTGCGCCCGGCTCGATGAACGGCGACAGCGCTCTCACCGAGCCCGCGAGCAGCACCGAGACGATCGAGGACACCGCGAACGTCATCCACCGGCTGCCCGACAGGAAGCCGCGCAGCAGCGCGTGCTCGCCCCGGGTGCGATACTCCGGGATGAGTTTTTGCGCCGACGCCGAGATGCCGAAATCCATCATGCTGCCGAGCAGCAGCACCCAGGTCCAGACATAGACGTAGACGCCATAGTCCGATCCGCCCATCCAGCGCGCGAGCAGGATTTGCGAGAGGTACGCGAGCGCTGCGCTGACGACGCGGATGATGAAGATCGTGCCCGCCAGCCGCCGGGTCACGGAAGCCTCGCCGGAACCTCCCAGCAGCGATCGCAGCCGCGTCATCGCGCTGGCGGGCGGAACTGTCGCGGGCTGAGTGTCGATTGCGGCCAAGTGCGGAAATCCATCCATGCGCCGCATCAGGGCGGCGACGGTGCGGACTTATCAACTATTCGTTAAGATTCGGTGGCCTGGTCGTTCCGGGGCGCGAGTGAAACGAGCGAACCCGGAACCTCGAGATTCCCCGATGTGCAATTGCACATCTGAGGTTCGACGCTTCCGCGTCGCCCCGGAATGACCCTTCGGGTCAATCCAGATTGATATTGAATTCGTAGGAGCGGTCGCCGCCGACCAGCGTCAGTTTGAGCGCGGCCCCTTGCGGATCGGTGCCCGGCGGCATGCCGTCGAGGTCGAAGGCGAAGCGCTTGACCCCGGGCGGGCTGCGTTCCACGAGCTTTGGAACCGGCAGTCCCCAATCCGGCGTCGGCCCTTCGACGAACAGATTGACCTCGCGCTTGTCGGGAACGACCACGTCGACCAGCACGGCGGATTTGCCGTCGCGAATCACGTCGCGGATGGTCAGCGGATTGGGATCGCCGACCACGGCAGGCTTCGGCACGGTGTCGAGGGCTGCGAACAATGCGCTGTCCTCGGTGCTCGCGACGCTGGTGAAGGGCAGTTCGGCGCTCACCTGCACCGGAATGCAGATCTTGTCGCAGACCGCGTAGTTGATGTCGGCGCGAAGCGTCACCGGCTTGTCGGCATTCTTCGCCACGATCCGCAGCGGCAACACGATGGCGTCGTGGTAGCCCATCGAATGGCCCCCGGCGCCGTCGTCGAATTTGGTCGGCGCCGGCCACAGCACGGTCACCGCTTCGATATTGTCCGACTTGGAGAAGTCGAAGCGCGGCGGCACACCGGAATCGCCGGGAGTCCGCCAGTAGGTTTTCCACCCCGGCTGAAGCTGAAAGGCGATGCCGCCCAACAGTACCGTGCCGCTGCGCGATCCCGCCAGCAGCCGGACCGCGGAGTGGGCGTCCCGCTGCCAGGGCGAAGCGTCGTCGGCGCGCGCTTCGATCGCAGGGGATGAAACAAATATCGTTACGGCAAAGCCGAGCGCGGCCCGGGTCGGAACTGTGACGGTCATGAGACGTCTTTACAGGCAAGCGGCGGGGCAAACCATTGAATTGCTTGTGATGTATGACTAAAGGCGGCGGTCTGCTTGATTGACAGAAATCCCACCCGATATCAGGATGGACGTCACACGGGAGTCCTTTGCGGATGAACCCTGAAGGCAAGAGACCGAGGATCGTTCGCCGCGAAGCCGCCGGCATCGGCGACAATTCGTCCGATCGCGGCTATCTCGACGGCCGGCTCCTGATCGCGATGCCGGTGATGGGCGACCCGCGCTTCGAGCGCTCGGTGATTTATCTCTG
Source organism: uncultured Alphaproteobacteria bacterium (assembly GCA_963721135.1). Classification (GTDB taxonomy): domain Bacteria; phylum Pseudomonadota; class Alphaproteobacteria; order Rhizobiales; family Xanthobacteraceae; genus Bradyrhizobium. The sequence continues at coordinate 445,972 of CAVRIB010000002.1, forward strand.
CGCGCATTCGTCCGAAGGCGCGATGGGCATCATGGTCAATCGCCCCGCGGGCAGCATCGACTTCCCCGAACTGTTGGTGCAGCTCGACATCATCAAGAAGGCCGACCAGATCAAGCTGCCGGAAAACGCCGAGACCATGAAGGTGTTGCGCGGCGGCCCGGTCGAGACCGGCCGCGGCTTCGTGCTGCATTCGAGCGACTTCTTCATCAAGGATGCGACCCTGCAGATCGACCATGGCATTTGCCTGACCGCGACCGTCGATATTCTCAAGGCGATCGCCAAAGGCGCAGGACCCAAGCACGCGATCCTCGCGCTCGGCTATGCCGGCTGGGCGCCGGGACAGCTCGAAACCGAGATCCAGGGCAATGGCTGGCTGCATTGCGATGCCGATCCGGATCTGATCTTCGGCGGCGACATCGAGGAAAAATACCTCCGCGCGCTGCGCAAGATCGGCATCGATCCCGGCATGCTGTCGAACGAAGCCGGGCACGCGTGAGCGCCAGCCGTCATTGCCGGGCTTCCGCCTTCGCCAAGGCTTCGGCGGACCAGCACCGAAGACCCGGCGAAGCTTTAGCGTAGACGGGTGACCCGGCAATCCATCGAAATGCATTTCATGAAGTTTGATGGATACGCGGGTCAAGCCCGCGTATGACGAGTTGATTGCGTTGAGGCGCCGGGGCTACTCCGCCGCCTGCTGCTTGACCGTCGGCTCGGTGCCGGCGACGGTGGCGCGGCGCATGTCGCGCGGCTGCGACTGGTCGTAGCGGCGGACGCGGTGCATGGTCTGGCGGTTGTCCCACATCACGAGGTCGTGCAGCTTCCATTTGTGCACGTAGACGAATTCCGCACCTCGTCGCGTGCTCGGTGAGGTCGCGCAGCAACACCCGCGCCTCCGGCACGGTCATGCCGAGAATGGCGCCGGCATGCGACGACAGATACAGCGACTTGCGGCCGTGCACCGGATGGGTGCGCACCAGCCGCTGCAGCACCGGCTTGAACAGCTGCTTTTCTTCCTCGGTGTAGTCGAGGAAGCCGAGCGAGCCGCGCGAATACATCAGCGAGTGTTCGCAGATCAAATCCTCGATCTCGGCCTTGGTCTCGTCGTCGAGCGCGTCATAGGCGGCGCGCATGTAGGCGAATTCGGTGTTGCCGCCCTTCGGGTTGACCACCCGCGCCGACAGCAGCGAGAATTTCGCCGGGATCGGGCGGAACGATGAATCGGAGTGCCACAGGCAGTTGCCGAGGTTGAACTGATGCGAGCGGCTGTCGCGCGCCAGCGGCTTGCCGTCCTTGCCGAGATTGGAGACGTCGTTCAGCCCGGTGGCGGCCAGCCGCGAATCCTCCGGCTTGATGACATTGCCGCCGCGCGGATTTTCGCGCTCGCCGAAATTCAGCGCGAACGCCATTTGCTGCGCGTCCGTGATGTCCTGGTCGTGGAACACCAGCACGGCGTACTTGTCCATGCCGGCCTCGATGTCGATCGCTTCCTGCCTGGTCAGCGGTTTGCGCAAATCCACGCCCGAAACCTCGCCGACGAAATGCGGGTGAAGCTGGCGGATCGAGACCGTCATGGCGTTTCTCCTGATCGCAGGGACGCGGTTATCCGCGCCGTTTGGCTAAAAAACTACTCCCGGGCCCGACGATGTCAACGACTTCGCGGCGCATACCTCGTGCCCCGGACGCGGTGCTGCACCGCATCGGGCGAGGCATCACGCATTCCGCGCCATCAGGCCGCCGTCCACCGGGATGACCGCGCCGGTCAGGAAGGAGGCGGCCGGCAGGCACAGGCTCAGCGTCATGTGCGCGACTTCCTCCGGCGTCGCCGTAGCGGCCGAGCGCGGTGCGGCGCTTGGCATAGATCGTCTTGTGCTCTTCGCGGGATCCGGTCCGTGATCGCGGTCGTGATCGGCCCCGGACAGATGCAGTTCACGGTGATGCCCTCGCGGCCGAGTTCGACCGCGAGCGAGCGCGTCAGCCCGGTCACGCCGGCCTTCGCCGCCGAATACGGGCTGTGCAGCGCGGTGGCGCCGAGCGCCTCGGTCGAGGCGATATTGACGATCCGCGGCGATTTCGATTTGCGCAGATGGGGCAGCGCGGCGCGGATCACGCGCGGATGCGCGGTCAGCATCACCGCCAGCGCCCTGGCCCAGGCCTCGTCATAGCCGTCATCGTCGATCGCCACGCGCACCGAGATGCCGGCATTGTTGACGACGATGTCGAGCCCGCCGAAATGTTTGGCGACCTCGTCGACGACGGTCTTGATCTCGTCGCGGATCGGCGACATCGAGCTTCCAGGCTTTTGCGCGTCCGCCGTTGGCCGTGATCTCGGCGGCGACGGCGTCCGCACCCTCCAGCCGTAAAAGTCGGTGACCGCGACATTGGCGCCTTCGGCCGCGAACACGCGCGCGGTGGCGCGGCCCATGCCGCTGGCTGCGCCGGTGACGAGCACGGTCAATCCCTTGACCGAGCGGCTGAGCTCCTTGAAATCAGACATGCGTTTCTTCCCCGTGTTTACTGCTATGTTTTCCGCCGCAGATCAAATGCGGGGGGCACGATGAACGAACTTGATTTCAGCGGCAAGCAGGTGCTGGTGGTCGGCGGCTCCAGCGGCATCGGCAACGGCATCGCGCAGGCCTTCCGCGCGCACGGCGCGCGCGTCGCCGTCTGCGGCACCCGCGCCTCCGCTTCCGACTATGCGCCCGACGAGGGATCGCATCTCGAGGGCCTCGACTACGCGCGGCTCGACGTCAGCGACCCCGCGGCGATCGAGAATTTCAAGCCATCGTTCGACAGGCTCGACGTGCTGGTGCTGGCGCAGGGCGCGGTGATCTACAAGCGCGGCGAATTCGAGATGGCCGGATTTCGCAAGGTGCTCGAGGTCAATCTGATGAGCCTGATGGCCTGCGCCGGCAAATTTCATGACATGCTGCAGCGCGAGCCAAGGGCTCGCTGATCATCGTCAGTTCGACCGCCGCCTATCATTCGACCAAGGGCAATCCGGCCTACAACGCCTCGAAGACCGGCGCGGTCGGGCTGACCCGGACGCTCGGGCAGGCCTGGGCCGAGGACGGCATCCGCGTCAACGGCATCGCGCCGGGCCTGGTCGACACCAAGATGACGAAGGTGACGACAGCCAATCCGAAAGCGGCTCGAAGGCGCGGTCGCGCGGATCCCGCTGAAGCGGCTGGGAACGCCGGCCGACATGGCGGGCGCCGCGCTGTTTCTGGCCTCGCCGCTGTCGTCCTACATCGTCGGCCAGACGCTGGTGGTCGATGGCGGGCTGATTCTTTGATCTCCAAGCGGCTTCCACTCCTCATCCTGAGGAGGCGCGCCAGCGCCGTCTCGAAGGATGGCCGCAGGCTCCGGCATGGCCTCATGGTTCGAGACGCGCGAAGACGCGCTCCTCACCATGAGGGTCGCTCAGTTACCTGGTAAAGAAGCCCGGCGCCGAGGCCGAGCGGCCGACATTGCCCGGCGGGCGCGGCGCGCCCGGGGGCGCGGTGGCGGCGGCTTGCGCGGGGCGGTTTCCGAAGCCGAAAAAGTCCCGCAGGGACTGCGGCGCGTCGATTGGGCCGGACCGGCTTCTTCGGCTTCGGCGGGCCGCCGGGCGCCGCGCCGGCGGCGCACCGCGCCATCGGGCGCGATCGAGGCCACCGGCGTTTCGCCCTTGGCCTGCTCGCTGCCGACCTCGCGGCGCGGCCAGACGAAATCATCGGCGCGGCCGGCCGGCGGCGCCAGGGCTTCGCCCTTGACCAGCGTTCGCGCCGCGAGCGCGTCGACCGCGGCCGGGCGCGAGCCCGGGCCGCCGAGCAATTGATCGGTGCCGACCGAAGACGCCACCAGCGGCAGGATCGGTCCGGCGAGCGGACGCGGCGCCGGCTGGCCGGGCAGCGCATTGGCGTCGGGGGTCGCGGGCTCGGTCGGCAGCGCGATCGGCGCGGAGCGCGCCGCCATCAGCCGGTTGATCTCGCGCTCGACATAATGCGCGAGCTTGCGCGCGCCGGGCTTGGTGAAATAGACGCCGTCATAGGAGCGCAGCTGACGGATCTGGCCTTCGAAGTCCGGACCCTTCTGCAGGAAGCGGCCGGCTTCGTCGACAAATCCGTCCCAGACGTCGACATAGGTGATGCCGGCCTTGCCGGCGGCGTCGCGGTAGAGCGAATCCAGGAACAGCATGTCCGACGTCGCCTTCGGGCCGCGCACCGCGGGCAGCCCGACCCACAGCACCGGCACGCCCTTGGACTTCAGCACGGCGATCATCTCTTCGATCTTCTTGCTGTAGAGCTCGACCCAGCGTTCCTCGCGAAACTGATAGATGCCGTTCGGCGAGCGCGTGCTCTTCTCCGGCGCGAGGATCGGCGGCGCGTCATTGTCGGCGGCGTCGTCCGGCGACAATTCGGTGTCGACCGGCTTGTCGTCGGGCTTGCCGCGGCCTCGGCGGCGCCATCCGGCTTCGCGCCGGGCTTTGCGCTCCGGCTTGGCTGGGCGTCTTTCTTGTCCTTTGTCCTTGTCGCCCTTCTTGTCGGCCGGTTTGTCCGATTTTTCGGCACACCGGCTCGCGGATCGGACCGCGGTCGTCAAGCCGAGCATGACGACGATGGCGTCGGGCTTCTCGGTGGCAAGGATGCCCTTGGCCGCGGCGACCCAGTCGGCCGGCTCGCCCTTGGGCTGGTAACGGATCAGGCCGGAGACGGTCTTGGACTTGCGGATCACGCCCATTTCGGGCTGATCGGCATAGGCGTCCTCGAGGCCATAAGCGAGCCAGTCGGACATGGCGTCGCCGAGCACCAGCACGTTGCGCTCCGGCACGGTCTCGCGTTTCTCCGGCGGCGGCGCCTTGGAATAATTCTCGACGCGCCTCGGCGCCTGCTGCTGGAACGGCGCGAACAGGTCGCCGCCGAACCAGCCGCCGCCGTTGTTGCTGCGCGGCGCGGGCCGCGACCACCCGCCGAAATTGAAAAATTGCGCGGAAGCCGGCCCCACAAGCCCCACCATCAATGCAATCGCGACCGCCAGCGCGACCAGCGGGCCGGTTTCGGTGAAGACGTGCAGAAATGACTTCGGCTTTCGCATGCGGCTCGGTCGCAATGGATCGATCGGAATGACAACTATGATATCGGAATCAGGCCGCAAGCGGGCGGATTTCGACGCCATAAACCGGCCATCGGCCGCCGCCGTCAAGGGCGGCGGCGAAATGTCGTCCACAGGGTTACTTTCGGCGAAAAAGGGGGCGTTTCAGCGCCCCCGGAGCCGCTCCAGCACGTCGGAGGAGGCAAATCCGTCCGCGGGCGCCCCGATCGAGGCCTGGAAGCCGCGCAGGGCTTCCCGGGTCTGGCCGCCGAGCTGGCCGTCAGGGGCGCCGCGATAGAAACCGCGCTGCGCCAGAAGCTGCTGCAGTTCCAGCCGCTCGGCGCGCGACAGTTCCCGTTCCTGCCGCGGCCAGGGCTGCACGAACGGCGCACCGCCGCGCAGGCGGTCGGCGAAATGCCCGATCGCCAGCGCGTAGGCCTCCGCCGGGTTGTATTTCATGATGACGCGAAAATTCTGCAGCATCAGGAAACCCGGCCCTTCGGCGCCGGCGGGCGCCAGCAGATAGGCCTTCTCGCCCGGGTGCGGGAACGGCTTGGCGCCGGCGCGCGTGATGCCGAGATGCTCCCACTGCGCGATCGTCATGGTCTTGGCGCGGTCCGCCAGCATGTAGTTGAAGTTTTGCGGGACCACGACCTCGTAGCCCCAGGTCTGGCCCGGCTGCCAGCCGTCCTTTTTCAGATTGTTGGCGGTCGATGCGATCAGGTCGGCGGGATCGTCGACCACGTCGCGGCGGCCATCGCCGTCGGCGTCGACCGCGTAGCGCTTGAACGCGGTCGGCATGAATTGGGTCGGCCCGAACGCGCCGGCCCAGGAGCCGCGCATCTGCTCGGGCCGCAGATCGCCGTGGTGCAGGATTTCCAGCGCCGAGAGGAACTCGTCGCGAAAATATTTCTGGCGGCGGCCGATGCAGGCAAGCGTCGCGGTGGATTGCAGCACGCTGCGGTCGCCCATCTGGGTCGAGTAGTTCGATTCGATGCCCCAGATCGCCGCGATCGTATAGCGGTCGACGCCATAGGCCTTTTCCGTCGCGTCGAACTGCGGCTTGTACTGGGCGAGGATCTCCTTGCCCTTGGCGAGCCGGTTGTCGTTCACGAGAATGTCGAGATAGTCCCAGACCGATTTGGTGAATTCCGGCTGCGAATCCATCAGGTCCATGATGCGCAGGTCGGGTGTGAGCCCTGCGGTGAAACGCTCGAAAGCTTTCGCGCGAGATGTTGCGGCGCGCGGCGTCCGGCCACATCGAGGCGACGCAATTGTCGAAGTTCGCCGCCGCCTCGCGGATCGCGCGTCGCCGTCATCAGCGGATGGCCGGAGGCGCCATCCTCGCCGCTCCAGGGCAGCGCCGCGCCGCCGTGCCGGGCCGCTGCGCCTGCGGCTGCGCCGGCGCGGTGGAGTTTGGTCCCGAGAAGATGTTGCCGAACAGGTTCGAAAGCCCGCCATGGGGTGATTGCGCGTCTGGCCGCGCCGGCACAGCAGCAGGACCGCGGCGATCATGGCGACCTGCGGCCGCGCAGCTCATCCAATGGTTCCATCGCTTGCTTCATGTCCCACCCGCTGCCGTCAATTTCAGGCTTTCAGGAGGCCCCGTCACGGTTTCCAATAGTTTAACAAAAGCGAAGTTTTAACGTTAGTGGTCGCGAGCGCCTTTGCTTCCCGGCGGCAAACCGGCTAACAACATGGGACCAAACCTGTTTTGCCGCTCCTCCAGGCAATTCCCGACAAGCGCCATGAAAATCCGCAAAGCCGTCTTCCCGGTCGCCGGCCTCGGCACCCGCGTCCTGCCCGCCACCAAGGCGATGCCGAAGGAAATGCTGACCATCGTCGACAAGCCGCTGATCCAGTATGTGGTCGACGAGGCCAGGGAGGCCGGCATCGAGCATTTCGTCTTCGTCACCGGCCGTAACAAGGGCGTGATCGAGGACCATTTCGACCGCATGTTCGAGCTCGACGCCACGCTCGCCGCGCGCGGCAAGAAGGCCGAGAGGAGATCCTGGCGCGCGACCAGCCCGAAGCCGGCGCCATGAGTTTCACCCGCCAGCAGGCGCCGCTCGGCCTCGGCCACGCGGTATGGTGCGCGCGCGACATCGTCGGCGACGAGCCGTTCGCGGTGGTGTTGCCGGACGAACTGGTGCTGAACACGCCGGGCTGCCTCAAGCAGATGATCGAGGCCGCAAGAAAAGCTCGGCGGCAAATCCAATTTGATCGCGGTGGAGGAAGTGCCCGAGCACCTGACGCATCAATACGGCATCTGCGGCGTCGGCAAGCGCCACGAGGGCGGCAGGATGTTCGAGGTCGACGGCATGGTCGAGAAGCCGGCCAAGGGCACCGCGCCGTCGAACTTCTCGATCACCGGGCGCTATATCCTGCAGCCGGAGATCTTCAAGATTCTGGAAAAGCACGAGCGCGGCGCCGGCGGCGAGATCCAGCTCACCGACGCCATGATCGGGCTTGCGAAGACGCAGAAATTCTACGGCGTGGAGTTCGAGGGCGAGCGGCACGATTGCGGCTCCAAGGCCGGCTTCCTGCGCGCCAATGTCGCCTTCGGCCTGGCGCGCCCCGATTTGCGCGAGGCCTTGCGCGCGGAGATGCAGAAGTATCTGAAGAAGTGACGGCTACGCCACCAGCGAAAGCTGCGGGAAGCTCGCCAGCACCGACTGGTTGCGGCCGCTCTCTTTGGCCGCGTAGAGCGCGCTTGTCGGCGGCGTTCAAGAGCAGCGACCATTCCATCCTGGGCTGCGGCGTCAGGCTCGCGACCCCGATGCTGACGCTGACGGTGATGGCTGTCGGCTGGTCGGACCATTGCTCGAACCTTGAGCCGGATCGTTTCGGCGACCTCCGCCGCTTCAGTGGCCGCAAGTCCCGGCAGCAGCACCGCGAACTCCTCGCCGCCGTAACGCGCGGCGCAATCGCCGGCCCGCCGCAGCGAATCCGAAATGCAGATCGCAATCCCGACCAGCACCTGATCGCCGGCCTGATGCCCGAAGCTGTCGTTGTAGGCCTTGAAATGATCGGCATCGATCATCAACAGCGCGATCGGCAACTGATGACGCGCGGCACGGCGCCATTCGGCGTCGATCTCGGCGTCGAACTTGCGGCGGTTCTTCAGGCCCGTCAGCGCGTCGGTGGTCGCGAGCTCTTCGAGCCGGTCTTCGGCCTTGGCGCGGCGACCGATCTCGCGCGCCAAAAACAGCGTCACGGCGAGCACGAAGGTGATCAGCGCCATCATGATGGCGCCGAGCCGGAACGCCTCGGTGCGCCACAGGCTGAGGATGCTGTCCAAGGGCTTGCCGACAACGACGAAGAGTGGACTCGTGCTGCTGCGGCGAACGTAAAGCCGCGGCATGGAATCCACCGGGCCCGACCCCGGAATACGACCCGCCATTGACCAGCTTGGCGGGGTTCCAGTCCGGCCGGTCCGCCAAATTCTTGCCGATGACGTCGAGGTCGAACGGCCTGCGCATGATGATGGTGCGGTCAGAGCGCAGCACGGTGATGATATCGCCATCGCCGAGATGCAGGCGGCCGAACAGGTCGTGAAAATAGGAAAAGCGGATCGAGCCCGCGACCACGCCGAGAAATTTGCCGTCGGGCCCGGAGATGCGCCGGCTGAGCACGACGGCGTAGGCGCCGTGATGCAGCATCGGGCGGCTGATGAACAGGCCGGCGTCCGGATGGTCGCGGTGGACCTCGAAATACTCCTCGTCGCCGCGGTTCTCCGGCGCCGGGTCCAGCGTCGAGGCATCGATGATCAGCTGCCCGTCGGCGTCGAATACCTGGATGGCGCCGAAATGCTTGGCGGTCGCGGCATGATCGAACAGGATCAGATGCCGGATCGGCTTGCTGACCTGGTTGATCTCCGGCAGCACCATGTTGCTCGCCACCGCCCGCAGCGACAGGTCATACAGCTCGATGTTGCGGCTGATGTCGGCGTCGATGCCGGAGGCGAGGTTTTCCAGGGTCTGGCGCGCCAGCGCCTCCTCGCCGCGGCGCATGTCGAGCATGACGCTGGCGCAGATCGTTGAGAAACCGAGTCACCGTCACCACAGAGGAGACGACAAGTAGCTTCCCCGAAAGTCGCCAGGGCCGTCTGGTCGAGATTTTGCGCCATCCGAGCCGCATCATTCGCTCCCGAACCTTCTGGATGCGCCCGCAATCGTTGCCGCCGGCTTAAGTGACGACAACGCCAAGTTAATGCGTTAACGATTGGTTGCCGCCACCGCGCTAATGCCGCGCAACGCGCAACGGCGGTTTCGGATCGAGTTGCGATTGAGGATGCAAGTGAGCGATTACGACACGCTGCGCGACTATCTGAAGAAGCAGACGCTGCCCGAATTTGTGCTGAGTTTTGTCGAAATCGAGGAGATCATCGACGCTTCGCTGCCGCGCGCGGCGCATCGGGCGTCGTGGTGGGACACCCTGCGCAGCCCGCAGGAAAAGATGCCGCAGCGCGAGGCGTGTCTGGCCGCCGGCTACATCGCGACGAGACTCGCGGACGGCAAGAGCGTGCGGTTCAAGCGGATGAAGTGAGGCAGTGTTTCGAACCGCTTCAACACGTTAAGTCGTCATACGCGGGCTTGACCCGCGTATCCATCAATCTTCGCAAAGGATTTTTCCAAGAAGATGGATTGCCGGGTCAAGCCCGGCAATGACGGATTGCGGCTAGCTCGCTGCTTCCAGCCGCTCTTCGGTCAGAAGTCGCATCGCCGCGTCCGCGTCCATCGGCTCGCCGAAGGCAAAGCCTTGCGCGTATTCGCAGCCCAACTGGTAGAGCTCGACCGCGTCCGAATCGGTCTCGGCGCCCTCGGCGACCACGTCCATGCCGAGGTCGTGGGCGAGCGCGATGATCGATTTCAGGATCACGGGCCGCGTGCCGCGGCTCGTGGTGCGCACGAAGGACTGGTCGATCTTGATGGTGTCGAATGGAAAGCGCTGCAGATAGGCGAGCGAGGAATGGCCGGTGCCGAAATCGTCCAGCGAAAGCCCGGTGCCGAGCTCGCGGATCCGCGTCAGCATCTGCGCCGCGTGCTCCGGGTTCTCCATGACCAGCGATTCCGTCAGTTCGAGCTTGAGCGTGCCGCGCGCCACCGAGGAGCGCGACAGCACGGTGCGGATGTCGTGGATCAGATCGTGCCGCAGCAGTTGCCGGGAGGAGACGTTGACGCTGGCGAAGATCGGCTCGCGCGAGCGCATCGCGCGCTGCCAGACCGAGAGCTGTTTGGCGGTCTGGTCGAGCACGAACGTGCCGAGATCGACGATCAGGCCGATTTCCTCGGCGATCGAGATGAATTCGACGGGCGACATGCGCCCGAGTTTCGGATGATCCCAGCGCGCCAGCGCCTCGAAGCCGGCGATCGAGCGGTCTTCCAGCCGCACGATCGGCTGATAGAGAATGGTGATTTCCTGGCGCTCGATGGCGCGGCGCAACTCGCTTTCCAGCGTCAACCGGTCGGTTTTCCGCGCGCGCATCGCGGGTTTGTAGACGTCGATGCGGTCGCCGCCGATGCGCTTGGAGTGATACATCGCAAGCTCGGCATCCTTGATGATCTCGTCGGACAATTGGGTCTGCGGGTCCGACAGCGCGAGCCCGATCGAGGCCGTGAGGAAGATCTCGCGGTCGTTGAAGGCGATCGGCGCGCGGATGGTCTTGCGGATGGTTTCGGCAAACGCGGTGATGCGCGCCGGCTCCTGTTCCGACATCAGGATCAGGCCGAACTGGTCGCCGGCGAGCCGGGCGAGGGTGTCCTGCGGCTTCAGGATGCGGGTCAGCCGCCGCGCCAGCGTCAGCAGTATGGAATCGCCGACCGCGATGCCCACGGAATCGTTGACCTGCTTGAAGCGGTCGAGATCGATCACCATCAGCGTCGGCCGCAGGTTCGGCATGGTCTTGGCGAAATTGGCGACCGCGCCCAGGCGGTCGATGAACAATTGCCGGTTCGGCAGGCCGGTGAGATTGTCGTGCACGCTGTCGTGCAGCAGGCGCTCCTCGGCGTTCCTCATCTCGGTGACGTCGGTCAGGGTGCCGACGACACGGGAGACTTCGCCGTCGGAGCCAACCACCGGGCGGGCCTTCAGCGCGAACCACATGAAATGGCCGTCGGGGGTGCGCAGGCGGAAATCCTGCACCAGGCGGCCGCGGCGCTGGTCGAGCACGCTGTCGAGCGCGGCGCGGAAACGGTCCTGGTCGAGCGGATGCAGCACCTCGAGCCATTTCGCGGCGGGGCCTTCCAGCGTGCCGCGCTTGAGGCCGAGCAGCGCTTCGGTCTCGGGGCTGGTAAACACCTTGTCGGCGGAGACGTCCCAGTCCCAGATCAGATCGCCCGAGCCGGTCAGCGCCAGCGCGCGGCGCTCGACGTCGGAAACGACGCCGGTGGTCGCGCCGCTGCCGGCGAAGGCGTGCTGCATGACGGTAAAGCCGATCAGCATCACGATCAGCACGAGGCCGCCGAGCAGCGCCGGGCCGACGATGTCGTTGGTGACGCTTCCTGCGACCGCCATGCCGGCCGCGATCACCCAGACCACCAGCAGGAACCAGGTCGGGATCAACAGCACCGCGCGGTCGAAGCCGTGGGTCGAAAGGTAGATGATCAGCGCGAAGCCCGCGAACGCAATCAGCACCAGCGACATCCGCGCGATGCCGGAGGCCACCGCCGGATCGAACAGCGCCAGCGCCACAAGGGAGCCGAGAAAGACCAGCCAGCCGACGGTGATATGGGAATAACGTACATGCCAGCGGCTGAGATTGAGATAGGCGAACAGGAACACCAGTAGCGTCGCGGCCAGGATCGCCTCGCCCGACGCGCGCCACACGCGCTCGGCGTTGTTCGACATGTCGAGCACCTTGCCCCAGAAGCCGAAATCGACGCCGATATAGATCAGCACCGCCCACGCCAGCGCCGCCGCGGCGGGAAACATGATGCTGCCCTTGACCACGAACAGGATGGTCAGCACCAGCGCCAGCAGGCCGGAAATGCCGATCACGATGCCCTGGTACAGCGTGAAGGAATTGACTTTGTCCTTGTAGGCGTCGGGCTCCCACAGATAGAGCTGCGGCAGCTTGTCGGTGCGCAATTCCGCGACGAAGGTGATGACGGCGCCGGGGTCGAGCGTGATGCGGAAGATGTCCGCGGTCGGGCTCTCCTGGCGTTCGGGACGGTCGCCGGTCGACGGCGTGATGGTGGCGATGCGCGACAGGCCGAGATCGGGCCACAACAGGCCCGAGGCCACGATGCGGTAGTGGGGCGCGACGATCAGGCGATCGAGCTGGTCGTCGGTGTTGTTGGCGAGCGCGAACACCACCCAGTTCTGCCCGCCTTCGCGGGCGCGGACTTCGATGCGGCGGACGATGCCGTCGGTGCCGGGCGCGGTGGAAACCTGGATGCGGTCCGTGTCGGAGTGCCGATGATCGAGCACGGCGGTGAGGTCGATTGCGGGCGCGTCACCGCGGACGCTGACGGCGTCGAGCGCACGCGCCGGCTGAGCGGCGGCAACAATCATGAGGCCCAGCGCCGCTAGCGCAAGGCACCTGATCAAACGCAACGTTGGTTCTCCGCGATCAACCTCGTCCCCGGGCGAAGCACGCCGCCCGGCACCGCCGGATAAATGACATGAAAGCGAGGAGAATCAAAGGGTTTCCGGTCACGCATCGCTCGCGAGCGTTAAACGGCCAACACAATTTTGCCAATATGTTCGCTGGTCTCCATGCGCCGGTGCGCATCGGCCGCCTTTTCCAGCGGGAATGTGCTGTCCATCACCGGTTTGACGCGTCCCTCGCGCAACAGCGGCATCACCCTGGCCTCGATGGCCGCGACCATCGCCGCCTTGTCCGCGTTGCTGCGGGGGCGCAGCGTCGAGCCGGTGTGGATCAGCCGCTTCATCATCAGCCTGGCAGGCGTGATGGTCGCTTTGGCGCCGCCGAGGACTGCGATCTGCACCACGCGGCCCTCGACCGCGGCGGCGTCGTAGTTGCGCTCGACATAGTCGCCGCCGACCATGTCGAGAATGACATTGGCGCCTCCGCCATTGGTGGCGGTCCTGACCTCGGCGACGAAATCCTCGGTCCTGTAATTGATCGCGCGGTCGGCGCCGAGTTTGACGCAGGCGTCGGCCTTCTCTTTCGATCCGACGGTGACGATCACCTTCGCGCCGAATGCTTTGGCAAGCTGGATCGCGATGGTGCCGATGCCGGACGAGCCGCCATGGATCAGAAGCGTTTCGCCGGCCGCGAGCCGGCCGCGCTCGAACACGTTGTGCCAGACCGTCATCAGCGTTTCCGGAATGGCGCCGGCTTCCAGCATCGTGAGCTTCGGCGGCACTGCCATCGCCTGGGCATCCTGCGCGATGCAGTATTGCGCGTAGCCGCCGCCGGCGACCAGCGACATCACCTTGTCGCCGGGCTTGTGCCTGACCGCGCCGGGCCCGACCGCGACCACTTCGCCCGCGACTTCGAGGCCGGGCAGGTCGCTGGCGCCGGGCGGCGGCGGATAGCTGCCGGAGCGCTGCGCGACGTCGGGACGATTGACGCCGGCGGCCGCGACCTTGATCAGGATTTCGCCCGGCCCGGGCGTCGGCACCGGACGGATCTCGGGAACGAGCACTTCGGGGCCGCCGGGCTTGCTGATGCCGACAACGGTCATTTGCGCGGGCAGCTTTTCCATGATTTGTCCTCGGCCACGATTTAAGATTTCGGGAAGCAGGACTGATTAGCCAGCCGCGCTTCGACTGGCAACCGTTTCACGAACCGTTCGCGGAGGAAGACATGGCCATCGAGGACGACGACAAACCGCGCAAGAAAGTCACCCACGAAATCGGGCAGGACCTGTCGCTGCTGTCGGTCGAGGAGCTTGCCGAGCGCATGGCGCTGATGACCGCTGAAATCGAGCGGCTGCAGACCGCCATGAACAAGAAACGCGCCTCGAAGGACGCGGCGAACAGCTTTTTCAAGTCGTAGCCGCGCGATGAAATATCCGTCGTCCCTTGCGAAAGCAGGGACCCATACGCCGCGGCCTCGCCTGAGGCGGAGCGTCGGACGGCTTTCCCTCAGCCAGAACCGCCGGTGGTTATGGGTCCCTGCTTTCGCAGGGACGACCGCTTTGGGTGCTCTCGGCCAACGGCCGACATGGCAAATGAAACCTGAAACAAACCGTTCGTTTACGATTGATTAAGCTTTCTCTTCTATGACTGTACCGTCCTCGTTTGGACACCGAGTGGCTCCTGTCCACTCTGTTTGACGCCTCCCTGTTATCAACTTCAAAGCCGCCGGAAACGGCGGCTCTTTTTTTGGCCACGCCTTTTCGGCCAATCCGTCACCTCGCTGGAAACCATAATAAGTCTTGCGGCTGGACTCTCGTCCCCGGGCGCGCAATGATTTGTTCATTATAAGCCGGTCGTTGACGGGCCGGCGGTGTGAGCAGTGGTGTGAGGCGTTAACCATGTCGGACCGTTCGCCAGGCGAATCCGCTCTCGTGCAATTCAGCGAACGGCTGACCAATTCCGCAGCTTTCGGCACGCTGTTCCGGGAAGGCATGGATCTGGTCGAGGAGACCGCCGCCTATCTCGACGGCGCCGGTCGCGCTGAAGCCAAGGCGCTCGACCGCGCCGTCAGCCTCACCTACGCCACCGAAAGCATGCGGCTGACCACGCGACTGATGCAGCTCGCGTCCTGGCTGTTGCTGCACCGCGCGGTCAAGGAAGGCGAGATGACGCTGACGCAGGCCAATCGCGAAAAGACCAAGGTCAAGCTTTCCGCCGCCGATCCCGGCCCGGACGAGATGATCGAAAAGCTGCCGGCGCAGCTCAAGGACCTGATCGCCCGCTCGATGGCCCTGCAATCGCGGGTGCGCCGCCTCGACATTACGATCCACGCGCCCTCGGCCGAGCGCGCCCCGATCGGCAACCCTCTGGTGCCGCAGCTCAACCGCCTGAAAGAGGCGTTCGAGCGATAACTTCCGCATTCGTCATTCCGCAAACAAAAACGCCCCTGACGAGCAGGGGCGTTTTGCGTTTCGCCTCGATCGAGACGGCCTCGCCGCCTCACTCTTTCTTGAGGAAGCCGGAAAACTTCTTCTGGAACCGCGACACGCGGCCGCCGCGGTCGAGGATCTGCTGGGCGCCGCCGATCCAGGCCGGGTGCGACCTGGGGTCGATATCGAGGTGCAACTTGTCGCCTTCCTTGCCCCAGGTCGAGCGCGTCTGGTACTCGGTGCCGTCGGTCATTATGACCGTAATCATATGATAATTCGGATGAATTTCGGCTTTCATGGCAATATCCTCTGGCGCGCCTGCGCCCGTATCTCGACTTTAACGGGGATGGATTTGGGCGGCTCTATAACGCAGCCGGGTGCTCAAAACAAGCTGCGTATCCTTGCGGATTTGCCTCCGTTCGCGGCGCGGCCTATCTGGGGGTGGCAAATCAGGTCAGGGACTCATGAGCGCAGTGGAACGGCTCGAACAGGCGGATGGCGAAACGCCGCGACAGGAGATCGCGCCTTCAAACACGTCTTCCATCGAAACCGGACTGCTTGAGCCGGGGAGGCGCAGCGCGCGGCTGCGTCCGCTGCTGGCGCTCGTGCCATACGTGGCGCGCTATCGCGGCCGCGCCTTTCTCGCCCTCATCGCGCTGACGGTCGCCGCGATCACGACTTTGGTGGTGCCGATCGCGGTGCGGCGAATGATCGACTTCGGCTTCACGCCGGAGGGCATCGCGCTGATCAACAGCTATTTCAGCGTGATGATCGCGGTGGTCGCGGTGCTGGCGCTCGCCAGCGCGTCCCGGTTCTACCTGGTGATGACCATCGGCGAGCGCATCGTCGCGGATTTGCGGCGCGACGTGTTCGCCCACCTGATGTCGCTGTCGCCGGCGTTTTTCGATTCCGCGCGCTCCGGCGAACTGATCTCGCGGCTGACCGCCGACACCACGCAGCTCAAATCCGCGGTCGGCGCCTCGGTCTCGATCGCGCTGCGCAATTTGATGCTGTTCATCGGCGCTACCGCGATGATGGTGATCACGAGCCCGCGGCTCTCCGGCTTCGTGCTGCTGGCGATCCCGGTGATCGTGATTCCGCTGGTGGCATTCGGGCGCTGGGTGCGGCGGCTGTCGCGCAACGCCCAGGATACGCTGGCCGAGGCGACGGCCTATGCCTCCGAACTCGTCGGCGCTATCCGCACCGTGCAGGCCTATACCAGCGAGC
This sequence comes from uncultured Alphaproteobacteria bacterium, assembly GCA_963721135.1. Taxonomy (GTDB): domain Bacteria; phylum Pseudomonadota; class Alphaproteobacteria; order Rhizobiales; family Xanthobacteraceae; genus Bradyrhizobium. The sequence continues at coordinate 462,249 of CAVRIB010000002.1, forward strand.
AGCTGGCGAATACGCGCTTTGCCGGCGAGGTCGAACAGGCCTACCAGGCGGCGCGCAGTTCGAGCCAGGCGCGTTCGGTGCTGACCGCGATCATCATCTTCATCGTCTTCACCAGCGTCGTGGCGATCCTCTGGATCGGCTCGCACGATGTCCTGACCGGCACGATCTCCCCCGGCCGGCTCGGCCAGTTCGTGCTGTACACGGCATTCGCCGCCGCCGGCCTCGGCCAGCTCAGCGAGGTCTGGGGCGAGGTCTCGGCGGCCTCGGGCGCCGCCGAGCGCCTGTTCGAAATCCTGCGCGTCAAGTCCGAGATCACGGCGCCGTCGGCGCCGCGCGCCTTGCCGGCGCCGGCGCGCGGCAACGTCGGCTTCGAGGATGTCCGCTTTGCCTATCCGACGCGGCCCGACGTGCGCCGCGGTGGACGGCGTCTCGCTTGCCGTGCGCGCCGGCGAAAAGGTCGCGATCGTCGGTCCCTCGGGCGCGGGCAAGAGCACGCTGTTTCATCTTTTGCTGCGATTCTACGATCCCGGGAGCGGGATGATCTCGTTCGACGGCGTGCCGATCAGGGACGCCGACCCGCGCGAGCTGCGCGCGCGCATCGCGCTGGTGCCGCAGGAATCGGTCGTGTTCGCCACGACCGCGCGGGAAAACATCCGCTTCGGCCGGCCCGACGCCGATGACGCCGAGGTCGAGCGCGCCGCCGATCTCGCGCATGCCAGCGAATTCATCCGGCGGCTGCCGCTTGGCTTCGAGGCGCAGCTCGGCGAGCGCGGCGTCATGCTGTCCGGCGGCCAGCGCCAGCGCATCGCGATTGCGCGTGCGATCCTGCGCGATGCGCCGCTGCTCCTGCTCGACGAGGCCACCTCGTCGCTCGACGCCGAGAGCGAGACGCTGGTGCAGACCGCGCTGGAAGAACTGATGCGCCACCGCACCACGATCGTGATCGCCCATCGGCTGGCCACGGTCTTGTCCTGCGACCGCATCATGGTGCTGGAGGCCGGCCGCGTCGTCGAGCAGGGCACCCACGCCTCGCTGGTCGCCGCCAACGGGCTCTATGCGCGGCTGGCAAGGTTGCAGTTCGAGGGGGTTTAGCCTCACTCGTCATGCCCGTGACTTCGATCCGGGCATCCATCCTCTTCGTCAAACGCTTTTTCGAAGTTGATGGATTGCCGGGTCAAGCCCGGCAATGACGGTATCAACGTGCCGCCTTCCACTCCATCTTCAATACCGGCCGTCCCGACGTCGGATTGACGTCGTCGCCGGCAGGCACAAAGCCGTTGCGCTCGTAGAAGCGGATGGCGCGGGCGTTATCCTTGTTGACGAGCAGCGTGATGCGTTGGGGCGAGAGGCGCTTGGCCTCGTTGACCAGTGAATCCGCAAGCGGCGAGCCCCAATGATCTGACGCGACCACCAGCTGATCAAGATAGCCCGATGCATCGATGGTGACGAATCCGATCAGCGCACCGGCGTCTTCCGCCACGATGATCGCGGCGTTCGGTACCAGCTCGAAGCGCCAGCGCTTGCGCCACCACGGCACGCGCGCGGCAAAGTCGATTTGCGGATAGGCGTATTGCCAGGTCCCATGCCAAAGCGCGATCGCGGCGTCTTCGTCCTCGGCGCGATAGCGGCGCAGGCGGTAGGTGGCGGTCATCCGAGCACAATTGTCATGCCCGGGCTTGACCCGGGCATCCATCCACTTCGCAAGAGTCTCTGTCTGATGGATTGCCGGGAGCGCAGACAAGTTTACGTAGTCTGCGCAAAGCAGACTACTATGCCCGGCAATGACGATGTGAGCTATCACTACCGTTCCGTCAGCTTCAGCTCGATGCGGCGGTTGCGCCGGTAGGCCTCCTCGGTATTGCCGGTGTCGAGCGGCTGGAATTCCGCAAAGCCCGCGGCGACCAGCCGCTGCGGCGGCACGCCGAGCGAGACCAGGTACTGCACGACCGAGATCGCGCGCGCCGAGGACAATTCCCAGTTCGACTTGAACACCGGACTGTTGATCGGCCGCACGTCGGTATGACCGTCGACCCGCAGCACCCAGGCGATTTCGGCCGGGATCTGCTTGTCGAGATCGATCAGCGCGTTCGCCACCTTGTCGAGTTCGGCGCGGCCCTCGGGCAGCAGCACCGCCTGGCCGGTGTCGAAAAACACTTCCGACTGGAACACGAAGCGGTCGCCGACGATCCGGATGTCCGGGCGGTTGCCGAGAATGGCGCGCAGGCGTCCGAAGAATTCCGAACGGTAGCGCGACAATTCCTGGACCCGCTGCGCCAGCGCGACGTTGAGGCGCTGGCCGAGATCGGCGATCTTGCTCTGCGATTCCTTGTCGCGCTTTTCCGAGGCGTCGAGCGCTTCCTCGAGCGCGGCGAGCTGACGGCGCAACGCGCTGATCTGCTGGTTCAACACCTCGATCTGGGCGAGGGCCCGCGCCGACACCGCCTTTTCGGAATCCAGCGCCTTGTTGAGCTGGTCGGCGCGGCCGGCGGCGTCGTTGCCGGCGCCGGCGAGGCCCTCATAGAGCCCCTTGACGCGGTCGCGCTCGGCTTCCGCCGAGGCGAGTCCGGCACGCAATTGCGAGACCTCGTCGTCGAGGCTGAGTTTGCCGATCTTTTCCAGCGACAACAGGTCGTTCAATTGCGCGATCTTGGCGTTGAGCTGCTCCAGCGCCTTGTCCTTGCCGGTGACCTCCTGCGACAGGAAGAACTGCACCACCAGAAAGACCGACAGCAGGAACACGATCGAGAGCACCAGCGTCGACAGCGCATCGACGAAACCCGGCCAGTAGTTGAATGCCGATTCGCTGCGGCGTGTACGGGCAAGGGCCATTGTCTATCTCTCGCGTTGACGCATGGATTTACGGCCTATCCTCGTTCCACGGCTCATCCTTGCGGGGAATGGCAAACGGCCTCGACATTGTGGCCGTCGGGATCCAGCACGAAGGCGCCGTAGTAGTTTGCATGGTAATGTGGGCGTAAGCCGGGCTTTCCATTGTCCCTGCCGCCGGCCGCGATGGCTTCTTCATGGAATCGATCCACGGTGGCGCGGTCGGGGGCCGTGAAGGCGATGTGAGCCCCTTTCTGAGGGATGTCTTTTCGCCCGATCCAGAAAAAAGCCTTGGGACTGACGCCGTAGCCCGCGAGCTGTCCGTCCTCTCCGTAGAGCCAGGCGATCCCGAGCGGGCGCAGTGCGCGATCATAGAATTTCCTTGACCGCTCAACATCGCTGACGCCGACCGTTACGTGATCCAGCAAGTTCGGCATATCGCTAGCTCTTCTCCGGCTGGCGCGCGAGCCGCTCCAGCAGTTTCCTGATCTCGCGGTTCTGCTCGCCCTGGCCGTCGGCCCATTCGCGGATCATCTGCTGCTCGGTGCGCATATGCGCGACCAGGCCCTGAATGGCTTCGGCGAGATTGGCCATCGCGGCCGTCGTGCCGCGGCTCGCGCCGCCCTCTTCCAGTGCAAGCCGCAGCCGTTCGACCGCGCCCTGCAGCTCGCCGGCCGGGCCGCTGCCGGCGCCCTCGGACGAATATTCGCGCACCGTGGAGGCGAGCCAGTCTTCGAGGTCGGTGTAGAAGCGGTTCTGCGCCTGGCTCGATTGCAGATCGAGGAAGCCGAGGATCAGCGAACCGGCAAGACCAAACAGCGACGAGGAAAACGAGATGCCCATGCCGCCGAGCGGCGCGGCGAGACCCTCCTTCAATGTATCGAACAGCGCGCCGGCGTCGCCGCCGACCTTCAAGCCATCGATCACCTTGCCGACCGAGCCCACGGTTTCGATCAGGCCCCAGAAGGTGCCGAGCAGGCCGAGAAACACCAGCAAGCCCGTCATGTAGCGCGATATGTCGCGCGCCTCGTCGAGCCGCGTGGCGATGGAATCCAGCAGATGCCGCATGGTCTGCTGCGAGATCGTCATCCGCCCGGTGCGCTCGCCGCCAAGGATCGCCGCCATCGGCGCCAGCAGCGTCGGGTGGCGGTCGACCGCGCGAGCCCGGGGTCGGCGATGCGGAAATTGTTGACCCAGGCGACCTCCGGATAGAGCCGGATCACCTGGCGGAACGACAGGATGGTGCCGATCAGCAGCACAATGCCGATCAGGGCGTTGAGGCCGGGATTGGCGAAGAAGGCTGTGACGATCTGCTTGTACAGGATGACCGCGACCAGCGCGCACAGCACCAGGAACACCAGCATCCGCACCAGGAAAATCCGCGGCGAGGACAGCTTGGTGAATTCGATCTCCATCGCGGAGCGGGAAGAGGGGCCTGAAGGCATGGTGTCATCCCTGGCGAAAGAACCGCTTTGCGGCCCCTCAATATGGCACAGCAGGCCCGGGAAAAAAGCCGGTTCGCGTCGGTTCGGGCGGGAAAAGGGGAACTTTGGGGTGAAACCGCGCTTAGAGGTGATGCGTATTTGACGAATGTTTGACGCCTGAAGCGGTTTAACGGGCTTTTTTGGATGACGGTCCTTTATCTCGAAGCGCTGGCCGGCATCGCGGTATCGCTCTCGATCCTGATGGCGATGGCCTGGATGGTGCAGCAGCGCACCGGCAATTCCGGCTGGGTCGATACCATCTGGACGTTTGCGGTGGGGCTTACCGGAGCCGGCAGCGCGCTGTGGCCGGTCGGCGGCGCTTCGCCGAATGCGCGGCAATGGCTGGTCGCAGTCCTGGTCGCGATCTGGTCGCTGCGGCTCGGGCTGCACATCGCACGACGCACCGCAGGCATCAAGGACGATCCGCGCTACGCCGCTTTCGCCGCGGAATGGGGCGTCGATTCGCCGCGGCGGATGTTCGTGTTCCTGCAAAACCAGGGGTTCGGATCGATCCCGCTGGTGTTTGCGATTTTCGTCGCGGCGCGGTTTCCGCAAGCTCCGCTGCGGCTGCAGGATTATCTGGGCGTCCTGATCCTGTTGTCGGGCATTTTGGGCGAAGCGCTCGCCGATGCGCAGCTGAAGGCTTTCCGCAACGATCCCGCTAACAAGGGCCGGGTCTGCGACGCCGGCTTATGGCGCTGGTCGCGCCATCCCAACTACTTCTTCGAATGGTTCGGCTGGCTCGCCTATCCCGTCATCGCGATCTCTGCTGACCATGCGCTTTCCTATCCATGGGGCTTTGCATCGCTGCTGGCGCCGGTCTTCATGTACTGGATCCTCGTCCACGTCACCGGCATTCCGCCGCTGGAACAACAGATGCTGCGCTCGCGTGGCGAACGCTATCGCGACTATCAGGCGCGCACGTCAGCCTTCTTTCCGCTGCCACCGCACAAAGGAGCGGTCACATGAGCTTTGTGTCGAAGGTGATCGGCACCGCCGAGCGGGTGCCGCTGCCCGATCTCGTGATCCGCGCCGCGATCGGCCGGATGTGCTCGCGCACGGCGGCGCGGCTGGCTTCGGATAACGCCGGCAAAGACGCATCGTTCGCGCAGGCGATGGCGGCGCGCGCCATCGCCGAGCATACCGAGGCGGCCAACGCCCAGCACTACGAGGTGCCGGCGGCGTTCTTCGCGGAGGTGCTGGGTCCGAACCGCAAATACTCCTCCTGCTTCTACAAGGAGCCGAAATCGACGCTGCAGGAGGCCGAGGAAGAAGCGCTGCGCCAGAGCGTCGATCACGCCGATCTCGCCGACGGCCAATCGATCCTCGAACTCGGTTGCGGCTGGGGCTCGCTGTCGCTGTGGATGGCGCGGCAATTCCCGCATTCGCAGATTACCGCGGTGTCGAATTCACATGGGCAGCGCGAATATATCGAGGCGGAGGCCGACGCGCGCAACTTGCAAAATCTCCGCGTGATCACCGCCGACATGAACGGGTTCGACCCCGGGCGGCAGTTCGACCGCATCGTCTCGGTGGAAATGTTCGAGCACATGATGAACTGGCGCGAATTGCTGGGCCGGGTGCGGTCGTGGCTCGCAGCCGACGGCCGCTTCTTCATGCACGTCTTCACCCACCGCTCCGGCAGCTATCTGTTCGACCGCACCGATTCCGAAGACTGGATCGCGCAGCATTTCTTCACCGGCGGGGTGATGCCGAGCCATCATCTGATCCGGCAATACGCCGATCTGTTGGCGATCGAAAAGGAGTGGCGCTGGAGCGGCACGCATTATCAGCGCACCGCGCTCGACTGGCTCGCCAATTTCGATGGCAACCGCGATGCGATCGAGGCCATCTTCCGCGACGTCTACGGCCACGACGCGGCCTTGTGGATGCGGCGTTGGCGCTGGTTCTTCCTCGCTACCGCAGGCCTGTTCGGTTACGCCGACGGCAGCGAATGGGGCGTCAGCCATTACCGGATGACGAAAGCCTAAGCCGGCTCTCGGCAAAAGAACGCGGTCGGCCGGTATTCTGTCTGGCGCGGTCGAGGGTTATAGTGAGCTGACAGGGTGACCTCACCGCGCGGGTTCGATGCATATTCGCCCTCTTTTTTGCCTCTTCGTCCTTGTTGGCGCCTTGGTTCGGTTTGGCCCCGCCGGCGCCGAAGACAGCTTCCCGGGAGCCGAGTGGGAGCATGCCGCTCCCGCGGAATTGGGCTGGTCCGAGACGGGGCTTGCGCAGGCGCGCGCCTTCTCGGACCAGATTCGTTCGAGCGCCGTCATGATCGTGCAGCACGGCAAGGTGGTGGCCGAGTGGGGCGATACGACGAAACGAACGGAACTCGCCTCAGTCCGCAAGAGCCTGCTCAGCGCCCTCATCGGCATCGCCGTCGCGCAACACCAGGTCAATCTCGACAGCACGCTGGGTGAACTCGGCATCGACGACAATCCGCCTGGTCTGACCGAGGTCGAGAAGGGCGCGACGGTGCGCGAGCTTCTGCAGGCGCGATCCGGCATCTATCATGCGGCGCTCTATGAGACGCCCGGCATGGCCAAGGCGCGGCCGCCGCGCTACAGCCACGCGCCCGGCACCTTCTGGTATTACAATAACTGGGACTTCAACGCGCTGGGCACGATCTACGAGCGCGCCACCGCAACCGGCATCTTCGATGCGTTGTACCACAAGATCGCCAAGCCGATCGGCATGCAGGACTATCGTCCGCAGGATGGTGTCTACTTTCGCGGTGATGCTTCCATACACCCGGCCTATCCCATCCGCATGAGCGCGCGCGATCTCGCGCGCTTCGCGCTGCTCTATCTGCACGGGGGAAATTGGGCTGGGCGACAGGTCGTGCCGCGTGAATGGGTTCAGGAGAGCACGCGGCCCTATTCACAATCCTTCTTTGGAGCGGGTTACGGCTATCTCTGGTGGACCGGCTTTCTCGACGGCGCGATCGCGCCCAGCGTTACCCTCCCCGAGGGCAGCTTCATGGCCGAAGGCGCCGGCGGCCAATTCGCGCTGGTGGTACCTGCGCTCGACCTCGTCGTGGTGCATCGTGTCGATCGCGACATCGCCATTCCCGAACCACCGGTCCGCGACATTGGCAGGCTGTTCTGGCTGATCCTGAAGGCGGCGGGTTTCGACCCGGGGCCCGATGCCTCGATCGCGGCGGCGACGGGGGAGCGATCGAAGGGTGAGGATTTAACCGCAAGGCTGCAGGGAACGACCATCAGCTTCGGCGCCGGGAAAAAGGAGGGTCCGTTCACCCTGCGGTTCGAACCCGACGGCCAGTTGACCTATCTGCATTGGCACCCGGCCCTCGGACCTGCAGCCGGGACATGGACCATCAAGGAGAACCGGCTCTGTGTGCTCACGGTCCAGCGCCGCTGCTACACTCCCGTTTTCGATGGCGATCGGGTTGAGCTGTTCGACCAATACGGGGTGATGCAGATTGATGCCGTTGCGCTGCCTCGGTGATCGCACTTCATCATCGCGGCTCGCCGGAAAACGCCTGCCGCAGCGCCGAAAGCCGGTCGAGCGCGGCCTGCGGCAGCGGACCTTTTTCGACCGCGGCAAGCGCATCCTCGAACTGTTGCGGCGTCGCGAGGCCAACCAGGATCGTGCCCATCGCCGGGTGCGACAGCGCAAACCGCGTGGCGGCCTCGGTGAGGCTTGCGGCGAACCCCTCCTTGACCAGCGGCATCAGGCGGCGGGCGCGCGCGACGTCGGCCTCGTAGTTCATCGCCGAACCGATCGGCTCGGGCGCGGGACCTGCGATCGGGTGCCGCTCGGTCGAACCCGACAGCGCGCCGCCGGCCAGCACGCGGATGCCGACGACGCCGACGCCGGCGGCCCTTGTGTGATCGAACATCCGTCCATAGTCCTGTGCCGGATAGTTCGCCGGCAACACTTCCGCGGCGGACGGATTGAGCATGTTGTAGACGACCTGCGCGCTGTCGAAGACGCGGGCGTCGATGACCTGATTTAGCGCCGCCGTGTCGCCGACCGCGGTCATCCCGAGAAAACGGATCTTGCCCTGCTGGCGCAGGCGCTCGAATGCCGGGACCACGTCGTCCAGCACTTGCCGGACGCTGAGCGCGGGTCCGCCGCCGGTCCCGGTGATCGAATTGTGCAGATGGAAGATGTCGACCCGCTCAAGCCCCAGCCGCGCCAGGCTGCCTTCGAGCGACTTCGTTATTGCTTCGGCAATGCGGCGATAATCCTCGGGCGGCAGGCGGACCTTGGTGCCAACGGTGATGTTGACGGGCTTCAGCCTGCGCAACACGCGGCCGAGGTTCTTTTCCGATTCGCCATTGCCGTACTGCACCGCGGTGTCGAAGTAGTTGACGCCGGCGGCAAGCGCGCGGGCGATGGTCGCCTCCTGCTCGGCGGGGTCGCCGCGCACCATGAATCCGCCCACGGCGCCGCAGCCGAAGCCGAGCACCGAGAGCTGCATCTTCGTGCGCCCGAAAGTTCGCAATTGCATCGCTCTTCCCCGCTACTCGACCTTGATGTTCGCCGCCGCGATGATCGGCCCCCATTTTTCCATCTCGGCCTTCTGAAATGCGGCGAGCGCATCCGGCGTCTGTTGCTCTGGCGGATATATTTCCTGTCCAAGCCCCGCCAGTCTCTGACGCACCGTTGGGTCGGCCATGGTTCTGACGATCGCCTTGTTGAGCGTCATCACGATGTCGCCGGGCGTGCCCTTCGGCGCCCAAACGGCGTTCCACTGCAACAGCTCCAGGCCGGGCGTACCTGCCTCCGCCACGGTCGGAACATCTGGTATTGCCGTCAGTCGGGTCTTGGACATGATGGCGAAGCCCTTGATGGCGCCACTCTGAATCTGCGGAATCGACGTGGTGGGCGTATCGATGATGAAGTTGACCTGCCCGCCCAGCAAACCCTGCATCATTGGCGCCGCGCCGCGATAGGGCACGAACTGCCATTTCAGCCCCGTCACCTTTTGAAAGAACACGCCTCCGATATGACCAAACCCTCCGACGCCGGGCGTGCCCTGCGTGGCCGTTGCCGGATTGGCTTTCAACCACGCGATGAGTTCCTTGAGGTCATTGGCCGGCAGATTCCTGTTTCCAACGATCAGCCCCGGGTTGCTCGACAACAGGGCGATCGGCTGAAAGTCGGCGAGCGTGTCGTATGGCAGCTTGTAAATGGACGCATTGGCCACATGCGTGCTCCATTGGCCGACGCTGAGTGTATAGCCGTCAGGCGCGGCACGGGCGACCCGGCCTACACCGATACTGCCGGCGGCGCCTGCGACGTCCTCGACGATGAAGGGTTGGCCCAACATGCCCTGCAGGTGCTCGGCCAGAATTCGGGCGATGGTGTCGACCGGCCCGCCCGCCGGAAACGGCGCGACCAGGGTAACGGGCCGCGCCGGATAGGCCTGCGCGCGCGCCGCGAACGGCAGCGCCGTCGTGGCGCCGAGGAGTGCAATGAATTCGCGCCGCTTCATGTCCGTCTCCAGGCCGAGGAGAGCGGCATCTTAACAGCTCGTGCGAGCCGTTCCACAGGTAGGGAAGAGGGCTGCCAGCCGGCGCGGCTGCCGGCGGATTGGCACAAGGCGTAAGCCGCGCGGCCGCCCGAAGACGGCCGCGCGGTCGATATCACTCGGCAGGTTGCAGCAAGGTGATTTCCGAAACCAGCTCCTTGCCCCTCGTCTCCGGGCTGAACAGCAGCGTGATCACGAACAGGACCGCAGCGCCGGTCGTCGCAACCAGCATCGGAATGGCGAATCCGAGCGGCTGACCGACGGCGAGGTAGGTCAGCACCGGTCCGGTGAAGCCGGCCCAGATCGCGCCTTGATGGTAGCAGAAGCCCGACGCGGTTGCCCGCACTTCGGTCGGGAATCGTTCGGTCAGATACGCCGGATTCTGTCCATAGATCGCGCCGAGGAATGCGCCCTGCACGATGAAGGCGCCGGCCACCGTCGTGTAGGAATCAGTGAACAGATAGAGCGGCGTGATGCAGGCGCCGATCGCCGCCGGGATGATCATCGCCCATCTGCGGCCGAAGATATCGGCGACATAGCCCCAGAAGCCGCTCGCCAGGAACGCCACCAGGTTGGCCAGCGCGATCGGCATCGCAACCATGCCCGCCGCCAGATGCAGATCCTTCTGCAGGTGGGTGGCGAACATGCCGTAGACCGAGTAGTAGATCACAAAACCGCTCGCCATCCACAGGCATGCCATGACGGTGTTGCCAAGCACGTGCGGGCGGAAGATGTCGAGCAGCGGAGCCTTGAATTCCTTCTTCTGCTCGCGCTGGATGCGGCGGTTCTCCACCCACACCTTCGGTTCCTTGACGTAGACGCGGATCCACACCACCGCCAGTGCCGGCAGCACGCCGAGGATCAAGAGGCCGCGCCAGCCGATCTTGTCGTAGAGCAGTCCGTAGGCGAGGCTCGACGCCAGGAAGCCAATGCTCCACGACCCCTGGAGCACGCCGCTCATCAGGCCGCGCGAGCGGGCCGGCCACAATTCCATGGCCAGCGCTGCGCCTGCGGGCCATTCCGCGCCCATGCCGATGCCGAGCAGCGCGCGGAATATGAACAGCAGTGTGAAGGTCGGCGAGAGGCCGGCGCACAGATTGGCCACCGAATACCACAGGATCGAGATCATCAGCGGCGCCTTGCGCCCGATGCGATCGGCAAGCCAGCCGGAGCCGACGGCGCCCACCAGCCGCAGCCACAGGGTGACGGTGAATACGGCCGTCACTTCGATCAGCGGCACGTGGAACGTTTCCGAGATCGGCACCATGATCAGAAGGAAGATGGTGAAGTCGAACGCATCGAGGGTCCAACCGAGCCAGGCGGCGATCCACGCCATCCATTGATCCTTGGTGGGTTCTTTCCACCACGGGACTTGGCCGGGTATCTCAGCTGTCATTGTCATAGGTGCTCCTCCGGTTGCGCTTGAGCATTTCCACGTGCTTGATTTCCACGCGCTTGATTTCCACGTGTCGTCCGGCCGTCTTCCGCGGCCTGAGCAAAGACATTGGGAGCAAGCGACGCCGCCAGCCGTAAGTTCAAGAAAAGCTATGACGCATTCGCTCCGCCTCGATGGCGGCGGGACTCCGAGCCAGGGCCAAAGTCCCGCGCCGCACCATGGCGGCTTCCCAGACACTGCAGTCAGTCATTCGCTTCGCGCAGTATGTCATGCGCCTACGGTATGACAAGGGAGCTTTCCAACTAACTTTGGGAGGGGATGGCTCGTTTGCCACCGCCCGCAGATGATGTTCGGACATAAACTCGGCCCTGCACCCGGAGAACCACCCATGCAACCCGCCGCCCCGGCCGCCACCACCGTCCTCGACTCCATCCTTTTCCGCGGCCTCTTCGGCACACAGCAAATGCGCGAGGTGTTTTCCGACTACGCGCTGATTTCCCGCTACGCCGAGGTCGAGATCGCACTGGCCAGGGCCGAGGCGCGCTGCGGCGTGATCCCGACCGGGGCGGCCGAAGAGATCGCCCGACGCACCGATGTTTCGGCGCTCGATTTCGACTTGTTGCGCCGCGAGACCGACAATGTCGGCTATCCGATCCTGCCGCTGGTGCATCAGATGGTGAGGCAATGCGGCGACGCCGGCCGCTACGTCCATTGGGGCGCGACCACGCAGGACATCATGGATACCGCCGTGATCCTGCAGGTGCGCGACGGCCTTGCGATCATCGAAGCGGATATCGCCGCGCTGCGCGGCATCCTCGCCGGCCTGTCGGAACGCTATCGCGACACGCCGATGGCCGGGCGCACGCATCTCCAGCAGGCCTTGCCGGTGACCTTCGGCTACAAGACCGCGATCTGGCTCGCCATGTTCGATCGCCACGCCGAGCGGCTCGAGCAGTTGAAGCCCCGCGTCCTGGTCGGCGAATTCGCCGGTGCAGCCGGCACCCTCGCCTCGCTCGGCGACAAGGGTTTCGAGGTCCAGAAGGCGCTGTGCGAAGAGCTCGGCCTCGGCGTGCCGGTCTCGACCTGGCATGTCGCCCGCGACGGGCTTGCCGAAGTCGTCAATTTCCTCGGCCTCGTCACCGGCTCGCTCGGCAAGATCGCGCTCGACATCATGATCATGGCCTCCACCGAATTCGCCGAGGTCTACGAGCCTTTCGTCAAGGGCCGCGGCGGGTCCTCGACCATGCCGCAGAAGCGCAATCCGATCTCCTCGGAGCTCATGCTCGCGGCCTCCAAGGGCGTCCGCCAGCACGCCGGCCTCATGCTCGATGCGATGGTGCAGGATTTCGAGCGCGCCACCGGCCCCTGGCATGCGGAATGGATGGCGATACCGGAAAGCTTCGTGCTGTCAGCCGGCGCGCTCAACCAGGCGAAATTCGCGCTTGGCGGCCTGATCGTCGATGAGACGCAAATGGCCAAAAACCTCGAGATCAGCCGCGGCCTCATCGTCGCCGAAGCCGTCATGATGGGGCTCGCCCCGCAGATCGGCCGTCAGCAGGCGCACGACGTCGTCTATGACGCCTGCGGGACCGCCAACGAAAAGCGCATGACGCTCGCCGACGCCTTGTCGGCCGATCCGCAGGTCGCGGAGCGCATCGATCGCGCGACGATCGAGCGGCTGACCTCGCCCGGCAATTATCTCGGCCTTGCTCCGCAAATGGTCGATCGCGTCCTCGCCTCCGCGCGGCGCGGCGACTGACGCTTCGCGTCGGGCATCGCGCCGGGGTGGCCCGCGCGGCCTTGCCTCCGGAAAAGCGGGTGATTGAACCTCGGCGCGCGATCGCAGGACCAAGAGACTGGCGCGGACAGAAGACGGCCGAGTCAAGGTTTCGTGGCGGGTTCTGCACCGCCGGAAAGAGGACGCAATGACCACGAACGCGCGGGCCATGACGACGGGGCTCATCGTCGCTTTCGCGATTGCCTGCGCCGCATTGTCGGCGCTGGCCGCGCCGCGCGCGTCAACATCCGGGGACGTGCAGGAGGTCGACAGAATGCGCGCGGCGAATGCGACCAGTGCGGAGAAGGCCATCGAAATGCGGGGTGGATCCCGCATCGTGTTCAAGGTCGATGCCGATGCCTTGCGTGAGGCGATGGTGACGGACCTGCGCGATGACGCGTATCGAATATTGCACGATGGCCGCATCCCCTATGCCGGTCTCGCGATGCGCGAAGGCGGTGTCGAGGTCCGGATTGCGGAAGCCGGCGACCGGCAGCGGCTGTTGAGCAAGCTCGTGCCGCCGACGGAAGCCGCGCCGTCAGGCGAAGGGGCGCTCGGCGTTACCGACGGCGGTGACGGGCTCATCAGGATCAAGCCGATCGGAGTCCGGATTCGCCGAGCGCCTGCGCGGACTGGTCAGGCAGTCCATCGAGATGATCGAACAGCGGCTGCGCAACAGCGACATCAAGCCGGCCGGCGTGCAGGCCGACGGGTCGGATCGCATCCGTGTCCTGCTGCCGGGTATCACCGATCCCGAACGGGTCGCCGCGATGTTCAGCAAGAAGGCGCGGATCGCGTTCCGCCTGGTGGACCTGTCGATGACCGCCACGGCGGCCTTGCAAGGCGCCCCGCCTCCGGAATCCGAAATCCGCTACGACTTCAAGACCAAGACTCCCTATCTGCTGCTGAAGCAAGTCGCCATGGACGGCGAGGATATCGTCGATGCTGCTCCCGGGTTCGCTCCCGAGAACCACCAGCCGATCGCCTCGTTCCGGTTCAACGCGCGCGGCACAAGGCGCTTCGCGCACGTCACCGCGGACAATGTGGGGCGGCCGTTCGCCATCGTTGTCGACGACGATGTGCTCTCGGTCGCCGTCATCCGCGAGCCGATCCTGGGCGGCGCGGGGGTGATATCGGGTAACTTCACGCTCGAGGACGCCGACACCATCGCCATGCTGGTGCGCTCCGGGACGCTGCCCGGGCGCCTGAGCGTCGTCGATCAGCAGGTGGTGGCGCCGGCCGGCAATGCCGGAAAACAATAGTCGAAACAGATTTTTCTCCGCAAGCCCATTCATTCCCGCAGACACGTAAAGATTGTATCATCCGGTCCGCGCTCGCAAGGCATTAGCAAGCCTCATTTCCCCCTTGGCGCAGACACCGAAGCGTCGAACCCGCTACCACCGACCCTGCAAAACCGATAGGATAGGCTGGGCACAGCGCGAAACGGACTTTCTTTGACGTAAGGCCTGGTACACCTCGCGAAACCCGGCTTGCCCGATCGCGCTACAATTTTGAGAAGATTGCAGAATGTGGTTTCCCATCGTTGCGTGGATAGTGTTGGTGTGTGCAGCGGCGTTTTTTGCGGGCGCAACACTCGACCTCGATCCGGCTCAGATCTCGATCCATTTTGCGGCCTTGCCGGCTCCGCAGCGGTTCGCGCTCGGCGCCATCATATTTACGACCTTGTCGCTGATCGGCTCGTCCGTATGGCAAGCCTTCAGCCTCTCCCGCCAAAACAAGTTGTTGCGCGATCGCCTCAGGGGCCTCCGACAGGGCACCTTGGACCTGCATGAATCGCAAAATCAGCTTGACGCGACGGTCCAGCATCTCGCCGACAACGATCCTGAGGCAGCGATCGCATCGCTTCAGAAAGCGCTCACCGATACCGAACAAAGGGGAGCCTTGCAGCAGGGCCGGAGCGAATCCGTCGATATGCAGGATCGGCTCGACCAAATCAGGCGCCGCCAGCAAACTCTCCGAGAGATGGTCGGCGTCGTGGCGGAAAAGCGGCGGGTTATCGAGCCCGTATTTGGTGAACTCAAGGATCGGCAACGCCACCTTGAACGGTGGCTCGCGGATCTCGAGACCGGCGACGACAAAAACAATCTTGCCGACAGATTGAAGGAACTTGAGCAAAACGTATCATTGATCCATGCGCGGCGAAGCTCGCTGCAGGAATCGCTGGCGAAGCTGAACCGGTTCAAGGAAGAACTGGATAAGACCCAGGCCGAGCTTGTACCCCTGAGCGCACCAGACGCAGGCATCTACGCCCTTATCGCTGAATTGCGGTTACGCGGCGATCAGTTGACTGCCGCGCTCGATGAACTCGAAACCAGCGGCGATGAAAAGCTAAGCTCGCGGGTGGAAGCGCTCTCCAGGAACAAAATCGAGATCCAGCAGAGGTTCGCGCGCCTGGATGATGGCTTCAATATTCTGGATGCGGTTCGCCTGGATTTTGAAGAGCTCAGGGAACGCCAGACGCGTCTTGAGCGCTCGCTTGCGGAGGTCGAGACGGATCCCGCCGGCGCGAGCCTGATTGATCGCCACAACGCGCTGAACGAATTCGTCATCCAGTCCCGTTTGCGTCTCAGTGCAGTACAAGACTCATCGGCGACGCTAGGCCAGTTCAAGGAAGCGCTGGCCAAATCGCAGGCCGAGCTTGTGTCGCTGCAGGCGCCGGTATTCGGTATCGAGGCCTTGATCGATGAAGTGAATAAAAGCCGCGATATCCTGGTCAAAACCCTCGATGAGATCGAATGCTCAGGCGATGAAAGGCTTAGCTCACGCGTGGAGGCGCTCTCAAGCAACAAAGGCGAGATCGACGAGAAAATTGCCCGGGTTTTTGAAAACTTCCAAAAGCTCGATTCGATGCGGAAGAATATCGGGGAGATATTCACGAGCATAAGAGGCACCCTCAACCGAATGGGCTGAGGCGGACCCTAATGAGTCGGACCCGCACCAGAAGGTCATGGGACTGAATCCACCCGGCGGTCAAAGGCGCGACTATCGGACCATCTCAGCTGCCGGTGGCATGCAGCGCGACTTACTTCCCCAGCGGCTTCAAAATCTTCACCAACTCAGCGTGAATAAATTCGTTGCCGCAGATCACGTCGCCGGTCTTCAGCGGATCGTCATCGCCTTCGATGCCCGAGACGATGCCGCCGGCTTCGCGGACGATGATCTGTCCCGCCGCCATGTCCCAGGCCTGCAGGTTGCGCTCCCAGTAGCCGTCGAGACGGCCGGCGGCGACGAAGGCCATGTCGAGCGAGGCCGCGCCGAAACGGCGCAGGCCCGCCACCCGCGGCTGGATTTCGGCAAGCTCGGCGAGTGACAGCTTGAAGTCGCCGCGGCCGATATGCGGCAGCCCGCAGGCGATCACGCTGTCGGAAAGCTTGCGGCGGCCGGCCACGCGCAGGCGCTGGTCGTTGAGGAAGGCGCCCTTGCCGCGCTCGGCGGTATACAACTCCTCATTGGCGGGATTGTAGATCACCCCCGCAATGATCGTGCCCTCGCGCTGCAGCCCGATCGATATCGCAAATTGCGGAATGCCGTGCAGGAAATTGGTGGTGCCGTCGAGCGGATCGACGATCCAGGTGTGGGTCTTGTCGGCGCCTTCGCGCGCGCCCCCTTCCTCGCCGATGAAGCCGTAGCCCGGCCGCGCCTTGTCGAGGTCTTCGCGGAGCATCGCTTCGGCGCGCTTGTCGGCGAGGCTGACGAAATTGGCCGGCCCCTTCAGCGACACCTGGAGATTTTCGATCTCGCCGAGGTCGCGCTTGAGGCTGCGGCCGGCGCGGCGCGCGGCCTTGACCATGACGTTGATGACGGCGGAATGCAGCATGATCTCGGCTCGAGGCGACCCGAAGCGTCAGGTCAGGAAGGGACGGGCAGGGAATGTGCCCCGTGGGTGCCCTGCGGGGCTGCCGCCGTCAAGGCCATCATTTGGTGCCGAGCCATTGGCGCGCGGCCGCATCGACCTTGGCGCGATCCTCCGGGCTCAATTGCGCCAGCGCCTCATCGAGCTGAAGATCGCCCTTGCCCGCGGTCTTGGCGATGACGTGCCATTTGAGGCCCTCGATCTTGTCGACAGGCGCGCCCATTCCTTCCACCAGCACATGCGCCAGGCGGTTTTGCGCGATCGGGCTGTTTTGCCTGGCCGCTTTGCGCAGCAGTGCCACGGCGGCGGGCTCGTTCTTCGGCGTGCCGGTGCCGTTGAACAGCGCGATCGCGTATTCGACCTCGGCATCGACATTGTCGGCGAGCGAAGCCGCCTGCAGCAGCCGGACCGCCTTTTCCATGTCCTTCGGCACGCCGGTGCCTTCCTTGTAGAAGGTGGCGAGCGCGTATTGCGCTTCCGCGTTGCCGGCGTCGGCGGCCAGGCGGAACAGTTCCGCCGCGCGCGTGACGTCCTGCGGCAGCGTCTGGCCGTCGAGATAGAGCAGCGCCAGGTTATAGGCCGCCTTCGGGTTGCCGAGTTTGGCGGAGGATGCCAGCCATTTGACCGCGGCCTCGCGGTCGGGCGCGCCGCCGCGACCCTCCAGGCGCATCATCGCCAGCGCGAACATGGCTTCCCGGTCACCGGCCTCGGCGGCGCGCCGGTACCAGTCGGCAGCCTTGGCGTAGTCGCGCTTGACGCCCAGCGCATTTGAGTAGAGCTCGCCCAGCATCGTCATCGCCTTGGGATCGCCGGCGGCTGCGTGCTGGGTCGCCAGATCGAACGCGGTCTTGTACATGCCGCGCTGATAAGCGCCGTACACCACGTCGACATTCGGATCGTCGGGCGCGGGCGCAGGGGTGACGGTTGCGGCGGGCGTGGGCGTTGCCGCGGGTTTCGGCGTCTCGGCCGCCTCCGGCTTCTTGGCAATCGGCTTTGGCTTCGGCTTCGCCACGGGCTTGGCAGCCGAGGGCGCTTGCGCCGGCGGCGTCAGCGGGATTTGCGCGAGCGCGCCGGCCGGCAGGATCAGGCCGATCGCAAGCATCGATATGGCGGTGAGCGGCTTCATCTTCCCGCGCTATCCCTGTTCGGCCCTGGCGTTTCCGGCCCAAGCGGAATGCGCGTTTCGGATGATCGCTTCGACCTCGTTCAGCGCCGCTGCCGCGCCGCGCCGGTCATTCCAGACGAGATCTCCGACCAGAATGAAATCCGCGCCCACGCCGGCGAATTCGTGAGCCTCCTCGCGCGAGGCGGCGAAGCCGACGCAGGGCGGCTCGAACAGTTCGGCCCACCATTGCAGGCGCTCGGCGATCGCCTCCATCGAGGGCCGCCGGCCGCCAGCGTCGGGCTCGCCGAACAGCACGTAGTCCGCGCCCAGTTCGCCGGCCTCCATCGAATCGTGCCGGGTCACGAGACCCCCGACGCCGGCGATGCGGTCCGGCTTCAGCGACGGCAGCGCGTCCCGCAAGGCTTCGATGCCGGTCAAGTGCGCGCCGTCGGCGCCGCCGCGCGCCACCAGTTCGACGTGACCGTCGAGCAGCAGCGCCGCGCCGCTTCCCTGGATCGCGGGTGCCAGCGCCTTGATGCGCGAGATCATGGTGCGCTGGTCGACCGGCTTGAGCCGGAGAAGCACCGCTGCGACGTCCGCGCCGGCGAGCAGGCCCGGCAGGCTCGCGATCAAGGCCGACGGATCGTCGACCTCGGGTGTCGCGAGATAGAGCCGGGGCTTTGGCCGCGGCGGAGCAGGTTTGGCGGCCAATCTATGCCGCCTTCTTTTCCAGCTCGGCCTTCCATTCGCCCTTGCGTGCGAGCGAATTCATCCGCGCGCGATGGGTGAAGGCGCGCTGGCCGGCGGCGGTGTTCTCGGACTTGCCGGACCAGGCCTTCTGCGGCGCCGCCTGCAGCGCGCGTCCGTAGGAGAAGGTGAGCGGCCACGGCAGGCCGCCGATCCGGTTCATGGCGTCCAGATGCGCGGTCGCCTCCTCGTCGGATTGGCCGCCGGACAGGAAGGCGATGCCGGGCACCGCGGCCGGGACGCAGTTCTTCAGCAGCCGGACGGTCTTCTCGGCGACTTCCTCGACGGACGCCTGCCTGGGACTCTTCTTGCCCGCAACGACCATGTTCGGCTTCAGCACCATGCCTTCGAGGGCTATGCGCTGCACCCGCAATTCCTGGAACGTCTTGTTGAGCACGCGTTTGGTGACGTCGTAGCAGCGCTCGATGTCGTGATCGCCGTCCATCAGCACTTCCGGTTCGACGATCGGCACGATCCGCGCGGCCTGGCACAGCGCTGCGTAACGCGCCAGCGCATGGGCGTTGACGTCGATCGCGGTCATCGTCGGGATGTTCGCGCCGATGTCGATCACCGCGCGCCATTTCGCAAAGCGCGCGCCGCGCTCGTAATATTTCTTCAGCCGCTCGGCGAGCTTGTCGAGGCCGACGGTGACCAGTTCGCCCGGACAGTTCGGCAAGGCTTGCGTTCCCTCGTCGACCTTGATGCCGGGGATCGCGCCGGATTGTTCGATCAGCTTGATCAGCGGCGTGCCGTCGCGGGCCGTTTGCCAGATGGTCTCGTCATAGAGAATGACGCCGGAGATGTAGCGGCTCATCGCCTCGGTGGAGCGGAACAGCATTTCGCGATAGTCGCGGCGGCTTTCCTCGGTCGATTCGACCTTGATGGCGTCGAAGCGCTTCTTGATGGTGCCGGTCGATTCGTCGGCAGCAAGGATGCCCTTGCCGGGCGCGACCATGGCGACAGCGACCTTGTTGAGATCGGCGAGATTCATCGTTTGCCTCCTCCGTAAGCATGAACGTTTTGCGGACCAAACTAGACGGTTCTCGGGCAAATCCCAAGATACCGGCAGGGAACCCGTGTCGGCGCAACAAGGCCGGCGGCTACCTCGCGTGGCCGGTCATGCGACTTTCGGATCAAGCTCGCCCTTGGTGTAGCGCCTGGCCATCTCGGCCGTCGTCAGCACCTTCCTGAACTTGCCGGCTTGGCCCGCGGTATTGAATTCCTGCAGCCGCTGCTTGCACAGTTTCGCCATCGCTTCCATCGCGGGCTTGAGATATTTGCGCGGGTCGAACTCTTCCGGATTGTCGTGCAGGACTTTGCGGATCTGTCCGGTCATCGCCATGCGGTTGTCGGTGTCGATGTTGATCTTGCGGACGCCGTTCTTGATGCCGCGCTGGATCTCGGACACCGGCACGCCCCAGGTCTCTTTCATCTTGCCGCCATTGGCGTTGATGATTTCCTGCAGGTCCTGCGGCACCGAGGACGAGCCGTGCATCACCAGGTGCGTGTTGGGCAGCTTGCGGTGGATTTCCTCGATCACATTCATGGCGAGGATGTCGCCGTCGGGCTTGCGGGTGAACTTGTAGGCGCCGTGCGAGGTGCCCATCGCGATCGCCAGCGCGTCGACTTTCGTTTCCTTGACGAATTTCACCGCTTCGTCCGGATTGGTCAGCAGCTGGTCGTGGGAGAGTTTGCCTTCCGCGCCGTGGCCGTCCTCCTTGTCGCCCATGCCGGTCTCGAGCGAGCCGAGCACGCCGAGTTCGCCTTCGACCGAAATGCCGCCGAGATGGGCCATGTCGGTGACCTTTTTGGTGACGCCGACGTTGTAGTCCCAGTCGCCCGGCGTCTTGCCGTCGGCCTTCAGCGAGCCGTCCATCATCACCGAGGTGAAGCCGGCCTGGATCGCGGTCATGCAGGTGGCGGGCTCGTTGCCGTGGTCGAGATGCACGCAGACGGGGATCTGCGGATAGATCTCGGTGACGGCGTCCATCATGTGGCGCAGCATGATGTCGTTGGCGTAGGACCGCGCGCCGCGCGAGGCCTGGATGATGACCGGCGCGTCACAGCTTGCGGCCGCGTCCATGATGGCCAGCGCCTGCTCCATGTTGTTGATGTTGAAGGCCGGCACGCCGTAGTCGTGCTCCGCCGCATGGTCGAGCAATTGACGCAACGTGATCCGAGCCATCGATCCTGTCCTCCGCGTTGGGGTGACAGCGGGCTGTCACTGTCTTTGAATCTCAAACTAGCCGGTACTCACGCGAAACCTAAGAATGCCGCGAGCGCCCGATCCACTCTTCCGAGATCGCCGGCGCTAAGTCGCCCAAACACCTTGCCCACCTTTGTCAGCGGCAATGTGCTGCACTTGTCGGCCATGATCTGGGACGGCGCCTGCAGGCCATTCTCCGCCGTCGGTGCAACCGTGATCCGAAACACTTGTTTCGGAAGGACTTCGCTCGTCATTGGCAGGAACGTAACGGATTCCATTGCCTCATATCTATCGGATTGAACGATCACTGCAGGCCGAGGCTTTCCGTAAGCGCCAGTAAGGATGACGGTGACGAGCTCACCGCGTTTCATTTCCAGCCTTCGATCTCAATATTTGAAAGCTCTTCGAGGATGATCTTTTCATCCGCGCTGGCGTTGATGATCGCAATTGCGTCGGCAACCTGTTGTGCATATTCCGGTGTGCTCACGTCGGGAACCCAGATCGTCACCGGCTTCAGGCCGGCGGCCTTCATCTTGTCCCGGTGCTTCTGGACCCGCTTTGCTCCGTCGGCCATGGCGCATATCCTCGATTGGAGTGTTACATGTAACATAGGCCTGCAACGGCCGAGCTTCAACTTCCCTGCTTTGCCTTCAAAACCTCGACGCCCGGCAAGGGTTTCCCCTCCATCCATTCAAGAAACGCGCCGCCAGCGGTCGAGACATAGCTGAAATCCTGGGCAACGCCGGCCTGGTTCAGCGCCGCCACGGTGTCGCCGCCGCCGGCGACCGAGACCAGCTTCTTCGCTCTGGTCCGCGCCGCCGCGTGACGCGCGGCCGCCACCGTGCCACGGTCGAACGGCGGCATCTCGAAGGCGCCGAGCGGGCCGTTCCACACCAGCGTCGCGGCGTCGTCGATCGCGGCGACAATGCGCTGGACGGACTGCGGGCCGACGTCGAGAATCATGCCGTCGGCGGGGATGGCGCCGAGCCCGTAAGCCTGCGACGGCGCATGGGCCGCGAAGTGAAACGCGACCACGGAGTCGACGGGCAGGATGATCGCGCAAGTGGCGGCTTCCGCCTTCTCCATGATCCGCAGCGCGGTCGGCGCCAGGTCCTTCTCGGCCAGCGACTTGCCGATTCCGACGCCTTGCGCATGCAGGAAGGTGTTGGCCATGCCGCCGCCGATCACCATCGCATCGACCTTGCTGACGAGGTTTTCCAAAAGATCGATCTTGGTCGAAACCTTGGCGCCGCCGATGATCGCGATCACGGGCTTGGTCGGATGTTCCAGCGCCTTGCCGAGTGCCTCCAGTTCGGCCTGCATGGTGCGGCCGGCATAGGCCGGCAGCACGTGGCCGAGGCCTTCGGTCGAGGCATGGGCGCGGTGCGCCGCCGAGAAGGCATCGTTGACCCAGATGTCGCCGAGTTTTGCCAGTTCCGCCACGAAGGCCGGATCGTTCTTCTCTTCCTCCTTGTGGAAGCGGGTGTTCTCCAGGCATAGGATGTTGCCGTCCTTCATGGCCGCGACCGCTTTCTGCGCGACTTCACCGATACAGTCCTCGGCGAAACCGACCGGCTTCTTGATCAGCTGCGAAAGCGTTACGGCCACGGGTTGCAGCGATTCCCTGGGATCGCGGCCCTTGGGTCGGCCGAGATGGGAGAGCAGGATCACCTTGCCGCCCTTGGCGGAAATCTCGGTGATGCCAGGCGCGACGCGCTCGAGCCGCGTCGCGTCGGTGACGTGGCCGTCTTCCATGGGCACGTTGAGGTCGACGCGCAGCAGGACGCGCTTGCCCCTCACGTCGACGTCATCGAGGCTGCGGAAGGTTTTGGACATTTCGGACTCTTGTCCCGGGCGCCGCGCAGCGCGAAGCGGTGCGCTGCAGAACCGGGACCCACGGTTAGATTGGCACCGGTGTATATGGGTCCCGGCTCAGCGGCGCAGCGCAAAGAACGCTGCACCGCGTCCGGGACACGAGATCTACAGCAGCTTCCCCATCGCCACGGCGGTATCGGCCATGCGGTTGGAGAAACCCCATTCATTGTCGTACCACGCCATCACCCGCACCTGCGTGCCGTTCTGCACCTTGGTCTGGTCCATGTGGAAGGTGGCGGAATGCGGGTCGTGGTTGAAGTCGATCGAGACGTTGGGCGCGGTGGTGTAGCCGAGGATGCCCTTGAGCTGCTGTTCCGAGGCGCGCTTCATCGCCTCGTTGATTTCCTTGGCGTCGGTCTTGCGCGACGCGACGATCTTCAGATCGATCACCGAGACGTTCGGCGTCGGCACGCGGATCGCGACGCCGTCGAGCTTGCCCTGCAGTTCGGGCAGCACGAGGCCGATCGCCTTGGCCGCGCCCGTCGAGGTCGGGATCATCGACATCGCGGCGGCACGGGCGCGATAGAGGTCCTTGTGCAAGGTGTCGAGGGTGGGCTGGTCGCCGGTATAGGCGTGGATCGTGGTCATGAAGCCGGTCTCGATGCCGACGGTGTCGTTCAGGACCTTCGCCACCGGCGCGAGGCAGTTGGTGGTGCAGGAACCGTTGGAAACCACCAGGTGATCCCTCGTCAACTTGTCGTGGTTGACGCCGAACACGATGGTCGCATCGGCGTGATCGGCCGGCGCCGACACCAGCACGCGCTTGGCGCCGGCGGCGAGGTGCGCGGACGCCTTGTCCTTGGCGGTGAAGATGCCGGTGCATTCGAGCACGATGTCGACGCCGAGCTGCTTCCACGGCAGTTTGGTCGGATCGCGTTCGGCCGAAACCTTGATCTTGCCGTTGCCGACGCTGATCGCATCGCCATCCACCGTCACGGTGCCCGGGAAGCGGCCGTGCACGGAATCGAAGCGCAACAGATGCGCGTTGGTTTCCACCGGGCCGAGGTCGTTGATCCCGACCACTTCGATGTCCGTGCGGCCGGACTCGGCGATAGCCCGGAGCACATTGCGGCCGATACGGCCAAATCCGTTGATGCCGACCCGGACTGTCATTCAACTTCTCCTCAAAGGTTCGAAAATCCCGCATTTTGCGGCTGATATGGCCGTTCCTGGGTGGCTTTTCGGGGCTTTCATGCCCGGAATGGGTGCTGGTTGCAATGCATCATAATCCAGAACGTTCCGGTGACGCTACTTCGCATTCAGGCGTCTTGACGCAGCCTCCACCGCCGCTTCCGCGGTGATCCCGAAATGCGGATAGAGCGCCTTCGCCGGCGCGCTGGCGCCGAAGGTGCTCATGCCGATGAAGATGCCCTCCGGCCCGATCACGGCGTCCCAGCCGAACCGGACCGCGGCCTCGATCGCGATCTTGACCGGGGCCGCGCCTATGAGCGCGCTACGCCGGTCCGCAGGCTGCGCCAGCAGCAATTCGAGCGAAGGGACCGAAACGACCCGCGTGGCGATGCCGCGCCCGGCGAGCTCTTTCTGCGCGGCCACCGCGATTTCGACTTCCGAGCCCGAGGCAAACAGCGACACCCTGGCTTCGCCCTGGGCTGCAACCAGCTCATAGGCGCCGTGCCTGCACAGATTCTCCGCAATGTTCTTCGTGCGCACCGGCGTGAGATTTTGCCGCGTGAGCGCCAGCACGGTGGGACCGGTCAGGTTTTCCAGCGCGAGCTGCCAGCATTCGGCGGTCTCGACCGCGTCAGCCGGGCGGAACACGCGCATGTTCGGCATCGCGCGCAGCGCCGCGAGATGCTCGATCGGCTGGTGCGTCGGGCCGTCCTCGCCGAGCCCGATCGAAATCGTGGGTCATGATGTAGACGACCGGCGTCTGCGACAACGCCGCGATCCGCATCGAGGGCCGCGCATAGTCGGTGAACGTCAGGAAGGTGCCGCCCGCCGGGGCAAAGCCGCCATGGGCCGACAGCCCGTTCATGGCCGCGGCCATCTCCATCTCGCGGATGCCATAATGGATGTAGCGGCCGGAATAGTCGTCCGGCGTCACTTCCTTCAGGCCCTTGGTGCGGGTGTTGTTGGAGGGCGTGAGGTCGGCCGAGCCGAGCAGGAGCTCCGGCATTTCCGGCACGAGCACGTCGAGCACCATCTCGCTCGCCTTGCGGGTGGCGACGGTGGGCGGCTCGGCGACGAGCTTTTCCTTCAGCTTGCCGAAGACCTCGCCAAGCCCGGGCGGACGCTTGCGCTCGATCACGCGGCGGATGAATTCGCTGCGCAACGTCTCCGGCTTCGACTCGAAGCGGCGGAGCCAGTCGGCATTGGCGCTGGCGCCCTGCTTGCCGACATTGCGCCAGGCCGAAAGCACGTCGTCGGGAATTTCGAACGGGCCGTAGTTCCAGCCCAGCGCCTTCTTGGCGCCGGCAAGTTCTTCCGCGCCGAGCGGCTCGCCATGGGCTTTCGAGGTGCCGGCCTTGGTCGGCGCGCCGAAACCGATCGTGGTCTTGCAGGCGATCAGGGAGGGACGGTCGGAAGACTGCGCCTTGCTGATTGCGTCCGCGATCGCCTTCTGGTCGTGGCCGTCGATCCGTACCGCGTTCCAGCCATGGGCCTTGAAGCGCGCCACCTGGTCGACATTGTCGGCGAGTGTAATCGGGCCGTCGATGGTGATGCCGTTGTCGTCGTAGAGGAAGATCAGCTTCCTCAGCCGCAAATGCCCGGCGAGCGACAGCGCCTCGTGGCTGACGCCTTCCATCAGGTCGCCGTCGGAGCACAGCACGTAGGTATAGTGATCGACGATGTCCTCGCCGAATTCCGCCGCGAGCAGCCGCTCGGCGAGCGCGCTCCCGACCGAGAAGGCGACGCCCTGGCCGAGCGGGCCTGTCGTGGTCTCGACACCGGAGGTGAGATGATTCTCCGGATGGCCCGGCGTTCTGGAACCGAGCTGGCGGAAGTTCTTGATCTGATCCAGCGTCATGTCTGGATTGCCGGTGAGATAGAGCAGCGCGTAGAGCAGCATCGAGCCGTGGCCGGCCGAGAGGATGAAACGGTCGCGGTCAGGCCATTTCGGATCGGACGCGTCGAATTTGAGGAACTGCGTGAACAGCACGGTGGCGACGTCGGCGGCGCCCATCGGCAGGCCGGGATGGCCGGATTTCGCCTTCTCCACCGCATCCATCGCCAGGGCCCGGATTGCATTGGCCATACGGGAATGATCGACGCGCGTCATGGGTGAAAATCCGCCTGAAATGAGACGCTTGGCGGCGATCGCCGATCACGGCGAACGGCCCGGCAAGCCTTGCTGGGCAACGGGAAGGCAAGGCTGGATAGCACCTCGGTTCCCGTAAGTCCAAGCAGTGCAACGCGCATGTTGTGTGAAAAGTTGCTTAGCGGTGCATAGCTTGCAACCGGCGTTGCGCTGGCCTCGCAGCCCACGTAAATTTCCACCCTTAAGCGCTTGCCGTACCGGGCGATTCTTCGCGCCGCTCGCGCAAGCCGGGGTTCGCGCTGTGTCCGATGAGTGATCGTCCCGTCAACGGCTCCGGCAATGCCGAGCCAGCCATCGTCGATATCGACGCCGCGACGCGGCGGCTGATGGCGGCGCTCGATGCGCTGGAGAGCGCGGTGGAGCGGCGGCGCGAGGCCGACCGCGACGAGAGCGAGCTGGCAAGCCGGATCCAGGCGCTCGGCGCCGACCGCTCGCGGCTCGCCGACGAACTCGATGGATCGCTGGTGAAATCGCGGCGGCTCGAGCGCGCCAACCGCGAGATCGCCGAACGGCTGGATGCCGCGATCGGCACCATCCGCGCGGTGCTCGAAGCCGGAGAGGAGACATGAGCCACGTCAACGTCAGCATCAACGGCCGGCAATACCGGATGGCTTGCGAGGAGGGCCAGGAGGCGCGGCTGCTCAAGCTCGCCGAAAGCCTGGAATCGCGCATTCAAAGCCTGCGCGGAAAATTCGGCGAGATCGGCGACGCGCGGCTGACCGTGATGGCGGCGCTCACGGTGTGCGACGAACTGCTCGACGCCGACCAGCGCATCCGCGCGTTGGAGGAGGAGCTCGAAGCGCTGCGCGGCGTCCGCGTCGCCGCCGGCGCCCGTGCCCACGCCACCCAGATCGCCGTCGCCAACGCGCTCAACGCCGCCGCCGAGCGGATCGAGAGAACCACGCAGGTGCTCAACCGCACCATCGGCGGCGGGGTGGCGATCGGGTGACAGCCTGCGCCCCCTCCAGGGGAGGGTGAAGTGAGAAAGCGCGCCCCTCTTGCGCCCCCGCCTTACCGCTGGTGGTTTGCGGCCATCATGGTTACATTGCCCGGGCGAAGCTGGGTCGCGCGTCAGGAGCCATATATCCCCGGGGCCTTATCGATCCTTTAGGGAACTGTCCCTGGCCGGGTCCGTGGACCCGGCCATATGGTGCCCACCTACTTTCGTAGGGAACTCCGGGATCGAGTGCTCCAACGGCGTCATCGGCTTCGCACTTTTGTTTTCTTTGTTGTCGAGTGCTTCCTGTATCCGCGTTATTTCTCGTAAGTCTCTGCCCGCTCACTTCCCGTCATACCCCGCGAAAGCGGGGTATCCAGTACGCCGTGGCTTCGCGGTTCTATCGCAAGTTCTCTGGAATACTGGATCACCCGCTTTCGCGGGTGATGACAAGCGAGGCGGGTGGCGACAGCGAAATGAACTATCGCTCGCCATGCCGCATGCCGTAGCACATTCATCGAAGCATGATCTCCGTGCCGCCGCGCTCGCCGCGCGCGATGCGTTGAGCGAGGAGGCGCGCGCCGCCGCGGCGCAGGCGCTGGCGCGGCGCGGCCTGCCGCTCGAACTCGCGCCCGGTGCAGTCGTCGCCGGCTATTCGCCGATCCGCAGCGAACTCGATCCCACGCCCCTGATGGCGAAGCTCGCCGCGCAGGGCGCGCGGCTGGCGCTGCCCGTCATCACCGCGCGCGGCAAGGCGCTGATCTTCCGGGCCTGGAATCCGCGCGACCGCCTGCTGCCGGGGCCGCTCGGCATTCTCGAGCCGTCGCCCGCGGCGGCCGAGATCGTGCCCCAGATCGTGCTGGTGCCGCTCGCCGCCTTCGACCGCGCGGGC
Source organism: uncultured Alphaproteobacteria bacterium (assembly GCA_963721135.1). Lineage (GTDB taxonomy): Bacteria > Pseudomonadota > Alphaproteobacteria > Rhizobiales > Xanthobacteraceae > Bradyrhizobium. The sequence continues at coordinate 490,154 of CAVRIB010000002.1, forward strand.
CACCGCATCGGCTACGGCGCCGGGCATTACGACCGCACGCTGGCGCACCTGCACAGGTCCAAAGGCTTTGCCGCCGCGGTCGGCGTCGCCTTCGCCGCCCAGGAAGTGCAAGCCATTCCGGCGCTGCAGCACGACGTGCCGCTGGATTTTGTGCTAACGGAAACCGCGGGGTTCGATTTCCGGAGTTCGTGATTTGCGCATTCTCTTCGTGGGCGACGTGGTCGGCAGGTCCGGCCGCACCGCAATTGCCGAGTTCCTGCCGGGTATGATCCGCGACTGGTCGCTCGACCTCGTCATCGTCAATGGCGAAAACGCGGCCGGTGGCTTCGGCATTACCGAGGCGATCTACCAGGAATTGATCGACGCCGGCGCCGACGCGGTGACGCTCGGCAACCACGCCTGGGACCAGCGCGAGGCGCTGGTGTTCATCGAGCGCGCCCCGCGGCTCATTCGTCCCGCGAATTTCCCGAAAGGCGCGCCCGGCCGCGGCTCGGCGCTGATCGACACCAGAGGCGGCAAGCGCGCGCTCATCGTCAACGCCATCGGGCGCGTCTTCATGACGCCGTTCGACGATCCCTTCGCCGTGCTCAACCGCGAGCTCGACGCCTGCCCGCTGCGCGAGGGCGCCGACGCCGTCGTGGTCGATTTCCATTGTGAGGCCTCGAGCGAAAAGCAGGGCATCGGCTTCTTCTGCGACGGCCGCGCCTCGCTCGTCGTCGGCACCCACACCCACGTGCCGACCGCCGACCACCAGATCCTTGCCGGCGGCACCGCCTACATGACCGACGCCGGCATGACCGGCGACTACAACTTCATCATCGGCATGCAGAAGGAAGAACCGCTGCGGCGCTTCACGACGGGCATTCCCTCGGGCCGGTTCGAACCGGCGATGGGCGTGGCGACGCTCAGTGGCGTTGCGGTCGAGACCGACGACGCGACGGGCCTGGCGCTGAAGATCGCGCCGGTGCGGATCGGCGGCAGGCTGGAGCCGGCGCTGCCGGGGTTTTGGGCGGGGTAGGGCCGATTACCAAAAAAGTCGCCAGCTGACCGCGAGAAATGCCGGCGCGCAGGTGCCGAAACTCCGTGCCGGCTTTGAGGGTGTCTCGCAAGTTTGTGAAGCTCCAGCCCCCGCCATGTGCGCTTCGCTCTCTTTTGTGTTGTTGCAAGTCCGCCGCACTCGAACTAAAAACCTGTTGCGGGGAATTGCAAACTCCCCTTCAGACGGTCTCCGTCCAAGCTCTGCGCAACGCTCGATCAGTCGAGGGGATTGCGCATGGACGGCCGGGAAAAACTCCTATCGTTAGACGGCCACTGTGGAACGATCGACGCCAATGCGGCGGCGATCGTCGTCGGCGTTCGACGTTGCGCCGGCCCCGATCTCAAATTCGCAGCTCCCGTCGCGATGCGTGGCGGTGCGCCGCCGAAAAATCGCACGCCAGGACATTTCCCGTTCAACCGCGAAAGGAATCAGTCGTGAGCATAACTGCAGACAAACCCGGCAAGCTGGCATTGCTCTGGCGCGGCGATCGAAAGGCGCGAGACGAGACGACGCCGCAGAACAATCGGTACCACAGGATATTCGAGGCGCTGGCCGCGCTCGGCATCGAGGCCGAGCCCGCGATCTATGCCGACGAGATCGCGGACGAAGTGCGCCGCCAGCTTCTCGGCTGCGACGGCGTGCTGGTCTGGGTCGATCCCATCTCCGACGGACAGACCCGCCTGAAGCTCGATGCATTGTTGCGCGACGTCGCTTCGCGCGGCGTGTGGGTGAGCGCTCACCCCGACGTGATCCTGAAGATGGGCGTGAAGGAAGTTCTCTACCGCACCAGACATCTCGGCTGGGGCGCGGACACCCATCTGTATCGCACCGCCGAGATTTTTCGCGAAGCGTTTCCGCCGCGGCTCCGAAAAGCGGGGCCCCGCGTGCTCAAGCAGAACCGCGGCAATGGCGGCCAGGGCGTATGGAAGGTCGAATGCCTGTCGGACGCGACCGTTCAGGTCTTGCACGCGCTCCGCGGCAGCGTGCCCGAAACGATGCCGCTCGATGATTTCATGAAACAGTGCGAAGCCTATTTCGCGAACGAAGGATGCATCATCGATCAGCCGTTTCAGCCGCGGCTGCCCGACGGCATGATCCGCTGCTACATGGGCGAGGACAAGGTCGTCGGTTTCGGACACCAGCTCATCAAGGCGCTGATCCCGCCGCCGCCCGAGGGTGCGGACTCGCCCGCGGCGCAGCCCGGCCCGCGGATCATGCATCCGGCCTCAGTGCCGCAGTTTGCGGCGCTCAGGACGAAGATGGAAACCGAGTGGGCGCCGCAGATGATGCGCCTGTTGGGAATCGACGCCGCGTCGTTGCCGATCATCTGGGATGCGGACTTCCTCTATGGGCCTCGCGATGCGTCGGGCGATGACACCTACGTGCTTTGCGAGATCAATGTCAGCTCCGTGTTTGCGATTCCGGAGCAGGCGCCCACCGCGATCGCGCGGCTCGCGCTGGCGCGGCTGCAATCGAAAAAAACGGGTGCGGCGGTCGACGGATGAACTGTTTGAAAATCCGAATCAGGAAAGCGCCGGCGCCATCTGGGCGCGGCGGCGCCGACGGCCGATGGTGCGCATGGTCACGAAGCCGATCAGGAACAGCAGAAGCTTGCTCGCGATTCCATAGATCGACATGAACGCCGCCCAGGCCGCCACGCTGAAGTTCAGCGCCACAATCACGTTCAGCGCGGCCGAAAAGAACATCAGGCCGGCCCAGACATAGCCGAAGATGACGGCGATATCGGGCACCACCTCGAGGGCGATCGGCGGCAGATAGCGGTTCATCCAGCCGGGCTTCAGCATCACGACGCCGACGATGGCGTAGATCACGCTCGGCTTGATCATCACGAACCGCGGGTCGGCGGTCAAGAGCGTCGCGGTGCCCGCGCCCAGCACCAGAAACAGGCTCAGCCACTGCATGGTGTCGATCGGTTTGCCGCGCGCGAACTGCCAGCCGATCTGGGTCACACCCAGCGCCATGCCGAGCACGACCGAGAGAGCGATGTTGTGGGTCAGGAGATAGACGACGAGAAAGAACAGCGTCGAGGCGAGGTCGAGCAGCAAAAGCTTTCCGGCTTCGAACAGCATCTTCATGGGCGGCGCAACTCCTCGATGCGCGGGCCCTACTGTACCAGTTATTGTTGAGCTCGTCATGCCCGGGCTCGACCCGGGCATCCATCATTCTTCGCAAGAGTGGTTCGAAGTAGATGGATTGCCGGGTCAAGCCCGGCAATGACGAAAAGTGCGAATGATCTTCACTGTCGGAGAAGATCTGGAATCATAATCGCTTTTCCGGTCGCACCCTCAGATCAGCTGGTCCAGCTCGGGCTGGCGGAAGCCCATGCGGAAGGCGCCCCAACGGCGGCCGCGGACGAGGATCGGCGAGGACAGGTCCTTCATCAGCACGAAATTGCCGCCGCCCATGTCGCGCCGGTAGGTCTGCAGCAGGAACGGCTTCGTATTCGCCGCGACCTTCTTCACCGCGCGATCGTTGAACAGCCGCTTGTTGCGGCAATTGGCGCTGTTCCAGACCGGATCAGGCCCCTGCGGCAGGCGATAGTTCGGATTGTGGGTCGGAAGATATCCGCCGTGCGCCCAGGCGACGCAGAACACCACGCGGGAATCGATCTTCTGGATCGGGTCCTGGATCGGCGGCAGGATGCGGTCGGTGAAGGCGACATAGTCGGTGAGGTATTGCTTGGGATCGGTGCCGGGGATCTCGCGGTAGTTTTCGTCCATCAGCTGATCGAGCGTGATCTCGCCGCGCTCGATCGCGCTCTCGAACGCCGCGGAAATCCGTTTTGCGGTGTCGATCACGACGGCGATCAGGGGAGCATCCGATGTCTCCACGCCGCTGTCGGCGATCATCGCGATCAGGTTCTCGGAAAGGTCGAGCAGTTTTGCGACCCGGCCGTCGGCGAGCTTCAGATCGGTCGACGACAGGTCGACGCCCTTGGCAAGCGTGTTGAGTTCCTCGATCGCCATGTCGCAGTGGGCGAGATTGGAGGTAGCCGCCTTGGCGACGCCGTCGATCTCGCGGCCGACGGAGGTGAAGCCGTCCTGCACGCGGGCGATGATGCCCTGGATCTGGTGCGCGCCTTCGCCGGCGCTCTTGGCCCTGAGCGAAGCGTCGCCGCTCTCGCCGATCAGATTGCCGACCTGGCCGTCGAGGTCGCGCACGGTGTCGCCGATCAGGTGGGTCGCCTGGCGCGTCGCCTCGGCGAGGCTCTTCACCTCGCTTGCGACCACCGCAAATCCCTTGCCCGCGGCGCCGGCGCGGGCGGCTTCGATGGTGGCGTTGAGCGCCAAGAGGTTGGTCTGCTTGGCGATCGCCTCGATCGATCCGGAAACTTTCGCGACCTGCGCAAGCGCGGTGCCGACCGACCCGAGCCGGGCCTCGATGCGGCCGACGGCTGCAACCAGTTCGGCAATGTGCCTGACCGCGGTCTCGACCGCGGCCCGCGATTGCGTGATTTCGGTGACAGCGGAGGTCGTGGCGGACTGCACCGACTGCGAGGCGCTCGCGATCTGGCGGTTGGCCGAGACCATGGTCTGGGCGGTCTGCTGCAGATGCCCGAAGCGATCGGCCTGGTCGGCGACCCGGCCGGCGACCTCCTTGAGATTTCCCGTGACGTCCGCAAGCTCGACCCCGAGGCCGCCGATCCGGTTCGAAAGCCGATCGACCAGGCGTTCGGCGTCCGTGGGGACGGCCGCGGCAGGTTCCGACTTTACCGGCTGTGCAACCGACATCGCTGCATTCCTCCGGGGGTGACTAAGCTCGTTCACGTGTTTCAAAACTCGGACCGCAGAGATCGTTCAAAGCTTGTAGGCGGTGCGGAAGCCGCCCCAGTGCCGGCCCTGGACGCGGATCGGCACGTCGATTTCACGCATCATCACGGTCTTGCCGTTGCCCATGTCGCGCGCGTAGCTCTGGATCAGATAGGCGCGCTGGTTGCGGCCGGCGGCGAGGCCCGCGGCATCGTTGAAGATGCGGCGGTTGCGGCTGTTGGCGGTGTTGAAGGCGACGTCGCCCGGGCGTTGCGGGTGCGAATAGACCTTGTTATGCACGGGCAAATAACCGTTGCGGTCGATCATCACGCAGAACACCATGCGCGGGTCTTTGACGAGGAACGCTTCCTGGAACGGCGGCAGTGCGCGATCCGCCCAGTCGAGAATTTTGCTGCGGTGCTGAACGGGATTGGAGCCGGAAATTTCGACGTAGTTCTCGTCGAACATGTCGGCGATGGAGATGGCACCCGTCCTGACGGCATCCTCGAAGATCCTGGTCAGCGCCGTGCCGGCTTCCATCGCGCGGGTGACGAATTCGGTGTTCTCCTCGCGGATCGCCCACAGCCGGTCGTCGATTTTCTCGCGCAAGGCGGCGTCCGGCGCCTCGAAGCGCGCCTGCGTGCCGGCCCTGGTTTGCTCGCTGATGCGGATCCGGCATGCGCCGACGCCCTCCAGGTCGGCCTTGAGGGTTTCGTGAAGCGGCAGCCGCTCGGTATCAGGTCCGCCGATCAGGATGCCTTCCATCGAGATCTCGAAGGCCGCCGCGGTGATCAACCCGCGCGTGGTCTGAATTTCGAGCTTGAGGTTGCACGGCAGCCGTTCGTGTTTGCGGCGGTCTTCGCGGCCGTCCTGGCCGAGCAGCACCGCGCAGCGGGTCTTGAGTTTCTTCGCGAAAATGGTGACGGCCTTGCCGGCATTGGCGACGCGCTCGCCATGGGCCCCGGCCTCCCGGGTCGCGCTGTCGATCTCGGCGGCGCTGTCGCCGACCGAGACGATGAAGCTCGATGCGGTGGCAGCGTTCGCCGACATTTCGCCCGTGGTCTGGTTCTGCTCCTTGACCGCGTCGTTGACGGTCGCAAATACCGGCCGGATCGCCTCGATCGCCTGCGAGATGCGGTGCACCGCGTCGACCGAGCCCGCGGCATCCTTTTGCAGTGCCTCGATCTTCCTGGTGATTTCCTCGGTGGCGCCCTGGGTCTGCACCGCGAGCGCCTTGACCTCGGAGGCGACCACCGCGAAACCGCGCCCGGCGGCGCCGGCGCGCGCCGCCTCGATGGTGGAATTCAGCGCGAGCAGCGTGGTCTGCCGCGCGATCTGCGCGATCAGGTTGACGACATTGCCGATGGCCGCCGACGATTCGCGCAGGCGGTCGACGGTGGCGCTGGCTTCCTGGGCGGCGGCGTTGGCCTGGTCGGCGAGCTGGCTCGCGTCGCGCACCTGGGACCCGATGCCCTCGGCCGAACGGGTGAACTTGTCGGCCGCTTGCGAGAAGACGGTCGCGGTCGACCGCGCGGCGCTGGTGCGTCCGGTCAAGGCCTCGGTGCGCTGGCGAATGGTGGAGAGCGTCGCCGCGGTCGCCTCGGCGCCGCCGGCGACGGAACTTGCCGCGCGATCGAGCTGGCGGATCATCGCGCCGAGTTCGAGCTCGAGCAGTTCGAGGATTTCGCTTGCGGAATCGCCCCCGGAGGCGGCCGGCGCATCCGCCGCAACCGTTGGCGTTGCCGGCGCGGGCGCGACGGTCGGCGCAGCCGCGTGCTGCGGACGCTTTCGAAACAAACCGAACGCCATGGGCCTCTCTGGGGGCAAGGAGAAGTGAGAGGACACATCCTCGCATTCGGTCATGAAGTCATGGTTAACGAATGCCTCATCGCTGGGCAGCGGGAAGTACCTGTATACCGAAAATGCCTGCAAATCTTTGATTTTGCCGGGATCGCGGCCTATAACGCCGCCCTTTCCACCCCGACCCGTTCCGCAACGATCCTTCAAGAGAGACGCATGGCCGGCCATTCCCAGTTCAAGAACATCATGCACCGCAAGGGCCGGCAGGATGCCCAGAAGTCGAAACTGTTCGGCAAGCTGGCCCGCGAAATCACGGTCGCGGCCAAAATGGGCCTGCCCGATCCCGGCATGAACGCGCGGCTGCGCGCCGCCATCATCGCCGCCCGCCAGGAGAACATGTCGAAGGACTCGATCGAGCGCGCGGTGAAGAAGGCGAGCGGCAGCGAGGGCGAGAATTACGACGAGATCCGCTACGAGGGCTACGGCCCGGGCGGCGTCGCCGTGATCGTCGAGGCGCTGACCGACAACCGCAACCGCGCCGCCTCCGACATTCGGTCGTATTTTTCCAAGTCGGGGGGCAATCTCGGCGAGACCAATTCGGTCGCCTTCATGTTCGACCGCACCGGCGTGATCGAATATGACGCCAAGGCCGCTTCCGACGACGCCATGCTGGATGCGGCGATCGAGGCCGGCGCCGACGACGTGTCGTCGAGCGAGAGCGGCCATGAGATCTACGCCTCGCCCGAGACGTTTCGCGAGGTCGCAAAGGCGCTGGAGGCGAAATTCGGCGAACCCCGCCGGGCGGCGCTGACCTGGAAGCCGAAGAACACCGTGCCGGTGGACGACGACAACGGCGAGAAGCTCTTGAAGCTCATCGACCTCTTGAACGAGCACGACGACGTCCAGAACGTCTACGCCAATTTCGAGGTATCCGATGCGCTGATGGCGAAGCTGGGCGGGTAGGGTCCCGGCTCGTCATCGCCGGGCTTGACCCGGCGATCCATCTCACTGAAATGCTTCTTCAAATTGGATGGATGCGCGGGTCAAGCCCGCGCATGACAAGTCGGGCCGCTTTCGCGGGTGACGACAGCCAGTAGCTATTTCGCCCGGGTTGCTCCGTTGTTATCACTACCTCATGACACATCAGCCGATTCGCCATCCCGTCCGCATCCTTGGCATCGATCCGGGCCTGCGCCGCACCGGCTGGGGCGTGATCGAGGTCGACGGCAACCGGCTCTCCTTCGTGGGCTGCGGCTCGGTGGAACCGCCCGACGGCCTGCCGCTGGCAAGCCGGCTGCTCGCGATCCATGAGGGGCTTGCCACGGTCCTCGGCGATTACAGGCCGGCGGAGGCCGCGGTCGAGCAGACCTTCGTCAACAAGGACGGCGTGGCGACGCTGAAGCTCGGCCAGGCTCGCGGGGTAGCGATGCTGGCGCCGGCGATGTTCGGGATTTCGGTTTCGGAATACGCCCCAAACCAGGTCAAGAAGACCGTGGTCGGCGCCGGCCACGCCGACAAGAACCAGATCCTGGTGATGCTGAAGATCCTGCTGCCGAAGGCCGAGCCGAAATCGCTCGATGCCGCCGACGCGCTGGCGATCGCGATCACGCATGCGCATCACCGCACCAGCACACTGCTACGCGCGAGAGTGGTGGAAGCATGATCGGCAAACTCAAAGGCCTGATCGACTCCTACGGCGAGGATTTTGTCATCCTCGACGTCGGCGGCGTCGGCTATCAGGTGCATTGCTCCGGCCGCACGCTGCAGGCGCTGCCGGCGCCCGGCGAGGCCGCGGTGCTGTCGATCGAGACCTATGTGCGCGAGGATCAGATCAAACTGTTCGGCTTTCGGAGCGACGTCGAGCGCGAATGGTTTCGGCTGCTGCAGACCGTGCAGGGCGTCGGCGCCAAGGTGGCGCTCGCGGTGCTCGGCACCTTGCCGCCGTCGGAACTTGCGAATGCGATCGCGCTGCGCGACAAGGCCGCGGTGACGCGCACGCCGGGCGTCGGCCCCAAGGTCGCCGAGCGCATCGTCACCGAATTGAAGGACAAGGCGCCGGCATTCACCAACGTCGACCCGGCGCTGGTGCGCCTGTCCGGCGCGCTCGACGATTCCCGCGCGCCGCGTCCGGTCACCGACGCGATTTCGGCGCTGGTCAATCTCGGCTACGGCCGGCCGCAGGCCGCAGCCGCGATCGCCGGCGCCTCGCGTATCGCGGGTGAAGGCGCGCAGACCGCGCAGCTCATACGGCTGGGGCTGAAGGAGCTGGCGAAGTAAGTAGTGCACTGGAGCACCACAGGATGATTACTTGTTACCTGCGTTACGAGGTCTATCCGGACAAGCTCGCCGACTTCGAAGCTTACGGCGCCATGTGGCTCGAACTGATGCCGCGGTTCGGCGGCATCCATCACGGCTACTTTCTGCCATCCGAAGGAGATAGTGACGTCGCCCTGGCGATGTTCAGCTTTCCGAGCCTCGCGGCCTATGAACTGTACCGCAAGGACGCTGCCGCCGATCCTGACGTTCAGAAGGCGGTAGCCTTCGCCAAAGAGACACGCTGCTTCAGGCGTTATGAACGGTCGTTTTTTCGGCCGTTGCTTCCGAAAACGGCCGGGTAAGGCGAGAGAAACAGTAGCCGCATGACCACGCCTTCCCGCATCGTCACATCTGAGCGCCGGCCCGACGATGCCGGCGACACCGCGCTGCGGCCGCAATTGCTGTCGGAATTCGTCGGCCAGGCACAGGCGCGCGCCAACCTCTCGATCTTCATCGAGGCCGCGCGCAAGCGCGGCGAGGCGCTCGACCACGTGCTGTTCGTCGGCCCGCCCGGGCTCGGCAAGACCACGCTGGCGCAGATCGTGGCGCGCGAACTCGGCGTCGGCTTTCGCGCCACCTCCGGTCCCGTCATCGCCAAGGCCGGCGATCTCGCCGCCCTCCTGACCAATCTCGAAGAGCGCGACGTGCTGTTCATCGACGAGATTCACCGGCTCAGTCCCGCGGTCGAGGAAGTGCTGTATCCGGCGATGGAGGATTTTCAGCTCGACCTCATCATCGGCGAGGGACCAGCGGCGCGCTCGGTCAAGATCGAATTGGCAAAGTTCACCCTGATCGGGGCGACGACGCGCGCAGGCCTCCTGACCAATCCGCTGCGCGATCGCTTCGGCATTCCGATCAGGCTGAATTTCTACACCGAGGAAGAGCTGGAAAAGATCGTCACCCGCGGCGCCCGCGTACTCAAGATCGGCATGACGCCCGATGGCGCCAACGAGATCGCGCGCCGCGCCCGCGGCACCCCGCGCATCGCCGGCCGCCTGCTGCGCCGGGTGCGCGATTTTGCCTCCGCCGCGGATGCCACCTCGATCGACCGTGCGATCGCCGACAACGCGCTGAGCGCGCTGGAAGTCGATGCCGCCGGCCTCGACGCCATGGACCGGCGCTATCTCACCACCATCGCGGTGAATTACGGCGGCGGCCCGGTCGGGGTGGAAACCCTGGCGGCGGCGCTGTCGGAGCCGCGCGACGCCATCGAGGACATCATCGAGCCGTTCCTGATCCAGTGCGGCTACCTGCAGCGCACGCCGCGCGGAAGGCTTTTGACCGCGCATGCCTTCCGCCATCTCGGCCTCGCCGAACCCGCGCGCGATCCGGCGCAGTTCGGCCTGTTCGGTGGCGCCGAGGAAGAGCCGTGACCGAAGTCGGGCCGCCGCTGACCGCCCATCTCGACGGCGCGATCCGTGACGGACGCCATCACATGCAGATCCGGGTCTATTACGAGGACACGGATTTTACCGGCATCGTCTATCACGCCAATTACCTGCACTTCATGGAGCGCGGCCGAACCAATCATCTGCGGCTGATGGGCGCCGAGCAGCACGCGCTGTTTGCGGAGGCGCTAGCCGAGACGCCGGGCTTTGCCTTCGTCGTCCGTTCGATGCAGATCGATTTTCTCAAGCCCGCGCGGATGGACGATGTGCTGGACGTCGTGACCTGGCCGTTACAGGTGAAGGGCGCTTCCATCACGCTGGCGCAGGAGGTCCGGCGCGGCCACGAGCTTGTGGTGAAGGCCGCGGTGCGCGTCGCCTGCATCAGCGAGGGCCGCGCCCAGCCGATCCCGAGGGCGTTGCGGGCGCTGCTGAAGGCCGATGTGATGTAGCTTCGGCGAGTTGCTGCGATGGCAAACCATCTCCGGCGTCGTCCTCGCGAAAGCGAGGACCCATACGCCGGGGATTTTCCGTTGAAGCTCGGTGTGCGACGGCTTCGGTACACCACCAACGCCGGTGGTTATGGGTCCCTGCTTTCGCAAGGGACGACATCCGGGTTACGCGGCCGCCTTGTGGCGCGCGAGCTCGGCCTGGTACAGCTTGAACTCCTCGGCGACCGCTCTGGCGATGCTCGGCCGCGCGCGCAGCCGTTCGTAATAAGCCTTCAGGTGCGGCCATTTCGCAAGCTCGATCGGCGGCGTCGCCATGGTCCAGTTGATCACCGTCACCAGATAGGCGTCGGCGACGCTGAAATGATCGAGCAGGAATTCGCGGCCTTTCAGGTAGTTCTCGAGATAATCGAGCCGCGACAGGTTCTTGGCGAGGACATAGCTCTTGGCCTCCGGCGGCGCCTTCTTGTCAAGCACCGGCACGAATAATCCCTTGTGCAGTTCGGTGCCGATGAAGCAGAGCCATTGATGCAGCCGGCTGCGTTCGATGCCGGGTCCGGTCGCGATGCCGGCCTGCGGAAAGCGGTCGGCGACATATTGCAGGATCGCCGCGTTCTCGGTGAGCACCAGGCCCTCGTCCGTCCGCAGCGTCGGCACCAGCCCGAGCGGGTTCACCTCAAGAAAATTCGAGCCGTCGTTCTGCACCACCTTGGTCCTGGGATCGACCTCGAGATAGTTGGCATCGGCGCCCGCTTCGTAAAGCGCGATGCGGGTCGCCAGCGAGCAGGCGAGCGGGGAAAAATACAGGTCCATCGGGGTCTCCTCGGCGGTTTGGTCCGGTTTGGCGGAGTCCGGTTGATTTTTATACTGTTCCGCATAATATAACTTGCGTCAAGGAATTTTTTGCGAGATGGTACAAAAAACCAAAAAGCCGCCCGCGCGGCCGAAAGCGAACGCCGCCGTCGCGCCCAAACGGCGCGGCCGGCCGCGTGCCTATCAGCCCGAAGTTGCGCTCGGCAAGGCGCTCGACCTGTTTCGCAAGGACGGTTTCGCGGCGACCTCGCTCGACGACCTCTCGGCCGCCACCGGCATGAACCGGCCGAGCCTCTATGGCGCGTTCGGCGACAAGCGCGAGCTCTACATCAAGAGCTATCAGCGCTATCGCGATGACGCTCGCGCGGCGATGGCCGAGATTTTCCGGCAAGAGCAGCCGATCCGAGAGCGCCTGCAACGGATCTTTGCGGTCGCGCTCGACATCTATCTGTCGGGCGAGGCGGGCCCGCGCGGTTGCTTCACGGTGATGACGGCAGCCTCGGAGGCGGTATTCGATCCCGAGATTCGGACCATGGTGCTCGAGGGCTTTGCCGAGCTCGACAAGGCGTTCGCCGCCTGCTTCCGCTTCGCCAAAGAAAAAGGCGAACTGCCGCCGTCGGCCGATCCGGCGGTGCTGGCGCAGCTGGCGTCGGCCACCATCCACACCGTCGCGCTTCGCGCGCGCGCCGGCGTGCCGCGCAAGGAGCTCGAGGCGATCGTCAAGGGCGCGATCGAGGTGATGTGCCGGGGCTAGTACCCCCGCTTGGAATCGACGACGTTTTCCAAAGCGCCGTCGGCCTCGAAACGTTCGATCTGGCGCGCGACATATTTTGAAATCTCGTCGGGATCGGTGTCGGATGCGTTGTGCGGCGTCAGCACGACGTTGGGATGGGTCCAGAACCGGCTATCCGGCGGCAGCGGCTCGGTCGCAAACACATCGAGCGAGGCAGCGCCAAGCGTGCCGTCGTCGAGACAAGCGAGAATGTCGGCCTCGTTCTGCAGGCCGCCGCGCCCGGCATTGATCAGGATCGGCGCGCCGAGTGGGCCGCTGCGCGAGAGCTTTTCGAACAAGCCGCGATTGAGAATGTGCCGCGTGTCCGGCGTGAGCGGCAGGAGGCAGACGAGGATGTCCGTGCGCGCGAGAAACGCGTCGAGCTGTGCTTGCCCATGAAAACAGTCGACGCCCTCGATCTTTTTCGGGCTTCGGCTCCAGCCCGCGACGCGAAATCTCAGATGGCGGAGTGCCTGCGCCGCGTCGGATCCGAGATTGCCCAGTCCCATGATTCCGACCGAAACCTCGCTCGAAGGCCGCTGAAATTTCGGCGCCCACCGCCTCTCGCGCTGGCAGGTGCGCAAGTAGAGTTCCTGGCGGTGATGCATCAGCACATGCAGGGTCACATATTCCGTCATGCGATAGGTGAGGTCGCCGACGGCGACGCGGACCAGCGGCAGGTTCGGCAAGGACTTGTCCGCCATCAGCGCATCGACGCCGGCGCCGAGGTTGAAGATCACGCGCAAGTTCGGGAATGCCGCAAGCTCGCCGGGAGCCGGCTTCCAGACCGCGGCGTAATGGACTTCCGCCGGATCAAGGGTCGCATCGGGCAGCATCAGCACTCGGCGATCGCTACAGACCTCGTCGAACCGCTGCTTCCAGCGCTCCGCCGACCAGTTTTCGGTCCCGCCGTGAATGAGCAGCGCCAGCGCGTCCTTTGCCATCGGATTTTGCCCCATAAGTCCCTGGTCCTGGTGACCTTACCGGACCAGACCGGCCCCGCAAATTTTCTTCGATTTGCCGTCGGCTCCGGGCATAGTCGAACGTCCTTGGTAGAATGGAGACCCCGCCCATGCTTTACGCGATCCTTTGCTACAACGATGAGGATTTCGTCGGTTCCTGGAGCAAGGAACAGGACGCCGCGGTGATGCAAAAGCTCGCCGTCGTCCAGGACAAACTCGCAAAACAGGGTCGGCTTGGCCCGGTGGCGCGGCTGTTGCCGACGACGTCGGCGACCACGGTGCGCAAGGAGGAACCGCCGGTCGTGCTGGACGGCCCCTACGCCGAGACCAAGGAGCAACTGCTCGGCTTCTACCTCGTCGACTGCAACAATCTCGACGAGGCGGTCGATGTCGCGCGCGATCTCGGCGCGGCCAATCCGGGCGGCGCCTATGAAATCCGTCCCGTCGGCACGTTCGCGCCGGGCAGGGCCGCGACATGACCGACACCGCCTGGATCGACGCGGCGCTGACCTCGGCGCGTCCCCAGGCGGTCGGCGCGCTCTTGCGCTATTTCCGCGATCTCGACACCGCCGAGGAGGCGTTCCAGAACGCGTGTCTGCGTGCGCTGAAGAACTGGCCGCAGCATGGCCCGCCCCGCGATGCCGCGGCCTGGCTGATCATGGTCGGGCGCAATGTCGCGATCGACGACATCAGGCGAAACCGCAAACAGGAGCCGCTGCCCGAGGACGAGGCGATCTCCGATCTCGACGATGCCGAGGAGCAGTTGGCCGAACGTCTCGACGGCTCGCATTACCGCGACGATATCCTGCGGCTGTTGTTCATCTGCTGCCATCCCGAGCTGCCGGCGACCCAGCAGATCGCGCTGGCCTTGCGCATCGTCTCGGGCCTGTCGGTGAAGCAGATCGCCCGCGCCTTTCTGGTCTCTGAAGCCGCGATGGAGCAGCGCATTACCCGCGCGAAAGCGCGGATCGCCGGCGCCGACGTGCCGTTCGAGACGCCGGGCGCCGTGGAACGCGCCGAGCGGCTCGCGGCGGTCGCTGCGATGATCTACCTGATCTTCAACGAGGGCTATTCGGCGAGCGGCGACACCGCGGAGATTCGCAGTCCCCTGTGCGAGGAAGCGATTCGCCTGGCGCGGCTGCTGTTGCGGCTGTTCCAGAGCGAGCCGGAGATCATGGGACTGACGGCGCTGCTAATGCTGCAGCACGCCCGCGCCGCGGCGCGCTTCGACGCCGAGGGCGCGCTGGTGCTGCTCGACGATCAGGACCGCGGCTTATGGAACCCGAAAATGATCGCGGAGGGGACTCGCATTGATCGACAAGGCCATGCGGCATCGCCAGAGCGGGCCCTATCAGGTCCAGGCGGCGATCGCCGCCCTGCACGCGCGGGCGGCAACGCCGGAAGAGACCGACTGGACCCAGATCGATCTGCTCTATGGCGCGCTCGAGCTCATGCAGCCGTCACCGGTGGTGACGCTCAACCGCGCGGTCGCGGTCTCCAAGGTGCGTGGGCCGCAGGCCGCGCTCGACATGATCGAGCCGCTGGCCGAGCGGCTGTCGAACTATTTTCACTTTTTCGGCGTGCGCGGCGCCTTCCTGATGCAGCTTGGCCGCAACGACGAGGCCCGTGTCGCCTTCGACCGCGCCATCGCGCTCGCCAACACGTCCGCCGAAGCCGCCCATATCCGCATGCACCTCGATCGCCTGATCCGCGACAGCACCCCGCGCAGGGCGAAGGCGAAGTAATCCCCGTATCGGTCACGGCCGGGCTTGTCCCGGCCAGCCACGCCTTCATCGTGCATCACCAGTCTCTTCAAGCGGAGAGACATGTCGACGATCGCGGAGGACGCGCCGTTATTCCCGATCCGTGACGTTCTTGAGAATGAGACTCGTCAGCTTGACCACAAGCCCTCGAAGCCGCGCATTTTCCTCAAGCAACGACGTCACACCGACCGACTGTTCGTCGTCCATGCAGTCTTCGTCGCGAAGCAGGGTTTCATCGAAGCATTCCTGCTCAGCGGAAAATTCTTGTTTGCTATCCGGCGGATGTGCGGGTCCCATGACTAATCCCCAAATTCAGGCAGCCGAACGTACCCCGTCGTTCCCTACGCGAACGTGGATTAAGTCGGGGGCAAATTTGAGACCGAAATTTGAACGCAACGGACACAACATGATTTTGCGCGGGCGGAAGTTGGGCTGGCCCCGCGAGAAAAATGCAAAAAATATTTCCCGCCGCCTGTCGTACCGCGCCGGCCCCCTTCGTCTTGAAGGCATGGATCACCAATCTCTTCAAGGAGAGAGCCATGTCGACGATTGCGCAAGTCGCGCCGATCTCAAGGCCCGCGCGCCTGTTCGGTCGCGTTCTCAGCGGCCTTTTCATTCTGTTCATGCTGTTCGACGGCGCCGTCAAGCTGGTGCCGTTGACTGTTGTCACCGAAGCGATGGAAAAGATCGGCTATGGGTCGAGCGAAACGCTGGCGCGAACGCTGGGGTTGATCAGCATCGTCTGCACCGTGCTCTACGCGGTCCCGCCGACCTCGTTCGTCGGCGCGATCCTTCTGACCGGCTATCTCGGCGGCGCGATCGCGTCGCACCTGAGGATCGACAGTCCGCTCATAACCCATACCCTGTTCGGGTTCTATCTCGGGCTGATGATGTGGGGCGGACTGTGGCTGCGTGACAAGGACCTGCGGACGTTGCTACCCTTTCGACGTTGATCTGCCCTACCGACAGTCCACCGACACGGAGCCAGCCATGTTCGAAGTCATTGCCGTCATCGCCGTCGTGCTTGCGGTCGCGATTGCAATCGTCCTGATCCTCGCCGCCACCAGGCCGGATACGTTCAGCGTCCGGCGCGCCGCCGCCGTCAAGGCGCCTCCGGAAAAGATCTTCCCCGTCATCTCCGACTTTCATCAGTGGGGATCGTGGTCGCCGTGGGAAAACAAGGACCCCGCGATGCAGCGCACGTTCAGCGGCACCGCCAGCGGCCGGGGCGCGGTCTATGCATGGGAGGGCAACAAGAACGTGGGCTCCGGCCGCATGGAAATACTCGAGGCAGCGTCGCCGTCGAAAATCGTCATCAAGCTCGATTTCCTGAAACCCTTCGAGGTCCACAACACCGCCGAGTTCACAATGCTGCCGCAGGGCGATGCCACCAGCGTCACATGGCTGATGCACGGTCCGGCGTCCTTCATGGTGAAGGTCATCCACCTCTTCATCAACATGGACAGGATGGTCGGCAAGGATTTCGAGGCGGGTCTCGCCAATTTGAAAAGGCTGGTCGAGAAGTAAGCGAAGGTTCGAAGCGTCAACCACCCGAAGGAGCAAGCGATGCAGGTCAATCCCTACCTCTACTACAACGGTAATTGCGAGGCGGCGTTCAAATATTATGAAAAGGCGTTGGGCGCCAAGATCGAGATGATGATGACGCATGAGGGCGCGCCGCCCGACGTGCCGACCCCGCCGGACTGGAAAAAGAAGATCATGCACGCCCGCATATCGCTCGACGGCGAGGTGCTGATGGCCTCCGATGCGCCTCCCGGCCACTTCCATCAGCCGCAGGGGTTTTCGGTCTCGCTCATGGTCGATGATCCCACAGACGCCGAGCGCAAGTTCAAGGCGCTCTCCGAGGGCGGCAAGGTCAACATGGCCTTCGCGAAAACCTTCTTCGCCAAGGGTTTTGGGATGTGCGTCGATCAGTTCGGCATTCCCTGGATGGTGATGTCGCCGCCGGAGCAGTGAGCGCTCACCGGCAACGCGGATAGATCGACGCGAGCTCGCGCCCGCGCAACAGCAGCAGGTGCGAGGTCAATCCGCCGCGTCGGCGAATCCAGCCGCGCACCGCGGCGGGATAGGCTTGCAGCACAAGCTCGGTGGCTTCCGGCTCGGCATAGAGCCGCCCCCGCCGGTCGACCGAGCGGGCGGCGTGAAATCCCAGCACCGCGCGGTGCGTGACGCAGATACGGTTCGCCGGCACCATGTCCAGCACCAGCGTGCAGGCCGACAGGCACGGTCCGTCGATCACCACGCGTTCGCCGGAAGCGCGCACCCGCTCGAACAGCTCGAGGAACGGGCCCACCTCGCCGCCCGGACTGGCGAGGATGCGGACCTCGGCTTGCGCCGGCGTCAGGGCGAAGGCGCCGAGCAGCGTTGCGAGGAGAATTGTTTTCGCGACCGCCATCCGCATGAGCGGCTCCGTTCTGCGACAGTGACGGGATGAAATAGTCAACGGCAGATCACGCGGCAAGGTTCCGTCACGTTTCCGCCCTTGACCCCCTGCCGTGGTGGCGGGCACGGCGCGAAGAGCGCGCCTTTGCCCGCCTTACGAATTCCTTCGTTCGCCGCGCAGCGTCGGCAGGCCGATGCCGGCGGCATCGAAACCGCCGTCGACGGCGAGGATCTGCCCGGTGATGTAGCTTGCGCGGTCGCTGCACAGGAAGAACACGGCCTCCGCCAACTCTTCCTCGAGGCCGTAGCGGTTGAGCGGAATGGCGTCGTGATAATCGGCGCGGATTTCGGGCGTATGCACGGCCTTCGCCATCGCGGTTTCGACCGGGCCCGGCGCCACGCCATTGACGCGGATGCCGAGCGAGGCAAGTTCGACGGCGAGCTGCTTTGTCAGATGCGCAAGCCCGGCCTTGCTGGTGCCGTAGGCCGAGCGCAGCGTCGAGGCGCGCACCGCCGAAATCGAGGTGATGTTCACGATCGCGCCGCCGCCGTGGTCGCGCATCAAGGGCACCGCCGCCTTGGTGCAGAGGAAAGGCCCGGTGAGGTTGACTTCCAGCACGCGCTTCCAATCCGCCTCGGATGTTTCCAGTAGCGGCGCGAACACCGCGATCCCGGCATTGTTGACGAGCGCATCGAGCCGGCCGAACCGGCGCTGCAGTTCGGTGAAGGCGCTTGCCACGGCAGTGGCGTCGGAGACGTCGCAATGCAGCGCCAGCGCATTTTCGGGAGCACCCAGCGCCGCCACGCTTTTCGCCAAAAGCTCGCCCTCGATGTCGAGCATCGCGACGCGCCAGCCCTCGGCGAGAAATTTCTTCGCCACCGCAAGCCCGATGCCGCGCGCGGCGCCGGTCACCAGCGCAACTTTTTGCAGGGCAGGGGTCATGGGCGGTCCGTTCGTGATGAATCGATCGGTGTTCGTATAGCCTAAGCGGTATGTCGTGTCCCGGACGCGGCGCAGCGCGTAAGCGGTGCACCGCAGGGCCGGGACCCATCGCGCGAAATCTGGACCCCGGATCAGCAGCGCACCGCTTGCGCGCTGCGCCGCATCCGGGGCACGCTCTCGGATAGTTAGGTGTGCCTCGTGACAGCTCGCGGAAGGACCAATTCCATGAAGGTCAGTGACCCCAAGGCGGCGCCGCCGGAACAATGGCGGCCGGGCGTGGAAACCCGGATGGTGACCTCGGCCCGCAACGGCGCGACGCAGCTTTGCATCTTCGAACAATGGGTCGCGCCCGGCACCGGCGCGCCGACGCATTCGCACCCCGTGGAGGAGGTGCTGACCGTGCGCGACGGCGAAGCCGAGATGTGGCTCGACCAAGCGCGCGTCACGGTTTTGGCCGGCCAGTCGCTGATCGTGCCGGCGGGCCGCAAGCACGGTTTTCGCAATTCGGGCAATGGCACGCTGCACCTGCATGCGGTGCTGGCGTCGTCGATCTTCGAAGCCATGCCGGAAGGCGCGACCGAGCTGGTGCGCAGGTGGGAGGCGGCAAACTCCTGATGGCACGGCCGTCATACGCACGCGTGCTGAAGGCGGCCGAGCGGCATTTCGCGATGTTCCCGAGGCAGGCGTCATTTCTTGCGCAATGACCTCCGGAAAAATTCCGCCGCCGTGTCGGCGTCGCAAAATCCGGATCGTCTTGTTGAGGAGCGCTGGGTGGTGGTCGGGATGTTCCTGCTGCGCCGGAAGCGAAATGGAGTGCGATGATGCGATTCATGATGCTGATGATTCCTCGAGGCTACGAGGCGGCGGCGCCGGGGACCATGCCGCCGGCAGAGGCGGTGGCCGCGATGATGAAATACAACGAGGCGCTGAAAGCGGCCGGCGTGCTGATCACGCTCGACGGGCTGCATCCGCCCTCGATGGGCGCGCGGGTGTCGTTCGCCGGCGGCAAACCTGTCGTGACCGACGGTCCTTTCACCGAAACCAAGGAGGTGATCGGCGGCTACTGGATGATCGAGGTGAGGTCGCGCGAAGAGGCGATTGCCTGGGCCAGGCGCTGCCCGGCCTCCAACAACGAGATTATCGAGATTCGCCAGGTGCTCGAGATGGCGGATTTTCCCGCCGACGTCCGGAACGCGGCGGCGGGATTTACGGAACTGCAGGGCCGCAAGAACTGATCCGGACAGCAACCAAGGGAGACCTACGATGAGCGATACCTATCTTGCCGTGTTCACCGGCAGCAAGACCAGCGCGAAGATGGCCGCATGGAACGCGCTGTCCGAGACCGAGCGAAAGGCGAAGGAGAAAGCCGGCATTGCCGCCTGGAAGGCGTGGGTGGAGAAGCACCAAAGCGCGCTCGCCGCGATGGGCGGACCGCTCGGCAAGACCAAGCGGGTCGGCCCGGGCGGTGTTGCCGACGTCAGTAACGAGTTGGGCGCCTTCACCGTCGTTCGCGCCGAATCGCACGAAGCCGCGGCAAGAATGTTCGAGCACCACCCGCACTTTGCGATCTTTCCCGGCGAGGCCGTGGAGATCATGCCGGTGCTGCCGATCCCGGGTGGTTAACGGTTTCCTCCGGGCGCGTTCATTCACATGAATGTCGGGCGGCGGCTGGCCCTGCACTAGTGACCTTTGCGCGCGGCTCATGTAAAAGTCCTTCACATGAGCTGGCGCAAGGAACAGCGCCGCGCCGAGCGCGGCTACCATCACGGCAATCTGAAGGAGGCGCTGCTGCAGGCGGCGCTCGGGCTGATCGCGGAAAAGGGTGCGGCCGGCTTCACCTTCGCCGATGCCGCGCGCATGGCCGGCGTCAGCCCGGCGGCGCCATACCGGCATTTTCGCGACCGCGATGAGCTGCTTTCCTCGATCGCCCAGCGCGGCTTCGAGCAGTTCGAGACGGTGCTGACGGCGGCCTGGGACGACGGCCGTCCGGACACCGTCACGGCCTTCGAGCGCGTCGGCAAGGCCTATCTCGCCTTCGCCCGCAGCGAGCCGGCATTCTATTCGGCGATGTTCGAATCGGGGCTTCCGGTCGACCTCAGCCCGGCATTACTGGCGGCGAGCGAGCGCGCGTTCGGTATCATCAGGGCCGCCGCCGAGCGGCTCGCCGCGCTCTCGCCGCCCGGTACGCCGCGGCCGCCGGCGCTGATGATGGCGCTGCACATCTGGTCGATGTCGCACGGGGTTGCTTCGCTGTTTGCGCGCGGCGACGCGGCGCGCCGCAAGCTGCCGATGTCGGCGGAGGATCTGCTGGAAGCCGAGGTCCTGATCTACCTGCGCGGTCTGGGTTTCCCGACCGATCGACGGCCGTCGGGCCAAAAGGGCCAGCCGGATCAAAAGCCGGCCACACCGCCGCCGGTGCCGCCATCCGGCCCTTGGGGCAGCCAAAAATAAATTTGCGGGAGCTGGCGGCGCCCAGCTTGACAAAAATCCGGGATGGTTTAGGTATGTAAATGTTATTTACATTCACAACGGCGTGAGCGCCGTATGGAGAGGGAAATGGCCTACACCGCAGATGTCAATCGCTGGCGCGGTCCCGCTGAAGAGCCCTACTACCGCCCGCATATGCTTGATTCGCCCTGGCACCCCGGCTGGATCATCGTGACCATCCTGGGCTTCATCATCTGGTGGCCGATCGGGCTCGCCCTTCTCTTTTTCACACTCGGGAGCAGAAAAATGGCTTGTTGGGGTCACGGCGATCGCTGGTCAAACAAGATGGAGCGCATGCAGTACAAGATGGAGCGGATGAAGAACCGGATGGAACGCCGGGGCTTCCCCTTCGGTCCGCCCACGAGCGGCAACCGCGCCTTCGACGAATACCGCATGGAAACCCTGCAGCGGCTCGAGGAAGAGCAGAAGGATTTCCGCGAGTTTCTCGACCGGTTGCGCCACGCCAAGGACAAGGAAGAGTTCGACCAGTTCATGTCGCAGCACCGGACACGTCCGACGCCGCCCCAGGACGGTCAGCCCCAGGCTTGATCCTGAGCTTTCAGCCGCGGGCGGTGTGCCCCCCATAAAGCCTGACGGCGACATCTCCGCCCGTTTGCGAAAGCAGACGGGCGGTTTTGCTTACGCGCCGGCGCGCCGCTTGGTGGATTTGGTCGGAAGCGCAGCGACCTCCCGCCCGATTTCCTCGCTCGCGATGCGCAGATCATAGGCCGACTGCAAATTGAGCCAGAACTGGGCGCTGGTCTGAAACCAGTGTCCGAGACGGAGCGCTGTGTCGCCGGTGATGGCGCGCTTGCCTTGCACGATTTGCGAAATGCGGTTCGGCGGCACGGCAATCTGCCGTGACAGTTCGGTCGGCGTGATCCGGAGTTCATTCAACTCGTCGGCAAGGATTTCGCCGGGATGGATTGCTGCTCGGGCCATGATTCGAATTCCATTCAGTGATAGTCGACGATTTCCACGTTGGACGGACCCTTTGCTGACTGGGGCCACTCGAAGCATATCCGCCACTGTTGGTTGATGCGGATCGAATATTGCCCGGCCCGATCGCCTTTCAGGGCTTCGAGGCGATTGCTCGGAAGTCCCGCGAGGTCGGCGAGGGAGAGGGCGGCATCGAGTATCTCCAATCGTTTCCATCCCTGCCGATCAAAACTCTGGAACGCGCGTTCGAACTCACCTTTGGCGAAAAGCTCCGTGCGCTTGTCCTTTAAGCTCAGGATCATGGAGCGTTCAGCCTACTTTGTCTGTACGTTGTACGTCAATCGTAAATGCGGCCTAAGCCTCCGGGCTGCCATGATTTCGGGGCGGCAAAATCTCCATTGGTAACCGGGTATTAACCATGATTAGCGTCTGGTTAGGGGCGTAATGACGCGCGAAAAGCCCTCGTTTTGACACGTTGGCAGGGGATGCAGGCCTCGGCTTTGGACGGGCCTCCCATGTGACGCAGAACAGGGCTGCCGCGCTGGCGCTACGCCGCGCCCGGCGCGCGGCTGTGGAACCGGCAGCCAATGGCTCCCGGAGGATTTGGGACACTTGCGTTAAGAGGACACCGCTTATGAATGACGTTGCCGCGTCAGCCTCGCCACCGATCAACACCGGCGTGTCGCTGATCGAGTTGGCCTGGAACGCCAGCCATGTGGTGCAAATCGTCATGCTCGGGCTGTTGGCCTGTTCGGTCTGGGTCTGGGCGATCGCGATCGACAAGATGTTCCTGTATTCACGCACCAAGCGCGCCATGGACCGCTTCGAGCAGGCGTTCTGGTCGGGGCAGTCGATCGAGGAACTTTATCGCGCGCTCTCGGCCAAGCCGACGCAGTCGATGGCGGCCTGCTTCGTCGCCGCGATGCGCGAATGGAAGCGGTCATTCGAAAGCCACGCGCGCTCCTTTGCGGGCTTGCAGATGCGGATCGAGAAGGTCATGAACGTCTCGATCGCCCGCGAGATCGAACGTCTGGAGCGCCGGCTCCTGGTATTGGCGACCGTAGGCTCCGCGGGCCCCTTCGTTGGCCTGTTCGGAACGGTCTGGGGCATCATGACGAGCTTCCAGTCGATCGCGGCTTCCCAGAATACCTCGCTGGCGGTGGTGGCCCCGGGTATCGCGGAAGCCCTGTTTGCGACGGCAATAGGCCTGATTGCCGCAATTCCGGCGACTATTTTCTATAACAAGTTCACTTCGGAGGTGAACCGGCAGGCCCAGCGGCTCGAAGGGTTTGCGGACGAATTTTCGGCGATCCTGTCGCGCCAGATCGACGAGCGGGCGTAAACGGCGGTATACGGCGGTATATTGTGAGCGCATCATGAGCACCCGATCATGGCGATGAACATGGCAGGTTCGTCCGGCGGCGCACGCCGTGGCCGGCGTCGTCCCGTGATGGCGGAGATCAACGTCACCCCGATGGTGGACGTGATGCTGGTGCTCTTGATCATCTTCATGGTCTCGGCGCCGCTGTTGACGGTCGGGGTGCCGCTCGACCTGCCGCAGACCAAGGCCAAGAGCCTCGATCAGGACAAGAATCCGCTGACGCTATCGGTCAATCTGAAGGGCGAGGTGTTCCTCAACGATACCGAAATCGCGATCAACGATCTGGTGCCGAAATTGAAGGCGATCACCGAGGCCCGCGGCGGGTTCGAAGAGCGCATCTATGTCCGGGGCGACAAGAAGGTGGACTACGGCACCGTGATGAAGGTGATGGGGCGGCTTTCGGCCGCCGGCTTCAAGCGCGTGGCGCTGGTGACGGAAGTGGATCAGGGATAGGCGGAAGGTGAAGCTCGACAAGACACTCATTGCGTCGGTCACGCTCCACGCCCTCGTGATCGCGTGGGGACTGATCTCGATTTCGGCGCATTCGCTCGAAGCGCCGCCGCCGCAGTCGCTGGCGGTCGACATCATTTCCTCCGACGAACTCTCCAGGATCACCGCCGGCATCAAGACCGGCGAGAAGGACAAGCCGAAGCCGCTGGTCGAGAAGGTCGCCGACGCGAGGCCCGTCGATGACGATGCCGTCGGCAAGATCACCGAGAAGAAGGAAATCGTGACCGCCTCGGCGCCGGAGCCGCCGCCCAAGCCGGTGGAAAAGCCGGTCGAGAAAAAACCCGATCCGCCCAAGCAGGTCGCCGAGAGCAAGCCAAAGGAGAGCCGAGATCGAGAAGAAACCCGATCCGCCCAAGATCGATCCGATCGCCGAGGCCATGAAGTCGGAGGAGGCCAAGAAGCCCACGCCGAAACCGCAAGCCAAGGCAGCCCCGCCGCAGCCGCCGAAGCCGAAGCAGGAACGGGTGTTCGATCAGACCAAGATCGCGGCGCTGCTCGACAAGCGCGATCCGACCCGGCAATCCATCACCGGCGCGGCGCTGAGCGCGACGTCCTCGCTCGGGACCGCGCACGGCAATGCCGTGACCTTGTCGCAGTCCGAACTTGACGCCATGCGGGCGCGGCTGGCGAGCCTGTGGAACGTCCAGCCCGGCGTCGAGCATCCGGAGGAACTGTTCGTCACGGTCCGCATCCGGCTGAACCCGGATCGCCGCCTCGCGGCGCCGCCGCAGGTGGTCTCGACCGGAACCTCGGCGCGCTACCAGGCGGCGGCGGACGCCGCCGTGCGCGCGGTGCTGGAAGGCCAGCCCTACACCATGTTGCGGGACGAGACCTACGAGCAGTGGAAATACATGGACATCGACTTCGATCCCAAAGAGATGTTCCGCAGTGGATGAACCTTCGAGATGAGCCCGCAATGCCCGTGATGTCGTTTTCGCTTCCTCCGCTGCCGCTCTCCCGCCGCGACGTCCTGATCGGCGGCGCGGGTGCGGCGGCAGGTTTGCTGGCCCCGTCATTGGCCGGCGCGCAGACCAAATTGCAGATCACCGAAGGCAACGTCGCGCCGTTGCCGATCGCCATTCCGGATTTCGTGCCGGGATCGCCGGCGGACGGGGAGGTCGCGGCCGGCGTCGCCCAGGTCATCACCAACAACCTCAGGCGCAGCGGCCTGTTCGCGCCGATCGATCCGGCGGCCTTCATCGAGAAGATCAGCAATATCGACACCGCGCCGCAGTTCCAGAGCTGGAAGAACATCAACGCGCAGGCGCTCGTCACCGGCCGCATGACCCGCCAGAACGACGGGCGGCTGAAGGCCGAATTCCGTCTCTGGGACGTCGCCGCCGGCCAGCAGCTCACCGGCCAGCAATACTTCACCTCGCCGGAATATTGGCGGCGCATCGCCCACATCATTTCCGACCAGATCTACGAGCGCCTGACCGGCGACAAGGGCTATTTCGACAGCCGCGTGGTGTTCGTCGATGAAAGCGGGCCCTCCGAGCGGCGCATCAAGCGGCTCGCGCTGATGGATCAGGACGGCGCCAATGTGCGCTATTTGACCAAGGGCTCCGACCTCGTGCTGACGCCGCGCTTTTCGCCGTCGACCCAGGAAATCACCTACATGGAATTCGGCCAAGGCGATCCGCGGGTCTACCTGTTCAACATCGAGACCGGTCAGCGCGAGATCGTCGGCAATTTCCCGGGCATGTCGTTCGCGCCGCGGTTCTCGCCGGACGGCCAGCGCGTGATCATGAGCCTGCAGCAGGGCGGCAATTCGAACCTGTTCGTGATGGATTTGCGCTCGAAGTCGACGACGCGGCTGACCGACACGCCGGCGATCGATACCTCGCCGTCCTATTCGCCCGACGGCAGCCAGATCTGTTTCGAGTCCGACCGCGGCGGCAAGCCGCAGATCTATGTGATGGCGGCAACCGGCGGGCCCGCGCAGCGCATCTCCTTCAGCAAGGACGATACCAACGGCAGCTACTCGACCCCGGTCTGGTCGCCGCGCGGCGACTACATCGCCTTCACCAAGCAGGGCGGCGGACAGTTTTCCATCGGCATCATGAAGCCCGACGGCTCCGGCGAGCGGATTCTGACCACCGGCTTCCACAACGAGGGACCGACCTTTGCGCCCAACGGCCGCGTCCTGATGTTCTTCCGCGATCCCGGCGGCAACAGCGGACCTTCGCTGTTCACCGTCGACATCTCCGGACGCAACGAGCAGCAGGTGCCGACCCCGGGCTTTGCATCCGACCCGGCGTGGTCGCCGCTGTTGTCATAAGGCCAGGCGGTCGTAACGCAGGGCGGTCTTTGTCTTTAACCAGCCGCAATATCCGCTGCACCCCGCAGGCACGGTGCCTCGGTCGGCAAGCCTTGCCTAGCTTGCTGATTTATCGGGCAGATTTCCGCATCCCGCGGCGAAAAACAACGTCTCGGTAACGATGTTCCCTCAGAAAGACTTCATCTGCGACGGGTAAAAACCTACGCACCGTACAGGACGCGCGTACCGCCAATGCAGCTCGCAGCTCGGACCAGAAAGCCCGATCAGGAGATCTCGCCGTACCTTCGCGCGGCGTTGATCGATTCGCTGTTCGAAACTCCCGCTCCGATGCTCACGGGTATCGTCTTCGGAGTCATCGCGGCGGTCATGACCGCGCTGAAGACGGGAGAAACCTTGATCTGGGAGTGTGTCGCGCTGCTCGTCGTGGCCGGCGCTATCCGAGTGTTTGACTTGCGGCGGTACCAAGCGCGCAAATCGACCCTGACCGCCGATGAAGCTGCGCGGTGGAAGAAGCGCCATCAGGTCGGGGCGATGATCCAGGCCGCTGCGGTTGGCATATGGTGCTCCACCACTCTGCTGAGCAGTGACGACGCCGTTGCCCATATGATTTGTTTATCCGCAACCACCGGAATCGTGGCGGGAGGTGCCGGCAGGGCCTATGGGCGGCAGTGGATATTCCAGCTGCAGGCTTCCCTTTGCTTCGGTTCAACCGTGATCGCGCTGGCACTGCGTGGCACACCGTATTACATAGCCATGTCGGTCGTGTGCGCCGCATTTCTTGTGGCTGTCATACAAATTTCGGCCAATTTGCACAGAATATTCATGCAGGCGCTCTTGGCTCGCGAGCGCGAGGCGGCGCTGGCCGGTCAGTTCGATACCGCGCTAAACAACATGCCGCACGGCCTGTGCATGTTCGCTGCCGATGGCCGGCTTGCGGTCATGAACCATCGTTTCAGCGAGATGCTGAACCTGTCGGATGACTTCGTGCATCGCGGCGCCAATGCCTCCGACATTGTCGCTGCCTGCGTCAGTGCCGGAACGATCTCGGCGGTGAGCGGAAGAATGATCCTCTCCGAAATCGAAGAATTCGCAGGCGAGGGATATCGTCACGACCGATGCCGACCTCGGGAGTGACCGCTCGTTCTCCTGGACCTTTCAGCCCATGGCCGGCGGCGGCACCGTCGTGCTGGTGGAGGACATCACCGAGCGGAAGATTGCGGAAGCCAAGATCAGCCATCTGGCGCGATATGACGAACTCACCGCGCTGCCCAACCGCGTCAATTTCCGCGACGAGATCGAGCGGCTGCTGGCGATTTCGCACAACGCCGAACGGCTGTCGGCACTGCTCTTCATCGACCTCGATCAGTTCAAGCAGGTCAACGATACCCTGGGTCATCCCTGCGGCGACCAGCTGCTGTGCGCCGTCGCCGACCGCCTGCGCGCGATGCTGCGCCCGGAGGATTTCGTGGCGCGGTTCGGCGGCGACGAGTTCGTGGTGTTTCAGCAGGACATCAGATCGAACGAGGAAGCGGCCCACCTCGCGAGGCGGATCGTCGATCATTTGAGCGAACGCTATCAGATCGACAATCACCTGGTCGAAATCGGCGCCAGCGTCGGCATCGCGCTGACATTGCCCGACATCAGCGCCGACACGCTGTTGAAGAACGCGGACATGGCGCTGTATCGTGCCAAGGCCGACGGCCGCGGCACCTTCTGCTTCTTCCGCGACGAGATGGCGCAAACCGTCGAGGCGCGCCGCATTCTGGAACTGGATCTGCGCAAGGCGCTGGCGCACGAGGAATTCGAGCTGTTCTATCAGCCGCTCGTCAACCTCAAATCCGGCAAGATCGCCACCTGCGAGGCGCTGCTGCGCTGGAATCATCCGGTGCGCGGCACGGTCTCCCCGATCGACATCATTCCGGTCGCCGAGGACATGGGCCTGATCGTCGATCTCGGCCGCTGGATCCTGCGCAAGGCCTGCATGGAATGCATGAAATGGCCGGATGGCGTCAGCGTCGCGGTGAATTTTTCGCCGCAGCAATTCCATCAGCGCGACGTGCTGAGCGAGGTGCGCTACGCGCTCGAGGTCTCCGGGCTGCCGGCGCAGCGTCTCGAGATCGAGATCACGGAATCCTCGCTGCTGCGCAATACCCAGTTAACCCATGACGTGTTGTCCCAGCTGCGCGCCATCGGCGTCAAGATTTCGCTGGACGATTTCGGCACCGGCTATTCGAGCCTGAGCTATCTGCATAACTTCCCGCTGCAGAAGGTGAAGATCGACCGCTCGTTCCTGGAAGGCATCGACACCGACCGTCCGCTGACCCTGCTGCGCGGCGTGGCGCGGCTTTCGGCCGATCTCGGCATGTCGGTCGTGGTCGAAGGCATCGAAACCAACGAGCAGCTGGAGCTGATCAGCGCCGACGGCACGGTGACCGAGGCGCAGGGCTATCTGTTCAGCCGGCCGGTGCCGGCGGTGCGGGTGCGCCAGCTTCTCAACGCCTCGCACGGCCGGCGGGGGGCAGAAGAGCAACTTACTGTTGTGTCATCGCGGTCGATCGCCTGATCACCCTCACCCATCCGCCCTCCCATTTCCCGATATTTCTGATGTTTGCAATGTTTTTGAAGGGGTTAACCCTAACGTCTCGATAGCTTTGCAATTCAGGTAAGGGACTGTTAATCTTCTATGCAGGGTTGATTGCGTGGAATTGGGAGTATCTGATGAAGTCTGGAGTCGATCCGCACAGTTCGCTCCATGTGCGGGGACCGAGGCTGTTCGACCGCATTGAGTACCGACCCATCGAAACTCTTGAGGAGAAAGATAAGCTCTATTTGATGCGCTACAGGGCGTATACGCACGGTGGATTAATTCCACCGTCAGAGTCTGAACGCTACAGCGATCGTTACGACGATGCGCCCGATGCCTGGACATTCGGAATCTATGTTGACGGAGAACTCTATAGCTCTATCCGTCTCCACGTCCTGACGTCAGAACGGCGGATGTCCTGTACGACCGAATTGTTTGGCGATGTTCTTCACCCTCGCCTCGATACAGGCGAGGTTTTCATCGATCCCGCCCGTTTTGTTGCAGACCCTGAAAAAGCCCGGCATTTTCCAGAGCTTCCCTATCTGACGGTGCGGCTGGTCTTTCTGGCATGTGAATATTTCAATGCCGATACCGGGCTCGCGCTCGTTCGTCCCGCGCACCAGGCCTTCTATCGCCGGGTCTTTCTGAACGAGACCATCGCCGAACCGCGTCTGTTTCCGAACGCATTGGCGAAGGTGGGATTGATGGCATCCGATTTCCGGACCGTGCGGGAAAAGGTCTTGGCCCGTTTTCCCATCATGAATTCGACTGCTTCGGAACGGCGGAGCCTATTTGCGCGCAGGGGCGAGACTGTTCCGGTACCGGCCAACGTTCTGCCGTTCGAACGCGCTTCGATCGTCCCGTAATCCTGACCGGGCGAGTCCGCGATACGGAACGTGGAAACCCGGCCGACGTAACCCGGACGGCGGGAACCGGCTTTCGGAAGAGCATCGCACCCAGGCTCGGGCCGGGGTTTCCGCCCCGTCCGCCCATTTTGCGAGCAAGGTGTTGCCAATCGGCTTCGCCTCGGCCCTAAAAGGGGCCGTCCCGGGCGCATCCTCCCTTGCATTCACCCTCGCGCCACATTTACAACCCATTAACTATCGCGGTTGCTTTTCGCGGTTTGCCGGCATTTGATCGGCTGCGGCAACACCCCATCAAGGTTGACGGAACGTTCGCTTAACTATCGCCCTGTAGACCGGATATCAGTCGAAAAACGTGAGCGTGGAGGCTCCGGAATGAAATATCAGATGCGTATCCTCCAGGGATTGAAGCTGGCCGCGGTGCTCGCGGTCGCGCTGTCGATGGGCGCCTGCGCCAACAGGAATCTTGCCGATGGCGCAATGGCCAGCGCGGCGGTCCCGGGCAGCCAGCAGGATTTCGTCGTTAACGTCGGCGACCGCGTCTTTTTCGACAGCGACCAGACCGATCTGACGCCGCAGGCGATCGCCACGCTCGAGAAGCAGGTGCAGTGGCTGCAGAACTATCCGCGCTACACGTTCACCATCGAAGGCCATGCCGACGAGCGCGGCACTCGCGAATACAATATTGCGCTCGGCGCTCGGCGCGCGCAGTCGGTGCGCACCTTCCTCGCCTCCCGCGGCATCGATCCCTCCCGGATGCGGACGATCTCCTACGGCAAGGAACGCCCGGTCGCGGTCTGCAACGACATCTCCTGCTGGTCGCAGAACCGCCGCGCCGTCACGGTGTTGAACGCCAACTCCTGAGGGGCTTCGGAGAGATTTCAGCCGGCGCCCTCGGGCGCCGGTTTTGTTTTGCACGGCCGCTATCGATAGGCGATGAAATTCCGGATCACCGCCATGGCGCGTTCGGGCGCATCGGGGACCACGGCGTGCCCGCAATTCGCAAACTGTTCGAATCGTACCAGATGCCCTGGCAGAGCGGCTGCAATATCCGCCTGGCATTCTATCGGCAACATCGGATCGTCCTCGCCTCCGAGCACGAGGGTAGGACACCGAATGCGGCCGAGCGCCGGGAACATGTTGAACGTGTGGCTCTCGCCGCCCGGCTTCGTGAACCACTGCAGCACCGCTGACCGGTTGACCGCGCGGCGCACCGTGTCGGGGTCGCGTGGCATGCGCGTATAGAGCGGCATGGCCAGGCTTCGCCAGGCGTCGAGCGCCGCCTGATCCGCCTGACCCTCAACCTCGAAAAACCGGCGGCGGGCCAGCGCGCCGACTTCCGGGCCGCCAAAGCGTTCGAACAGCGCCACCCGCCGGTCGCGATGCGTCCCTCCGGCGGCTTCGGTCGAAATCAGCACCAGCTTGGAGGGATGATCCGGATGGCGCGTGGCGTAGGCCAGCGCGACCATGCCGCCAAACGATGCACCGAGGACGATCGGGTTTGCGATGCCCAGCACGTTACAGAAGGCGTGCACGTCGTCGCCCCATTGCGCCAGGTTCCAGCTTTCTTCGGGACCGTCGTCGCTGCGGCCATTGCCGCGATGATCGAGATAGACGATCTGGGCGACATCCGCCAAATCCGAATAGGCAGGCTTGTAGATGGAGTGGTCAAAGCCGGGGCCGCCGTGAAGCAGGAGCAGTGTCGGCTTCTCCCGCATGACGGGGCCGTCCGGGACCAGCTTGGCACCCTCGACGTCGAAGAACAGCCGCACCCCGTTGACGAGCACATGCATGGCCCGGCCTCCCAGCTGATTGATAATGGTTGTTCATAGGTCCGAGCCGCTTGCCTGTTTCGAAGGTGATACTAAACCATACCGCGAGACCAGCCCCGGATTCGGGGCACCAGTCACATTTTTGGCGTACTCCCTCCTTCAATGTGAGCTGCTTTCGATGACACGTCGCCAGGCCAATATGTCACCCAGATCTCCCAGCACCGCCGGCGCCACGGTGATCGCCGCGATGCTCGTGCTGGCGTCGCCGGCGCTTGCGCAATCGAACGAGGCCGACGCCGGGCTGCGCATTGAGCAGCTGGAGAACCAGCTCCGCCAGCTCACCGGCCAGAACGAGGAACTGCAATACCGCAACCGGCAACTCGAAGAGCGGCTGCGGCAGCTTCAGGGCGGTGCGCAAGCCGCCCCCGCCGGACAGCCCGGTCTGGTCGGGCAACCGGGCGTGGTCCAGCCCAGCGTGGCGGCGGCGCCTCCGGTGCAGCTCAATCCGGCCTATCGGCAGCCGCAGTATGATCAGCAGCAGGCCGCCACGCCGGCGCCGATCGTGCAGGAACCGGGAATGCAGGACCGGCGCCGTGGCGATGCCTTCGATCCCAGCCAGAATCCGAATGCGCCGGGCGCGCCGCACGCGCTCGGCGGCGGTCCGCTGCCGGTTCCGGCCCAATCGCCGGTCGGCCCGCCTGGCGGACGCAACGCCGGAGAGCCGCTCGACCTCGCCAATACCGGCGGCGCAAACAACGCGGTGCCGGGAGCGCCGCCGCAGCGCAGCCCGAATGGCCTTACTACCCTGCCGCCGTCGGCGACGCCGAAGGACGAATTCGACCTCGGCATCGGCTACATGGAGCGCAAGGATTACGCGCTCGCCGAAGAGACCATGCGCAATTTCGCGCAGAAATACCCGAGCGATCCCTTGACCGGCGACGCCCAATACTGGCTCGGCGAGAGCTTTTTCCAGCGCCAGAAATATCGCGATGCCGCCGAAGCCTTCCTCGGGGTGACCACCAAATACGACAAATCGGCGAAGGCGCCGGATGCCCTGCTGCGGCTCGGGCAATCGCTGGCGGCGCTGAAGGAGAAGGAGGCCGCCTGTGCCGCCTTCGGCGAGGTGATGCGGAAATATCCGCGCGCCTCCAGCGGCGTCAAGGCGGCGGTCGACCGCGAGCAGAAGCGGGTGAAGTGCTAGGTCGTGCGCGGCCTGGCGCGGCGTTGTAGTTGGATCGCATCTCGCGCATAAATGGGGCTTCGGTAGAAGCAGCCATGCCCGACGACGACAATTCTCCGATCTCGGCAAAAGACGCCAAGCGCCTGTTCGCGGACTGGAAAGGCGCGCCGGCGATCGTGCTCGCCGTATCCGGCGGTCCGGATTCAGTGGCGTTGATGTGGCTTGCGGCGCGCTGGCGCCGGACCCTGGCGCGCGGGCCGCGGCTGATCGCCGTCACCGTCGATCATGGTCTGCGCGCGGAGGCTGCAACCGAAGCGCGCGAGGTCAAGCGCCTGGCGAAGACGCTTGACCTGCCCCACCGCACGCTGCGCTGGACTGGAGCAAAACCCAAAACCGGGCTGCCGGCGGCGGCGCGCGAGGCGCGCTATCGCCTGCTGGCGCAGGCGGCGCACCAGAGCCGCGCCACCCACATCCTCACCGCGCATACCCGCGACGATCAGGCCGAGACGCTTCTGATGCGCCTGTTGCGCGGCAGCGGCATCTCAGGCCTTGCCGCGATGGCGCGGCAGAGCGAGCGCGACGGCGTGTTGCTCGCGCGTCCGTTTCTGAATGTTTCCAAAGCGCGGCTCGTCGCGACGCTGGAGAAGGCGAAGAATCGCCTTCGCCGACGATCCGACCAACCGCGATGTGAGTTTTACGCGCCCGCGGCTGCGCAAACTGATGCCGGCGCTGGCGGCCGAAGGTGGCGATGCACGCAATCTGGCGCGGCTGGCTTCGCGGCTCGCGCGGGCCAACGCCGCGGTCGAGATCCTCGCCGATGGCGCCGAGCGCTATCTCGCGCTCAAGGGCGGCCAATTCGCGCGGGGCGAATTCGACGCGAAGGCATTTGCCGCCATGCCCGACGAAATCCGGCTGCGGCTGTTGCTGCGGGCGATCGATCGGTTCGGCCACGAGGGACCGGCAGAACTCGGCAAGGTGGAGGCTCTGCTGGCGGCGCTGGACCGCGCCGCCGCGGCAAGGACCGTCCGGCCGCCGGCTGAAACAGACGCTTGCGGGTGCGCTGGTCAGTCTGACCGACGGCCGGATCCGCATCGAGCCGGCGCCGCCCCGCCGCCGCCAGACCCGCTGAACGGGCCGGATTATCACCCATCCACGGGGCTATTCAGCCGGCTATTCGCCTGGCTGTTCACTTGGGGAGTCTTAACCACCCCCGGAAGAGCGCGCATTTCACCGCCATTATTTGAGCGGGAATTGCGCTAGAATGGGCTAAATAGTCCTATGTGGTTCCCTTGGCATCGACCGGGGCGGCACCTAGATTGTGATGCAGTCACCCGAGGGATTCCCTCCTGCCTGCCCAAGGACTCGACCCGAGGAAGAAGGCCGCGATCCGCGCGACCACGAAGGAAGATCGATGAACGCCAATCTGCGCAACTTCGCCCTCTGGGTCATCATTGTCCTCTTGCTGCTGGCGCTGTTCACGCTGTTCCAGAATCCGGGTCAACGCACGTCCTCGCAGGACATCTCGTTCTCGCAACTCCTGACCGAGGTCGATCAGGGCCACGTTCGCGACGTCGTCATCCAGGGGCCGGAAATCCACGGCACCTTCACCAACGGCTCGAGCTTCCAGACCTATTCTCCGAACGATCCGACGCTGGTCTCGCGCCTCTATAACGGCAAGGTCCAGATCACCGCGAAGCCGCCCGGCGACAACGTGCCGTGGTTCGTGTCGCTGCTCGTCTCCTGGCTGCCGTTCATCGCGCTGATCGGGGTGTGGATCTTCCTGTCGCGGCAGATGCAGGGCGGCGCCGGCAAGGCGATGGGTTTTGGCAAGTCGCGCGCCAAGATGCTGACCGAAGCGCATGGCCGCGTCACCTTCGAGGACGTCGCCGGCGTCGACGAGGCCAAGCAGGATTTGCAGGAGATCGTCGAATTCCTGCGCGACCCCGGCAAATACCAGCGGCTGGGCGGGCGGATTCCGCGCGGCGTGCTCCTGGTCGGTCCTCCCGGCACCGGCAAGACGCTGATCGCGCGCGCGGTGGCGGGCGAAGCCAACGTGCCCTTCTTCACCATTTCGGGCTCGGACTTCGTCGAGATGTTCGTCGGCGTCGGCGCCAGCCGCGTCCGCGACATGTTCGAACAGGCCAAGAAGAACGCGCCCTGCATCATCTTCATCGACGAGATCGACGCGGTCGGCCGCCATCGCGGCGCTGGCCTCGGCGGCGGCAATGACGAGCGCGAGCAGACGCTGAACCAGTTGCTGGTCGAGATGGACGGCTTCGAGGCCAATGAGGGCGTGATCCTGATCGCGGCCACCAACCGGCCCGACGTGCTCGACCCCGCGCTGCTGCGCCCGGGCCGCTTCGACCGCCAGGTGGTGGTGCCCAATCCCGACGTCGTCGGCCGCGAACAGATTCTGAAGGTTCACGTCCGCAAGGTGCCCCTGGCGCCGGATATCAATTTGAAGACCATCGCCCGCGGCACGCCGGGATTTTCCGGCGCCGACCTGATGAACCTCGTCAACGAGGCGGCGCTGACGGCCGCGCGGCGCAACAAGCGCATGGTGACCCAGGCCGAGTTCGAGGAAGCCAAGGACAAGGTCATGATGGGCGCCGAGCGCAAGTCGCTGGTCATGACCGAGGAAGAGAAGATGCTGACCGCCTATCACGAAGGCGGCCATGCCATCGTCGGCCTCAACGTCATCGCGACCGATCCGATCCACAAGGCGACCATCATTCCGCGCGGCCGCGCGCTCGGCATGGTGATGCAGCTGCCCGAGCGGGACAAGCTGTCGATGTCGCTGGAGCAGATGACGTCAAGGCTCGCCATCATGATGGGCGGCCGCGTCGCGGAAGAGCTGGTGTTCGGCCGCGAGAAGGTGACTTCGGGCGCGGCCTCCGACATCGAGCAGGCGACGCGTCTGGCGCGCATGATGGTGACGCGGTGGGGCCTGTCGGAAGAGCTCGGCACCGTGTCCTATGGCGAGAACCAGGACGAGGTGTTTCTGGGCATGTCGGTGTCGCGCACGCAAAATGCCTCGGAGGCGACGGTGCAGAAGATCGACAGCGAAATCCGCCGCCTGGTCGAGGAAGGCTACAACCACGCGACCAAAATCCTGACCGAGAAGCGCGCCGATCTTGAAGCCTTGGCAAAAGGCCTGCTCGAATACGAGACGCTGACCGGCGACGAAATCCATGACCTGCTCAAGGGCAAGAAGCCGAACCGCGAGTCGGTGCTGGAGCCGGCCACGCCGCGCACCTCGGCCGTGCCGCCGGCCGGCAAGCCGCGCCCGCGCCCCGATCCGGATCCCGGCCTGGAGCCGCAACCGCAGGCGTGAGTCGCCGCCGGATCGGATGGCGGGCTATTCCGGCAAACCTGTTGTGCAAAAGCTCGGCATCAAGCCGGGCTTTCGCATTTTTGCGACGGGCGCGCCCGCAGCCTACGGCGACATCGTCGGCAAATTGCCCGCCGACGTCACGGTCACGACCCGTCTCGCCGGCGCCGTCGATATGGTGCATCTGTTTGCGACCGAGGCGGCCGCGCTCGGCAAGCTTCGCGTCTATCGCGACGCGATCGCGCCTGACGGCATGATCTGGGTGTCATGGCCGAAGAAATCTTCCGGCGTCGCGGGCGACCTTGCGGAAAACCTGGTCCGCGCGACGGCGCTCGCGTCTGGCCTCGTCGATATCAAGGTCTGCGCCATCGACGACATCTGGTCCGCGCTGAAATTCGTGATCCCGAAGGCGCAGCGGATCAGCCGAACGGCGCCGCAACGATGCCGTTGATGGCGGTGACCTCCGCCAGTCCCTCGAGCTCGGAGCCGAGTTGCAGCAGCCGCTCGGCGGCAGCAGTCTTGAGCAATCCCCCGACATTGGCGCTGAACTTGCGCACGATGTCCTCCCGCTTGACCGGATTCTCCGGGCTGGCGCGCCGGTGCAGGACCTCGCGGGCGAAGGCGCGGCCGTCTGTCGTCTCAACGCGCAGGCGCGCCGCATGACGAAAGGCGGGCCCGCGGCTTTCGAGCTCGGCGTCTTCGACGATTCTGATCCGGCGCATGAAGTCGAGCGTTTCGGAATCGGCGATGGCCGCCTCGCTGTAGTCCGCCGCCGCAACGTCTCTCCGCAGCGCCATCACGCTGAGGCCGTAATACATGTTCATCTGGGCCGCCGTGACGCCGGCGGGGCGATACTCCCATGCGGTGTGAACGAAGGTCATGTGACCGCAGCCGACCTCGATTTTCCGGATCTCCGATGCCGAGAGGTTTTCCTCGATCAGGATCGCGCGCAGCGCATCGAGGGCCGCATGAATGCTGGTCACGTTGGGATACATCTTGAAGCCGACCTTGCCGGCTTCCCAATCCTCGCCGAGGCCTTGCAGCAAGCGCGCGGGGTCTGGGGTCCGGGAGAACGCGCTGAGGAACCCGCCGTAGCCGGCCTCGACGACGTCGGAGATGCCGGTAAAGCCGCGCCTGGCGAGAAGCGCCGCCATCAGCCCGCCTTGCGCGGCCCGGCCGGCGTGCAGGCGTTTCACCATGGCGCCTTCCTGGGCCGCCATCAGGCCCGCGCCCATCGATCCGGCGATCCCGAGCGCGTTCTGCATGGCCTCGGCATCGAGCTGCAACAGCTTGCCGGCTGTCGCCGCGGCGACGAAGGCCCCCGAGGTCCCCTGCGGATGGAAGCCGTTCAAGAACAGCGAGGTCGTTGCGGCATTGCCGATGCGAAGCCCGACCTCGTATCCGACCGCGAGCGCGCAAGCGATATCCCGTCCCGAGATCGACGGATCGGCCTCCGCCAGCGCCAGCGCGATCGGCACGGCCAGTGAATTGGGATGCACGATCAATTCCTTGTGAATATCGTCCATCTCGAAGGCGTGGCCCGCGGTGCTGTTCACCAGCACCGCGTTCGTCAGCGACGTGCGATGGCCGCTCCCCCACACCGAGGCCTTTGGATTGCCGCCCTCGTCGCGCACCAGCGCGTAAACCTTTTGCGTCCAGGGCAGCGTCGAGCCCTGCAGGCACACGCCGAGCCCGTCGATGAAGCTGAGCTTGATGCGCTCGATGATGTCGGCAGGGATGTCGGCAAAGGCGGTTTTCGCGGCAAAGCGCGCCAGCTCGCGCGTTGCGTGCGGAAGCAGGGGCGGTTTGGAACTGCTCATGATCTCTCGCCGGCTAAGGGACGGGAAACTGGCTCACCGGCAATCCGGCGCAATGGTCGTAGATTGCGGACGGCCGGGTGAACCACACTTTCTGCTTCTCCGGATGGTTTGTGATGTGCTGCAACGCCTCGCGGAGCATGCGCGAGCCGGTAGGGCTGGCCCACGATCATCGTATGCAACGCGATGCCGCAGACCAGCGGCTGCTTTGCCGACTGGCGCAACAGCTCCTCGAACTGACCGATGATGAAGTCGCGGAACTGCTCCGGCGAATGATGCCGCACCAGGATCTGGGGGCTGTCGTTGATCTCGAGCGGGTACGGTACGCTCATGATCGGACCGGAACGCGTCTTCATCCACAGCGGCTGATCGTCGGCTGGCCAGTCCATCACGAAATCGAACCCGACCTCCTTCAAGAGATCGGGCGTCCGGTGGGTTGCGGCCATCCACGGTGCCATCCAGCCCCGCGGCGGCTTTCCCGACGCGCGTTCGATCGCGTCACGGACCTCCTGCAAAAACCGCTTCTCGTCGGATTCCCACATGTGGCTGTGGCGCTCGGCGTTGGTGCGGCCGTGCCCGATGAACTCGTCGCCGCGCGCCTTCAGCGCGTCGACGATACGGGGCGCATAGTCGAACACCGTCGTGTTGATGAGGTGGGAAGCCGGCAGGTTGAGTTCATCGAACAGTTCGAGGCAGCGCCAGACGCCGACCCGGTTGCCGTAATCGCGCCAGGCGAAGGTGCGGGCGTCGGGAGCCGCTCCCGCAACCGTCAGGAGATGACCTTCGCCCGCGCCGAACGCGAAGTGTTCGATGTTGAGGCCGAGATAGACCGCGAGCCGCCTGCCGCCCGGCCAGGCGTAGTCGGGGCGGTCGATGATCGGCGAGTAGGCATAACGATCATGATAGGGAAGCTGCATCTGGGAATTCCCCTGAAACGAGGTTTGGCGACGATGCCGGATGGCGCAAGGCGGCGTAAGGCGCCTGAAATACTATCAGACAAATTCAGTGCGGGGTGGGGGCCGCCTGTCCAGGGAATCTGTCGGTTCATGCCAATTCTTGATATGATTTCTTCCGAGGTCGTTCGAACGCCAGGGCATGAGCATGAAGATCGCGGTGATCGGAGCGGGAAATGTAGGCAGGGCGCTTGGCACCGGTTGGGCCAAAGCGGGTCACGGCGTCATTTTCGGCGTCCGGGATATGAACAAGCCAGAGCTGAAGGCTTTTTGCGCGCAAATCGGCGCGACCGCGAAATCTCCGGGAGAAGCTGCAAGGGAAGGCGACGTGGTGGTTCTTGCGTTGCCGTGGAACGTTGCCGAAAATGCCGTCAAGTCGCTCGGCGACCTCAAGGGCAAGGTCGTCATTGATTGCATGAACCCGCTTGCGATGAAGGACGGCGCACTCGGACTTGAGCGTGGATACACCACGTCCGGCGGGGAGACCGTGGCTTCCTGGCTTCCCGGCGCAAGGGTCGTCAAGACGTTCAATCAGGTCGGCGCGGAAATGATGATGGCGGGAAGCAGTTTCGAGACGCGTCCCGTAATGTTCCTGGCCGGAGATGATGATAGCGCCAAATCGATCGTCGCCCGGCTTGCAGGCGAACTTGGGTTCGAGGCGCTGGATGCCGGGTCACTGAAACAGGCTCGCATTCTCGAACCCTTCGGGATGGTCTGGATCAACCAGGCACTCCTTCGTGGTCTTGGGCGGAACTGGGCCTTCGGTGTGATACGCATCAAGGATTGATTTTATTCTGTTGGCGCGGAGGGACACGGCGCGACGGTCGCCGCTGTCCGCCTTCAGGGCAAGCGGAAGACGCCTGCTCGCGTCGAGCTTTTCGGCTTTAACCGTTCAGCGACATCGTGACCGGAGATATTCGCATTGCAAATTGCAAAACGAATCGCCCTGGCGATTTTACCGGGCAAACCAGCCGGCCTGCACGGTCCGGTCCGGCATTCCCTTCAGACATTCGCGCGCGGCTTCAATCTGCGCCTCGGTTGCCCCGTGACTGCGCGCCCACATTTCCGCGGTCGAGATCGAATACCTCGCGACGTAAACCCGAACCATCGCGCAGGATAATCGATGCATCACGCCGGGCTGCCTCCCCGCCAACGCTCCGGATGAAAGAAATACGCTGAGCGCAACAGCGCCAATTCCACGCAACAGCATGGTGCCCCCACGAGTGCCCAAATGCATACCCCAGGGGCAAAGGACCAGATTTGTTTCGCTTGCGCAAATTAAACTGAAGCGCACCACAGACTGTCACCAACTATCGGCGAAGTTCCCGGGACGGAACTGCGATCAGCCGCGCTGCGCGAGTTTGACGGTCGCGATAGGCCACTTGCCATCGTGGCCCCGGATCGAGATTCGCAAGCCGTGCAATTCGTCGAGCCAGATGCCCTCGACCGTGCCGGCTTTGCCGTCGGTGAGGACCACGGCCTTGCCGACGAGCTCCGCCTGGGCTTGCTCGAATTCGCGGAGGATCGTGGACGCACGGACCTTCGCAATTGGCATGAGGTGATCCTGAATGGGAGATTCTGGCGAGGCGCGCGGTCTTGCATCAGAAAAATGCGCAAGTCGTGACTGGCGTGCGGCAGACAGGTGTCACGTGGAACCGCAATTGCAGGGACGCTACTGTCGCGGGCGCGATCTTTCGTTCGGCTAGTCCGTTCGGCGGTGCCGGCGGACCATCGTGAGCGTGAGGTCCCAGGCATTGCGGATGTTGACGATGGCCAATAGCAGGAGAGCCCCTGCCAGCGCGTCCAGCCCAAAGTCCGTTTCCAGATAGATCGACACGGCGGCCGCGAGCAGCGCGAGATAGCCGAGGCCCGGCAACAAGCCGTAAGCCAGATAGTCCTCCATGTAGTTCGTCATGTCGGTGCGCACGACCTGGACCGTGATGTAGGTCGAGAGGATTGCACCGACCAGAGCCGTGACGCCAATCAGCGCGGCGAAGAATTTGGCCTGATGCCAGGGGAACAGAGCGACCGCAGACAAGAAGAACACGCTCGTGAAATGGACGACGACCGGACTCATGAACGTGCGCGTCGCCGATTGGCGCCCTTCGGTCAGGAAACCGGCGCCGATCGAGGCGGCAACGAACAGCAAGGCGAGCAAGGTCGCCCCTGCCGTTCCGACCAGCATGTAGAAGTCGTGCCATTCCTTCAGCGCTTCGACTTCCCGCATCGACCAGTGCTTCCACAGCCCCGACGCCCTGGCGACATGCTCCTGGCGTATCGAATTTAGGCCGCGAGCGCGCGTCTCGATTCAGACTAGACCACGATGCATTCGGCCGAAAGGGCAATGTCGCCGGCGCAGTCGCCGCATGACCGCTGCGGAGGATGCGCGGACCTTGCTCGGATGCGGCCCGAGGTCGGAAAACTCCCTCAACCCCTTCCGGATTGCCAACCGCGCCGCTACAGTTCCCGGTCGCGGACTTTGCGGGCGGCCCGCGAGGCGGCGGGCTTTGGGAGGATGAATGTGACGACAGTACCCATGGCGAAAGAGGGGAATCGCAACCCCGGCACGATCGAGGAGTGCCGATCCTTTGTTACCCACGTCGAGTCGCTGTTCATGCCGTGGAACGTGGATGCGCTGGTCGACGGGTTCACCGAGGACTGCGTCGTGCGGTTCGGCATCGTTCCCGAATTCAGGGGGCGCGAGGCGCTTCGCGCATTCTTCATGGCGCGGAGCGCCAGGCAGAAGGGATATCGCCTGAAGAAACAGTTTCGGACGCTCATGAACGACAAAATGACGAACGTCTGGGACGGAGAATGGGAAGACTCCGCGACCGGACGGCGCATGAAGGGATTTGGCGTGGAAGTCTGGACCATGCGCGGCGGCAAGATCGCGGTTTGGGAAACGGCGTTCAACAGCGGGCCGGCCGACGAGGCGCTGGATGTCAGCCAGATGCTCAAATGAATGCCGCCAGGACGTCTTCCAGCGAAGTGGTTACCGGTTCGCGTGAAGAAAACGCGTCAAGACAAATCAGGAATGGCCCGTGGCACAGGTAAATGTTCTGATATCCGGCGGCTTCAGCGGCGCGTACGAAAAATTGTTGCCGGAATTCGAGCGGGCAAGCGGCGTCAAGGTCGCGACCGGATCGGGTGCGTCGCAAGGAACGGGGCCGCAGACGATCGCCGCGCAGCTCGCCCGCGGCGTGGAGTCCGACGTGGTGATCCTGTCCAGAGAGGGCCTCGGTGAGTTGATCGCCGCGAAGAGGATCATGGCGGGGACGGACGTCGATCTGGCGCGCGTCGGCGTCGGCGTGGCGGTGCGAGCGGGGGCTAAGAAGCCCGACGTCAGCACCGTTGCGGCCTTCAAACAAGTGCTGCTCGAGGCCAAGACCGTCGCGGTGCCGGGGAGTACCAGCGGTATCTGGCTTACGACCGAGCTTTTTCCGCGGCTCGGCATCGCGGAAATGATAAAGGTCGAAGTCACGCCCCGCGGCACCGGCGCGGCCGCGATGGTCGCCGCGGGAGACGCCAGTCTTGCGGTCCTGCCGACGAGCGAGATCATGCACGCCGCGGGCATCGACTTCGCGGGCAACATCGCGCCCGAGATCCAGTTCATTCAGACGTTTTCAGCCGCGATCGTGGCGGGTTCGCGAGAGATCGAAGCTTCCAGACGGCTGATCGAATTTCTGACCTCGAGACGCGCTTCCGAGGCCATCCGGAAAAGCGGCATGGAGCCGCTTGTGGCCTAGCTCACTAGGATCTGCCGCGATGGCCGCCAGGCCGAAAACTGCCAATGAGACTGCTTCCGGACGTGTGCTCGACAGTTTCGGCAAACCCGTTTTCCGGGTCAGGCTTCTAGCGGAATCACTCGAAAAGGCCGCGGGCCTCAAAACGGTCAACGCCGGGACCCGGCGTCAGACTAGCCTTCTTAATAGCGTCATGTCCGAGTTTGGCCCCGGAGCGGAAATTTGCCCAGCCCGACAGCAGGGCGACGTGCGATGTGCTGGACCGAATTCCGATTTTCGCTTTTAATGACCAGTGCGCCGCGTTTGGCGGCAATTCTTGGCACTCGTGGAACGCGAAGAGGAAGGCACCTATTCCGGTGCTGGTACAAAAGCGAATTATCGCGATGTTCGCCCTGCTATGTTGGAGCAAAGGCGTCTGTGGAAATAATCCGAGGAAAAAAGGCACTGGTAACGGGCGCCGCAAGCGGGATCGGGCGCGCGATCGCCCTAGCGTTGGCGCAAGAAGGAGCTGACCTTTTTTTGGTCGATATCGATGAGCCGCACCTTCGGATCAGCGCTCGCGATGCGGCAGCTCTTGGCTCAAAGGTGCTGATAGAGGTTTGCGACCTATCGAACCCGGCTCAGGTCAGCGCCTGTACCGTTGCTTGCCTTGCGGCCTTCGGCCGCCTCGATATCCTCGTGAACTGTGCCGGCGTCGTTTGCTACGGCCACGCCGATGAGATGACTGCGGAGAAATGGAACGCCGTGATGTCGGTCAATCTTTTTGCTCCGATTCAATTGGTCCGAGAGCTGCTGCCGGCACTGGTAGCGCAGAAGGAGAGCCACATACTTAATGTATGCAGCGTGTTGGGGCTGGTACCCGTCCGAAAATTGATGGGTTACCAAACCAGCAAGTTTGCATTGGTCGGATTTTCGCTAGCCCTTCGCACCGAATACTTCGCGCAAAACGTTGGTGTCACCGCGCTGTGCCCCGGTTTTGTCGATACGCCGATGCTTGAGCGCTTCGGTCCGGCATGGTTCAAGAAATTGCCTTACCTCCGTCGATTCTCGCTTGTGGTCACGGCCGATGTCGTTGCTCGGCGAGCGGTCGCATCAATCCGTAGTAACCGCGGCATCGCGGTCGTCTCGTTCGGTGGAAAAATAATATGGCTAATTTACCGGTTGTCTCCGACACTGGTTCTTTGGCTATTTCGCCGGAAGCCTAGACCAAGAGCGCTCGAATAAAGCGCCTCACAGGGTAGCTGCTCACGTCCCCGGAGTCGCGGCCCGCCAATGTCGGATGTTGGGGCACGAAACGGGCATCTCGGGGAGGCCTGACGATGTCTGGTATTGGGGGGTAGAACGGACATGCGATCCTAGATCGGTCGCACCTGACTGGCGCAGTCAATTGAGGAGAGGGACTGCCAAATTGCGAATCGCACGAGATCGCAACTATCAACGGATCTTATGTGAGTTCGATGAGGTGACTTCCAATAAGTCGCTCCAAATAACTTCACTTGACTACGCGTATCGACGATTTACGCTGACTTGGCCGATTTTAACAACAGTTTTTCTCGGAGTCGAACCCGTGCTGAAATTCTTGTCGTTGATTTTGTTCTCTGCCGCAGCCTGTGCTGGAACTTGTTCTACGTCATTTGCGGCGCCGGCAAATCCCGGGCCTGTTTCTCGCGAAAAGGTTTATATAATACGCGGGTTCATGAATGTCTTTTCTTACGGCTTGGATCAACTCGCCGAAGAGCTTCGCCGGAGAAACGTCAGTGTGACGATAGCCAATCATCTGGCATCCGGCTCGCTCGCGAGCGATGCAATTGCAGAATGCAAGAGCGGGCGGATCAACTCCGTGGTCATTGTCGGTCATTCACTCGGCGCCAACGCTTCGGTCACCATGGCAGACGAGTTGCAGAAAGCGGATGTGCGCGTCGGTCTCGTAATCACGCTTGATCCCGTGATAAGAACCGCCGTCCCTGGCAACGTCGACCGGTTGATAAACTTTTATCTTTCCAATGGCTTGGGGACGGCAATCCAGCGAGGCGAACACTTTCACGGCTCACTGCAAAACGTGGATATGAAGAGCGATCCCGAGATGGGGCATGTTGCTCTCACGACTTCGTCCGCTATTCACAGGCAGATTTTGGAATATATCGCCGGCGCTGCGAATTACCGTTGTCGCTAACGGTCATCGTGATCTGTTAGAAAGGCGACCGATAGGGGTTCCGCGACGAAAAACAGCCAAATGACGCCTGACCTTGCCAAATTGATTTTCGTTTTCGCCTTAGTTGTATGGGGATTTCTTCGCTATCCTCACCAGCATCGAGCC
The DNA here is from genome assembly GCA_963721135.1 of uncultured Alphaproteobacteria bacterium. Lineage (GTDB taxonomy): Bacteria > Pseudomonadota > Alphaproteobacteria > Rhizobiales > Xanthobacteraceae > Bradyrhizobium. The sequence goes on from CAVRIB010000002.1 coordinate 534,727, forward strand.
TCCAAAATACCTGTCCGAAAGACCGCGCGCAATTTGACGGACTCGTTGCAAATTGCCTGCGCTACGCTCGGGCTTGGTATCGTTCCCCTCATTTATGTCGCAACCGGGTTCCCCAGATTTGCCACCCATGAGTTCATGAAGGATTTTGCCGATGCCGGCGCACTGGTTTTCGCGCTGGGATTGTGGCTGTTCTATCTTGCACACCAGCGTCTCGGCCGAAATTTTTCCGTCAGCCTGGATGTTCGCGAGGGTCATGTTCTCATATCGAAAGGCGTATATGCGGTCATTCGCCATCCGATGTATTCGGCTTTCTGGCTTTGGGCGTTCGCCCAATTCCTTTTATTGCCGAATTGGTTCGCCGGGTCTGCCGGGATTTTAGGTTTTGGCATCCTCTACCTCGGCCGGATAGGGCAGGAAGAAAGGCTTATGCTCGAAACCTTCGGTGACGATTATCGAATTTATATGAACAGCACCGCGCGGATTGTACCCTGGATTTACTGATCATGGCCTATAGCAGAGAGAAGCCCGGCAAACGGGTCTGTGTTGTGGGCGCGGGCCCCTGCGGGCTGACGGCTTTGAAAAATCTTCGAGCGGCCGGTCTTCGTGACGTCGTATGTTACGACGAAGGCGAGGCTATCGGCGGCAACTGGGTATTCGACGAGCGGCCCGAGCGTCACAGCGTTTATGATGCAACTCACCTGATTTCATCGAAGCGGCTGTCGGAGTTTGAAGACTATCCGATGCCCCATCACTATCCGGACTTTCCATCGCATCGGCAGGTCCGTGGCTATTTTGAGAACTACGCAGCCCATTTTGGATTGCTGCAATTCATCCGGCTGGAGACCCGTGTCGTGCGCGCGACATTGCTTCCCGATCTACGCTGGGGCGTCAGCTCAATTGGACCTGACGGCGCAAAGGAGGAGATTTTCGACTATTTCATCGTTTGCAGCGGACACCATCGCGAACCCTTGATACCCGATTACCGCGGACGCTTTTCTGGCGAAGTACTGCATTCGTCCCGGTACAGGCGACCTGACATTTTCAGGGACAAGCGCGTCCTTGTTGTCGGGGGCGGCAACTCCGCCTGCGACATTGCGGTCGATGTCGCGCGGGTAGCGCAAAAGTCCTGCATCAGTATGCGTCGCGGCTATCATATCATCCCCAAACTGATGTTCGGACGACCGAGCGATCTGCTTTATGCAAGACTGCGGGACGCGGTTCGATTGCCCAGATCGTTTATGCGGTTCCTCGTGGCCACCGCGGTGCAATTGAACGTTGGGCCGCTGGAGAAATACGGATTGCAGCAGCCGAAGGCAAAGCTTCTGGAAATGCATCCGACGCTGAGCTCAGATATTTTGAACGCGTTGCGAGACGGCAAGGTATTGCCGCGCATCGGAATCAAGAGCCTCGAGGGGAACAGCGTAAATTTCGACGATGACACCGCTGAGGAGTTCGACGCCATTATCTGGGCTACCGGATATCACATCCGGTTTCCTTTCCTGGACAAGTCAGTCGTTGCCTGGGATGAGTTAGACCCCATTCCGCTCTATTTGAAGATGATGCACAGGGAAATTCCCAATGTTTTTTTCATTGGGTTATTCCAGCCGATCGGCTGCATCTGGCGGCTGGCCGATCATCAGGCCCGTATCGCGGCGTTGCAGATCAACGGAGTTCTGAGCCGGCCGGATGATATTAACAACCGTATCGAGATGGAGATCAACTCGCCGCACTGGCATTTCGACAAGGCTTCGCGCCATGTGGTCGAAGTCGATTATCATGACTTTCGCGCGCAGTTGCTGAAAGAAATCCATGGCACGATCCAGCCGTCGGCGGGCCCGCTTCCCACACTTTAGGTCCGGCTGGCAGAGCGTGGGCCGGAATTCGCCCGGTGACAGTTGAGGGTCGAGGGCGAGCCGGCATTCCCGAGGACGCCGGTTATGATTGTTGCCCGGCGCGTGTTGCTGCTCATCTCTTACGGCGGATACAACCGGATGGACGAGGCGTCCTGGCCCTGCGGTTTATTCTCGCCTTGTTGTTTATTTTCGATGAAGCCCTGAATTGTCTCGGAAGCGACGGCCCGACAGTTGGCTTCGCCTTTGCTTTCACAGTTCCTCAGAGTAGTCACGGTTTGCTTCAATTGTGCGCCGGTGGGGCATTTGTTGTTGGCGTCTTCACAGAAACACCAGGTACGCAATGTCATTGTCGATGCTACATTGGAGGAAGCAATAAGTTCGTCTTGCGTGCGCAGGCAGCTGTCAAACAGGGTAAATTCCAGTTGCGAGGTTGTTTGCAACGACCAGACGCGCTTGCTTTCGTACTGTGGGCGGCATTCCAGAATTTGTTTTATCTCGGTAATCTTGTCGTGCAAGAGACAGGCCTTGTCGGCTTTATTGGTCACATTCGCCGCCGGGGCCGAGAACAGCATCAAGTAGAGAATCCATTTCATCCCAAGCTAGCTCCCAGGCTATGGAGTCTGCAGTTTTCGAATCGCCTGCTCAACGCCCAGCAAATCGAGCCGGCTCTGCGCGGACTGCACCTGAATTGTTGAACTGACTTGAGCAGTGAATTCTTGTCCCACCGGCAACGAAGTGACCTTGAGTGTCTGTTTCGGGGCGACGGGCGCCATGCTTATGTTGAGCTGTTCGTCGAGCGAATAGCTGCCGGCAAAGGCCGCGAGATTGGTTCCTGGCGGGAAGGTGAAAGTGTATGTGCCGTTGGCCGACAGCTTTATGGTGATTTCGGTGTCGTATATCGGCTTGTCGATGCTAACCGACGAGGCGACCGCCATAGCTGAGGCCGTGCGATACAGCCACTCGCCGACGCCAAGATGTTGGGCCAACACGTGAATGGAAGGGAACTCGGGCGGGCAACGCAATGTCTTGTCCACCATCAGCTCGGCCGATTTGAAATTGAAACTTATCGAGCTGCTGTTTTCGGCCTTGTCATCGGCTTGAGCACCCGGACCGCTCAGTGCCCAGGTCGTGAAACGGATAGGGTTGTCCAGACTCTTCCGGCTAAGCCCGCCACTTAGAGTGACTTCCGTGTCCGTTTTCGGCGCAAGAGCGACGCTCACCAGCCACTGCTTGGCCTTGAAGCGTTTGAGCTCTGGCGTTGCATCGAGGACAATGAATGCGCGCTGCAGCTCACATGCGGTTTGCGCAAGTATCGCGTGTACCGGAAGAGCGAAATCGGGCGGAGCGCCGGGAACGAAGGCGCATCCGCACATGACAAGCGCGAATGGCACAGCACAAACCCAACGCGCCCCAGACACGAGTCCCCTCCGCGCCTAACACCCTGAGATAGCAGAACAGACGACCCGCTCGCTGTCAACGGGATTGAATCACCGTGCCGCGGCAACTGGGTGAGGAGGTGGCGGTGAAGGCAAACCTCATTGATCGACGTGAATATTGTTGTCGCGGATCACCTCGGCCCAGCGCTCGATTTCGCTCTTCAGCAGCGCGTTGGCTGCGGCCGGGGTGCGCATTTCCTTCGGGTAGATGAAGAAGCCTTCGCTATCCCAGGTCTTGATGATCGCTGGATCCGACACCGCCTCCTGCAGCGCATCGTTGAGCGTCTTGATGACGGCCTCCGGCGTCCCGGCCGGGGCGTAGATCGCCTGCCAATAGAGAATGTCGAGCTTGGGCCCGAGGACCTTCACCAGGCTCTCGGCACCGGGCAGTTGCGGCAGCGGGGTTTTGGAGGTGACGCCATAGGCCTTGAGCGCACCGGATTTCACCTGCGGCACGATCGATTGCGGCGCGGCGATGAAGAGATCGACATGACCGCCCAACAGGTCGGTCATGGCGGGCGCCGCGCCGCGATACGGAATCTGGTCGACCGTGACCTTGGCTTCCCGCGCCAGCAGCGCGGTGGCGAGATGCCCGGTCGCGCCATAGCCGGGGAGCGCCGCTCTCAGCCGCTGCTTCTTCATGAAAGCGAGCAACTCGGCAAGCCCGTTCGGCGGCAGCTCCTTGCGCCCCGCGAGCACCAGCGGATTGTTGTTCACCAGCATCACACCCGTCAGGTCTTTTTCGGTGTCGAACGGCACGTTCTTGTACAGCGTGGCGTTGATCGAAATCTGCGAATTATGCAGCAGCAGTGTGTAGCCGTCGGGCGAGGCCTTGGCGACGCGGTTGGTGGCGATGGTGGTGCCGCCACCGGTGACGTTCTCGACGACAAAACTCTGGTTGAATTTCCTCGACAGGAAATCGGCGAGCACGCGCGCGGTCTGGTCGGTCGGGCCGCCGGGCGGATAGGGGCACACGATCGTGACCGTGCGGCCCGGATAGGGCTGCGCCGTTCCCGTCGCGGTGAAGAGAATGAGGCCGGCCACGGCCAGGGCAAAGGCGGCAACGCGCTGCAGCATCGTATCCTCCCGGGTGTATGTCTTTTTGGCGGAAGCTTACGCCGCGGGAATGACCCGCAACAAGAGGCATGGATGAAGTTCTGGCGTGCGGCTGCCTGGCGCCGCGGAATGCGGAGGCGTGTTTCAATAACGGTTTCAAGACCTTTGGCGGTTGAAAATTTGAATCTGTAGCTTGCTGCTCGAGTGATTTGCCCGACGGGGCAAATCACTCATCGGTTTGTGCAGGCCGTTGTCAAGCCCCTTGCCGAAAAATATTTCTGTTTGCCAGAATTAAAAACAGCGCTATGTGTTCGCCGTCCCGTCCCACTCAAGGGGCGTTTCGCGATCGTCACGGACGCGGGGCGGGATGCGGTGGACGCGGAGGCGCTTTTGACGAATGGCGCTGAAGCGGACGGCGAAGTCGTGTGGGCCTGGCACCCCGACGCTGGTGTCAAGTTCGCGCTTAATGAGCGCGGGCGACGGTGGCAAACAAGCCCGGTGCACCGGGGCGAGCACGAAGTAAGCCGTAAAACCATCGCGCAGGGAAGGCCGGGTCGTTCCGGTGAACCTGTGGTGACTATGCTCGTGTACTTTGTTTTTTATCGTACGCGAGGCTGCGGGTGCATCGTGCGCCCGGCTTTCCCTGCGCCCTCTACTATCGAGGGAGCGAACGCTCAGGCAATACTCGTGCGAAAACACGCGGCGAGATCGCGAAGGCGTGTCTTGGCCCCGTCAGCCTCACTCGATCACTTCGTCGGCGCGTCCGACCAGCGTCGCCGGGATCTCGATGCCCAGCGCTTTCGCGGTCTTCAGGTTGATGGCCAGTTCGAACTTGGTTGGAAGCTGGACCGGCAGATCGGCAGGTCTAGCGCCCTTGAGGATGCGATCGACATAGGCCGGCGCCCGCCGATAGAGATCGGTGTTGTCGATGCCGTAGGAAATCAGGCCGCCGGCGGTGACCATGAAGCGATAGGGATAGATGGTCGGCAGACGGGTGCGCACGGCGAGCGTGTTGATCAGATCGAGATTGACTCTTGTGACCGTAAAGACGTCAGGCGGCAGGACGAGGCCGGTGTCGGACCCGTTGCCGTAAGTCTCGAACACATGTTCGATGTCGGCGGCACTGTGAATCGGCGCGTCGATCGGCCCGATGTGGTCCAGGCGCGCGGCGGCCTCGAACGGCTCTTGGTAAAACGCAAAATAGGGCGCGGTCGCCGGGTTATACATGAAGACGGCGCGACTGACCCGAGGCATGATCTCCTTGAGCATTTCAATCCACTTGCCGCTCAGCGACGCCTCGATGTTGATGAATCCTGTGATATTGCCGCCGGGGTTCGGCAGGCTGTTGACGAACCCGCTGCCGACGGGATCGGAAACCACGAGGAACACGATGGGGATGGTCCTGGTTTCGTGCTGAAGCGCTGCGGTAACACCTGTCGTCTGCCCGATCAGAACGTCGGGCCGCAGAGCGACCAGTTCCTTTGCGAAGGTACGCATGCGTTCGAGATCGGCGGCGGCGAAGCGGGTGTCGATCTGGACGTTGTGTCCCTCGATCCATCCGAGATCACGAAGCCCCTTCCTGAATGCCGCGAGCCCGTCGACGATCTGCGGGTCGGTCTCGGCCCCGCCGAGCAGCATGCCGATCCGCCGCATCTGCCCGGCTTGCTGGGCGCGCGCGGCCAGCGGCCATCCTGCCGCGGCGCCGCCGAGCAGGGTGATGAATTCGCGCCTTTTCATGGGGTAGTGGCTCCCTCGGCGGGACTGTCGTCGAAATCGACACGGTCCGCCATGAAAATCCCGCCGCCGGCCCGCCAAACCTTAAGATTTCTTAAGGGCTGTTCGGCCTATTGGTTGGGGACGCGCGTCCCGCGAGGTGCGGGCGCGCCAGGGACCTCGCATGGCCGCCTCGAACTTCACGCCGTCAATTCCGCGCATGACAGACGCGATACCGCCGGCGCTTTGGAACGTGTGCTTCGTGCTGTGCTGCATCAACGTCTCCTATTTTCCGGCAGCGTATTTCTCGCATTGGTGGATCTACGATCCGGACGGGCTGCGGCATCCCCACCGATTTCGTCAACGTCTGGGCCGCCGGCCGGCTTGCGCTCGAAGGCCATCCGGCGCTGGCCTGGGATTGGGACGTCCAGCGGAGAATCGAGCTCGCGCTGCTGCGTCAGGATTTTCCCGGCTATTTCGCCTGGCACTACCCGCCGCCGTTTCTGTTCGTCGCCTCGCTGCTGGCGCAGTTTCCCTACACGGTGGCCTTCATCGGCTGGGTGTCGGCGAGTTTTGTCCCCTATCTCGTGATGATGCGCGCGGTCGTCGGACGGCCGTTCGGCTGGCTGCTCGCGATCGGCTTTCCGATGGTGTTCAACAACGCTCTGGTCGGGCAGAACGGCTTTCTCACGGCATCGCTAATCGGCGGCACGCTCTATCTGATGCCGGCGCGGCCGATCCTCGCAGGGATTTGCCTCGGGCTTCTGACCTACAAGCCGCAATACGGATTGCTGTTTCCGATCGTGCTGATCGCGGTCTCGCAGTGGAGGGTGTTCTTCACCGCCGGCGTCGTCGCGGTCGCAATGGCGTTCGCCTCGTGGCTCGCCTTCGGCACCGAGAGCTGGCAGGCCTTCTTTCACTGGATGCCGATGTTCTCGCAGGCCTTCCTCACCGAGGGCAAGGCCACCTGGTGGAAGCTGCAGAGCCTGTTCTCGATGGTGCGCTATCTCGGCGGCAGCGAGCAGCTCGGCATGGGCATTCCAGTGGGTGCTGACCGCGTCCGTCGCGGTGGTGCTGGTGCTGATGTGGCGCAGCCGCGTGCCCTATACGCTGAAGGCCGCCGCACTCGCGGTCGGCACCCTGCTGACCACGCCCTATCTCTTCACCTACGACATGATGGTGCTGGCGATCCCGGTGGCCTTCCTGATCCGGATCGGCCTCAAAAGCGGCTTCCGTCCTTACGAACTGCCGGCGCTGGCCTGTGCGCTCGCGCTGTTCCTGGTGTTCACCTTCACCGGCCAGCCGACCGGGCTCGCCATCACGCTGATCGTGGCAGGTCTGGTCTTGCGCCGTGCCGGCCCCTGGTGGCGGCGCGAGCCGGCGCCCGCGCTGATGGCCGCCGCCAACGCCTGAACGAGGCGGCGCACGTCCGGATCATCCTTTTTGCGACTTGTCAGGCCGCCTGAATAGGTGTTCAGTTCTTCAAGCGATTTGGGTCAGATCGCCAAAAAACTGAACACGCGCGCCTCCGGCCGATCCGGCCTTGGACGCGCGGGGACGAGAAACGCGGCCATGGTCTACCGGCGGACCAGTCAAGTTGTAAAACGCCTCGCGGCGCGGCGCAGCGCCATTCTGGCGGCGGCGCGCGATGCCGCCGCCGATGGCGGCATGGCCGCGGTGCAGATCGCGCCGGTGGCGATCCGCGCCAACGTCGCCGCCGGCACCGTCTACCGCTACTTCCCCTCCAAGGCCGACCTGATTTCCGAACTGATCGCCGAGGTCTCGCGCGATGAGCTGGCCGCGATCCGCCGCGCGGCGGATGCCGCGCCCGGGCCGTCTTCGGCGCTGGCGGCCGCGGTCACCACGGTTGCCGTGCACGCGCTGTCGCAGCGCAAGCTCGCCTGGGGCATCCTGGCCGAGCCTGTCGATGTCGACGTCACGGCGTCGCGGCTTGCGAGCCGCCGCGAGATCGCCGGCGAAATCGCAGCTCGAATCGAGGCCGCGGTCCGCGCCGGGCATCTGCCGGCGCAGGACACTTCGCTCGCCGCGACCGCGCTGCTCGGCGCGCTGCATGAATCGCTGGTCGGGCCGTTGGCGCCGGACAATCTGGACGATTCGGCCAAGCTGCGCGACGCGGTGCAGACCGTGACGCTGCTGGCGCTGCGCGCGGTCGGCGTGATGGACGCCCGCGCCCGCGGCCTCGTGGTGCAGGCCGTGCTGCCGGCGAAATCGCTGGTCGGCGTGTAAGGGTATTACGTGGCCGTCACCATCCCCTTGGCAATCGTTGCGAAGACGGACCAGCGTTCCATGTCGCCCTCGTGAATTGACATATTCCGATGGCATTGCTCGCCTACAACGCACTCATTGTTCAATCCATCGTTGAAGGAGCCTCGCATGACGACGACATATGGATCGGCCAAATGGCAGGGTGGCATCAAGGACGGCAAGGGCGCGATCTCGACCAAGAGCGGCGCGCTGAAGGACTATCCCTACGGCTTCGCCAGCCGCTTCGAGGGCAAGCCGGGCTCCAACCCGGAAGAGCTGATCGGCGCGGCGCACGCCGCCTGTTTCACCATGGCGCTGTCGCTGATCCTGGGCGAAGCCAAGCTCACCGCCGATCACATGGAGACCAGGGCGGACGTCACGCTCGAGAAGCAGGGCGAGGGCTTTGCCATCACCTCGGTGCATCTGACGCTGAACGCGAAAATCCCCGGCGCCGACCAGGCGAAGTTCGAGCAGCTTGCCGGCATGGCCAAGGCTGGTTGCCCGGTGTCGAAGGTGCTCAACACCAAGATCACGCTGGATGCGACGCTGCAGGCGTAATCGTCATTCCGGGATGGTCCGGAGGACCAGACCCGGAATCTCGAGATTCCGGGTTCGCTCGCTTCACTCGCGCCCCGGAATGACGGTGGTGGAAGTCGCCTCACATGTCCGCGTCGCTTTCCGGGCCGACGGAGGCGATGCGCAGCATGTTGGTGGTGCCGGGCGAGCGCAGCGGCACGCCGGCGACGATGATGACGCGCTGGCCGGCCCGCACGAACCCGTCTCGAAATGCGATCGAGCCGGCGCGGCTGACCATGTCGTCCAGATCCTTGGCGTCTTCCGCGACCACGCAGTGCACGCCCCAGACCACCGACAGCTTGCGCCCCGTGGCGATATTCGGCGTGATCGCCACAACCGGCGGCTTCGGCCGCTCGCGCGCGACCCGCAGCGCGGTCGATCCCGAACTGGTCCAGCAGATGATCGCGGACAGATCCAGCGTCTCGGCGATCTGCCGCGCCGCGTCCGCGATGGCATCGCCCACGGTGGGCTCCGGTTCGGCGCGCTGCGCGTTGAGGACGCCGCGATAGGTCGGATCGCGTTCGACCTCCTCGCCGATGCGGTTCATGGTCGAGACCGCCTCGACCGGATATTTGCCGGCCGCCGATTCCGCCGACAGCATGATCGCATCGGCTCCCTCATAGACCGCGGTGGCGACGTCGGAGACCTCGGCGCGGGTGGGCACCGGCGCCTGGATCATCGATTCCAGCATCTGGGTTGCGACCACCACCGGCTTGCCGGCGCGGCGCGCCAGTCGCGTCATCTGCTTCTGCAGGCTCGGCACCCGCTCCAGCGGCAGTTCGACGCCGAGATCGCCGCGCGCCACCATCAGCGCGTCGGAGACCTCCAAGATTTCCGGCAGCCGGTCAATCGCCTGCGGCTTCTCGATCTTGGCCATGACCGCGGCGCGGCCGCGGATCATCTTCTTCGCTTCGACGACGTCTTCGGCGCGCTGCACGAACGACAGCGCCACCCAGTCGATGCCGGTCGTCAATGCGGCTTCGAGATCGGCGCGGTCCTTCGGCGTCATCGCGGAAACCGCAAGGTCGGTGTCGGGCAGGCTGACACCCTTGCGGTCCGACATCTTGCCCCCGATCACGACGCGGGTGACCGCCCGCTCGGGCGCGGCCTCCTCGACGATCAGGCGCACCTTGCCGTCATCGAGCAACAGCGCGTGTCCAGGCTTCAGCGCGGCGAGAATTTCCGGATGCGGCAGCTGGACGCGGGTCTTGTCGCCCGGCGTCTTGTCGGAATCGAGCACGAAGCTCTCGCCGTTGTGCAGCTGGACCGAGCCCTCGGCGAAGGAGCCGAGCCGAAGCTTCGGGCCCTGCAGGTCGACCAGAATGCCGATCGGCCGGCCGTAGCTGCCCTCGACATTGCGGATGGTCTTGACCAGCTCGCGCATCTTGTCGTGCGAGGTGTGACTCATGTTGATGCGGAACACGTCGGCGCCGGCCTCGAACAGCCGGCGGATCATCGCGCTGTCGGAAGATGCAGGACCAAGCGTTGCGAGGATCTTGATCCGGCGCAGGCGTCTCATGGCTTGGGTCCGGGCGTAGCGGCTGGCGGCACACCAGACGCGCCCGGGGTCGTGTTGCCCGGCGAGTTGGGCAGGCCGGGCGTCATGCCCGGGAGATTTCCGGGGCCAGCCGGGCCGACCGTTCCCGGAATGCCCGGCACCCGCTGCGCAGGTTGCTGTTCATTGGCGTCGGTGAGCTGCACCGTCCAGGCGCGCTGCTCGCCGGTGTCGACTTCGAAGAAGCCGGTCCGGTCGAACCCGCGCGCCAGGCAGTTGTCGGTGCCCCTGATGGTGAATTCCTTGTCGCGCGAGCACATGAAAGCCTGCCCTGACCACTCACCGCCGCGGTCGTAATCGAGCGCGTAGATATAATAGTATCGTGCGACCAGTGTTCCCTTCAGCAGCGTCTCGCAGGCTCGCGAGGATACGTTCCACCAGCCCTCGGTGGTCCAGCCCTCGGCGTCCTTGTAGCCGAGCGCGATGCCGACCCGGCTCGAGGTGTTGTTGCAGAGGCGGAAGTCCGCCGCTGCCGGACTGTTCCAAAGGCACAGCATTGCCAGTGCCAGCCCCGGCATCAGAGCGGAGAGGAGGCGCGCGGGAGACTGATTTCGGCGATGGGAATGGTTCGGGATCATTCAGCGAAGCTATATCAAATCATTGACGATTTCGCGTGCAGCGGCGGGGACTGTCAACGGGCAAGCGGCCATTTTCCGCCATAACTGACCGAAATCCCGCCTGTCGGGGTTCAATTTGCGCCGCGATATGGCAAAATCTGTGACGACACCCACCTGATGGCAGTATTCTATGAGGGTTAAGCCCATGAGCACCGACGATAAAACCAGAACGGAACTCGAAGCCGCCGTGTTCCGCCGCCTGGTCGACCATCTGCGGACCCGGACCGATGTCCAGAACATCGATCTGATGAATTTGGCGGGCTTCTGCCGCAACTGCCTGTCGAACTGGCTCAAGGAAGCGGCCGACGCCAAGGGCGCGGCGATGAGCAAGGACGAGAGCCGCGAGGCCGTCTATGGCATGCCCTATGAAACCTGGAAGTCGACCTATCAGGGCACGGCCAGCCCCGAACAGCTCGCGGCGATGAAGAAGGCCCATAGCGGGCATTGAGGCCGATCGTTCAATCCCTCCCCTCGTCCTGAGGAGTGGCCTTTTGGCCGCATCTCGAAGGATGAAGGCCACAGAGCTCATGGTTCGAGACGCGCGCCTTGCGCGTTCCTCACCATGAGGGATTTTTCTCCTGTGGGTGCGCTGTGGATGAGCGCGATGCCGCCTTGACGGAGCGCGCGCCACTCTTGAGGGTCGTTCGAAGGATGCGGTGCGTGACGAAGCGTGCGGCGCTTCCTGTTTACGCCTCAACCATCAGTTCGATCAGGAGTATCCGATGGCCACCTCTGCTGCCGCCGTGAAGGAAGCGCCGGCAACCAAATTCGCCAAAGACCAGCTCAAGGCCATCGTCGAGCGCGTCGAGCGGCTCGAAGAAGAAAAGAAGACGATCTCCGACGATATCCGTGACGTCTACGCGGAAGCCAAGGGCAACGGCTTCGACGTCAAGGCGCTGCGCACCATCGTGCGCCTGCGCAAGCAGGACGCCAACGAGCGCGCCGAGCAGGAGACGATTCTGGAGACCTATATGCAGGCGCTGGGGATGCTGTGAGGCATCGTCGTTCCGGCCGGCACGAGCCGGAACCCATAACCACCGATGTAGGCTGGATTCGCTGGGGTTAGCCTGGAGCCTCAATTGCGAGGCCTGTGGTTATGGGTCCTCGCTTTCGCGAGGACGACGTCGAATATGTCGAAGCTGTTGTCGGACGTAGCTCAGCGCAGCGAGGCGGTGCGCAGCACGAACGATTGCGTGGTGAGCGTCGCGGTGGCCGATCCGCTGAAGCGGTCGCAGGAAAGGCCCATCATCGGATCGTTCGAGAAAGTCATGGCGATCGCCGATTGCGGCTTGACGAAATAGACGCGCATCAAGGTCAGGTCGGCGTCGCCCAGTACGGTGGCTTTCATCGACATGCTTGCGCTCGGCGCCAGCATCATGACCCGCATCCAGGCATCGCTGCCTCTCGAAGCGGCGAGCCGCGTCGACGTCGCAACCGCACGGTCTTCCTGCGTTGCCTTGGCGACCACCTGATCGATCCGGTTGACGGCGACGGGATTGCGCACCGGCCGTACGCTGCGGGGAATGGGTGCGCTGGCCGCGACGATGTTGGCGTGGTCGACCGGCGAATTGGTCGATGGCGCGTAGGCCAGCGCATCGAACGGCGAGATGCTCGCGGTCGGCTGCGGATCGGCGGCGAGTGCCCGGCGGGCGTTGATGGCGGCGATCTGCGCCGGCGTCGCCTGCTTCGGCGTCGCTGGGGTGTCGCCCCAGAAGCCGCGGGCATTGATGATGTCAGCCGGCGTCTGCGGCTTCGCCTCGGCCTTCGGAGCCGGCGCCGCCGGCCTCGCCCTGGCGGGCTGCACGATCTGCGCATCGGCCGAGGCGAGCTGCAAGGTCGCGGCAACCGCGTGCCTGGCACGCGGCATCGGCAGGGGATCGGCAGATCTGGCCGGAGCGGCGGAAGCCATCAGGCTTGCCGGCACCACCTTGTCGGTGGCGACCGCAGCGCTCGAATCCTCGTCTTCGTCGGCGGTCGATTTACCTCTGAGCTTGCCGAACAAGGCGGCGAACACGCCCGGATTGGTCCGGGTCAGGGCCGCATCGCCATTGTCACGCCGCTCGATGTCGGCGCGCGCAAGCTCGTAACCCTTCAGCGGAACGCCATCGGTCGGGATATGCACGGTGCGCCCGTCCGGGAAGACCCGGGCCAGCTGCTGGCGGGTCATGCGCGGCCAGTGGCGGATGCTGCCGGTATCGAGATGCACGAACGGCGATCCCGAGGTCGGATAGAACCCGACACCGCCGCGTTGCAGCCGCAAGCCGGCGTAGCGGATCTGCTCGAGCGGCACGTCGGGAATGTAAAAATCCATGGCGTGGCCGAGCATATGCTGGCTGAAGCGCGCCACGCCCGAGGAGCGGCGGCGGAGCATGGCGTTGGTGGCGGGGGATCGGTAGGCGGAGATAATCTGGATCGGCTTCTTGCCGTCGACGTCGCGGTAGACTTCCCAGAGGATGTCGAACAAATGCCGATCCATCACGGTCTGGTCCTGGGTGCGCCAGTCGCGGAGATAATGATTGAGCTGCTTCAACGCCTCTTCGTCGTAGCGACCGTCGCGCTTGAAGGTGATGGTGAGGTCTTCGCCGGAATGGGTGTGATGGAACGACAGGGTGCGGGTTTCGTCGAGCGCGGCCGCATCGTGGACGGAGCCGGCTCCCATCAGCAGCAACAGGGATGTCAGGCCGAGATGATACCCGGCCTTCGGCAGAGACAGCGCGTTGAATTGGCGTGCGAAACCAGCCAGCACGAATGAGCCCACCCTGAGGACGACCGATCTCTCCCGCTACCCCGTGTGGCGAAAGAGGGTTAATGCAGCCTTAAAATCCGGGTGGGTTAATTGGATTTTAATTCCCACCCCCCAAGTCGGCCTTAACCTAACCGACCGAGTGTGGCGAAAAGTAGCCCGGTGGTTAAATCGCGGTGGAGAATGGTTAATGCGAAAGGCCCCGCCTGACCGGCGAGGCCCTGATTTCATTAGAGAATTTGAATCGGGCCGCTGGAAATGGTGAACGATCAGCGGGTGTAGACCCGCCGTTGCGGCTGCCGGCGGCCCGGCACCGGCGCAGGTGGCGTCGGCGGCCCGAACAGCCGCTCAAAGAACGACGGCCCGGAGAACAGGCTGGAGTTGTCGCTGGCAAAGCTCACGCCGGGCGGCAGGTTGCCGACCGGATGCGAATAGCTCGGCTGCGAATGCGCGACCACGGCTTCGAGGTCCCTGCCGTGCTCGGACTTGAGCATCGAGATCATGGTGGCGTCGCGGCCGTAGACGTCTTTGCGGAACTGCAGCTTGCCGGCGTCGTCCACGAACGCCGTCTGATAGGTGATGTTGACCGGGATCGGGGTCGGGAATTTCAGGTCGATCTCGCTGCCGCCATACATGCTGCGGATTTTTTCCGGCGTGTAGTGCTCGTTCGGCTCGGTGATGTTGAGCAGCACCGCGGCATATTGATCCGGATTCTGCACCCGCATGCAGCCGTGGCTGTAGGCGCGCTCGTCCTTGGCAAACAGATATTTGTCCGGCGTGTCGTGCTGATACACCAGGAACTTGTTAGGGAAGTTGAAGCGGATGCGGCCGAGCGCGTTTCGATCGCCGGGCGGTTGCGAAATGTGGATGGAGCCGTCGCGGGCGCGCTCGAGCTTCAATCCCATGCGATCGAGCACCGTCGGATCCTGCTGTAGCGCCGGCAGATATTCGTTGTAGACGATCGAGGGCGGCACGTTCCAGGTCGGATTGACCGTGATGAACTTCATCGTCTCGGTCAAAAGCGGCGTGGCATGAATGCCCGGCTGTCCGGTGACCACCCTGGTGGTCCAGACCTGCGCGCCGTTCTGCATCACCTTGAGCGTATAGTCCGGGATGTTGAGGATGACGTAGGCGTCGCCGATCGACGCTGCGCCGAGGTCGCGCGGCAGCCAGCGCCAGCGCTCCATGTTGGCGATCACGGTATCGATCTGCTTGTCGCGCTTCGGGCTGTTGATGGCCTTGAGGGTCTTGTCATCCAGGATCCCGGTCGGCTTGAGTTCGGCGTCCTCCTGGAACTTGCGCACGGCCTCGGCCACCTTGGCGTCGTAATGGTCGTCGTCGGCGTTTTCGGTGATGCCGAGCTTGCCGCGAAGCTGCGGCACGCGCGGATCCTCCACTACGACCGCGGGCTGCTTCTTGCCGCGCGCCGGGATGAATTTGAGCGCCGCGCCGTCCGCGATCTGCGTTACCGGGCCCTCGCCCTGGCCGCGCAGTTTGGCGAGCTTCGCCTTCAGTTCCTGGTAGAGTTTCTGCGGCGGGTTGTAGCCGTCGAGCGCCGCGGAGGCGTCCTTGGCGGACGTAATATTGGTCAGCACCTCGCTCGGATCGGTCGGATGTTCGGGGTAGGAGATGTCGGCCGAGACCTGCGACCAGTGCATCCGGCCGCTCTGCGCCTGGCGCGCATAGTCGAGCATGCTGGCGGTCAGCTTGAGCTCGGCTTCCGCGAGCGAATCGGGATTGGAAGCAGCGGCGGCGAAATCCGGCACCGGATAGTCGGACGCCATCAACCCATCGGAGGCGGCATCTTTCAAACGGGCAATGACGCCCTTGGCGTTCTCGCTCAGAGCACCGGCTTGCGTCCACAGCGGCGCGAAATCGCGCGCGCCATAGAACTTTTCGACCGCGGCCCGTTCGGCCTTGCGCTCGAAATAGCGCAGCGATTTTCCGCCCAGCATTTCCTTGAGCTTGTCGGCGACCGGCTGGTCCGCCGGCGGGACGTTGCTCGCAGCCTTGGCCGGCTCGTTGGCAGGTTCGACGGCGGGCGTTGCGGTGGCCGCGGCGGGTGTCGAAGGGGTCGGTGTGATCGCGGCCGGAGCCGGCGACACCGGCGTGGTGTTGGCGGTCTCGCTCTTGTTGGTGTCGGTCTTCTCGGGTTCGCTCTTGGGAGCGGTGACGACATCGGACGGCCTGGCTTCGGCGGGCCTCTCCGTCGTCTTCGATGGCTCTGTCTTGGCCGCGTCCATCCTGGCCGCGTCGGGTACGGACGCGGTCGTGTCGATCTTGAAATCGTTGATCGTCGGTGGCGGAAGGTTTGCCGGCTCGGGGCGCGGGATCGCAGCTTCGATCGCAAGTTCGGCGGCGCTGTCGCGGGCCGGGTCGGCTTGGGCAAATGCCGAAGTCACAGACATCGTGAGGAATGTCGCGGCAACAGCCACCAGCACGCGGTCAAAACCGCTACCGTTCAAACAGTCTCGCATTCATCACACCCCTTGGGCGAAGCTGTCCCGGCGAGGAGCAGCGATTGGTCTCGTCCGAACAGCTTCGGTTAAAGCGCCGGCCTCATTGGTTTCCGCATTCAGTCAACGTCTGCAGCCAAAGTTCGTTCTTGTCTGAATGGGCCCCATGTCTCTCGTGTCGGCACGCCTACGCAACGATGCATACGCAGACGATAATACACGCCCCTCTCATGCAGCCAGCGCCCCGCAGGGCCACTCACGACAAACTGACTTCAAAGAACCCCTTTTGCAACGGATTGTGCGCTTTTGACACGCGCTTTTCCTTTTGTCTGTCACCTGCAAGCAACGGTTCAATAGGACACTGCAGCGCCACAATTGAGCCATCTGCGCTAGCCCGCATCCTCCGCGCCACCGTCGGCCGAATCGCTGGCCGCGGCCTCGTCGAGCTTGCGATACAACGTCGAGCGGCCGATCTTCAACCGGCGCGCGACTTCCGACATCTGCCCGCGATAATGCGAGATCGCAAAGCGGATGATCTCGTTCTCCAGCTCCTCGAGCGGCCGCACCTCGCCGGTATTCGTCAGCATGGCCAGCGTGCCGGCCGACGGCAGCGGCGCAATAGGTATTTCGTTACCTGACACCATGGCGGGCGCTGTCGCGTGAAAAGCGGGGCTGACGACCAGCGGCTCGGCCCCGTCATGCGCATCCACGCCGGCCGTTGCTTGCGCGACGGTTTGCGGAAAATCGGAGAGTCCGAGCTGGTCATGCTCGCTCATGACGACGGCGCGGTAGACCGCGTTTTCAAGCTGGCGGATGTTGCCGGGCCACTCGAGCTGCGACAGCTGCGCCATCGCCTCGCCGCTGATACCGGTGATCGGGCGATTCTCTTCGGCACAGAACCGCGCGAGGAAATGCCGCAACAGATGCGGGATGTCTTCGCGCCGCATCCGCAAGGGCGGAATCGTCAACGGCAGCACGTGCAGGCGATAGAACAGGTCTTCGCGGAATTGTCCGCTCTTGACGCGATCGAGCAACTTGCGGTTGGTCGCGGAGATGATGCGGGCGTCGACTTTCACCGGCTTGCGGCCGCCGACCGCTTCCACCGTGCCCTCCTGCAGTGCGCGCAAGAGTTTTACCTGCGCCGCCAGCGGCAGTTCCGAGACTTCGTCGAGGAACAGTGTGCCGCCATGGGCTTCGACGAACTTGCCGGTGTGGCGCTCGGTGGCGCCGGTGAAGGCGCCCTTCTCGTGGCCGAACAGGATCAATTCCACGAGGTTGTCGGGGATCGCGCCGCAGTTCACCGCGACGAATGGTTTTGCCTTGCGTTCGCCAGAGCCATGGATGGCGCGGGCGAACAATTCCTTGCCGACGCCGGATTCGCCCTCGATCAGCACCGGGATGGTCGAAGCGGCCGCCTTTTGCGCGGTGTGCAGCACGGCTGCCATCGCCTCGCTGCGGGTGATGATGTCGGCAAAGGTCAGCCGGCCCTCGCGGCTATGGCGGATGCGCTGCAGCTCGCCCTTCAGTGCGCTGGCGTTGAGCGCGTTGCGCAAGCTCACCTGCAACCGCTCGATGCCGACCGGCTTGACGACAAAATCCTGGGCGCCGGCGCGCATCGCCGAAACCACGTTGTCGATGCCGCCATGCGCCGTCTGCACGATCACCGGGATGCTGAGGCCGGCGTCGCGGATTCGGGCCAATACGCCCATGCCGTCGAGGCCGGGCATCACCAGATCGAGCACCACGGCGTCGATGGCAGGTCCATCCGGGGCGGTCAGGGTGGCGATCGCCGCATCGCCGGAATCGACGACGATCGCCTCGTAACCGCACTTCTGCACCATGTTTTCGACCAGGCGGCGCGCCACCGCATCGTCATCGGCGATCAAAATGCTGGCAGCCATGGTTTTCCCCGCGCGCTACAACTATCTGTCTCGAATCGGGGCACTCTCGCCGATGCCGATTAACGCCCGCTTAAACCTTGAAGTCCCGCCCTCGCTCCGCACGTCCCGCCGTTCAGGTTCAAACGCTAAAGACAGGCTCGACACGATGACCTCGCGCTCCACATCCGCTCTCCGCAAGCCCACAACCCACAAGCCGAACGGCAAGAGGAGTGCGGCCAAATCCAAAGCCCGCGACAAGACCGCCAAGCTTCCGGAGTGGAATCTGGCCGATCTCTATTCCGGCATCGACGCGCCGGAAATCGCCCGCGACCTCGAGAAAATGGATCGCGAATGCGTCACGTTTGAGACGGACTACAAGGGCAGGCTCTCGGAACGGACGGCGGAGGAGGGCGGCGGCGCCTGGCTCGCCGAGGCGGTCCGCCGCTATGAGGCGATCGACGATCTCGCCGGGCGTCTCGGCTCCTATGCGGGTCTGGTTCATGCCGGCGACAGCGTCGATCCCGCGATCTCGAAATTCTACGGCGATGTTTCCGAGCGAATGACCAATGCCTCTGTGCATCTGCTGTTCTTCCCGCTCGAGCTCAACCGTATCGACGATGCCGTGATCGATCGCGCGATGCAGACGCCCGCGCTCGGGCATTACCGGCCGTGGATCGAGGATCTGCGCAAGGACAAGCCGTATCAACTCGAGGATCGCGTCGAGCAGTTGTTTCACGAGAAATCCCAGAGCGGCTATACCGCCTGGAACCGCCTGTTCGACCAGACCATCTCAGGCCTGCGGTTCAGGGTGGGGCCCAGGGAGCTTGCGATCGAGCCGACGCTGAGCCTGTTACAGGACCGCGCCGGCGAAAAGCGCAAGGCGGCGGCGCAGGCGCTGGCGAAAACCTTCAAGGCCAATGAGCGGACATTTGCGCTCATCACCAATACGCTCGCCAAGGACAAGGAGATTTCCGATCGCTGGCGCGGCTTCAAGGATGTCGCGGATTCGCGCCATCTGAACAACCGCGTCGAGCGCGAGGTCGTCGACGCGCTGGTCGGTTCGGTGCGCGCGGCCTATCCGAAACTCTCGCATCGCTACTACCGGCTGAAGGCGGGCTGGTTCAAAAAGAAGAAGCTCGCGCATTGGGATCGCAACGCGCCGCTGCCGTTTGCGGCCACCGGCAGCATCGCCTGGCGCGACGCGCAGAACATGGTGCTGACGGCCTATCGCGGTTTTTCGCCGGAAATGGCCGGCATCGCCGAGCAGTTCTTCACCCATCGCTGGATCGACGCCCCGGTGCGGCCCGGCAAGGCGCCGGGCGCGTTCTCGCATCCGACCACGCCGTCGGCGCACCCTTACGTGCTGATGAATTACCAGGGCAGGCCGCGCGACGTGATGACGCTCGCCCACGAACTCGGCCACGGCGTGCATCAGGTGCTGGCCGCAAAGAATGGAGCACTGATGGCACCGACGCCGCTGACGCTTGCGGAAACGGCGAGCGTGTTTGGCGAGATGCTGACCTTCAAGCGGCTATTGGCCGGGACCAAGAGCTCGAAGCAGCGCCAGGCGCTGCTCGCCGGCAAGGTCGAGGACATGATCAACACGGTGGTGCGGCAGATCGCGTTCTATACCTTCGAGCGCGCCGTCCACACCGAGCGGAAGAACGGCGAGTTGACCGCCGAGCGGATCGGCGAGATCTGGCTCGCCGTGCAAAGCGAGAGCCTGGGGCCGGCGATCGACATCCGGCCGGGCTATGAGAATTTCTGGATGTACATCCCGCACTTCATCCATTCGCCGTTCTACGTCTACGCCTATGCATTCGGCGATTGCCTGGTGAATTCGCTCTATGCGGTCTACGAGCATGCCCAGCAAGGCTTCGCCGAGCGCTATCTGGCGATGCTGGCGGCCGGCGGCACCAAGCATTACTCCGAACTGCTCAAGCCGTTCGGGCTCGACGCGCGGGATCCCAAATTCTGGGACGGCGGGCTGTCGGTGATCTCAGGCATGATCGACGAGCTGGAGGGAATGGGCTGACCTCGGCCGTAAAACATTTGTTGAACGTCGCTCGGAGCCATGTTATACAGGTGTATAACGGAGTTTGAGCCATGAACGACGCTGCCCGCGATGCCAAGGTTGAGAGCACCGCCCTTCAGATCCGGAAGATCGGCAATTCGGTCGGTGTGATCCTGCCAAAGGAACTATTGGCAAGGCTCAATCTCAAGGAGGGAGACAAGTTCTATCCGGTCGAGCAACCGGATGGCAGCCTGCGGCTGACGCCCTTCAATCCGAAGCATGCCCGGACGATGGAAATCGCGCGCGAAATCATGCACGAATATCGCGACACGTTTGCAGCGCTTGCAAAGTGAGCGAGCCGATTTGGCTCGACGTCGATGAAGTCATCGACATGCATGCCGAGCAACTGGCGATTTTCGGTGGACCTGAAGGCATTCGGGATCGGGGTCTTCTCAAATCGGCGATTTTGCGGCCAGTCAACCAATGGCACTACGGACAGACGGATATGGCTGCACTTGCCGCAGCCTATGCCTTTGGCCTCGCCCGCAACCACGCATTTGTGGATGGTAACAAGCGCATCGCGTTCCAGGCGATGATGGTCTTTCTGCGCGTCAACGAGGTCGCGTTTGCACCTGATCCAGCGCATGCAACGGCCATGATCCTTTCGCTGGCGGCGGGCGAGGTGAATGAGGAGGGGTTGACACGCTGGATCAGGGATTATTGGCCGCGCGGGCAACCCAAATAGGGAGCGCACAACGCCTCCCTCGCCGTTGCCCTCCTATCGGGATTGCGGTAATTCGACGGCGAGAGACGACAATTCACCGGGGAGACCGATGGCAGAGCATAGCGAAGTTGCCTACACGACCGCCGACGGCAACGATTATATAGCCCATGAGCAGACCTATGAGGGCTTCATCAAGCTCGTGAAATACGGCACCGCTTCCGTCGCCTTCATCGTCATCATGATGGCGATCTTTCTGACCTGACCGCTTCCCTTGATTGCGCCACTGCGGTGGCGCCATCAGGAAATCGCAGGCGTTCCGGTCGCAAAACCGGTGTCCAATTTTGCGGAATAAGCGCTAGTTTGCTCGCGCGCGTGCACCTCGCGCCGCCGGAGGCCTTATGAAGATCGCTGTTGCCAAGGAGATCGATCCATCCGAGCCAAGGGTCGCCGCTTCCCCCGATACCGTGAAGAAATACAAGGCGCTGGGCGTCGATGTCGCCGTCGAGCCCGGCGCGGGGACCAGATCGGGGTTACCGGATTCCGAATTCGCCGCGGCGGGCGCTACCGTCAGCGCCGACGCGCTCAAAGACGCCGACGTTATCATCAAGGTGAAGCGGCCGGAGGCGCGCGAGCTTGCCAACTACAAGCGCGGCGCGCTGGTCATCGCCATCATGGACCCCTATGGCAACGACGCCGCGCTCAAGACGATGGCGGACGCCGGCATCTCGGCCTTTGCGATGGAGTTGATGCCGCGCATCACCCGCGCCCAGGCGATGGACGTGCTGTCGAGCCAGGCCAACCTTGCCGGGTATCGCGCGGTGATCGAGGCGGCGGAAGCCTTCGGTCGCGCCTTTCCGATGATGATGACGGCCGCCGGCACGGTTCCGGCCGCGAAGGTGTTCGTGATGGGCGTCGGCGTCGCCGGTCTGCAGGCGATCGCAACCGCGCGGCGTCTCGGCGCCGTCGTCACCGCAACCGACGTCCGGCCCGCGGTGAAGGAGCAGGTCGAAAGTCTGGGCGCCAAGTTCCTGGCGGTCGAGGACGAGGAGTTCAAGCAGGCGGAAACCGCCGGCGGCTACGCCAAGGAAATGTCGAAAGAGTATCAGGCCAAGCAGGCAGCCCTGACCGCCGAGCACATCAAGAAGCAGGACATCATCATCACGACGGCGCTGATCCCGGGCCGGCCGGCGCCGCGGCTCGTCACGTCAGGGATGGTGAAGTCGATGAAGCCGGGTTCGGTGCTGGTCGATCTCGCGGTCGAGCGCGGCGGCAATGTCGAAGGCGTCAGGAGCGGCGAGACCGTCGATCTCGACGGTGTCAAGATCGTCGGCATTCCGAATCTCGCTGGCCGGGTCGCGACCTCGGCCTCGAGCCTCTACGCGCGCAACCTGTTCTCCTTCATCGAGACGCTGATCGACAAATCGACCAAGGCGCTCGCGGTGAAGTGGGACGACGAACTGGTCAAGGCCACCGCGCTGACCAGGGACGGCGCCGTCATCCACCCGAACTTCCAGCCGAAATCATAAAGGAGAGCCGCCATGGATCATATTGCGCAGGCCGTCGATCCCTTCGTGTTCCGGCTGTCGATTTTCTTGCTCGCGGTGTTCGTCGGCTATTTCGTGGTGTGGTCGGTGACGCCCGCGCTGCATACGCCGCTGATGTCGGTGACCAACGCGATCTCCTCGGTGATCGTGGTCGGCGCGCTGCTTGCGGTCGGCGTCGGGATGATTTCCAGCGGCAGCGGCTGGGCGCGCGGCTTCGGCTTCGTCGCGCTGACCTTCGCCTGCGTGAACATCTTCGGCGGCTTCCTGGTCACCCAGCGGATGCTGGCGATGTACAAGAAGAAAACCAAGTGAGCGGCGTGCGCCTCGGGGTGACGCTGACAATGGGGACCTCCAGATGAACGCCAATCTTGCCGCACTCTTTTATCTCGTCGCAGGCGTGCTGTTCATCCTGGCGTTGCGCGGGTTGTCGAGCCCGGCATCGAGCCGCCGCGGCAATTTCCTCGGCATGGGCGGCATGGTGATCGCGATCGGCACCACGCTCGCCAACCACCCGCCGGTGGACGGCATGGCCTGGCTGCTGGTGGTGCTGGGTGTTGCCATCGGCGGCTCGATCGGCGCGGTGATCGCGCGCCGGGTGCCGATGACCTCGATGCCGGAACTGGTCGCCGCCTTCCACTCTTTGGTCGGTATGGCCGCGGTCCTGGTCGCGGCCGGTGCCTTCTACGCGCCCGAGGCGTTCGATATCGGCACGCCCGGCCACATCCATTCGCAGAGTCTGGTCGAGATGTCGCTCGGCGTCGCCATCGGCGCCCTGACCTTCACCGGCTCGGTGATCGCGTTCCTGAAACTATCGGCGCGCATGAGCGGCGCGCCGATCATCCTGCCGGCGCGCCACGTCATCAACATCGTTCTCGCGCTCGCGCTGGTGTTCTTCATCGTCCACATGGTGCTGTCCGTCAGCGCGCTCGACTTCTGGCTGATCACGATCATCGCGCTGTCACTCGGCGTGCTCATGATCATTCCGATCGGCGGTGCCGACATGCCGGTCGTGATCTCGATGCTGAACTCCTATTCCGGCTGGGCCGCCGCCGGCATCGGCTTCACCCTCGGCAACTCGGCGCTGATCATCACCGGCGCGTTGGTCGGTTCCTCCGGCGCGATCCTGTCCTACATCATGTGCCACGCGATGAACCGCTCCTTCATCTCGGTCATCCTCGGCGGTTTCGGCGGCGAGACGGCGGCCGCGGGCGCAGGTGCGGGTGGCGAAGCGCGTCCCGTGAAGCTCGGCTCCGCCGACGATGCGGCCTTCATCATGAAGAACGCGCAGAAGGTCATCATCGTGCCCGGCTACGGCATGGCGGTGGCGCAGGCGCAGCACGCGCTGCGCGAGATGGTCGACAACCTGAAGAAGGAAGGCGTCGAGGTGAAGTACGCCATCCACCCCGTCGCCGGCCGCATGCCCGGCCACATGAACGTGCTGCTCGCCGAAGCCAACGTGCCCTATGACGAGGTGTTCGAACTCGAGGACATCAATTCCGAATTTTCCCAGGCCGACGTCGCCTTCGTGATCGGCGCCAACGACGTCACCAATCCGGCGGCCGAGGACGATCCGAAATCGCCGATCTACGGCATGCCGGTGCTGCAGGTCTGGAAGGCCGGCACCGTCATGTTCATCAAGCGTTCGCTGGCCTCGGGCTATGCCGGCATCGACAATCCCCTGTTCTACCGCGACAACACCATGATGCTGCTCGGCGACGCCAAGAAGATGACCGAGAACATCGTCAAGGGGATGTAGGTCCCCTCACGGGAAAACATGACCGTGCTGAAATGGCTCGTCGTTCTCGCAGCCGGCGGCTATCTCGGCGGTCTTGCCGTGCTGTTCCTCGTGCAGCGGTCGTTCATCTTTCCGATTCCGCAAACCGGGCGCACGCTGCCTGCCGCCGCCGGCTTTCCTGAAGCCGAAGAACATGTGCTGACCACGGCGGACGGGGAGAAGGTCATCGTCTGGCACGTTCCGGCCAAACCGGGACATCCGGTCGTCCTCTACTTCCACGGCAATGGCGATTTCCTCGCCGGCTTCTTCGGCCGCTTTCGCGACTTGATCGCCGACGGCACCGGCATCGTCGCGCTGTCCTATCGCGGCTATGCCGGATCGAGCGGGCAGCCCAGCGAGCAAGGCCTGCTGCAAGACGCCGCCGCGGCCTATGCCTTTGCGGCTGCCCGCTACAGTGCCGACCGCATCGTGCTCTGGGGCTTTTCGTTGGGTACGGGGGTCGCCGTCGCACTGGCGGCCGAACAACCGGTCGGAAAGCTGATCCTGGAAGCGCCCTACACCTCGCTCGCGGACGTTGCCGCCGCGGCGTTCTGGTTTGCGCCGGTGCGCTGGCTGATCAGGGATCCATTCCGCTCCGAACAGCGCGTCGGAGAAGTGACCGCTCCGCTTCTGGTCATGCACGGCGCGCGCGACCCTGCGATCCCGATCCGTTTCGGCGAGCGCCTGTTCGCGCTGGCCCGCGAGCCCAAGCAGTTCGTGCGGTTTCCCGAAGGCGGCCACAACGATCTGGACTCTTTTGGCGCGATCGAGGTGGCGCGACGGTTCATCAACGCTTCCGGAGGCTGACGGCAGCCATTTCATGGCGCATAGTAGCCTTCAGGTCGTCTGAGGATGGTGTCAAATGAGCGCGCACGGCCCGATGCCGCGATCGGCATGGATCTTTCCCCTGCTGTCGGTGCTGTTTTTCGCCGGCGCCAGCGCGCTTGGCATCAGCTTCACGCCGTCGCCCGCCGGACTTGCTTTTGCCGCAGCCCTGCTGGTCATCCTGTTCGGCACCGTGTTCGCCGCCGTCCACCATGCCGAGGTGATCGCGGAGCGGATCGGCGAGCCCTACGGAACGCTGCTGTTGACGCTCGCCGTCACCATCATCGAGGTCGCGCTGATCGCAACCATCATGCTCGGCGAAAAGCCGGTGCCGACATTGGCGCGCGACACCGTATTCGCCGTGGTGATGATCGTCTGCAACGGCCTGGTCGGCATCTGTATCCTGACCGGCGGCCTGCGCTACCGCGAGCAGGACGTCCAGGTCAGCGGCTCCAGTCTCTATCTCAGCGTGCTCATCGTGCTGGCGACGTTCACGCTGATCATGCCCAATTATACGTCGACCACGCCGGGACCGGTCTATTCGACGGCCCAGCTCGCCGTCGTCAGCGTCGTCACCATCCTGCTCTATGGCGTCTTCCTCTATACCCAGACCATCCGGCATCGGGACTATTTCATCAGCGAATCCGCGCGCTTCGCCGATGACGGAACGCTCACCTCGAACCAGGTGCTGGGCCTGAGCGTCGCATTGCTGCTGGTCTCGCTGCTGGCGGTGGTGCTGCTGGCGAAGAAATTCTCGCTGGTGGTCGATTTTGCCACCGAGCGGATCGGCGCGCCGCCGGTCTTCGCCGGCGTGCTGGTGGCGCTGTTGATCCTGTTGCCGGAAAGCGTCGCGGCGGTCGCCGCCGCGCGCAAGAACGACCTGCAGAAGAGCATCAACCTCGCGCTCGGCTCCTCGCTTGCGACCATCGGGCTGACCATTCCCGCGGTCGCGACGGCGGCCTATGTGCTCGACAAGCAACTGGTGCTCGGGCTCAACGAGCAGGAAATGGTGCTGATGGTGCTGACGTTCCTGGTGAGCATGCTCACCTTCGGCACCGGCCGCACCAACATCCTGTTCGGACTGGTTCACCTCGTGGTATTTGCCGTATTTCTGTTCCTGGTGTTCGTTCCCTGACCGGATTGGAGAGAAGCGACATGATCAGCGCCAAATCGAACGTTCAGGTCGACACCGCAGAGGTTCGCGTCACCGAATGGCGGCTCGCGCCCGGCAGCGCCACCGGACATCACATCCACCAGATGGATTACGTCATCGTCCCTGTGACATCGGGCGAAATGACCATCGTGGCGCCCAACGGGGAACGCTCCAGGGCACAGCTCGGCGCCGGCCAATCCTACTTCCGCAAGGCGGGCGTCGAGCATGACGTGCTCAACGAGACCGCACACGAGATCGTGTTCCTGGAAGTCGAATTGAAACCATAAGCAACGACATTTGGACAATTGCCACCGATCCGTCGCAGTTGATCCCTCAATGTGCCTCAAAGTTCCCCCATCTAGCCCCGGCGGGGATTTGGACGGCATGCTGAAATACCTTTCGAAAATGGCGATGGACATGCTGCCGTCGGTCGCGGCGACCATCATCGGGGCCTACGTCGTCAATCATTACATTATCACGAGGCCCGGCGCAGAGGCGCCGGCCGTTGCGGTGTCGTCGGCGAGCCCGAAGAAGGCCGTCGTGAAAGTGGATGCCAAGCAGGCCACGGCATCCGCTGAAACCGGCAATCTCCCGGGCCCGGGTGTCACGGCCAAGGGCATTTCCGAAAGGGCCATCCTCGAGAAGACCGCCGCCGAAAGGCCGGCCATCGTGGAAAAACCGGCGGTCGCCGAGAAGGCTGCCGAGAAGCCGATGGAGACCGCGAGTATTCCCCCCGAAACGCGCCGTCCCCAGCCGCTTCAGCGCGAAAAGACGCCGGTGAGGTCCGCACCTGTGGTCGCCGCGCCGAATACGGTGCTGCCGGCTGAGGCAGCGGCACCGGCAGACGAGCATCGCGACGCCAACGACCTGGCGCGCGCGGCGATCGAGCGCCTGCGCGCCACTAGCGATCCTTCGCCCCGGACTCAGGAAGCTTGGCGGACTCCGGATGCGCCGCGTGTCGCTTCAGCGCCCGTTGTCCCGGCCCCCGCGGTGGCCCCGCCGCCGGTTCGGCCGCTTCCGCCGCCGATCATGGTCTCCACGCCCCCGGTCGACACGCTTGATCCGCCGAGGGCTTCGCGCGGCGCGCCCGACTATCCGGCTGCGGCGGCGAGCGACGATCCGCACCGCCCGGTCCCGCCCGCCGATATCCCCTTGGCCGCGCCGTCCTCTGCCCCGCTCGATCTGCGGGCCGACGCTGGCGATCCGCCGAAGCGGGAACACACGACGGTCGCCGAAGACATGCTGTTGGCGGCGAAGTCGGTGTTTCACGCGGTCTTGCCGAAATAGCGGGACCGGCTCGCGGTCCTATCCGGGCCTGCCGGCGACGCGCGCCAGCCCGCTGCGCGCGGCTTCATCCTTGGGACGAAGGTTGATGGCTTGACGGTAGGAGCCGGCGGCTTTGGCCTTGTCGCCGAGGCGCTCATAGGCAAACCCCCTTGTGGTCCAGATTTGCGCGTTCTGGGGGTCGGACTGCACGGCTTCGTCGAGATCGGCGACGGCCTCGGTGACCTTGTCGAGCGCGAGATAGCTGATCGCGCGGCCGAGCAGGGGCTCCGCCCGCTGCGGCGTCAGGCCATTGGCGGCGGTGAAGTCGTCGATCGCAACCTGATGCTGCTTTTCGCCCTGATAGAGCAGGCCGCGATTGTAGAGCGCGTCGGCATTGTTGGGATCGAGGGTGATCGCGGCATTGAACTCGGCCAGCGCCTGCTCGGTCTTTCCGGATCGTGCCAGCGCCTGGCCGCGGACGTTGTGGGCCTGCGCGTCGGCCCGCCCGGTATCGGTGGGAGCCGCCTTCGGCGCTTCACTGTCGGACTCCGGCAACAGCGATCCAAGATTGATCGAACAGCCGCCGAGGGCGATCGCGACGATGAGGGTCGGCGCGCAGGCGCGCAAGCCGAGCCGCCAGGCTCCGGAAAAACGCCGGGGTGTCGGAAAATCCATCAATGCAGAACGCTCGTGCGGCTCATGCAGCATTGGTAGCCTGTCGCGGGACATCGTTCAAAAAGATAACGCGGGCTTGAGGCCCGCGTCATCAAATTCAAATCTGCCAAATTTCCGTTCAGCGCATGCCGCGAGATCCGCCGCCCGGGCCGCCGCGGCCGCCGCCAGGACCGCCGCGCTCGGAACCGGGACCGGCGCCAAACACCGGCTTCGGCTTCATCGGCAACAGGCCCTCGCGCTGCAGCTTCTTGCGCGCGAGCTTGCGGGCGCGGCGCACGGCTTCCGCCTTTTCGCGCGCCTTCTTCTCGGAGGGCTTTTCGTAGTGGCCGCGGAGCTTCATCTCGCGGAAAATTCCCTCGCGCTGCATCTTCTTCTTCAGCGCCTTGAGGGCTTGATCGACATTGTTATCGCGAACGAGAACCTGCACGCGGCATCCTCTTTCCATTGATCGGTTTGGAATTCTGCTAAGGCAAAGCGTCAGCAAAAAGGCCGAACCCCTTAGCCTTGAGCGCGCGGATGTATCAGACAACGGCGCTGATGTCCACCATCGGGCGCGCAATTGCCTGATCCTGCCACGGGCAAATCCGGTGTTTTATTGCCGATCAGGCGGTTTTGGGCGGAATCTTTCCGACCTGTGTCACATGGCCCATCTTGCGGCCGGGACGCGGCGCACCCTTGCCGTACAGATGGACGGTCGCGCCAGGAACCGTCAGCCATTGCGCGTAGCTGTTGATCTCGTCGCCGATCAGATTGGTCATGGTGACCGGGCCGTGACGCATCGGCTTGCCGAGCGGCCAGCCCGCAATGGCCCGGATGTGCTGCTCGAACTGCGAGATCGTCGCCCCGTCCAGCGTCCAGTGCCCGGAATTATGCACCCGTGGCGCGATCTCGTTGACCAGGACCGTCGGCCCGCCAGGGCCTTGCAGCACGAACATCTCGACGGCGAGCACGCCGACATAATTCAGCGCATTGGCGATCGTCGCGGCGATGGCGCAAGCCTTTGCTGCCAGCGCATCGGAAATGTTCGCGGGCGCGCGCGAGGTTTTCAGGATGTGGTCGCGATGCTCGTTTTCGGTGACGTCGAAGCATTCGACCACCCCGTCGGCCGAGCGCGCGGCGATCACGGAGATCTCGCGCTCGAACGGAATGAACGCCTCGAGGATGGCGGATTTGGTGCCGATCTCCTCCCAGATCCTGTCCGGATCGTCGCCGTCGCGGATGATTGCCTGGCCCTTGCCGTCATAGCCGAAGCGGCGGGTCTTGAGCACGGCCGGCAGCCCGAGGCGCGCGATCGCCACCCGCAAGGCCTGCGCCGACGACACATCGGCGTAGTCGGCGGTGCCGATGCCGAGCCGTTTCACGAAATCCTTCTCGGCAAGGCGGTCCTGCGTGGTTTCCAGGATCTTGCGTTCGGGCAACACCGGACGGCGCGCGCCAAGGATCATCGCCGCCGCTGCCGGCACGTTCTCGAATTCGTAGGTAATCACGTCGACGTCGTGGGCGAACAGTTCCAGCGCCTCGACATCGGCATATTCCGCGCAGGTCGCGTTCAGCACCACGTCGAAGGCCGGTGATTCCGGGTCCGGCGAAAATACCTGGCAGCGCAGGCCGAGCCGCGCCGCCGCCATTGCCAGCATCCGGCCCAATTGGCCGCCGCCGAGGATTCCGATGGTGTCGCCGGGCTTCAGCTTCACCTGAGGTGGGGCAGTCACGCCGATTCCTCCGGCCGCTCGCCGACCGCCTCGGTCTGCGCCTTGCGCCAGGCGGCGAGCCGCACCGACAGCGCCGCGTCATTCAGCGCGAGCACGCTGGCAGCCAAGAGCGCGGCGTTGATCGCGCCGGCCTTGCCGATCGCGAGCGTCCCGACGGGAACGCCGGCCGGCATCTGGACGATCGAATAGAGCGAATCGACGCCCGACAGCGCCTTGGATTCGATCGGGACACCGAATACCGGAAGCTCCGTCAGCGACGCGGTCATGCCCGGCAGGTGCGCGGCGCCCCCGGCGCCGGCGATGATGATCTTGAATCCGGCGGCCTTGGCGCCCCTGGAGAAGGCGAACAGCCGCTCCGGGGTGCGATGCGCCGAGACGATGTGTTTTTCGCTGGCGACGCCGAGGGCTTTGAGCATTTCGGCGGCATGGCGCATGGTTTCCCAGTCCGACTGGCTTCCCATGATGATGGCGACAGGAGCGGGCATGCGCTTAATTCTTTCGGGAATCCAAAAACATAGGCCGGATTATAGAACCGGCCCAAGGTTCGGCAAGGCGTGGCAAGGGGTCCGGAATGGACTATCCTGTCTTGGTGAATTCCGGCAAGCCTTAGCGATGACCAGGAAGAAGAAAATCGGACCGACCGCGCCAGGGGTTTTGAAGCGCCGGAAAAGCGACGTGGTTAATCGTGCATCTGTGCCGCAGCGTTCCGCGTCCGCCTCCCGCTTGCCGGCCCTGCCGGATGACGCGAGACCGGTCATTCGCCGGCTGAGGACGCAATTGGCGCGGGCGCTCAAGCGGATCGAGGAGCTGCAGGCGCGCGCCGACACCGACGCGCTCCTGGACATTCCGAACGGGCGCGGCTTCGAGCGCGAGCTCGATCGTTCGATCGCCTACATCAAACGCTACCATGCGAGCGGCGCGCTGATCGTGCTCGACGTCGATCGCTTGAAGCCGATCAACGATGCCTTCGGGCACGCCGCGGGCGACGAGGTGCTCAAGGCCGTCGCGGCCGCGCTGTCGCGTCAGGTGCGCGCCTCCGACGTCGTCGGGCGGCTCGGCGGCGACGAATTTGCGGTGTTGCTGTGGAACCTGACCGAGACGGATGCAAGAGCGAAAGCGGCGGCGCTCGAACAAGCGATCGACCGATTGACCTTCACCTTTCGCGGCCGGACCATCACCGCGGGGGCCTCTGCCGGCGTCGCCATTCTCGGTCCGCATGCGGAAGCCGGCAAAGCTCTGGAAGAGGCGGACAGCGCCATGTATGTGCGCAAGGCGCAACGACGGCACGAGGCGGGAGCAGGATCATGACCATCAAACCCACCCCGTTCACGCTCCGGATCCCGGACGCCGACATCACCGATCTGCGCGATCGTCTTTCCCGCACGCGCTTCCCGGATCAGGCGCCCGCCGAGGCATGGGCCCATGGCACCGACGTCGCCTTTCTTCGCGAGCTTGCCGAATACTGGCGCAGCGGATTCGACTGGAGAACGGAAGAAGCTGCACTGAACGCCTTTCCGCAATTCCGCGTCCCGCTCGACGGGGTCGACCTGCACTACCTGCACGTTCCCGGCGTCGGCCCCGATCCGATGCCGCTACTCCTGCTGCACGGCTGGCCCGGTTCGGTGTTCGAGTTTCTCGACATCATCCCGCGCCTTACCGATCCGGCTCGCTTCGGTGGCGATGCGCGCGACGCCTTCACCGTGGTGGCGCCGTCGTTACCGGGCTACGGGCTGTCGTTCCAACCCGGCCAGAAGCGGTTCGGCGTTCCCGAAATGGCGGATTGTGTCGCCGCCCTCATGCATGACGTGCTCGGTTATGCGAAGTTCGCCGCGCAAGGCGGCGACTGGGGCGCCGCCGTCACGAGCCGCCTCGGTTACGCGCATGCGCGGCGGATGATCGGCATCCACATCAACATGATGATGGCCGCCGGCCGCGATCCCGCCGCCTTTCCAAACCCGACCGAGGAGGAACAGCGTTACCTCGGCGAACTCGCGCATTGGCTGCGCGAAGAAACCGGCTATCAATGGATCCAGGGCACGCGGCCGCAGACGCTTGCGTTCGCCTTGACGGATTCGCCCGCCGGCCTTGCCGCATGGATCGTGGAAAAATTCCGCGCCTGGTCCGATTGCGGCGGCGACGTCGAGCGCGCGATCAGCCGGGACCGCATGCTCGCCGACATCTCGCTCTACTGGTTCACCGGCGCGATCGGATCATCGTTCTGGCCCTATTATGCACGCCTTCATGGCTCGGCGATCTTGCCTGCGGGCGAGACGATTTCGGTGCCGACCGGCTACGCGCAATTCCCGCGCGAAATCCTCAAACCGCCGCGCAACGTGGCGGCGCGCGTGTTCACCGACATTCGCCGCTGGAGCGTCATGCCCAAGGGTGGGCATTTCGCGGCGCTGGAGCAGCCTGCATTGCTCGCCGACGAGGTGCGCGCTTTCTTCCGCGAATTGCGATGATCGCTATAGCGCGCTCAGATCATCAGGCACGTTGCCGAATTTCCTGAGCAATCGGGCATCGCCGAATTCGCCGATCATGGGATCGCCGGTGCGGCTGAAGGCGACCGCGCCGATGCTGCCGGCGGCCCGCGACAAGGCTTCCGCGCGCCGCAGCGCGGCGGACGAACTCTGGCATTCTTCCGCCGCTCCCGCGACCGCGGCGCCGGTATCGTCGAGCAGGAATGGCATTGCGACGTAATAGGTGACATCGGCCATTGTCGTGGTTCCAGTTGGCTCCGCTTCGATCCGAATCACGCGGCGTCGCTGCTCGACGCGGCCGCCGGCACGCAGCCGCTCGAGACCGCCGCCTGCAGTTCCAGCAATTCGCTCTCCAGATATTCGTTGGCCATGATCAGCGCCTTGATGGTGCTGCGCAGGTTGCCGTCGCACATCGCGATGACCTGATCGCAGGCCTGTTCGTAGCGGCTGACGTCGGAGGGCGAGAAAGCTTCGGACATGGCGATATTCCTACAGCGGCTGGACACGAGGCTTCCCTGATGTTCCTATTTTGTTCTTGTGGAGTCAAGGGGGCGATGCTACACTTCACATACCTACCCGCAAGGGGTATGGTCTGGGGGTGAGTTGTGAGCGGGATGTCAGAGAGGGCATTTCTGCTGCACAATCTGTCATGCCCGAGGGAAGTCATGCGATTTAGGCTGGTTTACCGAGGCTCACTGCCTGCTTCCGCCAATAGTTCAAAAAAGCCAGACTATGTTCGGACGATCCGCGATCAATTCCATCCGCAGCTTGATCTGCTGTGGAAGACGCACCGAGCATTAAAGACTTTGAGGCAAAGCGGCAGGGTACCGGACGGCACTACCCAATATATGGGCACGATGCGAAGTCCATTCGATCCCGACTTCGAACCGTCTCACCCAGTGCCGTCAGGATGGGTAGACCTTACCGCCCCGATCTCGGAGGGAGGCAAGAGTTATACCCCGCTTGTGCGCAAATCGCTGGATCTCACCTGCTCGTTGGAAATTTTGTTTCTTCGGCAGGAAGCGCCAGGAGAGCTAATCCTACAGGGCGGTGATCTCGACGGACGGATCAAGACGCTGTTCGACGCGCTTCGAATGCCTAGCGTAGATGTCGCGGCAAGGTATCCGCAGGCGCAAGATCACACCTACTGCTTACTGGAAAACGACACGCTGATCTCATCGTTTGAGGTCGATTCCGATCGCTTGTTGTTACCGGAAACCAACCACCAGCACGAAGTGCTGCTGGTGATTGAAGTTTCAATAAACGTGATCAGGCTCGGGTCTTGGAATTACTGCTTGCTTGGGAATTAGGATTGGAAGGTTTGGAAATGACCCTCTTTAAAGCGCGTTCCGCACCTTCCTCGGTTTCGTCTGCTTCGACCTTGCGCGCCACTTCGACGAAACGCTTGTGGCGTTCTGCGTCGGTTAGTTTGGGTTTTCGATCCGGCATAGGAGTTTCCAATGGCTAAGAAGGTTTGGAGTGATCTGGCCGAAGTTCATCACGCACGCGACCAACTTCCGCAACAATATAGTCCGCAACTGCCGGAAGAAAAGATAGCGTCATCTGTTCGCCCGACGGCGCCTCAACCGTCAGAAGAACATTTTCCTGTAAAGCATCAGGGAGTGCCCGCACTCGTACAATCGGATGTGCCACTATCGTTTGGACCGATCCAGATGCTGCCCGGGAAGCTTGTAGCATGCGATCCGACCAAGGGGAGATGGTCGTCTTGAGCCCAAAAAATTCATCCCGACTAATCGGAATGGAGACGACTTCACCATCCGCGCTCTTGTGGCGGAGCACAAAGCCGTTGTCAGTTTCATCGAAGCTTATTCCCGGCGGAATTTCTGACATCGGTCGTTATCCTCGCCGTTTGAATGGCAATTTGAGTTGGCGCGGCCTCTTAGGCTTGGGGGCGATTAGTTGTTTCATACGTCAGGCGCTTGCCCTTGGCTCCTTTGAGCGCCCGATCCGCGCGGGCGGTATCGTCGAAGCCGAGCGCGATCCGAGTGTTATACCGGAAGTCAAATTCGGACAGATACCGGTTCAGGTGAGCTTCCGAGACGTGCTGGTAGACGCCATAGATGCCACGCTTGAGGATGCTGAAATAGCCCTCAACGGTGTTGGTGTGGATGTCGCCGCGAACGTAGACGCGATCAGTATGATTGATGGTGCCATACGAAGCGAAGTTGTGACGGACATAGGTATAAATATTGGATTCGTCGGTCATCAAACGGCTCTCAAGCGAGATATTCCGGGCCATGGTGCTGCGCAGGGTGTTGGCGCGGATGGTCGGGAAGTGGAACGAGCGCACTTTGCCGTCCCGCTCGACAAGAGCAACAACCGGCTGCTTCTCGGAGACGGGCAGGAAGGCCTTGGTGCCAGCCTTGCGACCGACGTAGGTTTCGTCGACTTCCACGGTTTTGCCGGTGCCGCCCAGCGGCGGGGTGAAAATACCGCGGCTGTCCTTCATGGCTTCCCGGATGCGATGGGTGAGGAACCATGCGGTTTTCATGCTGCATTCGAGCATCCGCTGAATTTGCCGGGTGCTGATCCCTTTCTTGCTGGCGCACATCAGGTGGATGATTTGCAGCCACAGGTGCAGCGGCAGGTGGCTGTCCTCGAAAATGGTCCCCATCCTCACGGTGAAGGGCTTCTTGCAGGCATAGCACTTGCGCAGCCCCAGCCGCGTGGTCTTGCCGTTGAGGCGTCCGATCTTGGCACCATCCGCGTTTCCGCAATGGGGGCAGGTCGGGCCATCGGGCCAAAGCATCGCTTCGACATGCGCGAAAGCGGCGGCTTCGTTCTGGAAGTGGGGGGCGTTCAAAACCGATTTAGCCATGACTTATGATCCTGTTGAGCACTATCGCAAAATTACTCAGTTACCGGATGGGTTCCTAATGCACGCCGGATCATCTCCATTGCGTGCTGGTATCCGCGCACAAGGTTTTCGCCTGCGAGCTTTGTTTCGAGATTTGCGAGGCTGGCTTGCTCGGCGGCTTGGAAATCCGAAAGTAACCGTTCCTGATCCGGACAAATCATCGCCAAGACCTGAGCAAAGGTAATCAGCGCATGAACTTCGCCAGCGATGAAAAGCGGATCAGTGGCATTAACTGGCTTGGCCATGGGGAAATCTCCTATGGCCGAAATACTACATCGGGGAGATTGAGTATGTCAAGTGTAACATCGCCGTCAAGGGCAGCTTCGGTCGATTTGTGCTGTTTCCAGGCGAGGTCCCGCTTCGCGTTGATAGCGCCGCCGCGCCCCATCGCAAGCGTCACCGGCGGGAACGAAAACATCATCCAGCGCTTAAAGCGTAATCGCAGGGAGTGGCACGGATGGGTCCTGTTGCGTCGAGGAGACCCGTGGTGCTGATCGTCGAGGACGAGTTTCTGTTGCGGATGGATGCGGTCAATATGATCGCCGCCGCGGGCTTCGAGGCCGTCGAGGCTTCGAACGCCGACGAAGCCATCGAAATTCTCGAAACTCGCCGGGACATCACGGTGGTTTTCACCGATATCCAGATGCCGGGTTCGATGGACGGATTGAAACTCGCGCGCGCCGTGCGCGGCCGCTGGCCGCCGATCAAGATCGTCGCCACCTCCGGCCAGCCCATGGTGAGGGAAGAGGACCTGCCCGAAGGCGGGCGGTTCCTGCCGAAGCCCTATAGCCTCGTGGAGATCGCGGGCCTGCTGCGCGAGATGACCGGCGTCTGAATCTCGAGGTGCCGGTCCGGGGCGGGGAAACGACCGCCTTCTAGCACTACTTTGGCACTTTAGGCTTGGAGATATGTGCAAGGAACCTGTTACAGTGAGGACATTGTCGGGGTGGAGGTCGTGCGAAGAGGTCGAGGATCGCTTGCCTGATGGCCGGCATGCTTGGTTGTGGTGGCGGTCCTGAGATTTTTTTTTTTCCGCCCCGCTGCTTTGAGGCGGCGGGATTGGAGGAAGGCGTAGGCGATCATCGTCATCAGCGCGTGTCGATGTAATCCCGTCCAGGATCTACCTTCGAAGTGGTCGAGCCCAAGCTCCTCCTTGAGCTGCTGGTGGGCCTGTTCACAGACCCACCTGGCCTTGATCGTGGCAGCGAGCGTCTTGATGGTGGCATCGGCCGGCAGGTTCGACACATAGTATTTTTGCTCCCCGGTCGACCGCCGCTCGCCGACGAGCCAGACCTCGTCACCAGGCATGCACTGCATACGGTTATTGAGCATCCGGTGCTTATGGCCATCCGCAACGCAGACACGGCGGGCCGTGAAGAGACATGTCAGCCGACCTTTGGTGCCCCGCCGCCAACTGACCCTTTGCCATTTGCCTTTGGCCAATAACGCTTCAGCAGAGACCGGTGGCTGATCAGGGATGTGGTATTTGCGGGGCTTTCCGGTCTTGGCGATTGGGAAGATCAGGGCAATGTCGGCGGGATAGACGTTCTGGCGCCGCGACAGACCCACCGCCCACAGCAGACCGCGCTCGCTCAGAGCCTGACGGAAAGGCCCGCTGGAGCCGTACCCTGAATTGGCAAGCACACAGCCGAAACGCACACCGGAGGCGATGACGCGGTCGATCTCCGCCAAGGCGATCTCTGGCTTGGTCCGCGCTGCGCGGTGCTCGACTGGAACGCCCGCACGCTTCAAACGCACCGGATTACTCGTCCAACTCTCGGGAACGAAGAGACGTAATGCCACCATGACCGGCACTTCACCCCGTGCAAGCGTCAGCGACACCAATGTTTGGCAATTGGCCGTCTTGCCGAGAGATGAGGCATATTGTGGAGCGACACCAACCGAACGATCGCCCTTTTTCGGCATCGCCGTGTCGTCGATGACCAGCACCGCATCCTTGCCGCCGACCAGGCGAGCGGCCTGAACCAGCAATTCCGCCTCCAATGGCGCTGCATCCCAAACGCCATCAGCAATGAAATGGTGCAACTGGTCATACTCGCCCGGTGCCAGCCGCGCCGCCATCGGCTGGACGCTCTTGCGATCACCCGGTCCAATCAATCCCGAGATATAAAGCGGACACATCCGCCGCCGTGCCTTGTGGCCTAAGCGATCCAGGAATGGCTTGAGCCAGCGTCCAAGCTCGTCTTCCCACTTCGATTTCGTGCCCACCATGGTCGGCCCTCCAAAAGCCGACCATCTATGAATTATTGAAAATCTGATTTGGGAATCCAGTTTCGCCGATCAATCGCCAAATTCTGCCAAAGTAGTGCTAGGCAATGATATCCGGGGTGATCTGGTCTTCGATGAACGCAATGCGGTCGCGCAGTTGCAGCTTGCGTTTCTTCAGCCGTTGCAGCCGCAACAAATCCGGCGCGGGAGATTGATGCAAGGCATCGATCGCCGCGTCGAGATCGCGGTGCTCCTGCTGCAGCCGCGCGAGCTCGTTTGCGAGTTCGCGCTCATCCTCGTTGGTCATGGTGTACGTTAACTGAAAAACCCGATGATATGCGAATGGTTGCGAAAGCCGCTCCCGGCAATATCGTCCCTGCCGGGTCCCGGCGCAAGCAGGGCCGGGTTCCGTACTCACGATTTGTTACAGATGAAAGGCGAAAAATGAGGGTCGAATTTTCGATACCCATCGACAGATTTGGCCAGTCGTGTACACTCGCTTGTCCGGATCGAATCTGAGGTCTAACCCAACCGAGGAGGTTTCGTATGGCAATTCAGGCGCATCTCGTTGAACTGGAACGCAAACACAAGGTTCTTGAAAACGAATTGCATGATGCTCTCATACACCTCTCAACGGATGACCTGCAAATTGTCGAACTGAAGCGCCGGAAACTGATGGTCAAGGACGCAATCGAGCGGTTGAAGCATACCGCCGACGAAACGATGCACTAGCCAGCTCCCGCCAAGCCACGGTCATTCCCGGCGCCGCTGCGCGGGCGGGATGACCGCTTAGCGTGCAACCAGCCGCTCAGACCTCCGCCAGTTCGCCGACATGGTCGGCGATCGCCAGCGACGACGTCAGCCCCGGCGATTCGATCCCGAACAAGTTGATCAATCCGCCGACGCCATGGTCCTTCGGCCCCTGGATCAGGAAGTCCTGCGCGGCGACCTTCGGCGGCACGATCTTCGGCCGGATTCCCGAATAGCTCGGCATCAGGGCGCCGTCCGGGAGCGTCGGCCAGTAGCGCCGGATCGCCGGATAGAACCGCTCCGCCCGCGCCGGATCGACGGCATAGTCGATCGCGTCGACCCATTCGACATCAGGACCAAATCTTGCCTGTCCGGCCATATCGAGGGTCAGGTGCACACCCAGGCCGCCGGGCTCGGGCACCGGATAGATCAGGTGCGAAAATGGTGCCCGCGCGCTGCAGCTGAAATAATTTCCCTTGGCGAGATAGGCCGGCGGGATCAGCGCGATCGGCATGCCGTCGATGCCGCGCGCCACCGCCGGCGCGCCAAGCCCCGCGGCATTGACCAGCAGCCGGCATTGCAGCGACATCGGCGCCTCGCCGCCGGCATCGAGTTCGACGCCGCCGTCCACAATTCTGGCGCGCAGCAACGGGGTGTGAAAGGCGCACGCGGCCCCCGCATCTTCGGCCTCGCCGCGCAGCGCCAGCATGAAGGCGTGGCTGTCGATAATGCCGGTCGAGGGCGAGAGCAGCGCGGCGTCGCAGTTCAGCGCCGGCTCGAGCGCCAG
This sequence comes from uncultured Alphaproteobacteria bacterium, assembly GCA_963721135.1. GTDB lineage: Bacteria > Pseudomonadota > Alphaproteobacteria > Rhizobiales > Xanthobacteraceae > Bradyrhizobium. Next base: position 573,688 of record CAVRIB010000002.1, read on the forward strand.
CGCCTCGGCGCCGGAAAGTATCTGCAAGTCATCAACCCCGTTGGCCGCGGCATGCGCCCGGATCGACTGCAGTTTCTCGGTTTCCTGCGGCGTGGTCGCGACGATCAGCTTGCCGCAATTGCGGTGCGGGATGCCGTGATCCCGGCAATACCGATAGAGGGCGCGCTTGCCGGCGACGCACATCCGCGCCATCAGGCTGCCCGCCTTGTAATAGATCCCGGCGTGGATCACCTCGCTGTTGCGCGACGATGTCACGGTGCCGATACCTTCGGCAGCCTCCAGAATAATCACCTCGCGGCCGGCCTGCGCCAGCCTCCGCGCGACCGCAAGGCCAATCACCCCGGCACCGATGACGACGCACTCAACCTTGTCCATTCGCGGCTCAAATCCGGACTTCCTGGGCCGGCGCGGCGCATGCCCTTTTCGGGCGTCCATCCGCGGCCGATGCCGTTCCTATTATCGCTCTATCGGGGGTGATTTCTTCCAACAACCCGTTGTATTCGTTTCGGAACGCTTTCCAACCGGGCTGCCGTTAGTGAAGCATTAATCATGTCAGGGCAATTGCCGTAATTTGAGTCACATTTTGGGGTTGCAAGGGTAGGCATTTACCTGATCCAAACCCCTGAAGCCAGACACTCCGCCCGCGAAATCCGCGGGTGGGCGATGGCTGGCAAGAATTGGCAGGCAGGCGGCAAGAACTTGATTCCCGCGCGGGCCCTGGCGTGCCTGGTCGCGGCCGTTGCGCCGTTGCGTGCTGCCTGGGCCCTGCCGAATAATTTCGTGCCAACCAGCTATGTCGGCTCCGCCGATCCCAACATGGTCTGGGAAATGCTGATCGGCGGCATCGTCGTCTGTTCCTTCCTGGCGGCGATTGCGCTTTGGATTCATTCCTCGCTGCGCCGGGTCAAGCGTTCGCAGCTGCGGCGCAATGCATTTGTCAGCTCCGCCCTGAACAACCTCAATCACGGCGTGGTCATGACCGATCGGCAGTTGCGGATCGTGTACTGCAACGATCGCTATCTCGAGATCTATGGCCTGACACGTTCGGATATCCCGCATAACATGACCGGGCCGGAACTGCTGGAGCTGCGGCTCAAGCGCGGCACGCTCGATGTCAGCGTCGAGGATTTCTACAAATATGCCGAGCGGCCGGAGGGCCTGATCACCGAATTGCCCAACGGACGATCGGTTCTCGCCAAATACTTTGCGCTGCCCAACGGCGGTTCGGTGGCGACCCATGAGGATTGCACCGAGCAGCGCAAGCTTTCGCGGCAGCTTGCATCGACCAAGCAATTCCTGGAGTCGGTGCTCGACAACGTTCCGGTGTGCGTGGCCGCCAAGAGCATCGAGGACCGCCGCTACATCTTCGCCAATCGCGCGTTCGAGCGGTTCTCGCGCTTCTCCCGCGATATCATCGTCGGCAAGCGCGCGGACGAGATTTTCCGCCCCGACACGACGGCCGGGATCGAAGCCGCGGACCAGGCGGCGATCGATTCGCCCGATGGCCAGTTCCGCAACGAATTCGTGGTCGAGCGCGGCCCGGAGAGGCGCGTGCTCGCCTCCAATCGGGTGATCGCCCGCAACGAGAAGAACGAGCCGGAATTCCTGATCGCGCTGTTCGACGACGTCACCGAGCGCAAGTCGCTTTCCCAGGAACTGGAGAACACCAAGAAGTTCCTCGAACTGGTGGTCGACAACATTCCGGTGTCGCTGATCGTCGAGCGCGTCAGCGATGGCCGGTACCTGCTCGCCAATCGCAGCGCCGAGACCATCCTCAACCGCCGCCGCGAGGACGCCACCGGCTTGACCGCGGCGGACATCTTCAATCCGCGGGAAGCCAAGCTGATCATCGCGCGCGACGAGGCGGCGATCAGGAAGCGCGGTCTGCTCACCGAGGAACACCCGATCTCCACCAAGGACGGCCTGCGGCTGTTCCTGACCCGCCGCATGACGGTGCTGGATGAGGCCGGCGAGCCGCAATACCTGATCAAGACCCACGAGGATGTCACCGACCGCCGCCAGACCGAATCTCGGATGGCGCACATGGCCTATCACGACGGCCTGACCGATCTGCCCAACCGCGCCGCGTTCCTGCAGGCGCTGACGCAGATGATCGAGGCTTGCGCGGGCACCGGCGAGGAATTCGCGGTGCTGTCGCTCGACCTCGACGGGCTGAAGGAAATCAACGACGTGTTCGGTCATGCGACCGGCGACAAGCTTCTGATCGAAGTGGCGCGACGCCTGCAGGCGTCATCGCGCGGCGGGGTGGTGGCGCGGCTGTCGGGCGACGAGTTCGGCCTGATCATCGACGGCAAGCAGCCGGTCGCAGGCATGCTGCTCGCCGAGCAACTCGCCGAAGCATTGGCGCAGGAGTTCCAGATCGACGGCAAGTCGGTCCGCACCGGCGTGACGACGGGCATTTCGGTCTTCCCCCACAATGGCACCGACGCCGCGTCGCTGCTCGCCAATGCCGGCGCCGCCCTGTTCCGCGCCAAGGCGAAATCGCGCGGTACCATCAGCATCTTCGAGCCCGAAATGGATCAGCAGATCCGGGATCGCCGCGTGCTGCACCAGGATCTCTCGCTTGCGATCAAGAACGGCGAATTGTCGCTGCATTTCCAGCCGCAGGCGCTGGCCCGCCAGACCGTGGCGGCAAGCGAAATCATCGGCTTCGAGGCGCTGGCGCGCTGGCTGCATCCGGTGCGCGGGTTCGTCCCGCCGAGCGACTTCATCCCGCTCGCGGAAGAAAGCGGGCTGATCGTCGAGATGGGCGAATGGATCCTGCGCCAGGCCTGCCGCGAGGCTGCCTCGTGGCCGCTGCCGCTGCAGATCGCGGTCAACCTGTCGCCCGCGCAGTTCATGCACGGCGATCTGGTCGGGCTGGTGCATTCGATCCTGCTCGAAACCGGCCTTTCGCCCGGCCGGCTCGAGCTCGAAATCACCGAGGGCATCCTGATCGAGGATTTCGACCGCGGTCTGGCGCTGCTGCGGCGGCTGAAGGCGCTCGGCGTGCGTATTTCGATGGACGATTTCGGCAGCGGCTATTCCTCGCTCTCCTATCTGCAGGCGTTCCCGTTCGACAAGATCAAGATCGACCGCGACTTCGTCATCAATCTCGGCCGCAATCCGCAATCGGCGGCGATCGTGCGCGCGGTGATCGGCCTTGGCCATGGCCTCGAAATGTCGATCGTCGCCGAGGGCGTCGAAACCCAGGAACAGCTCGCCTTCCTCGCCGACGAGGGCTGCGACGCCGTGCAGGGCTATTTCCTCGGCAAACCGCTGCCGATCGCCCAGTATGCCGCGCTGGTCGGCCGCAACAGCGGCGATGCCGTGGAGCAAGCGCGCAAGACCGGCTAAGTCGCTCCCGGCTTGACGCGTTTTCTTTAAGCGAACCGGTACCCATCCCGCATCAAGTGCGGGACAGGCTTCGCTCGAAACCGCTATAGCTTGCGCATGGCGGATTACGATCTTGCGATCATCGGCGGCGGCCTGAACGGTGTTTGCGTCGCGCGCGACGCCGCGGGGCGCGGCCTGCGCGTGATCCTGCTGGAACAGGGCGACCTCGGTTCGGCCGCATCCTCGGCCTCGCCGCGGCTGATCCATGGCGATCTGGCGGTGCTGGAACGCCGGGCCTTCCTGCGTGTGCGCGCGGCACTGGCCGAGCGCGACACCTGGCTGCGCATCGCGCCGCATCTGGTGCGCCCGACGCGCTTTGCCATCCCCGCCCATTCCGACGAGCGTCCGCCCTGGTTCCTTCGCGCAAGCTTGTTGCTCTACGACCGACTGGCCTCGCATTCGCGCCTGCCGGGCTCGGCGACGGTCGACGTCACCCACCATCCGATCGGCAACGCGCTGAAGCGGCCGTTCGGCACCGCTTTCGAATATTCCGACTGCGTGGTCGACGATTCCAGGCTGGTGATCGCCAATGCGCTGGACGCCGCGGAGCGGGGCGCGGCGATCCGCACCGGCGCCCGCTGCGTTCGCGCCGACCGCTCGGAGGTCTGGCGGCTTGCAGTGATCGATCGCGGCCGTCGCCAGGTGATCACGGCCCGCGCGCTCGCCAATGCCTCGGGCGCCTGGACCGCGTCGGTTGCGGAAACCGTGCTGCGCATGCCGCCGCCGAAAGTAGGCGCGGTGCAGATCAGCCAGATCATCGTCCGGCGCCTGTTCGAGACCGACAACGTCTATGTCTTCCAGAATGCCGACCGGCGGCTGATCTTTGCCAGTCCCTACGAGCGCGATTTCACGCTGATCGGCACCGCGGGCCACGCCTTCAAGGGCGATCCGGCGGCGGTTGCGATGGCGGCCGCCGACGTCGCCTATCTCTGCGACGCGGCCAACCGCTATTTTCGCGAGCGGGTCGAACCATCGGACGTGATCCGGACGGTCTCCGGCGCCAACCTGGTCGCCAACCCGGAGAGCCGCCGCGCCGCCTGGGATGGCGCCACGACCTTCGATGCGCGGCGCGGCCGGGCGCCGCTGTTGACGATGTTCGGCGGCGATATCACGACCGCCCGGCTGCGCGCGGAGCGGGCGGTGTCGCAGCTTTCGCCGTTCTATCCGATGTCGCCGCGCTGGACCGCCACGGCGGCGCTTCCCGGCGGCGATTTCGCCTGGGCGCGCTTCGAGGCCGAGGTCGAGCGGGCGCGCGAGCGCTGGCGCTTCCTCAGGCAGAGTGAGGCGGAGCGGCTGGTCGGCGCCTACGGCACGCGCCTTGTGGCCGTGCTCGGCGAGGCCAGAGCGCGGGCCGATCTCGGCCCAAGCTTTGGTCCGGAGCTCACGGGCGCCGAGGTGCGCTATCTGATGCAGCGCGAATGGGCGCGTTTTCCCGACGACATTCTGTGGCGGCGCTCCAAGCTCGGCCTGACCATGCCGCCCGCCGACCGCGAGGCGCTGGCGGCGTTCATGGCGACGCCGCTTGAGCCGGTGGCCTTCCACAGCTAGCGTGCAGCCGCAATTGGGCTGGCGAGCAAGATGGCCGAGGATCTGTTGAAGGACGAACCGCAAGGCGAAGCGGCTGAAGATGTTCCGCTGTTGCGGATCGACGCGGTCGTGAAGAAATTCGGCACCTTCCGCGCGGTGGACCGGCTGTCGCTCGACGTCAGGGCAGGGGAGTTTTTTGCCCTGCTCGGTCCGAGCGGCTGCGGCAAGACCACGCTGCTGCGCATGCTCGCCGGCTTCGAGACGCCGGACGAAGGCCGCATCCTGCTCGGCGGGACTGATATCGCGCGAGCGTTGCCGCACCAGCGTCCCGTCAACATGATGTTCCAGAACTACGCGCTGTTTCCGCATCTCACCGTGCGCGACAACATCGCCTTCGGGCTGAAGCGCGCCGGGCTCGCGCGCGACAGACATCGACGCTCGCGTGGCGGAGATGGTGGCGCTCGTCAAGCTCGAGGGTTTCGAGAAGCGCAAGCCCGACCAGCTCTCCGGCGGCCAGAAGCAGCGCGTGGCGCTGGCGCGCTCGCTGGCGCGGCGCCCGCAGGTGCTGCTGCTCGACGAGCCGCTGGCGGCGCTCGACAAGAAGCTGCGCGAAAGCACCCAGTGGGAACTGATGGAGCTGCAGCGCCGCCTCGGCATGACCTTCATCATCGTCACCCACGACCAGGACGAGGCGATGACGGTCGCCGACCGGATCGGCGTGATGGATGCCGGCCGCCTCGAGCAGGTGGCAACCGCGCGGCAGCTCTACGAGGCGCCCGCCTCGCGCTGGATCGCCGAGTTCGTCGGCGACATCAACATCTTCGAGGGCCAGCTCGCCTCCCGCGAGGCCGGCCGCGTCATGGTGGCGACGCAAGGACGCCGGCACCATCGCCGTCGCCGAGCCGCGCCAGCCGCTCGACAAAGCCGTGGTCTGCGTCGCGATCCGCCCCGAAAAGCTGAAACTGTCGCGCCGCGGCCCGGCCTCGGATGCGGACGCCGCGAGCGCGCACGCCATCAACCGCCTCGAGGGCATCGTCACCGACGTCAGCTATCTCGGCGGCATCACCACCTACAAGGTCAAGCTCAACTCCGGCGCCGTGGTGCGCTCGTCGATGGCCAACACCGCGCGGATCGACATCGATGCCTATAGCCCGAGCCAGCGCGTGGTGGCCTGGTTCACGCCCGACGATTGCCTGGTGCTCGAGCAATGAGCGCGCGGCGCATCTTCACCCGTCCGGCGCGGCTGGCCGCGATCGTGCCCTATCTGTGGATGCTCGCCTTCTTCCTGGTGCCGTTCGGATTCGTCGCCAAGATCAGCCTGTCGCAGACCGTGATCGCGCAGCCGCCCTATCTGCCGGTGTTCGTGTTCGGGCAGGGCTTTGCCGTGCTCGAGCGAGCCTTCGCAGCGCTGTCGCTCGACACCTACCGGCTGCTCGTCTCCGACGATCTCTATATCCTTTCCTATCTGCGCAGCCTCGTGGTCGCAGCGGTCTCGACCTCGATCCTGCTCGCCATCGGCTATCCCATCGCCTATGGCATGGCGCGCCTGCCGCAGCGCTGGCAGCCAATCGCGATGATGCTGGTCATCGTTCCGTTCTGGACCTCTTTCCTGATCCGCATCTATGCCTGGATCAACATCCTGCAGCATGACGGCCTGCTGAACAAAATCCTGCTGGCGCTGCATCTCGTCTCCGCGCCGGTGGTGTGGCTCTCGACCGACACGGCGATGTATCTCGGCATCGTCTACTCCTATCTGCCGTTCATGATCCTGCCGCTCTATGCGACGCTCGCGAAGATGGAGCCTGCGCTGCTGGAGGCCGCGAGCGACCTCGGCGCCTCGCCGCGCGAGGCCTTTTGGCTGGTGACGTTCCCGCTGTCGCTGCCCGGCGTCGCGGCCGGCGTTTTGTTGTGCTTCATCCCGATCGTCGGCGAATTCGTGATCCCTGATCTCTTGGCCGGCTCCAATTCGCTGATGATCGGCCAGACGCTGTGGCTCGAATTCTTCACCAACAAGGACTGGCCGGTGGCCTCCGCTGTCGCGGTGGTGCTGCTCCTGCTGCTGGTGGGTCCGCTGGTCCTGTACGACCGCCTGCAGCGCCGCCAGCTGGAGCGCGCGCGATGACGGCAGTTGGGCGCGCGCGATGCGGCATCGGCAGTGAGCTCCCTCTCCCCTTGTGGGGTCGAGACGAGCGAAGCTCGCTCTTGAGGGTTGGGGTGAGGGGATCCACACGGGCAGTCTCTCCTTCGACTCTGCACTTCGCTGCCACATCTCCCGATCCGAGAGGCCGCCACCCCCCACCCTGACCCTCCCCCACAAGGGGGGAGGGGAACGGATGGAGCGCGCGCGATGAGCGTCCGCGTCAACAGCTTCTCGCGGTTCAACGCGGCCTCGCTGGCGCTGGGCTTTGCGTTTCTGTACCTGCCGATCGTGATCCTGGTGATCTATTCCTTCAACGCCTCGCGGCTGGTGACGGTGTGGGGCGGCTGGTCGCTGCCTGGTATCGCGAATTCTTCCACGACCGCGCCATGATCGATGCGGCCTGGATGAGTTTTCGCGTCGCGGCTACCTCCGCCACCATCGCGACCCTGCTCGGCACGCTCGCGGCCACGGCACTGTCGCGCGGCGAACGTTTCAAGGGCCGCGCGCTGTTCTCCGGCATGCTCTATGCGCCGCTGGTGATGCCCGAAGTCATCACCGGGCTGTCGCTGCTGCTTGTTGTTCGTGGCGCTCAACGCCGAGCGCGGCTTCTGGACCGTGACGATCGCGCACACCACGCTCACCATGTGCTTCGTCGCGGTCGTGGTGCAGTCGCGGCTCATCGTGCTCGACCGCAGCCTCGAGGAAGCCGCGATGGATCTCGGCTGCGACCCCCTGCGCGCCTTCCTCGCGGTGACGCTGCCGTTGATTTTGCCGGCGATCGCGGCCGGCTGGATGCTGGCGTTCACGCTCTCGCTCGACGATCTCGTGATCGCAAGTTTTACTACCGGCCCCGGCTCCTCGACGCTGCCGATCCGGATCTATTCGGAGGTCCGCCTCGGGGTGAAACCGGAGATCAACGCGATCTGCACGCTGGTGATCGGCCTGATCGCGGTCGTGATCGTGGCGGCCTCGCTGGTGGCGAAACTGTCGCGCGCGAGAAGCGAGATCGCCGCGCCGCTGTAGGGACGTCATTGCCCGCGGCATCGGCAGTGAGCTCCCTCTCCCGCTCTTCGCGCTGTCATATTCACACATCTTGCCGGGGGGATGTGCAGCTGATTCCGTGGGCTGGCTGATGATTCGCGGGGGCAGCCGATGGTTGGGATTGAATATGGACTGGGGGAGTTCGACGATCTGCGCCTCGAAAAAGGGGGGCCATTTTGCACGCGGCGCTGGTGGCGCGGCCCGGCTCATGCATCCGCCGGCTGGCGGGAACACGCGCGAGAGAGATTCAGTTCACGCGCTTCTTGCGCAATGGCTCGGTGACGGCGAGCGAAATGGCGGCGCATGCAGCGGAACGCACGGCTGCTCGGGCTGCGGGGCGTGATGTCGTCGTGATCCAGGATACGAGTGAATTGGCATTGGGAGGGCGGCGGGCGAAGGCGAGCGGCTATGGGCCGATCGGAAAGGGCGGAGCCCTGCGCGGGCTTCTGCTGCACGCCGTGTTGGCTGTGGATGCTGGCACAGGTGGGGTGCTCGGCCTTGTCGAGGCCAAGGTGTGGAATCGTAAGGGAGGCAAGGTGACCGATCGGCGGTCGCGCCGAACTCCGCACAAAGAGTCGCAGCGCTGGCTCGATGGCACCAAGCGCGCTGGTGAAGTCTTGGTCGCGGCAGCCCACATTACGGGTGTGTCGGACCGCGAGAGCGATATCTACGAGCACTTCGCGCGCCGCCCTGACAACGTACATCTGATCGTGCGAGCCTGCCAAAACCGCAAGATCGAGACGGATGATCCGGACCAGATAAATCTGCTGTTCAGTCACGTAGACGGCTTGCCTGAACAGGACCGGTTCGAGGTAAAAATCCCTGCTGCGCCGGGGCGCAAGGCACGGACGACGGAACTCGCTATCCGGTTCTCTCGCGTCGTATTGTGCAAGCCGCTGCACGGCGCGGCGGCCGATCTGCCCGCCACGATCGCCCTGACCATGGTCGATGTCCGCGAGACATCGACACCCCAGGATGGCAAGCCTATCCATTGGCGGCTCTTGACGACAGATACGGTCACGAACCCGGGCCAAGCGCGCAGGATCGTCGATCTCTATCGGATGCGCTGGACGATTGAAGAGTTCTTCCACACGCTCAAGACGGCAGGCTTCAATATCGAGGCGACCGACATTGGCGATCCGCAGGTCATGGTCAAGTTCGTCGCTGCAGCGACCGTAGCCGCCGTCACCGTGATGCAGCTCGTCAAAGCTCGCGACGGCACGACCGATCAGGGTCTCGCAGATGCGTTCGAGCTTGCCGACCAGCCGATCCTCGAAGCCCTATCGACACAGCTCGAAGGCAAAACGGCGCGGCAAAAGAACCCGCACCCCAAAGGCTCACTGGCCTTTGCGGGCTGGGTCGTCGGTCGTCTCGGCGGCTGGACCGGTTACTATGGAAAACCAGGCCCACGCGTCATGCGCCAAGGTCTCGACGACTTCCAGCGCATCAAGTACGGCACCACCCTGAGGCTGCAAAATGTGTAAATCAGACAGCCGCTTGCGGGGAGAGGTCGGGGTGGGGGTGTTTCCGCAAGACACACCGCCCGAATGGATAGACTTTCCCCCACCCGCCGTGTTCGGCGCGCAAATGCGCGCCGAACTCGTCGGCCTCCCCCGCAAGCGGGAGAGGCGAGGCGCGCTCCTCGCAATGACCTCAACCGCCATTCATCTCCGTATTGCCTCGCGGTGAAGGGCTGATCCGCTCCGAGAGCCACGCGAACGGCCAGGCGACCAGCCACCACAGGCCGATCGCGCCGAGGATATCGAGCGAGAACGCCCGCACCGCATGGCGGCTGTTGTAATTGTCGGCGGCAACCATCGGCCACATCAGGTCGGCCCAAAAATAGCCGACCACGGCGCCGGCCGTGATGCCGGCCGCGAGCACGACAATGGCAAGGATTCGTCGCAGGATCGGCATGGGGAGTGGCCCGAGGATTTCGTCGCTTCATGAGTAGCGGTCCGCGCGTCGCAGGTTCAACGCGCCGTAGCCGTCGAGCCAACCGAGATCGTCATCACCGGGCTTGACCCGGTGATCCATCCCATTCAAGAAAGTTTTTGCGAAGATTGATGGATGCCCGGATCAAGTCCGGGCATGACGAGTGCAGGATGGCGCACGGCGTCGCACCGATTTAAAATTTCAAACAGCAGACACACCTGCCAGCAGACACACCTGCCAGCAGACACACCTGCCAGCAGACACACCTACGCATTCCCGCGGCGCGTTTTCGCCCGGGTTGTGCGTCACCTTCCGCCCCAAAGGGCGTGGGGAATGCCGGGCGCCCAATGCACCCGCAGCCTTGCGTGCAAAATAAAAGGTACACGCAAGCGTAGTCACCACGGATACACCGGAACAACCCGGCATTCCCGCACGCGGATGGTTTTAACGGTTTCCTTCGTGCTCTTCCCGGAGATCGGGCTGGTTTGTCTCCGTCGCCCCGCAGGATTTCTCCCGCAAGACTTGACGCCGGCGTCGAGGCGCCAGAACCACACGACTTCGCCGTCCGCCTCGGGCACGTTCGTCCACGCACCCTTAGCGTCCACCGCATCCCGCCCCGCGTTGATGACGTTGCGCAACGCCCCTTGGTGGGGCGGGACGGGGAGGAATATAGGATGATTTTTGTTTCTGTAAAGCAGAAATATTTTTCGAAATGGGGCTTGACACGCCCCGCGCAAAACAGCCTGTCGGGCAAATCACCTTGGCCGTCGTCCCTGCGAAAGCAGGGACCCACGCCGCGGCGTTCGTGTTGAGAGACGCTGTTCGACGGCTTTCGCGCAATAACCAACGCCTGTGGTTATGGGTCCCTGCTTTCGCAGGGACGACGGTGAGAGTGTGGTGCACGCGCGCGGCGTCGGCGCTGCGCTCCCTCTCCCGCGCTTGCGGGGGAGGGTTGGGGTGGGGGTGCCTCCGCGAAACGAGTTCTGCGAGAGGCCCGCTTCTCGAAGCTGGAGGCGAGCGCGTCATACTCGGCCTTGACCTCGGGGTTGGCGAGCAGGCGGACCTTGAGCGTTGCGAAGCGGATTGTCATCGGATTTCCTTCAGGCAACTTCCAGCGTCGGAATCTTCCTGATGCTCTCGCCGAGTTCCAACTCGGCCTGATGCAGGTCGTACCGCCTTTGCAGGTTGAGCCAGAGATCGGGACCGTTGCCGCACAGTTTTCCGAGCCGCAACGCCATGCCGGGGGTGACCGGCTGCCGCTCGCTCAGGACGTCATAAAGCGTCTGGCGCGAAACGCCGAGCAGCCTCGCAATCTCCGTCTTGGGCCGCTCGAGCGCCGGCAAAATCTCCTCGCGAAGAAGTTCGCCGGGATGCATGGGCGGCAGGCCGCGCTTCGGGAGCTTTCTGGTCATGATTCCATCCTTTAGCGTCGAAGCCCGGATGAGCAAAGGAAAATCCGGGCTACGACACTGTTGACCCCACCGGGCAGGCCGGTCAGGGTCTGGCCATGTTTTTCGAAATTCTCGGTGAAATTTCGGGCGTCGAAACATTTGCCACCGGGTCCGGCATTCGCGAGATCGCACGCCTGCGACGAATTTATGGACGGGGCCGCTGGCGCAAACGCAAAGGCATTGCCCGCGTACGATTATCCGATGGCTCGATCCATTTGGCTGAGTTACACTGGTACGAGGCTGCCGGCATCGGACGCAGGGAATTCAAGATCAAGCATCTGCTATGAGATCATGACCAAGACACAAGCCAAACAACTGGTCGTCTGCGTGGAAAACGACGGCTATGCGGTCTCGCTGGAGAAACGCAAAATCTACGTGGCACTCCGCGATGCGGCGGCCGAGAAGCACGATATGCTGCGGATCGTCGACAAATCCGGCGAGGACTACCTCTACCCGAAGGCATTCTTCCGTTCGATTGCATTGCCGCAAGCCGTCAGAAGGGCCGTGCTGGCGGCGTAGCAGGCTACGCCTGCCGATTCGCGCGTCCCCATCCCCATCACACGCACCCCTAGCGCCCCGCGCCCGCCTCCGCCCCCAAATCCTGGTGGCATTGCGCCCCCGCGCAAGCGGCGCTGTAATCCCCCGCCATGAGCACCAAATCGCGCGGCAGGCTGTTTGCGAGCCGGATCATGGGCGCGAGGATCCGCGCCGACGGCGCGCGGGCCGCGGCGAAAGCGGCGATCCGCGCCGCCGACCGCGCCGAGGCCGAGATGTGGTCGCTGCGGATGGAGGGCTATGGCGGCCCGGCGCAGCCCTCGCCCTCGATCGGCCAGTGCCTCAACGGCGGCTACGGCTTCCTGCAGGTGAAATGCCACCGCTGCGAAACCCAGGCCTCGATCCCGCTCGATGCCGTGCGCCGGCCGCGCGACACGCCGGTGTGGAAACTCGAGGCCTCGCTGAAATGCCGCAACTGCCGCAAGGGCAGCTCAGCCCCGCCGGTGCACATGATCAAGCTGACCGAGAGGCGCGAGATCGTGCCGTATGTGTGGGTGCATCCGGGGGAGGAGAGGTGAGGGGGAATAGAAGGGTGGGTTAGCAACCCACGATCCGCACCTCGATACACTCTCATTGGACCCGCATTTGGGGGCGGCGTGGTGCAGCTGAGGGGGTGCCAGCTGATATCGTATTTTTCCGTTCGTCGCCCAAATCCAACTTTATGTTGACTTGCGCGCGTCCTGGAACACCTTCTATATCTCTACCAACGGTAGATAGGGGGGACTGTGAGGTCATTTGCACTGGGTGCGACAATCTTGTCGCTGTCGCTGGCTTCGTGCGCCCAGCAGTCGCAGCAGCTTTGGTTAAAGCCAGGCGCGGCCTCGGACGAATTTAACCAAGAGCGTTACGCTTGCTTGCAGCAGTCTCAGCAGCCCAGTTCTGCCGCGTACATCAATCGGTATGGCGGTGTTGCGAACAGCAATATCATTACTATCCGGCCTGCAAAGCGTACGCAAACTCCGATTATGTCGCAATGAGCCGGGAGGTGAAGGCACCGTCCCGACTGGGCACTCCCGCGCCTTGCGCAGGAGCAGTGATCGTCGCCGACAAACGGCGGGACTACATTACGTCTCTAAATCCGTCTTGCGGACGACTAATCCATCCCACGTGCTCTGAGCAAACGCCAAGCGCTTGCGATGCCAATAAGATGACGCGCAGAAAAACAACTATCAATGTGATCTGGAGCCAAGATGAAGCCGCCGATCTCTCTGAACACAAATTCAATTCGTGGACCCCATGGAGAGGGAATGCTATCGCCGACGGCTTCCATGGCTCGCTGGATTGCGCGTTGAAGTCCCGTAAGTAGCTCTGGCCATTCGTAAAAGGCGGTGGCGATAAGCACCCAAGCCAGGATCACCGTTAGGATACGAAACGAGTGCACCCTCGCATGATGCCTCAACCCTGAATATCGATTTTCGCGGATCAGCGGCGTCATTTCCTCTTTTTGGCTTCAGGAAGCCCAACAGCCGTAAATTCTGCTTCGCGGCCGCCGGCTTGATCCCCACGCCGAGCCGCTGGATCAGCGACTGCGCGGCGTCGCGCAGCTTCTTGTCTTTCACGGCGTCGAGCAGCGGCGCCGACGCCGGGGAGCGGCGGATCAAGCTTTCGGGGTCGGGGAAGATCAGGGGATCGTCCCACGGGCCCTGCACCACGAAGGGCAGTTCGAACGGCGCGGCGCCGCCCGGCGGCGCGGTCAGGCTGGCGATGCCCTTCATGTCGTATTCGCGCGCCGGCACCGAGGCGGTGCCGGACATGGTGACGCGCGCGGCCGGGCCGTCGAGGTGGATGTCCTGGGCGGTCGCGACGCCGTCGGAAAATTTCACCGCGACCGTGAGCGCGTCGAACGGCGTCGAGCCGGAGCGGAAATTGCCGCCGCCGGACAGCGGCCGCCGCTCCAGCCGCTTCAACAGCTGCTCGACATTGAAGCCCGAGATCGCGCCGTCATGGCCGGTCAGCGTCACCGAGCCGTCGAGCGAAGAGGCTAGCCCAAACGGGCTCGAGCCGGATGCCGTCAGCGCGACGCTGAGATTGCCGCGGCCGCTTAGATTATGCACGCCGAACAATTCGCCCGCCAGCGAAGCGAGATCGCAGTCGGTGAACTGGAACTCGGCCTTGACGTCGGCGATGGTGTCGGCGCGCGCGATCCCGAACGAGCCCTTGGCGATGCCGCCATACATCTGCGCTTCCGCCACCGACAGCGCCAGCGCGCCGCCGCGCAGATTGGCGCCGAGCGCGGTGCGGCCGAGTTTTGACGGCCCGACGGTGACCTGCGCGGCCGACAGGCGCATGTCGAGATCGGTCTGCGACAGCGAGTTGAGGTCGAACAGCTGCCGGTTCCAGTCGCGCTGGCCGCTCGCGAGCAGGCGGAAGGTCTGTATATAGGGCGTGAAGTCGAGATTGCCCGCGGCCAGCGTCGCCTGCAGCGACTGGCGGCCGTTGTCGGCATAGGTCATCACGCCCTCGGCGACGTTGCCGTCGAGCTCGACATTGACATTGGTGAGCGCAATCGACGGCCCCACCAGGTTGGCGCGCGCCCTCAGCGCGAAGCGGCCGAAGCCGCCCGATCCCGGCGGCGGCTGGCCGGCCCAGGACAGCGCGCTGCGCAAGGACGGGCTATCGATGGTCAGCACGCCCTCCATCATCATCGAGGTCTTGTCGGCGACCGTGCCGTCGAAGGCGACTTTCAGCGGCTCGCTGGAAAGCCGCGCCTTCAGGCCGGAGCGGTCGCCGGACAGCGCGGCGAGGAAATCGCTCGCCGAGATCGAGCCGTCGACGCGCTGGCCGCGCCAGTCGAACTGGCCGGTGGCGGCGAAGGAGCGCGAGATCGAGGGCCAGGCCAGCGACAGGTCGATGTCGTCGAGCTTTTCGTCGGCGTGGCTCGATGTATCGACATAAGACAGCGTGCCGTCCTGGATCCGGATCTCGGAGAACGACACCGGGTTGTCGGCGCCGGGCTTCATGGTGCGCGCGATGGTCTGGATAAAGGGCGTCCAGTTGCTCTCGCCGTCCGCGCTGCGGACGATGTGGATATGCGGCCGCAGCATCATGACGTCGGCGATTTCGAACCGCTGCAGCAGAAGCGGCAACAGCCGCAGGTTCGCGGTGAGCACGTCGACCCCGAGCGCCGGATCGGCGCCGTCGCCGCCGCCCCGCAGGCCCACGTCATGGAACGAGACATAGCTCGCGGGGAACACGGAGACGTCGATTTTACCCTTGATGACGAGGTCGAGGCCGGTGACGGCGCGGATCTGCGCCTCGACCGACTGGCGCAGCGCATCCCGGTTGAGGAACCAGGAGACCGCGATCAGGCCGATCACCACCACGCCAAGGAACGCCGCAGCCGGCATCCCCAGACGCTTTATTGCTTTGGCCATCGTCAATGGCAAATCCTGATCGGCTCGATGTCGGTCGTCATGGGTCTGAAAGGGCGGAGAAGCGCGTCCGCCACCAATATCAGGAACTTGCTGGCTTTTCTTGACGCTTTCAAGGCCGCCTTCCCTCTCCCGCGCTTGCGGGGGAGGGTGCCGAGCACTAGCGAGGCGGGTGGGGGCTCTCTCCGCGAGTCCCATTGCGGAGAGAGCCCCCACCCCAACCCTCCCCCGCCAGCGCGGGAGAGGGGGCGCACCTCCGATGCCGTGATAGAGCCCATCACGCGCAAGCCCCCGTCATTGACGCGTTGCGAAGATATCGCCTAATAATCGCTCGAAAGTCGCCAAAGGCGACACGCCCCTCCGAACAGGTTCGCCAATCCCATGAACAAGGTCTATCCGGACGCCAAAACGGCCCTCGACGGCCTCCTGAAGGACGGCATGATGATCATGTCCGGCGGTTTTGGCCTTTGCGGGATCGCCGAGACCTTGTCCGATGCGATCCGCAACTCGGGCGTGAAGAATCTCACCGTCGTCTCCAACAATGCCGGAGTCGACGGCATCGGGCTGAGCCGCTTGCTGGAGACGCGGCAGATCAAGAAGATGATCTCGTCTTACGTGGGCGAGAACAAGCTGTTTGCCCAGCAGTTCCTCGCCGGCGAGCTCGAGCTCGAATTCTGCCCCCAAGGCACGCTCGCCGAGCGCATCCGCGCCGGAGGTGCGGGGATCCCCGCCTTCTACACCAAGACCGGCGTCGGAACCCTGATCGCCGAGGGCAAGGAAGAAAAGGTTTTCGACGGCGAGAAGTTTTTGATGGAGCGCGGGCTGGTCGCGGACCTCGCCATCGTGCATGCCTGGAAGGGCGATACCGCGGGCAACCTCGTCTACCGCAAGACCGCGCGCAACTTCAATCCGATGATGGCGACCGCGGCCAAGATCACGGTGGCCGAGGTCGAGCACCTGTTGCCGGCGGGGCAGATCGATCCCGATCATATCCACACGCCCGGCATCTTCGTGCAGCGGATCGTGCAGGTCGGCACCGCGCTCAAGCGCATCGAGCAGCGCACCACGCGCAAGAGGGAGGCGGCCGCCGCCGCCGGGGAGGAAATCTGATGGCCTGGACCCGCGATCAAATGGCTGCGCGTGCCGCAAAAGAGCTGCGCGACGGATTTTACGTCAACCTCGGCATCGGCATCCCGACGCTGGTCTCGAACTACATCCCCGATGGCGTCGACGTCGTGCTCCAGAGCGAGAACGGCATGCTCGGCATGGGGCCGTTTCCCTACGAGGGCGAGGAAGACCCTGATCTGATCAACGCGGGCAAACAGACCGTCACCGAGCTGCCGCAGACCAGCTATTTCTCCTCGTCGGATTCCTTCGGCATGGTGCGCGGCGGGCACATCGACCTGTCGATATTGGGCGCGATGCAGGTGGCGCAGAACGGCGACCTCGCCAACTGGATGATCCCCGGCAAGATGGTCAAGGGCATGGGCGGCGCGATGGACCTCGTCGCCGGCGTCAAGCGCGTCGTGGTGGTGATGGAGCATTCCGCCAAGGACGGCCCGAAGCTCCTGAAGCAGTGCAACCTGCCTTTGACCGGCGAGCGCGTGGTCGACATGGTGGTCACGGATCTCGCCGTCTTCACCATCGACCGCCACGGCAAGGACGGCATGGCGCTGATCGAGCTCGCCGACGGCGTCACGCTCGACGAGGTGAAGTCGAAGACCGAAGCCGAGTTTCGCGTCGCGCTGAGGAACGCGTAGATCCGCCCGTCATGTAGCCCGGATGAAGCGCAGCGCAATCCGGGAAACCGCACGGCAAGAACCCCGGATTTCGCTGCGCTCCATCCGGGCTGCGGGTTTCCGTCATGGCAACCCGTCATTGCGAGCGGAGCGAAGCAATCCATGGCGCGGCATGCCGAAAGCTGGATTGCTTCGTCGCTATCGCTCCTCGCAATGACGGGAACAGTCTTGTAGCCCGGATGAAGCGCAGCGAAATCCGGGAAATCGCACGGCAAGGACCCCGGATTTCGCTGCGCTCCATCCGGGCTACGTCAATGGCACGATGTGCGCCCGGTAGCTTTCCCCGCCGTCTTGACTACGATTGCGGCCAGCCGGCGAAAGACCGGCCCGTGCAATTCGTTCCCGGGGGAGGAACTCCATGGCCACCGCAGTCAACGCCGGCGCGCGTCTCGACCGGCTGCCGATCTCGCCGTTTCACTACCGCATCTTCTGGCTGGTCGGCGCCGGCATGTTCTTCGACGGCTACGATCTCTATGTCGCCGGCAGCGTGCTGGCCTCCGCGATGCAGAGCAAATTCTCCACCCTGCCGCAGAACCGCAGTTCGTCTCGCTGACCTTCCTCGGCATGACGCTCGGCTCGCTGATCACCGGCTTCCTCGGCGACCGATACGGCCGGCGCTTCACCTATCAGTTCAATCTGATGATCTTCGGGCTCGCCTCGCTGGCGGCCGCCTTCGCGCCGGACATGCCCAGCTGATCGCCTGCGCTTCGTCATGGGGCTGGGGCTCGGCGCCGAGATCGTGGTCGGCTATTCGACCTTGACCGAGTTCGTGCCGCCGAAGACGCGCGGACGCTGGCTGTCGTTGATGGCGTTCCTGGTGGTCGCCGGTTTGCCGGTGACCGCGCTGCTCGGCTATCTCGATCATTCCGGCTTTCGGCTGGCGGCCGATGTTCGTCATCGCCGGCGTCGGCTCGCTGATCGTCTGGTATCTGCGCAAGAACCTGCCGGAATCGCCGCGCTGGCTCGAAGCGCAGGGCCGCGACGGCGGAGGCCGAAGCGCTGATGCACGCGATCGAGAAGGAAGCCGCCGCCGGCAAGCCGCTGCCGCCGGTGGTGGTGCCGGCCGCCGCGTCGCCGCAGGTCGACTGCTCCGACAGCTGCGGCCGCCGCTGCTGCAGCGCATGATCGTGGGCTCCTGGGTGCTGATCACCATCAACACGCTGATCTTCGGCTTCGTCATCTGGCTGCCGCAGTTCTTCGTGCAGCAGGGCCTGACGATCGCGAACTCGTTCGCCTATACGCTGGTGCTGTCGGTCGGCTCGCCGATCGGCTGCGCGCTCGGCGCGTATCGGTCCGACGCGGTCGGGCGGCGCGCCGAGCATCATCGGCGCCTCGGTCGTGACCATCGTCGTTCGGGCTGCGATCTATGCCCGCTTCGACGCGGCGACCGATCCCGCGATCGTGCTCTGCGATCGGCTTCCTGCTGATCGTCGCGATCTACGTGCAGACCGCGATCCTGTTCGGCGTCTATACGCCGGAGCTGTTCCCGACCGAGATCCGGCTGCGCGCCAACGGCATCTGCAACACGCTCGGCCGCGGCGCCACCGTGGTCTCGCCGTTCATCGTCGGTCGGCCTGTTGCAGTCCTATAAGCTGCCCGGCGTGCTCTGGCTGATGATCGGGCTGCTGCTGATCCAGATCGTGGTGGTGTGGGCCTGGGGCGTCGAGCCGCGCAAGCGCGGGCTCGAGGACGTCGCGACTGCCAAGGCCTGATCGCCACCGCGCCGCAAGGGGGGGGGGGGGGGGGGGGTTGGTGTTGGTGTGGGTTGTGGTGTTGTGGTTTTTTGTGTTGGGGTTTGGTTGGTTGGTTTGCAGCCTGTTCTTCTCTATGGCTATGGACAGCTTGAATTGTTGCCGTGCTCGCGGTCGCGGTTTGGCACCTACCTGTTCCTGTCTGCTGCAGATCGCGCTGTTCTGCCGGCTATCTCTTCAATCTCGCCTGCTGGCTTCTTCAAATACAAATTCCTGTTCTCGATCCGCACGTGGCCCCGGCTCGCCGGTCGATTTCCTGGCTGCGGCTGCCGCTGCCGATCGAGATTGGTTTTCGTTTCACAACATCAGCCTGCTGGTCGACCTGAGGGAAAGGGCGCGATGGAGTGTTTTTATTTGCCAGCTGATTTCCGGGCCGATCACGCGCGCCGAAATGTTCATGCCGCAGATCAAGCCAAATATTTCGCGGATGTGCCGATCGTGGACGCGTGAAGTGGATCGTAACGGGTTTTTCTTCAAGCTGTACGTCGCCAACAACCTCAACACGATGACGGCCTTCGGATTTCCGCTGTACAGACGCTGAGGCCGAGGATCGCTGGCTGCTTGTCTTTCTGTACAGCTATCAGATCTACGCCGATTTTTTCGGCTACTCCTCGATCGCGATCGGTCTCGGATTGATGTTCGGTTATCGTCTGCCGGTCAATTTCAATCTTCCGTACATCTCCGTTCGTTCTCCGAATTCTGGACGCGCTGGCACATCTCGCTGTCGAGCTGGTTGCGGACCTATCTCTACATTCCCCTTGGCGGCAATCGTCTCGGGCGCGCGCGCACTATCTCAACCTGATGATCGTGATGGGATTGGGCGGTCTCTGGCACGGCGCCGCATCAGCTATATGGCGTGGGGACTGCTTCACGGGCTATTGCTCGCCGTTGAGCGCCGATGTTGTCGGCTCTCGAGGCGCTGTCACGACACGCAGCGCTGGGCCGAGCCGTCACGGTATTGCGCGTACTGGTGGTGTTCGGCTGCGTCTCCTTTGCCTGGGTCTTCTTCAAGCTGCCGAACTTCGACCACGCCACGAGTTTTATCGGAGGAATGTTTGCCAACCATGCGGTAGGCCACTCCGCCCGCATCTATCGGAGCCTGGTGCTCGTCTACGCGCTGCCGTGCTCCTGCAACATCTCCTTCCATGGGGCCGGCTTGAAACTCCACGAAACGGCTGCAGCATATCTGTACGGGATCATGGCCGCCTCGCGCTCGTCGAGGCGGGCGCCATACCTCATTCATCTATTTCCAGTTCTAGGGCGGGCGATGGACAAAGCGGGCAATTGGCTGGTCAGGTTTGGAGCGACCTTCTTGCTGCTTTGGGCGGGTTGCTGGGCCGCGCCGCGCCTGTTTGCAGAAGTGTGCCGCAATTTCCGCCACGACCACGGACCAGATGCAGGTCGACACGATCGACCGCTTTTTCCGTCTGCCGCGCAAAACGTCGTGCTGGCCGGAAGCTCGCTTTCGTTCAGGCTCAAGGAGCAGTATTTCGAGCATGGCAACGTTCGCAATACGCGATCAATGGCGGCTCGAGCGTTGAGCGGCATGGCGAAAAACGCCGCCGCTCCGCTTTGGCGCGAGCGCGTCGCGGTCGAAACGAACATTCTCGAGCGCCCCGTCGACGACGATCTGGTGGAGCGGTTCAAGAATGCAAAACTGCGCACCGAAACGCTGCGTCCGCTTCGCAGCCTTGCCGCCTACTATCAAGGTGTCCAGGACGACACGATCACCTACAGCCGTGGCAGGATAGATGCGATCATTGCGCGCCCGCCGGCACCCGACCATAGCGCGCAGCAGGTCGCGGAGATCCTTGGCGAAAGGAACAAGCCTGCTCACCGCGAGGAAATGGCGGAGGGTGCGGCATCCTCAAATCGCTGGTCGAAAGGCTGGAGGCCGAGGGCGTCGCGATTTTTTTCTATGAAGTGCCCTACCCCGGGCAATTGGAACGGAGTGTCTACACGACAATGGCGCGAGAGGCCCTTGCCCGGGTTATCGGCCCCGACGACGGGCGCCGTCTGAGGCTCGAATATCCTGCCGAAGAGTTGCGCTGGAACGCCGACGGCATCCACCTCGACGACAGGTCCGCTGTGATCTTCGTCGCGGCGCTGGACGATGCCATCCACAAAAGGCTGACCGGATTGCAGCGGGCCGTGGCGCGTTAGGCCGCCGCCTCGCGTGCGCGTTTCGGACCTGAGGGGTCTGGCTGGTGTTGGCACATCGGGTATTTCCCCCGCGCGCGCTTCACGCCGAAGGCAGAAACCCGCCCTCCGATTGTGGGCATGATATCGGGCATTTGAGCCCCGCAGCAACCGGGCAGCAGCCAGTCATTCCGCGCCTTCGATGAACCAATTCCATTTCGGCGACTTGGTCCGGCAGCCAGATTGAATTTCAACAGATGGGTCCATCATGACGAGCCAGGTTCCAAACGGCGTTCAGATCGATCGCGTCCACAGCCGCGCGATCCGCGCGGAAATCGGCGAAAGGCTGCGTGCCACCCTGACATGCAATCCGAACCAACTGCCGCCATACCTTCATGGTCTCGCGAAGCAATTCGACAGCGACGAGCGCGGCAAGGTTGCCTTCGAGAATTCAATCGAGACTAACTTGAGATGAAAGACTTTTCGAACGCATCTTTCGAGCCTGAAACCATAGGCATCATGAAAAATGCCCTGGACGCGGCGGTGGCGTCGCTGCCCGAGCCGGTGAGTTCCGCACATGTGCGATGCATCGCCGAAACCATCCTTCGCACCGCCAAGGATGGCGAGAGAGATCCGGCGACGCTGCAAAGAATGGCGCTCATGGAACTTCAGATCTCGCCCCGTCATTGATGCTGGCCCGCAAAGTGCCGTTGATGCTCTGCCTTAATTGAATGGACTCCAAGATATAATTTGCATGGGCGGAACTCTTTGTAGTTCCAACGGTTGGGAACTGAATCCCCGAGCGTAGCGGGATCGGCAACGCGCCGCAGTCAGCAGCCTCAAATGATCAAATCCATCACGACCCTGGCCTTGGTTGGCCTCCTGGGAGCGGCGGTTATCGCCTTGCCCGTTTTTGCTCCTCAGCTCCAGGCGCATGAAACAAGTGCGTTGGCCAAGGCAGATCGGTTGCCTCTTCGACCGGTCGCCGGAAATTGTTCGCAAGAGGTCTGGCCCAACTTCGACGCGTCTTGTTTGCGCAGCGGAGAGCCCGGCGGGATGATTCTCGAGGCTCGTTTGGTAACTGCGCGGCGATAGGAGGCGGAACATGACAACGCGACGCATGATTGCCTTGATTGCCGCGGCCTCAACGGTCGCGCCCGCCTGCGCGCAACAGCCTTACGACGGTCTTTGGAGCGTGACCATCCTGACACGGGCCGGAAATTGCGAGCCGTCGGTTCGGTATCCGCTCACTGTCACCGACGGAAGGGTTTCGGGCGCGGCGGATGTTTCGGGCAGCATCGGACGGGAAGGCATCGTCAGGGTCTCGATCCGTGGTGCTTACGCCAACGGCCAGCTCAGCGGAAATGCCGGGTCTGGCAGATGGAACGGGGCTTCCGGCGGAATAGCCTGCAGCGGTCGTTGGCAAGCCTCACGACAATAACGAAGGAGATCCCCATGTCGCGCCACAACGAAATGCCGCCAGTGCCGCCGGCCAACCGCAGTCACAAGGGGACAGGTGACGACACCCAGGCGAACAAGGATTTTCCCGGAATCAAGGGTGAAATCAACACCGCCGAGCAGGGCGACACCGCCAACGTCAAGCAGAACACCACCAATGCCGGTTTTTTCAAGGGACGGCGCGTGAAGTAGCGTCGGCAGATGCCGCCACCGCGGCCGGCGCATTTTTGAGGCTGCAAGGCCTGGCGGCCTCTTTCATTTCAGCAGGCGCGCGATTGCAGAAATTAGAGTGCTTTTGAGTTGAATGCGGCCGCAACAACGGCCTGACTTTTGATGTCGACCACCCGACTTGCCGGTCGACTTCCGTCCCGTGAAGGCGCATCCTTGACGTGCAATGCGATGCCAGCACGAGGCGTCCCGTTGTTCGCGGCAACTTCAAGAGTACTTCACGCTTATTGCCCTCGTTTGATATCGAGGCGGACGGTCGAAATGTCATTCGCAGCCATCCCGGACACCGCCGCACTGGCACGCGCCATCGTCGACACCGTCCGCGACCCTCTTCTGGTGCTCGACCAGGAGTTGCTGATCGTTGCCGCAAGCCGGGCCTTCTATCAGACCTTCCAGCCGATCAGATATCCGGGGACAACTGATTTATGAGATCGAAGACGGTCAATGGAATATCCCGGAGCTTCGCACAATTCTCGAAACGATCGCCAGGGATCATGCGACGGTCGAGGGATACGAAGTCGATCGCGATTTTCCTCGCGTGGGGCGGCGCATCATGCTCCTGAACGCGCGCAAGGTATTCTACGCGGATGCGGGACATACCACCACGCTGCTGACCTTCGAGGACGTTACGGAGCGCCGCGCCGTTGAGGAGCGGGTGCAGGAACTGCTGCGGGAGAAGGACATGCTGCTGCTGGAAATGCAGCACCGCGTCGCCAACAGCCTTCAAATCATTGCAAGTATCCTGCTCATGAAGGCGCGAACGGTTCAGTCGGAGGAAACGCGCCTGCAACTGGAGGACGCGCACAAGCGCGTGCTGTCGGTCGCCGCCGTGCAGCAGCATCTGCAAGTTACCGGTCGCGGCGCGCCGATCCTGATCGGCAACTATTTGACGAAATTATGCGAGACGCTGGCGCAATCGATAATCGGCGAAAGCCGGCCGATCACTCTTAAGGTCGAAACCGACGCCGACACCGCCACCGTTGTATCCCATCAGGCCGTCAGTATCGGGTTGATCGTTACCGAACTGGTCATGAATGCCCTGAAACATGCGTTCCCCGGTGAAAGGCAGAATGCGGCTGTCGTCGTTTCCTATCGGGTGTCGGATTCCGACTGGAAGTTGATGGTTTCCGATAACGGCGATGGAAAGCCGGACCTGAGCGCAAGTCAGAAGAAAGGCGGGCTTGGAACGAGCCTTGTCAAGGCTCTGGCGAAGCAACTTGATGCCACTCTCGAAATAGCAAGCGATTCGCGGGGCACAGCGACCACGATTACGCACGCGACATTCAAATCCAGACCAATCAAGGCAGCCTGACCCATGCAAGCCACAGACCCGGTCGTAACGTTTCTTCTGGTGCTGGCAATCGGCGTCATCGCCGGCTTTCTGTTCGACCGGCTTGCCGGGCCGTCCTGGCTTGCCCGTCAATTCTCGGGATCGACCCGCGGCATCGTCACGAGCGGGCTGATCGGTGTTGCCGGTGCGTTCGTTGGCTATCAAATCGCCATGCTGCTTGCGCTCGGTGGCGGGATAGCGACTTCGGCCATCGCGGCGGCGGTTGGTGCTGCTGTCGTGCTGTTCGGCTGGCGAATGGCCAAATAACTGCGGGCAAATGAGCCGAGTGACGCAAGGCCAGGATCTGCGCCAGGACTTGCGAACCCTTAGCTACCTGGTATCGCGATCGTCATTCTCTCGTCATCACGCATACGCAGGTGACAGCGGCGAGCCGCTTTTCCAGCCGCTGGTTTCTGTCTCGCGCTTGCCGGCCTTTTGGACGAAATCCTCTTCAAGGTCATGAAGCATATCCAGAACATTTGGATTTCGCTGATAGCAAGCGAGCCGGCGGCAGCATTCCGCAAGTTCGGTCATCAATTGGGCTTCTGTCATGGAGACACCATTGTTTATAAACGGGTCAATGCCGCGGCTGCCGATAATGTTCCGCGCAGGAGCGAATATCGGGGCAGTTCGTTCAAGCTTGTCATCGGCCGCCATTCCTCGCACTCCCTAATCGGGGTCGATGTCCGGCGCAGGCGCGGCGAGGTATATCAGAGTGCGGAACTCTGCAAGTTGGAGAGCGTTCGCAGTGGATGCCCGTCCCCAAATTGCTATTAACTCGTGTTGTCCGCGGTGGCCCAAGTGCCGTCGGCATAGCCGTTACGATCTGATGGTTCACCCGCGGCGGCGCTCCGGCGCGTTGCCGTGTCCGGTCGCCATCGACCGCTTGCGATGAATTCGAGCAGCGCGTCGCGGAGGCGCATGGTCACGCTGCCCCACTCGCGCGTCTCGCGCTGCCGGAACAGCCGCGCGCTTTCGTACCAGGGGCTGTCGTCGCGATCGAGCAGCCAGCGCCAGTCGGGGACGTGCGTCAGCAGCATCCAGACCGGCTTTCCCAAGGCGCCCGCGAGATGCGCGACGCTGGTGTCGACGGAGATCACGAGATCGAGCTCCGATATCAGCGCCGCCGTATCGGCGAAATCCTGAGCTTCTCGCCCGACCGAAGCATGTCTGCAACTCTCCAGCGTCGCCTGCGTCAGCGGCGCGAACCTCCTTTTGCAGGCTGACGAAGGTCGCATCGATGTTCATAAGCGGGACGAGATCGCAGAGCCGCATCGACCGCTCCCGATCCCGGACGTGTTTCGCGTTGCCGGCCCAGGCAAGCCCGATTCGCGGGGAAGCGCTTGGCCGCGAGCAGGTTGCGCCAACGTTCCCGGGCATTTTCCGGCGCGCGCAGATAGGGCGCAGTTGCCGGAATCGTCTCCAGCTGCGTCCTGAATGCCAAAGGCAGGCTGGGAAGCGGGACATTGCAGGTCGAAGCCCGGCAGCGGATCGCCCCTGGCGACAATCTGCGCCACGCCGGCAAGCTCGGCCATCAGCGCGCGCAGTGGCTCTTCGACTTCCAGGATGACGCGCGCGCCGCGCGCCGCGACCAGCGGCGCGTAGCGGCAGAACTGGATGCTGTCGCCAAAGCCCTGCTCGCTGTGGAGCAGGATGGTCTTGCCCGCGATATCATCCTCTCCGAGCCACATCGGCTGCGGAAAATCGCGCGCCGGGATTTTCGCGGCCGGCGCCTTGCGGCGCCACTGATATTCGACCCATCCCTGCTCGAAGTCGCCGGTGACGAGGCTCGCCAGCCCCTTGAACAGATGCGCGTCGGCATGATCCGGACGCAAGGCAATCGCCTGGTCGTAGCTCGCCTGCGCCTCGTCGAACCGCTTCAGGTCATAGAGCGTCACGCCGCGGTTGGTCAGCGCCTCGACGTAATCCGGCCGCAAGCCGAGCGCGGCGTCGTGGCTCGCCAGGGCTTGCTCGAGCTGCCGGAATTTGGGCAAGGCGTCATCATCCGCCGGCGCCTCGCGGGCTCGCGCCAGCTCATGCAGCGCCACTCCGCGATTGGTCAATGCCTCGGCATTGTCAGGCTGAAGGGAGAGCGCGCGCTCAAAACTCTTCAGCGCCTCATCGGCTTGCCCGATCTCGTGCAGCGTGGCGCCGCGATCGACATGGGCCTGGGGGTAATCCGGGGTCAACGCAATGGCGCGGTCGAAGCTCTTCAGCGCGTCGTCGAACTTCCCTTGATCGTTCAAGGTAACGCCGCGTCCGACCAGCGCCTGGGGATAGTCGGGACGCAGGGCCAGCGCCGCATCGTGGCTCGCCAGCGCTTCATTGAGCCTCCGGAGCTTGTGCAGCACCGCGCCGCGGTTGTAGAGCGCCTCGATGTGATGTGGCTTAAGGCGCAGCGCGGCATCGTAGCTCCTTAGCGCCTCCTCGCGACGCCCCAGTTTGTCGAGCGCGTTGCCGCGATTGCTTAGCGCATCGGCATTGTCAGGCCGCAGCGAAATCGCCCGATCGTAATCTTTGAGCGCGTCGCCAAATTGCCTCAATTCGTAACGGGCGATGCCGCGATTGACCAGCGCCTCGACGAAGTCGGGGCGCGACGAAAGCGCCGTGTCGTAGCTCGTCAGCGCATCGGCAAAGCGTCCCAGCGCCTGCAGGGTCACGCCGCGATTGTTGAGCGCCTCGGGATAGTCCGGTCGCAGCGCGATCGCGCGATCGTAGCCGCTCAATGCCTCGTCATGGCGGCCGAGCGCCTGCAGGACGCCCGCGCGATTGTTGAGGATTTCGACATGGTCAGGCACAATCCGGAGCGCGCGGTCATAGCTTTCCACCGCCTCGTCGTACCGCTCCGAGCTGCTTCAGCACCGCGCCGCGATTGCTGAGCGCCTGGATGAAATCGGGCCGCAGCGAAAGCGCGCGGTCGTAACACGCCAGCGCCGCCTCGTTCCTGCCCTGCGACATGTGGACGACGGCCAGAAGATTAAAGGCGGCGGAGGAACTCCGGATCGGCCGACAATATCTTGAGGCACATCTGCTCGGCCTCGGCGAATTTTCCCGCATAGTAGGATTTCAGGGCAAAATCGAAGACCTCCGATATCGTCAATGAGACGGTCGTCATTTCGTTGCGCCTTCAGTTGCGCCGACCGCGGAACGGCCGTCGCGATCGCCGTCAAAGCCGAACGATGCTGCTTTATCTGACTCGCCGGATTCTGGCCAGCGCAGCCGGCGTGCGTTCACCGGGTTGTGGCACAAATCGGGTTCCCCTGGTCACGGCGCAATGGTACCATTCTTCGAGCTAGCCCGGTCTGGCGGAGAGGTCCAACGGTCATGAGCGTCGAGAGTCAATTGGTGCGCGACTCGCGCGGTGGGTCCATCGACATAATCCCGACCCGGGCGGCGCTCGGTGCGGAGGTGCGCGGCGTCGATCTGAAAAGCCTCGACGAATTGCAGTTCGCCGCGCTCGAGCGGGCCTGGCACCAACATCAGGTGATCCTGGTCCGGGGCCAGACGCTGAGCGACCAGGATCTCATTGCGTTCAGTCGCCGCTTCGGAGATCTCGACTGGGCCCCGGTGCAGGAAACCGGCCGGCGCTTCGTCGAGGGCCTGCCGGAAATCTACATCGTGTCGAATGTGACCGTGAACGGTCAGCCGATCGGCAGCCTCGGCGCCGGCGAAGCCGTGTGGCACACCGACATGTCCTATCTCGACGTACCGCCAATGGCGAGCATGCTGTACGCGATCGAGATCCCGCCTGCCGGCGGGAACACTTCGTTCTGCAGCATGTACGCGGTCTACGAAACGCTGCCGGCCGGGTTGAAGCGCCGGATTGCGGACCTGAAGATCAAGCACGACGGTACCTACAACAGCGGCGGCTATCTGCGCCAGGGCGTCGCCGCAACCGACGATCCCCGAACCTCGCCGGGTGCCGTGCATCCCCTGGTTTGCACCCATCCCGACACCGGGCGGCGCATGCTCTATCTCGGCCGCCGGCGTAACGCCTATCTCATGGGCCTCGAACTTGCCGAGTCCGAGGCGCTGCTCGACGAGCTGTGGGACTTCGTCGCGCACCCTGAATTCGCCTGGGAGCACGTCTGGCGGGTCGGCGATCTGGTGCTGTGGGACAACCGCTGCACCATGCATCGGCGCGATCCGTTCGACGCCTCGGCACGTCGCATCATGCACCGGACGCAGATCAAGGGTAATGCGGCCCCGGTCTGATGCGCAGGTTCAGCGTCTCAAATACGGTCCTGCTCATCATCTGCCTGATGTACCTGATCCTCTATGTGGATCGGGTCAACATCTCGACGGCTGCGCCGCTGATCAAGACGGACCTCGGCTTGAGCAATACCCAACTCGGCCTGGCCTTTTCGGCGTTCGCCTATCCGTACGCGCTGTTCCAGCTGATTGGCGGATATTTCGGCGATAAATTCGGCGCGCGTCTCACGCTGTTCGTCAGCGGCTTGATCGTGTGCGCTGCGACCGCGGCAACGGGAGCGGTTGGCGGGCTCGCGAGCCTGTTCGCGGCACGACTGGCGCTGGGCATCGGCGAAGGCGCAACCTTTCCGACCGCGACGCGCGCCATGGCGGTGTGGGTGCCGGAGCGCAGCTGGGGTTTCGCGCAAGGCATCACCCATTCGTCGGCGCGGATCGGCAACGCGATCACGCCGCCGCTGATCGCCTTCCTGATAGCGATGGTGTCCTGGCGCGGCAGCTTCGTCGTGCTTGCGCTGTTGAGCCTGATCTGGGTCCTTGTCTGGTTGTGGTATTTTCGCGACGTGCCGGCAGCGCCACCGCTGACCGCCGAGGAGCTTGCGACACTGCCGACCCGCAGTCGGGGCGCTGCGAGCGAGCCGGTGCCCTGGTTCGAGCTGTTTCGCCGCATGCTGCCGGTGACCGCGGTCGATTTTTGCTATGGCTGGACGCTTTGGCTGTTCCTGAGCTGGATCCCGTCGTTCTTTTACCAGAACTACCAGCAGAACCTGATGCAGTCGGCATTGTACTCGGCCGGCGTTTTCATGGCCGGCGTCATCGGCGACACGCTGGGCGGTGTGGTGAGCGACCAGATCCTGGGTCGAACGGGCGATCGCAACATGGCGCGGCGCAACGTCATTGTGGCTGGCATGCTCGGCGGCTTCCTGTTCCTGATCCCGGTGATGCTGGTTCACGACGTGAATGTCGCGGCGGTCTCGCTCGCCGCGGCGTTCTTTTCCGTTGAACTCGTGGTAGCGCCGATCTGGGCGGTGCCCATGGACATCGCGCCGAAATATTCCGGGTCGGCCAGCGGCATGATGAATTTCGGCTTCGGCGTTGCCGGCATCATCTCGCCGTTCGTATTCGGGTACCTGATCGATCGGACCGGCAGTTGGACCTTGCCGTTCGCCGGCTCGATTTGTCTGTTGTTGATCGGTGCCGGCTTCGCGTTTCGGATGCACCCGGACCGGCCGTTCCACCCGACGGCGGTTGTGCCGTCCGCGCAGCCGAGGTGATCGTGAGCCACGAAAACATCAAGGACAACGTCAAGGTTTGCATGTTCGACCAGTACGGGACGGTCGTCGACATGCAGGGGGGCCTGACCGCGATCGCAGCACCCTTCCTGAAGGCGAAGGGCTGGACCGGGGATCCGAATGCCTTCGTCACCTGGTGGCGGCGCACCCATTTCGAAAATTCCATGATCGACGCGCTGCTGCATCGCGAGCACACGCCCTATCGCGAGATCGGTCACCGCGCCGTCGCCTATGTGATGGACCGGGCCGGCGTCAGCCACACGCGCAAGGAGGTCGAATATCTCGTCGGCGAGATCGAGAAGCTCAAACCGTTTCCGGAGGTACCGGCCGCGCTCGAGAAGCTTCACACCAGATACAAGCTCGTGGTGCTGTCGAACGGCGATCCCGATATGCTGGAAACGGCGAAGCAGTATCACAAGGTGCCGTTCGACCGGGTCATCTCGGTTGCGGAGGCGAATTCCTTCAAGCCGCATGTCGCGACCTACACCAGGGCGGCCGAGCTTCTGGGCCTGAAGCCGGACCAGATCCTGTTCGTCGCCAACCATGCCTTCGATTGCATCGGCGCGAAATCGGCCGGCATGCGAACCGCCTTCATCGACCGCCGCAGCCGGCCGTTCGGCGAGACGCCGCACCAGCCGGACATTCTCGTTCCCACGATGAAGGACCTGGCGGAGGCGATCGTGTGACGGGGTGCCGCGCTAGCCGCCTCTTTCCATTTCCCGGCGAATCTCGTCTTCCGAAATCGGCGTCTTGAGGTAGACACCCCAGCCGTGGAATGCCAATCCGATGCCCCATCCGAGCATCACCCAGCCCGGCCAGAAATAGGCGGCGCCGGACGAGGCCCAGATCACCACGAGCAGCACGGCAACGACCAGGTAGATCGCGAGGTGAATCCGAAAGCCGCGCCTTGCCTTCAGACGTTTGACCGCCGCTTGCCGTTTGTCATCCTGCGCTGTCATGTCGCCCTCCGAAGGTTGCCGTCTCTGGCGGCCAGGCCGGCAATTTCCGCGGCAGCTGCCGCGTTAGCTTACGGCCCCCCATTTGTGACGGGTGGTACGGCGCCAAAGCCTGAAGGCGGCGCATGTGGGGCTTTACGGTTTGCTGCCGTCGGTCATGGTGCCGACCCAGTCCATGACGAATTCGGCCTCCGATATGGGTTTGGCGGTCCACGTGCCTCTTAGCTGAACATTCGCCATGCTGCCGGTGCCGCGCATCTGCTCGAACGTTCCCAGCGCCGTCCAGTCCGGCTTTCCATTGACCGTCGTGGCCACCTGCGCTCCCGCATAGCTTGTCATCCCCGTGCTTCCGTCCTTGTACTTCGCCAGTTCATAGCCGTGGATCATTCCGCTGCCTCGGACCAGATCGTCCACTTCGAACCATGTTTGCTGCCCACCGTCGAACCTCACCGATTTGCCGGAGGCGCTGCCGACGCAGGTCTCGATTTGAACAACCAGAACATGGCCGGGATCGCCCCCCACCGGAACCGAGTGCTGCTCGGGGGTCTTGCACGTCATCTTGCCGGCAACCTGGATCGGCTCGCCGGCGAGCGCTGGCGTGCCTGCAAGGAGTGCGGCACCGAACGTTGTGGCCGATATCGCAACGATGCAGGTGAGCCAACGCATTCTAGCCTCCGCCGGTGCGGACTGACGCGGCGAGGCCGCGCGGTCGCAAAAAGGCACATCGTCATGGCTACTGGTCGCCGCGGCGAGCGTATTGACTTGCATCAATGCGGTGCGTTTCTCTCGGCGTACTTTTGCTTTTGGCGATGCAATGCCGCGCGAGCGCAGGAACCAATCACCCCGCCGCGGCTTATCGCAGACCATCTCGAACCCCGGGAGACTGCCATGAAAATCGCAAAGATCGTTTTGGCGGGAACTGCGGCCTTCGTCATCGTCGGCTCGGCGGCTCTGGCCCAGCAGGCGCGAACCGGCATCGTGACTGAAATCGACCGGATCCATGGCACCATCGCGATCCGGCCGGCCCAAAACGGCACCGTCGGAGCGAATGGCCCGGCCGCGGCCGAAGTCTTCAAGGTGCAGGACGCCTCCGCGCTCGAAGACGTGCATGCCGGCGACGGAGTGAGCTTCTCCGCGACCGAGGCGGGCGGGAAGAAGACCATCACGAAACTTCAGCGGCAATAGACCTCGAAAGTCTCTCATTTGACGGCGCGGTGAAACGCGCGCGCCGCCTTGTCACCGATCGACGCAGGCTCAAGCTCGCGGGCCAGTTCGACGCGCGGCTCGAAGGCGCCGCGCGATCGGGGCCGCTCGCCGTTCCGCTTGAAAAGCTGTAATTTTGATTTATCGATGGGTCCCGTCAAAGAGGGCTTTCGGCAAGAGGCGCTCTTCATCTCTTGAAGGAGAGCCCGCATGGACCGACTTCTCGCCAGCGGCACCGTGAACGCGGCGCTGCTGGGACAGGGCGCTTCGCTCTTGCTGTTTCATTCGCTGTTGTCGGACCGGGCGAGTTTCGACGCCATCGTTCCAAAGCTGTCGCAGGCGTTTCGGGTGATCGTTCCGGAATTGCCGGGCTTTGGCGGGTCGAAGGCCGTCAGCGGCGGTCTTGCCGACGTCGCCGACCGGATGGCGGAAGCGGCGAGGGACGCTGCAGACGGCGGCGAGACGGTCGTACTCGGCAACGGCTATGGCGGCTTCGTCGCGCTGCAGATGGCGATCCGCCACCCCGGTATTGCGGGCCGGCTCATCCTCGCCGATTGCGGCGCGGCGTTTTCGGAGGAGGGGCGGCAGGCTTTTCGCGCCATGGCGGCCGCGTCGAAGGCCAAGGGACTGGCTGCGATCACCGACGTCGCGATGCGCCGGCTGTTCGCGCCGGAGTTTCAGGCGCGGCATCCCGATTTGATGCGCGATCGCCGCGATGCCTTTCTGAAAACCGATCCGGAGGTGCTGCGGGCGGCCTGCGGGCAGCTCGCCGAACTTGATCTGCGGCCGCAGCTATCCGAGGTCAAGGTCCCCGTGCTGGTACTGGTCGGCGAGCATGACGAGGCGACCCCGCCGCCGATGTCACGCGAACTCGCGGCGCTCCTGCCGAATGCGCGGCTGAAGATCATTGCCGGCTGCGCGCATGTTCCGCAGCTGCAGTCGCCCGAAGTTTTCCTGGATGCGATCGGCGATTTCCTGCCGCAATCCCACGCGGCGGGCTGAGGCTTGATCCGATCTTCAGTGCGATCGTCCCAAGCCGAACGTACTGCCTAGATCACCTGGATCGCGAGCCAGACCGCGCCCCACAGAAACAGCACCACGGCCGCAATGGCGATCGCGGCGGCGGCCAGCACCGGCAGCCCGCCGCCGGGGCCGGAAGCCAGCGATGATTCGTCGCGGCCGGCGCCGAAATCGCCGTGATCGGGAACATGACCGCGGATTCCCAACAGGGAGAGAACAAGGTCCGGAATTAACAGGCTCATTGGCTTCGGCTCCGATTTTCACAAATGCAGAATCTCCCGAAATTGCCCGCTGCACCTTGAGGAAGCGCAAACTTTCCCACGGACTCCGTATTTGCCCGGATCAAGACGAAGACCGCCGTTTGAGCCAGCGCAAGGTGACTTGCTCCGAGCTGAGGTATCAAGATAGGGAACTTGGGCGTGGACGAAGTCCCGACCGCGGTTCGAATCGCATTCGGGACGGGTGAGCCATGAGGATGGAAGCCGCGGAACGTTTTGGGCAGGAACACCTGCCGCGGTACATGAGCTATCCGACCGCGCAGCATTTTTCCCCCGACACCGGGCCGGAAAGCTACGCCGAGTGGCTGAAGGCCATTCCGCGCCACGCCTCGGCATCGCTCTTTCTGCATGTGCCGTTCTGCGCCTCGATGTGCTGGCACTGCGGCCGCCATACTTCGGTTCTGAGCCGCAGTGAGCCGATCGCCGTCTATGAATCGGCGCTCCGCTGCGAAGTCGATCTGGTGGCGCGGCAAATCGATCGCTGCATCAAGGTCGACCACATTCACCTTGGCGGCGGAACCCCGACCATCATGGCGCCCGAGAGTTTTGGAGACCTGATCGGATCGATCAGGCACTGCTTCTTCGTGCTGCCCACCGCCGAGATTGCGGCGGAGATCGACCCGCGCACGCTCAAGGCTCCGATGATCGAGGCGCTCGCGCTCGGCGGGGTCAACCGCGCGGCCATCGGCGTGCACACCTTCGATCCCCTCGTGCAGCCGGCCATCAACCGGATGCAGAGTTTCGAAGAAACCGCCGCGGCGACCAGGGGTCTGCGGCGCGCCGGCATCACCGGCATCAATTTTGAGCTGATGTACGGTCTGCCGCACCAGACCATCGCCTCCTGCCTCGACACAACAAGGCGATGCCTCGAGCTTCGCCCCGACCGCTTCTCGGTGACGGGTTATGCGCATCTGCCGGCCTTCAACAAGCATCAGCGCAGGATCGGCGAGGCCTGGCTGCCCGACAGCCTCGAGCGGCTGGATCAGTCCAATGCGATCGCCAATACATTGCGGGAAGCCGGCTATGTGCGGATCGGCTTCGAGCAGTTTGCGCTTCCCGGCGATGAAATGGCGCTCACACCGCGCCAGGGCGGGCTGCGCCGCGATCTTCGGGGTCATGCGGGTGATGCCGTCAATATCCGCATCGGCTTCGGCGCCGGCGCCATCGGACGCCTGCCGCAGGGCTATGTGCAGAACGAGGTCGACATTCGCGCCTATTCCGAAGCGATCGCCAGCGACCGGCCGGCGACCGCCAGGGGTTACGCGTTGACGGATGACGACCGTCTGCGCGGCGAGATCATCGCGCGTGTCATGCGCGACTTCGTCGCCGATCTCGGCCAGGTCTGCGCGCGCTACGGATCGATTCCCGAACAGTTGCTGCTGACCTCGCCTCGGCTACAGGACCTGATTTGCGACGGCGTCGTCGAAGTCGACGGTGCGTCGCTGGCGCTCGCCGATGATTTGCCCGTGCTGGTCGGCAAGCTTGCGGCGGCCTTCGACGCCCACCTCGATCGATCGCAGCCGCCCCACAGCCGCGCGGGGTATCGCCGTTCCCGGTAAACAGGTTCACAACCGCCGCCTTGCGGCGGATCAATCATGGAGCGACCAGAATGGCGGTTCCGCGCTTTCGTGCCCATCAGGGCTCGCCGCTGCTGGCAGCGGGCTTTCGCCCGTTCTTCCTGTTCGGCTCGATCTATGCGGCGATCGCGATCCTGGTCTGGTTGCCGGTCTTCCATGGCGAGATCACGCTGACCTCGGCGTTTGGGCCGCGCGACTGGCATGTCCATGAAATGCTCTACGGCTATCTGCCTGCGGTGATCACCGGTTTCCTGTTCACGGCGATCCCGAACTGGACCGGGCGATTGCCGATCCAGGGCACACCGCTGCTCGCGCTCGTCATCGTCTGGATCGCGGGACGGATTTGCGTGACGTTTTCCGCCGAGACCGGCTGGCTGGTCGCGATGCTGGTCGATGCCGGCTTTCTGGCGCTGGTCGCTGTTGCGGCGGCGCGCGAGATCATCGCGGGGCGCAACTGGCGCAATCTCGCCGTGGTGATGCTGGTCCTGCTGCTGTTTGCCGGCAATGTCGGCTTCCATCTCGAGGCCCATTTCGAAGGCACAGCCGACATCGCCGTCCGCGCCGGGATCGCGGTGGTCGTGCTGTTGATCTCGCTGATCGGCGGCCGCATCGTTCCGAGCTTCACCCGCAACTGGTTGGCGCGGGAAAATCCCGGCCGCCTGCCGGCGCCGTTCGGCCGCTTCGATACATTCGTCGTCGGCCTCGGCGCGCTGGCGCTGGCGGCATGGGTTGTCCGCCCCGAGAGCGGTTTCGCGGGCACCGCACTCGCGCTTGCCGGCGTCTTGCATCTGGTCCGCCTCGGGCGCTGGGCGGGATTGCGGACCTGGCGTGAGCCCCTCGTCCTGATCCTGCATGTCGGCTACGCCTTCGTGCCGCTCGGTTTTCTGCTCAACGCCGCGGCCGCGTTCGACCTGGTTGCGGCAGGCGCCGGCATTCATGCCTGGATGGCGGGCGCCGCGGGGACCATGACGCTCGCGGTGATGAGCCGCGCCACGCTCGGCCATACCGGTCAGCCGCTGACCGCCTCCCGCGCGACGCAAGCGATCTATGCGGCGATCATCGTCGCGGCGCTGGCGCGGATCTGTGCTGCGATCGAACCTGATCACAGCGAGGTGCTGCTGCATGTTGCGGCCTTTGCATGGGCCGCGGCCTTTTTCGGATTCGCGCTTGTGTTCGGCCCGCTGCTTGCGGGCCACGACCGGCGAGGGCGGACGGAGCAGAAGGCGGTCGCGTCATCGTGACGATGCCGGCTTGACCTGAATCAACGCCCGCAAGCGGCCGCGGCCACATCTTTTTGATATTGCCGCCGAGGCGGCTTCGGCTTTTGTCGGCGGGAGGAAACACAATGATGTGGGGCTATGGACCGCATTGGGGGATGATGGGCTGGGGCCTGTTCGGCCTCTTCCATCTGATCTCCTGGATCATCATCCTGGGCGTCATCATCGCGGGCGTATCGTGGCTGATGCGAACCATGCCGCCGCCAGGCGCGCATCATTCCTTGGTCCGGCGCTCGTCCGGCCTCGACGTGCTCGAGGAGCGTTATGCGCGCGGCGAGATCAACCGCGAGGAATATCTGCAGAAGAAGCAGGACCTCTCCGGCTGATAGCGGCAGGCGATTTTCACGCCCGCGCCAGCTCCCGCGAAAACACCACCTCGATCAGCGTGCCCGAATGCGGGCCGGTCCTGATGTGAAATTGCGCGCGGTTGGCCTCGACCAGCGCCTTGGTCAGCGACAGGCTGACGCCGTTGGCGGCATGATCGGACGGACCTTGATTGCGGAACGGCTCCATGGCCGCGGCGACCTCGTTGTCGTTGAGGCCGTGGCCGGTATCGCGCACCCGCAGCACGACCTCGCCGAAATCCGAAATTGCGGTGGAGACGATGACCTGGCCGCCGGGATTGGCGAGATGGATCGAGTTGCCGATCAGGTTCAGCGTGATCTGGCGCAGCGCGCGGGCATCGGCTGTGACCGGCGGCAGCGCGTGCGCGAGCGAGGTGCGGATGATGATGCGCTCGCGGTTGGCCTGCGGCTGCATCGCCGCGACGCAGCTCTCGACGAGGTCGTTGAGGTTCTGGTCGGCGAAGGCGAGGTCGAGCTTGCCGGTTTCGATCCGGGACAGATCGGTGAGGTCGTTGATCAGCGCGATCACCCGCTCGCCGGAAGCGCGGATGTCCTTCATGTATTCGACGTAACGCTCGTTGCCGAGCGCGCCGAAACGCTCGCCGATCATCACCTCGGCAAAGCCGATGATGGCGTTGAGCGGGCTTCTGATCTCGTGGCTGATCCGCGCCAGGAGGTCGGCCTTGGCGCTGGCCGCGCGGTCGGCCGTGCGCCTGGCCTCCCGCACCTCGTTCTCGCTTTTTTTTACCTGCGACAGATCGCGGAACACCGCGAAGAAATTCGGTCCGTTGGCGCGCGTCCGTCCCATCGTCATCGACAGCGGGATGATGCCGCCGCCGCGCACCCGGCCCAGCACGTCGCGGCCGTGGTCGAAGAGGCTTGCTGCGCCCTTGCCCTTGACGCTTTCCAGATAATCCCCGACCACGCGCTGGCTTTCCGGCGCGAACAGCTCGGTGAGATTGCGCTGCACCAGTTCCTCGCCGTCATAGCCGAACAGCGCTTCCGCGCTGCGATTGCAGGAATTGAGACGGCCTTCGGCGTCGAACATCACGATGCCTTCGGCGGTGGTGTCGAGGATGGCGCCGAGTTCCTCGGCGTTGGCGTGGCCGACCGCCGAGGGCGGCGCGGCGGGCACGACTTGCGCGATCGCGGCGGCGACCGCGCCTGCTGTTGCGCCCGAGAAGATCAGCGCCAGCGCGGAATCATTGTCCCAGCTGATGGTGTAGAGGCGGGCGTCGATGGGCGCGCCCGACGCCCGGTCCGGCGAAGCTGCGCTCGCGGAAATCATCACCGGCGTGCCGGTATCCGACGTGCTGCTCGCGCTCGAGACGCCGGGCTCGACATAGAGCGCGTCGAGGCCGCCGGCTTCCTCCAGCGCATGCAGGCTCGGATAGCCGATCTCCTTGAGGAACGCGGAATTGGCGTAGAGCAGCCGGTCCAGCCGGTAGATCAGAACGCCCACGGGAATGAGATCGAGCAGCGCCTTGTCGCGCCTGACTTCGCCGCGCGGCGGCGGCTCGGGCTGCGCCAGCCAGTCAGGCTGTTCGACGGCCGGGGCTGGTTCCGCCGCGGCCGGCTCGACGATCTCGGCAACGGGCGCCTCGGCGACCGGCGGCGGCTCGGCCGCGGCGCCGTTGTCGCTTTCGAGCCTTTCCGACAATTGCCGGGCGAGCTCGTTGAAGGCGCTGTTTTCCACCGGCGTCAGCACCGGCGATTTCGGTTCGCCGAGCGGGCGAAACGGCAGGACGTTCTTTGGCGTTTCCACGGGCGTTTCCAAATCGGGTTGGCGTGAGTTTTCATCAGCAATCCGGTCAGGCGGTCCAGCGGCACCGGAGGCCGTACTATCGGGAGCTAAAGGCGGTTTCGCGGCGGAATCTTTGGCAAGATTCGCCGGAACGGTGTCAGCGAAAAGTGTTTGTGGTGTCGGCGGGGTGGAGAACAATTCGAAGCGGCGCAGTGCGGCGAGCCGCGTCAGTCCGTCGAGATCGCGGCAAACTCCGAATCCGCGATAGCCGGCAAAATTCCGCGCCTGGTCGAAAACCGGCAGGCCAGACAATTCTACCGGCAATCGGGTGCCGCCATCGACCGGCCAGTTCACGGTGATGCCGCTCCAGGTATCGTGGGTGGCGAGCGCCTTGAGCACGCGGCCGTCGGGATCGAGTTCGAACCGGTCCGCGATTTCACTCCACAGCCGGCCGAAGCCGGCGGCGGTGCGCATCCCGATCAGGCGCGCGAATTCGTCGGAGCCGAGCGAGAAGCGGCCTTCGGCATCCATCTGCCACATGAAGCGCAGCGGATGCCGGCGCGTGCCGGCCCCGGATCCGTCGAGCCATGGCGGCGCCTCGACGGGTGCAGGCACAGGCTCGTCCGCAACCGCTTCGACATAAGGCGATGGTTCGTGCGGGCGCGATTCCTCACCCTCGATCAATGCATACTCGGCCGGAGCTTCGCCCGAGATCTGTGGCTGCTCGTAGTCGGGCGTCGGCCATTCCGCGGCGGGCGCGACCGGCCCGGTTTCGGCTGAGGCCATGTGCGGCGTATTCGGGGCGACATGGGCAAGGTGCGCGGCTTGCGTCGCGCCTGGTGCGAGCAGCGCGACGAGGCCGACATCGGCGCCGCTGCCGACGCGCTGCAGCACCATATGGCCGATGCCGATAGGTGTTTCGGCGCGGCCTTGCTTCAACGCGTCGCTGCGCGCCCCCTCGAGGCCGGCCTCGGACAGATTGTGAAAACCGAGCAGCGGACGGGCGGCGTCGCTGGCGCCGACGAACATGCCGTCACTGGCAAACGCCGCGATCGGCGTATCGACGCCTTCGACGAGGCGTTGCAGCCGTTCCAGGAGCGGCATCGCGCGCCCGGCGGTCTCGGCTGCCACGATCAGAATGCCATGGCTGCCGTCGGCGAAATCAAGCCGTGCGCAGCTCAAGGTCATCAGCCTGCCGAGCGTCGCGCCGAAGCCGCGCAGCCGCTCCAGCCGGATCGCGCCATCAGGCGGCAGGCGCCCTGCAAGCTGCGCCACCTGTCGCCGGTGCAGGTCGGCGGGGCCGAAATCCCTTTTCGCAAGTTCGGCACCGTTGGCCGCGCCGAACACCTTCGCGCCAACCGGATTGGCCCACAGAATCCTGACGCCGTCGTCCGACCAGAGCCAGGCCGGCAGCGCGCTGGTCGCGTGCACGGCCAGTCGCGGATCGCCGACGCCTCGCAACTGGAATTCCGCGTTGTTCATTGAAAATGACATGACCGCAGGGGTTTGGCGCTTGCGCGACGATGGCCACAGACAGGGCGGCCGGACGGTAAAAGCCTTAACGAAGGCTTAGTATCGCGCGCGAAACAGCCGAGGTCCACGGCCTGAAGGCAGGCCAGCCCGCCAAAGGCGAGATAACCTTAATTCGGCTGAACCTCGTGCGCCCTGCCGCGTTTGAGTGTTGCAAACCGCGATCAGGGGTTCACCATAAGTTGCCGGCCCATGTCACGGCGGCGAAACCCTCTGCCGATACCACTGGCATGGACAACACTGGAACCGGGGTTTCAAGGATGGCCCGTCGATCGGCGCGAAGAGGAGTGAGACCATGAGCGAAGAAGGGCGTGATCGTTTCGAGATTCCGAAGGACATGCGGGCGATGGCGGAAGCAAGCTTCGAGCAGGCGCGCAAGACGTTCGAGAAATTCGTGGGCGCGGCGGAGGCGACCGCGGGCTCCATCGAGGAGCGCGGCGCCACGGTTCGCGCCAGCGCCAAGGATATCGGTGCCACGGCGATCGCCAACGCCGAGAGGAACCTGCAGGCCTCGCTGGATTACGCGCAATCGCTGCTGCATGCGAAGGATCTGCCCGAGGTGATGCGGCTGCACAGCGAATATGTTCAGTCGCAGATGCGCTCGCTGGCCGAACAGGCGGGCGAAATGGGCCAGATCGTCAGCAAGGCGGCGATGGATGCGGCCAAGCCGAAAGGCTGACTGGCCGGAGAAGACGGCTGATCGATGGGAGCGACCCGCAACTCTCCCGGGTCAGCCATGCGGCATTGCACCTAAAAATTGCACCCGGCTCGTTGCATTGCACAAAATTGACATTATATAGGCGTACTAAGTCGGTTGTCCGACGAAGGGCATTCCCACCGCGTGATCCTGGTCGTTCCCGGCGTTCTTTGAGCGCCGGGGGACAAGGGGTCACCTCGTTTCACCCCGTTTTGCGAAGGATTCATGCCATGGCCAACCCCACCGATCCGTTCTCCGCTTCCATCATCCCATTCGAGGTTCCCGAGCAGATGCGGGCGTTCGCCGAAAAGGGCGTTTCGCAGGCGCGCGACAGCTACGCCAAGTTCAAGGATGTCGCCGAGAGCCACAACGGCACCATCGAGGCGGTGTTCACGACCGCGAGCAAGGGCTTCAGCAATTACTCCGCCAAGCTGATGGAAATGATGAAGTCCAACACCACCGCGACGCTCGACTTCGCCCAGGAACTGCTTGGCGTGAAATCGCCCTCGGAAGCGCTGGAGCTGTGGTCCACGCACGCCCGCAAGCAATACGAGACCATCACCGCGCAGGCCAAGGAGCTCGCCGAGTTGTCCCAGAAGGTCGCCACTGAAACCGTCGAGCCAATCAAGACCAACGCCTCGAAACTGTTCAAGCCGGCCGCCTGATCTTTTCGTTTTCGCGATCCAAAAAAGCCCGGACGGAAGTCCGGGCTTTTTGATTCTGGGGGGGTGGTCGAGGCAAACAAAGGTGTCGTCCCTGGGAAAGCAGCGACCCATACGCCGCGGTGGTTGCGCGTGAGGCAGTCGCTGTTGCCTTTTCTTGCCGAGCGTCGCAGCAACACCAGCCGGTGGTTATGGCTCCCCGCGTTCGCGGGGTCGACACCGAAGTTGGCATCCGCGCCGGTCTTGCCAAAGAGGGGCGTTGCACCTAGTTTCCGCCCGGTCCGGCGCCCCCTTTTTCAGGGACCGCCCGAGGGATGCAGTTGTAGCTCAGTTGGTTAGAGCGCCTGTCTGTGGAACAGGAGGTCGGTGGTTCGAGCCCACCCAACTGTACCAGAGCGCTCCCTAAGTGCTTCTGCCACAGCAAGTAATTGAACAGACCTGACCATTTCGCTCGCTCTCAAATACAAAGAGCGATACAAATGCCTATCCGAATGGCTGCACAAAATCTCTCAGCAACAGGTGCGAAGAAATCTCGTAAGGCCATCCCGAAGGATGCTCGTGCGGAATACAAGCGGCTGTACGGCGTGAGCCACGAGGCAATCCTTGTCGTCCCGGCAGGAACGTCCATTGCTCAGGCCAAAGCGCTACACGGGCAATGGCTCGCGGAGGTCGAGACGCGGATCGAACGCATTCGCGCGGCAGCGAAGGGCACCGGGCAACCGCTTACACAGCGCAACGCCTTGGCACTCTCTGGTCGGTGGTACTCGTGGTTTGTCGCGCGGCATGCGGATGACCCCGGCTCACCGGAGCACTGGGCTGACCGCAAGGAGCACCTGCTGGAGCGGGTGTGGCATCCTCACGCACCCGTAGAACATCTTGAGGACCCTGCCCCGGACCCAACATGGCCTTGGACCCGGTGGCCCGAGGTGCGCGAAGCCGTCAGACCTGAAGAGGCTGAGATGGCGCTCGTAGCCTCATTCCTCGCCAGCGAGGGCCTTGCGCTCACTCACGATGCCTACATTTTATTTGTTGACGCGGTGTCGGAAAGATTGTTCTCCGCATTCGCGTTGCTTGAGCAACAAGCGAAGGGCGATTACTCACGAGACAATTACCCCGACACGTTCCCTGCGTACGTAGATCAGCGGCGCGGTGTGTCCACCGGCATGAGTTGCTGGGACCTCTTCGGAGCCTACGTGGCTGCGAGAAAGCCCGCCGCTGGTACGATCAACCGTTGGCGTGCTGTCTTCAAGCATTTGCAGGCAGCGTTCCCGGAGCAGCGCGGGTGCTCTAACGGAAGAAAATGCACGGGCTTGGAAGGACACGCTCGTGACGCCCAAGCGCTCTGCGGTCACCGTGGATGCCGTGTGGCTCCCAGCCGCGAAAACCGCGTTCTCGTGGGCCGTGTCACAGAAGCACATTCGGACCAATCCGTTTGCCGGTGTGAAGGTTGATGTCCCCAAGGCCGTGGTGCTCCGTGAAGAAGGGAAGTCCTTCAATACTGGAGGAGGCTCAGGTGATCCTGAGAGCCTCGGCGGCGATTACAAACCTGCGAGACGCGTTCCCTCGTGCTAAGCGGTGGGTGCCATGGGTGTGCGCTTACTCGGGTGCGCGCTCGGGCGAGATAACTCAGTTGCGTGGCATTGATGTCATTCAACGGGGTGACTTCTACGCCATGAAGCTCACACCAGAGGCAGGATCAATCAAGACTAGCAACGCGCGGACAGTGCCTCTCCACGAACACCTTATAGCTCAAGGCTTCATTGAATTTGTGCGCGATCAGGGTGATGGTCCGTTATTCTACAACGTACGGGAAGTAGGCGTGGGCGAAGTGGACCCGTTGAACCCGAAGCTTTCCCCGGCGGGCAAGACGCGCGGGCGGCTTGGTGCGTGGGTGAGGGAGTTGGGGATCAAGGACCCTGAGGTCGGGCCGACACATGGGTGGCGGAACCTGTTCCAGCAGATCGCGGATCGCGTAGGCATCGCTGAGAAGATGAGTGACCGCATCACGGGGCACAAGCCCGCGAGTGTTGGGCGCAGGTACGGACCAGCCACCGTCGAAGACATGGCAGAGGCTCTAAAGAAGTTCCCGCACTACATTGTGTAGCGTGGCCACGGTGGGAGTTGAATAGCTGATGATGAAGTTGATCACGCGTGCGACGCTCGCGAGCGCTACGGAGCCACACGGCGCTTGGGAGACCTGAGATGGCAAAGAGACATGTAGCGATGCAGAGCGCCACTACGCTCGTCAATGCGGTCCGAAGAGCTGAAAGCGAGTTGCAGCAGCCCAATGAGAATGAAGCGCGGATGATCGACGTGCGACCTGCGGACATTGAGACCCGCACGGAGCTGTTCCAGCCCAGGATGCTCACACACGGCGGACGGGAGGTGGACCCGAGGTACGTAAAGAAGCTCAGCAAGCGCATCGGTAACCAAGGCGAGCTTGGCCCCGTGGTGGTGGTGAAACTGAGTGACCGCTGGGTCTGCGTGGACGGACATCACCGGCTAGGCGCATACGCCGATCAAGAATGGGAAGGCACGATCAGGGCGAACTGGTTTGCGGGTACGGTGCGTGAAGCTGTCGCGGAGAGCCGCAGCCTCAACAATGTCGATAAGCTGGAGATGTCCCCTCAGGACAGATACGCAACGGCGTGGCAGCGGACCGTCTTGGGATGGGGAA
Organism: uncultured Alphaproteobacteria bacterium; assembly: GCA_963721135.1. Taxonomy (GTDB): domain Bacteria; phylum Pseudomonadota; class Alphaproteobacteria; order Rhizobiales; family Xanthobacteraceae; genus Bradyrhizobium. The sequence continues at coordinate 617,275 of CAVRIB010000002.1, forward strand.
GCGCGGCAGAGGTGTCGCGAGAGACCAACGTCAGCATAAGGCTCGCGCGGTACATGAGGGAAGTGAGGGAGGCCTACAATAGAAACGATGAGACAAGCGCGAGGATGCGCGGGGCTCTTGGGCGTTTGGAAGATAGTTCATGGCAGGCCGCGCGGGCAGCGTATCAAGACCTTGCATCAAGCCCTGAGCGAAGCCTGCAAGATAAGGCGGCAACCCTTGCGAAGCAGCTTACGAAGAAGATGACTGACTTTCTCTCAAGAGACCCTGAGGTCACTGCGCTCGCACTGAAGATATACGACCGCGACTTGCCCCAACCTCTCGCGGGCTATCTGAAGGAGCATGTCGCTCACGTTGGTGATGATGACGATGAGGCTCTTGAGCTTCCTACGGTTCCTAAGGCTGCGCTGCGAGACATGTCGGATGAGCAGTTGATGGAGAGCCTTGAGCGGAACCAAGAGACGCGCGCGTATCTCGCGAGGAAACGCGGCGACCTCATGAGAGAGCAGGACCGCCGCGCGAGCCTTGGGACGGCATTGGAGGTCCCGGGGATGGAGCTTACGGAGGTCCCTGAGATGGAACTGACTGAGCTGCCTGCCATCCGGCGATACCAGCAGCGCATTGTGGACCTCTTGGCCATCCGCCTATCCCGTCAGCGCATCGTGGACCTCTTGGTTGCTCATGGGCGGCACTGAGAGGTCTAAGAGGGCCAAGGGTCCCGATGTGCACATAGGACCGTGCTTGTGCACCGTGCACTCGGATTTGTGTTGCCAAAAAGTGACAGTCTAAGGGGGGAACCCTTACGTTTCAAAGGGTTGGTCCGGCTCTAGGCCCCCAGACGCTCAGGGCGATTGTTACCAGTTGCTGCGAGACGTTACAGCCTATCGACAGTGAGCACGCGCCTGCATCGAGTTCATCATCATCGAGCTTAAACCCCCCGAGTTTTTTGAAGTCGTGTTCAGGAAGTTTGCGGATTTCAGGTCCCGAAAGGGGACCCGTTCAGAGTAAACTGATTGCCGCGCACGGCTGCTTGCATCATCCCGAGTAACTCCTCGAAGGACAACGCAAGCAGCGCGCGCTCATGCCCCAAGGGCGCGATAGACGGAAGCACGGCCAATCTTCAGCGCCTTTGCGATGGCAGACGGCCCCATACCTTGCGCCTTCATCTCCTTGACCTTGGCTGCATCAACGCTCGCCTTGCGGCCCTTGTACACTCCGCGAGCCTTGGCGTCGGCTATGCCCTCAAGCTGGCGTTCCTTCCTGAGGTTGGTCTCAAACTCCGCGAACACGCCGAGCATATCGAGGAAGGCCTTGCCTGCTGCCGTGCTGGTGTCAATCGGCTGCTCTGTCGCCTTGAGAGCTGCGCCCTTGGCCCTAACAGCTCGGACGATGTCCTGAAGATCACCAATGCTGCGGGCGAGCCTGTCGATGCGAGTGACCATGAGCACGTCGCCCTTGCGCAGGAAGTCAAGGACGGTCTGAAGCTCACTGCGTCCCGCCGTGGTCGTGCCGGTACGTTTCTCTGAACGGATCATGTCGCAGCCTGCGGTGCGTAGAGAAGCCTCTTGAATGTCGAGGTTCTGGTCGGTGGTGCTTACTCTTGCGTAGCCGATGGTGGTCATGGTGATCCTGTCCTCTGTCTCATTTGGGTCTAGACCTTGAGACTATGGTGTCTCATAAATCCGAAGTCAACCCTATTGAGACAGCAATGGCGTCTCACGACGATGTCCCGCTGGGCTATACCGTATTGAGACGAGCAGACGCCAGCCGTTACCCAGCGCACGCCGCGAAACCGGCTATCTTGCACCGGGATGGCCGCTTTGCGGACCGGAGGGATGGCAAATGAAATGTTGGCGTGTCGGGAGACCACTTGGTCTAACACCGGAAAAACAGGCTGAGCTTGAGTTACACGGCGTCGATGCGATGCGGGGAATGCTCACGAGCGCGACCGATGGGTACAGCGGGACGACACGACAAGTTCAGATCAACCTCGGAGCCATCGTCGTAACTCGCGGCGAAATCCAAGATTGGTTGAAGTGGAAGGCCGCGAGGGATGCGCGCTGGATTAAGGTTGGCACCATAGCAGCGATAGCTGCAGCGCTTTTTTCCTTGCTGGCCCTTAGGCGATAGGGCGATTGCCGACTGTGCTTCAAAACGATCTTATCCAGAGCAACGAGCCCGGATTGAAAAACGTGAAGAGCTATGATGGCATGCGCCGTCTCTAAGAGGGCACATTTCGATGGCCTTGTTGGTTGGGATATTCCTCGTCGGATTGCTGCTTTGGTGGATTATCAAAGCGGACCTGAAGGAGCGAGACGCTCAACAGAGACACCGTGAGGAAATAGCGAAAAACGAAGCTCAAGCAGAGCGTTTCTACGAAGCCCGTGAAGCTGAAGAGCGACGCCTAAAAGAGGCTTTCCGGGCCGAGTACCTTGCCAACGAGAAGCAGTGGCGGGAGCATGTCCGCGCCGCTCGGAGAGAATTTGAGATGAAGGAACGAAAGGAAATGGCCATTCTCGCCAGCCGGGATGCGTTCGCAAATCGGTGCATCGCCGAATGCCGCAGCCATAAAGACGAAAACGACCTACTGACCTTGAGCGATGTCGGACAGATACTCGGTTGGGGCGGATACCGCGATGACGCGAGCGGAAGCATTCGCTATCTGCACTTCCGAAGGGGTGCTTTCTCAGGAGATGAAGACGTTTATTTCGGCGCGCATGGTGAACATCCCTTCCCGCATGCAACAGAGGACGGATTTTTCCGCGCCACTGAGGTCATAGACTGGTTAGAGCAGGCGCAGAGACAAAAGGAAGCTACTCTAAGCTGGCTGGAGGAGTGTCGTAGTCGCCTCCCAACGGAAGCGCAGTGGAACGCAGGATAGAGCAGGTCAATCTCGCTTTAATTCGTCGAGGCGTCCTTCCGCTCCACCGCTTAAGACATTGATCGGTGGTCACACAGCGTGGTAGCAGTGACGAAGCAGTCGTGCTGATTTGTGCCCGTTTTATCAAGGGTTTCGCGGGTGCGCTTCGCCTCTCTTCGGGCGTGCCTAGACGGCTATGTCAGCAGTGAGTTGATGCGGCGGGCCTTGGCCGATGATCATCCCGGCTTCGTTAGGTGGCCGCGCAGAGCTGAGCTAGAGCGGGACCGATGGCCAACGAAGGCGCCAAACCAGACGAGTTCGATGTACTGTGCCGCCAGATCGGCTTGGCGCTAATTACCTGGCAAGACGTGGAGACCGCCCACTTCAGAATATTCTTTAAGCTACTCGGTGCACCGGAATACTCGCTCGCTTCGATAGTTTACCACCAAAACGAGAGCTTTGACGCACGGCATACAATGGTGGGACGGCTCGTCCAGCACTCGCTAAAGGGACAGCCAGAGCTGCTAAAGTTATGGGACGATGGCAAGATAGGTCTGTACAAGAATGTAAAAGACGCCACTTTGAACCGCAACAAGCTAGCGCATTACACGCACGAATTCATGGTTTCGTCCATCGAGATGGCGGACGATGGTGGGGCCATCGTGAGATTTGATCAGCCGCGCTTGCAACCAAGCCCGTATAATATGGTCAGCCGTCTGCTCGGGAGAACTCCCGACAAGGACGACCACAATCTGAGTGCTGCCACTCTCCAGACCTATGTAACCGAATTTGTGAAGTTGGTAGGTCGGCTCGACGAGTTTTGGGCGAAGCTACCTCATCCTCTTCCAAACCCGAACCTTGAACAGGTTCTCGGCCCACCGCCAAGGCATATTATTCGACGACAGCGACAACGACGGCCGACTGATGACGACAGCTCAGGCGACGCGTAATAGCGTGAATGTCTATGGTAGACGGTCACGCGTGAACGCGCCTTCAATCACCCGGCCGATAGCGTACCAAACCGAATACAAAACGTGCTACAAGAGCCAAACGGTCGCGAGCAAATAGGTCAGTTCTTTCAATGCTTGAAGGGTGAACTCGTAGTTCCCACCCAACTGTACCAACTCCTGCCGTTCCGTCCGCCATCTCCGCCGGGCTTACTTGGCGGGCGCTTCCTTGTCACGCACCGCGTCGCAATGGCCCTCCGTCACCTTGCAGAATTGCGCGCGGCCTCGGCCGGCGGTGCTGCGGCAATTCTTCAAGGACGCCTCGTCGGCCTTGGCCTGATCGTCCATGATCGACCAGCCGAAGCCGGGCGTTCCCGATTTCGGGTCCATCGCAATCGAGATGCACTGGTTTTCGTAGGTTCTGATCAGCGCGCAAAGCTTGGCTGCCTTGGGCGCACCCTGGAATTCGGTGCAACGTTTCACCGCGTTGGCCGCCGCATCCTCCTTGGTCTTGTAGTTCCACGAGTTGCCGATGGCGACACCGAGCTTTTCAATGTGTTCGGGTTGTCCGAGTGCGAGCGCGCCATAGGCTTGCGCCGGCAAGGGAGCGAACGCGACCAGAAGCATCAAAACCGCGACAATTCCTTCAAGCCCGAAGCCAAGCCGATGCATTGTCATTCCCCCAATATGCAGAGCGTCGGGACTTTGGGGGATTTACCCCTCGCTCGCAACCCGTCAGACCGACATGCGGTTCCGCGGCGCCTTGCGCGTATTGCTGTCTTCTCCTTGCCAATCCCGCGCCCTTCACCCACAATTCGCTCAGCAATGCTTCGGGGGGATTCATGCTCGCGGTCCGGTTAGGGAAGTTCCAGCTTGGCCTGATACTGGCCACGGCGTGTTCGTTCTCGATGTGGCCGGCGGCGAGCCGGGCCTACACGCCGGAGGAGCAGCAGGCCTGCAGCGGCGATGCGATGCGCCTTTGCGGCGCGTTTGTCCCGGATGTCGACCGCATCACGGTGTGCATGATCCAGAACAAGTCGCAGCTCAGTCCGCAGTGCCGCGTGTTCTTCAGGCCGGACCCTCCCGCGGCCACCCCGATCGCCGCGGGCAGGCCGCTGAGCATCAGGCCGACGACGTCGCGCAAGCCGGTCAGCGCCAAGGCGCGCAAGCCGAAAAAGCCGAAGAAGCCCGAGGCGAGCTGACCGCAGCGCGTCGCGCCGGCCAAATTGCCGGTCCAGGCATGCTTTTGCGTGATCCGGACTCGTTTTGTTCGGTTTCCTGCGGCCTCCGCAAACGAATAGGCGGCGCGGATACCCTGATAGGTTGAAAGTGCGCGAATTCGGCGCCTGCTGTTCAAAAATCGCGCCAACGACTCGCTCAAGTCGTCCGCCTGATTCGATTTTTTGCCCCCGCCCGTGGGGCCACAGTGTGACTCAAAAACCAACCCCTATGATTAAACAGGGGTTTGGCCACAATCGGTTGTAAATTTTTCTTTCACGAATCAGCGCGCTGATTCATTTTCGCCTCCTGGGGTCAATCTGGAGGCCAAGGTATGAACGTCATTGTTTTCGCATCGCGTAAAGGAGGGTCGGGGAAAAGTACCCTGGCCGCTCATCTCGCTGCGCATGTCCATAAATCAACAAAGCCGTGTCTTTTGATCGATGCCGATCCGCAGGGCTCGCTCACCCTGTGGCACAAGCTGCGCGGCACCAACGAACCGCCGATCAAGACCGCGGTCAATTCCGTCAGCGGGATTCTCGCCGCCGCCAAGCGCGAAGGATTCGAATGGGTGTTCATCGACACGCCGCCGAACGTGTCGGCCGTGGTCGAGGATTCCATCAGGAACGCCACCATGGTGATCATTCCGGCGCGGCCGGGGGTATTCGACGTCAACGCCGTGCAGGAAACCATTCAGACCTGCCGCGCCGCGCGCAAGCCCTATGCGGTCGTGCTCAACGGCGCGCCGGCGCGCCGCGACGACGCCGAAAGCCCGATCGTCACCATCGCGCGTGAATCGCTGGCCAAGTTCCGCGCGCCGGTTTGGGGCGGCCAGATCACCAACCGCGCCGATCTCTTGATGGCGCTCAGCCATGGCGAGGGCGCGCGCGAATATTCCGCCGAAGGCCGCGCCGCGGCCGAGATCGGCCGGCTCTGGGCTGCGATCGAACGCTCGGTGAAGGCGATCCGCGGCTCGGCCTCGGCAACCGGCGCGATGCACAAGCAGGCGGCCTAGCAGCTGCGGCTTGCTTCGTCAATGAACGCGCTCGTTTCTTGCGCGTTTTCTGTTGTGAGTTCTTTGGCCTCGAATCGTCATCCCCGCGTAACGGCTGAGGCGTTACGCGGGGATGACGTCGTTTGGTCCAGGTCAGGGCCGCGCTTTACGCGACCATCAGCACGTAGAAGACGATCACCGGCGACAGGCACAGGATCACCGACCAGATGCCGAGCGCCCAGAGAATGTCGGCGGTGGTAAAGCCCCGCTGATCAGGCAGTGGACCCTGCAGTTCAGCGAGCATGCCCTGTTCAGGCAGCAAGCGCTGTTCAACGATCAAGCCCTGGTGTTCAGGGAATGGATTATCCTGAGTGTTCACGACGCCCCCGCGTTTCTTGTTCTTGTGGGCACCTTGATACGCGTCGAATTTTAAAAAGCCGGTCGCGATTTCGCTCGCATTTGACCACAGGTGCTACCGCGGATTAACCACGGCAGCGCCTTGGAAAGCGGTCTCAGCTTCCCGATCACGAAGCGCAAGGCCAGCACCGGCGCCAGGCCGAGAAGCATCGCCCACAGGCCGAACGACGACACCAGCAAGAGATCCTGCACGCCTTCGGCGCGCGCGGCGGCAAGCTGGCCGGCATTTCGAATGGTTGGATTGGTCATGATTTCCCCCCGTTTGGTTTGTCGAGGGGGATTTCATAACGGCCAAATTTTAAGGATGGGCGCGCCGCGTCGTTCGAAATTGACGTGATGACCACACCGGCTATTAACCATGCCGTGTCCCGGACGCGGTGCAGCCGCGCATAAGCGCGTTCACGCGCGTCTTCAACGCGCTATGCGCTGCTCCGCAGAGCCGGGACCTATATCGGCCGAGCTGTCTCATGGACCCCGGATCAGCAGCGCAGCGTGCCGCAAGGGCGGGATGCTGCGCAGCATCCGGGGAACGGCAGGATCTATCGCTCGGCGCGGCCGACCACGTCCATCAACTCGGCGATCTTGCGGCGCTGGTCGGCCTTGTCGCCGGAGGTGATCGCGTGCTCGACGCAATGGGCGACGTGGTCGCGCAGGATTTCCTCCTCGACCCGGCGCAGCGCGGCCTTCGCCGCCGCGATCTGGGTCACCACGTCGATGCAATAGCGGTCGTCCTCGACCATCCCGGCGAGGCCGCGGATCTGGCCTTCGATTCGTTTCAGCCTTTTCAGGCAGGAGGTCTTGATCTCGGTGCGCATCCGGCTCATATACCCCCCTAGGGTATACTTGTTCAAGAGGCCGGGAGAGGTTTTGTGGCGCAGGCGGATCACGTACACGGCGCGGGTGCGGCTCACGCCGGCCATCATCACGGGGCGGCGACGCCGACTTCCGCCTGCTGCGGCGGCCAACACGGCGAAGCGGACAAGGCCGCCGGCGCCGCCATCGACCCCGTCTGCGGCATGAGCGTCAACCGCGCGACCGCAAAGCACCGTTTTGCCTACCAGGGGCAGGATTATTTCTTCTGTTCAGCGCGCGCTGCCGCGAGCGTTTCGAGCCGAGCCGGCAAAATTCCTGCGACCGAAAGCGCCGGAACCCGAGGCGCCGGCCGGCACCGTCTACACCTGTCCGATGCATCCCGAGGTGCGGCAGGTCGGCCCCGGCGCCTGTCCGATCTGCGGCATGGCGCTGGAGCCGGAGCAGGTCTCGCTCGACGATGCGCCGGATCCCGAACTCGCCGACATGACGCGGCGGTTCTGGATCGCGCTGGTGCTGACGCTGCCGGTGTTCGTGATCGAGATGGGCAGCCATCTCGGTCTTGCGCATCTGGTGCCGCCGATGTGGTCGAACTGGATCTCATTTGCGCTGTCGACGCCGGTGGTGCTGTGGGCGGGCGCGCCGTTCTTCGTCCGCGGCTGGCGTTCGCTGGTGACGCGCAATCTCAACATGTTCACGCTGATCGCGATGGGCACCGGCGTCGCCTATCTCTACAGCGTGGTCGGCACGCTGGCGCCGCAGTGGTTTCCGCCCGACTTCCGCGACATGCACGGCATGGTCGCGGTGTATTTCGAGGCGGCGGCCGTCATCACGGTGCTGGTCCTGCTCGGCCAGGTGCTGGAATTGCGGGCGCGGGCGCGCACCTCGGGCGCGATCCGCGCGCTGCTTGGGACTGGCGCCGAAAACCGCGCGGCGCATCACCGCCCATGGCGACGAGGACGTCGCGATCGATGCGATCGCGGTCGGCGACCGCTTGCGGGTGCGCCCCGGCGAAAGGATCCCGGTCGACGGCATCGTCACCGAGGGCCGCTCCGCGGTCGACGAATCCATGGTGACCGGCGAATCGATGCCGGTCTCCAAGGGTGAGGGCGCGCGCGTCATCGGCGGCACCGTCAACCAGAGCGGCGGGCTGGTGCTTCGGGCCGAAAAAGTCGGCCGCGACACCATGCTGGCGCGGATCGTCGACATGGTGGCCCGCGCCCAGCGCTCGCGCGCGCCGATCCAGCGGCTTGCCGACCGGGTCGCCGGCTGGTTCGTGCCTGCGGTGATCGCGGTTGCGGTCGCTGGCGTTCGCGGCCTGGGTGACGTTCGGGCCGGAGCCGCGCTTCACGTTCGGCCTGGTCGCCGCCGTCACGGTGCTGATCATCGCCTGTCCCTGCGCGCTGGGGCTTGCCACCCCGATGTCGATCATGGTCGGCGTCGGCCGCGGCGCGCATTCCGGAATCCTGATCCGCGACGCCGAGGCGCTGGAGCGGTTCGAGCGCATCGACACCATCGTGATCGACAAGACCGGCACGCTCACCGAAGGCAAGCCCAAGGTCGTGTCGATCGTGAGCCGCCGAGGACATCGACAGCGGCGAGTTGCTGCGGCTGGCAGCGAGCGTCGAGCGCGGCAGCGAGCATCCGCTGGCGCAGGCGATCCTGAAAGCCGCCGAGGAAAGCGGCGCGAACCTCGCCGAGGCGGGCGATTTCGCCTCGCCCTCCGGCAAGGGCGCGACCGGTACCGTCGATGGCAAGAAGGTCGCGCTCGGCAATGCGATGCTGATGGATGAACTGAACATTGCCACGAGCGAGTTCGACGCCGCCGCCGAAGCCGCGCGAACAGGACGGCGCCACCGCGATCTATGTCGCGATCGACGGCCGCGCCGCCGGGATGATCGCGATCGCCGATCCGGTAAAACCGTCGGCCGCAGGCCGCGCTGCAGGCGCTGCGGCAGGACGGCCTGCGCATCGTGATGCTGACCGGCGACAATCTCGACCACCGCGCGCGCGGTGGCTGCATCGCTCGGCATCGACGAGATCGAGGCCGGAATGCTGCCCGAGCGCAAGAGCGAGGTGGTGCACCGGCTGCGCAACGAAGGCCGCCGCGTCGCCATGGTCGGCGACGGCGTCAACGATGCGCCGGCGCTGGCCGCCGCCGATGTCGGCGTCGCCATGGGCAGCGGCACCGATGTCGCGATCGAGAGCGCCGGCGTCACGCTGTTGACCGGCGATCTCATGGGGATCGTGCGGGCGCGGCGCTTGTCGGTCGCGACCATGCGCAACATCCGCCAGAACCTGGCCTTCGCGTTCCTGTACAATTCCGCCGGCGTGCCGATCGCCGCCGGCGTGCTCTATCCGGTGTTCGGCATCCTGCTGTCGCCGATGGTCGGCGCCGCCGCGATGGCGCTGTCCTCGGTCAGCGTGATCGGCAACGCGCTGCGGCTTTCGAGCGACGAAGCTGGATTAATCCTCATTGCGAGCGAAGCAAAGCAATCCATCGTCAAGGAAGCTGGCTTGCATCGTCGCTGCGCTCCTCGCAATGACGGGATGCGCGCCGCTCGATCTCCCGATCGATCCGCGCGGCAAGCTGCGCGCTCACCTCCGTCATCGGCAACCGCACTTCCGGGCTGTCGATCAATCCGGTGCGCCACAGCCAGTGCTTGATCGGCGCCGGGCTCGGCTCGGCGAACAGCAGCCGCGTCAGGTCGGCGACCGATTGCCAGCGCGCCGGCGCGGCCTCGCGCTCGCCGGCCGCCACAAGCGTGCAGATTTCCGCGAACGTTGCGGTTTCGACATGCGCGGACGCCAGGATCGCGCCGTCGGCGCCGTCGTTCAGCGCCTCGAAATATTGCGCGTCCTCGCCGGTGAGGACGGCGAAATCGCCGGGCCGCCGGCGCAGCAGGTCGAGCGACTGGCTGCGGTCCGCGCAGCAATCCTTCAGTCCCGCGATGTTGGGATGCGCGGCAAGCCGCAGCATCGCCTCGTTGCCGAGATTGACGCCGGTGCGATAGGGGATGTTGTAGAGCAGAACGGGATGCGCCGCGCGATCGGCAAGCGCCTGCGAAATGCAGCTCGAGGCCCCGCTGCGACGGCCGCGAATAATAGGGACAGGAAATCAGGTAGCCGTCGATCGGCCATGACGCCGTCGCATCCAGCATCTTCAACAACGCGCGCGTGTTGCTGCCGGAGAGGCCGAGGAGGATCGGAAGATTTCGTAGTTCCGCCGGCTTCATCGTGCACCGTAAGACACCAGCCGTTCGGTCTCGAAAGGCTCGAGCGTCAGGCTTTCGCCGGTCGTGGCGGCGAGGATCAATCCCTCGACCGGCAGCGCGGCGTAGTGCCGCGACCAGCCGCCGCAGCGATGCCTCGTCGAACTCGCCATCGCGAAACGGCGTGACCAGCGGCAGCCAGAGGCCATGCAAGCGAGATTGAAAGATCGGAAGATCGAGGGTCGGTCATTGGTCCATCTCCTTTGGGGTGAGCCGGAGACGGGACAACAAAAAACCCCGTCCTGACGGCGGGGTTTTGCGAGATCGGTCTGGAGCGAGAAGTTAGCGCGCGCGACGATCCGAAGCCCCCGGAAGGGGAGCTTTTTTCGACAACGCTGCCATGCGCAGATTCGTGATCATCGAGCAAGCATGATCGTGCGGCACGGCGATGTCAACGTGCGGCAAGGGTTGGCTGCACATGACAGCAGCGTTTCCGCGGAGGCAATGTTTCCGCTGCAACGAGGGCGACGTCGCCGACGCGGATTATCTCCGAAAAAAAGCCGGGCTCAAAAGAGCCCGGCTTAAGGTATTGGCCACGTGAGGCCGACACAATCACCTTCCAAGAGGGATTACTGAGCTTCCGCGCCACTGGAGGAGGGGGACAATGCGCAACGCGAATGCTCAGCGTTGAAACACTATGAGTCCGCGTTGCTGCCTTGCAGCAACCGTCCGCCCCGCATGTCAGTCATGCGGGAGACCGGGGGCTTATCGAGCGATAATCAAGACGGCCAGCGCTGCGCCTTGCTGACCACGAAGTCGCGGAATACCTGCACCCGCGCCACCGTCTTCAATTCTTCCGGATAGACGAAGTAGGTGTCGAGCTGGATGGAATCCGGATTCTCCGAACAGCTGCACCAGGCGGTTGTTTTCTTCGACCAGATAGTCCGGCAGCGCCGCGATGCCGAGACCCTGCTGGCACGCGCGCACCAGGCCCAGGATGTTGTTGACCTTGAAATAGGCCTCGCGCGGACCGGAGCCGTTGCGGCCGGCATCGATCAGCCAGTTGCGGTTCTGCAGGTGCTGCGGCGCCTGCGTATCGCTCAGCGTGATGATGCGATGCGCGTCGAGTTCGTCGAGGGTACGCGGCGTGCCGAAGCGCTTGATGTATTCCGGCGAGCAATAGGCGTGGAAGCCGATCGAGAACAGCTTGCGCTGGATCAGGTCGGGCTGGGTCGGCTTGCGGGCGCGGATCGCGACGTCGGCCTCGCGCATCGACAGGTCGAGGTCTTCGTCGGTGACGATCATGGAAATCCGGATATCCGGATAGAGCGCGGTGAATTCGTGCAGCCGCGGAATCAGCCAGTTGATGCCGAGCGCCGGCGGCGTCTGGATCTTGAGTTCGCCGCTCGGCCGCTCGCGGCTGTCGGTCAGCTTGGCGCGCGCCGCCTGCAGCTGCATGAACACGTCATGCGCGGTGCGGAACAACAGGTCGCCCTGTTCGGTGAGGATCAGGCCGCGCGCATGGCGGTGGAACAGCGAGACCGAGAGCTCCTGCTCCAGCGCGCTGACCTGGCGCGACACCGCCGATTGCGACAGGCCGAGCTGCTCGCCGGCATGCGTGAAGCTGCCCGCTTCCGCCGCCGCGTGAAACACTTTCAGCTTGTCCCAATCCATATCGGTAAATCCGTCGCGGGTTCGTGCCATGATCATTCCGCCGCCGCGCGTTCGCTCGCCCGCAGCGCGAGAAAACGTTCGGCCTCGAGAGCCGCCATGCAGCCGAGCCCCGCGGCCGTTACCGCCTGCCGGTAGATTTCGTCGGCGACGTCGCCGGCGGCGAACACGCCGGGCACCGAAGTGGCGGTCGAGTTCGGCGCCACCTCGACATAGCCGGAGGGTTTCAGCTTGACCTGGCCGGCGACGAGGTCGGTCGCCGGCGCATGCCCGATCGCGATGAAGACGCCGTCGGCCGCAATCTCGCTCACAGCGCCGGTCTTGACGTTCTTCAGCCGCACATGGGTGACCTTGGCGGGATTTTCGCTGCCGCCGATCTCGTCGATCGCGCAATCCCAGATCACCCTGATCTTGGGGTTCTTGAACAGGCGCTCCTGCAGGATGCGCTCGGCGCGGAAGTGGTCGCGGCGATGCACGACGGTCACGCGCGAGGCGAAGTTGGTGAGGAACATCGCTTCCTCGACCGCGGTGTTGCCGCCGCCGACCACGATCACTTCCTTGCCGCGATAGAAAAATCCGTCGCAGGTGGCGCAGGCCGAGACGCCAAAACCCTTGAACTTCTCTTCCGACGGCGTGCCGAGCCAGCGCGCCTGCGCGCCGGTGGCGAGGATGACGGTCTCCGTGAGATAGACGTCGCCCGAATCGCAGGTGAGGCGGAACGGCCGCTGGCCAAGCTCGAGCTTGGTGACGAGATCGGTGACGATTTTGGTGCCGACATGGGCGGCCTGCTTCTCCATCTGCTCCATCAGCCACGGGCCCTGGATGACGTCGGCAAAGCCCGGGTAATTTTCCACGTCGGTGGTGATGGTGAGTTGGCCGCCGGGCTGGATGCCCTGGATCAGCACCGGCTCGAGCATCGCCCGCGCGGCGTAGATCGCCGCGGTGTAGCCGGCCGGGCCGGATCCGATGATGACGACCTTGGCGTGGATCGGGGCAGGCATGGGCAGGTCACTTCTTGAGGGAATTCGGTCGGAGCTTTGAGCGAAAGACGCCCGGATTGGCATCGCGGCGGCGCCGAAAGTGTCAAATCCAAGATAGGACATCTGGCAAGCTATGCAAGAATTGCAATCCATATAGGCGAATTTTCCCCTCACCTGCGGTAAATGGCGCAGTGCACGCGCAATAAAATTGCGCAAGCCGCGCCAGCTGCGCTAAGACTGTTGCGGTGAGTGCAAGCCAGTTCCGTCAGCCCCAGGACCCGGACCCGCGTGTCGAAGAACCTTGACGAGATCGACCTCAAAATCCTTTCGGAAATCCAGGCCGACGGCCGAATCACCAACGTGGAACTGGCAAGGCGCGTCGGGATCTCGCCGCCGCCCTGCCTGCGGCGGGTGCGGACGCTCGAAGAGGAAGGCTACATCCAGGGCTACCGCGGATTGCTCGATCCGCGCCGGCTCGGCTTCGACGTCACGGTGTTCGCCTCCGTGCATCTGTCGAGCCAGGCCGATGCGGACTTGCGCGCGTTCGAGGCGTTCGTGCGCGCCGAACCCCTGGTGCGGGAATGCTGGATGCTGTCGGGCGAGGTCGACTTTATTCTCAAGTGCGTGGCGCCGGACATGGCGACGTTCCAGGATTTCGTCACCCATCTCACCGCGGCGCCGCATGTGCGCAATGTGCGGACCTCGCTGGTGCTGCACAATTCCAAATTCGAGGCCGCGGTGCCGCTGGAAATGAAGGTCGCCGAGTAAAGCCGTTCCGCTCAGTGCCCACGTGGTAAGCCGCGGCACGCGGAATAGAAAGGTCCCCGGTGGTGTTCCGGTGTTAGAGAAGCGTGCCCTCGCGTCCGGGCCAACAAAAAGAAGAAGGAAGATGCGATGACCGCAACCAGGGAACCACAACTTGTCTTTCCGGCTTTCGCCGGCCTCTATCGGCGCTTTTCCCCCTATTCCTACGCCTTCATGCGCTTCGCCACCGGTGCAGTCCTTTTTCCGCACGGAATACAGAAAATACTCAACGTTCCGATTTCGAAATTTGCCCCGAACATCGCGGCCAAGGGATTGCCGTTCGCGGAAGCGCTTGCCTATCTGACGTATTTCGCGGAATTGGCTGCGGCGATCTGTTTGGCCATCGGACTCCTGACCCGGATCGCGGCGGCCACGATCGGCATCGAAATGCTGGTCATTGTTTTCCTTTTCCAATGGCGGTTCGGCTACTTCTGGACCGCCCGCGGTTACGAGTTCGCCTTGCTCTGGGCGCTGCTTTGCATCGCGATCTTCTTCAAGGGCGGCGGCCGCTATTCGGTCGATCGACTGATCGGCAAGGAGTTTTGATCCCGGTCCCGCCTCAACTTCGCGACACGCCCGTTTCGCGCACCGTCTTGCCCCACAACAAGGCGTCCAGGCTGAGCGGTCCACCGCCGGCAGCCGCAAGGTAGAGACAACCGAAACAGAACACGATGGCGAGCGCGCCATCATTGACCAGCGGATAGAAGCTGTGCGGAAAGTGCTCGATGAAATAGGCGAAAGCCATTTCGCCCGACAGAATGAAGGCGGCCGCGCGGGTGAATAAACCCAGCATCAGCAGCGTCCCGAGCACGATCTCCAGCATGCCGGCGGCGCCCCATAGCGAAAACGGCGTGACGTCCTCGAAGATCCTCAGCGGCGGAAACTTGAAGATTTTCGCGACCCCGTAATGGAGGAACAACAGGCCGGTGACGAACCTGAACAGGCTCAGGAGGTAGGGGTGGCAGGCCGCGCCGATGCGATCCAGGTTCATGGTCTCCTCCGAGGAAAGCCATCGTTGTATCAGCCACGATGGCAGCCACTGGCTCGCAAATGTGCCCGTCCTCGACGCGCCGTCAAATGACTATTTGCTGACTATTTGCGTCCCATCATGGCGTCCACGCTCCACGGGCCAGCGCCGGCGAACGACGAAATAGAGGCAACACGAAGCAGATCAGCGACGCGAGTTCGCCGTCGTTCAGTACCGGATAGAATCCTTTGGGCGCGTGACCATGAAATAGGCGACCGCCGCAAAGCCCGAAAGGATGAAGGCGACCGGTCTCGTGAACAAGCCGATCGTGAAGAAGCAGGCCGCCAATGAGTTCGAACACTCCGGCCGCTCCGAATGATCGTACTGATATGGACGTTGGCGAAAACCGGAACCACGGGAAAGCCGAGAAATTTTCGCCGTGCCGTGCTCGAGCAGCAACAGCCCTGTGTAGATGCGCAACACGCTCAAGACGCGCGGCGCCCATGCTTCCAATGTTTCATTCATGATCGTTTCCCCCGGAGGTTTTTTCAGCACTCAATTCGTATCGTGTCGAGATGGCAAGGGAAAGGAGATAAGCCACAAAAATCAGTAGCGGGTTTCGCACAGCAGCATCGGAATAATCCCGCCGTCAAAGTGTTTGGCGCAACTCGCGACGCGCGCCGTTACCGGCCCGTCAGCAGGTGCAACGTAATTGCACCGCCCTTGAGGTCAATGGCGTTCCCTGATCGCGTCCAGGCTCCATGAGCCGCCGCCCGCGAAGACGAAATAGAGGAAGACAAAGCAATAGAGTGCCGCGAGTTCGCCGCCATTCAGCGCCGGATAGAATCCCTTGCCGGCATGGGCGATGAAATAGGCGGCCGCCGTGAAGCCGGACAGAATGAAGGCGACCGGCCGCGTGAACAGGCCGATCGTGAACAGGACGCCCCCGATCAATTCGATCAAACCGCTCACGCCGGTCAGCGACAGGATTTGAACGTTGGTGAAGTGCGGCATGAAGGGAAAGCCGAGTATCTTGGCGGTGCCATGCTGCAGCAGGGCGAGTCCGGTGAAGATGCGAAGAACACTGAGGACGCTGAGCGTGCGGGGCGCCCAAACGGCGGCGAGTTTGTCCGAAGCCATGACGGAAAGTTCCACTGATCCGATTAGTTATAAGCTATAATCATCTTGCCCCTCGTTACTACCGGAGGCGGGGGGATGCCAACTCACGATCCTGTCAGGGTCGCGTGATGCCCAGAACGTACGGGAGTCTTTCGAGGGGGTATTTGCGCTCCATCAATGCATGGTCGGCCTGCGGCACCGCCTTCGACCTGAGCAGCCTCGAAAGAAATTCAGCCAATGAAAAGGCCGGGAAAAATCCCGGCCTTGGTCATGCTTGCAGCAATCCGAAACAACGCGTTCGCCGTCAGCGCCACTCGACCTTGGTGATCTCGTAGGCCTTGGCTCCGCCGGGCGCCATCACTTCCACGGAAGCGCCCTTCTTCTTGCCGATCAGCGCCCGCGCCAATGGCGAGGTGATGGAGATGCGGCCCTTCTTGGCGTCGGCTTCCGGCTCGCCGACGATCTGCCACACCGCCTTCTTGTCGGTGTCCTCGTCGATCAGCGTCACGGTGGCGCCGAATTTGATGGTGTCGCCGGAGAGCTTCGAAATGTCGATCACGTCGGCGCGCGCCAGCTTGTCCTCGAGCTCGGCAATGCGGCCCTCATTGTGGGACTGCTCTTCCTTGGCGGCGTGATACTCCGCGTTCTCCGAGAGGTCGCCATGCGTGCGCGCTTCCGCGATATGCTCGATGATGCGCGGACGCTCCACCGACTGGCGCTGCTTCAATTCGACCTCGAGAGCGGCATAGCCGCTGGCGGTCATCGGAACCTTTTCCATCATCTCTCTTGTCCTTCGATCGCGCGAACCCTTCGACGGCGCGCGCGAGACGCTTCTCGGATTTACAAATTTCGGGGCGCGACCGGCGCCGAAACAGAACAGCCGCATGGCCGGCGGGTTCCAGCCATGTGGCTTTATTGCCAATCGGTTAGCGGGCCCGAAAGGCCTGCCAAGGATCAGGATTTCGGAAAAATAACTCTGCAGCGTGCGGACCTCAAGGTCCCCGCCCAGATAGGCGCGGATGCCCTGGGCGGCCGCCACGGCACCGGAAAGAGTGGTGTAATATGGCACTTTATGCAAGAGGGCAGCTCGCCGCAACGAGCGGCTGTCGGCCAGCGCCTGCGGGCCTTCGGTGGTATTGAAAACCAGCTGGATATCGCCGTTCATGATGGCGTCGACGATATGCGGCCGCCCTTCCAGCACCTTGTTGATCTTTTCGGTCGGCACCCCGGAATCGGCCAGGAAACGCTGGGTCCCGGAGGTCGCCATCACCTTGAAGCCGGCCTGCGACAACAGCCGCACGGCCTCCGCGATCCTGACCTTGTCGATGTCGCGGACCGAGACGAACACCGTGCCCTTGCGCGGCACGCGGGTGCCGCCGCCGAGCTGGCTCTTGGCGAACGCGATCTCGAACGAGCGGTCGATGCCCATCACCTCGCCGGTCGAGCGCATCTCCGGGCCGAGCACGGTATCGACGCCGGGGAAGCGGGCGAACGGGAAAGACCGATTCCTTGACGCCGACATGGCCGAGCTTCGCGCCTGGTCAGATTGAAATCCTGCAACTTCTCGCCGGCCATCAGCCGTGCGGCGATCTTCGCCACCGGCATGCCGATCACCTTGGCGACGAACGGCACCGTGCGCGAGGCGCGCGGATTGACCTCGAGCACGTAGATCTCGCCGTCCTTGATGGCGTACTGCACGTTCATCAGGCCGACCACGTCGAGCCCGAGCGCGAGTTCGCGGGTCTGCCGCTCCAGCTCCGCTATCATCGCCGCATCCAGCGAATGCGGCGGCAGCGAGCAGGCGGAGTCGCCGGAGTGGATGCCGGCTTCCTCGATATGCTCCATGATGCCGACGATGAACGTATCCTTGCCGTCGCACAGGCAGTCGACGTCGATCTCGGTGGCGTCGGACAGATAGCGGTCGAACAGCAGCGGATTCTTGCCGAGCACGGTGTTGATCTGGCCGGTCTTGTCGTTCGGATAGCGCGCCTTGACGTCGGCCGGCACCAGCTCGGGCAGGGTGCCGAGCAGGTAATCGGAGAGCTGGGTTTCCTCGCGGATGATCTGCATGGCGCGGCCGCCGAGCACGTAGGACGGGACGCACCACCAGCGGCAGCCCGAGATCGGCGGCGACGAGGCGCGCCTGCTCGACCGAATAGGCGATGCCGTTCTTCGGCTGCTTCAGCCGCAACTTGTCGAGCACGCGCTTGAAGCGGTCGCGGTCCTCGGCGAGATCGATGGCGTCGGGCGAGGTGCCGAGGATCGGCACGTCGGCCGCCTCCAGCGCGCGCGCGAGTTTCAGCGGGGTCTGGCCGCCGAACTGCACGATGACGCCGGCGAGCGTGCCGTTGCTCCCGCTCGGTGGCGATGATCTCGAGCACGTCCTCGGCGGTCAGCGGCTCGAAATACAACCGGTCGGCGGTGTCGTAGTCGGTCGACACCGTCTCCGGATTGCAGTTGATCATGATGGTCTCGAAGCCGGCGTCGTGCAGCGCGAAGCAGGCATGGCAGCAGCAATAGTCGAACTCGATGCCCTGGCCGATCCGGTTCGGGCCGCCGCCGAGAATGATGACCTTCTTCTTGTCCGACGGCGCGCTCTCGTCGGCGAGCTTGCCCGCGAACGGCGCCTCATAGGTCGAATACATGTAGGCGGTGGGCGAGGCGAACTCGGCGGCGCAGGTATCGATGCGCTTGAACACCGGGCGAACCCCGAGCGCGTGGCGCCTGGCCGTGACTTCAGCCTCGGTGGTCTCGGTGAGCACCGCGAGCCGCGCGTCGGAAAAGCCCATCGCCTTCAGGCTGCGCATGCCGAACGCGTTCTGCGGCAGGCCGTTCTGCTTGATCTTGCTTTCCATCTCGACGATGCCGCGCATCTCGGCGAGGAACCAGGGATCGATCTTGCAGGAGGTGAAGATCTCCTCGTCGGTCCAGCCGAGCCGCATCGCCTGCGCGAGCTGCAGCAAGCGATCCGGCGTCGGCGTGCCCAATGCGGCGCGGATCGCGTTCTTGTCGTCGCTGCGGCCAAGCCCCTCGATCTCGATCTCGTCGAGGCCGGTGAGCCCGGTCTCGAGGCCGCGCAGCGCCTTTTGCAGGCTTTCCTGAAAGGTGCGGCCGATCGCCATCACTTCGCCGACCGACTTCATCGAGGTGGTCAGCGTGGTGGAGGCGCCGGGAAATTTCTCGAAGGCAAAGCGCGGGATTTTCGTCACCACGTAATCGATGGTCGGCTCGAACGAGGCCGGCGTAGCGCCGCCGGTGATGTCGTTGGCGATTTCGTCGAGCGTATAGCCGACCGCGAGCTTGGCGGCGACCTTGGCGATCGGAAATCCCGTCGCCTTCGAGGCGAGCGCCGAGGAGCGCGACACCCGCGGGTTCATCTCGATCACGACCATGCGGCCGTCGGCCGGATTGACGCCGAACTGCACGTTGGAGCCGCCGGTCTCGACCCCGATCTCGCGCAGCACCGCCAGCGAGGCGTCGCGCATGATCTGGTATTCCTTGTCGGTCAAGGTCAGGGCAGGGGCCACCGTGATGGAATCGCCGGTATGCACGCCCATCGGATCGAGGTTCTCGATCGAGCAGATGATGATGCAATTGTCGCGTCTTGTCGCGCACCACCTCCATCTCGAACTCCTTCCACCCGAGCACGCTTTCCTCGATCAGGACCTCGTCGGTGGGGGAGGCGTCGATGCCGCGCTCGACGATCTCGATGAACTCGGCCTTGGTGTAGGCGATGCCGCCGCCGGTGCCGCCCATGGTGAAGGAGGGGCGGATGATCGCGGGCAGCCCGATATCGTCGAGCGCGCGCAACGCGTCGGGCAGGTTCTTGACCTGCATCGAGCGCGGCGTCTCGAGCCCGATGCGGGACATGGCCTCGCGGAAACGGCCGCGATCTTCCGCCTTGTCGATGGCGTCCGCCGTGGCGCCGATCATCTCGACGTCGAATTTCGCCAGCGTGCCCTGCCGGCGCAGCGACAGCGCGCAGTTCAGCGCCGTCTGCCCGCCCATGGTCGGCAACAGCGCAAAGCCGCCGGGGACGACGTAGCGTTCCTTCTCGATGATCTTGGCGACGATTTCCGGCGTGATCGGCTCGATATAGGTCGCATCCGCCAGTTCCGGGTCGGTCATGATGGTGGCCGGATTGGAATTGACCAGCACGATGCGAAAACCCTCTTCCTTCAGGGTCTTGACCGCTTGCGTCCCGGAATAGTCGAATTCGCAGGCCTGGCCGATCACGATGGGGCCGGCGCCGATGATCAGGATGGTGGAGATGTCGGTTCGTTTGGGCATCAAGTCTCACGGGCCGCGAAATGGGCACAAAAAAAGGGCGCGCCTATCGCGCGTCCCTCGACCCAGGCGCCAGGTTGCCCCCGCGCGCGGGTGGTCTTTAGACCAGATTCCGCAGGCGCGAAAGGCCCTCAAAGGCCCCGTCAACCGGCATTTTGGCTGTCCAAAGACATATGGTGTCGCTGTCGCGGAATTCGAGGGCGGCTGGCCCGCCAGCTCGCGCAGCGAGCGAAGGCTGGAGGCCCGGCCTGGATTTGAACCAGGATGAAGAGCAATGCACTGCTCCCGCGTCGACGCTTTCCGCCACCGGGCCGTCCCGACCATCGCCGATTGCGGCGCATGGAGCCACCCTTCGCGCGTGTTAACCCTAACCCGCAAGCTGGCCCGCGGGCGCAAACGCGTGCCGCGCCACGAAGGTCATCCGCCACGGATTGTGCCCGATATTCTGATGGGCGCGCGCGGCGGTAAATCCGGCGGCCTTGAGCTTGGCGATCATCTCGGTTTCGCCATAACGCTGCAGCCCGACACGGGAGCGCAATTGCCGGTAGTCCGACAGCGCGGTCGAGATCAGCCCGATCAGGGCGTCCTTGAGGAAGCCGTGGCGAGCGGCGAAGCGCAACAGCGCGAGCACGTCGCTCGCCATGCCGACCTCGGGGCGCAAAATATCGCCCAACACCAGCCGGCCGCCGGGCCTCAGCAGCCTTTTGATCACCGCGAGCGCGGAATCGAGCTCGGCCGAGGTCATGTACTGGGCGACCGAATTCATCACCACGAGATCGATCGATTTCTCCGGCATTTTCCTGATGTCGTCGAGCGAACGCACCCGGATCCTGGTATTGGGCGCGAAGCGGGCGATCAGCCGGCCGCGCACGCCCGGCGCCGGCTCCGCCAAAATGAGCTGGCCGCAGGCCTCCGCCACCTTGGCCGCCGACAGCGCCTCGCCGCAGGCATAATCCAGTACCACCGCGTCGGGCGATGAGATGTAGCCGATGATATCCCGCGCAACGATCTGGAAATGCAGGTCGCGATGCCGCTTGCTCGCATAGATCGTATGCGTGGAATCGTAATAATCGATCCAGTCGTCCATCTGTCGCAGGGGTCCGGCAAAATGGGTTCCCAGGATGGGAACCGGCATGATCAGGATGCGTTAGATTGTCCGGCGGCCGGTGTCCATGCCGTCAATGTCCGGTTTCCTAACAGGAAGGTGCATCGTGAGCAAAGCCAGATCCGACAATAAGGCCGACAAAATCTCCCCCGATCTCGATACGCCCACCGACATGCCGCAAGCCGCGGTCGACAAGATTTCGGCGGCGCTCAACACGCTGTTGGCCGACGCCTTCGCGCTTTATCTGAAGACCAAGAATTTTCACTGGCATATCAGCGGGAGACATTTTCGCGACTATCACCTGATGCTCGACGAGCAGTCGGAGGCGATCTTCGCCACCACCGACCAGCTGGCCGAGCGCGTCCGCAAGCTCGGCGGCACCACGCTGCGCTCGATCGGGCAGATCGGCAAGTTGCAGACCATCCAGGACAACAATGAAAGCTATGTGCCGCCGCGCGAGATGCTGCGCGAATTGATGGAAGACAACAAGCACATGGCCGCCGCGATGCGGAAGGCGCACCAGCTCTGCGACGAGCACGAGGATTCCGGCACCGCCGGACTTTTGGAAACCTTCATCGACGAAACCGAGCGCCGCACCTGGTTCCTGTTCGAGGCGAGCCGCCAGGAAGGCAGCAACGCGGCGTAGGCAGATAGTCTTGCGGATCGCGCAGGGTGGGCGAAGCGATAGCGAGCCCACCATCTTGCGTCGTGAGATTGATGGTGGGCACGACGCCTAGCGCCTTTGCCCACCCTACGTTTCTCCGCGCGACCTTCTCCCACAAGGGGAGAAGGGAAGAGAGAGCGCCGTTTCATCCATCGGCCAAAGGAAGTTCACCCGCTTCCGAGGTTGGATGGGTCCAGATTTCTGTTTTCTTCCGGGGGAATCGGCGGATAGCCGGGAAACTTGTACCAACCGGGCGGGACGGCCAGGTCCTGGCTCGGACGAATCATCTCATCTCGCGACCTGAGGAGATCGCGCGGTTTGGCGTGATGCACCCTTGCGGCTTCGGCGGAAGTACAGAGGGCAATCAACAGACTTAAGGCCAGGACAGAACGCATCGCATTTGCTCCGATCGACGCTAACCCGCGCTCTGACGTGGTTTGCGGGCCGCGCCGCCGCAATCGGTGGCGGTTTCCAGGCCGCTCAAATTAGAGTGATGACGGCTTCTCGGGCGCGGAGCACCCCGTCCGAAAACCGCCTGGTTAATACCGCCTTAGCGCTTTTGCGCAAATGCAAACGGAAATCGCCGCCGGCTTCTTAAAATTCGACGTGTATCAGATCGAGAAGATACGTTCCGATCCGATCGAGGCGGCATGACTGACGTAATCCTCAAGCGCGCGACGCGGCCGTCGATGGCGGCCGGCCTTGCCGGGCTGCTCGGCCTGTTCGCGGGCCTTTGCGCCATCTTTGCGGGCTGCGTCACCCTGGGCGACTGGTATGGCGCGGCGAGACAGGCGCGCTGGCCTGTGGTGTCGGCGGTGGTCGACCGGGCGGAGGTGGTCGCGACCGCGCGTGCGCCAAACGACGGCGGAACGGTCTGGCATCTTCGCGCGCGCGTGCGATACGAGGCCGGCGGCGAAATGCGAAACTCAACCGTGACGTCGCGCACGGCGTTTTCGGAACAGGACGCCGAGCAACTCGAGAGCTGGGCCGCGGCGCACCGCAAGGGCAGCCAGATCGAGGTTCGCTACGATCCGTCTCGGCCCGATCGCGCCGAATTTGCGTCGGCTGAAATTGCTTCCACCGCGGGCCGGGTCCACACCGACCTCATCCTGTTTGCGATCGCCGCGATCGCCGCGCCGGCCCTGTTGGCGCTGGCGAGATTTTTGAGCGCGCGAGCGGCGCGCGCAGCGCCCGCCGCCGACGATTCCCAGCCCGGCGGGTTTTTGCTCGGTTCGCTCTTTGCCGGGCCGGGCCTGTTGATGCTGGGGCTGGCGCTTCATCGTGCGGCCTATGTCGATCGACTGACCCTGGACGATTTCATGGGGTTGCTGATCGCGCTCATGTTCGTCTTCGCCGGAATCTCCATCGGCTTGCCGCCTCGGTGCCGCAAATCGCGAAACCTGCTGCAGGCCGTCATCGTTACCTGCCTCGCCCTGATCTTCGACTGGGTCGCCTTCGGTCCCGGCGAGCGCCACTTCACGGGCAGCGCCGGCGGCATCGGGTTCACGCCGGGCGAGATGACGGGGCGGGTCCTGTTCGGCCTCGTCGCCATCGTGATCGATATCTGCGCGATCTCGATCTGGGTCGGGCTGTTGCGGCGCGGATTCGGAGCGCAGGCGTCTACGCCTGATTCGGCCGATTCCACAGCCTGACCAGCGGTCCGTTCTCGCCCAGCACCGGATCGCTGTTCGGCCGTTTGACTTCCGGAATCGTCTTTCGCGCTTTCCGATAATTCTCCGGCGTCGGCCGCGTGAGGTGCATCCTTGCGCCCGGCGGATAGGCCCCGACCACGGAGAAATCGGGGCTTGCGGTCAGGCACTGATGGCCGGTGCCGGCGGGCAGGATCGCGACGTCGCCGGCCGCGATCGCAAATTCCTTGCCCGCATCGCCGCCGAAGCGCACCCGGGCATGGCCGCGGGCAATGCCGAGCGCTTCGTGCACGGTCGCGTGGTAGTGCAGAAAATCGTAGACGCCGTTGCGCCACATGTCGCCCCAACCGTTGGCGCCGAACAGTCTTTCGATGGTCTTTTCGGGATGGGCGTTTCTGACGTCGACCGCGCCCTTGTAGACGAGGAACGGCATCGGGTTGTTCGGCACCAGGCCGTCGTCTGCAAAGACGAAGGTGAGGGGTTCGATATCGGTAGTGACGACCGTCATGGCAGCTCCCCGGTGCGGTGATATCAGGACAAATCAAACCGCTTGCCCGAAAACCGTTCCCGCTAGATTTTGAATTTCAGCACCTCTTCCTTGAATCTGAGCCCGTGTCCGGGCCGCTCCGGCGCGGTGATCATGCCGTTGGCGATCTCGGGCGGATCGACCCAGAGGTCGTCGATCAGCCCCATGTTCTCGCACCAGATGCCGTTCGGGATCGAGGCCAGCAGGTGCACGTTGAGTTCGGGGAACAGATGCGGCGCGATGGTGATGCCCCAGGTGTCGGCAAGCGCCGCGATCTTGCGCAGGTCCGTCATGCCGCCGCGCATCGGGTCGGGCTGCAGGA
This sequence comes from uncultured Alphaproteobacteria bacterium, assembly GCA_963721135.1. GTDB lineage: Bacteria > Pseudomonadota > Alphaproteobacteria > Rhizobiales > Xanthobacteraceae > Bradyrhizobium. The sequence goes on from CAVRIB010000002.1 coordinate 641,824, forward strand.
TCGGCAGGCAGGGATTGAGGAAGAACGGCCGCAGATCGTAGCGCGTGAAATGGGTCTCGCCGCCGACGACGCGCATGTCGAGCGCGGCGGCGATGCGCTGGTAGCCGGCAAAATCATCGGCCGGCACCGGCTCCTCGAGCCAGTAGATGTCATATTGCTCGAACTTGCGTCCCATCTCGATCGCGACATCGGCGCTCCAGCCCATGTTGACGTCGATCATGATGTCGATGCCGGGCCCGAGCGCCTCGCGCATGCGCCGCACATTTTCGAGGTCCTGCGCCGGCGTGCGCACATGCGCGACCTGCATCTTGATCGCCTTGTAGCCCTGCTTCACGAAGTGCAGCGCCTTCTCGATCATGCCGTCGCCGCCGGCGCCGCGGAAACAGCCCGAGCCGTAGATCGGGATTTGCGATCGGTAATGGCCCCACAACCGGTGTAGCGGCAGGCCGGCGCGTTTGCCCACCGCATCCCACAGCGCGATGTCGATCGCCGACATCGCCATCGCGGCGATGCCGCCGCGGCCATAGGTCATCGTCGCCGTCCACAGATCGCGCCAGATCGCCTCGATTGAGGTCGCGTCCTTGCCCTTGACGCGCGGGATGATGCACTCCTCGAGACAGGCCGCGATCGACTTCATCCCCGGGCGGAACAGGAACAGATAGCCCATGCCGGTGACGCCGCCGGATGTCTCGACCTCGCAGATCAGAATGTCGCGCTTTGCGCCCAGCCCATGGCCCTTGAGCCAGGGATCGTCGGCCCAGGGCAGGCGCAGCATCGTCACCCTGACGTCGCGGATGGTCATGTCTGATTTGGCTGAAGTCATCGGGCGTTTCCCTTTGCCTGACCGGATCATGTTGGCCTGATCACGGACAGGCAAAGTCAATCACATAACCCCGGCGCTGATCCAGCGCCGTCCGTCATGCCTCCAATGCGGGGTGAGGGTGCGCAATGTCTGTCGCGCCACCCCACACCCCGTCATGCCCGGACTTGATCCGGGCATCCATCACTCCTTCACAAGAATCTCGCGAAGGGGATGGATTGCCGGGTCAAGCCCGGCAATGACGAATTTGGGAGAGCCTTACCCGCCCTTGTTCGCCCGCATCAGATCGGCAAAGCGCTTGAACAGGTAATGCGAATCGCGCGGCCCCGGCGAGGCTTCCGGGTGATACTGCACCGAGAATACCGGCTTGCCGTCGAGCTGGATGCCGCAATTGGAGCCGTCGAACAGCGAGACGTGGGTTTGGGTGGCGCCCTTGGGCAGGGTCGCCTGGTCCACGGCGAAACCGTGGTTCATCGAGGTGATCTCGACCTTGCCGGTGGTCTCGTCCCTGACCGGATGATTGGCGCCGTGATGGCCCTGATGCATCTTTTTGGTCTTGGCGCCGACCGCGAGGCCCGAGCATCTGGTGGCCGAGGCAAATGCCGAAGGTCGGCGTCCCCGATGCGATGACCTTCTGGATCACCGGCACCGCATATTCGCCGGTCTCGGCGGGATCGCCGGGGCCGTTGGAGAGGAACACGCCGTCGGGCTTCATCGCCAATATATCTTCCGCCGACGTGGTCGCCGGCACCACCGTGACCTTGCAGCCGACGCCGGCCAAGAGTCTCAGGATGTTGCGCTTGATGCCATAGTCGACGGCGACGACGTTGAACTCAGGGTTCGTCTGCCGGCCAAAGCCCTTGTTCCACTCCCACGGCGTTTCGTCCCAGGTGAAGCGCTGGGCGGAGGTCACCATCGGCACCAGGTCCATGCCCTCCAGCCCCGGCCATTCGCGGGCCTCTTCCTTCAACCCGTGCAGATCGAACTCGCCGTCTTTGGCGTGCGCGATCACGGCGTTGGGCATGCCGTTCTTGCGGATCAGCGCCGTCAGCGCGCGGGTGTCGATGCCGGAGAGCCCGATGATACCGCGCGCCTTCAGCCATTGGTCGAGATGGCGGGTGGCGCGGTAGTTCGAAGGGTCGGTGATAGCCGAGCGCAGGATCACGCCGCGCGCGCCCGGCGTCGCCGCCATGTTGACCGTCTCGATGTCCTCGTCGTTGGTGCCGACATTGCCGATATGCGGGAAGGTGAAGGTGATGAGCTGGCCGGCATAGGAAGGATCGGTGAGGATTTCTTCGTAGCCCGTCATCGCGGTGTTGAAGCAGACCTCGCCCACCGCGTGGCCTTCCGCGCCAAGGCCAAAGCCTTCCAGCACCGTGCCGTCGGCGAGCACGAGCAGCGCGGTCGGCTTGTGGTCCGGCCAGGCGGAGGCGTTTTCCGGTGTGGTCATCAGGCCTCTACATAGTCGCAGCGCAGGGGCGCGTCAAAGCCGTAAACCGCGGATTCACATGCAAAAAGCGCATATTTCCGCTCCGCTCCATGCCGCGCAGCCCCGCTTGCGGAACCGAGTTGTCTGATGCCCGCGAACCGCCTAGATCAGGGGCTTCTGCTGCCGGGGCCCTCGAGGCCCGCGAGAGGATGACGACAATGCTGCGCGAAAACATCAACAACGCGGTCAAGGACGCGATGCGGGCCAAGGACGAGCGCAAGCTGTCCACGCTGCGCATGGTCAATTCGACCATCAAGAATGCCGACATTGCCGCGCGCGGGGAGGGCAAGCCGCCACTGTCCGACGCCGATCTCCTTGGCGTATTCCAGAAGATGATCAAGCAGCGTCAGGAATCCGTCGAACTCTACGACAAGGGCGGCCGCGCCGAACTTGCAGCGGGGGAGCGCGAGGAGATCGCGATCATCTCCGCCTATCTGCCGAAGCAGATGTCGGATGCCGACGTGACGGCCGCGATCTCGGCGGCGATCGCCGAGACCAATGCCGCCGGCATGAAGGACATGGGCAAGGTGATCGGCGCGCTGAAGGCGAAGTACACCGGGCAAATGGATTTCGCCAAGGCCAGTGGCATGGTGAAGGCGGCGCTGACGGGATAACGCTTCTGCCTTACGGAGGGTGACATGGCTGATCAACAGGCTCCGCCCGCGGGTCCCGATCTGTCGCAGGGCATCGCCCTGTCGCAATTCTCCGGCGCGACGCTTGTCGGACATGTCGGCGATGAAGAAGTCCTGCTGGTGCGGTCGGGATCGGAAATCTTCGCCGTCGGCGCCCACTGCAGCCATTATCACGGTCCGCTTGCCGAAGGCCTCGTGGACGGCGAGAGCGTGCGCTGCCCCTGGCATCACGCCTGCTTCGATTTGCGCACCGGCGAAGCCGCCCGCGCGCCAGCGCTCGCTCCGGTCGCGGTGTGGAAGGTCGAACGCGAAGCTGACCGTATCTTCGTCCGCCAAAAGCGCGAGCAGCCCAAGCCGCGCGTGAAAGGCGTCGTCGATGCGCCCGGCCGCATCGTGATCGTCGGCGGGGGTGCTGCGGGCTTTGCTGCCGCCGAGATGCTGCGGCGGCAGGATTTTCAGGGCAGCATCGTGATGCTGAGCAGCGAGAGCGCCGCGCCGGTGGACCGGCCGAATTTGTCGAAGGATTATCTCGCCGGCAGCGCGCCGGAGGACTGGCTGCCGTTGCGGCCGGATGATTTCTATCGCGACGCCAAAATCGACCTGCGGATCGAGACCGAAGTTGCAGCGATCGACGTCAGGGCCAAAAACGTGATCCTCGCCGGCGGCGCAGCCATTGCCTATGATCGCCTGTTGCTCGCGACCGGTGCGGAGCCGGTGCATCTGCCGATCCCGGGCGCGGACCAGCCGCATGTCCATGTCCTGCGCTCATTGGCCGATTGCCGGGCGATCATCGCATCCGCCGACGGCGCGCGCCGGGCGGTCGTGCTCGGGGCCAGTTTCATCGGGCTCGAGGTCGCGGCCTCATTGCGCGCGAGGAATATCGAGGTCCATGTCGTAGGGCTCGAGCACCGGCTGATGGAGCGCGTGCTCGGCCCCGAGCTGGGCGATTTCGTTCGCGCCCTGCATGAAGAGCACGGCGTCATCTTTCATCTCGGCGATACCGTAACGGCGATCGACGGCAGGCGCGCGACGCTGAAGAACGGCGGCGTGATCGAGGCCGACGTCGTGGTGATGGGCGTCGGCGTGCGGCCGCGGCTCGCGCTCGCCGAGCAGGCCGGGTTTGCGATCGACCGCGGCGTCACGGTGAACGCCCATCTCGAGACCAGCGTTCCCGGCATCTATGCCGCGGGCGACATCGCCCGCTGGCCCGATCCGCATTCGCGTGAAAACATCCGCGTCGAGCATTGGGTGGTGGCGGAACGGCAGGGCCAGACCGCCGCGCGCAACATGCTGGGACAGCGCGAAGTCTTCGACGCCGTGCCGTTCTTCTGGAGCCAGCACTACGACGTGCCGATCAACTATGTCGGCCACGCCGAGCCGTGGGACCAAATCGAGGTCGACGGCAACATCGCCGCGAGGGATTGCCTGCTGCGGTACAAGCGCGGCGGACGCGTGCTCGCGGTCGCCTCGATCTATCGCGACCTCGCAAGCCTCGAGGCGGAGCTCGCGATGGAGCGGGCGACGCGCTGAGACTGCGCGTTTGCGGCGCTGCCTGTGCGCAAGGACCGGCTGGACCTCCAGCCCAAAATAGAGAATCATTTCCTGCAACCGGTCATCCGGATAAACCCGACAGGAAAATTGAAATGTCCGCCACGGTCACCGACAACATCGATCCCTCCAGACCCCTGTTGTTCCAGCCGTTCAAGATCCGCGGCCTGACCCTGAAGAATCGCCTGGTGGTGCCGCCGATGGTCCATTATCGCGCAGCATCCGGGAACGCCTGCGGCGCCTTTCACAACGTGCATCTCGGCCGTTTTGCGCTCGTCTTCGTCGAGGCGACCGCGGTCGAAGAGGTCGGCCTGATCAACGAGAACGATCTCAAGCGAGCTGTTTAGAGTGGCCTGTCAATAGCACCGATCGAGGAGGGGACCTTGGATTTTGCCACAGTACGGAACGGGCCGGTCGATCTCAATGTTGCCGTCGAAGGCCGCGGCCCGCTGGTCCTCTGCGTCCACGGATTTCCCGAACTCTGGTACTCGTGGCGTCATCAGATCGCACATTTTTCCGGGCGTGGATACAAGGTGGCGGCGCTGGATGTGCGCGGCTACGGCCGCAGCTCGAAGCCGCACGAGATTGCCGCTTATTCGCTTCGCGAACTGGCGTCCGATGTTGCCGCCGCGATCGATCAGCTCGGTGGTGGAACGGCCATCCTGTTCGGCCACGATTGGGGCGCGCCGATCGTGTGGAATACGGCACTGCGATACCCCGGCAAGGTAACCGCCGTCGCCGGGCTGAGTGTTCCCTATATCCCGCGGGGGCCGGTGCCGTTCGTCGAAATGGCCAGGGCCATCTACAAGGATCGCTTCTTCTATCAGCTCTATTTTCAGGAAGAAGGCATCGCTGAAGCAGAGCTCGAGGCCGACATCCCGGCCGGCTTGCGAAAGGCCTATTTTGCTCTCTCCGGCGCGGCGCCGCTGAACAAGTGGCTCGAACCCAAGCCCGCCGATGCGAAGCTGCTGGATGGGTTGATTGATCCCCAGCCATTTCCCGGCTGGATGAGCGAGCAGGATTTGCAGGTCTATTCCGAAGCATTTCAAGCGGGCGGCTTTCGTGCTCCGCTCAATCGATATCGGGCCCAGTCGATTGATTTCGAGGAAATGGCGGACTTCGCCGGAAAGCCGGTGACGCAGCCGTCGTATTTCGTTGCCGGCGAGCGTGATCCGGTTCGCGCCTTCATTCCAGGAATCGATCTCTATGCAAACCCGGGACTGGCCTGCACCAACTTTCGAGGGTCCGTCATTCTGCCGGGCATAGGTCACTGGGTGCAGCAGGAGGCCCCGTCGGAAACCAGCGCGGCGCTTGCTGGATTTCTCAGGAGTTTGTAGGCGCCATCGTGCAGGCGATTTCGGCAAGCCTCGAAAACATAGGAGGGCTTGTGGCGTGCTTTCGCAGGGACGACGCAGGAGTGTTGACCCGGATCAACGCGGCGCTCACCGTGGTTTCGTTCCCGCTGCTGCTCGACCGCGATGTCGACTTCGTCACCGCGATGATCACCAGCGTCCGCGCGGTCGTCACCAGCCCGCTGCCGATGATCGGCTGGGCCGCCGTGATCGTCGTGCTGCCGATTGTCTCGGCGCTGCCCTATTTTCTCGGCCTCCTGCTGACGCTGCCGGTGCTGGGGCATGCGACCTGGCACCTGTATCGGCGGATCGCGGCGCCGGTGAGTTGAGAGCGATCAGAGCCGCGTCGAATAGCCCGCGACCAGCTTCACCAGGTCGGCCTGTCGTTTGGTGGCGGTCTTCTCGTAGATGCGGTGCAGATGGGTCTTGACGGTCTGATCGGAAATGCCGAGCACCGGCGCGACTTCGGGCACTCCGCCGATTTCGACGATGGCGAACAGCACCCGGATCTCCGCCCGCGTCAGCTTGAATTCGCCGGCCACCGCCTCGGGCGGCGATGGCAAATCCAGCGCCGCCTTGCGGACGAACACCGCCGCTGTCGCCGAATATGAGATGCCCGCCTTGCGACGCGCCCCCGAGGTCAGGGGCAGCACATGGGCGACATAGCGCTCGCCGCTTCGCGCCATGAGAGGAACGGCGATGCCTCCCTTGCCGACGGCCGCATCGCCTGCCCCGGCTGCCGTGAATACATTGAGCAGATTTTGACCGCCCTCATGATCGAACGCCGCGATCCGGCCGTTCGTGCCGCGCAGCACGTCGGCCTCGGCGATCAGGCGATGGCCGCTTGCGTTGGCGTGGATGATGCGGCCAGTCTGGTCCACGATGAACATCCCAGAGGCGAGTTCGTCGAGCGAGTCGGCGAGCGCCGCCGCCTCCACGCGATGGAGATCGATCGTCTTGCCGATGAGCATGGCGCGCCGCACATGCGGCGTAATCAGTTCGAACCGGTGCCGCATCCGGTCGTCGACTTGCCCCTGCCCGGCGTGGCGCATGGCCGTGAACAGCGCACAGCTGGTTGCGCCCTTTCCCAGGTTCGAGAACAGGCCATCCATCAGGCTTTGCGGCGCGAGCCATTCGCGAAAGAAGCGGGTCTGAACGAACTCCTCGCACGAAATCACGTCCGGGACGGCAACCGGGCGTTCGACGTCGAAAAAAATGACGCCGGGAAAGATCGGATTGATCCGGCCGTATCTCTCCAGATAAGTCCTGAAATAATGCGGAGCGCTGGACTCGCGGCCCCACCAGAACAGCGCGTCGGTGGCCCTGCTGATCGAATCCTGCGAGTGCAGGCTCGCGGAGGCGGCGCCGACATAGCCGCAAATGCTTTCAATGGCTTGCGGCCAAAGCGCCGGATCGAGCGACGCGTCGTAGACGTCGCCGATGACCCGCGAAAGCTCGTTTGCTTCGCGCATGCCGATGGCTCCAGCCAGCGCGCCCCGCGACATCATAGCACGCCGGGGCGGGGTGCCACAGCAGAACATCCATCGATCGGGTGACGCGGCGGCCGCGGCGCTGCGGCAGCTTGCGGCCCGGTGCCCCCCTGGCGCCGCCGACGGGCATGGGTTTTCCCCGACCGGAGCACAATGCTCGCCGGATAACCAACACCAGGTGAACCGTGAAATCAGGAGACCATCATGCGTGACGAAGCCAGGATCAATCTGCGCGCAAGCCTGCGCGGCATGCTTATCGAGCGTGGCGACGCCGACTACGACGAAGCGCGCAAGCTCTATAATGGAATGATCGACAAGCGGCCGTTGCTGATTGCCCGCTGCGTCGATGTCGCCGACGTGATCACGGCGGTGAATTTCGCCCGCGACAACCACCTGCCGCTCGCCGTTCGCGGCGGCGGACACAACGGTCCCGGACTCGCGAGCGTCGACGACGGCCTGGTGATCGACCTGTCCCCGATGCAGGGAGTGCGGGTCGATCCGGCTGCCCGGACGGCGCGGGTCGGCGCGGGCTGCACCCAGGGCGACGTCGACCATGCGACCCACGCGTTCGGCCTCGCCGTGCCTGCGGGCATCATCTCGACCACCGGCATCGCCGGGCTGACGCTGAGCGGCGGCCACGGTTACCTGTCGCGCAAATACGGTCTGACCATCGACAACCTGATCGAGGCGGATGTGGTGCTCGCCGACGGCAGCTTTGTTACCACCAGCGAGGTGAAGAACGCCGATCTGTTCTGGGCGCTGCGCGGCGGCGGCGGCAACTTCGGCATCGTCACTTCGTTCGTATTCCGCCTGCGTCCGGTCAGCACCGTGTTCGCCGGGCCGATCGCCTGGGATCAGGAGCACGCGCGCACCATCATGCAGCGCTATCGCGACTTCCTGCCGAAAGCGCCCGAGGAACTCGGAATCTTCCTCGGGCTGAAGACCATCCTTTCCAGTGCGCCGTTCCCGGAAGAGTTTTGGGGAAAGCGCTTCTGTCTGTTGATGTGCTGCTACGACGGCCCGGAGCAGGAGGGCAGGAAGGCGATGGCGCCGCTGATCGACGCGCTTCCCCCACCGTGGTTCAACTGGATGGGAACGATGCCCTATCCGGCGGTGCAGTGCATGTTCGACGGGCTCTATCCCAAGGGAATGCAGTGGTATTGGCGGGGCGACTTCGTCAAGACGCTTCCGGATGCCGCGATCGACGCCCATCTCGCGCAGGCGGCGAAAACGCCGAGCGAGCTGTCGCTCATGCATCTCTACCCCATCGACGGCGCCGTGCATCGCGTCGGAAGCGGCGAAACCGCCTGGAATTGCCGCGATGCGACCTGGTCGATGGTCATCGCCGGTATCGATCCGAATCCGCAGAAGGCGGGCGCGGTAACGCGCTGGACCAAGGCCTATTGGGAGGCAGTGCATCCCTTCGACCTCGGCGGCGCATACCCGAATTTCATGATGGACGATGAGGGCGATGCAAGGCTGAAGGCGACCTATGGCGGCAACTATGACCGGCTGGCGGCGGTAAAGCGCAAATACGATCCGGCCAACCTCTTTCGGGTCAACCAGAACATCAGGCCGGCCGCCTGATGCGACAGGCGCGCCATCGCCGGCTCCTTCAGCGATGGTGCGCCGGGTTGCCGCATCTTCCCAAGGTGCCGCAACAGCCGATTACCGCTGCCCTCAGATGATAAGTGGAAATGACACGGACAGCCGCGGTCAGGTCGCGGACTTCATTCACGCAAGTAATCGCCCGATGTTTTGCGGGTTGAAGAACTCCTTGAACGGTATATTTCCCGCAAGCACGTCCATAAAGCGCGTCGTTTCTTGATCGGATTTAGCGACCCTCTCATAGATCGGAACGGCGGATGTCGGATCTTTGAGGCTGGCGGCCTTCAACGTATATTCGAAGACCGGCATGGTTCTACGTCGAAACGTCGACTGATAGGCCGCCAACGATGAATCAAGAAGTGCGGGGTCATCGGCGAGGCCGGCAGCGAGCGCGTCTGCAAGAAGTTGCGCCCCAAGGAATGCATCGCCGATGCCCATTCCCGGGAGCGGATCGCGATGGTACGCGGCGTCACCCACGAGAGCCCAACCGTTTCCGAAGCTCTGGCGATAGAAATTCAATAACTTGGAAGTACCTTTGAAAGACGTCACTCGCTCGCAGCACTTGAGCCGCTCGGCGAGCGATGGAGCGAGCCCAATGATATCGAGGTAGCTGCCCTCAACGTCTTTTCGATACTCATCCCATTCGTCGTGTGAGCGTCCGGCCCAAATGCAGGTCAACCCGTCGTGCGTGGGAAATACGAGGATATCGCGCCCCTGACGGACGTAAAATTCGACCCCTTGCGTGGGTACTCCGGCCCAGTAAGCGTAATAGCCGCAAGTGAACGATGGATGCGCAATATCCGTTGTGGCGCCGGCGGCGCGCGCGACCGGCGACCACATCCCGTCCGCACCGACCACAACCGTGGCGCTCTCTTCGACTAGCCGTCCGTTAGCCTCCTGCAGGCGCGCTCCAACGACGCGCCCTTCCACCCAAATGAGTTCGCGAAAGGTGGTCGTCTCCCGCATCTCCGCGCCGGCCTGTCGCGCGGCATCAACCAGGAGATTGTCCAGAACGGTTCGTCGCGGGGAAAACATTGCGGCCGTGCCATCGACCGAGCTGGGTCTCCCGCGAATGGCAATCGGGCCATAATCGGCCGTGACGTGTTCGATCATTGGACATCCGGTCCCCGCCAGCTTGTCCAACAATCCCCACTTTGCAAGGGATGCCGTCGTCCTCGGCCACATGAAATGAGTGGAAACAGTGTCGCTCGGAAATTGCGCGCGATCGACACCAAGGACATTGTAGCCTTTGCGCGCGAGCAGCATCGCCAGCGGCGCGCCGGCGCATCGCGTTCCTACGATCAGGGCGTCGTATCTGGCCAGTTTTCCTGCTCCAATCGACATGAAGGGATGGCCGCCACTACATCATACTGGTTTGAACGGAAAAGGGGCAAAGCAAATGCCGCCGGCTGGTGACGCGAAGATGACGTGACGACATGGTTGCCTCCCTGGATGAAAACTTCGCTCGAATTCGGTGCGTGAAGCGTAGTGCAATCCAGGCGCGCTTGGCTATGATGTCCTGATCGGTAGCCAGCGAAGACTGGCCTCCAACAGTCCCGGGTGGAAAAGCATGAGCGGTCTCGTCAAACTCGCCACAACTCTCTTTGTCACTTTCATCGCATGCTGCGGCGGCGCCTATGCGCAGAGCCAGACCATCGGCGCGCCGCCGGAAGCCTCCAACATGCGGCTCGTCGGGTATAACGACCTGCAGGCGCGCAGCGCCTATCAGCCGACCATCCATCATCAGGGCGATCGCTGGGTCGCCTATATCGGCCATCACGGCGGCACCGACGCCGTTCCCGATCCGGTCAATCCCTTGACCGGGAAGGCCGAGCCGAACGGCACCTCGATCGTCGACGTCACCGATCCGGCGCATCCGAAATATCTCCACCATATTCCCGGGCAGCCCGGAAAATACGAGGGCGGCGGCGCGCAGATGGTGCGGATTTGCGACGGCAAGTCGCTGCCCAAGGGCGACCGCAACGCGGTCTACCTGCTGCGCACCTTCGGCAGCGAGGCGCATGAGATCTGGAACGTCGCCGATCCCGCCAATCCCGTGCTGGTCACCCGGATCGGCGGCCTGAAGGATACCCACAAGAGCTGGTGGGAATGCGACACCGGGATCGCGTTCCTGGTCTCGGGCGCGCCGGACTGGCGCACCCGCCGCATGACGCAGGTCTACGACCTCTCCGACCCCGCGCATCCCGTCAAGATCAGGGATTTCGGGCTTCCCGGCCAGGAGCCGGGCTCGACCGGCGCGGTGCCGACCGAACTGCACGGGCCGATCTCGCTCGGCCCGCAAGCCAACCGCATCTATTTCGGCTATGGCACCGACAAGGGCGGCTTCCTGCAGATCGTCGACCGCGACAAGTTGATCAACGGGCCGAAAGAGCCGACGCCGGACAATCTTCGCTATCCGGAAATCTCGCGGCTGGCGATGTCGGCCTTCAACGGCGCCCACACGGTCTTTCCAATGAAGGGCATGGCAATCGCCGAATTCGCGCACGACAAGGACGGGCAGACGCGCGACATCGTGATGATCGTCGACGAGGCGATCCAGAACGAATGCAACGAGCCGCGGCAGATGGTGTGGTTCGCCGACGTCACGGTCGAGAACCGGCCGATGATGATCTCGAGCTATACCGTGCCCGAGGCGAGCGGCTCGTTCTGCGAGCGCGGCGGGCGGTTCGGCTCGCATTCCTCCAACGAGAGCATGGCGCAGGTCTTTTACAAGAAGATGGCGTTCATCGCCTTCTTCAATGCCGGCGTGCGCGCGCTCGACGTCCGCGATCCCTATCACCCCAAAGAGGTCGGCTACTTCATTCCCTCGATCACGGCCGCGACCGACAAGCGCTGCGTCACCGTCGACGGCAAGGAGCGCTGCAAGGTCGCGATCCAGACCAACAATGTCGAGACCGACGATCGCGGCTACATCTACATCGTCGATCGCGCCAATACCGGGATGCATATCCTGGAATTGACCGGCGACGCGCGCAAGGTGGCCGGGTTGCCCTAGAGAGCATGATCCGGAAAAGTGGACACCGGTTTTCCCTCGCGACAAACGCGGAACGCGTTTGCGCGGAGATCATGCTCAAACAAAAAGATCGTGCGAGATGCGCAGACTGCTGACCTCAGTTGCCGTTGCGATCTGCGCTCTCGGCGTTGCCGGTGACCAGCCGGCGCGGTCCGGCGTCGAGGGCTGGCGCGAGATCGCCTGGCCGTTTCCGCGCGACGGCTGGCCGGCGGGCCGCGCCTTCCGCTGCGTGACGGAAGCCTGCGGCGGCGAGCTCGAGGTCTATGTTCGGCCGAAGCTCGGCTTCTGCAATTGCAACTCCGGGGTTGCCGATGACGACGAAGTGGACCGTGTCGCCGATCTCGACCTGATGAGCGAGCGCTTCGTTCCGCTGGAGCCGGGCAGGGTGATCGAGCTCGCCGACATGGCCGGACGCGCGCGCGCCTATGATCTTGCGATGTCCGACGGCTCCCGCCACACCGCGATCGGCATCGCTGTGTCGCACCGCTGCGACCTGCTGGTCGCGGTTGCGCAGGGTGAGGGCAGCGCACCGGAAGTCCAGCGCGCGGCGCTGGAGTTTCTGGCTTCAGCCGACATGACGCGCTGGATGACGGCGGCGATGGGCGGAGGTTGAGCCGCTTCCCTTCTCCCCTTGTGGCAGAAGGTGGCGCGGACGCAGTCCGCGCCGAATGAGGGTCTCTATCCGCGGCGACAGACCCCGGCCACGATACTTCGTATCGTGTCCACCTTCGCGTTCCCCCAAAGGACTCTTGCAACAAGATATACAAAGAGCAGACGTCCACCCATTGGATTCATCTTTTGGTTTCCGTCATCAAGGCTTTCTCCAAAACCGCAAAAATGACGGCGGTCGACCAACCAAACAACAGCACGCCATTCATCGCCGTCATCGGTCCGACCAAGGACCAGCGCTCCGTCGGAGTCACGTCGCCGTAACCCAGTGTCGTGTAGTTTACAAAGGCAAAATACAGGAGATCGGTTCCGGGAGATGCGACGCCGAAGATTGCGTAGGCAAATGACCAAGTAACGATTTCGACAATATGCGCAGCCATCAACACCAATACGGTTGCAGTCATGACGACGATTAGCCGAAGCGATTGATGTGACGACGCCCGCTCATTCGCGGTGCGCGCCACCTGCAATACGGCCGTCATAACGATTGCGTGGATCGCAATGTTGCAAACACTGACGGCAACACCCATGACAAATTGGCGCAGCATAGGGACCACCCCGACGATGCGATGCGGACAGTCACCCCGGTCCGAATCGAACCGGAGTTAGGACTAAGGCAACACGGTAATCGGTGCAACGACGGCCCGAGCAAGAATGGCTGCGGCGGTGCGCCGTGGCTTTTCTTTTTCCGGCCCAGCGGCGCCGAGGGACGCGCGCGTGGTTACCCGGTAATCGTAGAGAGCGGAGTTTTCTGTTGTTTTTGGAGGTTTGGCCCCGTCACCCTGTAGCCGAGGCGGCATCAGATAAAGCGTCATGGCGAAAATCAGATAGACGGTCAGGACCAGCACTCCGACAAACCAGGCCGAGCGGCCGCCATTGGTCATCACTGACGTTGTCATCGAGGCAAGCAGCATCATGAGCACCGCGCCCGGCCAGAATTGCAAGTTCATCGGAGCCGGGCCGGTGACATAGCTGAGCAGTACCAGCACGGGAGCGACGAAAAGGGCGATTTGCGATGCGCTGCCGAGCGCGATGCCCACGCTCAGGTCCAGCCGATTCTTGCGAGCGGCTGAAAAGGCCGAGGCCATTTCTGCCGCTCCGCCTACCAACGCCACGACGATGAAGCCAACGAACGCGGGCGTCATGCCGAATGCTACCGCGGCTTGCTGCACCGACTCGACGAACACCTCGCTCACCAGCGCGACCAGCACAGTGACGCCGCCGAGCGTGGCCAAGGCCTGACTCAACGGCCATGGTACTTCGCCAGTTTCCGCGTGTGCCGCGCCGCCGAACAACTCGCGATGCGTTTTCAGTGAAAACAACAGGCCAAGACCATAGGCGACGATGAGCAGCACGGACAGACACACGCTCAATGTCTCTGCGAATGCCGACCCCATGGAATCGGGTTCAGGGATTGCAGACGGAATCAGGATCGCAATGGTGGCCAGAAAGAGCAGCCCCGCTTGCAGGCGGGCGCTGGCCCTGTTGTATTCCTGCACGTGGTGCTTGAGTCCGCCGAGCAGAAACGACGCTCCCAACATGAACAGCGTGTTGGCGACGATCGCTCCGGCGATGGATGCCTTCACCAGGGTATATTGCCCGGCGTGCAACGCGGTGAGCGCGATGACAAGCTCGGTCAGGTTTCCAAGTGTGGCATTGAGCAAGCCGCCGACGGAGTTGCCCGTCCTCGCGGCCACAGATTCGGTGGCATGACTCAGCAGCGCGGCCAGCGGGACAATCGCGAGTACGGACAGCACAAAAAGCAGCGTGTGCGCTTCTGGCTTGAGCTTCTGAGCGGCGAACAGCACGGGCACGAACGCCAGCAACCAGAGCAAAGGATCGTGCCGGATCTCTTTGAGCACGGGATTCATAAAGGTGTTTTCCGCGTCGAGTCTGAATATGAGGGACCGCTTCACCTCGCAGACGGCATCTGAACAGAAAACCAATCAACGCCTGCCGACGCGATCATGAGTTCTTATTATGATCCTTCGGCGATTTACTTCTTGATGTAAGGCAATCTGTCAACCTGCCTTACCCGTTTATCAAGCTCGACAGGTGGCGAACGCGATACGGAAGGACGGACCCTGCAGCGGCTGAATGAAGCGAGCGAGCTCCGTCTCCCACAAGGGGAGAAGGGAGCGTGGGCTGCGTTTCTGCGTCATGCCCGGGCTTCCGCCTTCGCCAAGGCTTCGGCGGACCAGCACCGAAGACCCGGCGAAGCAATAACGTAGACGGGTGTCCCGGGCATGCACGTCTTTTTTTCCGATCAATTTCCAGATAAGACGTGGATGGCCGGGACGAGCCCGGCCATGACGAGTTTGCCACGCGAGCCCCCCATGTCCCTGCAAGTCTATCTCGCCTTTGTCGCCGCCTGCATTGCGCTGGCGCTGTTGCCCGGTCCGGTCGTGACGCTGATGATCGGCAACGGCCTGCGCTACGGCACCCGCGCCGCGCTGACCAACCTGCTCGGCGTGCAGACCGGGCTCATGATCGTGATCGGCATCGTCGCAGTCGGGCTGACCTCGCTGATGGCGACGATGGGCTACTGGTTCGACTGGGTGCGCTTTGCCGGCGCCGCCTACCTGGTCTGGCTCGGCATCCGGCTGATCCGTTTTCCGGTCGAGGGCGTCAAGGTCGATACACCGCCGCCTCCGCCGCGCGGCGGCTTCTTCCTGCAGGGACTCGTGGTTCTGCTCTCAAATCCCAAGGTGCTGGTGTTCTTCGGCGCCTTCATTCCGCAATTCATGGACATGAACCGGGATCATGTCTCGCAGGTGACGCTGCTCGGCGTCACCTTCATGGTGATCGCGGGAATGACCGATGCCGTCTATGCGCTGCTCGCGGGGCGTGCGCGCCTGTTGTTCTCGGCGCGGCGGACACGCTTGTTGTCGCGCCTCTCCGGCGGCGTCATGATCGGCGGCGGCATCTGGCTGGCGCTGTCACGGTCGCGGTGAGCACGGACACATTCTTGAGTGGCAAGATCGAGCGGCATCGTCGGTGAGCTCCCTCCCCCCTTGTGGGGGAGGGTTGGGGAGAGGGGTCCACACGGGCGGTCTCTCCTTGGCGCTGGACTACGGTGGCAGTCCCGATGCCGCCACCCCCCTCCCTAACCCTCCCCCACAAGGGGGGAGGGAACAGAGTATCGTGTGTCGCGAACAGATTGCCTTGGTGTCAACTGCTAAGCCGGCAAAAAACGCTGCGCGCGCAGCGCCGCTTCGGCCGCGCCAAGAATCCGTGCCAGCCGGTCGGCCCATTGCTGCTGTCCGACCTCCTCGGCGATCAGATCCTGGCGGATTTCGATGCCGGTATTCATCAAGCCGCGCTTCTCGCCGTGCACGGGGATCGTGTAGTCGGTCTCCTCGCTCACCGCATAGGGCTCGTTGTCGCCGACCACGAGATCGCTCTCGCCGCGCAACAGCTTCAATAGCAGCGGCGGCAGCCGGGTGTCGTGACGATAGAGCGCGCCGATATGCCAGGGCCGCGCGACGCCGGCATAGACGGGCGTAAAGCTGTGCAGCGCCACCAGCACCGTGGGCACGCCGTTGCGTTGGCGCTGGTCGATCGCCGCGTCGATGCGGCGATGGTAGGGTTCGAACACCTCCCGGCGCCGCGCCGCGGCGGCCTCGCGCGTCAAGCCGTCATTGCCGGGGATCACGGTGGCCTCGCTGATGCGTGGAATCGAGCTCGGCGCGGCCGGCGGCCGGTTGCAGTCGATCACCAGGCGCGAATAGCGCTGCGCGATCAGATGCGCGTCGAGTTGCCGCGACAGCGCGTCCGCTACGCCGGCAATGCCGATGTCGCAGGCGATATGCCGCGTCAGTTCGCGCTCCGGGAGGCCGAGGTCACCGAGGCGGCGCGGGATCAGCCGGCCGTAATGGTCCGAGGTCAAAAGGAACGGCGAGCGCCCGGCCGCGTTACTCTCCAGAACCGGCGGAATATCTTCCTGATAGAGCAGGCGTGAGGTATCGCCGATGCGGTTCAAGCCATTTTTCCCTAAACTTTGCCCATCGAAGCAGCATCCCGATTTCGAAATAGGCAAGGATCGGTATAGATTACACCGCACAATGTCATATTTATTCCCTCGACAATGCCGCTGCTGACGATCCACCACAAGACCGAATACCGCTATGCGCACCCGGTGGCGTTCGGCGAGCACCGCATCATGCTGCGCCCGCGCGACGGCCACGATTTGCGCGTGCACGCAAGCCGCCTCGACATCACCCCGGAGCCGATGCGGCTGCGCTGGATCCACGACGTGTTCGGCAACTCGGTTGCGATCGCGAGCTTCGACGAGCGCGCCGAGAAGTTGACCTTCGCCTCGACCGCGACGGTGGAGCACAATCCGGCGGAAGATTTCGCATTGACCCCGGACGAGGCGGCCTATTTCTATCCATTCCCGTACGACGACGAGGAGTTTCCCGACCTCGTCCAGTTCATCACGCCGCAATATGGCGACCCGCAAGGCGAGCTGTCGGCGTGGGCGCTGAACTTTCTTGACGCGGATGCGCCGACACCGACGTTCAAGATTTTGTCCGGCATGACCCATGGCATCCGCGAGGCCTTCACCTACCGCAAGCGGCACGAGCACGGCACCCAGCATCCGCTCGACACGCTGCAGACGGGATCGGGCACCTGCCGCGACTACGCGCTGTTCATGATCGAGGCGCTGCGCCGGCTCGGCATCGCCGCGCGCTTCGTGTCGGGATATGTCTTCATCCCCGGCGACCGTGAGCACGGCCATGTCGGCGGCGGCGCGACCCATGCCTGGGTCCAGGTCTATCTGCCGAGCGCCGGCTGGATCGAGTTCGATCCGACCAACGGCATCGTCGGCACCCGCGACCTCATTCGCGTCGCAGTCGCCCGCGATCCGCGCCAGGCGATCCCGCTGCACGGCACCTATCTCGGTTCGGCCGATGCCTTCGTCGGCATGGAGGTCAGCATCAACGTCACATCCGCCAGCGAATCGGCCGAGGTCTGAAATGGAAATCAAGGTCGGCTTCGAGATCTCCCACGCCGCCGCGCAAGCGACGCCGATGGTGATCATGCTTTCGATTCACCCCTCGCGCCGCGCCGACATCGTCGGTACCGAGACCATCGTTGCCGAGCCCAATGTGGGAATCGGCTTCTACCGCGACAGTTTTGGCAATATCTGCGGCCGGCTGGTGGCCCCTCCCGGCGGCGTGACATTGCGCGGCAGCGCGCTGGTGCGCGATTCCGGATTGCCCGACGCGGTTGCGCCGTCAGCGCAGCAGCTGCCGATCGATCAATTGCCCGACGAGGTACTGCTCTATCTGATGGCGAGCCGCTATTGCGAGACCGACAAGCTGACCGACATCGCCTGGTCGCTGTTCGGCAACAGCAAACCCGGGTGGCAACGGGTGCAGGCGATCTGCGATTTCGTGCACGACCGCGTCACCTTCGGCTACGCGCACGCCCATCACATGAAATCCGCCCACGACGTCTACGAGCAGCGCGCCGGCGTCTGCCGCGATTTCGCGCATCTGGCGCTCACCTTCTGCCGCTGCATGGGGATCCCGGCGCGCTACTGCACCGGCTATCTCGGCGACATCGGCGTTCCACCCGACCCCGAGCCGATGGATTTCTCCGGCTGGTTCGAGGCCTATTTGTCCGGCCAGTGGTACACCTTCGACGCCCGCCACAACGCCCCGCGCATCGGCCGCATCCTGATGGCCACCGGCCGCGACGCCGCCGACGTCGCGCTGACCACGAGCTTTGGCCGGATGACGCTGACGAAATTCGTCGTCATCAGCGACGAGGTGGTGGCGGCGTAAATGCAGGATCTTCTCTTCGTCTACGGCACGCTGATGCGCGGCTATGCGCATCCGATGGCGCGGCTGTTGTCGGCCAATGCCGACTTCATCGGCGAGGCGACGTGCCGCGGCCGGCTCTATCTCGTCAAGCATTATCCGGGGCTGGTGCGCTCGGACGATGCCAGTGACATCGTGCACGGCGAATTGTACCGCCTGCGCGCGCGCGACGACATGCTGCGCGAGTTCGACATGTACGAGGCCTGCGGCGAGGGCTTTCCCGAGCCGACCCAATATCTCCGCGAGCTGCTGCAAGTTACGCTCGACGACGGCACCGCGCGCGAGACCTGGACCTACCTCTACAACTGGCCTGTCGCCAACCTGACGCGCATCGCGTCGGGCCGGTTTATGGAGAAGTGAGCGCATAAACCCGTCACGCCGGCGGTCCACTCCCTCTCCGGCTCTTCGCGGGGGAGGGGGTACCAAGCCCCTGTGAATAGCCCGGATAATCCCAACAATTCTCGTATATTACCGGCGCCACCCTATATCGATGATCGGTTGGCATCCTCCCCAACTCACCGCAGAATCACCCGATGCGCTTTACGCCCCAATTCCTCGACGAGCTGCGCGCCCGGCTTCCGGTTTCGGAGGTGGTGGGCCGGCGCGTGAAGCTGAAGCGGGCGGGGAAGGAGTGGAAGGGGCTGTCGCCGTTCCAGCAGGAGAAGACGCCCTCGTTCACCGTCAACGACCAGAAGCAGTTCTATCACGACTTCTCCTCCGGCAAGCACGGCAACATTTTTGACTTCGTGATGGAGACCGAAGGCGTGTCGTTTCCGGAAGCGGTCGAGCGGCTCGCGGCGATGGCGGGGTTGCCGCTGCCGGCGGCTTCGCCCGATGCCGCCGAGCACGAACAGCGCCGCAAGACGCTGTATGACGTGATGGAACTGGCGGCGAAATATTTCGCCGACACGCTCGCCTCGCGCAACGGCGCTCGCGCGCGCGGCTATCTCGGCGACCGCGGGATTACGCCCGCGACCCAGTTGCAGTTCCGCATCGGCTATGCGCACGCCGAACGCTTTGCGCTGAAGGAGCAGCTCGGCGCGCAAGGCATCTCGGTCGACGACATGGTCGAAGCGGGCCTCCTGATCGCGGGCGAGGACATCCCGGTGCCCTACGATCGCTTCCGCGACCGCGTGATGTTTCCGATTACGGATGCGCGCGGGCGCGTGATCGCCTTCGGCGGCCGCGCGCTGGAAAAGGACGTCGCCGCGAAATATCTGAACTCGCCGGAAACCCCCCTGTTCCACAAGGGCGACAATCTCTACAACCTTGGCCCCGCAAGGCAGGCCGCGCATAACGGCAGTCCGCTCGTGGTGGTCGAAGGCTATATCGACGTCATCGCCATGGTCGGCGCGGGTTATC
Source organism: uncultured Alphaproteobacteria bacterium (assembly GCA_963721135.1). Classification (GTDB taxonomy): domain Bacteria; phylum Pseudomonadota; class Alphaproteobacteria; order Rhizobiales; family Xanthobacteraceae; genus Bradyrhizobium. The sequence continues at coordinate 661,656 of CAVRIB010000002.1, forward strand.
CGGCAAGCGTCGCGCCACTCGGCACCGCCTTGACCGAAAACCAGCTGGCGCTGCTCTGGAAGATGGCGGACGAGCCAATCCTCTGCTTCGACGGCGACAAGGCCGGGCAGAAGGCGGCGTGGCGCGCCGCCGACCTCGCGCTGCCGCATCTGAAACCCGGGAAAAGTCTTCGCTTCGCGCTGTTGCCCGAGGGCCAGGACCCCGACGATCTCGCGCGCTCCGGTGGACGCGCGGCGATCGAGGAGGTGATCTCGTCGGCGCGGGGCCTCGCCGAGGTGATCTGGTCGCGCGAAATCGAAGGCGGCACGTTTGCCACTCCCGAGCGGCGCGCGGCGCTGGAAGCGCGGATCGGCGAACTCGCGGGCGGCATCCGCGACGACGTGGTGCGGCGCTATTACCGCCAGGATTTTTCCGAACGGCTGCAGCGCACGTTTACGCCGGAAGTCGCGCGCGGCGGTTACGCCAAGAGCAATTATCGCGGGGGAGCGCGTAATTTCGCCGGCGAATCACCCCGCCGTTTTGCCCCGCGCACAGGCTTTGGAACCGGTGCCGCAGGCCGATTCGGCCCGCGTGGCGCGACGCAAAGCCCTGCCATCAACCGCGGACCCTACCAGGCGGCGAGCCCGCAGCTTGCGACGAGCCCGATCATGCGCGGCCAGCGCAGCGCGCTGTCCCGCCGCGAGGCGCTGATCCTGCAGACCCTGATCAATCACCCCTGGCTGCTGCACGATCACCTCGAGGAGGTGGCGGCGCTGGAACTGGCGCATCCCGAGGCCATCAAGCTGCGCGCCGGCATCATCGCGGCCTTCGCCCACGACCATCATCATTCACCCGAGCCATCCGAGCAGGTCGAGAAGATGCGGGCGGACCTGGCCGCGAGCGGATTTTCGCAGGTCCTTCAAAGGCTTGAGCGCGCGATCACGACCACCTCGGTGTGGGGCGCAAACCCCGGCGCCGCGCGCGAGGACGTTCTGGCCACCTGGCATCAGCTCGTCTCCTTGCATCGCCAGTGGCACTCCTTACTTAGGGAATTGAAGGATGCCGAAGCGGCCCTCGGCGAAGGGGCCAGCGAGGCTGACATGGCGTGGCTGCGGGACGTCAAGGCGAGGTTGGCCGAAGTCGACGGTACCGAAGCCCTGATCGAGGGCTTTGGCGACGCTTCGGGCCGGTTCCAGCGCAGCGTCTGATTAAAAAATCATGCGGACGGGGGTCGCAAGCGCGGTGAAAAGACTCGCCAAATCCGTACTTTGGCGGCAAAAACAGGGTTAAGCGAAGCTTAAGGGCCGGCAAGCTAACAGGCTAAAATCGGCGAGATAGAATCGGGGGTGGCGAGAACGTTTGCGCCGCCCTTTTGCGCGTCAGTGGTGACTTCAGCGTTTCAGGCGGGCGGTGACGCCGCCGTGAAAGCGCGGTTTGGGAGCAATGAATGGCCAGCAAGGCAAAGACGCTGCAGGTGAAGGACAAGGAAAAGGACGACAAGGCAGCCGACGCGCCCGAGAAGGACTCCACCGACGCGCCCTCGCCGTTGCTCGACCTGTCGGATGCCGCCGTCAAGAAGATGATCAAGCAGGCCAAGAAGCGCGGCTTCGTGACCTTCGATCAGCTCAACGAAGTGCTGCCGTCGGACACCACCTCGCCCGAGCAGATCGAGGACATCATGTCGATGCTCTCGGACATGGGCATCAACGTCTCCGAGGCCGAGGAGGCCGACACCGAGGAAGAAACCAAGGAAGAGGCCGAGGACGAGACCGACAACGAGCTGGTCGAGGTCACGCAGAAGGCCGTCACCGAAGTCAAGAAGTCCGAGCCCGGCGAGCGCACCGACGATCCCGTGCGCATGTATCTGCGCGAGATGGGCACCGTGGAATTGCTCTCGCGCGAGGGCGAAATCGCGATTGCCAAACGCATCGAGGCCGGCCGCGAGGCGATGATCGCGGGCCTGTGCGAGAGCCCGCTGACCTTCCAGGCCATCATCATCTGGCGCGACGAGCTCAACGAAGGCAAGATTTTCCTGCGCGACATCATCGATCTCGAGGCGACCTACGCAGGCCCCGACGCCAAGAACAACATGAACCCGCTGCTGTCGGCCGCCATCGGCCCCGACGGCCAGCCGATCGCGGCCGCTGCCGCCGGCAATGGCCAGACGGCGATGCCCGCGGCCGCCGCGCCTCCCGCGGCGCCGCCGGCGCCGACCCCGTTCCGCCCCGAGGGCGAGACCGAGGGCGAGGAGAAGGATCCGGCGGAAGCCGCCGCCGAGTCCGACATGGACGACGACGAGTTCGAAAACCAGATGTCGCTCGCGGCCATCGAGGCCGAGCTGAAGCCGAAGGTGGTGGAAACCTTCGACAAGATCGCCGACAACTACAAGAAGCTGCGCCGCCTGCAGGAGCAGGACATCTCCAACCAGCTGCAGAACGAGACGCTGTCGCCGGCGCAGGAGCGCAAATACAAGAAGCTGAAGGACGAGATCATCGTCGAGGTGAAGTCGCTGCGGCTGAATCAAGCCCGCATCGATTCGCTGGTCGAGCAGCTCTACGACATCAACAAGAAGCTCGTCTCCTTCGAGGGCCGCCTGCTGCGGCTCGGCGACAGCCATGGCGTCGCGCGCGAGGACTTTTTGAAGAATTACCAGGGCTCGGAGCTCGATCCGCGCTGGCTCAACCGCGTCTCGAAACTCTCGGCAAAAGGCTGGAAGAATTTCGTCCATCACGAGAAGGACCGCATCAAGGAGCTGCGCCACGAGATCCAGTCGCTCGCCGCGCTCACGGGGCTGGAGATTGGCGAATTCCGCAAGATCGTGCACGGCGTGCAGAAGGGCGAGCGCGAGGCGCGCCAGGCCAAGAAGGAAATGGTCGAGGCCAATTTGCGGCTCGTGATCTCGATCGCCAAGAAATACACCAACCGCGGCCTGCAGTTCCTCGACCTGATCCAGGAAGGCAACATCGGGTTGATGAAGGCGGTCGACAAGTTCGAGTATCGCCGTGGCTACAAGTTCTCGACCTATGCGACCTGGTGGATCCGCCAGGCGATCACCCGCTCGATCGCCGACCAGGCGCGCACCATCCGCATCCCCGTGCACATGATCGAGACCATCAACAAGATCGTGCGCACCAGCCGCCAGATGCTCAACGAGATCGGCCGCGAGCCCACGCCTGAAGAGCTCGCCGAAAAGCTCGGCATGCCGCTCGAGAAGGTGCGCAAGGTTCTCAAGATCGCGAAAGAGCCGCTGTCGCTCGAAACCCCGGTCGGCGACGAGGAAGACTCCCACCTCGGCGATTTCATCGAGGACAAGAACGCGATCCTGCCCATCGATGCGGCGATCCAGTCCAATCTGCGCGAAACCACCACCCGCGTGCTCGCCTCGCTCACCCCGCGCGAGGAACGCGTGCTCCGCATGCGCTTCGGCATCGGCATGAACACCGACCACACGCTGGAAGAAGTCGGTCAGCAGTTCAGTGTGACGCGCGAGCGCATCCGGCAGATCGAGGCGAAGGCGCTGCGGAAGCTGAAGCATCCGTCGAGGTCGAGGAAGCTGCGGAGCTTTTTGGATAACTAATTCAGATCGTCATTGCCGGGCTTGACCCGGCAATCCAGGTCGCGCAAGCCCGGTGCAATCAGGCCACACTGGCAGGGCCGCACTGAAATCGAGGGCTTTAAGTCGACCCGTTGCTCGATCCTTCGTCAGTCCTTCGTTTAGGAAAGAAGAAGCGCGGTCCACGAACAGGAAAATGGAATTCTTCCATACTCGGAATCTCGACGTGTCGACGAAGAAAAGCGAAGTGGTCGATATTTCGAGTTAGTATCGCGCCCTTATTCTCCATGCTGTGCCTTTCCATGGGCCCAAAGGGGTCGTCGCCTCGATGTACGCCTGTATGGTAGAAGTCGACAAAATCCTCCAAGTTAGACAGGTGCCAAGCAAACCCGGTCCCGCAAGAGATCAGGCAACCTGGCCCGTTCTTGATCGCCTTGGCGGCGGCAAGCCGCGTTTCAAATTCCATCGTGTATTCGAGGAAATGCGCCCGAGAGGAGAATACGTTTCCGTAGATCGCCCCTCCCATCCATTCCTTCTCGACCATGAAATTCACGTTCTCTGGATGATATTCGCTTCGGTCCAGAAACTTTTGCCACGCTTCGTCCGTATCAGCTGTACGGGGGCGTACCGTTTTCACTTCGACGTACAGATTGTCCGCGCCACGGTCGATGACGAAATCGATTTTGCGCCCATCGGGAAGCAGGTCTGGCTCGTATGCTATAGGTCCGGCTATCGTCGGATCATCGATGAGCAATTTTGCAACGGCCAGTTCGTTGATGCGCTCGCTGACTTGCCGGTCGTCCCCGTTGGGATCAGCACGGCAGGCGTCAACAGCTTCTTCGAATTGTACCCATAATGCATCACCTCGGACAATGCGTGTCGTTATCAAGTCTCGGTATAGGGCGCGGACCAAATCGGCTAGGCGATCTAGCTCTGTAGCAAGACGCACCACACGAACAAGATGCCTTACCTTCGCGATCATTCCGCGCGTCTCTGGGGAGTCGCGCAGCTCAACGACGCGACCCATGCGGTTGAGGCCCAGCCCGATCAGTGTCGTCCGCTGCTTGTGATGTCTTCCGATGGGGCTTCCGGTCTGCTCGACAGCTAGATACGTCTTGTTCATGACGGCCACTCCCTTCGAAACCAGCCCAACTCGCGCTCGAAAAACCGGACATGAGAATCGACTGTCCGCTTGCGTTGTGCGTCGTGAGAACCGCTGCGATCCCTATAGCGCTTCCAAGTGTCCCGCCCGCGCTCGAGTTCGCTTGTTATGTAGGCTGGCACATCGGCAACAGTAGCGCGGATGCGTTGCGTGTAGACTCCGGCTACTACATACGGCCGTCGCGGATTATCGCCGTAGGTTTCTCGTTGGGCCGACCAGAAGGCATGCGGAAGCATCTTGCCATGGTGCTTTCCCAAGGCACGCAGGAGAACGCTTTCCGCCTCGCTCGTGGAAATAGGAAACAGCGTTCCCACGTATCCCCGCGCGCCGCCGAACATAAAATTGCTCGCGAGCCTATGCCAGGACACGCAAGCGTTATTGATGATGATTGGAGTGCCGTCGTTTGCGAGAGAACGAGGTAGAGCAATAAAATTGTTGTCATACATCTTCATTGCCGCAGAGCCGACTACACGAGGCACCGTATCCTTGATCGTCGGCTTCAATTCCGTTTCGTCTTTGGCGCGTTTCCTTTCCATGAAGTCATTCATTGCCGTGCCAACGTAGAGCTTGGCCTTCCTTACAGGGTCGTTCCACGGTACGTCATCGAGGGAAACAAAGCGTAGAAACTCAGTGACTTGCAACAGGTCTTTTTCCGTCGTTTGTCCGATCCCAAGCGCGATGTCGACCACGAGAGAGCGTTTGATGCCCTCAGAATCCGTGAAATCGTACGTCCACCGATACCCGGACACATCGCCGCAATGAGTGGCGATGATCAGGAGATCGTATGGGAAAAGCTCGATCATCTCAGAGATCGATGTCACGTCTGCTCCCGGGCCCTGATAGCTCCGTACAAAGAGTCTCTGTTCGGATAGAATTGTTGCTGCCGCGTCGATCTCAGGCGCTGGTGTGGTTTCGGGATTAACGAGCGTGGCGACTTGCACTCCACGGCTTCCGGGTTGCTCAGCGGCGAAACCGTGGAGCACGGCTGTCCCAAGATCGAGGTTGAAGAGATGCGTCGACGGAACTTCCGTGAAGGCAAAGCCGAGCGGAAGCCCGTCCGAGATGAAAGTGATCGAACCGTTCACTGGAACGGGGACATTGCCAGCGATGTCGCGAAGCTCGGCGCGAAGCTCTCGCAGGGCCTCGGAGGGCGACTGATCGTGGATATCATAGACCGAGTAGAATCGTTCCAATATCTGTTCAACGTCGTGTCGCTTGGTCTCGCGGATCAGGAACAACCCTGCGCCTAGCGCGTGAGCGTAGTTGGCGGCGATAACCTGCGAGAGCTCATCCCCTTGCTCGCAGACGACCAGATGATTCGATTTTGGCGACACGTACAATTCTTGCGAGGGGCGATCCTCGAATATGATTGCTCGCTTAGCGCGTAGAGCGAGAAGCGTCCCGATACCAATGTGGTCGCGACCCCAGGCTAGAGGTGTTTCAAGTGTAACCCCGTTTTTCGCAAAGGATGTGAGATTGTCGCTTGCGTCAATTTGGATGGAGCGGCCTTGCGGCAGCTTCTTCGCGAGAGCTTCTGCCGACGAGTCGGCAAGCCCGGCCAGAAAGAATTGCTCGGCCCGCGAACGGGCTGCGGCGTTCGTGCGAGAAATAACTTCGGCATCCCGATCGGGTCTCTGCATGCGAGGCCCGTCTATGACAGGAAGGTACTCGCCGGGATTGGCGAGCAAGCATGAAAGTCGCGCCGCAAGCTGTGCGTCGTCCGAATAGATAAGAGCTTTTGATAGCGTCGGAATTCTGGAAAGCATTTGCTCTGACCACCAATACCTTGCAGCATCACAATACTGGTAGAGGTGGTCGCGGAACACTCCTAACCATCGGGTTGCACAGTTCTCTCAGCGTAAAATATTCACGATGGTCGTTATGTCCACTTTCATGACAGGTTCTTGCAGCAACACCGAAGGTAATGGCACATGCGTCCTTGGGATAGATTTCGCCGTCATAGTCCACCAGTCGCCCCGCCGCCATGTGCTGCGCTGCCACCACTTGATCGGCGTCAGAAGCCAGGGCCACCAAATCCGGTGTTCTGAAGGCCCTAAACGATTGGCGACCTCAGAGTGTTCCTTTTTGACGGCCCCGTTTTGCCCGTGCATGATCGGGTCAAGTACGGGGCCGCAAAAAAGTCAGTGTCCGGCGCAAATGGACTCAGTAACGCCGCCAGTCAAGGAATTTCCTGATGATCAAGAGCACAGGGCTTACAACGGCAACCTTCCTGACCTTGGCCTTGCTCGCAGGTTCGAGCCCACCCGCCCACGCTGCGCAATGCGGCAGCGGGCCCGCCGGCTTCGAGGGCTGGAAGCAGCAATTCGCCGGCGAGGCGAGGGCCAAGGGTATGGGCGGCTCGGGCATCTCGGCCCTGATGGCGACGAACTACGCGCAGGCGACCATCAACGCCGATCGCGGCCAGCGAAGCTTTAATCTTTCGCTCGATGCGTTTCTGGCCAAGCGGGGTGCCGCGACCATCGTCGCGCGCGGACGTGCGCTGAAGCGATCGCAGGGCGCGCTGTTTGCTTCCATCGAGCAGCGCTACGGCGTGCCGCCGGGCCCGCTGATCGCGATCTGGGGCATGGAGACGGGTTTCGGCAGCCAGCGCGGCAATCAGAACATGCTCTCGTCGATCGCGACGCTCGCCTACGACTGCCGGCGGCCGGCCTATTTCACCGATCAGCTCTACGCGGCGCTGCAATTGATCGATCGCGGCGCGCTGTCGCCGGCCCAGCGCGGCTCCATGCACGGCGAAGTCGGGCAGACCCAGTTTCTGCCCAAGAACATCCTGGCCTACGGGTCAGGCAATCTCGACAATGCGGCCAACGCGCTGAGCTCGACCGCGAACTTTCTGCGGGCGCACGGCTGGCGCGCGGGCGCCGGATATCAGCCGGGCGAGGCCAACTTCGCGGCCATCGAGGCGTGGAATGCCGCCGGCGTTTATCAGAAGGCCATCGCGCTGATGGGCCGTCAGATCGACGGCGGCCAGTGAGGAGGCACTAACGCGCGGTAGAGCATTTTCCAGTCCTGTGGCTTCATCCTTCGAGACGGCGCTTCGCGCCTCCTCAGGATGAGGTCCTCGATCCTCATGGTGAGGAGCGCGGCAACGCCGCGCGTCTCGAACCATGAGGCGACCGGACACGCCGTCCTGATTCTGTCCAACCGGAATTCGCTCTGGCGCCCGCGGCGCTGGACGTCTCCACCGCCAGCGGCGGCGGGCCGCGCGGCGATTCATCATCCGCCGGTCGCCCCATCGCCATGATCGCGCTCCCCATCGCGGTCGAGCCGAAGGTGACGACGAATCCGAACAGCAACAGCCCAAGCGCGGCCGCGGGATCGCTGTCGGCGAAGATCAGATCGCGCAGGCCGAAGGGGTCGAGCGCCAGCAGGCCGCCGACCAGCAGCGCCGCCACGGCGATGCCCGCGGCAAGGTTGATCGCGAGCAGCCGGAACAGCGGCACGCGCAGGAAGCTGAACCGGCCGGGTACCTGATCCCTGTTTCGCACGTCCAACATCGTGGCTAGCCTGCGTTGCATTCGAGCAGAGTTTATCAAAGTCCTGTCGACGATTGAAGTACGCGCACTTTGTGACCATCCACCTTGTCATTGCCGGGCTTGACCCGGCAATCCATCTTCCGAAGAATGATGGATGCGCGGGTCACCCGTCTACGCTCACGCTTCGCCGGGTCTTCGGTGCTGGTCCGCCGAAGCCTTGGCGAAGGCGGAAGCCCGCGCATGACATGTAGAGGGTGGGCTTGCTCCCATCCTGCGTGATACAAGCGGGCTCCGTAATATCCCGTCACCTGGAAACGGCTCATCCCATGAACTTGTTCCGCCTCGCTTCCAACGCCTGCGCGTCCGTTCTCGTTTTCCTTCTCCTCGCCAGCCCTGCGCTCGCCGCCCGTTGCGGCGGCGATTTCAATTCCTTCCTCGCGAGCATGTCGGCGGATGCGCAAGCCGCCGGCATTTCGCCGGGCGTGATTTCTACCGCGTTCGCCGGCGTCACCGAGGATGGCGCGGTGCTGAATTTCGACCGCCGCCAGCGCTACACCTTCAACAAGACCTTTGAGCAATATGTCTCGACCCGCGTCGGCTCAGGCCGCATCAATGGCGGCCGCGCCATGCTGGCCCGCCACGCGGTGCTGCTGTCGCGCATCGAGGCGCGGTTCGGCGTGCCGCGGCAGATCCTGGTTGCGATCTGGGGGCTGGAGAGCGATTTCGGCAAGGGCGACATGGGGAAACTCGCCGTGATCCGCACGCTGGCGACGCTCGCGCATGATTGCCGCCGCTCGGAGTTGTTCCAGGGCGAGCTGATCGCGGCGCTGAAGATCATCCAGCGCGGCGATCTGCCGCTGCGCGACCTGATCGGCGCCTATGCCGGCGAGATCGGCCAGACGCAATTTCTGCCGTCGTCCTACATCAAATACGGCGTCGATTTCGACGGCGACGGCCGCGTCGATCTGCGCCATTCGGTTGCCGACGTGCTCGCCTCCACCGCCAATTTGCTGCACACCAACGGCTTCAAGATGGGCGCGCCCTACGAGGAGGGCAGCGCGAATTTCGAAGCGATGCGCGAATGGAACCACGCCACGATCTATCGCAAGACGATCGCGTATTTTGCCGATCAGCTGGTGGGGCGGTGAGGGTTCGGCGGCCGTCGCCTCCATCGTCCCCAGCACTCTGGACCTCATCCTGAGGAGCGCGCTCTTGCGCGCGTCTCGAAGGATGAGCCGTGGGCCTCATGGTTCGAGATGGCGCAAGCGCCTCCTCACCATGAGGGTCGTCGGCACGTTCGCTGCGCAGTCATTTGATTTTGCCTGACGGGCAAATCAGTCGTCGGTTTGCGCAGGCCGCTGTCAAGCCCCTGTCAGAAAAATATTTCGTCTTTACAGAAACAAAAATCAGCCCTATATCCCCGCCGTCCCGTCCCACCAAAGGGGCGGCTCGCGATCGTCACGAAACGCGGGGCGGGATGCGGTGGACGCCGAGAGTGCTTCTGACGAGGGCATTTGAGGCGGACGGCGAAGTCGTGTGGGCCTGGCACCCCGACGCTGGTGTCAAGTTCGCGCTAAGGCGCGCGGGCGACGGTGGCAAACAAGCCCGGTGCACCGGGGCGAGCACGAAGTAAGCCGTAAAACCATTGCGCGGGGAATGCCGGGTGAAACCGGTGTGACCGTGGTGACTACACTCGTGTACTTTGTTTCTTATCGTACGCGAGGCTGCGGGCGCATCGAGCGCCCGGCATTCCCTGCGCCCTCACTTCCGAGGGAGCCGGACCAAAACGCAAACCTCGCGCAAAAAGCATGCGGCGAGATCGCGAAGTCGTGCCCCAACTGTCATCACCCGCGCAAGCGGGTGATCCAGTATTCCAGAGACGCCTGTGATGGAATTGAGAAGCCGCAGCGTACTGGATCGCCCGGCCCCGTCTCCGCCAAGGCTTCGCCGGGCCACGAATTCGCTCGGCCGCCGAAGCTTTAGCGAAGGCGGCAAGCCGAGCGATGACGAGTTTGGGTTGGGCTGTTCGACAATCAAATCTCTATCGTCGTCCCTGCGAAAGCAGGGACCCATACGCCGCGGCCTCTCGTAGGGCAGGATGAGAGTTGCCTTCGCTTCGCAGCAACAAAGCCCTGTGGTTATGGGTCCCCGCGTTCGCGGGGACGACATCGAAGATTTTGCAATCACGAGTTCAACTCCTCCCCGCCTTCATCGCTTTCTCGATTCGGCGCGCGAGGAACGACCAGTAGGTGGCGGGGCGGAAGCGTTGCAGCAGATCCATGAAGCGGGCGTCGTTGCCGATCAGGACGCGCGGGGAGTTGTTCTCGATTCCCGTAATGATGCGCAGCGCCGCGGCGGCCGGCGTGGTCTTGGCCATGGTGTCGAACCGCTCGATCGATTGCGCGCGGCGGGTGTTATCGGTCATGGCGACCCCGGTGCGGGAGTTGCGGACGATGTTGGTGGCGACGCCGCCGGGATGCACCACGGTCAGCTTCACGGGGCTTGCCGCCATCTGCAACTCGTGCCGCAGGCTTTCGGAAAAGCCGCGCACCGCGAATTTCGAGGCCGCATACGCGGTCTGCCCGGGCGGGGCGATGATGCCGAAGATCGAGGACAGGTTGACGATATGGGCCTCCCTCTGGCGCGCCAGCTGCGGCAGGAACGCACGCGTCGCGCGCACCACGCCCCAGAAATTGATGTTGATGAGCCACTCCATCTGCGCCTGGTCGATCTCGTTGAAATTGCCGAGCAGCGCCACGCCGGCGTTGTTGACGAGAATATTGAGGCCGGGATGGGCGGCGGCCGCGGCTTGCGCGAAGGCCTCGATCTCGCGCGGTTCGCCGACGTCGACGCGATGCAGGCTGACTTTTCGCGAACCTGTCTTGGCGATCTCGGCCGCGACCGTCTGCAGCCCGGCTTCATCCCGATCCGCCAGCGCCACATCGCAGCCTCGCGCGGAAAACTCGAGCGCGAGCGCGCGGCCGATGCCACTGGCAGCACCCGTCACGGCGGCGGCGGCTCCACGGATCGCAGTCATGTGATGTGAACTCCATGAGGGAAAGGATTTGCGCCCAACCCTTATACGGCCGGCCGGCTTTGGCAACCCGGGGCGCCCTCATCCTGAGGAGCACGCGTCAGCGTGCGTCTCGAAGGATGGATGCAGGCACCGGCGGGGGGCCTCATGGTTCTCCCGGCGATGCGAAGCATCGTCCGGAGACGCGCGAAGACGCGCTCCTCACCATGAGGTACGAACGATAACGCCGGGCTTGCCGCCGCTTCCGCCGGCCCTTCCCGCCATGATATGGACAAGCGATGCGATTTCCACGGCTGAAAATATCCCTGGTCGCGCTGCTGCTGTCGGCCCTCGGGCCGGCGGCGGCACAGGAGCCGATCAAGTTTTTCTCGCTCGATGGCCGCACCTATCTGGCCGCCTATCTCAGCCGCCCCGAGGGCGATGCGCCGCGGCCGGCGGTGGTGCTGATGCACGGCTGCACCGGCCTCGTCAACGCCAAGGGCCGCATCTTGCCGATGTATCGGTCATGGGCGCGGGCGCTGGTGGTGCAGGGATATGTCGCGCTGGTGGTCGACAGTTCGACGCCGCGCGGCTTCGGCCAGAGCTGCACGGCGGGCGTGGACCGCGACACGATGTGGCGCGATCGTCCGAAAGACGCCTTCGCCGCCCTGCAATATCTGCAGTCGCAGCCCTTCGTGCAACCCGACCGCGTCGCCCTGATGGGATGGTCGCAAGGTGGCGGCGCGGTGCTGCTGACGATCAACGACAAGAGCATCGGCCGCCCGGCCGGGCTTGCGCACGACTTCAAGGCCGCGGTGTCATTCTATCCCGGCGCCTGCAGCGAGCGTTCGCAAACGCGGCCCTTCACCCAGGTCGAGCGCGACGGCTGGACCACGAAAATTCCGCTGCTCACGCTGATGGGCGAGGCCGACACCTGGACGCCGTTTCCGCCGTGCGAGGCGTTCCTCATGGCGGCGAAGGCGCGGGGCAATCCGATCGAGCTGAAGAGCTATCCGGCGGCGCATCACGCCTTCGACGCGCCCAATTTGCCGCGGACCGAACTGCCGGCCTATCGCGCGGGCGATGGCCCGATCCCGGTGATCGCGACCGACCGGGCCGCCCGCTTCGACGCCTTCGTCCGCGTGCTGGCGTTTCTCAAAGTCCAGCTGGAAGGCAATTGAGGGAAGTTTCGCGATCAGCCCCTCATGGTGAGGAGCGCATCTTGCGCGTCTCGAACCATGAGGCCCCGGTGCATCCTCATCCTTCGAGACGCGGCCCGATGATAAACTCCGGCGCCGCTCCTCAGGATGAGGGCATCCAGTTCGCCGCCCCCCGGGAATCAAAAAGGCGGGCACCGGGGCCCGCCATCTTTGCCGAATGTTTCCGCTGGGTGCCCGGGCGGAGCCAAGCTCCACCCGGGCTGGAAAGTTACTTCTTCTTCGACTTCTTGGCCTTCTTCGCCTTCTTCGCCTTCTTCGCTTTCTTAGCCATAGTATCCTCTCAGGGTTTAATGGATGGAAACGCGACACGAGAGGCATGCTCGGCGGAGGGCCAGCCTCGCAACATCCTCGCAGTGTAATCGAACAGATTCGCGGGCTGCTGCCGCGTGCTGTCACGTCGGTGTCATTGCGTTATCCACAGCTGTTATGCGTTTTGGTGCGTTTTTTTGCGGAAATTCTGCCCGACGGCGCCCGCCGGCGCGCTCACCGCCCGTCCGCCTCGCCCTCTCCAGGGTTAACGATGCGACAATGCGGTGGCGCATTCTGCGCCGATCCGGAACAGCGGCGCCGATCTTCACCAATTCAAAACCAAGGCGCGGATTGCCGCCGTACGGTGAGAGTCCGTTAAGCGACATGGCTGCACTTTATCGCCGGCAGGGGGAACGTCATGGGCAGGCTGTTCGTAAACCGGGGAGGCAGGGCGATGCGCGTGCTGCAGTCGCGATGCTGAGCGTTCCGACGCTGTGGACGGTGTTCGTCATCAACTTTCTGTCGCTGGGCCTGATCTGGGCCTATGTCAGCAGCAGCTACCCGAAGCTGGTGGCCGCGCGGTTCTGGACCGCATCCGCCTTCGCGGGCGCCTCCGGCGCGGCGCTGGCGATGCAGCGCATGTTCGTGGATTCGCTGCTGCCGCTCTTGGCCGGCGGCACCACGATGATTTTCGCCGCCTGCCTTGCCGCGATGGGCATCCGCCGCTTCTACGACCAGGACGTCAGCTGGCGCAGCACGGCGCTGATTACCGGATTTAGCCTCGCCGGCCTCACCTTCACCATCTACGGCTACGACAGCGTACCGCTGCGGATATTGGTCTACTCGGTCGGCCAGTCGGTGCCGATGTTGATGACCCTCAGGCTGTTGCTGCAGCGCCAGGACGGCCACGCCAATCCCGGTGCCCGGCTCGCCGGCATCGTCTCCGTTCTGATCACCGCCATCTATGTGCTTCGCGCCGGGAGCGGCCTGCTCCAGATCGGCGGGGAATTCTCCTATGTCCATCCCAACGCGCTGCAGTCGGTGATGGCGCTGCTGCTGATGTTCCTGGCGATGTCGTGGAATTTCGGCTTCGTGCTGATGGCGATCGACCGGCTGCGCAACGAGGTCGCCGATCTCGCGCTGCTCGACGATCTCACCGGCGTCGGCAACCGGCGGCACCTCTTGCAGCGGTTGACCGAGGAATGCGCGAGGTCCGAACGCAGCGGCGAGACGTTCGCGCTGCTCGTGATCGATCTCGACGGCTTCAAGGCGATCAACGACACCTACGGCCACGCCGCGGGCGACGCCTGCCTGCAGCACTTCACCCTGATGGCGCAGACGCGGCTGCGGCCCGGCGACATGCTGGCGCGCTCAGGCGGCGACGAATTCTGCATCGTGCTGCCCGCCTCCACGCTGCGCGAGGGCGCGATGATCGCCCGCCGCATCCTGGAAGTCTGCCGCGCCGACGCCGCGGCCTGCGTCGGCGGCGATATCCCGATCGCGCTCTCGATCGGGGTCGCGCAATGGACCCGGGAAACGGGGCCGTTCCCGGACCGGCTGATGGCGGCCGCCGACCATGCGCTCTATGCGGCCAAGAAGGACGGCAAGGATCGCTATGCGGTCTTCGATCCGTCACCGCCGCTGCAGCCCACCCATGCGCCGATGCCGCAACCGGCGCTGCGCAAGCTCGCCTGAAGAAAACGCGTCAAAACGGAATCCGGCGTGCTATTCGGTAGACATGAAATCTCGTCTGCTTCTGGCTACGCTATGCGCCGTTGCGCTCTCGATCCCGGCACTCGCCGGCACGCCCGACCTTGCGGCGATCGCGCGCGCGTCGGGCACGCCCGAAATACCGGGGCTGAAGATGGTCTGGCTGGCGCCGTGGGGCGACGTCGCCAAGGCGCATCCCTGGAAGAACATCATCGTGCACCAGACCGAGGGCCCGGCGGGATCCGCGCGCGGTGGCGCGCTCGCGCAGTCCAAAAACCCGACGCGGCGCGGCGTCATGGTGTGGGTGGAAACCGACGGCACGGTCTATTGGGCGGTGCCTGACAATCTGGTCCCGACCCATACCGACGGCGCCGATCGCAACGACAACAAGTACATCGACAACCGCCCGACCTATCACCAGGTGAACAAGGACACCTCGATCGGGGTGGAATTCGCCGGCAACTATCCCGACGTGACGCGGCCGGCGACCGAGGCGCAGGTCGCGGCGTGGCGGATCCTGGTGAAAGTGCTGCGCGCGCGCTATCGCATTCCGCTGGATCACGTCTACGCCCACAACTGGATCGACTTCAAGGACGCGCGCTACTGCGAAGGCTGCGCGCTCGCGACGCTGGCGCGGCAGTGGGGGGAGTAGGGGTTCGTCAAATCGGCTGCGCCATCCAGCGGAAGATGCGGTTGATGATGCCGGGGCGGCGCGGGGGCTGTTGTGCCGGCTCCGCCTCGTCCTCGGCGATGCAACGCTGGTAGAAATATTCCAGGAACACCATGTCGTTCGGCTCGGTGACCGTAAAGCTCTCCTCGCCGACGAATACGGTATAGTCGTAGAAGAACGGCGCGATGAACGGCACCGTGGCGGCGGGCGTGGCGCGGTCCTTGGAGATGACGAATTCCGACGGCTCCAGCCCATGCGCGATCATGGCCTGCTCGAGCGTCGGGAGCCTGCGCATGAATGCGGCGGAAAACCCGCCAACGGTTGATTGCAGCGTGATCGGCACGGCGATCCCTCACGTGAACGCCTGTCTTGGTCTGGCGAAAGCCGCGGCAGGTTCAAGCCATTGCCCGGGGCGACGGCGCCATCCCTCGTCATCACAAAAAAGCCGGCGTTGCCGCCGGCTTTTTTCACACCTCGCCACGCCACAATCTAGTGTGCCGCCTCCAGCGCCGCCTGTTCCTGCTTCGCCATGGTGCCCTTCACCGCCGACTGCACCTTCTCGAAGGCGCGGACCTCGATCTGGCGGACGCGCTCGCGCGACACGCCGAACTCGGCGGCGAGATCTTCGAGCGTCATCGGCTCCTCGGCGAGCCGCCGCGCCTCGAAGATGCGGCGTTCCCTGGGGTTGAGCACGCCGATGGCGCCGTTCAGCGCCTCGCGGCGGTGATCGAACTCCTCGTGCTCGGCCATCACGGCTTCCTGGTTGGGCGCGGTATCGACCAGCCAGTCCTGCCATTCGCCGGCCTCGCCGTCGTCGCGGATCGGCGCGTTCAGCGAGGCATCGCCGGAAAGCCGGCGGTTCATGTCGACCACGTCCTGATCGGTCACGCCCAGCCGCTTGGCGATCAGCTTCACCTGGTCGGGGTGCAGATCACCCTCGTCCAGCGCGGAGATCTTGCTCTTCGCCTTGCGCAGGTTGAAGAACAGCTTCTTCTGGTTCGCGGTGGTGCCCATCTTCACGAGCGACCAGGAACGCAGGATGTACTCTTGTATTGACGCCTTGATCCACCACATGGCGTAGGTGGCGAGGCGAAAACCCTTGTCGGGCTCGAATCGCTTGACCGCCTGCATCAGGCCGACATTGCCCTCCGAGACGACCTCGGAGATCGGCAAGCCGTAGCCGCGATAGCCCATGGCGATCTTGGCCACGAGCCGGAGATGGCTGGTGACAAGGTGGTGTGCCGCGTCGCGATCGTCATGCTCGCGCCAACGCTTGGCGAGCATGTATTCCTGCTGGGGTTCCAGCATCGGAAACTTGCGGATCTCGGCGAGGTATCGGGATAGACCGGATTCTCCGTTGAGAACCGGTAACGTAGCTGTACGGGCCATTTAGCGCCCTCCAGTGGTTCAGGCCCCCGACAGCGGCGGGCCCGGCAGGTGGCTGCTTTGTTAAAGCCAGTCGCGCTGCGATGTTCCGCGTTGGATATTCAACGCAGGTGCAGCATACACTAAAACCGGCGTGATTTGGAAGGATAGTGAGGGTCACGTCACCGTGTGGCTGGCATAACTAGTTGTCATAACAGTGCTTTTCCAAGGACCCTGCGTCATAGCGCCGCTCGCAGACTGTCCCTTAGTCGCACGAGATCAGCGGGCAAACCCGAAATCCACTCCATTATCGCGCCTGTTTTGGGGTGCTCCAATACCAGAAGGTATGCGTGCAGCGCTTGGCGGCCGAGGCCGGCCAGTGCCGCCTGGCTTTGCGGGCCGAGCCGGCTCGCCTTGGTCTTGAAGTGCGGGCCATAGACGGCATCGCCCAAGAGGGGGTGGCCGATATGGGCGAGATGCACCCTGATCTGGTGGGTCCGTCCGGTCTCGAGCTGGCAGGCGAGCAGCGAGGCCACCGGCTTGCCGTCGGCGCCCGCGAAAGTCTCCTTGACCTCCCAGTGGGTCACCGCCGCGCGGCCGCCCTCGCGCACCGCCATTTTTTCCCTTGCATGCGGATGGCGGTCGATCGGCGCATCGACGGTGCCGCGCTGCCGGTTCGGCACGCCCCAGACAAAGGCGAGATAGCCGCGCCGCATCGCGCCGGTCCGGCCGTGGTCGGCGAATTGCCCGGTCAGCGAGGCGTGCGCCCGGTCATTCTTGGCCACGACCATCAGGCCCGTGGTGTCCTTGTCGAGCCGGTGCACGATGCCGGGACGCTTGACGCCGCCGATCCCGGAAAGGCTCGCCCCGCAATGGGCGATCAGCGCATTGACGAGCGTTCCGCTCTCGTGGCCGGCGGCAGGATGCACCACGAGGCCCCTGGGCTTGTCGATGACGATGATGTCGTCGTCTTCATGGACGATGTCGAGCGCGATCTCCTCAGCCCTCGGCTCGGCGGGGGCGGCTTCGGGCACCTCGATTGTGATCGTATCGCCGGGCGCGACATGATAAGCGGGGTCGCGGACGGGGGCGGCCTTGATCGCGACCTGGCCGGCGAGGATCAGCGCCTTCAGCCGCGAGCGCGACAATTCCGCGATGTGCCGGGCCAGAACGCGGTCGAGCCGGCTCGAGCCTTCCTCGCCCGACACGGTGACTTCGAGCCTCTCGCCGCCGTTCGCCGAATTCCGTTCCAAAGAAGCGCCTTGTTCCGCCGAAGAGACATCCATGTCCGAGACCGTTGCGCCCGAACCGACCCCCGAGCAAGCCGCGTTGTTCGCGCGGGTGCGGCGGATGATGCTGATTGCGGGCCTGACCACGGCGCTTGCTATCGCCGCCGTCCTGTTCGCCATCGGCTATCGCCTTTTCCGGTCCGAGGGAAGCGCCGTGGCGACCGACGTCACCGCGATGTTGCCGAAGGGCGCCCGCATCGTCGCCACGGGAGTTGCCGGCGACCGGGTGGTGGTGACGCTGGACATAGGCGGGGAGACCGAAATCCGCACCTTCGACGCGCATACGCTCAAACCGGCCGGGCGGCTGAAATTTGCGAATGAACCGTAGGTCGTCATGGCGGCTTCCCCTTCCTGCCGAATAAAAAAAAAATCTCGCAAACTCCGCAGGCCCCCTCTTTTTCTCACACTCCTAACCGGATGTCCCCGGCATCCCCTCCCAACTTCCCTCCTCCTCCCTCAAAGGCGGGCACAAGGCCGGGCATGACGAGGACGCCTTGCAGCCAGTCGATTTCGCGGCTATCCCTTGCTCCCGCACGCTCCCTTCGTCTAGCGGTTAGGACGCGGCCCTCTCAAGGCTGAAACAGGGGTTCGATTCCCCTAGGGAGCGCCACACGGGCGCTTTTGCCGGCGGTGGTGCCGGATCGCGCTACCCTGCCATCGAATTCATTGCATAATTTGGATTTGTTGTTGTCCCTGCGCTGGGACAAGATCGCCGCTCCACGCCTTCAGGTACTTCGGAGAACTCCATGGTCTCTCAACCCAATTCGCTCGCGGCTCGCGATATCGCAAACGTCATTCATCCCTACACCAACCTCGAGCAGCACAAGACAACAGGTCCGACCGTGATCGCGCGGGGTGAGGGGGTCTATGTCTACGACGACAGCGGCAGAGAAATATCTGGAGGGAATGGCAGGCCTCTGGAGCACCTCGCTCGGTTTTTCCGAGAAGCGGCTGGTGGAGGCGGCCGTTCGCCAGATGGAGAAGCTTCCGACCTACCACATCTTCAACGGGCGATCGAACGAGGCGATGATCGAGTTGGCGGAGGCGCTGCTGAAGATCGCCCCGAAGGGGCTTGGCAAGGTGCTGTTTGCGAATTCCGGTTCGGAAGCCAACGATCAGGCGGCCAAAATCGTCTGGTTCTACAACAACGCGATCGGCCGTCCGCGCAAGAAAAAGATCATCAGTCGCGTGCGCGCCTATCACGGCATTACCGTGTTTTCCGGAAGCATGACGGGGCTTGCGCCCAACCACAATGATTTCGACTTGCCGGTGGGAGGCGTGCTCCGGACCGACTGTCCGAGCCACTATCTCTATGGCCTGCCGGGTGAGAGCGAGCGGGCCTTCGTCGATCGGCTGGTCGGCAATCTCGAAGCGATGATCATCCGCGAAGGACCCGACACCATCGCGGCCTTCATCGCCGAGCCGGTGAACGGCGCGGGCGGCGTGATCGTGCCGCCGCGCGACTACTTTCCCCGCGTGCAGGAGGTGCTGCGCCGCTACGACATCCTGTTCATCGCGGACGAGGTGATCACGGGCTTTGGCCGCACCGGAAACATGTTCGGCTGCGAGACCTTCGGCATCGAGCCCGATATCATGACGGTGGCGAAGGCGCTTTCTTCCGCTTACCTGCCGATCTCGGCGACGATCGTCAGTGAGAAGATTGCCGAGGCCATTACGGCGCACTCCGGCAAGCTCGGAAACTTCGCGCACGGCTTTACCTATGCCGGTCACCCCGTCCCCGCGGCGGTCGCGCTCGAGACTTTGAAGATCTACGAGGAGCGGGACATCCTCTCCCAGGTCAGAAAGGTCGGTCCATATCTGCAAGGCAAGCTGCAGGCGCTGGCCGCCCATCCGCTCGTCGGCGAAGCGCGCGGCGTCGGACTGATCGGGGCGGTTCACATCGTTGCCGACAAGGCGAGTCGCGCGCCGCTGCCCCCCGCTGCCGGCATCGGTCCGGTGATCCAGCAGAGCGCCATGGATCGCGGGGTTCTGCTGCGCGCCGGCCCCGATGCGGTTTACGTGTGCCCGCCGCTGATCATCACCAAAGCGGAGATCGACGAGTTGATGGACGCGCTCAGGGGCGCGCTCGACGACGGATATGCGGACGCCGTGCGTCGCGGACTGGTGGGAAGCGCCGTGAAACAGGTTGCGGTGTGAACGCGGCATGCCGCGGGCGAAGTTGCTGCAGATCATGGGAGAACCGGACATGACCGATGCGGAGGCGGGACGGACGCGAGACTTCCTGGGTTATGGTCGCCATCCGCCGGATCCTCGCTGGCCGAACGGCGCGCATGTCGCCGTCAATTTCGTGATCAACTACGAGGAAGGGGGCGAGTATTCCGTGCCGGACGGCGACCACGCTTCCGAGGCCGCGTTGACGGAAGGGGCGACCGCCGCCGTTGCCGGCCGCGACCTCGCAGCCGAAAGCATGTTCATGTATGGCAGCCGAGCCGGATTCTGGCGCCTGCATCGGATGTTCACCAGGCGGAACATCCCCTGCACGGTGTTTGCCGTCGCCCGCGCCCTCGAGCGGAATCCCGAAGCATGCGCAGCGATCCGCGAAGCGGGCTGGGATGTTGCCGGCCATGGGTTACGGTGGGAAATGCATGTCAATCTCGCTCCCGAGACGGAACGCGAGCATATCCGTCTCGCGACCGAGATTATGACCAGGTGCATCGGGGTCCGGCCCGAAGGCTGGTACACGCGCTATGCCCCGTCGCTATCCACCCGCGTGCTTCTGCTCGACGCCGGATACTCCTACGACAGTGACGCTTACGACGACGAACTTCCCTACTGGGTGAAGGTCGGCGCGCGCGACCAGCTGGTGGTTCCCTATTCGCTCGTGCACAACGACGTGCGCTTCAGCCGGCAAGGCATCACCACGGGCGACGATTACTTCGACTACATCAGAAATGCCGTGCAGTGCGTGCTCGACGAGGATCCGCCGCGGATGCTCAGCTTTGGACTTCACAATCGCATCATCGCTCATCCGGGTCGCGCCTTTGGGCTGGCAAAAGCCCTCGATTGGCTTGCAGGTCATCCCAGGGTGTGGATCGCGCGGCGTCTCGACATCGCCGCGCACTGGCGCAAATGGCACCCGCCACCGCACGCGGCCTAGGATCATGCGTCGCGCGATGACCGATCGGTGATCTGGGATATCGGCACCTGGCGTAATTGCTCGCCGTAGCCCGCGCTGCCGGCACCGGGCGAACTTCGCAAAGATTGGATCGATGGGACGGCGTGCCGCTGACGGGATCGCGAACGCTGGGATCGATCGTCAGGTTGAAGTTCGATCCGTTCGGATCGAACGGATTGCTATCGGCAACCCGTAGTTCATCGCAACCTTGCCACCAGCCGTGCTCGCCCACGACGACGCGAGGGTCGAGCTTTTCACTGAAGCGTGCCCGGGCCCGCATTCCGCCAACCGGGGTGCGCACTTCGACCCAATCTCCATTTCCGATGCCGCGTGCCGAAGCCGTCGCGGGATTCAACTCGATCTCCGGATCCAGGGCGCGCCTGCGCAGGCCCGGCAGCGCCCGATGCTGGGTCTGACAAAACAGGCTGGGTTTCGCGCAGGTCAGGATCAAGGGGAAGGATTTAGCCAGGTCGGGGCGGGTGATCGGACTGACGGCCGGTTCGACAAAATCCGGCATGGCCGCGTAACCGTGATCGAGGAAGGTTTCCGACCAGAATTCGACCTTCCGCGACGGGGTCGGGAAGCCCCGCGGGTTTCCCTTGTCGTCGGGTGCGGCGTACTTGATGTGCTGCGTCGTCAGCGGCGCCCGCAATCCGGCGGGTTGCGCCCGAAGCTGCTCCAGGGTGATGCCGCTCGGACCAAGCTGCTGCCGGTAGGCGGCGTCTACATCGCCGTTCCAGAAATGCTCGCCAAGGCCGAGACGCGCGGCAATGCCAAAGACGATATCGGTGTCGGACCGTGCCTCGCCCGGCGGGGCGACGATCGCCTGCCGAAGTTGAACATGCGATTGCGCTTCCGCGCTGATTTCGAAGCCGATCTTGAGAGCTTCGCGTTCGAAGCAGGACGCGACAGGCAGCACGATATCGGCAAGCGCCGCCGTCGGCGTCATGAACAGATCGGCATGGGCATAGAAATCGAGCGCGGCCAGCGCAGCGCGTCCGCGAGCCGGATCCCCGTGCGCGAGCAGCAGGTTCGCGCCGAACCCGATGAGTCCGCGGACGGGGTAGGGAGCGTCTTCCAGAACGGCCCGGTAAAAATCCCGGGGGGAGACGTAGTTCCAGCGCGCAGGTCCGAGCGGACGGTCGGCGACCCCGATTGCAGGAGCAAGTCGCTTTGCCGCAGGCAGGTTCGCTCCAGTGATCGACCCGGCCGGCACTGCAGGAAGCAGCACATTGCCTCCAGCCGCATCGAAACTGCCGGTCAGAGCATAGAGCATGGCCATCGCTCGCGCCGTATCCGTGACGTTGGCGTGATGCTCGTGCCCGCTCCAGGCATAATAAGAGACGGGCCGGGCGTGCCAGATCGTGCGGGCAGCCTCCTCAAGCTGATCCGGAGGAATCCAGCACGTGGCTTCGATCACTTCGGGCGAATATTTGCCGCATAACGCCGCGTAACGATCGAAGACGGGCCGGCAGGAGACCGGACCCTCTCTGGTTGCGACGGTGTATTCGCCGCGCAAGGCAAGATGCTCTTCGCCTGCCTCGTAGCGGGCGACCGCCGGATCATAGCTCACGGCGCGGCCGGACCTGGAATCCCAGGCGACAGATTGCGCGGTACCGCCGCCGGAAAGGAGGTCCTCCGCCCTGAGCAACCTGTTGGTATCGGAGCGCACCAGAAGAGGTCCGTTGCTCCAGGTGCGGATGAACGCCTCGTCGTACCATCGGCGCTCGATCATGATGTTGGCGAGGCCGAGCGCCAGCGCGCCGTCGGTTCCGGGTCGCACCCGCAGCCAGACGTCGGCCTTGTTGGCAAGCCCGACGTGGCGCGGATCGATCACGATCAGCTTCATCCCGCGTTTGAGGCCGGCGACCGTCGCGGTCGCATGCGTAATTCGTGTAAAAGACGGATTGTAGCCCCACAGGATAAGGCAGCCGGATTCGGCGATTTCCGCCATCGCGCCGCCGGCGCTTCCGGTAGCGACGCTGCCGACGCCGAAGACGTAGCGCGTCGCAAAGCCGCGTCCCCAGCCGCACAGCTCGAGCGCGGTCACATTATTCGGCGTTCCGAATGCATTCATCAGCCTGGTAACGAAGGCGGCGGAATCTGCAATCGCTGTCGTTGAAGGAGAGGATTGACTGAACGCAACCGCCTCAGGTCCATGCTGTTCGGCGATGCGCCGCATGGCGGCCGCGATCTGATCGAGCGCCGCATCCCACGATATTTCCTCCCAACCGGGATCGCTGTCGCCCTTTGGCCGCGTTCGGCGCAACGGTCGTTTCAGCCTGTCCTTGTGATAGACCAGTTCGGGGGCCGCCCGGCCCTTGGCGCAAATTGCCGCGCCGGTGGGGTGGGTCGGATCTGGGTCAAGATGCGTGAATTTGCCATCAGTCACCGTCGCCACGGTGCCACAGCGGGCGATGCACAGGCTGCAATACCCTTGCACCTGCCGTACGCTGGCCTGCTCTGCCGACATGCACGAACTCCCTCGCCGGGGCCGGGACATCACGGACCTCCACGCCAGCGGTATAGCACGTAGTGCATTTTGCAATACGACCCGTATCCGCATGCGGTGTCACGGAAATTTGCCAGCTCTGACGGTGACTTCGCGCCGCCGGCCGCCGGCACCGGCGATCGTCATCGAACGTTGCCAGACCCCCGAGGGATCATTCAGCAGCGACAGCGAATCGACTGCTCTCGAGATCCGCCTCCAACCTGGCTTTCTCGGCCAGCGATTTGGCGATGCTCTGCTCCTTGACATGGCCATAGCCGCGGATCATTTCGGGGAGCTGGCTCAAGCGGACAAGGACTGGAATCTGCTCGCGTTTCAGCGTCGCGGTATGCTGCTCGATCATGGCCAGGTAATCGTCGATCAGTTTTCGCTCGGCCTTTCGTTCCGCGGTGTAGCCGAACGGATCGAACGCGGTACCGCGCAGGAACTTGAGCTTTGCCAGTAGCTGGAAGGCGTGGATGACCCAGCCGCCATATTCCTTCTTTTGCAAGTGGCCCGTTACCCTGTCGCGGCGCGCGAACAGGGGAGGGGCAAGATGGAATTTCAGCCGGACGTCGCCTTGGAATTTTTCTCCCAGTTTCGCGGCAAATGCGCCATCCGTATAAAGCCGCGCTACCTCGTATTCGTCCTTGTAAGCCATCAGCTTGAACAGGTTCCTGGCGACGGCCCCGGTGAGCTCGCTGGACCCCGGCGAGGCCAGGCGTTCGGCATCGCGGACCCTTGCAACCATCAAGAGATAGCGCTCGGCATAGGCCGGGTTCTGGTATTCGCTCAGGAATTTTGCACGATACGCAATCAATTCATCGAGCGTCCGGGTCGTCGTCGCGGCGCGCGAGCGGAACTGGATCACACTGCGGACCCGCGCCAGATCGTGCGCGGCGAGTCGGCCCCAGGTAAAAGCCTGCTTGTTCATTTCAACCGCGGCGCCGTTGATCTCGATCGCGCGCAGGATGGCCTCCAGCGAAAGCGGAATGGCGCCCTTCTGGAACGCAAAGCCGAGCATGAAGGCATTGGTCGCGATGCTGTCGCCCATCAACGCCGAGGCGATGCCGGTTGCGTCGATGATGTCGAGATTCTTGTCGCCGACGGCATCGCGCAGCGCGCCCTGCATCGCGTTCATCTCGAAATCGATGTCGGGATTCATCACGAAGCTGGCGGTCGGCTGCAGGTCGGCATTGACGACGGCGAGCGTCGCGCCGCGTTCGACGCGGCTCAGTGCAGTTACGTTGGCGGAAACCACGATATCGCAGCCGAGAACGAGATCGGCGCCGCCGGAGGCGATGCGGACGGTGGCGATGTCCTCGGGAGCGGCCGCGATCCGGACGTGACTCATCACGGCGCCGTTCTTTTGCGACAGGCCGGTAAAGTCGAGCGCCGAGCAGCCGCGGCCGTCGAGATGGGCTGCCATGCCGAGCAGTGCGCCGATGGTGATGACCCCGGTGCCGCCGATGCCGGTGACCAGGATGTTGTAGGGCGCCTCCAGTTCGCGCCGAGGGGGCAATGGAAGATCCGCGAACAGATTGCCCGCCTCGACGGTGGAAGTTTCCGCCTTCTTCAGCGTGCCGCCATGGACCGTGACGAAACTCGGACAAAACCCCTCGACGCAGGAATAGTCCTTGTTGCAGTTCGACTGATCGATCTGGCGCTTGCGACCGAATTCGGTTTCGAGCGGCTGAACCGAAACGCAGTTCGACGCTTGCGAGCAGTCGCCGCAGCCTTCGCAAACGAGGTCGTTGATGAAGACGCGCTTTGCCGGATCCGGGTAGGTCCCGCGCTTGCGGCGGCGGCGCTTTTCGGCGGCGCAGGTCTGGTCGTAGATCAGGACGGAGAGACCCTTGATCTCGCGCAGCTCGCGCTGGATTTGGTCAAGCTCGCGGCGATGATGGACGGTTGCGCCCGCGGGGAAGTAGTTCGCCTTCGGATATTTGCCGGGATCGTCGGAGACGATGGCGAGGCGCTTGGCCCCTTCGGCCCACACCTGATGGGCGATTTGCGCGACGGTCATGCCGCCTTCGACGGGCTGGCCCCCGGTCATGGCGACCGCGTCGTTGTACAAAATCTTGTAGGTGATGTTGACCCCGGCGGCTGCCGCGGCCCGCAGCGCCAGCAGGCCGGAATGCGTGTAGGTGCCGTCGCCGAGGTTCTGGAAAATGTGGGCTTCGCTGGTGAAGGGCGCCTGGCCGATCCAGTTCGCGCCCTCGCCGCCCATATGGGAGATCGTCGCCGTGCGCCGGCTCGGGATCGACAGCGCCATGCCGTGACAGCCGATGCCGGCCATCGCGCGGCTGCCCTCCGGTACCTTGGTCGAAGTGTTGTGTGGGCAGCCGGAGCAGAAATAGGGCGTTCGCTGCAGCGCCATCGGGGCGTGCGCGGTTGCCGGGTGTTCGAAGGCTTCGAGCCGCGCCAGTCGTTGTTCCAGCACCGGACTCTGATGACCGAGCCGGCGTAGCCGCGAGACGAGCGCCGCGGCGACCATGGTCGGGGTGAGTTCGCCTTCGCTCGGCAACAGCACCGCACCGCTTTCGTCGCGCTTGCCGACCACGGAAGGACGCAGCGAGGCATCCATATTATAGAGAATCCGCACCAGTTGGTCTTCGATGAAGCCGCGCTTCTCCTCCACGACCAGCACGTCCTGCAAACCCTCGGCAAAACGTCTTGCGCCGCTTTCCTCGAGCGGCCAGGTCAATGCGACCTTGTAGATGCGCAAGCCCAGTGCCTCGGCGTCCCGATCGGAAATTCCGAGATCGGCGAGCGCCTGTCGCAGATCCAGATAGGCCTTGCCGGTGGCGATGATGCCCAGCCGCGCCGGCTGGCTGTCGAGCACGACGCGGTCGAGCCGGTTGGCGCGTGCGAACGCGGCAATGGCGGCCATCTTCGGGCCGTGGAGCCGACGCTCCTGCTCGAGCGGCGGGTCGGGCCATCTGATGCCGAGGCCGCCGGCGGGCATCTCGAAGTCGGACGGCAGCACGACCTGGATGCGTGAGGGGTCGCTGTAGATGGAGGCCGAACTCTCGACGGTCTCCGAGATCGCCTTGAAGCCGACCCAGCAGCCCGAGAAGCGGGAAAGCGCAAATCCGTAGAGACCGAGGTCGAGATAGTCCTGCAGCGTCGCCGGATTGAGGATCGGCATCAGCGCCGCCGCGAACACCTGCTCGCTCTGGTGGGCAAGCGTGGAGGACTGGCAGCCATGATCGTCGCCGGCCAGCGCCAGCACGCCGCCGTGCCGGGCCGTGCCCGCCGAATTGGCATGCTTCAGCGCGTCGACGGAGCGGTCGACCCCGGGTCCCTTGCCGTACCAGATCCCGAACACGCCATCGACCTTCGCGCCCGGAAACATTCCGACCTGCTGGCTGCCCCATACCGCGGTCGCCGCGAGGTCCTCGTTCAGGCCGGGAACAAAGGCGATGTCGTGCGATTGCAGGAACGGCTTGGCGCGCCACAGGGCGTTGTCGTACATGCCGAGCGGCGAGCCGCGGTAGCCGGAGATGAATCCGGCTGTGTTGAGATTTTGCAGGCGGTCGCGTTCGCGCTGCAACATCGGCAGCCGAACCAGGGCCTGGATTCCGGAAAGGTAGATACGCTTGGCCTCGAGCCGGTATTTGTCGTCCAACCCGACCTGCATCAGCGTCATCTCGGTGCTCCGTTAAATCGTCAAGGCGGGCTGGAACGTCGGGGGGCGGCTAATCTTGCTTCGCTTGGTTGTTATCGGCAGGGCCCCACCGGCCATCGATGCCAGGCAGGTCGGTCAATGAAAACCATATAACGCCGATGGTCAATATCGGCCGATTTGCCGGATTGCATGCCCGCAGGTCATGTCAGCGAAAACGCACTCGGCCGATCCCGTTGTCTGTCGTCGGCGATGGGTGCCAGCCTGCGTCGCGCGCTCTATTGCAAGGGCGTCGCTGCGGGGGCGGCCGGTTGGGCCCGCGCGAGCACCGGTCATCTGGTGTCGCTTCAGCGCAGCCCTGACGAGGCCACGCCGCCTCCCTCTCGCGAGGGATCCTGGGCGGCGATTCGCGTTTGCGACCACGGCGTCACGAGCGGTGCGGTCGCGGTCCGGTCGACCTGCGGCCTGCTTGCCAGCGCCGACGGGGACTTCGAGCCGCCCGCCGCCTTGACCCGCTTCGCAGGCGCCGACTGGCCGAAGGCGTGACGCAACTTTTTCGCCCGATAGAAGATGACGCCGGGGTCGACATAGGCCGGCAACAGCTTGTGATCGACCGCGAGATCCAGACTGGCCATCGCGCCGGCGGGGCCGCCGACATAAATCCCTCGCGCCTGGAAAAATCGGTCGCCGCTTGCGTCGGTGTCGGGAGCGGCGTTGGCCGCGCCGCCCTCCGCGTCGGACAGGTGCGTGGCCGCAGGCGGCGCGATTGCCGCTGCTGGAATGGCGCTCTCGTCTCGCGCGGCCGGTGCGCTCTTGTCGGGCCTGAACGAGGCCTCCGTCACGGGGATGGTGGCGGTCTCGGATGGTTTGCGCGGACCGACGTCAGCACTGTCTGCTGTCGCAATGGAGGCCGCCGACACATGCGTGAACAGCAAAAATCCGCCGGCTGCCACCAGCGAAGCTCCGACTAGCGCCATCACGCCGGAGACCAGCCTGCGGGTTCGGATGGCGGCGACGGTGTGACGGGATACTTCCTTCTGTTCCAGGTGCGCGAGCTTCAGGAGATGGTCGTAAGCCGCGCGCTGCTCATCATCGGTCAGGATGTCGTTGGCGCGGACGATTTGCCTGAATTTCAATGCGGCGTCGGGATCGCCGGGATGGATATCGGGGTGGGCGCCCTTGACGGCCCTGCGGAATGCGGTCCTGAGACCTTCGGCACCATCGTTCGGAAGAGCCCCGAGCAAATCGTAAAGCGTATTCATCGTTACGCACTCGCAACTGGATTTCCCCGTCTCCGTCAGAAATTCCCGCCGCGAATTTACTCTGGATGACGCATACAAACTGAACAGCTGTGGATAATGTTGATGCAGTGGGGCATAAAAATGATTTTCCCGATGCAGGCCTGCCGTTGTTGTGGCGCAAGCATGGCAGGCTCGCGACGAGATTGCGTCTCAGATTCCGATCGCATTCTTCGCCACGACGTCGCGATAGAATGATGCGCTGAGCTTCGCCACTCGCGCCTGGGTTTCGAAATCGACCCGATAAAGCCCGAAGCGCTTTTCGAATCCGAAGATCCACTCGAAATTATCCATCAGGCTCCACAGGAAATAACCGCGGACCGGCACGCCCTCGGCGGTGGCGCGCTGCAGCTGCGCCAGGTAGTTGCGCAGAAACATGATGCGGTCGAGATCGTAGACTTTGCCATCGTCGGCGAGTTCGTCTGTCGAGGACGTTCCGTTCTCGCTGATATAGATCGTGTCGATGTTCCAGATTTTCGCCGCCAGCCGCGGCGCCCAATAGATCGTCTCGGGACCGATTCTGAGCCACTCCGAATTCATGTGCGGAAATGAATCGGGAAACGGCAGCACGGTGAAACCCGGCTTGCGGTCGGAGGCAGCCACGTAGTATTGCGGCGCGTAGATGTTCAGGCCGACAAAATCGTTCGGCGAGGCAATGATCTTCAACTCCTCGGCGGTGAATTTGGGGGCGGCGGCCCCGGCGAAGGCGAGGTACCCGTCGGTGTATTTGCCTTCCATCATGACGCCAAGCAGGCCCGAATTCAGCTCGCGCGTCGCGATCTCGGCGGCGCGGATATTTTCCAGCGTATCGATCGCCGGTACGCAGGCCGCGATGTTTTCGGCGGGGCCGACCCGGGTGCCCGGACGCGCGTTCGCGCGGATCGCCTGCACGGCGAGACCGTGGCCGAGCGCGACGTGGTGGCGGACCTGGTTCAATTCGGCCTCCGGCAGCTTCAGCCCGGGCGCATCGATGCCCCAGCCATAGCCGAAGTTCACGAACCTTCCGGCCTCGTTGATCGTGAAGATGTTCCTGACGCGATCGGTCAGGCGCCCGGCGACGTAAGCGGCATAGTCGCCGAACGCTTTCGACGTCTCGCTCGACTGCCATCCGCCGAAGCGGTCCTGCAGCGCCTGCGGCAGATCCCAATGATAGAGCGTCGCATACGGCTCGAGCCCGCCTGCGAGGAGTTCGTCGAGCAGCCGGTCGTAGAAATCGAGGCCCTTGGGGTTCGCTGTGCCGGTTCCTTCCGGAAACACCCGCGGCCACGCGATCGAAAATCGATAGGCCCTGACGCCGAGATCGGCGATCAGGCGGACGTCCTGCTTGTAGCGATGATAGTGATCGTTGGCGCGGTCGGCGTTGCTGTTGTCCCCGATCTTGCCGGGCGTGTGCGAAAACGTGTCCCAGATCGAACGCCCGCGGCCGTCTTCATCGACCGCGCCCTCGATCTGATAGGCCGACGTCGCCGTCCCCCACAGAAAGCCCTCGGGGAAGGCGGCGGGCGCGTGGCGCTGGGGCGCAGGCTTCGGCGCACTTTCCGCGGGCCTTGCCGGCGTTGTCGCGAGGCCGAGGGCGGAAAGCCCGGCAAGCCTCGCAAAATTCCGGCGCGAGAATTTTTCGAACATCGGCTTCTCTCCGGCTCGGGTTGACCGGCCGATTTGACTCATTGGTCGATTTGATAGGCAGAAATCCTGTCGATCTCGAAGGTGACCGTCGCCGGGGAGTTGGCATCGACGGCGCCAACGCCCTTGAAATATTTCGCGCCCATCGCAAGGTTCACGATCATGTACATGGGATCGTCGAAGCCCACCGGTACCTTGATGTCCGACACCGGCCTGCGGTCGATGTAATAGACGATCCGATCTTTGGTCCACAGCACGCCATAGTCGTGGAAATCGCGCGAGGCGTCAGGCACCAGGAAGTCGAAGCCGCAGGATTGCACGAGCCCGGTGGCGCGGATCCGCCAATGCGTCGTCATTACCATGTCGCCGATCTCCTGGCCGCGTCCTTCCATCACGTCGATCTCGGGAGGCCAGCCACCGTCATCGGCGAGCAGCCAGAACGCCGGCCAGACGCCGGTCCCGACCGGTATCTTCGCGCGAATCTCGAAATATCCGTACTTCTGCGAAAACCGGCTCTGGGTCGTCAGGATGCCGGACGTATATTCATTGTTGAACAGCACCGGCTTGAGCGCGGACGGTGTCCGGCTGGCGACGATCGAGAGAATGCCGTTATTGACCTTGAAGGGATCGAGCCCGAGCGGCGTCGCCGTTCGCCCACCGTAGCGCGGATCGACATAGATCTGTTGCTCGCCATTCCAGGCATCCTTGCGTCTGACGTCGGAGCCGTCGCCTCCCCAATAGAGCGCATCCGGCCAGGCGGCGGCGCCGGCATAATGCGGCACCCACCTTCCGCTCGACAGCGGATGCGTGTCGAAATCATCGTTGAAGGTTCGGGTCAGCGACAATCTCGCAAGCAGGATGGTGTACCACGCATCGATGCGGCGGCACATCTCATCGGGCGCCCGGCTCCTCAAGGCCAGCGAGAGCCGCTCGGGCGCGCGTGCGAGATCGTCTTGCCCAAATGCCGGTGCGAGGGCGGAGAAAAAACTGATGACGGCAATCACTCGCGGCGTCACTCGTCCGCTCCATGACCCGTGCGAGGCGATACAAGCCGCCTCTCACGATGAAATTCCTCATGAAACCTATATCAGTCCGGTGTCAGGGAATATGCATTATTGCCATGGCTTTCATGCGCAAGGCCGGATCATGATGACCATGCCCTGATTGCAACGGCATCTTCGCATGCGGGCTTTCGCGGACCCGATCCATGACCTATAGAGTGCCGATATCGACGCCGCGCGCGCCAATTGCTGAAGCAAGTTCCCGATGACCGAATTTCACGGCGTCTTTCCCTATCTGGTATCGCCGGTCGACGCCGACGGAAAGGTCCGCCGCGAGGTGCTCGGCCGGCTTTGCGGCGATCTCATCACCTCGGGCGTGCACGGGCTGACGCCGCTGGGGTCGACAGGCGAGTTTGCCTATCTCGACAACGCGCAGCGCGAGTTGATTGTGCAGACCACGATCGAGGCGGCAAGCGGCCGCGTGCCGGTCGTGGCCGGCGTCGCCTCGACCTCGACGGTGGACGCGGTCGCGCAGGCGAAGACGTATCAGAAACTCGGGGCCAGCGGCATCCTTGCGATTCTGGAAGCGTATTTTCCGCTCACCGACGCGCAGGTCGAATCCTATTTCCGCGCCATCGCGGACGCGGTCGACATTCCCGTGGTGATCTACACCAACCCGAATTTCCAACGCTCCGATCTCACCCTCGACGTGATCGCGCGACTCGCAACTCATCCGCGCATTCAGTATATCAAGGACGCTTCCACCAATACCGGGCGGCTACTGTCGATCATGAACCGCTGCGGCGACGCGATCCGCGTGTTTTCGGCATCGGCGCATATTCCGGCCGCCGTGATGCTGATCGGCGGGGTCGGATGGATGGCGGGGCCGGCATGCCTCATTCCGCGGCAGAGCGTTGAGCTCTACAATCTTTGCAGGGCGGCGTGCTGGGATGACGCGCTTGTCCTGCAGCGCAAGTTGTGGCGGCTCAACGAAGCCTTCGCGCGCTACAACCTCGCCGCCTGCGTCAAGGCCGGGCTTGCGATCCAGGGCTATGACGTCGGAGATCCCATCGCCCCGCAGGCCGCGCTGACGGTAGGCGAGCGCAAGGCGGTGGAGGCGGTGCTGCGCGAGATCGGGTGAGGGTTGGCACAGCAACCCGTCATGCCGGGCCTTGTGCCGGGCATTCACGTCCTTACAGTGCGGCAACAAGAAAGACGTGGACGGCCGGGACACCCGCCTACGCCCAGGCTTCGCCGGGTCTTCGGGATTAGTCCGCCGAAGCCTTGGCGAAGGCGGAAGCCCGGCCATGGCGAATAAATCTCGCTCATCCGAGCTACAGCCCCAGCACCATCTTGGCGACGATGTCGCGCTGGATCTCGGATGAGCCGCCGAAAATGGTATAGGCGCGGCCGTTGAGATATTCCGGCACGATCGGCAGCATGTTTTCCGGGATCGCCGGCTCCTGGTTGAGCTTGTAGAACGGCCGCATCGGCTCGACATAGAGGCCGTCATTGCCGATCACCTCGACGCCGAGCCGCGTCACCGCCTGGCGGATTTCGCTGACCCGCAATTTCAAGAGCGACGACACCGCGCCCGGATTTTGTCCGGTCTGCAGCGCCGACAGCACGCGCAACTCGGTCATCTCGAGCGTGTCGATATCGACCTCGATCTCCGACATCCGCAGCGCGATGTCGGGATCGTCGATGGCGCGGCCGGTGGCGTCGGACACCGCCAGATCGGAAACCGTCTTCAGCGCGTCGCGCAATTTGGCCGAGGCGATGCCGGAACCGCGCTCGAATTCCAGGAGATATTTGCCGTAGGTCCAGCCCTTGCCTTCCTCGCCGACGCGGTTGACGACGGGCACGCGGACATCGTCGAAGAACACCTGGTTGACCTCGTGATCGCCGCCGATGGTCAGGATCGGTCGCGTGGTGATGCCCTTGCTCTTCATGTCGATGAGGATGAAGCTGATGCCGTCCTGCTGGCGCGGCGTGTCGCTGGTGCGCACCAGCGCGAACATGCGGTTGGCGTGATGCGCATGCGTGGTCCAGATCTTGGTGCCGTTGACGACGTAATGGTCGCCGTCGCGCACCGCGCGGGTCTTCAGCGAGGCGAGGTCGGAGCCGGAGCCCGGCTCCGAATAGCCCTGGCACCAATAGTCCTCGCCGGAGAGGATCCGCGGCAGATAGAAATTCTTCTGCTCTGACGTGCCGAAGCCGATGATGACGGGGCCGACCATCTTCACGCCCATGACATTGACATTCGGCACGCCGGCGCGGGCGCATTCGGCCTCGAAGATCCAGCGCTGCGCCGGCGTCCAGTCCGGCCCGCCATGCTCCACCGGCCATCCCGGCGCGCCCCAGCCCTTCCTGTGCAGCGCTCGCTGCCAGGCCATGCCGATGTCCGGGTCCGAAAACACCGACGGCGTCAGCGCGGTCGCGCGCTTCATTTCCGGGGTGAGATTTTGGGCGATGAAGTCGCGCACTTCCTGTTCGAAGGCGCGCTCTTCGGCGCTGAAGCTGAGATCCATGGTGTGCGCTCCTAGACGTGACTGGTTGTTCGCCCGCCCAATGCGGCGTGGCGGCGGTAATGATGGGTGCTGCCGCCGAACAGGGTATCGAAGGCGAGCAGCCGCTTGAAATAGGCGCCGATGTCGAGTTCCTCGGTGACGCCCATGGCGCCGTGCAACTGCACCGCCTGTTCGGCGACGAAGCGCGCGCATTTGCCGATCTTGGCCTTCGCGGCGGAGGCGGCGCGGCCGCGCTCGATCGGTTCGGCGTCGGCCATCAGCGCGGCGCGCAGCGCGATCGAGCGCGCCTCGTCGCACTGCATCGCCATGTCGGCGAGCCGGTGGCGGATCACCTGATTGGCGGAAAGCGGCCGGCCGAATTGCTGGCGCACCTTGGTATATTCGAGCGTCCGCTCCAGCATGATCTGCATGATGCCGACGGCTTCCGCTCCGAGCGCCGCCATCGCGCGGTCGACCACGGCTTCGATTTTGGCAAGCGCGTCGCTGCCGTCGCCGAGCACGGCGTCGGCGGAAAGGCGGACATCGTCGAGATCGAGATTGCAGGCGCGGCCGCCGCCGAGCCGCGGAAAGTCCCGCAATGGTAACCCCCGCGGTGCCCGACGGCACCAGGAACAGGCACAGCTTGCCCGGCGCGCCGTCGTCGGCTACTGCGGGCGGAGACGATGATCTGGTCCGCGGCGGCGCCATCGAGCACGGCGGTCTTGCGGCCATCGAGCCGCCAGCCGTCCGGCAGTTTTCCTCGCAGTGGTCTCGACATGTGCGAGATCGAAACGCGCGGCGCGTTCCGAATGGGCAAAGGCGAGAATCAGCGAGCCGTCGGCGATCTTCGGGCAGGATCGCCTGCTTCTGCGCCTCGCTGCCGCATTCCGCGATCAGGCCGGCGCCGAGTCACGACAGTCGCAAGATAGGGTTCGGTGACGAGACCGCGGCCGAACGCTTCCATCAGGATGCCGGTCTCGATCGCGCCGCGCGCCAAGCCCGCCATAGGCCTCCGCTGATCGGCAGCGCCAGCCAGCCGAGTTCGGCGAACTGTTTCCAGATCTCGTGGCTGAAGCCGCGCGGTTCAGCGGCGGCGCGGCGGCGGTGATCGGCGTCATAGGTCTCGGCGACGAAGCGGTCGACGCTATCGCGCAGCAGGCGCTGCTCCTCGCTCAAGGTGAGGTCCATCTGAACTACTTCACTGCAGCGGGTTTCTTGACGGAGGGATGCAGGCCCGCCGGATCGACCACCATGCCGAATTCCTGCAGGTTGTGCGCATGGCAGAGCTGGTGCAGGGCGAAGGCCTGATCGATCGCCGCGGGCTGGCCCATGACGTCGACCGAGCGGTTGACGGCCTCCTTGGTCAGTTTCAGCGCGAAGGACGGTTTGGCGGCGATCCGCTGCGCCAGCGCCAGCACGAAGGACGAGAGCTCAGACCTCGGCACGACGTGATTGACCATGCCGAGCCGGTGCGCCTCTTCCGCGCTCCAGACGTCGGCGGTGAACAGAAATTCCTTGGCCTTGCGCGGCCCGACCTCCCAGGGGTGCACGAACCATTCGACGCCGCAGACGCCCATGGTGACCACGGGATCGCAGAATTCCGCGTCACCGCTGGCGACGATCAGGTCGCAGGCCCAGGCCAGCATCAACCCGCCGGCGATGCATTTGCCATGGACTTCGGCGATGGTCGGCTTCGCCAGGTTGCGCCAGCGCCGGGTGATCTGAAGATAGATCTCCTGCTCGCGCGCGAAGCGGCCATGGGCGTTGGGCTCGGCGAAGCCGCCCCAGTTTCCGACCGGCGGAAAATCGACGCCGGCGGCGTTCTTCCCCGCAGGGCGCAGATCGTGCCCGGCCGAGAAATGCGGGCCATTTCCTGCGAGAATGATGACCTTGACCTGATCGTCCTGCACCGCCTGGTCGAACGCGGCGTTGAGGTCGTAGGTCATCTGCAGGTTTTGCGCATTGCGCGCCTCGGGCCGGTTCATCACGATCCGCGCGATGCGCGGCTCCGGCCGTTCGACGATGATGGTCTCAAATGCGGTCATCGGTCCTCGTCTCGTCGGTGTTGTGGCGGCTCAGAAAGCGGGGTGCCGGAAGAGCTTGCCCCCGATAAACTTCTGAACCAAAGCCGTGGTTGGCGCACTAACATCAGCCATGTTGACTATTTCAGCAAATCATAGGCAAGAGCCATCATCGCAAAATAGGCGCTCAGGCGAGCTATCGCGCTGCGGGATCGTTCTGATACCTTGCCGAAATTGATGACAGGAGACTTCGATGCGCAAGTTTTTGACCGTACTGGCGGCGCTGGCGACGCTGAGCCTGACCAATTGCGGCTACAACGCGATCCAGAACAATGACGAGCAGGTCAAGTCGGCCTGGTCGGAGGTCGTCAACCAATACCAGCGCCGCGCCGACCTCGTGCCCAATTTGGTCAACACGGTGAAGGGTTTTGCGCAGCAGGAAAAAGACGTGCTGCTCGGGGTGACCAATGCGCGCGCCAAGGTCGGCAGCATGCAGGTGACGCCGGAGGTTTTGAACGATCCCGCGGCATTCCAGAAATTCCAGGCCGCGCAGGGCGAACTTTCCAGCGCGCTGTCGCGACTATTGGTGGTGACCGAGAATTACCCGCAGCTCAAGTCCGACGCCCTGTTCCATGACCTGATGTCGCAACTGGAAGGCACCGAGAACCGCATCACGGTGGCGCGCAATCGCTACATCAAGGCGGTGCAGGATTATAACGTCGGCATCCGCACCTTTCCGAATAACCTGACGGCGATGGCGTTCGGATACAAGGAGAAGCCGAACTTCACGGTCGAAAACGAGAAGGAAATCTCGACCGCGCCGAAGGTGGATTTCAATGCGGCTCCGGCGCAGACGCCGGCCCCTGCACCTTCGAAATAGCTCGGCAACCGGATCGACCGCCGTGATGAACGCTGCAAGGGCCTGCATACTCGCACTGCTGATGTGCTGGGCGAGCGCCGCCGCGGCCGACGTCGCGGTGCCGCCGCTGACCGGCCGCGTGGTCGACCTGACCGGGACCCTGTCGAGCGGCGAAATCGCGGCGCAGTCGCAACGGTTGAAAGACCTCGAAACCCACAAGGGCAGCCAGGTTGCGGTGCTGATCGTGCCGAGCACGCAGCCCGAAACCATCGAGCAGTATTCGATCCGCGTCGCGGAGGCCTGGAAGATCGGCCGCAAGAAGATCGACGACGGCGCACTCCTCGTCATTGCCAAGGACGACCACAAGCTCCGCATCGAAGTCGGCTACGGGCTCGAAGGCGCGCTGACCGACGTTACCGCCAGGCGCATCATCGATGAGGACATTACGCCGCAATTCAGGCGCGGCGATTTCTACAGCGGCGTTGCCGCAGGTCTTACGCGCGTCATCGGCGTGATCGACGGCGAGCCGTTGCCTCCACCCGCGGCGTCGTCGCAGCCGATGAATTTTTCCTGGGTGAAACGGATCGATCCGGGATTCGCCGTCTTCGGGATCGTTTTCATGGGCGCCATCCTGCGCGGCCTGCTGGGCCGGCTGATCGGCGCGGCTGCGACCGGCGGCGTCGTCGCGTTGGTGGTGTGGTTGATCGCCGCTTCGCTGTCGGCGTCGTTGTTTGCGGGTGTCATCGTCTTCATCCTCGCGCTGATCATCGATTTGTCATCGACCCAGGGAGGAGGCAGGAGCAGCGGCGGCTGGTCCAGCGGCAGCTCTTCCAGCAGTTCCTGGAGCGACAGCGGCAGCTCGAGCGACAGCGGGTTTTCGGGCGGCGGTGGCAGCTTTGGGGGCGGCGGGGCGTCGGGGAGCTGGTAGATAAATGGGAATTGGGCGCATCGGCAAGCATCTGCTCGAGCACCGCTGGCGGGTCCGGCGGATTTTTCCGAAGCCGGTGCTGGCGCGGATCGAGCAGGCCATCAAGAAAGGCGAGGCGACGCATTCCGGCCAGGTCCGCTTCGTCGTCGAGGGCGCGCTCGACGGCAAGCCGCTGTTCCGCGACCAGCCGGCACGGGAGCGCGCGCTCGACATCTTCGCGCATCTGCGGATCTGGGACACCGCCCACAACAATGGCGTGCTGATCTATCTGTTGCTCGCCGACCGCAAGGTCGAGATCGTCGCCGACCGCGGCATCGACGCCAAGGTAGGCCGCGAGGGCTGGCGGAAAATCTGCGCCGACATGGAGCGCGAGTTCAAGGCGGTCAAATTCGAAGCCGGCGTCATCAAGGGCGTCGAAGCCGTGTCGCGGCAGCTCGCCGCGCATTTCCCGCCGCACCCCGGCGATCGCAACGAACTGCCGGACGCGCCGGTGGTGATGTAGTTACGCCCGTCATTCCGGGGCGATGCGAAGCATCGAATCCGGAATCTCGAGATTCCAGGCTCGCGCTAACGCGCGCCCCGGAATGACGGGGGTGGAAGACCTACGCCTTCACCGACGGCCGGGCGCCGACGCGGGCGAACCACGCCGCGACATTGGTGTTGGCGGGGTCGAGCGGCTGGCCGACCGTGCCGCCGAAATCGAGCCAGCAATAGAGCAGGATATCGGCGAGGGTAAAGCGCTTGCCGCAGATATATTCCCGCCCGTCCGCCATCTGGCCGTTGAGCCATTGCAGCCGGTTGGCGGCGACCATCTTGAGGCCCGGCGAGGCTTCGGGCGCGCAGGGCACGCGCTTTTCAAAGAACTTCAAGCCCTCGCCGAAGCGAAAGCCGTTGGCGAGCGGCTCGGCGATGTTGAGGTCGATCCGACGCGTCCACATCCGGCACTCGGCGCGCTCTTCCGGTGTCGATCCGATCATCGCGGGCTTGGGGTTTTTCTCCTCCAGATATTCGCAGATCGCGGTGATCTCCGACAGATAATGGCCGTCGTCGAGTTCGAGCGTCGGCATCTGGCCGTGCGGATTGCGCTTCAAATGATCGGCTTGCCGGTTTTCGCCGCCGCGCAGGTCCACGGTCTGCTTGGGCATGTCGATGCCCTTCTCCGCCATGAACATGCGGACAATCCGCGGGTTGGGTCCGATCGAGTCGTAAAGCTTCATGATTTCCCCCAATTTTCATCGTGGCAGCATGATTGATGCCGCTTTTGAGCAGACCGCGGGCCCGTTTGTCAAATGGTTGAAATACGCCTTAGCCGTCGTCGAGCTTGTTGAGATCGCGCACCGACTGCATGATCGGCTCGAAATTTTGCCGCGCATCGAGCGCGTCGAACAATTGCCCGGTGTCGGACAACAGCCCGTGCGAGCGCGCGATCGCGATCCGGACGTCGTCCTGCGGCGTATCGGACAGCCGGCCGTGGCCGGACAACAGGATTTTCGAGTTCAGGCCCTTCAGCCGCTCCAGCGACTGGATGTAGTCGCTGATGCTGCCCGATCCGAACACCCCGCCCATCACGCCGCCCGGCATCAGGGTGTCGGCGGCGAACAACAGGCCCTGGTCCTGGTCGAACAGGCTGATGCAGGCCGAGGTGTGGCCCGGCGTGTACATCACGTCGAGACGGAAATTGCCGAGGTCGAGCAGGTTTCCCTCCTCCAGCCAGAGATCGACGTTGATCGGCACATTGGGCTCGTTGAACATCTTGCGCAGCATCGAGAAATCGTCGCGCAGCATGATCTTGTTGGCGGCGAGCCGGTGCGCGGCGACCATGGTGCGTCCGCCGAAATGCCAGGCGGCGCCGATGTGGTCGAGATGCTCGTGGCTCAAGACCACCATGTCGATCTTTTCAGGCGGGCAGCCGACGTGGTTGAGACATTCCAGAAGGTGCGGGAAGTTGGAGGACAGCCCGACGTCGATCATGACGGTGCGGGACTTGCCGCGCACCAGGTAGGAGTTGGCGGCTCGGTTCTTGAAACGGATCTGGTAGACGTCCTCGGCGGCCTGGATCAGCGAGCAGACGTCGTTGTTTAACAGGATCGGGAACGCGGTCGGCTTGCGGTCGCTCATGGGTTGGCCGCCCGGAAGGTGACCTCGTTGGACTTTCGCAACCGCTTGGACAGCGCATCCATGATCATCAGCGCGAAGGCCGGCTGCTGGCTGACCAGATAGACGAAGCGGGCATGATTGATCCGCATCACGCGTGTGTTCGGCGCCGCCGCGATCGCGGTCGCCGAGCGGGACGAGCCGTCGATGACGGCCATCTCGCCGAAGAACTCGCCCTTGCCGAGCGTGACGATCACGGTCTTGTCGCCGCCGCCTGTCTTGGCGATATCGACCTGGCCGTCGAGCACCACGAACAGCTCGCGCCCGGTCGAGCCCTCCTCGAAAATGACCTCGTCGACGTCGAATTCGTCGATGCACCTCTCGATGGCCATTGTCGCCCCCTGCCTTCTGGCTGGTTCGCCGCGTCATGTTAGTCGGGAAATACGACAGCGCAAACGACGCGGCGCACTACCTTGGTCGCAGGGCAAGCTGGCCGGATTGCCCCTCCACCGCCACGCCCGCTCCACCGTCCGGACCAAAATCCGCCCCGGAATATTTCCTAAAATTTCGGTAACGCGGCGCGCTTACGGCGTCGGTAACGATTTCGCAAGCATTAAAAGTTACCAAATGGTCAACCCTTACCGGAGATTTTGAACGTGAGCGACCAGAAGCCTGAGCAGAGCAGCGGTGAACCCGGTTCCGTCGGTCCCACCATCTCCAATTCGCTCGAAGTCCAAAGCGGGCCGGTCGCAGCTTCGGAACCGGAACCCGTCAGCGTCGATTCCCCAAGGATTGCGCCCGACCACGAGGCACCCAAGCCGGACGCGCCCCGCGCCGAGGCGCCCAAGGTGGAGGCTACCGAGCCGGCCGCGCCGCGCATGGGCAAGCTGATGATCATGTCGCCCGGCGAACGGCCCTTCGATGCTGGTGAGGCGGGCGCGAAGGCGGAATCCGAGCGGCCGTCGACCATGTTCGGCAAGCGCCGGGTCGCAGCCTTTGCGGCGGTGATGGCGCTGGCAGCGGTCGCAGGCGCGCTCGGCGGAGCGCTCGCGACCACGGGTCTTTCGCGTGCAACGGGCGGCGAGGCGGCGAGCACCGGCAACCCCGCGCTGGAAACCTCGGTGGCGCGGATCGAAAACGACATCCTGGCGCTGAAGGCGGGCGTCGAGCATTCCGCAAGGACCGACACCGCCCAGTTCAACAAGACCAGCGATCGCCTTGACAAGCTCGAAAAGGCGCAGGCCGAACCTGCCGCCAGGCTCGCGAAACTCAGCGAGGCCGTGGACAAGCTCCGCGCCGCGCCGGTCGCGCCCGCCGCCGTCGCCGCCACGCCGGCTGCGGCCAAGGAAGTCACCGGCTCGGTTGCGTCGGCGGCGCCGTCGCCGGTGGCTGCGCCGAAGGTCGAAGTGGGACGCCTGCCGACGGTCGAAGGCTGGAGGCTGCGCGATGTCGGCAATGGCGGCGCCCTGATCGAGGGCCGGCGCGGAATCTACGAGGTCTATGCCGGCGATCCCGTGCCGGGGCTCGGCCGCATCGACGCAATCCGCCGCCAGGACGGCCGCTGGGTGGTCGTCACCAGCAAAGGCCTGATCGTCGCGCGATAAACAAATCTTCGTTCACCGCGACGTGAAACGATGATTTCGCCGCGTCCTGTCTGTCGCAAGACAGCCGGCCCGCTTTTCGGTTATCGTTCCTGAAACAGAACACGGCCCGACGCGCCTTGAATAAGGCTCGTGGGGCGGTGTTGGTCAGGACATGAGCCGTCCATTGCGAATTCTTGC
Organism: uncultured Alphaproteobacteria bacterium; assembly: GCA_963721135.1. Classification (GTDB taxonomy): domain Bacteria; phylum Pseudomonadota; class Alphaproteobacteria; order Rhizobiales; family Xanthobacteraceae; genus Bradyrhizobium. The sequence goes on from CAVRIB010000002.1 coordinate 702,730, forward strand.
TGCCTCCTTGATCCTGCTTGCTGGCGTACTTCCCATGCGCGATGCGCTCAGTGCGCCGGCGCTGGAGCGGGGAACCGCGATCATCGATCCGCTTGCGCTTCGCGAACTGGATCATGGGAGATTGGGCCTCACCCGTGTCATGCTGCCCGAAAGATCTTCTGACACCCCGCTGACCAACGGCTGGCTTTTCGCCCTGCCGTCGATGGTTCCGGTGCGCAAGGCGCTCGACGCCGAATTCGAGCGCTATATCGCAAGGCACAAGGCGGAGTTTCCCAACGAAAGTATCGGCGTCGGAAATACTTACGCCTTTCAGCTGTTCGACCGCGTTTGGCTCGACTCGCCGAACGCCCGCTTCGTGTTGTCGGGCATCGTCAACCGGATGGACCGTGCCTACGTTCACCCGGAAAGTTGCGGCGAGGTCAGGCTGATCTACCGGCTGGTCCGGACCGATATCGTCGAGGCGGGCGAGGGCGTCGCCTCGCCGCGGCTGCCGATGACGCTCAACGTCGTGTTGAAGGCGAAGGGCAATCTTGCGATCGACGCCGAAGGAAAACCGATCACCTGCGCCGAGATCGCCCGGCGCTGGCTCGCCGCCGGCGAATTGACGCTGACCGGCAGCGCGCTTGCGGTAAAGCTGACCGCGAAAGACGGGCCGCTCGACCTGATCGGGCCCGAGGACATCGACCGCATCGAGACCAATCTTCAGATCGCGCACGCGCCGAAATCCGATGTCCGCGACTTCCGCACCGATTATCAGATGAACGTGTTCGACTACGACGCGCAGGCGCGCACGTTCAGGCAATCGCCGCTCGAAAACCAGATCGATCGCGACCGGCTTCTGGCCGATGCAAATCTCGCGCGCGAGTTCAAGGCGTGGCTGCTGGAGCCCGAACATTTTTCCGAGCTCGATCGCGGCACGCATCCTGATCCCCGAAAAATTCCTCGCCTCCGGCGCGGTCGCGCCGACCCCGGTCGGTTTTACGGTCTCCAATTTGCAGCCGGCGTTCGGCCTCGTCGAGGGCGATGCGGCAGCCCCTGCACCGGTCTTCAAGGAAGCCGATGTGGTCGCCGCCCTGGAGAAGGCCTCCGAGCGCGGCAAGCCCTTGCAGAACATCCGCTCGGTCGCCGGCTTCGAGCGTCGCCTCAACGATATCAGCTGCGCGGGCTGCCACCAGACCCGCGGCATCGGCGGTTTTCATTTCCCCGGCGTCGACTGGATGGCGGCGAAACCGTCCAATTCCGTTGTGGTGCCGGCCTCGCCGCATTTCTTCGGCGACCAGATCCGCCGCCGCGACATCCTGACCGCGTTCCGCGACGGCAAGCGGCCGGACTTTTCGCGCGGCTTCTCCAGCCGCCCGCAAACCCGCGGCAGCACCGAGCTTGCGGGAAGTGAATATCAGGACGGCTGGGGCGCGCATTGCTACGTCCAGCACGCCAATGCCGCCGACAATGACCAAAGCTTCAAGTCATGGACCTGCGCCGAGGGGCTGGCGTGCCAGGTCATGGGCCAGGCGCTCTCGGATGGGGATGTGCTTCGTCAAATAGCGCTTGCAGCGCTGCGATCGCCAGATTGACAGTGGTCTCACTAATCGTGTTTCATCCCGCCAACCGCTGAGAATAATGCCGGGAGGGGACATGGACGACGTCATCATCGTCGGCGCCGGCATTGGCGGGTTGACGCTCGGGCTTGCGCTGCACGCGGCGAAAATTCCCTGCCGGATCTTCGAGTCGGCGGCCGAGATCAAGGCGATCGGCGTCGGCATCAACCTGCTGCCGCACGCCACCAAGGAACTCGCAGCGCTCGGGCTCGAGGCCGAGCTCGCGAAGGTCGCGATCGCGACGCGGGATGCGACCTTCTTCAATCGCTTCGGCCAGTTGATCTATCAGGAGCCGCTGGGCCTCGCCGCAGGCTACGAGCATCCGCAGTTCTCGATCCATCGCGGCGACCTGCAGATGGTGCTGCTCGACGCGTTCCGCGCCCGCGCAGGCGGCGATCGCCTGATCACCGGCCGTCAGTGCATCGCCGTCGAGCAGGACGCGACCGGCGTTGCCGTGCATTTTTCCGACGCACCGGGCGGCACAGTCCACGGCAGCATTCGCGGCCGCGTCGCGATCGCCTGCGACGGCATCAATTCCGCCGTTCGCAAGCAGTTTTTCCCGGATGAAGGCGAGCCGCGCTATTCCGGCGTCAACATGTGGCGTGGCGTCACCCGGTGGAAGCCGATGCTGTCGGGCGCCAGCATGGTGCGGGCCGGATGGCTGTCGCATGGCAAGATGGTGATCTATCCGATCCGCCCCGCGGGCGCGGACGGATTGCAGCTGATCAACTGGGTCGCCGAGATCGAGACGCGAAACTACCGCAAGCGCGACTGGAACCGCGCAGGGTCGCTCGCAGATTTCATCGGCGCGTTCGCCGACTGGCATTTCGACTGGCTCGACGTGCCCGCTTTTATCCGCGCTGCCGATAGCGTGCTGGAATTTCCAATGGTCGACCAGGACCCGCTGCCGCGCTGGAGCTTTGGGCGCATCACGCTGCTCGGCGACGCCGCCCACCCGATGGTGCCGCGCGGCTCCAACGGCGCGGGGCAGGCGATCCTGGACGCGCGGGTGTTGGCGTCGGCACTGCTTGGCAATGACGATCCGGCCGCGGCGCTCGCTGCGTACGAGACGCAGCGGCTGGAAGCGACCACGCGCATCGTGCTGACCAACCGCACCAATCCGCCGGACGCGATCCTGCGCGAGGTGTTCCAGCGCACCCGCGACCGGCCGTTCGATCACATCGACGACGTCATCAGCCGTGAGGAGCTCGTCGGGTTGTCGGAGGGCTACAAGAAGATCGCGGGCTATTCGAAGGAAGCATTGCGGACGAGGTGAGGGGTCAGGCCGTCATTGCGAGCGAAGCGAAGCAATCCATGGAGCGACAAGAAAGAGTGGATTGCTTCGCTTCGCTCGCAATGACGAATTGAAAGAGGGGAGAACAATCATGGCGATTTCTCAAGGCAGCGGCGCGATCGACGTCGCCGAATTCATCGACCAGCAGCCGGTCGGCTCGTTTCAGCTGAAGCTGCTCGCAACCTGCGCGGCGGTGCTGTTTCTCGACGGCTTCGACACGCAGGCGATCGGCTATGTGGCGCCGGCGCTCGCCAAGGAATGGAGCCTGACCAAGGGCGCGCTGGGACCGGTGTTCTCCGCCAGCCTGTTCGGGCTGATGATCGGCGCGCTGGTGTTCGGATCGCTCGCCGACCGCGTCGGGCGCAAGAAGATCGTCATCCTCTCGACGCTCGCCTTCGGGCTTGGCGCGCTCGTCACGGCCTTCGTCAACGACGTCAACATGCTGCTCCTGATCCGGTTCCTGACCGGGCTCGGGCTCGGCGGCGCGATGCCGAACGCGATCGCCATGACCTCGGAATTCAATCCGCGCCGCCGCCGCGCCACCATGGTGATGATCATGTTCTGCGGCTTCTCGGTGGGCGCGGCGCTCGGCGGCTTTCTCGCCGCGGGCCTGATCCCGCGCTACGGCTGGCGCTCGGTCTTCATCGTCGGCGGCATCGCGCCGCTGGTGCTGGTTCCGATCCTTGTGCTGTGGCTGCCGGAGTCGGTGCGGTTCCTCGCGCTCACCGGCCGCGCCAATGCGCGCGTGGCCGAGTTGCTCTCTTTGATCAGCCCGAAGGCCGCGTTTGCCCCGGCAACGCAATTCGTGGTGCGCGAACCGCATCTGCCGGGGCTTCCGGTGCTGCACCTGTTCAGGGAGGGCCGCACCCTGGTCACGCTGCTGCTCTGGGTGGTGTTCTTCATGAGCCTGCTCGACATCTATTTCCTGGCGAACTGGCTGCCGACCGTGCTCCACGACCTCGGCGCGTCCGTTTCCGAGGCGGTATTGATCGGAACGATGCTGCAGGTCGGCGGCGTGATCGGCACCTTTGCGCTCGGCTCGATCATCGACCGCTTCTCGTTCACTGCGCTGGCGCTGGTCTATTTCGTCGCCGTCTTCGCCGTCGGCGCGATCGGCGAGCTCGGTCATTCGGCGGTGCTCGTCACCCTGGCGATCTTCGTCGCCGGCTTCTGCGTGATCGGCGGCCAGATCGCCGCCAACGCGCTGGCCGCGGCGTTCTATCCGACTTCGATCAGGTCCACCGGCGTCGGCTGGGCACTTGGCATCGGCCGGGTCGGCTCGATCGTCGGGCCGCTGGTCGGAGGCATGCTGCTGACCATGAAATGGAGCACGGCGTCGGTGTTCATGGCGGCCGCGGCCGCCGCCCTGTGCGCGGCGTTGGCGGCGTTTGCCTTGAGCCGGCTCGCGGCCACGCAGGCGGACGCCGAGGGTGTTGCCGGTGGGCCGGCGCCGGTCGGCCTGCGTCCGTCGACGACGGCGGGAGCCTAGCGTAAGCTGAGCTCGGTCCCGGCGATCAGGAGGTGGGGCGGTGAACGAGCCGGATGAAAAGACCAAGGCACGCAATCGCGAGATCGCGCAGAACGAGGCGAAGCGGCAAACCGTCAGCGCCGTCCGCGTCAGCGGGTGGGCGGTCGCGGTCGCCGTCATCATCGCCCTTGCCGCCGTCGGCTGGGTGTTGATCCACAACAAATAGAGCCGATGATCCGGCTTTGCGCGGCTCGCTACGCGTAATGCGTCATTCGCTTGCCGGGCAACAGATCATAGGCCGATCGCCAGCCCGGCAGGCCGGCGACGCGGCCGAGCCAGGCGTTCACGGCCGGGTGGCTCGCCGCGAGATCATAGCCGGTCTCATTGGCCGGATAGTGCAAGTAAGCGATCATCGAAATGTCGGCCACGGTCGGTTTGTCGCCGATCGCGAACGCGGATCGCTTCAGATGTTGCTCCAGGATGCCGAGGAAGTCGTCGAGCCGCCGGCGAAAATGCGCCAGCACATGCTGGTCCGGCGAGGGCGTGAAGGTCCGGTAGTAGCGATAGGTCGCCATGTAGCCGGTCAGCTTGTGATTGTCCCAGAACAGCCAGCGCAAGATTTCGAATTTCTCCGCGGCGTTTTCGCCGCCGAACCGGCCATATTGTTCGGCGAGCTTGAGCAGGATCGGCGCGGTCTGGGTCAGGCGCACGCCGTCCTGTTCCAGCACGGGAATTTCGCCCATCTCGTTGACGGTCCGCCGCCACTCCGGCGTCCGCGTCGCGCCGCCGGCGAAGTCGGTCCAGACCGGCTCGAAGCTCTCACCGCAAAGGGTGAGCATCAGCGCGAGCTTGTAGCTGTTTCCCGATTCCGGGAAATAATGCAGCCGGTAGGTAGGCATTTTCGATTTCCTTTGACGATTTTCCTGCGTGCTTTAGCGCTGCAACCGGCCCGCTACGCCACCGCGCCGCTGGCGCGCAAGTTTTGGATCGCCGCCTCGTCGTAGCCCGCCGCGCGCAGCACTTCGTCGCTGTGTTCGCCGATGCCGGGCGCGCGCCGTGGCTTTACCTTCTGGCTGCCGTCGACCCAGATCGGGCTGTTGACGGTGAGCAGGTCCTCGCCATCGTATGGCACCAGCACGTCGTTCGCGATCATCTGCCTGTCGCCGGGGATGTCGTCGAGGATGCCGACCACGCCGAAGATCAGTCCGTTGCCGTCGAGGATCCTGCGCCATTCGGAAAGGTCTTTGGTGGCAAAGATCTCGTCGAAGATCTTGATCAGCTCCAGCGAGCGCGCATGGCGGTCGGGCCGCGTGGCGAACCTGGAATCGGTGAGGAGATCCTCGCGCCCGAGGCAGCGCGCCAACGTTGGCCATTGCCGGTCCTCGTTGAGCAGCGACAGGATCAGCCAGCGCCCGTCCTTGCAGCGGTAGTGATTGGTCACCGCGTTGAGCGCGCGCTCGCGCGGACGCCGCTCGCCGAATTTCGCACCGACCAGCTTGGCCTGGGCCATGATGCCGTTGGCCCAGACGCCGTTGGCCATCAGGTTCGAAGAGACATGCGAACCCTTGCCGGTGCGTTCGCGCTTGTAGAGCGCGGTGACGATCGCGCCATACAGCGCCATCGCGCAGGGGTGGTCGCCCATGCCGGCGACCGAGCGCGCCGGCGTCGTGGCGGTGTCGGCGCGGACCATGTCCATCAGGCCCGAGCGCGCCCAATAGGCGTTGCTGTCGAAACCGGGCTTGTTGGCTTCCTCGCCCTTCTCGCCGTAGCCGGTGAAGGATGCGTAGATCAGCCGTTCGTTGCGATGCTCGAGTTCCTCATAGGTGATGCCGAGCCGCGCCCGCACCGACGGCGGAAAGTTGGTGATGAAGACGTCGGCCTTTCCCGCCAGCCGATACAACACCGCCCGGGCTTCCGCCTTCGATAGATCGAGCGCGAGGCTCTTCTTGTTGCGGGCATCCAGCATCCAGGCGAAATTGTGCGGGCTGTGAGGATATCCCGGAAGGTTCGGCAGGTTGCGGTAGGGATCGCCTGACCCGGGCGGTTCGATCTTGATCACGTCGGCGCCGAAATCCGACAGCACGGTCGCGGCCGCGGGCGCTGCGATGAAGCTCGCGCAGTCCAGAACCTTGAGCCCTTTGAAGATGTCGTCTTCCATGTTGCACCCGCTCCCGTGGCGTCTGTCGTCTTATTCCGCGTTCTGGAATCGTTGTTCCGCCGATGGATTCGAACGGCATTTGACCGATGTTGGCGGCGAGATGCAACGGGTGATTCCACGTCATTGCGAGCGCAGCGAAGCAATCCAGCCTTAGGCGAGCGCACTGGATTGCTTCGTCGCGGAGCCTGTCATCGGGCGCGCATCCGCGCGACCCGTTGGCTCCTCGCAATGACGGCGGCGGACGCGACTACTCCCTGTCCGACATCAGCGCGGCGTTGCCGCCGGCGGCGGCGGTGTTGACGGTCACGGTCTGTTCGGTGGCAAAGCGCGGCAGATAATGCGGCCCGCCGGCCTTGGGGCCGGTGCCCGACAGCCCCTGTCCGCCGAATGGCTGCACGCCGACCACCGCGCCGATCATGTTGCGGTTGACATAAACGTTGCCGACCGCAAGCCGATCAATGATGGCCTCGACTGTGTCGTCGATGCGGGAGTGAATGCCGAGCGTCAACCCAAAACCGCTTTGCGCGATCGCTTGCAGCACCGATTCCAGTTTCTCCGCCGGGTAGCGCACGACATGCAGGATGGGCCCGAAGACTTCCTCGGTCAGCTGCCCGGCATCGGCGAGTTCGAAGATATGCGGCGCGACGTAATGGCCGGCCGGCGCAGTGCCCGCGAAGTGCACGCGGGCCTCGCGCTTCATGCGCGCGATGTGCGCTTCCAGCCGCTGCTTTGCCTCGCTGTCGATGACAGGCCCGACATGGGTGGCAAGCTCGCGCGGGTCGCCGACCGACAATTCGCGCGCGGCGCCTGCGATCATCTCGATCATGCGGTCGGCGACGTCGTCCTGCAGGAACAACAGCCGCAGCGCCGAGCAGCGCTGGCCGGCGGAACGGAACGCCGAAGTCACGACGTCGTCGGCGACCTGCTCGGGCAGCGCGGTGGCATCGACGATCATCGCATTGATTCCGCCGGTCTCGGCAATCAGCGGCACGATCGGACCGTCCTTGGCCGCAAGCGTCCGGTTGATCGCCCGCGCCACTTCGGTCGAGCCGGTGAAGACCACGCCGGCAATATCGGCATGTGCGGTCAGCGCGGCGCCGATGCGGCCATCGCCGGGAAGAAGATGCAGCGCGGAGGCGGGCACGCCTGCTTCATGCAGCAAGCGCACGGCCTCCATCGCGATTAAGGGCGTCTGCTCGGCGGGTTTTGCCACCACCGCATTTCCCGCCATCAGGGCCGCCGTCACTTGCCCCGTGAAAATCGCGAGCGGAAAATTCCACGGCGAGATCGCGATGAAGGCGCCGCGGCCGCGCAAGCTGAGCAGGTTGCTCTCGCCGGTCGGTCCCGGCATCGCCTCGCCCGCGCCGAACAGTTTTTGTCCCTCCGCGGCGTAGTAGCGGCAGAAATCGGCGGCCTCGCGGACTTCGGAGAGTGCGTCGTCGAGCGTCTTGCCGCCCTCGCGCTGCAACAGCGCGATGAAACGCGCGCGCCGCCGCTCCAGGAGGTCGGCCGCGCGCTCCAGAATTCGCGCGCGCCGTTCGGCCGGCGTCCGGCTCCATGACATGAATCCCGCGCGCGCGGCGGCGACGGCCTCCTGCACTTTTTCCGGCGTGGGATCGATGACGCTTCCGACCACGCTTGTCCGGTCGATCGGACTCAGAATCGGCCGCGCCGCGCCCGTTGCCGCCACGCCATTGATCAGGGTTGCGGCCGCGACAGGCGCAGTCTCGGCCGCGGTCGCCGCGACGAGTTCGTCCAGCGCCGCGCGCTCGCCGAACTCGATGCCGCGCGAATTCTGCCGTTGCGGCCGCAGCAGGTCTCGCGGCAGCGGGATATGCGGGTGCCGTGCGTTGGCCGGCGCGCCGATGATATCGGCCGGGCGCCGCAGCAGCGCCTCGGCCGGCACGGAATCATCGGCGGCGATCGCGACGAACGAGGAATTGGCGCCGTTCTCCAACAGCCGCCGCACCAGATAGGCCAGCAGATCGCGGTGACTGCCGACCGGCGCATAGGTCCGGCAGGCAAGGTTTGGGCGATCCTCGCGCAATTGCGCATAGAGCGCTTCGCCCATGCCGTGCAGGCGCTGGAACTCGAATCCGGCTTCGCCGCCTGCGAGTTCCAGAACGGTCGCGACCGTGAGCGCATTGTGGGTCGCAAATTGCGGGAAAATCCTGCCGCGCAGCGCGAGCAGCTTTTGCGCGCAGGCCATGTAGTTGAGGTCGGTCATCGCCTTGCGGGTGAACACCGGATAGTCGTCAAGCCCGCGCTCCTGCGCGCGCTTGATCTCGGTGTCCCAATAGGCGCCCTTGACGAGGCGCACCATCATCCGCCGGTTCAGCGCTCGCGCCAGCTCCGCGATGTAATCGATCACGGCTCCCGCGCGCTTCTGGTACGCCTGGATCGCAAGCCCAAAACCGTCCCAGCCTGCGAGCGAAGCGTCAGCGAACGCCGCCGCGATCACCCCCAGCGACAGCTCCAGCCGGTCGGCCTCCTCGGCATCGACGGTGAAATTCAGGTCGCAGGCCTTGGCGCGGCGCGCGAGATCGATCAGCCGCGGCACCAGTTCCGTCATCACCCGCGTCGCGGCCCGGTGCGTCGAAGCGCGGATGCAGCGCGGAGAGTTTGACGGAGATGCCGGGCCGGTCGGGCAGCGGCCGATCGCCAGCGGTTCGGCCGATCGCCTCGATCGCGCTGGCATAGGCGTCGAAATAACGTTGCGCGTCGCTCGCCGTGCGCGCGCCCTCGCCGAGCATGTCGAAGGAATAGCGCGGCCCGCTCGTCGCATGGGAGCGCGCCAACGCCTGCCCGATGGTCTCGCCCAGCACAAAATGGCTGCCCATCAGCCGCATCGCCTGACGCGTGGCGGCGCGCACCGCGGGCGCGCCCAGCCGTTTGGTCAGCTGGCCGATGGTGCCTTGCGGGGTTTCGCCCGGCTGAATCACCCGCGCCGACATGCCAAGCGCCCAGGCCGAGGCATTGACCAGGAAGGCGCTCGATTTGGTCTCGTGGTGGATGAAATCGCCCTGGCCGAGCTTGTCCTCGATGAACTGGTCGGCGGTGCGGGCGTCCGGCACCCGCAGCAGGGCTTCGGCGAGCACCATCAGCGCCAGGCCCTCCTTGGTCGAGAGTGCGAATTCGCGCAGCATGTCCTCGACGCCGCCGAGCCGGTCGTCATGCGCGCGAATAGCCTCGATCAGCCGCGCCGCCACGCGGTCGATCCGCGCCTCCTGCGGCTCGCTCAATCCGGCCGCCTCGAGCAGCCGGGCCGCGATGACGCCATCGTCTGGCGCATAGGGCGCGCTGAAAGGCGGAAGGCGTAAGGATTCGGTCGTCATGCCGCGGCTCGGGTTTCCGGTGCGCCATCATGCAGCCGCGCTTCGCGTCAGAAAACCGCCGCGATGGTATTCGCGCGATTTTTTTGGCAGAAAACGCAACGGTTGGGACCGAAAATAAGGCCGTTGCATAGCCCCGATGTGGCAATTTGCCGGTGTTGGTTGTAAAGGTTGGGCCAACGCCGTCGACCGCTGCCGGGGGCAACAAACAAGATGCTTTCACATCATTCCTCTTGCCCCACGACAGCGCTCTTTTCCGGTCGTGGCTGGCTGGCGGGCCCGCTGCTGCTCGTCGCCCTGTCGGCAACGTCGGGCCCATTGCGCGCGGGCGAGATTGAAGACTGCAACGGCACCGTTGCCGAGAAGATCGAGCCGGCCTGCACTGCCGTCATCAACGACGCCGCGCGCGCGGCGGACGAGCGGTTGAAGGCCTATCTTGCCCGCGCGCGCCTCTATACGGCCCGAGCGAAACTGGATCTTGCGTCCAACGACGTCGAGGCGGCGCTTCAGCTCGATCCGCATTCCGTCTCCGCCCTGGTGCTGCGCGGATTCCTGCGCCAGAAAACCGGCAAGTTCGACCTGGCGCGCGCCGATCTCGATCAGTCGATCGCGCTCGAGCCGAAGAACCCGTTCGCCTACCTCGCCCGCGGCAATCTCAGGAGCGACCAGAAGGCCTGGACCGAAGCGCTTGCCGACTATGATCAGGCGATCGCGCTGCGCCAGGATCTGGCCCCGGCCCATGTCGCGCGCGCCCGCGCCCTCGTCGAGACCGGACAGCTCGATGCCGCGTTCGCCGAACTCAACACCGCGCTCGCCATCAACCCGAACGTTCCCAACGCATTTTACTGGCGCGGCCAGGTCTATCGCCGGAAGGGCGACATCGAGCACGCGATAGAGGAGTTTTCGCGCGCGATCGCGCAGGCGCCTCAAGCCGAGCGCGGCTCCTATTTCGCGCGGGGCCAGCTGTTCATGGCCAAGGGCGAGTATGCCCGCGCCATCGCCGATTTCGACAAGCTGCTAACCTTTCTGCCCGGCAACAAGGAGGTCCTGCAGCAGCGGCAGACGGCCATCGCCGCGCAGGCGGAGCTTGCCCGTGTCGCGCCAAACAAACCGGCAGCGACAGGCGCGGGCACGGTGACGATCCTTCCGGTGCAGCCCGCTCCCACCCCGGGGACGGTGGCCGTACTTCCGGTGCGGCCCACAACGCCCGCGGGGCCCACGCTCAACCAGCAAATCGACCAGGCCAAGCAATTCATCAATCAGGGAAATTACGCCGCCGCCATCGAGCGCCTCAATCAGATGCTGGCTGCCGATCCCGGCAACGAAACGGCGCTTCGGTTGCGGGCGCTGTCATATGAGAAACTGGGCCGGTTGGCCGAAGCCCGCAATGACCTCAACGACCTGCTCAGGCTCAAGCCGGACGACCCGCCGCTATTGGCGCTGCGCGGGATGACGCTGGGCGGGTTGAAGCAGTTCGATCTGGGAATGGCCGACGTCAATCGTGCGATCTCGCTCGATGCGAACAATGCCGCGGCCTATCTCGGGCGGGGCATGATCAAGGCCGCCACCGGGAAGGCTCAGGAGGCTCTCGCCGACTACGATCGTTCGATCAGCATCAACCCGAAGGACACGCTGACATTCACCGAGCGTGGCCTTGCCTATGTGTCGCTGAACCAGATCGACAAGGCATTGCTCGATTTCGATCAGGCGCTGGTTCTGAGCCAGGCGAACGACCTGGCGCGGGCCTGGCGGGGAATGGCGCTGCTGCTGCGGGGCCGCAGCGCCGAAGGGCTGGTCGACATCAATGGCGCGCTGGAGAAGAACCCGAACAATCAGGCCGCGCAGCTCGGCAGGGGGCTTGCGCTGTTGACCTCGGGTCAGTTCGATCGCGCGGTTGTCTCGTTCGATCAGATCGTCGGAAAAATGCCCGACGATACGCTGGCGCGGACCCTGCGCGCGCGGGCGCTGGTGGCGCTGAAAAGGCCGTCCGATGCGATGGCGGACCTCGATCAGGTGCTGAAGATGCGGCCGGGCTTCGCGGACGCACTGGCGCTGCGCGGCATCGCCTGGTCCGAGATGCGCGAATATGACAAGGCGCGCGAGGATCTCGACAGCGCGATTTCACGGAAGGAGACCGTGGAGAGCTATTTTGCGCGCGCCAAGGTCTACGAGGCGCAGAACAATGCAAAAAAGGCGACCGACGATTATCGGCGCGCCACCGAGCTCAAGCCCGCCAGCGTGTTCGACGTTCTTGCCCAGGCCGAATCGAAACGAAAGATCCAGGAGCTTTCGAAGCGCTTGCCCTGCGGCAGCAGCGGGCAAACCGGGACGTGCCTGTGACGGCACGCTCCGCCGAACGTTCATGGTGTCCGGGATGTTTTGCAAGGTCCCGCTCCCGGATTTGCCTCCGGGAGGGCGCCGTTAGCGCTTGCGCGCGGGCATCAAACCTTGAGGTTCTCGGCCGAGGTCTTGCCGCGGTTGGCAACCTCTTCGTATTCGACCGTCTGTCCTTCGTTGAGCGTGGAAAGACCGGCCCGCTCGACCGCCGAAATATGAACAAAAACGTCCTTGCCCCCTGTAGAGGGCTGGATGAATCCAAAGCCCTTGGTCGGGTTGAACCATTTCACAGTACCTTTAGCCATCACGTCGTCTCCGCGGGATCAAAAAAATAGCGCACCGACGGTCCCCGCAAACCGGCATGTCCGACGACCCCAAGATACGCGCTATGGAGGGCGCTTGATAGATCAAAGGTCGATACAATTCTGGCGAAAAACGATCATTATCGCGGCGCATTCGAGCTTTTTGCCTGTTTTGGTGGCTTGCCGCGACGGCCGTGAGCGCCGAACGCTCCAGTTTTATTTGAATGAGGCGGAAGTCGCGGCGCGCGCTTCCAGGTTCAGAAATGCGCGTCGATCGACGCCATGCGATGACGCAGTCCCGGGTCGTCCTGCTGCTTGGACCAGGAAATATAGTAGGCGACGAGCGTCATCACGGCGATGCCGCTCGCGCTCACGAAAATCTGCGTCGGCAGCGAGCCCGAACTGATCGTCAGCGTAAAATGGCCGATGAACGACAGGAAGACCCCGGCGCAAAACACGCCGAGCGATTGCTGGCCGCACGTGATGATCGGAGCAAGAATCGGCCATTTCAGCCCGGGCCAGTCCTTCGAGACGTATCGCGTCACGACGAACGCCAGGACGAGGAAATGCACGACGCGGTACGGGGCGAGATTCTCCCTGTTGTCGGGACTGAAGGCGTCGAACAGCCATGCTGGAATAGCGCCCGCGAATTGCGGGACGCGTCCGGCCATCGTCATTGCCAGCGCGAAGCCGAGGTAGGCGATGGCGCAATAGAACAGCGCGGATGATTTGAAGAGCGATCGGCATTTTTCGGTTCCGCCGAGCGCGAACCAGGCGCCCAGCACGAAGGTCAGTTGCCAGCAAAACGGGTTGAAACGCCAATCGCCGTCCGGAAACGACGGCAGACTCCATTCGAACCTCCGCGCGGCGAGATAGAACAGAACCGATCCGGCCAGCGTCAGGTCGGGCTTGCGGAGCATCATCCACAGCACCGGCGGGAACAGCGCCACCAGCACGATGAAAAGCTGCAGGATGTCGAGGTTGAGCGGCCTCGATTCCAGCAAGAGCCCGTAGGCCAATGTCCGGATCGGGTCGTCGACCAGGCCGGCGACGTTGAATTCGGAAATGATGTCGGGGATTGCAAATCGCCTCGCGACGTCGGTGATGGTCACGATGTAGATCGCGAACAGCACGATGTAGGCGGCGTAGAGCTGCCATGCGCGCTTGATCATCCGGGTGGCCCCGATCACGAAGCCGCGCTCCAGCATCATCCTGGCGAAGACGATTGCCGCGGCATAGCCGGAGACGAACACGAACACGTCGGCCGCCCCGCTGAACCCGAAGTTTCGCATCGTGATCAAGTTCACGACATTGTTGGGAATGTGGTCCAGAAAGATGAACCAGTTCGCAATTCCACGAAACAGATCGATCCGGAGATCGCGCCCGTGCGCCGCGACAATAGCCTTGATATCCATGAATAGCGGTTTCGTGTCGTGCGCCGTCGGGTTGGGAACGCGGCGAGCGGAAATCGTAGCGCACCGGCGCTTGCGACCCCAATCGACTTTACGTGAACGGATTGTGCGTGAACGGGCTTTATATGTGAACGAAGTTTATTTGAAGGGTCTCGTGGCGCCGGGCCAGGCGGCGAATCGCCGGTGGGGTGCCATTACCACGCACAGGTCATTGCGGCCCCTTCGTGACGCGGACCGAAACCGCCATGGTGGCCGGCCGCGGCCCGCGGCCTCAATAGGTCGCGGCGAGATATTCGACGATCTTGGGAACGTCGGCGTCGCTGATCGGCGCGCCGTAGATCTTGATCATCTTGGTCACTTCGGCCTGCCAGAAATCCTTCTTGTATTTCGGTCCGCGCGGCTGGGTCTGGATGTAGTCGGCGGAGTGGCAGCCGGTGCAATTGTTCTGCACCACGTCGAGATTCGGTCCCGGCTTGAACGCGGCGGTTTCATCCGGAAGCTTGTAGGAGACCGGCGCGGCGCTCGACGAAGCGAAGCTCGAGCCCGCGATGGCGGCGGAGGCAAGGAGAAGCGCGAGGAACAAACCGGCGTGTCATGACTATTCTCCTCACGCCGCGGTGACGCGAACGGTTTCGATGACGTTGCGCATGTAGCCGGCCGGATTCCAGCGCGGTTCGCTCGGCTGCGTTTCGCCGGCATTGTTGGTGGCGCGAACCTTGAGCTCGTGGTCGCCGGCGGCGAGCTTCACCTTCAGCGTCCATTCGCGGAACGAATATTTGCCGAGATCCTTGCCGAGCTTGGCCGCGCGTCCAGCTCTTGCCGCCGTCGATCGAGACCGCGACTTCCTTGATGCCCTTGCCGCCGTCGAAGGCGATGCCCTTCAGCGTCGTGCCGCCCGGCTTGAGCTTGGCGCCGTCGGCCACGCTGGTGATGAAGGAGCGGACGTCGAAGCGGTTGATCGGGATCGGTCGCCTTCGGCGCGGTGCCCGGATCGACGCAGGCGCAGGGCGTGTCCGGAATCCGGTAGGCGGTCTTCATCCAGAAGCCGTCGAAGACGTTGTCGATCACGGTGATCTCGTTGAGGTGCTTGACCCAATAGGTGCCGTAATAGCCGGGCACGATGAGCCGCAGCGGAAAGCCGTTGAGATAGGGCAAATCCTCGCCGTTCATGCCGTAGGCCAGCATCACCTCGCCGTCGCGCGCGTGGTCGACGTCGAGCGCCTTGACGAAATCCGGCGTGGTGTCCATCACCGGGCCGTCCATGCCGTTGAAGGTGATCTGCTTGGCGCCGGACTGCACGCCGGCCATGTCGAGGACGGTCTTGAGCGGCACGCCGTGCCAGCGCGCGTTGCCCATCGCGCCGTTGGCCAGCTGGCCGCCCGCCACGCGCGGATCGAAGAAACCGCGGCTGTTGCCGGAGCATTGATTGACGGCGACGAGTTCGACCGCCTTGAGCTTCCTGATCTCCTTCAGCGACAGCTTCAGCGGATGATCGACCTTGCCCTTGATCTCCAGGGTGAACTTGTCCGGATCGATGTCGAGCGGCACGCCCGCCAGATGATAGCGGACGAAGAACGCGTTGTTCGGCGTGATCGGGCCGTCGTTGAAGATCGAGAACGGCGTCTCGAGCTGCGGCGGCCGCTCGGTCAGGCCGATCATCGGCCGCTTCTGCGGATATTTCACCAGCGGCCGTTCGCCGTTGCCGATCGGCAGCGTCACGTTATCGAGCGCGAGCGCCTTGACCGAACCGAAACCCGTTGCCAGCGCCGCCATACCGGCGCGCTTCATCAGCTCTCGTCTGTCGAGCATCTGTGCTTTCCTCCGAAGCCTGTCTGTCGAGGCGGTCCCCCGACCGGCCTCGTGTGCGCGATAGTCCGCATCGGTTGGGCTTCAAGTCAATTCATGCTTTCGGCGCGGCAGGCTCGGTGCGATGCAGCAATCCCGGTGATCGAACCCGGTATCGCCGGTCGCGCCGGCCAAACGAAAACCCCGGCCGCAGGAGGCGGCCGGGGCTTGTCGAACCGACGAAATCCTGAAGGCTCGATCAGTACGCAGACGTTGACGGTGCGCAGGCGATAGCCGAACGGGGTCAGCACGCGGCGCGTCACGTAGCAGCCGTCATCGCCGCCGGCGCGATGAAGCCGATGCCGGGGCCGAAGTGGTGATGATGGAAGCCCCAGCCGCCGCCCCAGCCACCGCCCCACGGCTTCGCGGAAGCGGCAGTCGGAGCCAGCGCCATGGCGCTCAGCGAAGCTGCGGCAACAAGTCCAAGAGTCAGTTTACGAAACATGGTCATTCTCCTTCACAGATGCGCGCTCGGCGCGGGTTGATCGTTTCAAGTGTTACCCATCGCCCATCAGTCGCGTCCTCGAGAAACCGGGTTCGAGAAAATTGCATTTGGTGCGAGGACAATTTTCTGAACGGCTGTTCAGATTAAGCGCTTTCGAGCGAAGTGGATATCACGGCTCAGGCGGCGGCGATGTCCTCGTCGTCAACCAGCGCGGACAGCGTCTTCGCCGCAGGTCACGGAGCGGACGATCATCGGCTCGCTGCGTCCGCGAATCGCGACTTCCTGCTGCGGCAAGGCATCGGCGGAAAGTCCGGCGCCCAGGCGGACTTCCTCCGAAAGGATCACTTCGCATGCGAGGCTCTTGGTCATGTCCTGCAGCCTCGCCGCGACATTGACCGCGTCGCCGAGCGCGGTGAACACCATGTGGTCGCGGTAGCCGATGTCGCCGATGATCACCTCGCCGCCATGAATGCCGATGCCGAAGCGGATCGGCTCGCGCAGATCATGGCTCAGCAATTGATTCAATTCGTCGACATTGGCGGAGATCATGGCGGCCGCCTTGAGCGCCTGCGCGGCATGCCGCCTGCGGGCTGCTGCGCAGGCCGAACAGCGCCAGTTCGCCATCGCCGACGAACTGGTTGGGCTGGCCGCCGCATTCGATCACCGCCTGCGACACCGCGCCGAGGAAGCGGTTGACGATGAAGACGGTGTCGAACGGCAGCTGTTTCTCGGCGAGCCGGGTCGAGCCGCGCATGTCCACGAACATGCTGACGAGATAGCGCTCCTGGCCGATGCGTTGCGGCGTGCGAGGCGTGCTCGGCCGACGTCGTTTGCGGCATGAAGAGCTGGAAGAAGGAGAGATCGGTCTCCGGCCTGAGCTGGCAGGCGAGCCGGATCGACGGATCGGTCGCGCCGACGCGGTTGAGCACGAAGGCCTCGCGCGGCGACGGCGCCGGCAGCTCGCTGCAGTCTCCGATCACGCGAATGCGGCAGGTGGAGCAGCGGGCGCGGCCGCCGCAGACGCTTGCATGCGGGACATGATGGCGCAGGCTCGCCTCGAGCACGCTCAAGCCCTTCGGCACCCGGATCGTCCTGCCGTTGCCATAGGACAGGCTGATCATGCCGCCGCGGCGCTCGGCGATCGCACGCACGCCTCGCGCCGCCAGAGCCAGGCCGATCAGGCCGAGATAGCCGATCAGGAAATAGTCGACGATGTCGTCGAGCACGTGCTGCTGGGCCGCGGTGCCGACCTGGTGTGGCGAAAGGTTGTCGGCCCGCCATTGCAGATCGTCGGCGTCGTCCATGACGCTGCGTCCGCCCTGATAGATGCCGAGCATGGCCAGCGTCGGAATCAGCACCGCGGCGGCGAGCAGGAACGGCGCGGCGCGCCGGTAGAACGCCTTCATCCGCAGCCAGAAGTAAAGCCCGATCGAGCCGTGGATCCAGGCGACCAGGAGGACCGTGAACATCAGCCAGATCAAATGGGGCCGCGCCACCCAGAACACGTAAAGCTCCTGCGGATAGATGCTTTTCGTGTCCGAACAGCGCCTCGCCGAGCCGGGCGCCGACGACGTGCAAGACGACGAGCGCCGGAATGCTCAGGCCGAGCACGAGCTGCAGCGGCTCGATCGCCTTCCAGCGAAATTCCCGGCGCTGGTAGAGCGCCCAGATGCCGAGGCCGGCATGCACCAGTACCGCGGTGTAAAACACGATCGCGACCGGGAGGAATTGCCAGAACGCGATGTGGTAGGCGAAGGCCGGCGGCAAGCGCCTCCATCGAGATATTGCCGAGCGCGTGGTTGAGGAAATGGCTGACCAGATAGGCGAACAGCACCAGCCCGCAGGCGAGGCGAACCTGCCGGACGCCGATGCCGCGGATTGCTTGCGCGATCCGTTCCCTGCCAAGTGCAGCCATGCTGGCCAATCGAACGATCATGAAACCATAGACCGCCGATAGTAGGGTTTAATTCCCGCAGTGACCACTGCCGCGATCGTGGCCCCCGCTCCAGGCCGGGCGGCGGGACGTCGGCACGTTGACACCTCGGCGATGAGTCGGGAGAAAAGGCACCGTGACGATTGCCGCCCCCGACGAAAACGCCGCCAAGCCGGGCCATTTCGCCTCCCGGCAATGGCTGGCCGTTGCCGCGCTGGTCGCGGCGATGACGGCGATGCGCCTGGTTTACGCTGGCGTCGATCGATCTGCGCACCGACGAGGCCTATTACTGGACCTGGTCGAAGGAAAACGTGCTCTGCTTCCTCGATCATCCGCCGATGGTCGCCTGGTTCATCCGCTTCGGCACCGCGATCTTCGGCGACACCACTCTGGGCGTGCGATTTGCCGGCATCCTGGCGATGCTGGCGACGCAACTGCTGCTCGCCGATATCGTGCGGCGCGTGACGCATGATTTCCGCGCGGTCGTGCTCGCGATCGTGATGCCGGAGGCAGCGCTTTATTACGGGCTGTTGATGGCCAAGGTCTCGCCCGACATCGCGCTGATCCCGTTTGCGGTCGCGATGCTGTGGGCGCTGGTCCGGCTGACCGAGAGCGGCGACGGGCGCTGGTGGCTCGCCGCCGGCGCATTCGGCGGGCTTGCGCTGTTGTCGAAATTCACCGCCGTGATGCTGCTGCCGGCGGTTGGGGCGTTCATGCTGGTGCCGGACTGGCGGCGGCGCTGGCTGCGCAGCCCGTATCCGTGGCTGGCGGCGCTGATCGCGGTGGTTGCTGTTCTCGCCGGTCCTGATCTGGAACGCCGGACACGACTGGGCGACCGTTCCGCTTCCAGTCCGTGCGCGCCATCGCCACCCATGAATGGTCGCTGCGCACGGTCGGCGACTTCATCGGCCTGCAGTTCGGGCTGGTCGGATTCATCCTGCTGCCCGTGGTGCTGTCGGGGGTGACACTGACGGCGTGGCGCGGATATCGCCGTGGCGATGCCGTGGCCGTCCTGCTGTCGACCGCGGTGATCGTGCCGTTCGCCTATTTCTTCTGGAAATCGTTTAGCCTGCGGGTCGGCGATACCTGGCCGATGTTCCTCTGGCCGGCCGGATTTGCCGCCGCCGCGATCAACACCACGATGCTTGCGCGCGAAGGCTTTCCGCACGGAATGATCGAATCGACGATCCGCTGGGCCAAGGTGGCGGTTGCCTCCGGCATCGGCTTCGTCGTCCTGGTGTTTCTCTACTACACCGTCACCTCCTTCAATTTGATCGGCCGGACCGATCCGATCGGCGCCGAAGCCGGCTATCGCGAGGTTGCGGATCGGGCGGAGGCCGAGTTGCGGCAAGATCGGCGCGACCTGGATCGCAACCACCGACTACCGCACCTATTCGATGCTGCGCTGGTATTTCAACGGCCGCGTCCCGGTGGTCCAGATCAACGAGCGCGGGCGCTTCATCGGCTTTCGCAATCCCGGCATGGATCTGATCAGAGGCCACACCGGCCTCTATGTCGGGCGCGAACCCGACGATTTGAGCTCGCTGTGGGCGGCGACGACGGCGGTGCGGGAGCCGCTGGAGCGGGTCGATCGCAGTTGGCGCGGGATCGTGTCGGATACCTACGCGCTGCAGAAGCTGACCGGCTGGACGCCCGAGCTTTCGCCGCCCAAGGACTCGCCGCTCTATCAATGGCGCGTGCTGGCAGGGGATGCGAGGCCGTCATTCCGCGTTGCGGCGTTGGCCATTCGCTAACCAGTCACTCCTCGCCCTCGCGCCTGCGCAGCAAATCCTTGGCGAGATCGGCAAGCGCGGGCCGCGGCAGGGCGGTGAACGGCAGCGGGCGGGTGACGTCGATCGCCGCAAGACCCAGCCGCGCCGTCAACAACCCGTTGAGCATGCCTTCGCCGAGCCGCTGCGACAGCTTCGCCGCGAGCCCATGGCCGAGCATCTGCTGGATCAGGCTGTCGCTCGCCGCCATTCCGCCGGTGATCGCGACGTGGGCGATGACGTGGCGCAACAGGGCAATCATGCCGAGCGCGCCGGGCCTTCCGCCGTAGAGCCGCGCCAATTGCCGGATCAGCCGCAGCGAGGCTGCGAACACGAACAGCACGTCGACCAGCGCGCGCGGGCTGACGGCGGTGACGAGCGAGACGCGCTGCGCGGCCGTCGACACCAGCCGGCGCGCCTCCTGGTCGAGCGGCGTCATCAGCTCGCGTTCGGCCAGCCGGATCATGTCGGCGCCGTCGATGATGTCATTGGCGTGGCTTTGCAGCGTGGCGCGGGCACGCGCGAGGTGCGGATTCTGCTGCTCCAGCCGGATCAGCTCCTGCACGATTTTCCGGCTCTCCGCGCGATCGTCGCTCGCCAGCACCGCGCTCGCGCGCGCATGCAACTTCTCGATCGCGGCCAGCCGCAGCAGCCCGACCGTCTCGCGCGCGACGACAACGGCAAATGCCAGCGCGGCAACGATGGCAAACCCAAGGCCGAGAAGACCGAGGCCTTCGCTGCGCGCAAACAGGTCCTCGATCAGATGTTCGACGGAAAGACCGGTCGCGAGCATCACCAGTCCGGCGATCGCGCCCCAGAACAGCGCGCCCCAGCGGAAGCCGGGCCGTCGCGCGGCGATCGGCGTCTCGACCGCCACGGGCAACAGCGCGGGATCGGCTTCGGGGATGATTTGAACGGTGCCGCGCGACGGCCGGCTCGTCTCGTCGCCCTCGATCACGATCACGCCGGGGTCATCGAGCTTGAAAGTCGCGGGCCTGCGATGCTGAGAGCGCTCGCTCATTGCAGTCGGTCTCCGATCAGGAACTGGAGGGCGCGGTCAAGGCGGATGTGAGGCAGGGTGGGAGCATCCGCGTTGGCGCATTCAAGCTGCGGCGGGCGGAAGCGCAAGAAGCGATAATCGCTCTTTTCGGCGGCCGCACTGGACAGGCCGCGAAATGCGTCGTCACCGGCAAACAGCGCTTCCGGATCGGCCGGCAGGTCGCCGGGAAAAGTGGCAACCTCGGTGTTGCCGTCGAACGCGCTAACCGTTGACCTTTTCGCCGGGGGTGGGTGTTCCCAGGATCGAAGGCAGTTTGTCGCGGCCGCGCGCCACCGTCGCCTCGCGGGTGGCGCGCACCGCGGCCAGCGCCACGACGTCGATCGCCGCACCGGTGTCCTGCGCGCGCGCCACGGCGTTACCGACGGTCCGCCGCAACACCGCCTCGAGACGATCGTGGCTCGAATGGTGCAGGTGATCGGCCTTGGTCGCGGCAAACAGGATGCGGTCGATCCGGGGGCGGAACAGGCTCGAGAAAAACGTGGCGCGCCCGATCCTGAAGCAATCGAGAATGCCCCCCAGCGCCGCCTCGAGATCGTGCAGCGCTTCGGGGCCCGAGTTGAACGCCGATAGCGCATCGACCAGCACCACCTGCCGATCGAGCCTTGCAAAATGATCGCGGAAGAACGGACGAACCACGATGTCCTTGTAGGCCTCGTAGCGGCGGATCATCATCGCCCACAGCGAGCCTTCCGGCGCCGCGGCGTCGTCGGGCAGATCGAGCGGCGCAAACGTCAGCGCCGGCGAGCCCGCAAGGCTGCCCGGCATCAAAAAGCGGCCGGGCGGCAACAGGCTCATGGCGAAGCGCTCGTCGCGGCAGCCGCGCAGGTAATCGGTGAACAGCCGTGCCGCGGTCAGGGCGGCCTGCTCGTCCGCGGCCGCCCGCGCATCCAGCGTCGCCAGATGCGCGTGCCATTGCGCCGCCAATCTGGCACGCGGGCGCTGGCGCGACAGCGCGAGACTCTCCCTCGACCATTGCTCATAACTGCTGTGCAGCAGCGGCAGGTCGAGCAGCCATTCGCCGGGATAGTCGACGATGTCGAGCGTCAGCGTGCGCTCGGCGCCGTTCTGCCGCTGATAATCGATGACGAGCCGCAGCTCGCTGATATCGACGGTGGAGTTCGGCCAGCGCCGCTCCCCGATCAGGGTGCGCAAATGGTTCTCATAATCGAAGCGCGGCACCGCGTCGTCGGGTTGCGGCTCGAGCCGGGCACGGGCGACCCGTCCGGTGGCGAAGGGCTCGAACACCGGAAAGCGGCCGCCGCGGGTGAGCCCATGGATCAGCGCCGTGATGAACACGGTCTTGCCGGCCCGTGAAAGCCCGGTGACGCCAAGTCGTACCGTCGGACTGAAGAAGTGCTCGCCATAGTCCCTCAGCGCCTGCGCCGACAACAGCGCTTCCTCGACGATATCGGAAAACCTGACGGCCATGCGGGCGGGGGGTTTGGGTTCGAAGGGGCGGGGCTTTGCGAGCGCCAGCTCAAAAAGTGGCGATGAATGGGCCAAAATCAAGCTTCACACTTCGGACGTGATTTTGCCTTTAGGGTTCGTTGACGACGCCAGCGGTATCTTCTATCGCACCGCCAGCAAGCTCACCGGACTGCCATGACGATCTTCCAGCTGAAACAGCTCGCCTCGACCTCGATCCATGCCGCCACCGGCGCCGTGCGCTGGAACTACGATCGGGCCGAGTTGATCGCTGACGGCGTGGTGCATGGCATCGGCGTCTTCGGCGGTCTGGTCGCGGCGACCGTGCTGATCGTGCTGACGGCGATCTACGCCACCGGCTTCGAAGTGGCGGTGGTCTCGGTTTACGTCGCCGGGCTGCTCGCCATGCTGGTGCTGTCGGCAACCTATAATCTGTGGCCGGTGTCGCGCGCCAAATGGGTGCTGCGCCGCTTCGATCACTCGGCGATCTATGGGCTGATCGCGGCGACCTATACGCCGTTCATCGCCGGGATGAAGCATAGCGTTTTCGCGGCCGCGCTGCTGATCGGGGTGTGGTGCGTGGCGATCGTCGGCATCGTGATCAAGCTCGCCTTCCCCGGCCGCTTCGACCGGCTCGCGGTCGGGCTTTATCTCGCGATGGGCTGGAGCGGCATGATGCTGTATGACAGGGTGGTGGCGGCGCTGCCGGCGATGGCGCTGTGGCTCGTGATCGCGGGCGGAGCGCTGTACAGCCTCGGCGTGATCTTCCACGCCTGGCAGCGGCTGCGTTTCCAGAACGTGATCTGGCATTGTTTTGTTCTATTGGGCGCGGCCTGCCATTATACTGCGGTGCTGGATCTGGTTCTGGCCTAGCCATTCTCAAAAACGGATACTGCGATGCAGGTGACCGGCAAGATCGTGGTTGTCACCGGCGGCGCCAACGGCATCGGACGCGCCCTGTGCGAGGCCTTTCACCGCGCCGGCGCCGCGAAGGTGATCGTCGCGGACCTCGATTCGGCGGGCGCGCGCACGGTGGCGGCCGCGATCGGCGGCGCGGCGTTCAAATGCGACGTCGGGCAGGAGAAGGACGTCATCCACGTCATCGAGGAAACCGAGCGCCAGTTCGGCCCGATCGCGCTGTTCTGCTCCAATGCCGGCATCGGCGGCGGCTTCGATCCGGTCTCCGAGAACGCCGGCGGCTCCTCGGACGAGCCGTGGGCGCGCAGCTGGGCCATCCATGTCATGGCCCACGTCTATGCCGCGCGGCACCTCGTCCCGCGCATGAAGGCGCGAGGCGGCGGCTACTTCCTCAACACCATTTCCGCCGCCGGCCTGCTGTCGCAGGTCGGCAGCCCCGCGTATTCGACCACCAAGCACGCGGCGGTGGGCTTTGCCGAAAATCTTGCGATCTCGCACCGGGCGCACGGGATCAAGGTTTCGATCCTGTGCCCGCAGGGCGTCGACACCAACATGCTGCGCTCGATCCCGAAGGGCCCGCAATCCGGCGACGGCGACCTTTCGCCCGAGCAGGTCGCGCAGGACGCGCTGAAGGGGATCGAAGAGGAGACGTTCGCAATCCTGCCGCACCCGCAGGTGCTCGGCTACATGCGCAAGAAGACCGAAAACTACGACCGCTGGATCGCGGGCATGGCCAAGATCCAGGCCAGGATGCGCGAAGCTGCCGGAAAGTGATTATTGTCGTCCCTTGCGAAAGCAGGGATCCATACGCCGCGGCGACTGCGAGAGAGACAGTGGTTGTTGCCTTTCTTGCTTGGCGTCGCATCAACCGACATTGGTGGTTATGGGTCCCCTAAGTTCGCGGGGACGACAAAAATAAAAACGCCCCGGTTTCCCGGGGCGCTTTCGTATCGGTGAAGCATCAAACGGCTTAGGCGGCGGCTTTCTCGGCCGAGCCCTCGATCACCTGCGCGCCTTGCGCGCTGGTCGCGATCGGAATGCTGCGGGGCTTCTTGGCTTCGGGGATCTCGCGGACGAGATCGACGTGGAGCAGGCCGTTCTCGAGCGAAGCGTTCTTCACCACCACGAAATCGGCAAGCTGGAAGGCGCGTTCGAAGGCGCGCGCGGCGATCCCGCGATAGAGCACTTCGCCCTTGTTGCCATTCTCATTGGCGGTCTTCTCGCCCTTGATCGTCAACGTGTTTTCCTTGGCGACGATCGACAGCTCGTCTTGCGAGAAGCCGGAGACCGCGACCGTAATCCGGTAGCTGTTATCGCCGGTGCGCTCGATATTGTAGGGCGGATAGCCGGGGCTGCCGTCGGGAGTGGCGCGATCGAGCAGCGAGAACAGGCGGTCGAAGCCGACGCTGGAACGGTAAAACGGGGTGAGATCGTAGGTGCGCATGGGTAGTCCTCCATTGAGCGACTGTTAAAGGTACCCGCCCGCCATCGGGCCGGGCTTTCGTCTGTGTGCAGCCTCAGCGGTCCGGTTGTCCGAAACACTGGTAGCGGCCTGCACGAAGGTGATATGGGAGGGGTCAACCTGTGTTCAAGAGGGCGGGAGCGCCGCCTCTTTTGGCGCTCCCGCCCTTGATTTTCAGCATTCCCTGCCTAGTCCGGTCCGCCGCCCATGACGCTCGTCTCGATCCCCGCCAACCCGGTCCCCGAGGACGTCACGACCGGCACCATCAAGACGCCCGACGGGGCCGAATTGCGCTTTGCGCGCTGGGCGCCGCCGGCGGGGCGCAAGGGCACCGTCTGCGTCTTCACCGGCCGCAGCGAGCAGATCGAGAAATATTTCGAGACCGTGCGCGACCTGCGCGACCGCGGTTTTGCCGTGGCAATGATCGACTGGCGCGGCCAGGGCCATTCGTCGCGGCGGCTGCGCGACCCGCGCAAGGGCTATGTCCACGACTTCTCCGACTACGAGGTCGACGTCGAAACCTTCGTGCAGCAGGTGGTGCTGCCGGATTGCCCGCCGCCGTTCTTCGCGCTGGCGCATTCGATGGGCGGCGCGGTGATGCTGCGCCTCGCGCATGCGGGCAAGCGCTGGTTCGACCGCATGGTGCTGTCGGCGCCGATGATCGATCTGCCCGGCCACCGAACCTCGTTTCCCTCGGGCGCCTTCCTGCGGCTGTTGCGGCTCGCCGGCCAGGGCGGCCGCTATATTCCCGGTGGCAGCGGCGCACTGACGGGTTCGGAATCCTTCGTCAACAATCAGCTCACCAGCGATCCCGTGCGCTACGCCCGCAACGCCGCGATCCTGGAGGAAGATCCGACGCTTGGCCTCGGCTCGCCGACGGTGGCATGGGCCGATACCGCGTTCCGCGCGATGCACACCTTTCGCGCCGCCGACTATCCGTCGCAGATCCGCCAGCCGATCCTGATGCTGGCCGCCAGTAACGACACCATCGTCTCGACGCCCGCGATCGAGGAGTTCGCCTATCATCTGCGCGCCGGCTCGCATCTCGTCATCGCCGGCTCCAGGCACGAAATCCTGCAGGAGCAGGACCGCTACCGCGCCCAGTTCTGGGCGGCGTTCGACGCCTTCGTGCCGGGCACGCCGCTGTTCGGATGAAACGCCGCTGTCATGCCCCGCGAAAGCGGGGCATCCAGTACGCCGTGGAAAAACCTCACTTCTCCGTCTGGATGTTCGCGTCCTTGATGACCTTCGCCCATTTCACGGTTTCGCTGGCGATGAAGGTGCGGAATTGCTCCGGCGTGTCGCCGACGAGATCGGCTCCCTGGATGGCGAGTTTTTCCTTCACGGCGGGATCCGCTATCGCTTCGGTGGCGATCTTGTTCAGCGCGGCGATGATCGCCGGCGGCGTCGCCCCCGGCGCAATCATGCCGTACCAGTTTTCGGCCAGCACTTCCGGCATTCCGACTTCCGCTGTCGTCGGCACGTCCTTCGCGGTGGGAGCGCGTTGCGGCGAGCCGATCGCGATCGGCTTCAGGTTGCCGGCCCTGATCTGCGGCAACAGGATGGGCAGATCGAGGAACGTCATCTGCACCTGGTGGCCGAGCAGATCGTTGATCGCGGGAGCCGCGCCCCGGTAGGGCACGTGGACGATGTCGACCTTCGCCGTCAGCTTGAACAGTTCGCCGGCGAGATGCGGCAGGCCGCCGGGACCGGTCGAGGCAAAATTGAGTTTGCCGGGCTCCGCCTTGGCAAGCGCCACCAGCTCCTTCATGTTGCTGGCGGGAACGTCGCTCGTCACCACCAGCATCTCCGGCACTTTTGCGACCAGCGTCACCGGCTGCAGATCCTTCTGGGGGTCGTACGGCACCTTTTCCATGGTGGGGCTGATGGCGAGCGCGCCCGCGCTCACGATCCCGATGGTGTAGCCATCGGGCGCGGCTTTCGCCACGACGTCGGTTCCGAGCACACCGCCCTGGCCGGAGCGGTTGTCGATCACCACGGCCTGTTTGGTCAGCTCCGTGATGCGCTGGCCGATCACCCGCGCGATGATGTCGTTGGGACCGCCGGCCGGAAACGGCACGATCAGCCGGATCGTCCGGTTGGGATAATCCTGCGCCGCGGCCAGCGCCGGCCAGAGCAGCAGCGATGTTGCGGTCAGCAACGCACCAAGAATCCTCATCAAACCCCTCCCATGCCCGCGCCTTCAAACTAGCTCTTCAGCAACTTCATCGCCGCCTCGTGCACGCGCGGGTCGCCGGCGGCGATGATGCGGCCGCCGTTCTGCGCCGGCTTGCCGTCCCAGGTGGTGACGATGCCGCCGGCGCCGGTGATGATCGGGATCAGGGCCGCGATATCGTAGGGTTTCAGTTCGGTCTCGACCACGAGGTCGAGATGGCCGGCGGCGAGCATGCAGTAGGAATAGCAGTCGCCGCCATAGCGCGTCAGCCGCACGGCCCCCTCGACGCGGGCAAAGGCGGCGCGGTCGGCGGCATTCATCAGCAGCGGACTTGTGGTGTAGGACGTCGCCTCCTTCAGCGCCGCGCAGCGCCGCACCGCCAGTTTCCGC
Organism: uncultured Alphaproteobacteria bacterium; assembly: GCA_963721135.1. Classification (GTDB taxonomy): domain Bacteria; phylum Pseudomonadota; class Alphaproteobacteria; order Rhizobiales; family Xanthobacteraceae; genus Bradyrhizobium. The sequence goes on from CAVRIB010000002.1 coordinate 730,054, forward strand.
TCCCCCGACGGGCCCTGGTAGTGCGCCGAGCCGCTGTCGCCGGAGAAACGCTCGCCGATGAAGGGCTGGTGCATCATGCCGAACACCGGGGTGCCCTTGTGCAACAGCGCGATCAGCGTGCCCCAGAGCGGAAATCCCGCGATGAAGGATTTGGTGCCGTCGATCGGATCGAGCACCCAGACATATTCGGCGTCCTCGCGCTCGTTGCCGAATTCCTCGCCGACGATGCCGTGCTGGGGAAAATTGCCCTTGATCATGCGCCGCATGACGGCCTCGGCGGCGCGATCGGCTTCGGTGACCGGATCGAAATCGTGGCCGGCGCTCTTGTTGTCGACGGAGAGCGAGGTGCGGAAGAACGGCAGGATGGTTTCACCCGAGGCGGCTGCGAGGCGGCCGATGAAGGCTGTGAAATCGATGACCGTCACGGCTGTTCCTCGAGGGACCCTCAGCGAGAGGGCGGATAACTCCTGAAACCCTTGCTAGCTCAATCCGGCAGGGCGCGCACGGGGTGAGGAAACCTATCCCCACGTGCGCGCCCTGCCTTTTCGGCGCTGCGAATCAGTTGGCGGAGAGCCCTGTATTTTTTGATGACAGGGGACGATCACGAATAAGAGAGATTAATGACAGGCGCTTCAAAGTAGCGTTTTCCACACCCCGATGGGGCACGCAACCATCTGAAATGAAAGCAAAAAATGGAAATATGCGACTTTTTTGTCCCACTGCCGAATCAAGTGATCTTTTGCACGGGAAATGACTCGAAAGGTCTTGCACTTTGTGCAGCGCGGTCGCATATTGTTGCGGTGCGGTAGCGCCTCGCGCTATCGCTGCCCTCCTTGGGCGTTTCCTCCCTAGACTTGGGCCGCTTGTTTACTCAAGCGGCCCTTTTTTCTTTGGTGCTGTCATTCCGGGGGGCGCGTAGCGCGAACCTCAGATGTGCAATTGCACATCGGGAATCTCGAGATTCCGGGTTCGCTCGCTGCGCGCGCCCCGGAATGACGGATCATTCCGCCGCGGCCTGGAACGGCCCGAGGTCGCCGAGCGGAACCTGGGCCAGCGCGTCGGCGAGCCTGACGAAGTCGGCGGCGACCTGGGCGAAGCGCTGGCCGCGTTCGCGCCGCCGCTCGTCCATGTAGATCGCGCGGTTGAGCTCAAGCTGGATCGCATGCAGGCCCGAGGCCGGATTGCCGTAATGCTCGGTGATGAAGCCGCCCGCATAGGGCTTGTTGCGGCCGACCGAATAGCCGAGCCCGCTCATGGTTTCCTCGACCATGTCGGGCAACGCCGCCGCGCAGCTCGTGCCGTAGCGGTCGCCGATCACCACGTCCGGCCGCCGCGGCTCGTCGCGCGACACCCCGATCGAGGGCATCGAGTGGCAATCCACCACGACCACCGTGCCGAACGCCTGGTGCGCCTTGTTGATCAGTCGCCGCAGCGCGCGGTGATAGGGCTTGTACAGCGCCTCGATCCGCGCCAGCGCGTCGTCGACCGACAGCCGCTCGCGATAGATCTCCTGGCCGTCGCCGACCACACGCGGGATGGTGCCGAGCCCGCCCGCAACCCGCATCGAGCGGGTATTGGCAAAGCTCGGCAGCCTTCCTGCGAACATCCGCGGATCGAGCTCGTAGGGCTCGCGGTTGACGTCGACGTAGGAGCGCGGAAAGTTGACCCGCACGGTCGCAAAGCCGCGTGCGCTCAAATCGCCGATCAACTCGTCCATGAAGGAATCTTCGGAGCGCCGCAGCGCCGGCAGGTCGATCCGCGAGGCGGAAAGGAAATCGAGCGGATAGATCGAGCCGGAATGCGGGGAATTGAAGATGATCGGCGCCCGCCACTGGGCCGGCTCCAAAATCTCGAACGGGGGCGAGGCTTCGCCGTCAAACCGGGTCATCGTCGGGGCGCCGTCCCTTGCATCCGCTTCAATCGGGCCTGCCGATTCCGCTGGAAAAGCGGAGGTCTCATGTGGGCACATTGTCGATAATCGCAACCGTTCTGCCAAGCGAAAAAAGTCTCAACGCCCCTGGAACGTCTCTTAAGAACTCTTAATCGGCAAATGTGCCCGTCTTCATTGCCTTGGAGCGCATTCAGGTCCAGAAATAGCGGCACCGGCCGCTGGCCGCGCCCTGATGCCTTCACCCGAAATTTACCGTCTGTCGGGCTTAGTGGGCGGACTGAACCTCTCCAATCGGATTCGACGACCAAGCGCCATGCACAAGATCCTCCTCGCCGAAGACGACAACGACATGCGCCGCTTCCTGGTCAAGGCGCTGGAAAACGCCGGTTTTCAGGTCTCCCCCCATGACAACGGCATGTCGGCCTACCAAAGGCTGCGCGAGGAAGCGTTCGAGATGCTGCTCACCGACATCGTGATGCCGGAGATGGACGGCATCGAGCTCGCGCGCCGGGCCTCGGAACTCGACCCCGACATCAAGATCATGTTCATCACCGGCTTTGCCGCCGTGGCGCTGAATTCGGATTCCGATGCGCCGAAAAACGCGAAAGTTTTGTCGAAGCCGGTGCACCTTCGCGAATTGGTCAGCGAAGTGAACAAGATGCTGGCGGCCTGAAGCCGGCCCAAGCCTGCTTGCCTGCCCGCTTTGGAGCCGATATACGGACCAAACCCGTCTAGCCTTTATTTGGGGGCGCGTAGCTCAGCGGGAGAGCACCTCGTTGACATCGAGGGGGTCACAGGTTCGATCCCTGTCGCGCCCACCACCCACTCTCTGTGGTTGTATTATCTCTAAGACACTCGCAATAGTCGGGCAATCTCAAAGACATGTCTGCTAAAAGCTTCGTTTTGCGCAGTCTCTACCGGCGAGATTCCCGCGAATGAGCCATTTTCGTCCTCCGGTCTCTGCCCTTTAAAATTCCGTTCCTGGCGTGCGAAACGATTGTATCGAGTCGTCGCCTCTTAAAATGCCTTTGGTTGCCAGTTCGACACGACTGCGTGCTCTGCAGTCAGTCGTACGCCCGAGGACTTTGTAATTTTCGGGTCAGTTGTTCAGCCATTGATCGAAACGCTCACGATGCGCGTTACAAATGGGCCTATCTTGTTTACGTTGCGGGTTTGGTGGATTGTGAGCGGCGGTGAGTGGGACGCAGGCAAATGGCTGCCGACGATCACGCAGAAATCGCTTCTTTAAACAAGCGCCTCGCTGAACTCGATGCGGAGCGTGAGAAACTTCTGGCCTCGCTTGAGCAACTCCAGCAGCGAGACAATGCGGAAGCAAAGATTTCTTCTTCTCCTCAAGTATTAATTGGCGCTTCGGCCGGGACAGCAATCTCCAATGCCGAGAAGATCACGCTGTTTCAATCCCTCTTCCGAGGTCGAAAGGATGTCTTTCCGCTGCGATGGGAAAATTCAAAATCAGGCAAGGCCGGCTACTCTCCTGCATGCCGTAACGAGTGGGTGCGCGGCATCTGCGAGAAGCCACGGGTCAAGTGCAGCGACTGCTTAAACCAAGCCTTCGTTCCTGTAACTGATGACGTCACGAGAAGTCATCTTCAGGGAAGGGACCTCACGAATCCGAAGCGGACGGGTGGATTCGTGGCCGGCGTCTATCCGCTGTTGGCGGATGGGACGTGCTGGTTTCTCGCTGCTGACTTCGACAAACAGCATTGGCAACGCGATGCGTTAGCGTTCCTTACGACGTGTAGAGAGATGGGTGTGCCCGCTGCACTTGAGCGCTCCCGCTCCGGCAATGGAGGCCACGTCTGGATTTTCTTCTCAGAACCTGTGTCTGGATCTGAGGCACGCAAGCTCGGCGCCCATCTAATTACTGAGACGATGAAACGCTGCCCTGACGTTGGATTCGAGTCATATGACCGGTTCTTCCCCAATCAAGACACTATTCCTGTCGGCGGATTCGGCAACTTGATTGCGCTGCCTCTGCAGAATGCGGCTCGGCATGACGGCAATACGGTCTTTGTCGACGACGAACTGCAGCCCTATGGCGACCAATGGTCTTTCCTATCGAGCATGCGGCGGATGAGCCAGGCCGAGGTCTCTACCATAGTGGCGCGCGCGTCAGCCGCTGGCCAAATCTTGGGTGTACGCCTTCCCCTCGACGACGATGACGAGGAACCATGGACCATGTCGCCGCCGCGGCAAAGAGCGGAGCCGCGGATTGTCGGCGAGATGCCAGAACAGGTCGAGGTAGTTTTAAGCAATCAAGTCTACATCGACCGGAGCGAATTGCCGCCTGCGCTTGTAAACCGTCTTATCCGTCTCGCAGCATTTCAAAACCCCGAGTTCTACTCTGCTCAAGCGATGCGGTTGCCGACCTTCGGCAAGCCTCGCGTGATCTCTTGTGCTGAGTTGTTCACCAAACACGTTGCGCTCCCGCGTGGATGCCTTGATGCTGCGCTTGAGCTTTTTGCTCTCAACGGCATCAGGCCGAATCTGCGCGACCAACGACGTGACGGCCAACCCCTGGGCGTACATTTTCTCGGAGCACTTACTCCGGAACAGCAGTTGGCCGCGGAAGCTCTAATGGCGCATGACACCGGCGTGCTCGCAGCTACGACAGCGTTTGGCAAAACCATTGTCGCCGCCAGTTTAATTGCGCAGCGCAACAGGAACACCTTAGTTTTAGTACATCGACAACAATTGCTCGACCAGTGGGTGGCGAGGTTGAGCGCATTCCTCGATATCAATCCTGATCGTATCGGGGTCGTCGGTGGAGGAAAGAAGCGGCCGACAGGTGTCATCGATGTAGCCATCATCCAGAGCCTGGTGAGAAAAGGCGAAGTATCCGATCTAGTAGCCGACCATGGGCACCTCGTTATTGATGAATGCCATCATTTGTCCGCCTTCAGCTTTGAGGCAGTGGCTCGGGCCGTTAAGGCCAGATACGTACTTGGTCTCTCTGCGACGGTGACGCGGAAAGACGGTCATCACCCGATTATCTTCATGAATTGTGGTCCGATCCGTTATCGCGTCAATGCGAGGAAGCAGGCAGCCGCGCGGCCTTTCCACCACCGGGTAGTGCTCCAGAAAACCGATTTCCGTTCCGCGCGCCACGACACGAATTCGCGAGCCTCGATTCAGGTCCTCTATGGCCTTTTGGCTCGCGACGAGGCTCGCAATGCAATGATCTTTCACGACATCCTAACTGCTCTCGAGTTGGGCCGCTCGCCTGTCGTCATCACTGAGCGCAAGGATCATCTTCAGACAATTGCCGAGCGCTTAGCGAAATTTGCAAAGAACGTCGTCGTCCTAAAGGGTGGTATGAAAGCGAAGGACCGCAAACGGGCGACTCAGGCCCTCGAGTTGATTCCCGATGGTGAGGAGCGCGTAATAGTGGCGACAGGCCGCTATCTGGGCGAGGGGTTTGATGACAATCGGCTCGATACGCTATTTCTAACTATGCCGATATCCTGGCGCGGGACTCTCGCTCAGTATGCCGGCCGGCTGCATCGGCAGCATACGGCGAAACGTGAGGTCGTTATCTACGACTATGTCGACAGCGAAGAACCTCTATTGGCAAGAATGGCTGCCAAGCGTGATGCGGGATACAAAGCCCTGGGGTACGAGGTAGCCAACGCACAAGACCTGTTTTCTCGCGGCCAAAATATGCCTGTTGAGAAGGTGGGCTGAACCTTCGCTCTCGACGGGCGCTCGCGGTTTATCCCGACGATTTCTCTTTTTTCCCGTTCAAAGCGGGCCTTTTCAACGATCCGATGGGCTAGCAGAGACGCGGTTCGAAAGGACTGGGTGGGGGGTTGGCAGTTCGGTCCCTTCCGTCTCCACCATCCAGTCCTACGAAACCGCAAATCCCTGCGCCGACTCGGGATAGGCCGTTTCAGTGGGGATTTTCGCCGGTTTCGTTCCGCTCTTTCGGTCTCCGGTGACACTTGCGGTCTCTCAGGCCGATTTTTAGCCTCCAGTCTCTGCATCCAAAAATTCCGTTCCCCGCGGCAGGGTTTTGACGGCCAATGCCGGTCGGCTGCCGGGAATTTTGGGAGTTTTGGGAGGCCAAAAGCGGCGTCGTGTCGAGCCCGGCCGGTAGTTATCGCGGATTTAGTCCAAGGGCTTCGAACTGCCGAACCCATTCGGCTGGCGCATCGCGCAACCGCTCGACTCCAATGCCGCGTGGCAAACGACCTTCGACCGCGGCCCGCACGAGTGCTGGTGCAAGGAACGCGAGTGAGATCGTCATGTTGACCTGGCGCACGCTGCATTTTTGACGTGCCGCGATCTGCTGAACGTCAGTCACGGATCCCGAAACGATTTCGTCAAGCCAGCGACGACCTCGGGCGATGGCGCTGACGAGGCGGGCGCGACGTTCGATCCGCGTTGGGCGGATTTCACTTTTAGGAATGCCGTGCGGGATTAGAATCTGCCTGGATCTCCTGGATGGCGGCTTCCGCCACGGTATCGAGAGTAAATAGTTGTCGGCCACGTCAGACGTTTCTTCGTCGTCTGCTGACTTCAACCGAACAGCTAGACGATCTTCATGTACATCGATACGTACGACCTGCTCCAAGGCCGCTTTGTCATCTCTAACGTGAGTTAGGCTGAAGGCCGGCTTCTCCTTCTGAGCGATCAGATGCTCGTTGAGAGACTTAACGATGATGTTTTCGATGTCGGTCGCCGAAACGCGGGAGACCGACCCGACTGATGCAGTTTTGGATTCTCCATGCAGATGCGGAAGCGAGACGTAATAGCGATATCGAACGCCGACCTTGGTGGCGTGGGTCGGCACCATGCGATGGCCGGCATCGTCGAACAAGAGTCCAGTCAACAGATGGTCGCTCGCGTTCCGCACAGTAGACCGGGTGGTCCACTGCTCCGTAAGCTTCTGCTGAACCGCATCAAATAGCGCGCGATCCATGATCGCCGGTTGTTCGCCGGGCAGGATCTCGTCTTTGTATTTGACCTCGCCGACATAAAAACGATTGCGCAGCAGATAGAATAGCGAGCCCCGGCCGAAGGGAACGCCGCCCCGGGTCGCACCCGTTGCGAGCAGCCTTGATTTGGTTCGGATATCTCGCCTCCGGAGGTCTCGTACCAGTGCGTTGACGCCGCCGAGTTCGAGATAGCGTCGGTAGATCAGGCGGACCCGCTCGGCCTCGTCCTCGACGACGGCAATCTTGTCGTCCTTCATGTGATAGCCAAGGGGAAGGGGACCGCCGACCCAAAGACCCTTTCGCTTAGAGGCAGCAATCTTGTCTCGGATGCGCTCGGAAGTGACCTCCCTCTCAAACTGGGCGAAGGACAGAAGCACGTTGAGTGTCAGCCGGCCCATCGAGGTCGTGGTGTTGAACTGCTGGGTGACCGAGACGAATGACACGCCATGCGCATCGAACAGTTCTACCAGCTTGGCAAAGTCGGCCAACGATCGCGTCAGGCGATCGACCTTGTATACGACAATGACATCAAGCTTCCGAGAGCGGATATCGTCCAGCAATCTCTGCAGGTCGGGACGATCGGTGGACCCACCGGAATATCCGCCGTCATCATATCGCGACCGGATCAGCGTCCAGCCGGCATGGGCCTGACTCTTTATATAAGCTGACGCGGCATCGTACTGGGCGTCCAGCGAATTGAACTCCTGGTCGAGTCCATATTCCGTGGAGACGCGGGTGTAGATGGCACAGCGGACGGGCCTGATCGAAGGAGCCTTCATGATCGAGCTCCTGCGTCCAGCCGATCTTCTTTGTCCCTCAGGCCAAAAAAGCGTGGTCCGTTCCATTTGGTCCCGGTGATCGCGAAGGCGACCTTGGAGAGGCTGTCATAGGTCCGGCCATTCCAGGCAAAGCCATCAGCCATCACCATTACCCGCTGCGAATGTCGATCCCACTCTCGTACCAACACAGTCCCCGGTGTTAGTTCAGTCCGCTTCTGATCGAAACTGACGAGACGCGCAGACATCGTCACGGCAGTGTTCTTTGCGTCCGTCCGATCAAGAACCTGCCTTGTCTCGTGATCTAGGTCGCCAAGGCGGTCGGCCTGAATCCGATAAGCGATAATCGCGAATAGCAAATGTCGTGGCAGGTGATCGGGCGGCGGTCTCTGAAATACGCTCTGCCATCGTGAACGAAGTCCTTTGAGATCGAGACCGCGCAGATGCGCGATCTCGTCTCCAATGGAAGTTTTGGTCGAGGCACGACCCCTGCGACGCTTCTCCAGCATCGCTTCACGCCGCTTGCTTCACGCGATGGACGGTGGCGGACGAAGCCTTTCCATCCTTGATGCGGTAGACCCGATCTTTGTCGGTCTGTTCAGAAACTAAATGGAGACCGAGCTTGGTGCCGTCGCGGAGTTGGTAGGAATTGAGGGTGGCGTAGTCTCCGGGGTGATCAACCTCGAATCATCCGGCGTTGAAGCGTCGGACTGGAGACTACGCCATGACCAAGCTTACCACGAAGCCTGATTCCATGCAGCCTGCGACTGAGATGGCTGTTGATCTTTTCGACAACTGGTTCGACCCGATCGAGACCGAGGTACGGGCTCGGGCGCGTCAGTTCATCGAAGAGCTGATCCGCGGCGAGCTCGATACCGCGCTGGCACGGCCGCGTTACGAACGAAGCAAGATGGCCGGCAATGAAGCAGGAGCCGGCGTTGCGGGCCACCGCCACGGCAGCCGCACGCGATCGCTGACAGGCACGTTCGGGCCGATTGAGATTGCGGTGCCGCGGGCCCGGCTGACCACGCCGGAAGGCAAGACGACGGAATGGAAGAGCCAGGCGCTGCGGGCCTATCAGCGGCGCACGCTTGCCGCCGACGCGCTGATCGCGAGCACCTATCTCGCCGGCACCAATACAAGGCGGGTGCGTCGCGCGCTGGCGACGTTGTTCGGCGGGACAGTCGGCAAGGACACCGTGAGCCGGACGTGGCGCAAGGTGAAGAGCGATTGGGATGCCTGGAACACCCGCTCGCTGGCCGAGGATCCGATCGTTCGCCTGATCCTCGATGGTACCGTCGTTCGCGTGCGGCTCGACCGCAAGGCGACCTCGATCTCGCTGCTCGTTGTCCTGGGCGTGCGCGCGGACGGCCAGAAGGTGCTGCTCGCGATCAAGAGCATGGGCGGGGAGAGCGCCGAGGCCTGGCGCACTGTTCTCGACGATCTCATCAAACGCGGGCTGCGGCGGCCCGAATTCCTCATTGTCGACGGCGCGCCGGGGCTCGACAAGGCCATTGCCTCCGTCTGGGACGGAGTGCCGGTGCAACGCTGCACGGTTCACAAGCACAGAAACCTGTTCGCGCATGCACCCGAGCGCCTGCATGACGAGATCACCGCGGATTACAACGACATGATCTACGCGACGACACCCGAGGAGATAGAGGTCCACCGCAAGGCCTTCATCCGCAAATGGAGGCTCAAGCATCGCGCTGTCGCCGACAGCCTGGAAGAGGCTGGAGAACGCTTGTTCACCTTCACTCGCCTGCCGCCGAGCCAATGGCGCAGTGTACGCACCACAAATGCAATCGAGCGTTTGCACGAAGAATTTAAGCGACGGATCAAGACTCAAACTGTTCTGCCATCCGCCGACACCGCCGCGATGTTGTTCTGGGCGCTGCTCGCTTCAGGACAGATCAACATGCGCAAGGTGGATGGTTGGCAGACGCTCTCCACAAAACCAATTGATCAGCCGATTGACCTTGCCGCCTGAAACGATACCTTCATGTTACCGGAGAATGCGCCACACCGAATTCCAACCGCATTCCGGACGGCACCCCGAGCTTCTTGCGGACGACACCAGCGAGAAAGCCGCGCACCGAATGTTGTTGCCAATCAGTGGCGATCATGATTGCAGCGATCGTCGTTCCCGCCGGCGTCCGCAGCATCGCAATGATGCGGGCGTGCTTGGTATCGGGCCGCATCGCCGTCTTTGAAGATGAAGGCGCCAGCCGAGTGCGAGACCTGGACTTACTGGTGGATCGTGAAGTGGAGCGGGCCGCAGCCTTTAGCTGCGATTTGGGTTTGGTCATGGGATCCTCTGAGGTTCGTGCGACGCCATCCGCCGCACCACCTCAGCCCCGCCGAGCAAACCACCCGGCAGGGCGCGATCCCTTGGGGCGCCTCGGCCGCACCCAAGCCGGCACAGCAACGCTCCGATCAAGGACGAAAGCCAGTCATTTCTGAACAAATAGTCGCTGGAAGGGCCAAAATCCTGCCTTTCGTATCATGGGTTCGAATCCCACTCTCTCTGCCATATCGTATTAATATATCTCATATTTTTGTTATAAAATCTGGCTGACCCCCGGCTTAACCCCTGCCTGGGAGCAAATTTCTTTGAGCGAGACTTTCGCGCGCGAAAAGGGATGGTTCACAAGCCGGTTGTTGCCGGCATGGTTGCCTCGTAGGGTTCAACGGGTTGTAGGGCCTCCGGCCGTGACACTCGGCTGTAGAGTTAAGGCGTTCGTATGACAGATTTCGACGAACAGGCTCCAGCTAATAGCCTCGAAGCTAGAGCGCTGAGGGAGCTGGATTGGTTGGCGCGGCTCCGACCGGCGTCACCGCATCGAGCCCTGCAAGTCGAAAAGCCCGTTCCTGAGAAATTGACGGTAAGTGGTGTGTTCGCGGGCATCGGCGGCCTGGAGGAAGGTTTTCGTCAAGCGGGCTACGCCAGCGGCATGCTTTGCGAGTTGGACCCGTTGGCCCGCGCGGTCTTGAAGCGTCACTTTCCCGATGCCGACATCACGACCGACGTTACGACCCTGAAGGAATTGCCCCGGTCGGACGTCGTCACCGCTGGATTTCCTTGCCAAGACCTGAGCCAAGTCGGCAGACGCAAGGGAATATCGGGACCCAATTCGGGCTTGATCGAATACGTGTTCGGGCTGTTACGCCGATCGACCCACCATCCGCGTTGGCTCGTAATCGAGAACGTACCGTTCATGCTGAACCTGGATCGCGGTCGCGCCATTCGAACAATCACGGCCGCTCTCGAAGAGTTGGGTTATTCATGGGCGTATCGAACCATCGACGCCCGTGCTTTTGGTCTTCCGCAGCGCCGCCGCCGCGTCGTTCTCCTCGCGTCGAAGACGTGTGATCCTCGCCCAGTGCTGTTGGGTGTCGATGCCGGGTGTCCAGACGCATCAAAGCGCGGCCTGCACGCTTGCGGCTTCTATTGGACGGAAGGCAATACGGGTCTCGGTTGGGCGGTCGACGCCGTGCCCCCTCTCAAAGGAGGTTCGGCGCTGCACATTCCTTCGCCACCCGCGATCTGGTTTCCTCGACGACGCTTCATCGGCGTTCCTGCCATCGAGGATGCCGAAAGGCTCCAGGGGTTTGCCGCCGGATGGACCCACGTTGAAGAGAGCGATCGTCACGGCGAGCGTCAACGCTGGCGTATGGTCGGCAATGCGGTCAGTGTGCCAATGGCGAAGTGGATCGCAGAACGCCTGTCCGTGTCCGTCGTTGAATTTAAAGCGAATGACCCTGCACCCCCTCCTTCGGACCGCGGATGGCCGAGCGCGGCATGGGGACATGGCGGAAGGCAGGGACAGTCGGATGTTTCCGAGTGGCCGGTTGTCGTTCCGTCGCCACACTTGATCTCGTTCTTGGAACACCGAGTTGCACCCTTGTCGAAAAAGGCGACTGCGGGTTTTCACTCGCGCCTGATCGAGAGTTGCCTTCGATACGAAGATGCGTTCGAGCGCGACCTCAGATACCACAAGAGAAATGCCGAAAAATATTGAGCTCCGCGATCCGGTCTTGCCCGCCACGACGAAGCGGATGACGAGAACGGCTCAACGAGACAATACGGGCGAGCGTGCCCTTCGCTCCGCGTTGCACCGCCGCGGCCTTCGCTTCCGCCTCCATCGTCGAGTTTTCGCGGGAAGTCGCCGAACGGTCGACATCGCCTTTCCCGCATCGAAGACCGCGGTGTTCATCGATGGCTGCTTTTGGCACGGGTGCCCCGAACACGGAACGTGGCCCAAAAACAATCGCCAGTGGTGGCGCGCAAAAATCGAAGGCAATATTGCACGCGATCGTGACACCGATCGCCGGCTCGTCGATGCCGGCTGGACCGTCGTGAGGGTTTGGACCCATGAAGCGGTCGAAACGGCTACGAGTAGGATCGAAACGGTCGTCAGGCGCAGTCTTCGTCAGAGAGCGAAGACGCGGCGTTGATCGACCAAAGCTTTCCAGATCGTGCGGTGGGCTTCAAAACCGGTCCAGGTGACGTCTTTTGCGCCGGCCGGAACTGTGTCGCAGCCGTGGACGTACTCGCGGATGATTTCGTGAACCAACTCGCGGGCAACGACGATGCAGCCAATCTGGTGGCGGGAGAGTGAGACGCACCAACGCCCCGCTTGCAAATCGAACGGTGTCGGCCGGCCCGGCCTCGACAGCGGGTGGCGCACGATCGAAATCGGAACCTGCAAACCTTGCCATCTTTCAACTGTGTCAACTCGAACGCCTTGTCGCTGCGCCTGTCGGAGACGGTCGCTTACGGCGCCGCCGGCGAGCACGTGCGGATCGATGACGCCGATATCGGCCTCGTCGAGGGTGCGTTGGCCGACCCATTCGGCCTGACGGACGAGGATGCGATCGGCCAACTCCGCCATGACCGCCGCCACGCCTTGATCGGCTTCTTGGTGTGCAGGCGCTTCGCCCGGTACCATGACGAGGACCAGACTGGCGCCGCCGGCGATCGCGTCGAGGGCGCTATCGATGCCGGGTCTGACGCCAGCTAGGCCGAAACGCAGCCGTCTCGATCTCGGATCGACGACCGAACGGAACGGCAGATCGGGATAGAACGACGCTTAAATCAATTCGGCCGTATCTCGCAGCAGCCGTCGCGTAACCGGAAGACTGAAGACGGGTGTATTGGGAAACCGGTCCAAGACGTAAGCCGGTGCCGACCAGTGCATCTTGTGATCACTGGCTTCCAGATTGCTAACGTCGGTCGAGATCACCGGTGCGAGCTGACCGGGATCACCCACCATGATGACGCGGCGAGCTAGATCGGCGATCGGCATGAATTTGGACGCCGATAGCTGGTAACTCTCGTCGACGATCGCGAAATCGAAGCATCCTGAACCAAGCTGATCGAGATAGGATGCCAACAGGTCGGCGTTCGCTACGACCACGCCAGGTCCAATATTGAAGCCTGTATCCCAGCCGCCCGAGGCGTTGATCCTGCCGACCAAATTTGCTGGTAAAGTGCGATGCTTTGCGTGAGCGAGTTCGAGCCGCGCAAGTCGATAACCGAGCAGGCGATCGGCGATGTCGTAGAGTTGGCTCACACCGGGGGTGACGACCAACACCCGCATCCGTGCTGCAGCGACAGCGACCGCACAGGCACATTCGACGAGATAGGTTTTCCCGGCGCCCGGCGGCGACTTGACGATGGTGATCGGGTCGGTGCCGAAGAGCGCTTGATCGACCGCCGCATCGAGAACGCGATCGGCATCGTCGCGGAAGAGCTCAAGGTTGGCGTTCATGGGCGTCTAACTCCCGCAGCAATCTGAATGGCGGAGACGCCTCGCGACGGTCCCGGTGCAAGCGCCGGCGCGGCCGCGCCGAAAAAGGCCCATGGCTGCCGGTCACGCACATGCTTCATGGCGTGATAGTTCACGAAGCCGAATGGCTGCCTGAGAATTTCCAAGCGGACGCCCACGCTCAGCAAATCAACCCGCCTCACGCCTTCCTTGATCTCGACCGAAATTCTCGTGCCGCCGCCGGCAAGCGGCTGAAAAGTGCGCACGACGCCGGTGACGCGACTGCCGGCGATCCTCACCTTGTCGTCCGACCGCAACCGGATCGTCCCTTGGGCAGAATCGACTTCAATCGTGCAAGGCGTGAAGCGCCGGCGTTGCTGTATCACCGTACTGACAATTCCTTGAACGACAGCTCCGACGCGCCGCGCCTCTTCGCGCATGACGGGATCGGTTTCCAGAGCGGCGAATTCGGCTTTTTCGACACCGGCTTCCATTTCCCCGAGCCATTGCGCCAGCATGTCGGGCCGCCGTGCCGGAAAATGGCCCTTTTGCAAGGCATTGGCCATCCGATCTTTCGAATCACTCTCGAGCTGGTCGAGACCGGTCACGGAAAGTCCGAGCGCAAGAAAGGCGCGTCGCGCCTCGACCAGTAGATTCCATTCACGAAGAATGCCCTGGCGCAGGATGTCTTCGATCTCCGAAATCAGCCTCGTGCGCTGACGGCCCGTTGCGTTCTTCAGGTCTCTCCGCAGCCGATCGATCCGATCGTCCATCGGTTGATCAGGCGTGTTCACCAAAATGCCCGACGCGGGAAGCCGAATTCGGTCTCGAGCTTCGACCAGAGGATTGCGGACGGCTGGGTCGAACCACGCCAGCATTGCGCCGAGATGTCCCTCCTCGATCGGCGCCAGGCCGGTGACGGCGTGCTCTTGCAAGAGAGCTCGGGCGTCGGCAACCGCTTGCTGGCCCGGAAAAGTCGCTTCGTGCGCAATGTTCCTGCAAATGACACCCATCCGTTGGATCGCGTCGGGCGCGTTTTGATTTCGCCAATAACGATGACCCAGGATGTCGAGTGCCTCTACGGTCTCGGCATGCGGGACCCAAACCCGCAACTCGCCGCCCGCGGCGAGCGCGTCTTTCGCGGTTCGGTCCAGAAAGTTCGCGAATGGTGCGAGGTCCGTTACATCGCGGCCAATAGGGTTGATGCGCAAGATCAAGGTCGGCGGGGCATCCAACGGCCCGAAAGCCAATGCCTGGATTTGCTCCTCGGTGACGATCTTGATCGTCGCGATGCCGATCGTCACGGCTGGATCGGAAGACATGCTGCTCGCCGTGCGGATCGGAACAGCCGTGTTCAGGCTTCGGGCGAGGATGCGGTTCAAGGCATCGGTGTAATCACTCATGCTGCACGCCCTTGATTGTCACGACCGGCAATCGCGCGCAGTTGTTCGGCGATGACCCGTTCCTGATCGTTCGCGGGCTGGACGGTACCCTGCATCAGACCAATGACGTGGTCGAGTTCGAGATCGCCAAGGATATTGTGGGCGGCATCACCCATGTCGCCGGTGCGCCCAGCCACGCGCTGGCGACACCACTGCGCCATCACGCAACTCGCAAGGCAATTGTCCTGAAAATTCGGCACGAGGTCGGCTGCGACCGTGTAGGGTTCGGCGCCTAACCGCAGTGCGTCGATCCGCGCGCGATGACGCAGGAACGCGGCGATGCCGATCTGGACCGCTTCGACGGCGCCACCGAGGTCTTCGAGCCGGGGCGCATGCGGGCGCAGGCCGTTCGGCTTCGAGAACACAAGCATTCCCTTTGCGTCGACCGAGATCGATTGGTCGATCGTGTGGTACTCGTGACGAAGTGCCAAAATCTGCGCCCCGAGCTGTAAACGAACACGAGCGAGGTCCGATGCCGCGACCTCGTTTTCGCGGACGATGAAGGATTTCAGATCGCCCGGCAGGTACAGCCCGGTTACCGGCGAGCGCACCAGGAGGTCCGGCGCGATGAAAAAATAGGGCCGCGGTCCCGGCCGGGTCGGAAGCAACAACTGAGGCTGGATAATCAAGTCCGGCGCGGCCCGGCCGGCCATCGCATCTTGCAAGATCGTGCGCGTCATCCTGAGCCGAGCGATGCGCGCATCGTCCTTGCCGCCGGGATAACTGTCCATCAGATTGCGCACGGTCATGGTGTTCGGGTCGAGGTCCAAGGTCGGCGCAATCGCTTCGCGAAGCAAGCGCGCATCACCGGCATAGGCGTTCTGCTCGAACTGAGTGCCGCGACGCCGCGACGATTGGCGTTCGCCGAACTCGCGATCGTAAGGCGCGCCGATGACGCGCTCGTAGAATTTCTTTTCCGATCCCTCCTGCATCACCATCGCCCCGAGCACTTCGCACTTGGGGTTGGATGCCAGCCTGATCAGCGCAGCGCTGCCCTTAACCGTCATCGCGGGCGCTCCGCCAATCCTTGTGAGATCCCGGCAGCGACACGAACCCGGGAGGCGCGCCGAACAGAAGCGCGCGCTCGTTCAAGCGCTCCGACAGCGCCAGCGCGGCGGCTTCACGAATTTCCCGATCCTCGGGCTCATAGCGCTCGATCGAAACCTCGATTGCTCTCAACCACTCATCGAACGGGAACTCGCCGCGCCTGACGCCGACACCGACGTCACGCGCCTGATCTGCGGCCACGTAGTTGAGAAGTTCGGGGATCGCGACAACGAGCTTCCCTTCTTCGGCGGCCTTTGCCAAACCGATTGCCCAGGCCGCACCCTTGAGAAAAAGAATTCGGCCGCTCATCGGCCCGATGATGCGATCAGCCAGAGGCCAATCCGATCGCGCCCAAAACCGCTTTACGGCGTCGCCGCGATCGTGCGTGATGCAGTGGCAGAGATAAACGGGCCGGCGGCGCGACAACTCATAAGACTTGATTTCGTCGGTCGACAGGGTTCCGAACCTCGTGGACGGAATCTCCCGACCCTGCAAGGGACGAATGACGCTGGCCAAGAGCAGCGAGTTGAGCGGAGTCTTGGCCTCGGCCAGAGCTTCAACGACGATATCGCGAATCGGCCGAACCGGATGGGCGGTCTTGGACCGCGCCTTGCTTTGCAGAGCAGCGCGCTTTTCCTGTACCGCTTTCAGGCGGAGCTGGAGTTCTGCCTCTTCGTCGAGGAGGCGTTTGATGTCCGTATTTGTCATGCCCGGCATCGTATAGGAAACTATCGGACTTGTATAGGGGGCTATCGGTCTTTTTAGTTTGGCCGCCGATACACGGATTCTCGGTGGTATTGGAGGAAGGGTGCCTGGACGCCGAGGAAAGGACCGCAGCCCTGTTGGCATGCGTCTGCCAGCCCGAGCCGAATTCAGGTCGACACTTTTGAGCTGTGGTGACACTAGCACCTTTCCGTCAATTTCGAAGCTGATCAGTCCACGGTCGAAAAGGCGATCGACGTGCGGCGCAAGGGCCAAACCATTCGCGCCATTGAGGCGTTCGCCTGCGGTTGCGCAAGCACGCCACGGTTTGATGTGGCTGGCCACGAGCAAATCAGGATTCTGAATTTTCGTTAGCCGGCAAGCCGGTTCGAGCTCGAGAACGCGCCGACGAAAAAGCCCTGCCCATGTCGCGCGAGGACGATCTGTTCTTTCGTGGTCGTGTCCAAACCTGGGTCTTGTTGGATGGCTTGCTCTTGTTCGTCGTCGGCCCGCGTTAGCGCCGACACCTCGGGCTCGGTATCGGTCACCGACATGGCGTCCAATCCGCCACGTTCAATGATCAGATCGAAGGCGGGCTGGCCAATCTCTGCCAAGTACGCCTTTTGATTTCCGTTTCCGTTTGCGGGCTGGATCGGAGAATATTTGCTCGGCAGCAATGGGCCGAGTTCATCGATGATGTCCTTCGGGCGAACCGGCGAATGCAGCGGTCTCCAACTCACCGGCAAAAGCCAGCCGTCAGCACTCCAATTTTCGCCGGTCGAACCGAAGCCGTTCGGCTTCAACGCGGGGACCGCAAAATCCTGGACAACTCCGACGCTTCGTAGTTGCCCATTGGCAAACGACAAGACTGGATCGCCCGGCGCTGCGAGCCGCATGTTGTCATAGAATTGGCTGCGCGTACCGTTCGCCTCTTCCTTTGGCGACCAAAGATAGCCGCCGCCGATCTCTTGCCGCGCAGTTTGTTTGTGATTCACCCACCAATATTTCACCAATTTTCCCCGTCGAAAATACGCCCAAGAATGGTCCGTCTACCAAGGCGCAACCGGTCATTTATATAAGGCATAGGCCGATTCTTTCACTTCGATTGATGTAAAAGCGAATAAAGAAAAAGCGGCCGGTCCGTCCTAATTGCGCCAGCCCGCTCTACCAGCCAGGCAAAAATTGGCTTTTCGTTCAAATACTAGTCTGACCGGGTCGTGGCGTTGCCGTTGGCCGCCGGTGAAGTACCAAACGACACGGTGGCATTACAAGGTGTCAGTCGGGCATCAATCGCGAGGTTACGATGAATAAAGAAGCTGATCGCGTGAAGGAAATCTTGGCGACGGTTAAACCGTTGGTGGCGGAATACTACTGGCTGACCAATAAGCCGCTCGGCGTCACCGGTGAGATCGCGGAATATGTCGCGGTTGTGAAACTGAATCTCCTTCTGGTGCCGCCCCAAACCGAAGGCCACGACGCAATCCGCAAAACACCCAACGGAGATGTGCGCATCCAGATCAAAGGCCGAGCCTTTGGCGAAAAACTCCAAACCAAGCCAGCGGCTTGGAAAGATGAAGCACGGTGCCTCGTGCGACACAGTCGTACTGGTTTTATTGGACAACGCGACCCTAGAGCCGGTCACTATGTGGGAGGCCTCTTCCGCCTCGGTGACGAAGCGCCTGCTTGAGCCCGGCTCCAAAGCCCGTAATGAACGGGGTGCAATGAGCGTCCATGATTTCAAGAAAATTGCTCAACTGATCTGGCCGAAATCGTCTGGCGTGGACCCGGCGGCCGGCTAATCCGCGAAATACGCGTTCCATGGCAAGCGTAGCTCCTCGACATGGTCTAAATCGCGCGGAAACTTTCTCGACAATGTTCGAAGTGTTTTTTCGGTCACTTTTTCGGCGAGAGTTTTTTGCGCGGTCGTGAACGCGTTGTATTCCTTTGCCGGCAGCGTTTTGTCCTTTGTATTCTGAATGTGCACTCGATTGCGGAGCAGACGAAGCTTTTCAAGGTCCGCGTAGAAGCCAGTATCCGCGGCGTCGAACAGATCATGTGTTTTAGCTGCGTTGATGTATTTCCCAAAATCATCGAGCCTAGCGAGATCGCGAAATCTCCTTAGCCGTCGCGGTCGTGATGTTTCTCACGCCTTCGATAGTAAAGGTTCTAATCCTGGTATGAAGATCATGAAGGCTGGCTTCGACAATCGAGCCCAACAGAATGACGATTGGCTTGCACAGCAATCGTTTGTCAGCAGCGTTGCCCGCATTGAATTGATCATATAGCAGCGCGAGTACTTTCAGATTGTGGACGATGTTGTCCCCAACGGCGAAGTTCCCTATAAATCGGCTCTGGATGATCACCATGTAATTGCTCGGCGCCGACGGCGAGGGAAATGCCAATCCGGCCGGAATCCCGGACAAAGGAAAAAATGAAGCTTACGCACTGGAGCTGGCGGCACGGCGCTACCAAATGGACAAAGTGGGCCTATCCTAACACGGTTCATACTCGGAGTCCGCATGCAGGCCTTTTTGAGTTACCAGACCGCCGACCGACACGTCGCTGCTAAGGTCAGAGATGTCCTGATTGCGTTCGGTATACAGTCGTTCATGGCACATGAGGACATCCACGTCTCCGCCGAGTGGCGGAAGGCAATTCTAAATAGTATCCGAAAGGCAGACTTGTTTGTCGCCATCTTGAGCGCGAATTACTGCGCCTCCCAATTTTGTGTGCAGGAAAGCGGAATCGCTGCATTCCGCAAGTCTATGACAATCATTCCGTTGTCGATCGACGGCACGATACCCCCCGGATTTATTTCGCATGTCCAATCCATCAAAATTGACCCATTGTGGCCCACCAGCGCAGACATCCTTCCCGGCATCTTCAAGCACGACGTTCGCCAAGGCTTCGCAAGCTGGATCGAGAGCTTGCGACGCGTAAATGACTACCGCAGCGCCGAACGCCTTTTTGAAAGCGGCCAGCCGTTTCTCAGTCGGGCGCAGGCCTCCGAAATCGTAAACGTCCTGGTCGCGGCTACGGAAAATGGACAGGTTTGCCACGCATCGCTTTGTTGGAAAGAGTATCTTCCCCCTCTGATCACCACGCACGGCCACCTGATGCCAGTCGAAAAACTGGCGGAATTGACCCGTGTGATCGACAGTTACACCAGGCCAAGACCGGCACGACAGACACCCAGTAATATCTTTAGCAGCGAGACCATCCAACCGGTGTTCGCACCTTTCAAGCCAGTTGCCTGAAGGTCCTGTTGGACTCCCAACTGCCCAGTGGGGCTTCGGGCCAATAGCAGCATCGAATTTAATGAACCAAAGGCTTTCTGGTCGGAGCAATATGTTGGCTCACGTCGTCCGAAAAAAGTTCATCGTCAAAATACCTGTTGGACGACAATTTCAGCAGCAATTTGATGCTAACGTTGCGAAAATCAGAAATGCAGTTGTACCAATCTTAGCTCTTAAGGGTGGAAAGCCCGTCACCGTTGGAAGCGCCGTTCTCATCGACATCGACGGGCGAGCGTTCTTCGTAACAGCGCTCCACGTATTGGAGGACAATAAGCCGCTGCCCCTGGCCGTTTTTAACGCTGACAGGCTACTTGTGCCGATCGAAGGCGAATTTACGACTGAAAGAAACTACGATTTAGCGGTGCTGCCACTCGACAGAGCGGACGGTCTAAACTTCTCGCCTAAACGCTTCTTAAAACCTGCAAACATCAGGGCATCGCAACCCTCGGGGAGGCAATATGCAGCGATAGTCGGATATCCCGCGACTAAGACAAAAATTTTCGAAGCGAGTTTCATCGATACTGAAATGTTCTCGATGGCCGATTTTGTGAGAGAAGAAAAAGACGGGCGAATGTGGGTGAAGTTCGATAAACGCCGTGTGACATTTGTGGAGCCCCGCCGCTGGGTGACCGCTCCGGACCCTTACGGCATGAGCGGCGGCGCGATTTTTGCGGCGCCGGTGTTATCAATCATGCCCACATTTTCTCCCGAAGCTAAGCTTGCGGGCATAGCAACTCATTGGCGATATAAGCGAAAGCTGTTTGAGGGAACGAACGCAGAAACGCTTTGCGCTTTCTTAGCGGCGACTTCGTAATCACAGCAAAAACTGTCACAACCAACCGTCCCCTTAGCCTGGGGCTTCTTTCTCTAAACAGGCTTGCTCAGCAAAATTATCCGGTGGTTCAAACAGGGGTTAGGTTTGCCTACCGGTAAAATGAGCGGTCTTTTTCGCGGAACTTGCACTCTGGAAGGCGGCCGGAGCGACCGCCTGCCCTGCCTCCAGATGGAGTAGAGCCAGACGCAAATTTTTATCAGGGTGGATGTGGTTGCACGCGCGGGGTACCCTCCGAAGCTGGAAGAGTTAAAGCTTGACGTCCATCTATTTCTACTACATAATAGAAGAAATAACGAGGGTAGTTCATGTCAGAACAAATTGGACAGTTCGAGCAGTTGGTCTTGCTCGCAATCCTGCGTAAGCAGCCGACCGCGTACGGCATTTCGATCCAGGAAGAGCTGCGGATACGGACGGCACGCGAATACTCGGTCGGCGCGATTTACGCGACGCTGGACCGGTTGGAGAAAAAGGGCTTTGTGAAGACCAAGCAGGGCGAGGCGACGGCCCAGCGCGGCGGTCGGCGTAAACTGTACTTCAGTTTGACGGCACCGGGCCAGTCGGCCCTTCAAGCCTCCCTCAACGCGCTCGATTCGCTTCGATCAAATATGGAACTGGCGGCGGTGCTGACATGAAGAAGACGCGGAGCACGGTCAATTCAGTCATCATCACTCACAAAGACCTGGATCACATTGAGGCGAGCAATATCAACCGCCTCTTGCTGAACGATACGACGAATGCTGGTGACGAGGCCGTCGCGGCAGCCGCCGAGGAGATGAAGCGGACCGTGTGGACAGCGACGATTCTCTTACTGGTGCTTGCTGTCCGCACGGCGTTCAAACATGAGCGCGACCTCCCGCCGAAACTCGGCGAAGGATTGCTATTGTTGGTTTGCCGTTCCGACTTGGCCGACGCCATCGCTGGCGACCTGCAAGAGAAGTTTAAGGCGGACATTCGCGATGACGGACTTCGTCGTGCAAAGTTCCGCTATTGGATCCGCGTCCTTAGGTCTGTTGGTCCGCTAGCGGTTTCTCGTCTTCGCAATTGGGGGCTGTTTGCTGCGGCCCTTGAATACGGCCGCCGCAAAATCGGTCTCTAACCGTGGTGTCCGAGGAGTCCACAGCGATAGATCATCAGTGGGACCTTCCGTCGGCGGCACCGACCAATTGCCCTCTAGACAACGACAAAGCCGGGCGACGGGTTCATCCATCGCCCGGCTCTATTGATTAAGCTGCTGCCTTCTTCGCCTTCCCGATCGATCCGGTCTTGGCAGCCTGGCTGAACAGATCGTCCAGCTCGCCTGCCTTCACGGTCGCGATCAGGGTGTCGATCACGGTCGGCAGCTTGTCCTTGGACGGGAGGACGATGCCGGCCTTATGGATGTGTGCGCTTCGGCCACTGGCGGATTTCTTCCATAACATCTGCTATGCGATCGAGCGCTGTAGCAGCAAAGCTAAAATGTCAGCACTGAGCAAAGTAGAGATGTCAGTTTCTGCTCCTTTTTGGGAGTTCGGAGGCTGTCATTTCGATGGGCATGGTGGTGATGAGCAAGCGCGAGCTGAACCGTCTTGATGTTTTGGCACGGCTGGACAGCGACAGATTAACGGCTCGCGCAGCTGCTGAGCTGATGGCGATAACGCCGCGGCAAACGTATCGGCTGTTGAGAAGATATCGCGATGGCGGCGCTTCAGCCATCGCCAACCAGCGCCGCGGTCGTCCCTCGAACAACCGCTTGCCGGATGTGGTTCGCGATCATGCGATGGCTCTGGTGCGGGAGCGCTACGCAGACTTTGGACCGACATTCGCGGCCGAGAAGCTGGCAGAGCGTCATGATCTCAAAGTTTCGGGGGAGACGCTGCGCAGCTGGATGCGACAGGCGCGGATCTGGATGTCCCGCGCTGAACGCAAGCGCATCCAGCAACCTCGGCATCGCCGCGAGCATATTGGTGAGCTGGTCCAGATCGACGGCTCAGAGCACCGCTGGTTCGAGGATCGTTCAGCTGCCTGCACGTTACTGGTGTTCGTCGACGATGCGACAAGCCGCCTGATGGAGCTGCGCTTTGTCGCATCGGAGAGCACGTTTGCCTATTTCGAGGCGCTGAAGGCCTATCTTCGTCGTCACGGTAAACCCATCGCCTTCTACTCCGACAAGCATTCCATCTTTCGGGTGTCGAACGAGAACGCGGTCAGCGGCCATGGAATGACCCAGTTCGGGCGGGCGTTGTCGGAACTCAACATCGAGATTCTGTGCGCCAATACCAGCCAGGCGAAGGGACGCGTCGAGCGCGCTCATCATACGCTGCAGGATCGTCTGGTGAAGGAGCTGAGACTCGCCAGCATCAGTACGATCGAGGCGGCAAACGCGTTTCTGCCCAGCTTCGTCGCCAACTACAACGGTCGCTTTGCCAAGCTCCCGGCTCGCGACAAAGATCTCCACCGTTCGCTCGATCCCCGGCAGGATCTGGATGAAGTCTTGTGCTGGCGCGAGCAGCGTCAGGTGTCGCACCAATTGGTGGTGAACTACAGTCGTATGAAGCTGACGCTAAAGCCTGACGGCATAGCGGTTCGCCTTCGTGGCAAAATGGTCGATATCTATGACTTTCCGGATGGGCGGCTGGAGGTTCGCTGGAAAGGCAGATCATTGCCTTACTCCGCCTTCGACAAGCTGCAGCGCGTCAATCATGCCGCCATTGTCGAGAACAACCGTCTTGGGGAGATTCTGGCCTGGATCAAGGAACAGCAAGACCGGCAGCCGCGTCTTAACACCATTCCGAAGGGGCCACGGCGCTCAAGCCAGGCATCCGGGCTCCTGAAGAACCGTGCCTTGCGAATGGCCGAGGCCGCCAAATCGAAGTCGCAAGCTCCCCGCGTGAGCCGGCGCCGCTCCGATAGGGTGGTCTCCGCGGCGCCGGCTCACGCTCCCAGCGAGGCCGCCGAGTGACATTTCAACTTTGCACAGACCGAGACATCCTTTGTTGCAACAATCGCTATTGGCGCAAAGCGAGATAGTGAAACAGAAAGTCGGCCATTTGCGAGTACGTTGCGGCAAAATGATTACGTCCATTCGCCGATACGTGGTTCGGGGACGGTTTCCAAAGCGGTTCCCCACCTCTACCCTACCGGGGGCGAACTCCTTCCCTATCGAAAGGAGATCGCAGCTACTGCCACCTGGTACCGATTTAGGTTGGTAGACTGCTCGTGACGAGGAAATCTGGTTTGTCTCCCGTCCGTGAGCGATAATCTGCGGTGGTTGGGCGGCCGCAGCTTGCGTTGCGAGCGGTGCGTCACGCGGTCGGTCCCGGCTCCGGGGTATGTCATACCAACCGAGGTATGAGAATATCAATATTTCGTATTTTACAACATCAACGATCGCCGTATCCTGCTCCCAATTTCCACGTCAAAACAGCGGAGATCGCCGCGTCGAAGGGAGGACGGATGCTGTCGGGAATTAATCTCAGCATTGCGCGATGGGATTGGGATTACTTTCTGGCTGAGAGGCGAAAGGTCGTTGCGCTGTGGCCGACCGGCAAGGAGATCGAAGATCCGGAATCGATCAATGACGCGGTCGCCTACCACAAGGCCCAGCCGGCATGGAAATATGCCTCGCTCCGTAACGAGAAGGCGGAAAAGGAAGGTCGCATCCAGGTCGTTCCGCAGGTCGGCCACGCCCTGGTCGAGCAGACCGTGGACCACATCAGGCATTCCGAGGATCTCAGCCCCGATCGCTGGTATGTGCTGACCGATACCTACACGCGAAAGTCGGAATACGCCAAGGCGCAGGATGCGGTCGAGCGCAGCCGCGCGAAGGGATTTTCCTATCTCAACGGCTATCCGCTGGTGGCGCATGGCGTGGCCGGGGCGCGCGCAGTGAATGCGGCAAGCCGGGCTGCCATCGGCACCGACAACAACGACGAGGACGCGCGCCTGCCCTGGGAGTTTGCGCTGGCCGGCGGCTGGACCTGGGGAACCATCAAGAGCATCGAGGAACTGATCCAGCACTCTCGGGACTATCCGGTCGACAAGAACATTCACAATCAACAATATATCGACCGGCTGGCCGCGCACTTCACCGAGAACGGCGTGCCGATCCTCAGAAGGGCGTCGGCAAACCTGCCCGGCTGGGATTCGCTCGGCTTCAAGGTCACGGTGTCGCTGCTGGAGGTGCTGTTGTCGGCGGCGCAAGGCGTCAAGTGGATAGATCTCAGCCTTGGGATCGGCATGAACCTGGTTCAGGACGTCGCGGCGATCCAGGTGCTGCGCAAGCTTGCCCGCGAATACCTCGATCAAATGGGATGCAGCGACGTCAAGATTTTCTCCTGGACGTATTTCTTTCTCGGCGATTGGCCGCTGGAACGCGGCCAGATGTCCGGGCAGCTCGCATGGAACGCGGCGGTCTCGGCGCTCGCTGGCTGCAATGGCATGTTCATCAAGTCGCCCGACGAGGCCTCGACGACCCCGACCGCCGCGGGCTTTCGCGAGGGCTTGCACATTTGTGGGCAGGTCGTGCGTCTGGTGGCGGGCCAGCGGCTGCCGGAGTCGGAGGAGCTCGCGCTCGAGCGCAACATGATGGAGCTCGAGGTCCGTGCAATCATGAAGCGGGTATTCGAGCTCGGGGAGGGCGATCTTGCGATGGGAGGCGCCCGCGCCATCCTGTCGGGCGCGCTGGATACCATGTTCTCGCCCTACAAGTACCTCAAGAGCAAGGTCAAGGTGGTGCGCGACGGCAACGGCGCGCTGCGCTACCTCGATCACGGCTTGATGCCGCTTCCGAGCGAAGTCGTCGAATATCACCGCTCCCGCATCGCCGAGCGCGAGCGCAAGGAAAATACGGTTGCCGGCGTAAACTGGATTATCAGGGAGGCGACCTGGGCCTCCCGCTCGCTGGCCGAGGAGATCGCGGATCGTGGATAATTCGGACAAGGCCACGCAGGCACCGACAAAGGAACGCTCCGGCAAGCGCGACCCGGTGGTCGTGCTGGGAACGATCGGGCACGACGCGCATATCGTTGGCAGTTCCGTTCTCCGCTTTGCGTTCGAGGAGGCCGGGTTCAAGGTCGTGTTTCTCGGCGCGGTGGTCCCGCCGGAGGAATTCATCTCTGCCGCCAAGGAAAGTGCCGCCGACGCGATCCTCGTCTCCTCGATGTACGGCATGGGCCGCATCGATTGCGCCGACTTCGGGGACAAGTGCAAGGAAGCTGGTCTCGGCCACGTCAAGCTGTATCTCGGCGGCATTCTGGTCACCGATCCAGAGCATTGGCCGGAGACCGAGGCGCTGTTCAAGGGCTACGGCTTTGACCGGGTTTATCCGCCGCAAACCAAAGCCGAAACCGCGATTGCAGACTTGAAGAAAGACCTTGGCCTCCAGCCCTGAAGAAAAGCCGACGCCGATGAAGGATGCGAAGGCGCTGGCCCTGACGATCGATTTCGGGAGCACCTTCACCAAGGGCAGCCTGTTCGATCTTGCGAACGAGCGTGTGCTGGGAATCGCCTACGAGCCCTCCACCGTCGATACCGACGTGACCGTCGGGCTACACGCCGTGCTGTCGAAGCTCGGCCGGGCAACCTCGCACGATTTGACGAGGATATCCGCGCGCGTCTGCAGCAGTGCGGCCGGTGGCTTGCGCATGGTGGTGGTGGGGCTGGTTCCCTCGCTCAGCCTCGAGGCGGCGCAGCGGGCGGCGCTGGGCGCCGGCGCCAAGATCGTCGGCGCCTACGGACACAAGCTTTCCGCGTCCGTGCTGTCTGCCCTTGCGGCCTCCCGTCCCGATCTCATTCTGCTCGCCGGCGGCATCGACGGCGGTGATGAGGAAACCATCCTGCACAACGCGCGCGCATTGGCGCGGCTCAGATTGGAAAGCCCCATCATCGTCGCCGGCAATCAGTTCGTCGCCGGCGATTGTGTGTCGATCCTGCGCGAGGCTGGGAGAAATGCGACGCTCGCCGCCAACATCCTGCCCGATATCGACCGGGTCGAAGTCGACGAAGTCCATCACCTCATTCGCGAGCTGTTCGTCAGGCATATCACCCAGGCCAAAGGCATCGAACGGGTCGGACGGGAACTGAATTTGGCCGCGCCAATCATACCGACGCCGGCGGCGGTCTTGAGCGCGTGCCAGTTGATCGCTGAGGGCCCGCGCGGCCGCGGCGGCCTCGGAGACGTCGTTATCGTCGACGTCGGCGGCGCGACGACGGATATTCATTCCGCTGGCGCCGGCATGCCGACGCGGCCCGGCGTAATCCGCCGCGGGCTGCCCGAACTCTTCCTCAAGCGCACGGTCGAGGGCGATCTGGGGGTTCGGATCAACGCGCCGACGATCGTGGAGCGCATCGGGGCCGAGGCGGTCGGTGGCGTTGCAAACCTGCTTCAGGCTGCCGGCCTGAACCCGGTGGAAGTTCGGGCCTACGCCGAAAAGGTGTCGGCCGATCCCAATTATGTTCCGAAATCGGCCGAGGAATCGGCGATTGATGCCGCATTAGCGCGATCGGCGATCAAGATCGCGATCCAGCGTCATGCCGGCACCGTGAAAGAGGTTTATACCGGCGCCGGACTGGCGCTGGTTCAATATGGCAAGGATCTCGGCGCCGTTTCGACTGTCATCGGCGTCGGCGGCGTCATCGCCTATGGCGAGCATGCGGAGTTTGCGCTGGAGGGAGTCCTCGCGACGGCCGAAGCGCCCGCGTCGCTTGGACCAGTACGGCCGAATTTCCTGATCGATCGATCGTACCTCTTGTATGGCATCGGCTTGCTCGCGGAGGAGTTTCCGGAAGTAGCCTTCAGCATGGCAAAGCGGATCCTGGTATCGCCGGCTTCGCCAAGGCTGCTGCAGGGTTCGGACGCCGCAGGTTCCTGAAGGCGAATGGCGTGCCCGGTGAAACGAGCGGCGTAAATCTTAGGCGCTCGCAGTTCTGCGGCTGCGCAACGCGGTTCTGATCAGCGGAAACAGTAGCGCTATGATCGAGAGCAGCATGAAGGTGCCGCGGATCGGGCCGTTGAAGAAGGCGGTCCAGTCGTTGTCGTGGCTGATCATGGTCTGCATGAACGAGCTCTCCGCCAGCGGCCCAAGCACCACGCCGAGCACCAGGGGCGAGATCGGAAACTTGAACTTTTCGAAGGCGTAGCCGAGCGCCCCGAAGACCACGATCAGGATCATGTCCGAGACGCTGTTTCGATTGGCGTAGGTGCCGAGCAGGCTGAACATGATGACGATCGCCGCCAGTATCGCCGGCGGAATGCTCAGGACCCGGATCACCACCTTGATCCAGGCAAAACTCAACAAGCACATTCCAATCACCGCGACGAACATCGAGGCGAAAATGGTATAGACCGTCAGCCTGGATTGCGCTGTCGACAGCAGCAAGGGGCCCGGCTGCACGCCGTGCAGAAGAAAGGCCGCCAGGATGATGGCGGTCGCCCCGCTGCCAGGAATGCCGAGCATCAGCAGCGGCACCATGTGCCCGGCTACCGAAGCGGTCGATCCAATTTGGGGGGCGACAATACCCTCGGGAATGCCGGAACCCAGCTGGTGGCGTCTCTTGCTGTACTGCTTCTCGATTCCGTAGGCGATGAAGGACGTCACAGTCGCACCGGCCCCGGGGACGATTCCGAGCAGCGTGCCCAGCGTGGTGCTTCGCAGCAACGTGCCCCTGATTTCCCACATCTGCCTGAAGGACGGAAACTCGGTGTCGGTCTGCACGCTCTCGCCGGGCCGCGAAAACGAAACGGGCTTCCGGCCGAGCCGGGTGAGCACCTCGCCAAAGCCGTACATGCCGACCAGCACGGCAATATAAGGCACTCCGTTCACGAGGATCGGGGAATCGAAGGTGAACCGTTCCGCGCCATAGATGCTGTCGAGCCCGACGGTCGAGATCATCAAGCCGACGAACAGCCCGATGAAGGCGTTGACGATGGAAGCGCCCGCCAGCGACACCACCGAGGTCAGGCCGAGCAGCACCGCAGCGAAGTAGTCCGCGGTCGAGAATTGCAGCGCGAGCTTGCCGAGCGGAACGGCGAGTCCGACCATGAAGGCGGTGGAAACCATGCCGCCGATGAACGCCGAGATCAGCGCCCATCCGAGCGCTTCGGCGGTTTTGCCCTTGCGCGACATGTTGTAGCCGTCCCAGAGCATCGGAATGTCGTTGGGCTCGCCGGGGATGCGGTACAGGATCGCCGTGAAGCAGCCGGCATAGGTCCCGGACATGTAGATCGCGGTCAGCATGATGATCGAAGGCTCGATCGCCATGCTGTAGGTGAACGGCAATGCCAGCACGATGCCCATGACGATGCCCAGTCCCGGCATCACCGAGACGGCCATGCCGACGATCAGCCCGACGAGCAGCATTGGCAGATAGCCGTCGGCTACGATGTGGATCAGGCCTTGCGTGAGGAGGTGCAGGGTCTCCATTCCCGGTTCCTAGATGTTGAGGAGCGCAAGAAGGGCCAGCGAAATCCTGGAAAATGGTTCGATCCCGAGCGGCAGCGAGACATAGATGACACGAACGAAGATCGTCATGAACAGCAGGCTGCCGATCAGCGAGATCGGCAGCACGCGGCTGAGCTTGCGGTATCCGCCGACATAGATGATGAATGCCAGGAAAGCGAAAGAGTTGAGGAAGAAGCCGAGATATTGCAGGATCCAGAGATAGACCACCGTTCCCCCCAGCGCGGCCCACACCCGCGCTGGATAAATCTCGCGCTCGTCGATCCCGGTCGCATCCGGCTCGCCGGCGTTTTCGATGCGATGAAGCATCGGGCTGGTCTCGCCGCCGCTGTCGAACAGTAGCGCCTTCGCGGTGCCCCACGTTGCCGCAACCATCATCAGCACGAGGATCAGCTTCGGCCATGCATCGGGACCGATGCGGCCCGGCACATGATCGTATTCGAGCTCACCGGCCTTGACGAACAGTAGGAGCGCGACCGCGAGCGTGATCAGATAGGGCGCGCTCGCCAAGAGCCTCGCGCACCAGACCGGACCGCCTGGCTGACGCTTCCGATCCGGCGCGTTGGCCGCCTCCGCTTCACGCGGCGTTCCGGGACCCGGCACCGTGAACCGTCAGCTGCCGGATGCCATGCGTTTCATGATGGTAAGGTCGTTATCCATCAGCGACTTAGCGGCCTCGGTCGGAACATAGCTGTTGGGGGAGGCGAGCTCCTGCTTGAGGAAATCGGCATATTCCGGCTTGGCAACGACCGCGGCGAGCGCGTCGGAGAGAACCTTCACCCGATCTGGCGGCGTTCCCGCCTTCACGATCACGGCCCGGCGCTGCGGAAGACTGATGTCGTATCCCGCCTGTTTAGCGGTCAGGATGTCGGGATAGCCCTCGATCGGCTCCGCGTTGAAGAACAGGATCGGCCGCATCTGCTTGCCTGCGACGAAACTGCCGATGTTACCGATCGGGGAATACAGCAGATCGACGTGATGTCCGAGCAGCGAGCTGTAGCGTTCGCCCGGCTCCGCATAGGGGATCGCCTTCAGTGAAACGCCGTGCTTGGCGAGTTGATGGATGGTCAGATCATCGGGGCTGCCGAAGCCGGAAATCGCAACCTTCAGTCCATCGGGGCGGGCCTTGGCGGCCTTCTCCACGTCGGCCCACGTCTTGAATTCCGAATCCTGCGCCACGTAAAAGCCGGATGGCAGCTGGATCACGATCGCAAGCGTAATGAAATCCGAGACATTCCATTTCGGCGGCCGACTTGCGAGCAGCGCATACGTGTCCCATGCCAGGATCGATATCGAATAGCCGTCCTCGGGACCGGACAGCATCTTGACCATGCCGGCATTGCCGGTTCCGCCGGGAACATTGACGACGGGCACCGAGACCTTGAGCTCGGGCTGCAGCAATTTCGATAGTTCCCGTGCGGTTTGATCGGAGCCGCCGCCGGCGCCCCACGGCACGATGAATTCAATGGGCCTGCTTGGGTAGGTCTCCGCAGCGAAAGCCACGGATGCGATCGCCAACTGGACGATGGAGACTGCCGCGACCATGAGACGACCGCAAAACTTCATGTTCCTCCTCCGTTGGTTTCTGCCGCGATGGCATTGCGCCGTTCTCGCTGTTCTGCTTGTTCCTCGGCGCGATCCCTTATGTCTTCCTTACCCGAGCGGCTCCAGTCGTTCCCGTAGGCTGCTTCATGTTGCGGCGCGACATCGCGCTTGGTCGCGACGTCGGCCTGACTGCTCGCGGTCTGCGCCGCGATTGTCGATCTTGCGATCCGTCGCGCCGACGATAGGACGAATGGCAATGTTGTAAAATACGAAATTCTGATGCTTTTATATCGAAGCTGGTATGAGGGTAATCCATGATCAGGCTGCGGCAGCTCCAGGCATTGAACTATGTTCTGTCGAGCCGAACCATGACGGCCGCATCCGAGCTGTTTGGCGTCACGCAGCCGGCTATGAGCCGGCTAATCACTCAGCTCGAAGAAGAGGTCGGCTGCCAGCTGTTGCGACGCGATCGCGGTCGGGTCAGGCTGACCGAAGAGGGCGTCCGCTTCTATGAGAAGGCGGAGCAAGTGCTGTCGTCGATGCGCGAGCTCGGTGGCATCGCCGAAGGCCTGCGACGCGACCCCAAGGGCGAAGTGCGGATCGTTTCGATCTACGGGCTCGTCAATAGCCTGATTCCGACCGCGATCGCCCGGTTTTCGGCGGCGCATCCGAAAGTCCGGATTACGATCGATATGCTCAACAGGGCGCGATTGGAGGAAGTCATTCACGAACGACAGTTCGATATCGCGCTCGCGACATTGCCGGTCAAATCGCCACCCTCGCTGACGATCGATACGCTCGGCGCGTTGCCCGCGATCTGCGTTTTGCCCGCCAGGCATCCGCTCGCCAGGCGCAAGGTGGTGAAGGCTCCGGACCTGGCCGGGATTCCCTTTGTTTCGGCGCGCCGCGAGACCCTGCTGCGGCAACGCGTCGATGACGTCTTCGAGAGGCTGGGAATTGCGCGTGAGATGCAGTTCGAATGCCACAACACCGAGGTAATGTGCCAGTTAGTCGCCGCGGGACTAGGCGTATCGATCGTGCATCCCTTCGTGCGCAAGCCGGCCGATAATTCCTTTGTCAGCCGGCCGTTCGAACCCGCGATCCGCATGGAGTATGCGATGTTCAGGCAGCCGCGCGGCGAGATCAGCAATGCCTGCGAAGTACTGGCAGAGCAGATGCTGAAGGACACTCAGTATCTCAGGGCGCCCAAATCGTCGCATCGCGCCAGCCGCTGAGAGATTGAATTGTCCGCCGATTGCTGCTGCGTCAGCTGCGGAACGGATCGATCCCGGTCAGTTCGCGCCCCTGGATCAAGGTGAGGATCCCGGGTGTTCCGTCCGGGATCGAGATGGTCCGGACATCCCGGGCCAGTTGCTCCAGGCTCAATTCCCGGCTCAGGCCAATGGCGCCGTGAATGCGCATGGCGAGCGCAATCGCCCGATCGCATGCATCGACAGCATAGCGCTTTGCCATGGCGGAAAGGCCGTTCGCCCGCTCGCCGCGGTCGATGGCGGCGAGCGCATTGTAGCAAACCAGCCGGCTCGTCAGCACCGCCGTTTCGATCTCCGCCAGATCGTTCTGGATCAGCTGAAAGCCGCCGATATACTTGCCGAATTGTTTCCGGATGCCCGCGTACGAGCGCGCGGCGTCGAGCGCCTTCTGCGCGAGGTGCACGGCCATCAGCCCGACCAGCGGCCGATTGGCGAGCCAGGTCAGCGTCAGGAGTTTCGCGGTATCGCCGCTGTCCGGGCAGAGGTTGCGCTTCGGGACCCGGCAGTCGTTGAAGGCAACCTCGCCGAGCGGAGCCTGGCGAAGGCCGAGCATGTCCAGTTCGCGCGTGGTGAAGTCGGATTCCTCCCGATCGACGAGCACGCGCACGACGCTTGATTTGCCGTCGTCGGCGGTAAGCCGGCAGGTCACATTCATGACGTCGCACACCGGGGCGTTCGAGATCCACAGCTTGCTGCCGTTGATGACGAGGCTGTCTTCGGTTTCGACCACTCGCGTCTTGATGCCGCGCGGATCGGAGCCGACGTCGGGCTCGGTACTGCCGGTGCAGGCGATGCGCCGGCCCGACATCAGGTCGGACAGATACCGCTCCTTCTGCTCTTCCGAGCAGCCGTAATAGATCCGGGTCGTGGTGGCTTCGTGCGGTTGAAGAATGAGACCCACGGAGGGCGGAATCTGCTCTCCCATCAATCCGTAATCCAGCATCGTAAGGCCAGCTCCGCCGCCGGCCTCCGGTATCCTCGCGCACGTCAGCCCGAGGTCCGCCGCCTTGCCCATGATCTTGAGGATCGCCGCCTTCGGCAGGCCCTTGTCGCGATCGTTGGCCTTGAGCACGGGCTCGATCTCGGTTTCGACCATGCGCCTGGCCGCGCCGACCATCATCTGCTGTTCGGTAGTAAGCGAGAAATCCATACCTGGCCTCGGCCCGAAACGGGCTCGGATATCAAAAGCGGGCGGATGCTAGTTGCTGCCCGATTGAGCGTAAAATGATAAAACCGGATAAAATCATGACGTGTTTGGTATGATGAAGAATTGGCCGGATTTAGGAAAGCCGAACGATCAAATTGAGGTCTCGCGTTGTTCGGAAGCGGTCTTGGCTGCTCGCGACGGAATGATCCTGCATATCAACTTGGATATGAAAGCATCAAGATTTCGTATTTTACAACATTGCAATTCGCCTTAACGTGGCGCGCGATCCTGAGCCGGCGTCCTCGCCGGGACTTCTGAGAAATCGCATGAGCGTCGCAATCAATTCGGCGATGAGGACCGGACCTCTCGTCGGCTATCGGGTGCTTGAACTGGGCTCCACGGCGGCGGGGCCGTTCTGCACGAGGCTGCTCGCCGATTTCGGCGCCGAAGTCGTCAAGATCGAAGCCGCCGAGGGCGATCCGATCCGCAAACTCGGGCAAACCGTCGACGGCAAGTCGCTGTATGCCGCGAGCATCTGCCGCAACAAGACGATCGCTTCGCTCGATCTTCGCACTATGAAGGCGCAGGCTCTGATCAGGGGCATGATCCCGCAATTCGATGCCGTGGTCGAGAATTTCAGGCCGGGCACGCTTGAGAATTGGGGCCTTGGTTATGACGAGTTGAAGCGCCTGCGTCCCGATCTGGTCATGACCCGGATCAGCGGATTCGGGCAGAACGGACCGTATCGCGACCGGCCGGGCTATGGCGTGATCGGGGAGGCGATGAGCGGCTTGCGCTCGCTGATCGGCGATCCCGACCGACCGCCGTCCCGCGTGGCGATGCCGCTCACGGACTACATCACCGGACTCTACGCGGCGCTCGGAACCGTCATGGCGCTGCTGGCGCGCGAGAGGAACAGCGGCGGACAGGTCGTTGATACCGCACTGGTCGATTCCGCCTT
Organism: uncultured Alphaproteobacteria bacterium; assembly: GCA_963721135.1. Classification (GTDB taxonomy): domain Bacteria; phylum Pseudomonadota; class Alphaproteobacteria; order Rhizobiales; family Xanthobacteraceae; genus Bradyrhizobium. Next base: position 764,131 of record CAVRIB010000002.1, read on the forward strand.
CAGCTTCATGGAATCCTCGGTTCCCGACTACGAGAAGACGGGAGCGATCACGATGCGCGCGGGCACGCGCCTGCCGAACAGCGCGCCCAACAGCCTGTATGCGACCAGGGACTGCAAATTCATCCACATCGCCGCGCTGGCGGATCCGGTGTATCGCCGGCTGGCCGGCGCGATGAAGATGCCTGATTTGGCCGACGATCCGCGCTTTGCCGAGCAGAGCGCACGGTCGGAAAATGTCGATCAGATCGACGAGATCGTTTCGCAATGGACGAAATCGCACAACCTTGAGGAGCTTGAGCAAATTCTCGAGGCGGCCGGCGTTCCCGCCAGCCGCATCTTCACCATGGCCGACATCTTCCGCGATCCGCATTTTCGCGCGCGCGACATGCTGCTCGACGTGCCCGACGACGATCTCGGGACCGTCACGCTTGCCGGCGTGGTGCCGAAACTGTCGGCAACGCCCGGCAGCGTGGTCTGGGCGGGTCATCGCAACGGCCAGGATACGCGCGCGATCCTGAAGCGCTTCGCTCACTTGTCCGACGAGGATATCGACGCGCTCGAGCGCGACAAGGTGGTGTTTTGCGAAGCGCGGCAGGACAGCCGCTCGGCCGCGGCCAGTACGGCGTTCTAGCGGGTTTGTGGTTCAAGGAACGGCAATGGAAAAATTCAGGGCGTTTCGCGTTCACACCATCGAAGGCAAGCCGGTCTGCCGATTTGAACAGCTGACGCTGAACGATCTCGATCAAGGCGATGTCGTCATCAGGACGGCGTTCTCCGCCATCACCTACAAGGACGCGATGGCCGCTAGAGGCGTTGGCAAGAACGTCCGGACCGACCGCCCCTGCGTCACGGGCGTCGATCTGTCCGGTGTGGTCGTGTCGTCGAAGGATAGACGATTCCAGGAGGGCGATCACGTCATCGTCACCAACTACAAGCTTGGCGCCAACCATGATGGCGCTTATGCCGAGTATGCGCGTGTGCCGGGCGACTGGATCGTGCCGCTGCCGCATGGGTTGTCGCTGTACGAGGCGATGGGGCTCGGCACGTCGGGATTGACCGCGGCGCTTGCGGTGGATCGCCTGGAAAAGGCCGGCTTGAAACCGCGGGACGGCGACGTCGCGGTGTCGGGCGCCACCGGCGGGGTGGGCAGCCTCGCCGTCGACATGTTTGCAAAACGCGGTTTCTCGGTCGTCGCGGTCTCCGGCAAGCGCGAGCAGGAGCCGTTCCTGCGCGAGATCGGCGCGCGCAGGATCATGAGCCGGGAAGATCTTTTGACCGACCGCGCGCCGCTCGCGCCGCCGCTGTTTTCGGGCGCCCTCGACAATGTGGGCGGCATCTATTTCGACCGGCTCGCCGCCCGGCTTAAGCCGTTTGGCAAGATGGCGGTCGCCGGAATGGCCGTCGGCGCCGAGCTGACAACGACGGTGCTGCCGTGGATTCTTCGCTCGATCGATGTGCTGGGAATCAACGTGTCGCGTCAACTGCAGATGGACGAGCGAAAGCGGCTCTGGTTGCGCATGGCATCCGATCTGAAGCCGCCGCACCTGGCGCGGATTTCGCGGCCGATCCCGTTCGAGAAGCTCGATGCAACGATGGACCGATTCTTCGATGTGACGACGGTCGGCAGGGTTGTTGTTGAAATCGGCGAGCGATCGCCTTAGCGGGGATCGCTCGGGTCAAGCGGCAAGAAAAGCCGCGTAACCGCGTGGGGGCGAATTCGCATAATGTTGGATTCGGAATTCCTTTCATCAGACGGATCGACCAATACCGCTGGCGTGCACTGAGTCAACTTCATCCAGGAAGCACGTCAACCATACCGGTGACAAATTGATGTTGGCTCTTGCTTCCGCGGACACCGCGCTTCCATATGCGCGTGCTCTGCTTGATGATCCACACGTCGCCAAGTGTTTTGCTGCACAGTAGTCAAAGTTCGTCGATCGTGTTACAAACACAAGCACGCGCACCGGAGATCAATGTGCATCCGCTTTGGCATAGCAAATGCAATTTTGGAGCACCCCTGTCCGAGCGAACTGTGGGCGTCCTTGCAGTAATTGGATTCGTATTAAACGCCGGGTTTGTAATCTTATGCATTTTTGGCGTTCGCTAAGCTCCAATAAGCCGGCAAAACCGCACTACTCCGTGATCGCGTGGTTCGTCGATCACCCAGCGCGCCGTAACGGCGCAAAACCGCAATTAAAGGGCCGATTGACGGCTTAAATGCTTGAGCGTTTCATCGAGAATTCCCAACGCATCTTCTAGCTCGATTTCGCGGATAATCAGTGGGACACTAAAGCTCAGTGTCTTACCCTTTGGCGGCATCGCCAGAAGGCCGCGCCGCAGTAAGTAATACATGGCGTCGCTTGCGAGTTGCTCCCCCCTCTTACCTACGCTTGTTCCGTCGAAGTCGATCGCAAACATTAAGCCGGCACAACGGAAGCTAGCCATGATCGACAATTCACCGATCAACTGTTTCAGACGGTTTTCGACCAGGGCGCCCATCCGCTCGGCGTGTTCTGGCAGCTTGTCTTCGATGATGACCGACAGCGTCGCGAGTCCGGCCGCGGCCGACAGCGCATTCTTCTCGTGCGTGAAATAGCTGAGATTAAACTCGCTAGTTGTATCCAGGCTCCCATTGGCGATCACGGCCGCCAGAGGAGCGACCGTGCCACCCAGGGCCTTGCCCAGGACAGTCATGTCAGGAAGCACGTCAAAGTGCTGGCAATTGAAGAGGCGGCCGGTCTTGCCGAGGCCCGTCGGCACATCGTCGAAGATCAGCAGCGTACCGTACCGGTCGCACAGCGCTCTGATCTCTGCCCAATAGTGTGGCGGTGGAACATAGGGGCCGTTGCGGATTGGCTCGGCGATGAGGGCGGCGACGTCGCGCTCGCTATCGAACAGATCACGTAGTGCCTCGATCGAGGCTTGCGCGCTGGCGAGACGATCTTCTTCTGAAGCGGATGGTCTTCGGACGTTCCAATAGAAGGGTGGCACGTGAAAGGCGCCGGGCATTAGAGGACCTAGCCTCGAAGATTTGTCGCGGGGCGTGCCGCCGACACTGAGCGCCCCAGCACTGCGACCGTGATAAGAATCCCAGAACGATACCGTCTTGAAGCGGCCGGTGTTCACCTTGGCAATCATTAGCGCGATCTCGACCGCGGCGGAGCCACCGGGCGCAAAGAGCACCCTCGAGTCGCGGTTCGGGTAGTGGGCGACGAGCTTCTCGGCGAGTTCGATCGATGGGGCGCTGGTTAATCCGCGCGACACAAAGCAGAAGCGTTCCAGTTGTGTCCGAACAGCCGCGATAACCCGCGGATGCTGATAGCCGACATGGTGGCAGTTGTTGCCATAGAAATCGCGGTACCTGTTGCCTGACGCGTCTTCGATCCAGATACCTTCAGCCGCTACAATGCTCATGAGCGCGGGCGTAGCATTGGCCTGCTGGAAGGACACAGCGGCGTCGCGGCTGATCAGGTTGAACTCTGTATCGCGCAGTTGGTCTGCACGCGACCCGAGGCGGGCGTGGGTTCGCCAGGAATTTCTGTCCGAAGGCATTTTGCTCTCCCGCGCCTTGACAAGCTTCGAGGGGTTGATAAGAATTGTAACGTTAAAATTCCTGAATACAACACACCTTGAGTGAAGCGGTGGAACTCGGGGAGATGATGCAGCAAACGCAATCCCGGGCTGCGGCCTCACAGGACGGCGCAGCGAAGTTGCGCATCCGACGAGTGACCAAGATCTTTGATTCGCCTGAAGGAGCGCAGGATTTCGTTGCGCTGCAAGAAGTCGATCTCGACGCCGGCGAGACTGAATTCGTCTGCCTCCTCGGCCCCAGCGGATGCGGCAAAACCACGCTTCTCAACCTCATCGCGGGGTTTCTCGTGCCGACAGGCGGGCACCTCCTAGTTGACGGCCGGCCCATCGTGGGTGCCGGCACGGATCGTGGCGTGGTGTTCCAAGACTACGCGCTCTTTCCCTGGCTGACTGTCTGCCAAAACGTGCAATTCGGACCGCGCGTCCATGGCACGCCCGTTCCTCAGCGCCAAGTGCTCGCGGACAAGTACCTGAACATGGTCGGCCTATCGGAATTCGGCGACCGGTATCCTCATGAATTGTCAGGCGGTATGAAACAGCGCGTCGCTATTGCGCGTGCTCTGGCCAATCGTCCCAGCATCCTGCTTATGGACGAGCCATTCGGCGCGCTGGACGCGATGACGCGCGAGACTATGCAAGACGAGCTGCGCGTCGTTGCCGCCCAGGAACCAAAGCTGATCATCTTCGTCACGCACAGCGTGTCCGAGGCGGTGTTTTTGGCGGACCGCGTGATCGTTATGTCGGCTCGGCCGGGACGGTTCGTTGCTGATGTCCCCATCGCCTTACCGCACCCTCGGGACCGGACGGCTGGGAATTTCAACGACTACATGCGGAATATCCGACAGCTTCTGACACCGGGGCAGTCAACGGAGGAGGGCTCGTGACTGCGCAAGGACTCTCCAAGACTTCCGGACCGCGGCGCAAGCGACGCCGGCCGTCAAGCCAGCATCGTCATATCGCCATCAGCGTCCTGTCGATTGCGGTGGGCCTTGCCGTCTGGTGGGGCTCAGTCGCGCTGGGGCTGGCCAATCCTGTTTTGTTGCCGGCGCCTACCGACGTCGTCAAGGCGATCGTCGAGATGAGTCTCGATGGGTCACTGTTTGTCGATATCGGGGTAAGCCTTGGCCGTGCGCTGGGCGGATTCTTGATAGCTGCGGCGATCGGCGTTCCATTGGGCATTCTAGTGGGAAGATCCGCGCGTCTGGCCGCTGCCGTCGATCCCTGGATCGAGCTGCTCCGACCTGTACCGCCCATCGCCTTCCTGCCGCTGGTCGTCCTGTGGTTTGGCATCGGCGAATTCTCGAAGCTAGTCGTCGTTTCCTACGGCGCCCTATTCCCGATTTTGATCAATTCGGTCCACGGCGTACGGGCGGTTGACAATGGGCTGGTCCGCGCGGCGCGCGCCCTCGGTGCAGGCAACCGGCAGATATTCTACCTCGTTGTGTTGCCCAGCGCGACGCCGAGTATCGTGACGGGCCTGCAACTCGGTGCCGGCATGGCGATTTTCGTTCTGGTAGCGGCCGAGCTGCTCGGCTCGAGCGCGGGTTTGGGCTGGCTGATCATGGACTCACGTGAGCATTTCTTCACTGACCGTATCATGGTCGGGATTATCGCCCTCGGCCTGATCGGCTACTTGGTCAACCGCGGACTGATCGCAATAGAGCGTCGCCTATTGCGTTGGCGACCCGCGCAGGAGGAGTAAGTCGAATGCGTACATTATTGTGCAGAAACTCAGACAGGAGAGGCAACATGACTTTTCAGGCGCGTCGCTGGTTTTTGTCGTTGTTTAGTCTTGGTGTTGCAACGCTGACAGCAGTGTCAGGCACCCAGGCACAACAGCCCGCAACTTCCGCCGCGAAAGCGCCGGAAACGAAGGAGCTGACGCTTATCACGACCTCGGACGTGCAGATCGGCGGCCCTTGGTTCGTCGCTCGCGACAAGAGTTTCTTTACTGAGGAAGGGTTCACCAAAGTCGACGTACAAGCGGTCTCGGCGATTCCCACGATCTATCCGAGATTCGTGACTGGCGACATCCAGGTGTACAGTAGCGCTGAGCCACCGACGCTCACCCTGTCCGGGGGCGGAGTGCCGGTCAAAGTCGTCGCCATCTATTCCGATATGACGGGACTGCACGGCGTTCTAGCCGGTCCCCAGATCAAGACCGCGAAAGACCTTGAAGGCAAGAAGGTTGCCCTGCAAAAGGGAACAGTGATGGAGCTGCTGTTCCAGAACTTCTGCCGGACATACGGTTGCGACGTCTCGAAGGTTCAGATTATCAGCATGCCGGCGCCGGAGAGCGCGGCAGCCCTGGTCGATGGCAGCGTCGACGCTGTCGTGAGCTGGCAGCCGTTCCTTGGGCGGGCGCTGGATGCGGGAAAGGCCAAGGGCCTTCACTTCCTGTTCTACGACAAGACCTCTTTCATGCCCGGCACTAGTGGCGAGCATAAGAAACTTCATATCGCCTGGGCAATTCTTGATGTCGCTCCGGCGTTCCTAAGCAAGAACCCAAGAACGGTCGATGCTCTGTTGCGGGCACTCGACAAGTCGTTGAATTTCATCAAGTCCAACCCCGACGATGCGGCCAAGATCGTCGCCGCTGAACTGAAGCTGCCGCAGGCTACAGCGCGCGACTACATGAATGCCGTGAAGTATGGGCTCGGCATCGACGGCGAGCGGGTGAGGGAGATCCAGACGCTGGCCGATGATCTCTCACAGAACAAGCTGATCAAGAACCCAGTGAATTTCGCCGTCAACATCCTCGACCCAGCACCGCTCAAGCGAGTCGAGCCCCAGTTGGTGACTTATCCGTAGAAAGAGACACCATGACTTGGCGAATTGGTATCGACACCGGCGGGACCTTCACCGACGTGGTCGCTCACGAAACGGGTACCGGAACCTGGATCGAAAAGAAGATCTGGAGCCACCGGGGTGATCCCGGAGCAAGCCTGCAGGCAGCGTTGGAGGCGCTGGGTCTGCCGCTTCAGAACATCAAGTCGGTGGTTTATGGCACAACTGTTGTCACCAACACGCTGATCCAGGGGGACTTGTCCCGCGTTGCGCTGATCTGCACCAAGGGGTTCCGCGACGTTCTCCACATCGCCCGACAGCGCCGGGATGTCGTGTTCGGCCTGAAGGCGCAGCACCGCGATACGCCGATTGTGCCCCGGGAGCTTTGCTTCGAACTGGACGAGCGATGCGACGTCAACGGAAACATCGTGACGCGCGTCGACCCCGCCCAGGCGAAACAACTCCTCGATGATATCGGCGACAAGGCCGATGTAATCGCGATTTCTTTTCTTCACTCTTATCTCAACGACGAAAACGAAAAAGAAATAGCCGCCCTGGCGCGTCACGACTGCCAGCATGTCATGACCTCCCACGAGGCGTCACCGGAAGCGCGGGAGTACGAGCGTACCCTGGTGACGGCCCTGAATGCCGCTCTCCTACCGATGATGTCGGGTTTCCTGAAGTCGCTGCTGCAGTCGGGAATTCCTTCGAAGATTCTAAATCTTTTTCATTCAGCGGGAGGCATGGTGTCGCCGATGACTGCATCGCGCTTCCCCCTCCTGTTGGCTATGTCGGGGCCTGCGGCGGGTGTCGAGGCAGCGAGCGCCGTGGCGCGCGCGCTCGGCCTGCCGCAAGCCATCAGCTTTGACATGGGCGGGACCACGACGGATTGCAGCTTGATCGTCGACGGCCGCGCCGAAATGCAGATGGACGGGCACGTCGGAAACCATCGCGTACGCCAGCCGATGGTGGCCGTCGAGTCGATCGGCGCTGGTGGCGGTTCGATCGTGCGGCTGTCCGACACCGGCCTGCAGGTTGGTCCCGACAGCGCTGGCTCCGATCCGGGGCCTGCCTGCTACGAGCGGGGAGGGCAGCTTCCGACGATAACCGACGCTGCATCCATCCTCGGCTATTTTGGCAGTGGCAGCGCGCTCGATCGGCCGTTGTCGATCGATCGCGCGGCGGCAGTGCAGGCCTATGCGCCCATCGCCGATCGCCTGAAGTTGTCGGCTGAGGAAACGGCCTTGGGAGCTCTGCGTGTCGCCAACGCGATTGCCGCCCGAGCGATCAAGAGAATCACAATGGGCCGCGGCGTCGATGCCCGGTCCTGTACGCTGCTGGCCTTCGGCGGAGCAGGTCCGATGATCGCCTGCCAGCTCGCGAGCGAAATCGGGATTCGAAGCGTTATTGTTCCGTTCCGGTCGAGTGCCCTCTCCGCCATAGGTTGCCTGACGGCAAAGCCCAGTTTCACGCGCCAGAGGACGGTCCGGATCAAGGAAAGCGATTTCGAGGTCGAAACTTTCAATGAACTCCTCGCCGACCTCGAAGAGCATGTGCTGGATGAACTTTTGAGTACCGTCGCTTCCCCGGACCAGGCCGCAATGACCCATTCGGCGCTAATGCGCTACGCTGGCCAAAGCTACGAGATCGAGGTGCCCATCCCGTCGCGGCCGACCGGCGCGGAGTTCTCACGGCTGTTTCGCAAAAAACACTACGATGCCTATGGCTATGAGCTCAACGAACCGTGGGAGTGCGTGGCGATCCGCACGACGGCGATGGGAAGGTCCGATGCAAGCTGCGCCGAGCAGGGCAACACGGCGGCGACAACGCCTGCCAGCAGGGGGACGGCGAAGGCTTATTTCCCGGATCGCGGCTGGTGTGACGTACGGGAGTTCAATCGTGCTACCTGTGCAGTAGGCAGCATGATTCCGGGTCCGGCGATAATCGTCGACGAATTCTCCACTATCCTGGTTCCCCTTGAATGGAATGCGAGAGGCGAAGATGGCGGTCACATCCGTATCGACCATTGCGGTCCGTAGCCAACACGTGATCGACCCGTTCTCCGTCGAGGTAGTTCGGCAGGGGCTCGCCTCTATCGCAGAGGAAATGACTCTCATTGTCATGCGGGCGGCGCGTTCGCCTGTGCTGCGCGAGGCAGGCGACCTGTCGTCTGCCATCACGGACGCGCGCGGGGGAATCATTGCCCAGGGGCGTGATCTCCCTGTGCATCTCGGCGTGATGGCTTTCACGGTGAAGGCCCTGATCGAGTATGTCGGACAGCAGAATATCCGGTACGGCGACGTTTGGATCGTCAACCACCCTGAAGTCGGCGGCAATCATCTTCCGGATGTGAAGGTGATCCGTCCTATCTTTCACGGGTCGGAGTTGATCGCTTTCGGGATTTCACTCGCCCATTGGGCTGACGTGGGCGGCGGCACTCCGGGGAGCTACAACGCCGGCGCCACAGACGCATGGCAGGAAGGTTTGCGAATCCCGCCCGTTCGGCTGATGCAGCAAAATGAAGTCCGCCCCGAGATCATGTCGTTCATCAAGGCGAACGTGCGCGGTGAGTCGGAGCGAGAGGGCGACATCCTTGCCCAGGTCGCCTGTTGTATGCTAGCGGACAAGCGAGTCAACGAATTGGTCGACCGTCTAAACTTAGAAACGTTCTTCGGGGCCGTCGCGCGAATCCACGAGGTGAGCGAGCAGCAGGTTCGGCGAATTCTAAACTCGATTCCTGATGGTTGCTACCACGGAGAGGATTTCATCGACGGCGACGGGCGCGGTGGCCCGCCGGTCAAGATCGCTGTTGACATAGAGATCAAGGGCGACAAAGCCGTCTTCGACTTCTCGGCCTCGGGAGACTCGATCCTGGCGCCACTCAATACGACGGCGCTCGTTGCCCAGACGAGTGTGATCTATGTCCTGAAGTCTATCGCCAAGGAGGACGTGTTCCATTCCGACGGTTGTTTCCGGCCGATCGAGGTCATCACAAGGCGGGGTTCGATTGTCGACCCCTTACCCGGATATCCACTGGCTGCAGGCAACCATGAAACGTCGCAGCGCATCGTTGATGCGGTAATTCGGGCCTTGAGCAGCGCCATCCCTGAAAGGATCTGTGCCGGCGGGTGCGGAACGGCGGGGCTTTTGATCTTCTCAGGCCGCGATCTGCGGGGACAATGGTGGACCTTCTACGAAACTCATGGCGGCGGAGAGGGCGCTCACATGGAGCGCGACGGCTATGATGCCACGCGCGTTCATTTATCCAACATGGCAAACACTCCCTCTGAAGTCGTGGAAGCCGAATACCCGATAGAGGTCCTACGCTACGCGATCCGAGACGGTTCAGGAGGAAAAGGCAAGCACCATGGCGGCAAGGGGCTTGTCCGCGAATACAAGGTGCTGAGCGACCATGTGACTCTGACGACGATCTTCGAGCGCGGCGTAATTCCACCTTACGGATTGTTCGGCGGCGAGGACGGCGCGCCCTTCAAGGTCACCTTGCAGCGGGGTGCTGAGCGAATTCCCCTCAGTGGATGCCAGAACCTGCCTGTGGGATCTGGCGATATCGTCTTGGTCGAGACAGCGGGCGGCGGCGGGTTCGGTTCGCTGCCTGGAATGCTGTAGAACAATGTTTGCTGTCGTAGTGTCCGCATGAGGCGACCCAAGCCCAAGCCCACCCTCGCGGATGTAGCTCGGAAAGCCGGAGTGTCGGTCATGACGGTTTCCAACGTCGTGAACGGCCACGCCGGCTTGGTACGCGAGAAGACCAGGGATCGTGTGGCCAATGCCATCCAAGCGCTCGGCTACCGGCCGCATATTCAGGCTCGCGCGCTTCGGCTCTCGCGATCGTGGACGATCGGCATGATGATCACAGCCCGCATAAGCGATTTTCCTGCCGCGCCCTGGCTGAGCAAAGTGCTTGCGGGGCTCAGCCATCACCTGAACGAGCATGGTTATGGCTTGCTGCTGAACAATCACCAACCTCAGAAATTGGATAAGTCGACCCGTCTCAATTGGTCGCGAACTGACGGACTGGTTGTCCTTGTGTCGGGTTCTGCCCCGAAGCGCAAGGATACCTTGGAGAGACTATCGCGGCTCAATCAGCCGATCATCGCGCTGCAGGAGCCGAGCAAACTGCTTCCGAAGCAGGATATAGCCGTGGTGAGACAAGATGACTTTGGCGGTGGCAAGAAGCTTGCGCGTCATCTCGTGACGCACGGAGCCAAGCGGCTTATCTTTATACGACCCGCTTCGGAATGGCCGGCAATGCGCGAGCGGATGCGCGGCATGGCATCGATCATCAAGTCTGTCTCGAATACGTCTCTCAGAGCAATCCAATGCTCCGACGAATCCCATGCTGCGGTGGAGGCGGCCGTGCTTAAGGAACTGGAGGATCATGGTTTACCCGACGCCTTCATTGGAACCAACGAATCGATCGCGCTCGCAACGTTAAACGTCTTGGAATCCGGGGGATATTCGGTCCCTGGCGACGTGTCGCTTGCAGGCTTCAACGCCTCTGAGCTTTGGTTCTTCGCTAAAAGAAAAATCACGACGATTGGTTTCCTGCCCTACGAGATCGGGACCCGAGCGGCGCAGTCCATGCTCGACCGATTGGAAAGTGGGAAGTTCTCGAGCCGTGTGGAGGTCCTTCCAGCAGAGTTGATCGTCGGAGACACAACGGCTTAGAGCGAGACGTCTCCAGGTCGAATCTGGAGGGTTCCAGGCCGTCACCGGTCTGGGCCAAGCAAGGAATTGGGAATGCGTCATTCAGCGACGGCCCGATGGTTCGCAGTTACCTGCTCGCATAGTGAGCGGTTATGGAACGGCCGCTTGTGGCGCAAGCCGGCAGTTCGGGACACTGATGAGAAATGAATCAGACGCTGTCGAGCCCGGTGTTAATCGGCGTGGGGTCGTCCCGCCAATCGGCACGCCAAGCTATTGGATCATTTTGCCGGGAGGGGGCACCCTTGGACGCACTCACAGCCAAGAGCACAGAGCATTACCGGGGCGTGCGACAGAGAGCCCCTATGTGAGGGCCCCAAGAACCCCGCGCGTCGCCTTGTCGATTTCTTCCACATATCGACGTCGAGCGAAGGATTCGCTGAGAAAGCCGATGACCTTGCGGCTATCCTCCAATTCGACGACGGCCAGCACCTCCGCTTCCGCGTCGTCGAACATCTTCATGGCGGATTTGACGTTCATTTCCGGCAGCAACACCATATTGGTATATTTGGCGAGTTCGACCACCTGGATTTCATCGGAGATCGTATCCAAATCCCCGGAAAACAATTCGGGAAGCAGCACCAGCCCGCAATAGGCATCCGCGCTGTTGATCAGGAGTTGGTCCGCTGTTTCCGAAGGAAGGAAGCTTTCGGCCTGAAGATCTATTTCTGATCTTGATCTGGAAAGCCAATTGGGCCAAGAATCGGCACCTCAAACGGCTGATGAAGATATCGGGCCGCAGCTATCGCGTGGCGGTATCGATGTTGTCACACGATCTCAGCAAAGCCCGTTCGCCGGAGGCTAGGCTGCAGGTTCTGATGGCAGGGTGGAAATTCCGGCTGCCCGCGGCAACCGCTATCCTTTCGGTTTTCTATCCGGACGAGTTCAGCGTGTATGACTACAGGGTGTGCGAAGAACTCAAGCGGATGAACAAATGAAAGGATTTTCGAAAACTCGTGAACCGATCTTCCAAATCGGTGTGGCCCGGGTATCTGGACTTCCTCGATGCAGTCCGAAAAGCAGCCCCGGCTGAGCTGTCGCTGCGCGATAAGGATCGCTGGTTTTGGGGGCAATCGCTTTACCGGGAGGTCATGAAGGACATCGGCCAGTAATCACGGCGACCCCGAAAGCGATCAGGCAGCGCGCTCTATCTGCTCCTCCATCCATTTCAGCGTGCCAATGATCTTGTTCGCTCCATCCGGATCGGCTGCGATGGTGCGCAGCGAAATTGAACGGTACTTCATCGAGTCGCTATCCGTGAGGCCGACGTCGTTTATTGTATTCAAGCGCTGCATCAGTGCCCGTCGCGCTTCAACAGATCCGGCGCATATTCGTGTCATGCGAACATATGCGATAAGGCGGAAAAGATGAGCCGTCGGCCGGTCTGCCCCACCCTTACGAACGTCAGCAGACTAACCTGCGGGGGTCTTGGCTCGCCCCGAAGGTGGCACTTCGAATGGTCCGTGAATTACGGCAGGGTTAAACTTCAGATTGTCAGCAGGCTCACGAACCGACCGGATGGGCCAACTCGCGCAACTCAATGCTTGCCCCTGGCCGACGAAAGCGTTTTAATCGATCAGATTGCGGTATCGCTGATTATTCAATTAGTGAGGGAAAAATGGGCGATTTGTTAAGTAAGGAAGAAGCAACGTTTGTTGGGGGATCGCTGAACGACATGTTCAGCATCACCAACATTGCTGCCACGTTCGCTCAAATCGAAGAGCTCAGAAAAACTTTCCCGCAATTGCTTAATCCCGTGAACACCGCAGACCCTAAAGCTGTGAGAAAACAAACATTGCGTTTTACGGCCTTTCTCATCAACGACGAAGTGAACTTCAATGGCAATTACCCGGCCCCTAAATTCAGGCAGTGGTTGAAGTGGCTGACTTGGCTCGATAAGCAGAACGGCGGGACGCTAAAGTTGAACAAGGGGAATTTTAGCGGAACCGCCAGCCAGCTGATTCTTCAAGTAATGGCCCAGGCGCTACCCCCGGGTGGCCCTCCCACGCCGATCCAATTTAACTGGCACCAGGATAACACCGGAAACCAGTTTGCCGTCACCGCGACAACGAATGCCGGGTTCCTTATTGACGTCGTTTCGATCAACCATTCGCAGGTTAATGCCAATAGCGACGATGAGGACGACGTTTAGGTCCCGAATAATCCGTCCCGGCATCGGGTAGTGCTCGAAGGCTGAGCAGGGAGCGGTCACCCCGGCGGGGACCGGCCTTTGGAAAGCAACATGATCGGTGGTTCATCTGTCACAAAGCTGACCGGCCGGCATCAGCGGACCGATCTGACGCTAGACAAGCATGGAACTGGCCGCCGTCTCGGGCTACGATAATTCTTGACCGGCGACTGCCTACTCCGCCCTCGAAGGGGTTTCGGGATGCAATGTTTGCGTTGCGGTTACCAGAACAAAGCCATCAACGAATATTGCGAAGCGTGCGGGGCATCTCTTGGAATCGGGTGTCACGCCTGCGGCCACCTCAACGGACCGACTAGCCGCTTTTGCGGGAGGTGCAGCGCGGCGCTTAAGCCCTTCGCCACAGAGGCGCCAAGTCAACCCTGGCAGCACATACTGAGGTCGCTGAACGCCAAGGGTGGCGAGCGCAAGCGCCTGACGGTTTTATTCGCGGACATCCGAAATTCAACCGGCCTGATCGACAGTCTCGGCGATCCTGAATTGGGCATGAGACGGCTGCAACCTGTTTTGGATCTCATGAATGAAGCCGTGCGTCGTTATGATGGCGTCGTGAACAAGGCGCAGGGCGACGGTGTCATGGCGCTATTTGGCGCGCCACAACCTCACGAGGATCATGCCATCCGAGGTTGCCTCGCTGCGCTGGCAATGCAGGACGCAGTCAAGCGTCTCGACGACGTCGACCTGCAAATTCGCGTTGGCGTTCACACGGGTGAAGTCGTTGTTCAGGCGATTGAGCACGGAATTTACCAGACATATGATGCCGCGGGCCCAAATGTGCACCTTGCAAATCGCATGGAGCAATTGGCAGAGGCCGGCAGCATTTTAATTTCGAGGGAAACCTATACGGCCGCCAAACAATTCGTAGAAGTTGAACCGCTCGGCCAGCAGTCGATTCGCGGAATCTCCGCACCCGTTGAAGTATTCAAGCTGAGGGGACTTCAGCATGCTCCTTCAAGCGGCGTGTTCCGAAGCGGAAGGCGTTTGAGTCCTCTCACCGGCCGAAGCGATCAGTCATCTGCTCTCGCGCTTGAGCTCGAAAGCACGCTAAGCGGCGATGGACGTGTGGTCGGTGTTGTCGGCGAAGCAGGGATCGGCAAGAGCCGCCTCTGTTTCGAGTTTGCGGAAAATTGCCGGGGAAGGGGCATCCGGGTCCTTGAGGCGCGTGTCCTTGCGCACGGTCGGGCCACGCCTTTTCAGCCGGTGTTGGAACTGTTGCGCGATTTCTTTGGCCTCAGAGCAAAGGAAACAGCCGACGTAGCGCGCCAGCGCGTTATCAATCGGTTGGCTGGCCTCCCCGTTTCTGAGCGGCTATCACCCATCTTGCTGGAGTTTTTGGACCTCGCGGATCCACGGCAGGTTGCGGTCAAACTCGACCCCAAGTCACGAAAGACGCAATTGCTCGAATTTGTTCAAACCCTCGCGCGCTCGGGCCCGCGGGACGCTGCTACGGTTGTGCTGATCGATGATTTGCATTGGATCGATGCGGCAAGCGAGGAGTTCATCGAAGCGCTCGCCGACGCTGTGGTGGGCACCACTACCCTTCTTGTCGTCAATTTCAGGCCAGGGTTTGTTGCGCCGCTTATGCAACGATTGCATTACAGACAAATCAACATGCCTCCTCTTGCACCGGCTCAGGCGCAAGCGATACTGCGCGATCATTTTGGCAGCGATCCTTCGCTCGCACTGCTGAGCAGGAATATTATTGAGCGCGCGCAGGGAAATCCGTTCTTCCTGGAAGAACTCATGAACGCTCTCGTTGAGAGGGGAGATTTCGAAGGGAAAAAGGGCGCGTATCGACTAAAGGGAGGCGTCGATTCAATACCTTTGCCGGCGACGGTGCAGGCCGTTATTGCGGCTCGCATCGACCGTTTGGATGAATCCGCAAAAAGGGTGCTTGAGATAGCGTCGGTCGTCGGTCGCGAGATTGCAATATCGGTTCTGGATTCCATCGCCGACCTGTCGTCAACCGAGCTGTCCGAAGCAATCGGGCATCTGAGGCGAGCCGAGCTTCTCTATGACGTTCCCCCCTTCGAACAACGGCTTCTCGCATTTCGCCATCCCCTTATCCAGGAAGTCACCTACCGATCTTTGTTGCACGAGCGACGCCGCGAGTTTCACTCATCGGTCGGACAGGCAATCGAGAAGCTTTTTACGGATCACGCGGAGGAACGCGCTTCCCTCCTGGCTTATCATTGGGAGCGGGCTGGCGATCCCCTGAAGGCGGCCCAGCTCAATATGCGCGCCGCTGTGTGGATCGGTGCCAACGATCCCAGTCAGGCGTTGAGAAGTTGGAAGAAGGTGCGCGAACTGCTTTCGAATCAACCCCTATCCACTCAAACAGATTATTTGCGAATGATGGCCTGTGGCCAGATTGTCAATTATGGCTGGCGCGAGGGGATTTCGTCGGAAGATGCCGCTGTCTACTTCGAAGAAGCCAAACAGCTGGCACTGGCCTTAGGAGATGTTAGAGCCAATTCGCTGATTTACGCGGCCTATGGGCGGATATTGGCGAATGGCGGCTCGGCAGACGAGTATGTAGACCGAATCCGAGAGGCCAAGGCGATCGCCGATCAAGGCAACGATCTAAGCGTTCAAGTCACCTTGAAGGCAATACTCTGCCATGCACTGCGGGCTTCAGGTCGTATGTCTGATGCGCTGAAGATGAACATTGAAGCGACGAACAATGCGCACGAAATCGCAAAGTTCGATCGGCAGATGCTCGGATTTGATGTCGAGATTTGGCTGACCGCGATGCGTGGACATACGCTAGTGACGCTGGGTCGGGGAGATGAAGCGCGGCCATTCCTGGAGCGCATACTTCAACTGGAAGATGGCCACGTTGACGCAATCCATCATGTTATACCCAGCCTAGCCTACGTAGACCTCGCGTGGGCCGAGGGAGATGCCGGATTAGCACAAGAGCACGCCAGCCGTGCTTTCTCGCTTGCTATGAAAAGCGGCAACCCCTATTTGCGAGTCTATGCCCAGGCCTGCCGTGGCCTTTCTCATGTCATCGCAGGACGGCTTGCATCGGCTATAGAAGACTTGTCAGACGCGCTCAGCTTCGCTCGATCGAGAAAGGCCGGCCTGGAAAATGAGCCCCGCATTCTGGCTGACCTGGCGAATGCCTACAGGCTGAACGGGGAAACTGCGATTGCAATTTCCACCGTCAGAGAAGCAATCGAGATTGCGACTGCTCGTCATGCCCGCGTGCCTGAATGCCTTGCCCGCATTGTTCATGCCGACCTCCTGATTCGTTCCGAAACGGAAGAACAGAAGCTCGCAGGGGAACACGAGCTGGATCGTTCGCGAGCCCTTATACGCGAAACCGGAGCCTTAATATTCGAACCCCTGCTTAAGAGTGCGAACTTCGAAATCGTCAGCAGTCGCAAAGCATCCAATCAGGCAGGTTAGTATTCTTTGAAAGCGACTTCGAACCGGAGTCGGAAGATACAGTCCCGAATAAGCCTCTCTTGCTAACGACACAACCAAGCGAATGAGGGTATGAAGAAGCTCTGGCCCGGATGGAGAGCGAGCTCGCGCGACTTCAGCAAGCGATCCGTCGATCCAGGACACTTATGGCCAAGACCACCTGCACCTTACGGTGGTCAAGGGTTACTTAGCGAAGAATCAGGCTAACCACCGTCTACTTGCGGCCGGATTTTTTCGACTTCCTGGTCGCTTTCTTCTTGGCTGCCTTTTTGCTCTTCCCCTTCTTCTTTGTCTTCTTCGACTTCGTCTTGCCGATTGGATGGACGGGGCGCTTCTCACCAGGATCTGGCCCAGGATCCGGGTCACCGCCCTCATTAAATGGAATTTCGTGGTCGGTAAAGAATCGTTATCTTTCTAAATATCTGACCAGGTGCGGCCGGCACGTCCGTGACGTCAACACTATAACTATTGGCTGCCACCCCGGGATCATACTGCGCCCAGAACTGCATTCCTATTACATTTCCGGTATCGTTTAGGACGGCGTTCTTTAGCGCGAGTTTTATGGCGTCTCGGTTTGGCTTCGAGAGTATTCTTCCGAGAAAGGCAAACCACCTTCGCTTGGGGCTAGGGGCGGTATTTGCTGTCGGCCATATTCCTAACCGGTAAGAAGCGCGCGCAAGATTCTTGTTGTTACCCCATAAAAAATCGTCGCCTGTGGAGGCGACGAATTGCCTAATTGCATCAAAATTCGCACCCGTAAACGTATTGTTCAGCTGATTGATTGCGTCGAGGTCATTCCCATTTGGTAGCGCGTCACCCATTCCTGTCTCCCTGCCATAATTCTAAGATCAAAGTAATGCGCACTGTTTGGGGATAGATAATCCCCTAAGCAAGTTTTGCTTCCTCTTGGCCCACTGCGAATACGCGCAACGCTCGCGGTCATCCCTGGAGCGCGACCGTTCGCCGAGATTTGCTGCTATTTCCAACTGCGTCAACGCAACCGGTAGCGCAAAGTCGCAATTGTTTCTAGCCAACCTACCTCTTCCATCGGCAACTGCCCAGCAATCAGCCGCGCAATCGCAAGCGATTTGCGCATTGCATGGATGCCGACAACCCTGACTAAGATGGTGCCCAGCTTCATGCAAATAGATGAAAACAAGTGCGTCGCGATCCACTGCCGGATGGAAGGCCAGCCCGCCAAAGACGTCGACCGATCGAAGGCCATCGCGAACCGATGCTTGAGCGTTGACTGCTGCGATCTTGTCAAAGATCCGAAACCCCAACATCGGAAAAGTCAGCCGAAAGACTTGAGCTAAACTGGCGAGTAACTTCCGACGGCCCGACGACCGGTCTTGAACTTCGAGCATGCATTGAGGCTGTTCAAAGATCATCTGCGTGCAGCGGGCTCCTTTGCTCGCAAAGCTTACCGCCACGATCAAAAATTACAATCGCTGTCAACGGCAGGTTGGTAGCTGGACCACCGCAGCTTGGACCGCGGCACTGGCAGGGCAACGCTCTGTTGCCCGAACTTCCCTTTATAATCAGAGACAACTTGCTTCGAACAACTCCTTTCTGAAATGATCCAATCCAAGGACCTTCCTAGGTCCCATTAGCCGCCTGGGCGGGAAGTCAAGAGCCCCAAACCCGGCGCAGGTGGAGGGCGGCCCCTGCTGCGGCGGCTTGATCGGACACCTCGTGGGCTGCCCGCGGCGCGTTCTGGACCCCCCGACCGGCTTTCTAGCCTTGGCCTAGGTGTCCAAAGCCCCCGGAGGGCTCCTTGCGTTCAGCGCCGATAGGACAGCAACGCTAACTTGATCAGCATCATCGCTAGCGACACATGACAGATTATCGGGGATCGTTGGCCCGACACTGGGCAACGCACCAGCGCCTGATTAAGGCCGTGCGTCCCATGGCAAGGCAGGCACGGCTACGTTCGACACCGCTCGACGCAGCAAACCTCCACGCAAACGCAACGCAACGGCGAGCCGTCGAGGGGCACCTTGGCGGCTTTTGCGCGTGGGAATCATGCTCTAGTCTTCGTCCGGCTCGCGCACGACCGGCGGTTCGTCGGCGGGGTCCTCTTCCTCTTCGTCCTCGTCCTCCTCGTCTTCATCAGGATCTCGGGGGCGGCATCGCGTTGCCCGTGATCACGAAGGGACTCCAGTCGATCAACCTGGTGGAAAATTCCTCGGGGATGTCGTGGGGTCATGTTGTTGCTTCTCCAAGGCAAGGCATCATCGAAGCAGTCGCGCCGTATTAGCGGCGGCCTCAGCCAACATTGCATTCAACTGTGACTTGGTGAGTTCCTTAGGCTGCCTCACTATTGGCTTGCGCGTAGACACAACCTTATGAACCGGGCGAGCACAGGCCGCCAACAGCGCTGGCGTTCGCTTCGGCACCGACACGATCTTGGGTTTGGCCGTGGGCGGCTTGTGGCCGCGCTTCAAGCCCATGCGCAGCAACTTGGCGCACACCGCGTTGCGGCTGTGCCCTAGTCGAGTGGCGATCTCCGCGGCGCTGTGGCCGCTGGCCCAGAGTTTTTTGAGGAGTGCAACGCTGGCGGCATCCCACATGGGGACATCACCTTACACCCAACGGGCGAAAAATCGCAACTCAGGTCTTAAAGCGCATCCGGCGCGCTGGCTACTTCGCCTTCGCTGCATCTGAGAACAACGAATGTGCCATCCCGACCAATACTTCACTCAGATAGCTTTCCTGCCTCCTGGCTTTTCGGTCATGCCACCGGCCCAACAGATGGCGGCGCAACGGACCTGCCAGATCAACCAGATTACCCGGTAAACGGCGCGCCCCTTCTAATCCAGTCGGTAATCTGCGCGAGCTTTTTGTGTGTCCGACGCAGTTCTAAATTATCCGGATCTGCCTCCATTGCCTTGATGCAACGCTCGAGACCCTTTTCAAACTCCTTCTTGTTGTAGATCAGCGTTTCCCGCGCCTCCTTCTGTTCGGTCATAACCGGGCCGTTGATTTCGGACCTCTCCCGTCTGGTAGTCGATGACGACATCGTCGGGGTGAGGAACAGGATCAGGTCGCTCAATACCCCGACGGTCATACTCGGCAAAGATATTTGCCCAATACTCCTTACCTTCGACTGCTGCGCGGAGAAGCTCCGCGGCAGCGGCGCTGCGGTCGGCCTCAGCGCCTATCACGAGGTCTAGACAGATTCGCTGTGCCCGCGTATTTCCGTTCGCCGCATTGACCCAGACTTTGCGCAAAATCGCTTGAATGACGGGAACCCTCTCGGACCGGTCGCCTTCGCGGACCGTGATGAGGCGATAAGCTTCTTCGATCGCAATAGCCTTTAATCGAGACTCAAATCCGATACCCGGTTGGCCGCCAAATTTCGTCGTCACCATAGCGCGTGGCTTGCGCGGTCGGCCCTTTAGGTTGCCAGACACACCTTTCGCGAAACGGAACTTCGCCGGCGGCACGCGATAGGGGCCCTTCACCGAATCGTCCGAGGTCGTCATTGCGCTTCCTCCCCGGGTACGGTTGTTGTCCCCTCCGTATTGGGGTCAGGTGATATTTCCGCCGGTGCGCGTTGGGCCGCCGTTTCTTCAAGAGTCTGCCCCGTCCAGGCCAAGATCGCGGGTGTTCCGGTGACCGCTTGGAATCGCCGGATGATGACGTCGCAGTACAAGGGGTCATATTCAATCAGACGGGCGTTTCGCCCGGACTTTTGCGCAGCAATAAGGGTAGTTCCTGATCCGCCGAATGGATCTAGAACGATATCAGCTCTTCGGCTGCAGTCCTTGATCGCATCGCTTACAAGGTCAACAGGCTTTACGGTGGGATGGAGTTCTAGCTCCTCAAGGCGTCCTGCACGGAAGGTGTTGACGCCGGCGTAATCCCAAACATTGGTTCGGTATCGCCCTGTATCGCCAAGACCAAACGTGTTGACGTGGGGTGCCGTGCCAACCTTAAACACAAAAACCAGTTCGTGCTTTGAGCGATAAAATGTTCCCATTCCGCCATTGGTTTTGTTCCAAACGCATAGATTCTTCAATTCGGAAAAAACTTGCTCGCCGGCGGCGAGGAGGTTGCCGATATGGCGCCAATCCATGAAGACGAAAGCGATGGCCCCATCCCGACAACAGGCCGCCGCTAAGCCAAGCGTATCGACGAGAAAGCGGGTGAACTCGTCTTTATCCATTTCTCCCACGCCCATCGCGAAGTCGCGGTGGCGAATACGTCCGGAACCGCAGACGTGGCCATCGATCGGAACATTGTATGGGGGGTCCGTGCATATGAGGTCGGCGGTGTCGTGACCCATGAGAAGGGTGATAGCGTCCTTGTCACGGGCATCTCCGCAGATCAGTTTGTGACGCCCCAACAGCCAAAAGTCGCCCATCCGCGAAACGGCGGCGGCGTCATGACGATAAGTTGGGATTGTGTCCTCGACCGCAGCATCGGCGCCGTCAGGGGCACTTTCGCGGGCCTCGTCCAAAACGATATCGACTTCAGCGAGCAAGAAGCCAGTTAGTTCGATTTCAAAATCGAGGTCAATTAGGCCTTGCAGCTCAATCGCCAGTATTTCTCGATCCCACCCGGCGTTGAGCGCCAACTTGTTGTCCGCGATCCCATAAGCACGTCGTTCGGCTTCGGTGAGATGGGACAGACGAAGTGTTGGAACGGTTGCCAGCCCAAGCAGCTTGGCGGCAGCGAGCCGTCCATGCCCGGCAACAATCTCGCCGTCGTCGGCAATAAGGATAGGGTTGTTGAAGCCGAAGCGCGTGATCGAGGCTGCGATCTGTTTGATTTGACCCTTATTATGACGCCGCGCGTTGCGCGGGTATGGTTTCAGTGATTGCACCGAAACATGTTCGATGGACGGACTAATATGTTGCACGGCGAAAGCCTCCGGAAACCGGTTCATCAAAAAGCGAGTTAATGAAAGTGGTTCCGCGGACTAGCTAGCCGCCTATCCCAAGTTTGGACTGATTCTGTTTGGAAACGAAGCGAAATCGCCTGTGAACAACGGGACAGCGAGAATTTGTCGGCTGCATCGGTCGTTTCGCGGTGACCCTGGCATCACCCAGTTGTTAAAGCAGCCGCCTCTGTTACTGAGCGAATGCTCCCCTGTTGTGCAGCTAGCGGATCAACGGCAAGCGCGACGCAAATGCTATATATTCCAGGTAGTTGGCGGCCGATCGTTGCGCCGTAGGCGCCAAATCGACCATTTTCTGCCACGTAACAGGGTAGAACAGGGTAGAACAGGGTAGAACAGGGTAGAACAGGGTAAAACAGGCTGAAAACAGGGAAGACGGGTTCGCATAAGACTGCGCACACCACCAGCCTTCGCTCGCGAAGCGAGTGAAGGCTGCCGCGCCGAAGCCTACAGGGCGAAGGCGGGCCGTGCGCGCGAGCTACGGCTCGGCAAGCCAGCTGGCGCGCGGCTTGGCCCGGTTTTCCCGTTCCAGGAGCGTCCGATGATTACCGCCATCGTTCTCTATGATTTGCCGCCGTCGATCGGCCTCGAGGAATGCCGCGAGCATTTCACCAGGATCGCGCCCGATTTCCTCAAGGCAAAGGGTTTTCTGCGCAAGCAGTTCATCTGCCACAAGGAAGGCGGCACGGCTGGCGGCGTCTATATGTGGGAAAGCGAGGCCGACGCGGATGCGTTTTACTCAGGCCCCTGGCGCGACGGCATTCGCGCGCGCTACGGCAACGATCCGAAGATCCAGTATTTCGAGACGGTCGCGCTGACCGACCGGGCAACCGGCAAGGCCGGCGCGATCTAGCCCCCAAGCTCCCGCGCCGAAAATCGACCGGCGCGCGGACTTTCGCAGATCGGCGTGGACCGCCGCGAAGCACCGCACGCACCTGCGTCGGCGCGAGCTTCTTGCCGGCGATACCGCCGCCGGCATTGATTCCGTCGACCGGGGGCGCTGTGAGTTGTCTTCGTCAGCGCTTCATTGGCTCGCCGTGATGACGTGCGCCTGGATCATTCCGTCCACTGGCCCGTTTCCGAACCGGGCCTTGATCGTGCCGGCGGCGGCTTCGGTGGCCTCAACGAGGCGATTGGCGTCGCGGGCCTCGATCTCGTTGCGAAGCGGGGTTCCCTGACAGAGGCCAATGGCCGGATCCCGGCAAGTCGGTGCTACGCTGCGCCGGGTCAGGGTTGCAGCCCCAACGTTGACGAAGCCGGCGCCACGCACCTCGGCGATGATTGCCTGCCGATCGTGATAGCCGTGAGGTGTTCGGGCCAGAAAGCGCGGAGGATCGTCGGCAAACATCTCCGCGAGCGCATCGGTGACGGCGTACGCGAACTCATTGTATTCGAGCCTATCCCAGACGTTGAAAATAAAGTGGCCGCCCGGTTTCAGGACGCGCCGCGCCTCCCGGTAGGCCTTCTGTTTGTCTGGAAAGAACATCGCCCCGAACTGACAGACCACGGCATCGAATGAATGGTCGGGGAACGGAAGCGCCTGCGCATCGGCTTTCTGCCAGCTCACCCGGCCCGGCGCAACCTGTCGGGCGGCATGGTCGAGCATCGGCTGGTTCAGATCGGTGGCTACAATGGTGGCGCTGGCAGGCAACGAACGTACGAGCGCACGGGTGACGATTCCGGTACCGGCGGCCGTCTCCAGGACGCGCGCTACGTTGAGCGCGCACAGCCGATCTGCGAGGTCTTGAGCGTAAGGCTCGAAAATGAGCGGGCCAAGGTACCTGTCGTAGAGCGACGGAATTAAACCCGAGAAGACGGTGTCGGTCTTCGCCATGATGCCCCTCCCTCACCTGGACTCGATAAATGGGCCAATAGAGCCACATTGGATACGGCGCACAAGACCGGATAGCGGATCGGTTGGTACTCACGGCGTTAAGGCAGCCCCCTCGTTTCAATCTCCCGCACCAGCTCCAGCGTCGGCTCGGCGAGGCTTGCGCTCGCGGCGTCGGGCGCGAATACCGAGGCGAGGCTGTCGCGCGCGCTCAGGATGGTGATGTGCGGGCAATGCGTGAGGGAATGGCACAGCTCCTCCTTCAGCTTCTCGCCTTGCGCGACGAGGCGCGGCGGATCGACTTCCGACCAGGCGAGCAGCAGCGGCGTCTCGATGTCGAGGATGCCGGGAAGCGCGGAGCGCGCGCCGTATTTGCCGGCATCGCTGCCGAAATAGGATTTTTCGGCCGCGCTGGCGTCGGGGCCAACGCGGTAGACGCCCGATATCAGCACCGCGGCGGCGACGACGGAATCCTTGTTCTGCAATTCCGGATGGCCCAGCAGGCTCGCGACGTGAAATGCGCCGACGGAGTAGCCGACCGCGACGATCTCGTCGCGGTTTCCGCCGAACAGGTCGATATTCTGATGCACCCAGGAGGTGGCCGCGGCGACGTCCCTTGCGCCCGATGGCCACGGGTTCGCCGGCGCGAGGCGATAGTTCATGTTCACGCCGACCATGCCGTGGCGCACGGCAAAGCACATTGCCACGTCCGGCGTCGGGCCTGGCGGATCGCCCGCCGCATTGTCGCCGGTGAAACTGTCGCCCGCCACGAACAGCAGCACCGGACGCGGGGACGCGTCCCCGGGCTTGCCCGACGTTGCGACGTCGAGCACGTTCTGGTCGCTCTCGCCGTATTTCAGGCCGCGCGTGAACGACACGCGATCGCAAGGATTTGGCTCGGTCGCGGCAGCGGGCGGCGCGGGGGAATCCCCGTCGTCCAGTCCCGCCATCACCAGATAGGGCGCGATGTCAGGCAATACGGCGCCGCGAACGGTCGCCGCGAATGCCGTCAGCAAGCAGCAAAGGACGAGGTTTCGTGTCATCGCCAAACCATGTCGCCGGCCCGGCGTCGATCCTATCGGCGCTCTGTGACGGGTCAAACATGGGTCCACCGTTGGGCGATTTGACGGCAGGCCCGTCCCCCGCGTTTGGCAGCTATGCAGCGCGGACGGTCTTCTTCGCCTTCGCGGCGCCCTGGGCGGTTGCCTTGGCAGCCGGGCGCGCGCCGGGGCCCGGATGGACGTGGACGCCCTTCGCCAGCAGCGGCTCGCCGCATTCGGAGCACACCATCAGCGGGTCGAACATCTTGCCGCAGCTCTTGTGCTGGTGAAGCATCGGCCGGCCGCGCGCATCGACCATGTGGAGGTTGCCCCAATGCACGATCGACATCATCACGGGGTAGAGGTCGAGCCCCTTTTGCGTGAGGATGTATTCGTAGCGTTTGGGCGAGGCCTGGTAGGGGATCCGGCGCAGCACGCCGTATTGCACGAGCTTCTTCAGCCGCGCCGCGAGCAGGTGCCGGGTGATGCCGAGCGAGGACTGGAACGCCTCGAACCGCCGCTTGCGCAAGAAACATTCGCGCAGGATCAACAGGCTCCAGCGGTCGCCGATGACCGCGACCGTGCGCGCCACCGAACAAGGCTCCTCTTCCAGCGCGTCCCATTTCATCGCGTGTCTCCAGTCCTGCAGCCTCTGCAAATCAGACCGCAGCTCATTCTAAATAGGCACTGTTGGCCGCACAACGGGCCGAACCATTCGTTTGGCGGCAAAATCCGGGTCCCGATATATAGTTCCATAATAGAACTTCTGGGGAGCGCTGTACAGCAGCGCGGGCCTCATGGATCGAGACGCGCGAAGACGCGCTCCTCACCATGAGGGTCTTGGAACCTCATCCTGAGGGGCATCGCAAAGCGATGCGTCTCGAAGGATGAGGCCACCGTCGCTCGCCTCACTTCCCCGCCCGCTGCCGGGCCGCGAGCTGGCGGATCAGCCGCGCGACGATCTGCGCCGCATCCGAGGGCGGGTGGTGCGAGCTCAGCGACATCCAGGTCGTCTGCAGGATTCTTGGCCGCACGATCGGGATGGCGGCGAGTTCGCCGGCGGCGATCTCGCGCGCGAACACGTGGGCGGGCGAGATGGTGGCGAGGTCGGAGGCCAGCATCACCTCCTTGATCAAGGGCGTCGAGCCGCCTTCGAAGCGCATGTCGAGCGCGAAGTGCTGCGAGGCGGCAAGGCCCGTCAGCACGCTGGTCAGGCTGTTCGGCCGCACCGGCAGCGCCAGCGGGATTTCGGCGAGCGACCGCACCGCGAGTTCGCGCCGCCGCGCCATCGGGTGATCGCGCCGCGTGATCAACCGCACCTCGCTGCGGGCGAGCGCTTCCGCATTGGCGACGCGCCCGCGGCGGTAGCGGTTGTAGATCGCGATCTCGACGCGGCCTGCGGCCAGCCATTCCTCGACCTGGCCGCTATAGCCTTCCAGCGCGCGCAGCCGGATGCCGGCAAAGGTGTTGCGCAGCTCCGCCGCGATCGCAGCGATCAGCCCGCGCGCGGCGACCGGAACCACCCCTAATGTGACTTCGCCGTGCGGCTCGGCGCGCTCGCCGCGCGCGGCCTCCTGCCAGGCGGCGGCGTCGGCGACCAGCGCGCGGGCGCGCGGCAGCATGCGTTCGCCGAGCTCGGTCAGGATCACGCCGCGCCCGGTGCGGTGGAACAGTCGCCCGCCGATGCCGCGCTCCAGCGCCGACATCTGCCGGCTGAGCGCCGACTGCGCGACGCCGACGATCGAAGCGGTCTTGGCATAGCTGCCGTTGGCCGCGACCTCGACGAAGGTTTTGAGCTGCCGGATATCCATCGGTCCTGAATTGCCGTTCCGGTAATTCTGATTTCCCGGATATGACCATACCGCAAGGCGGAGCCGCGCGATAGGATGCGCCATGCCCGATCCATCAGACGCGTCAGCTCCGACCGGCCCGCTCGCGGGCCTGCGCATCCTCGACATTTCCACCGTCGTCGCCGGCCCCTTTGCCGCAACCCTGCTCGCCGACCTCGGCGCCGACGTGCTGAAGGTGGAAATGCCCGGCGTCGGCGACGCGCTGCGGCGGCTCGCGCCGCACAAGGGTGGCGTTCCCCTGTGGTGGAAGGTCACCAACCGCAACAAGCGCGGCATCACGCTCGATCTGCGCAAGGACGAGGGCAAGAAGCTGCTCGGCCGCCTCGTCGCCGAGTACGACGTGCTGGTCGAGAATTTCCGCACCGGCACGCTCGACGAATGGGGCATCACCCGGGACTGGCTGCAAGGGATCAATCCCAGGCTGACCATCCTGCGCGTGACCGGTTTTGGCCAGACCGGGCCCTACCGCAACAATCCGGGCTTTGCCCGGGTGTTCGAGGCGATGAGCGGCTTTACCCGGATGTGCGGCGAGGA
Source organism: uncultured Alphaproteobacteria bacterium (assembly GCA_963721135.1). Taxonomy (GTDB): domain Bacteria; phylum Pseudomonadota; class Alphaproteobacteria; order Rhizobiales; family Xanthobacteraceae; genus Bradyrhizobium. The sequence continues at coordinate 791,033 of CAVRIB010000002.1, forward strand.
GGGCGGCACGCCGCTGCATCTCGGCTATCCCATTTCGGATGCGATCGGCGGCCTGTTCGGTGCGATCGGCGTACTCGCCGATCTCTACCGGCTGAAGGGCGATCCCGCGCTGCGCGGCCAGGAGATCGATTGCTCGGTGACCGAGGCCATGATGCGCACGCTCGATTTCCTCGCCATCGAATACGACCAGCTCGGCAACGTCCGCACCCAAAGCGGCAACCGCAGCCAGTACGCCGCGCCCGGCAATATCTACGCGACCTCGGACGGCAAGTGGGCCTCGATCGCGGCCTCGACGCAAAGCATCTTCGAGCGGTTTTGCGCGGCGCTGCGATTGGAGCATCTTCTTTCCGATCCGCGCTTTGTCGACAACCCTTCGCGGGTGAAGAACTGGCAGGCGATCGACAAGATCGTCAGTGACGCGATCTCGCGCCTGACGCTGGAGGAGCTGCGCGCGCGGCTGCACGCGCATGAGGTCGGCTTCTCGCCGATCTATGACGCGGCGGATATTTTCGCCGACCCGCATTTCATCGCGCGACAGGCGATCGTCCGCGTGCCGGACGAGGAACTCGGCGAGGTGCGCATGCAATGCGTGGTGCCGCGGTTTTCGGAAACCGGGGTTTCCGTGCGCCGCGCCGGCCCCGCGCTCGGGCAGCACAATGACGAGACCTACGGCGCGCTCGGATTGAGCAGCGAAGAGATCGCGCGGCTGCGCGCCGCCGGAACGATTTGAAAGCGGTTCAGGAGAAGCCGCGTCAAAACAAAACCATAGCGTTTTCGAGCGAAGTGGGTGCCGGTTCGCGTGAAGAAAACGCGTCAAAACAAGAAGGGGAGGAAAAATATGCGGCGCATCTGGATTGCGGCCATTGCCCTTGGTCTGACATTGGCGAGTGCCCAAGGCGCAACGGTTACGCGCATCCTGGTCGGCTTTCCGCCGGGACAAGCGACCGACCTGGTCGCGCGGCTATTGGCCGACCGTCTCGCACCCATGCTCGGCGAAAGCGTGATCGTCGAGAACAAGCCGGGCCAGGGCGGTAGCCTCGCGCTGGCGTCGCTGTCGCAGTCGCCGCCTGACGGCCACACCATGGTACTGGCGCCGCTCGCCTCGCTCGTCGTCAACCCGCATATGTACAAGTCGGTCAGCTACGATATCTTCAAGGATCTCGCGCCGGTGGCGCTGGTCGCCGATCTGCCGCTGCTGCTGGTGGTCAATCCGTCGCTGCCGGTCAAGACCGTGCCCGAGCTGATCGCCTACGCCAAGGCGAATCCCGACAAGCTCAGCCATTCCTCGTCGGGCAACGGCACGCTGTCGCATCTCGGCATGGAGCTGTTCAAGCAGCACGCCGGCATCACGATTCTGCACGTGCCCTATCGCGGCAGCGTGCCGGCGATGGTCGACCTGATGGGCGGCATCGTCCAGGTCGCGATGGATACGGTCGCGGTCACCGAGCCGTTCATCCGCGCCGGCAAGATGCGGCTGATCGCGAGCGCCTACGGCAAGCGGGTCGCGGCCTTCCCGGATACGCCGACGATCGCGGAACAGGGCTTTCCGGAAGTCGACCTTTCCGCCTGGCTCGGCATCGTCGTCGCCGCCGCTGTGCCGAAGGAGCGGATCGACCGCCTGGGCGCCGCTTTCAACCAGATCACCCAGACGCCCGAGATCGAAGCGAAGTTCACCGCTCTCGGCGCGCTGCCGCGCTCGGCGGGGCCTGAGGATTTCGGCAAGTACCTCAGAAGCGAGGACGCGCGCTGGGGCGCAGTCGTGAAAGCCTCGGGCGTGAAGGTGGAGTAGATCGAGAGGGCGGATTAGCGAGGTGTAATCCGCCCTCTTCCTTTCTCGTCCGCAATGGCGGGTTACGCTTTGGCAAGGCCAGGACGCGGTCTTTTTGCCCCGTTCCGCGGCGGACAGCCCTTGCGCTTGCCCGCCATCGGCGGCACATTTGCAGGCGCGGCAGGCGATCGCCGCCAAGAATGATGATCCTTTGGGAATGCGCATGGCGGCCACGCGGATCGACTGCGATATTCATCCCGCCGTAGGTGGCACCCGCACCACGCTGTTGCCCTATCTCGACGATCACTGGAAGGAACAGGTGGTGAGCCGGGCGATCGACGGCCTCGATCTCACGAGCTATCCGCCCAACATGCCGCTGTCCGGCCGCGCCGACTGGCGGCCAGCCAATGGCGGCAAGCCCGGCAGCGATCTCGAAATGGTCCAGCGCGGCGCGTTCGACCAGCTCGGCGCCAGCCACGCCATCTGCAACGTGCTCTACGGCGCGCAAGCCGTGTACGATCCGTACATGGCGTCCGCCTTCTGCAAGGCGATCAACGACTGGATCGCGGCCGAATGGCTTGCCAGGGATTCGCGCCTGCGCGCTTCCATCGTGATCCCCTTGCAGGCGCCCGATCTCGCCATCGAGGAGATCGAACGCCGCGCCGGCGATGACCGGTTCGTCTCGGTCCTGGTGCTGGCGCAAGGCGAGAGCCTGCTGGGGCGGCGGCACTACTGGCCGGTGTGGCAGGCGGCCGAGAAACACAAATTGCCGCTCGCGATCCATGCCGGCAGCGGGTATCGCCAGGCGCCGAGTTCGGTCGGCTGGCCGTCCTATCGCTACGAATATTATCTCGCGGAGGCGCAGGCGTTCCAGGCCCAGGTGCTGAGCCTGATCTACGAGGGCGTGTTCGTAAAATTCCCCGGCCTCAAGGTGGTGCTGATGGAATCGGGCGTCAGCTGGCTGCCGGCGTTCATGTGGCGCGCCAACAAGACCTGGCGCGGGGTGCGCGTCGAGGTGCCCTGGATCGACCGCGAGCCGGCCGCCATCATGCGCGACCATATCCGCTTCACCATGCAGCCGTTCGACAGTCCGCCGGATGCCAAAGGCGTCGCCGACATCATCGACATGATCGATTCCGACAAGATGTTCCTGTTCGCGTCCGATTACCCGCACTGGCAGTTCGACGGCGACGACGCCATCCCGCCGCATCTGCCGAAGTCTCTCGTTGCACGCATGTGCAGTGACAATCCGCTTGAAACCTTTCCGCGGCTGAAGCTCGCCGCATGAAAACTTCTATAAGGAGGATCGCATGAGTGACGTCATCGACCGCCCTGTGCTCGAGCAGGAAGTCAACCGCGAAAACCCGCCTGCGGATCATCGACTGCGATATCCATCCGAGCCTGCATTCGCGCGCCGATCTCAATCCGTTCCTCGCCAAGCGCTGGCAGGAGCACATGAAGACCTACGGCGATCATTTGCGCACGCCCTATATCGGCACCACGCCCTATCCGCGCTCTTCGCCCTTGATCGCGCGGCGCGACGCCTGGCCGCCGACCGGCGGGCCGCCCGGCTCGGATCTCGCCTTCATGCGCAAGCAGCACCTCGATCCGCTCGACGTCGAGTTCGGCGTGCTGCAGGTGCTCGACCTCTTCATCTTCTCGCAGCAGAATCTCGATTTCGGCGCCGCGATCGCGCGCGCCATCAACGAGTGGCAGCTTGCGCACTGGTGTAGCCGCGAGCCGCGGCTGAAGGCCTCGATCCTGGTCGGGCAGGACGATACGCAAGCCGCGATCGCCGAGATCGAGCGCTGTGCCAGGGTTGGGCAGTATCTGCAGATCAACGTCTCGCCGCGCGCCAACGAGCCGCTCGGCCGCCATCGTTACTGGCCGATCTATGCCCGCGCCGAGGAACTCGGCTTGCCGGTCGGCATTCATGTCGGCGGCTATGGGGGCCACGCGCCGACCGGCGGCGGCTGGCCGTCCTATTATGCCGAGGAGCACCAGTCGAACGCGCATACCATGGCGGCGACCTTGACGAGCTTCGTGCTCGAGGGCGTGCCGGAGCGTTTCCCGAAACTGAAGATTGTCTTCATCGAGGGCGGCTTCGGCTGGATTTCGTCGACGATGTGGCGGATGGACCAGCATTTCGAGAAATTCCGCAGCGAAGTGCCGCATCTCAAGCGCCGCCCGTCGGAATATGTGAAGGAGCATTTCTGGTTCACGACGCAACCGATCGACGAGCCCGACGAGGCGAGACATCTGCGCTCGCTGATCGAGTGGATCGGCGTGGAAAGGCTGCTGTTCTCCTCGGACTATCCGCACTGGGATTTCGACGATCCGCGCTTTGCCTTCAGGACGCCGCTGAGCGAGGTGGAACGCAAGAAAATCTTCAGCAGCAACGCCCGCGCCGTTTACAAGCTCTGATCGCCAGAACGAGCAAAGATGGCCCGTCACATCGTCGCCCGCACCACGGAGATCCCGCCCGGCGGCAACAAGGTGGTCGACGTCGAAGGCCGCGACATCGTCGTGTTCCACGTCAACGGCGAGTATTTCGCGCTGTTGAACCGTTGCCCGCACGAGGGCGCGCCGCTCGACAAGGCCGCCTGCGTGGCGCGGCTGACCTCGCCGGAGCCCGGGGTCTATCAGCGCTCCCGCGTCGGCGAACTGCTGCGCTGCGCCTGGCACGGCTGGGAATTCGACATGCGCACCGGTCAATCCTGGTTCGATCCGGCGCGGTTCAAGATCCGGACCTATCCCGTCGTGATCGAAGACGGCGAGACGCTGGCCAAGGGACCGTATGTGGCCGAGACGTTCGCGGTGCATGTCGAGGACAGCTACGTCATTATCGAGACGAATACATGATGCGTGTCCCGGACGCGGTGCAGCGTTCTTCACGGTGCACCGCTGAGCCGGGACCCACGCAAACGCCGTATGCATCCTGGACCCCGGATCAGCAGCGCACCGCAAGAGCGCTGCGCAGCATCCGGGGAACGCATCTTGCGGCCCATCCGGAAAAATAACTTCGGCAGGTGAAACAATGCAGTTCGGTATCTTCGATCAGAACGACCGCGGGCCTTATGAGCTTGGCGAGCAGTATGAAAACCGCCTGAAGTTGATCGAGTTCTATGATGGGGCCGGATTTCGCACCTACCACATGAGCGAGCATCATTCGACGCCGCTCAACCTGACGCCGTCGCCGAGCGTGTTCCTTGCGGCGGTGGCGCAACGCACCCGGCGGATCCGCCTCGGCGCGCTGGTCTACATCCTGCCCGCGCATCATCCGCTGCGGCTCGCCGAAGAAATCTGCATGCTCGATCATTTGAGCCGCGGTCGGCTCGAGGTCGGCGTCGGCCGCGGCGCATCGCCGTATGAGCTTGCCTACTTCGGCGTCGATCCGGAACAGGCGCCGGCGATGTATGTCGAGGCCTATAACGTCATCAAGCAGGCGCTCACCGCAAGCGAAGTGAATTTCAGCGGCAAGTATTACAGGTTCGAAAACGTGCCGATCGAGATGCGGCCGGCGCAGCTGCCGCATCCGCCGTTCTGGTATGCGGTCCCGGTCCCGGAGGGCGCGGCGTGGCCGGCGCAGAATGCGCTTCATATCGTCTGCGCCGGGCCGCTGCCGCATGTGCGCGCGATCACCGACCGCTATCGCATCGAATGGGCGGCGGCGGGAAATTCGCCTGACCATATTCCGCTGCTCGGCATCAACCGCTTCGTGATCGCGGCCGATACCGACCGCGACGCGCTGCAGCTCGGCCGCCGCGCCTGGCCGAAGTTCTACGCAAGCTTCATGAAGCTCTGGAAGAAGCACGGCACCCAGCCGCGCTACGCGCGGATCCCCGAGGATTTCGACACCGTGGTCAACAACCGCGGCGCGATCGCAGGCAGCCCCGGCACCATCCGCGAACGAGTGAGCGCCATGGTCGAGGAGGCCGGCGCGAGTTACTTCATCTCGCAATTCTCCTTCGGCGACCTCACGCAGCAGGAAGTGCTGCATTCCGCCGGCATCTTCGCCCGCGAGATGATCACTGAGGCGCGCGAACGTGCCGTGCGCGCGGTTTGAAGAAGCCGCGGGGATAACGCGGCGGTTTTTGCCGCACCGTCGCAAAAGCAGCATGCCGGTGGTATAAGGCTTGTGTCGTTTCCATGGCGGTGAGAGGCCGATGTCGAAGCAGTCGATGCGCGAGGAGGCCGAGCGCCTGATCCGCGAAGCCATGGCGAAGAAGCCGATCGTCGTCAAGCAGGGCAATACCAGGATCGAGGCGGTCTGCGGCAAATGCGGCGCGCCGAACCGCATCGTGGCCGAGAAGGGCGCGACGCGGGTGAAGTTTGCCTGCAAGAATTGCGGACACAGGCAGGAAACGCTGTGAGGTTTCCTGCGTATTGCTGGAAGCCCAACTAGAGATCGTCATACCCCGCGAAAGCGGGGTATCCAGTACGCCGCGGCCTTTTGGTTCAATCGCTGGCGCTAGTGGAATACTGGATCGCCCGCTTTCGCGGGCGACGACAGCCTATGATATGAACTGTCCTGCTGATTTGACCCGACGGGCAAATCAGTCATCGGTTTGTGCAGCCCGCTGTCAACCCTCTTTCGTAAAAATATTTCTGTTTTACGGAATCACAAATCACCCTATATTCACTCCGGTCCCGTCCCACTCAAGGGGCGTTTCGCGATCGTCACGGACGCGGGGCGGGATGCGGTGGACGCAGACGCGCTCTTGACGAATGGCGCGTGATGCGGACGGCGAAGTCGTGTGGGCCTGGCACCCCGACGCTGGTGTCAAGTTCGCGTTAAGGCGCGCGGGCGACGGTGGCAAACAAGCCCGGTGCACCGGGGCGAGCACGAAGTAAGCCGTAAAACCATTGCGCGGGGAATGCCGGGTGAAACCGGTGTACTCGTGGTGACTAACTCGTATGCTTTGTTTTTTACTGCATGCGAGGCTGCGGGCGCATCGAGCGCCCGGCATTCCCTGCGCCCTCTACTCACGAGGGAGCCGGACCAAAATTCAAACCTCGCGCAAAAAACCTGCGGCGAGATCGCGAAGCTGTGGCCCCAACTGTCGTCCCTGCGTAAGCAGGGACCCATCACGCCGCGCCTACTCTTTGGGGCACGATGAGAGTTGCCTTCGCTTCGCAGCAACCAAGGCCTGTGGTTATGGGTCCCTGCTTTCGCAGGGACGACATGGGAGATGGTGTCCAAGGCCTCGTGCGAATTCGCATGGGAGGCCTTCATCCGCTCGCAATCGCGCTGGCGCGCCTTTGACGGACGGAGCTAACCGGCTACAAAAGCCCCGCAACAGACATTTTTCGGGGCAGTCCTGGAGAACGCGTGAGCAGTCAGCCGTCATTCCGGGGCGATGCGAAGCATCGAACTACGATGTGCACTTGCACATCGGAGAATCTCGAGATTCCGGGTCTGGTCCTTCGGACCATCCCGGAATGACGGGAAACTACGATGGGGCGCGTTAATGGCAAAGGCCGCGATAGCTGCCGGGATCGCCCAGGGTCAATGCCTGTGCGGCAAGGTCCAGTTCGAGATCGACGTGCCGGCGCGCTGGGCCTGGCATGATCATTCGGCCGCGAGCCGGCGTGCCCATGGCGCGGCCTATGCGACCTATGTCGGCAGCTGGCGCAAGCGCTTCCGCATCACGAGCGGCAAGAAAGACATCGCGCGCTACGAGGACAAGGCCGCAAAATCCGTGCGCAGCTTCTGCGCGCGCTGCGGCACGCCGCTCGCCTACGAACGCGCCCGTTCGCCGCACATGGTGAACATCCCGCGCGCGCTGTTCTCGGGCCGCACCGGCCGGCAGCCGCTCTACCACATCGCGATCGAGGAGTTGCAGGAATGGGCCTACACCGGCGAGCCGCTGGTGCCGCTGAAGGGCTTTCCGGGCGTGGTCTGGCAGCGCTCGAAAAAGAAGAAACGCGGCGATCGCGAGGGAATGTTTTGAGCCGGACACGCGATGCAGGGCAGCCATGAGCGCGCTTCCTTGCGCCCGCAGCGCGGGATCAGCCATGATGATAGAACGGGCGCGGTAACGGCCGCGGCAACGGGAGGAATTGCATGAGAAATCGCATCACCGGGCGCTCGGCGTTCCTCGCGCTGCTCAAGGACGAGGGCATCACCCATCTGTTCGGCAATCCCGGCACCACCGAACTGCCGATCATGCACGCGCTGAAGGATCATCCCGACCTCACCTACGTGATGGCGATGCAGGAGAGCCTGGTAGTGGCGATCGCCGACGGGTTTTCCCGTGCCTCGGGGCGTCTCGTCGCCTGCAACGTCCACGTCGCGCCCGGGCTCGGCAACGCGATGGGTTCGCTCTTCAATGCAAGCTTCACCGGCACGCCGATGATTCTCACCGCCGGTCAGCAGGAGCAGGGCCACGGCCTGATGGAGCCCGTGCTGTACGGACCGCTGGTCAAGATGGCGGAGCCGGTGGTGAAGTGGGCGGTCGAGGTGACCCGGCTGGAAGACCTGCCGCGGATCGTGCGCCGCGCCGCCAAGATCGCGACCACGCCGCCGACGGGTCCCGTCTTCATCTCGCTGCCCGGCGACATCCTCAACGCCGAAGCCGGCATCGAGCTCGGCCGCTCCACCCGCGTCGATACGCGGGTGAAACCGTCCGACGAGGCGCTGCAGGCGCTGGTGGCGCGCATCCTGAAATCGCAAAATCCCGTCATCATCGCCGGCGACGAGATCGTCAAGAGCGACGCGCTGCGCGAAGCGGCGTCTCTCGCCGAGACGCTCGGCGCGCCCGCCTACCAATGCTCGACGCCCTATGGCGCGCATTTCCTCTCCGAGAGCCCGTGCTTCATGGGTGCGCTGTCGCGCCTGCAGAAGCAGGTGCGCGAGGTGCTGTCGCCCTACGACCTGATGATCGTGCTGGGCGCCGACCCGCTGCGGATGTCGGTCTACAGCGAGGTCGATCCGATGCCCGAGGGCTTGCCGATCCTGCAGGTCGGCCTCGTCGATTGGGATCTCGCCAAGAATTACAGCGCCGAGATCGCGCTCAAGGCCGACGTCCGGGAAACCCTGCGCGCCCTGGTGCCGGCGCTGAAGGCGGCCGGCGGCGCTGCGCTCGAGGCGCGCGCCAGGCGCGGTATCGCGGCGCTTGCCGCGAAGAACTGGACGGCGCGCCGCGGCCCCCTGATCGAGCAGATCGTCAAGGCCAAGGATCGCTCGCCGATCGATCCGGACTATTTGACGCTGCAGATCGTCGACGCGATGCCTGATAACGCCATCCTGGTCGACGAGGGGCTGACGTCAGGGCGGCAGATGCTGTCGCTGCGCCCGCATCGCGACCGCTACGGTTATCACGCGCTCGCGTCGGGGGGTATCGGCTGGGGCCTGCCGGCGTCGATCGGCGTCAGCATGGCCAACCCCGACCGGCCGGTGGTGTGCTATTCCGGCGACGGCAGCGCGATGTATTCGATCCAGGCGCTGTGGACCGCGGCCCACCACAAGCTGCCGCTCACGGTCGTGATCGCCAATAATGGCGGCTACCGCATCATCAAGCAGCGGCTGCTCGCCTTCCACGGCGACAGCAATTACGTCGGCATGGATTTCGCCGATCCGCCGGTGGATTTCGCGGGCATCGCCAAATCGCTCGGGCTGGAGGCGATGCGGATCACCGAGGCGAGGGAGTTGCCCTCGGCGCTGTCGTCGGCGTTCAAGCGCCCCGGCGCGAAACTGATCGAGGTCGTGGTTGACGGCACGGTGTAAGGTCATTGCAGCCAGCAAGACGAACTCGGCTGCACCTCTCCCGCTTGCGGGGGAGGTCGACGCGCGCCGAGCGATGCGGAGCATCGTCCGGAGCGCGGCGGGTGGGGGCCGCCACTCGGGCAGTGCCGATGCGGAGGCACCCTCACCCCAGCCCTCCCCCGCAAGCGGGGGAGGGAGCGCGGCACCGATGACGCGGTTACTCCGCCGCCTTCGCTCGCAGGCCCGGCCGGAACTGCACGGCCGGATGCGGTGCTGCGAGGCGGGCGCGGCCTTCGCCGAACAACTTCTCGCGCAGCGTGCCCGCGCGATAGGCGGTCTTGTAGCGCCCGCGGCGCGCAAGCTCCGGCACCAGCATGTCGGAAATATCCTCGAAGTCGCCGGGCGAAATCGCAAACGGCATGTTCAAGCCGTCGACGTCGGTCTGGTCGAACCACGCCTCGATCGCGTCGGCGACCTGTTCGGGCGTGCCGACCGCGACCGGGCCGGCGCCGCCGATGCCGACATGCTGGACGACCTCGCGCACGGTCCAAATCCTATCCGGATCGGCGCGGGTGACGTTGTCCATCGCGGACCGGCCGGCGTCGTTCTGGACGTGACGGACCTCTTGGTCGAGGTCGTAGGTCGAGAAGTCGACGCCGGTCCAGCCCGACATCAGGGTCAGCGCGCCTTCCGGGCTGATGTGGCTGCGATAGTCGGCATATTTGGCCCTGGCCTCGGCCTCGGTGCGGCCGAGCACGACGGTGAACATGCTGAACATCAGGATTTCCGTCGGATTGCGCCCGGCCTCCGCGGCGAGCGCGCGGATGGCGGCGACGCGCGGCGCGATGACCTTGGCCGATGGTCCCGACATGAACACGCATTCGGCATGCTCGGCGGCGAACTGCCGCCCGCGCGGCGAGGTGCCGGCCTGATACAGCACGGGCGTGCGTTGCGGCGACGGTTCGCTGAGGTGAATCGCATCGAGCCGGTAGTTGTTGCCCGCGTGGTGGACGCGGTGCACCTTCGCAGGATCGGCAAAGATGCCGCGCGCCCGATCGCGCAGCACGGCGTCGTCCTCCCAGCTGCCTTCCCAGAGCTTGTAGACCACTTCCATATATTCGTCGGCGACGTCATAGCGGTCGTCATGCGCGGTCTGCTTGTCCTTGCCGGCGCCGCGCGCCGCGCTGTCGAGATAGCCGGTCACGACGTTCCAGCCGACGCGCCCTTCGGTGAGATGGTCGAGCGTCGACATCCGCCGCGCAAACGTATAGGGCGGCTCGTAGGACAGGTTGGAGGTCACCCCGAAGCCGAGATTTTCGGTGACCGCGGCCATCGCCGGGATCACAAGCAGCGGATCGTTGCAGGGCGTCTGCGCGGCGTTGCGCAGCGCCCCATCGGCGCTGTTGCCGAACACGTCATAGACGCCGAGCACGTCGGCGAGAAACAGCCCGTCGAACCGCCCGCGCTCCAGCGTTTTGGCGAGATCGATCCAGTAGGGCAGCCGGTTGTATTCGGATGTGCGGTCGCGCGGATGGGTCCACAGCCCCGGCGACTGATGCGCGACACAGTTCATGGCGAAGGCGTTGAGCCGGATTTCTTTTTTCATGTTCGAAAAGCCTCGCGGACCCCGCCCCGTTGTCAGCCCGTGAGCGCGGGGCCGTTGGCCGAAATTGTTGCATTCCCGCTGGTTTTGGCAAGGCAAATCCGCTGGCGTTGCGGCGCGCCCAGTTGCGCGCCCGTGCCAGCTCTCTAGGATCAAGCTCCGGCGGAGGTCATTCCATGCACGACATAGCGTTCGGTTTTCAGGCGGCGGCCGCAGACGTGGCGGGGGTTCCCGACGATCAGCTCTATCGCGATCTGATGCTGGATTGCGAACTGGGCCACCGGCTCGGCTACGACGCGGCGTGGCTGCTCGAGCATCATTTCAGCGACTATTACCCGACGCCAAGCCCGCTCGTGATGATGGCGCATATCGCGGCCAAATTTCCCGATCTGTCGTTGGGAACCTCGGTGCTGGTGCTGCCCTGGTATCATCCGCTGCGGCTTGCCGAGGAAATCGCGATGCTCAACCTGTTGACCCGAGGCACGCTGCATCTGGGCATCGGGCGCGGCACGGCCAGGATGGAATATGACGCGTACAATATCGACATGAACGAAGGCCGTGCCCGTTTTGCCGAAGTATTCAGGATCGTCGAGCAGGGCCTGAAGGGAAAGCCGTTTTCCTATCACGGCAAGTTCTGGAACATCGAGAAGCCGATCCGCATCCGCCCCGAGCCATCAGACAAGCCCGTTCAGTTCTATGGCGCGATCGGAAGTCCGGCCAGCGCCGAGGTGATGGGGGACCTCGGCATTCCGCCAATTTGTCTCTCGACCTTCCCCGATGGCTTGCTGGTAAAAATCCTCGATCGCTGGCGGGCGCGCGCCGGCGCCAGGGTGAACGGCGCCATTCTTCCGATCTCGGTCAAGATGTTCATCGCCGACAGCGACGAGGAGGCACGCGATCTGGGCCGCCGCTATTTCCCGCCCTATTTCGCCCTGCAGGCCGACCATTACGAGGCGGACGCCAATCCGTGGTCGGGGATTCCGGAATATGCCGATTTCAGCCGCATGTTCGCAAATTTGCGCAAGCTGACGGACCCGGCGGAGCTCGGACCGTTCCACGATTCCAACCTGATCGGCTCTGCCGAGACGATCTGCCGGCGCATCGATGCGTTGATCGGGCTCGGCTTCAACTACTTCATGGTGTCCTGCGCGACGCCGGGCACGCCGCTCGCCGTCCGTCAGCACATGATGACGCGGTTCGCGCAGGAAATCTGCCCGCGTTATTCGACCGCGATGCGAAAAGGCCGCGCCGCATGAGCGCCCCAGTTCAGGGCAGGCTTGATGCCATCGCCAACGTCCACCGGCAGTTTTCTTCCGGCGAGTTCCTGCAAACTCTCGGGCGCCGCGTCGCCTACCAGACCGAAAGCCAGAGCGCCGGGCGTGAGGCCGAGCTGCGCGCCTATCTCGAAAAGGAAATGCGCACCGCTTTCGCCGAGCTCGATTTCGAGAGCCGGCTGGTGGAATCCCCCAGCGGAAAGTCGCCGTTCCTCGTCGCGGAGCATCGTGAGAGCGACGCGTTGCCGACCGTCCTGATCTACGGCCACGGCGACGTCGTCGATGGCATGGTCGGCGAATGGCGCGGCGGGCTCGATCCGTGGAAGGTGACGACGATCGACAACCGCGTCTATGGCCGCGGCACTGCCGACAACAAGGGCCAGCACAGCATCAATCTCGCCGCGCTGCGCGCGGTGCGCGAGGCGCGCGGCGGCAAGCTCGGGTTCAACGCCAAATTCCTGATCGAGATGGGGGAAGAGATCGGCTCGCCTGATCTGAACAAAGTCTGCGCATCGCTGCGCGACGAGCTGAAGGCCGATCTGTTGCTCGCTTCCGACGGACCACGGCTTGCGGCGGACCGTCCGACCATCTTCCTCGGTTGCCGCGGCGGCATCCGCATTCATCTCGGCGTCAACTTGCGCGAGGGCGGTCATCATTCCGGCAATTGGGGTGGCCTGCTCGCCAATCCCGCAACGATCCTCGCCAATGCCATTGCATCGCTGGTCGACGGCCACGGACGCATGAAGCTCGAGGCGCTGAAGCCGCCGCGGCTGACCAACCAGATCCGGAGCATGCTTGCCGACGTGGAGATCAAGCCGCTGCCGGAAGAACCGGCGCTATCGGAGAATTGGGGCGAGGACGGGCTGTCAGCGGCGGAACGGCTCTACGCCTGGAACACACTCGAAGTGCTGGCGATGTCATCAGGCAATATAAATCACCCGGCCAATGCCATTCCCGGCCATGCCCGCGCCGTGCTGCAGCTTCGCTTCGTGGTGGGCACCAAATACAACGGGGTGGTCGACGCCGTGCGCGCGCACCTCGCAGCATGCGGCTTTCCGATGGTCGAGGTCAGCGCCACACAAAGCTTCATCGCCTCGCGAACTGATTTCGACAGTCCCTGGATCAAATGGGCGGCGGACTCGATCCATCGGACCACCGGGAAGGCGCCCGCGGTGCTGCCGAATTTCGGCGGGTCGCTGCCCAACGACGTGTTCTCGGAGACGTTGGGCCTGCCGACGATCTGGGTGCCGCACTCCTATCCCGGTTGCTCACAGCATGCCCCCGACGAGCACATCCTGCTCCCGGTCACGGAGGAGGCGCTCGGCATCATGGCGGGGCTGTTCTGGGATCTGGGCGAGCTGCCGCGTGCGTTGTAGTGCCTGAAAAAATCCGGCAATCGCGGAAGGGGAGACCCTAAATTCGTCGATCAAGTCTTAAGAAATCGGGTATACCGTCCCGCGCAATCGCCTCTCTTATCCCGCTTCAGGAGAACTCGCTTGGACCAGATCGCTTACGTCAACGGATCGTTCGTGCCGCTTGCCGATGCCAAGGTCTCGATTCTCGATCGCGGCTTTCTGTTCGCCGACGGCATCTACGAGGTTGCCGCCGTGCTCGACGGCAAGTTGATCGACAGTGCCTCGCATCTGGCGCGGCTGGAGCGTTCGGTCGGCGAGATATCGCTCGCCCTGCCCGAGACGACGGGTCGCATCGAGGAAATCCAGAAGGAACTGGTCGCGCGCAACAATCTCGTCAACGGCATGGTCTATCTGGAAGTGACGCGCGGCGCCGATACGGGCCGCGATTTCGCCTTTCCGAAGGACGTCAAGCCGACGCTGATCATGTTCACCGCGGTCAAGGACATCATCAACGCGCCGTCGGCAAGGACCGGCATCGGCGTGATCACGGTGCCCGACATCCGCTGGGCGCGGCGCGACATCAAGAGCGTGGCGCTGCTGGCGCAGGTGCTGGCCAAGCAGGCGGCGGCCGAAGCCGGCGCCGGCGAGGCCTGGATGGTCGAGGACGGCATGGTGACCGAGGGCGGCTCGTCGTCGGCCTTCATCCTGACCCAGGACGATGTGCTGGTGACGCGGCAGAACTCGGCCGCGATCCTGCCGGGGTGCACCCGCAAGGCGGTGGTCAAGCTCGCCCAGGAGCGTCAGCTCCGCGTCGAGGAGCGGCCGTTTTCGGTCGCCGAGGCGCTTGGCGCCAAGGAGGCCTTCATCACCTCAGCCACCGTCTTCGTGCAGGCGGTGGTGTCGATCGACGGCAAGACGGTGGCCAACGGCAAGCCGGGCCCGATGACGGACCGGTTGCGCGAGATCTATGTCGATTTCGCCAAGGCCACCGCGGTGTGACTACGCAGCGGCCTTGGCCGTGACTTGCGGAATCGAGCGGAAGCTGATCGAGACCCGGTTCCAGGCGTTGATGGTCGCAATCAGCATGGTGAGGTCGGGGTTTCATCGTCGGCCGGGCATCGTCATGGATTTCCATCAGAGCCGTGTGACATGAATATGCAGCACCGCGGCCTTGCCGTCGCTCAGCGCGGCGAGAGCGCGGTCGATGGCGGCGACGACCTCGTGCGGACACAGGCTCGTCCCGGGGTGTTTCCGCCCCTCGCTATCCCAGCGCGCCATCTCCTCGATCAGGGAGACATGATCAGTGCCGAGATTGGCAAAGATGTAATCGACGCCAAGATCGACCAACCCCTCCAGGAAGTAATGCGCGGTGGTGTGGCGGCTCATGCCCCGGCTTGCGCCGTCTCCTTGACGAAGCGGTTGCGCAGGGTGCCGATGCCGGTGATCTCGATCTCGACCACGTCGCCGCCCTTGATGTCCGGCGAGGCGCCGTCGGTGCCCATCCAGATCACGTCGCCCGGCCACAGCGTGAAATATTTCGTCAGTTCGACGAGGAACGGCTTGATGCCGAAGATCATCTCGTTGGTGTGGAAGCGGCCCGTCTCCTTGCCGTTGACCTTGATGATGGTCTCCATCTTGTCGAGGTCGACCGATGTCTCGATCCACGGCCCCATCGGCTTGAAGGTATCGGCGTTCTTGGCCCGCCACAGCCCGCGGTCGGCCTTCTGCCAGGTGCGCTCACTGACGTCGTTGCCGATGGTGTAGCCGAGCACGCAGGACATCGCGTTGGCTTCGTTGAGGTGCTTCGCCTTCTTGCCGATGACGACGACGAGTTCGCCCTCGTAGTGGATCTTTTCGGTGGCGGCGGCTGGAATGACGACGTCCTCATCATGCGCGATCAGCGCGTTCTGCGCGCGATAGCCGATCTCGGGGCGGTCGGGGATGTTGGGGACCGTGCCGGCCTTGTCGGCGGCCTCCTTGAGGTGCTTGAGGTAGTTCAGGCCGACGCAATAGAAGGTGCGCGGCATCACGGGCAATTCGATCTTCACATCCTTCAGGGGATGCGAGCGCTGGGTGCGCTGCCATTCGCCGAACGGCTCGCCGCTGACCGCGGTGACGCGGTCGCCTTCGATAATGCCCCAGGAGGTCTGTCCGTTCGCGGTGAATTTCAGCCAGCGCATGCTCTGTCCTTCTTATTCGGCGGCCTCCTGCGGCCTGGTTTTCCATGCGCCGGCGGCCGGACGCGGCAGGCCCAGATTCTCGCGCAAGGTCTTGCCGGCGTAGTCCTTGTGAAACAGCCCGCGCCGCTGCAGTTCCGGCACCACGTGGCGAACGAAATCGGCGTAGGATCCGGGCACATAGGTCGCCGCGATCACAAAGCCGTCGCAGCCGCGGCCCGCGAACATCTCCTCTAACCTGTCGGCGATTTCCCTGGGACCGCCGACGATCGCATCCGCGGTCTGGCCGCGGCCGGAAAAGGTGACGAAATCGCGCGCGGTCGGGTTGGTCTTGCCCGAGGTCTTCAGGACGCCGTCGCGGATTCCGAGGATGCCCTGCATGCCCTGCAGTTCCTCCGTGGTCAGCGGCTCGTCGATGCCCTTGGAGGCGAAATCGTAGTTCAATCCTTCCGACAGCAGCGACAGTGCGTCGATCTGAAGCGGCAGCTTCTCGATCAGCGCCATCTTGTCTTCGGCTTCCGATCGGGTCGCGCCGGAAACCGGGGTGACGAGATTGCAGAGAAACATCTGGTCGGGATCGCGCCCCGCTTTCGCGGCCTCGTTGCGGATCGCGTCGTAGCCCTGTTTGGCGCCGGCCAGATTGCGCGCGGCGGTGAAAATCACCTCGCCCCACCGGCCTGCAAAACGCTGGCCGCGGCCAGAGGCACCCGCCTGGATGATGACGGGATGGCCCTGTTGCGAGCGCGGCACCGTGAACGGGCCGCGCGATTTGTAGAATTGCCCCTTGTGGTCGAGGCGCTTGACCTTGGTCGGATCGGCGAAGCGCCCGCTTGTCTTGTCGATCAGCAGCGAGCCGTCTTCCCAGGTATCCCAGTGGCCGAGCACCACTTCCATGAATTCGTCGGCGCGGTCGTAGCGGAAATCGTGATCGAGATGGGCGTCCTTGCCCATGTTGTGGGCTTCGCCGTCGTTGACGGAGGTGACCACGTTCCAGGCGGCGCGGCCGCCGGTCATCAGGTCGAGCGTGGCGAAGCGGCGCGCGACGTCGAAGGGCTCGTAATAGGTGGTCGAGCAGGTCGAGGCGAGGCCGAGTTTTTCGGTCGCCATGCCCATCGTCGTCAGCACGATGACCGGGTCCATCTTGACGCAGCGGATGCCGTATTCGACGGTGTGGGCGTGATCGTTGCCGTAGCGATCCGGCATCGCCAGGCGGTCGTCGAAGAACGCCATGTGGAATTTGCCGGATTCCAGGATCCGGCCGATTTCCTGATAATAATCCGCCGACATCGAATCGTCGCGCGATTGCGGATGCCGCCACGAGCTCGGCAGGTTGGTGCAGTTCTGCGCCTGCAGGAAGCCGACCATCACCATTTGCCGCGTCATGCTGCTCTCCCCGTGCGGTGCCGATGCGTTGTCATTTCAGATCGAGCTCGGCGGTCAATTGGTACTCGCCGGCGAGCTTGCGCAACTTGTCCCAGGTGGCGTCCTCGACGTCGATTCCGGAAATCCGGCGCTGCTGCTCGCGGAGATACTCGACCTCGCCCGGATAGAACACGCCGCTCGAGCCTTCGGAGGGCGGCGTCGCCTTGAGGTAACGCGCGAACTCGGCGACCTCCTTCTTGAAATCCTTCAGGGGCCGGAACGCGGCGACGTTGAACACCGCCATGAAGCAACCGTCATTGTGCCGCCCGGTCGGCTCGACACCGAAGCCGAGGCCCGTGAGCAGTCCGCACAATACCTCGACCATCGCGGCGAGACCGCTGCCCTTGTAGCCCTCGGTGCCGCCGAGCGGCAGCAGCGCGCCGCCTTTGCGGTACTGCTTGGGATCGGTGGTCTGCCGCCCCTCGGCATCGATGATCCATCCCCTCGGGATTTCCTCATCGCGCGCGATCGCAAGCGCGATCTTTCCGGCGGCAACTGCCGAAGTCGCCATGTCCAGATAGAAGGGGGCTTCGAGGTCCGACGGCACCGCGATCGAGATCGGATTGGTGCCGAGCCGCGGCTCGCGGCCGCCGAACGGCGCGACGTGCTTCGGCGAGCGCCCGGAATCGGCGGTGGCAAGCCCGATCATGCCTTCGCGCATCGCCATCATCGGATAGGCGGCGAGCCGTCCGACATGGCTCTGCCGGAACACGGTACAGGCGGCGACGTTGGCGGTCTTGGCCTTCTCGATGGTCAAGGCCATCGCCTTGGCGTTGACATGAAAGCCGAAGCCCCAGTGGCCATCGATCACGGTCGTGGTCGGCGATTCCTGCACGATCGTCCACTTCGCGCCCGGCACGATATGGCCGGCCTTGATGCGGTCGATATAGGTCGGGATCGCGATCACCCCGTGCGAGTCATGGCCGGCGAGGTTGGCGTTGACGCAGCCGACAGCAACCGCGTCCGCTTCCTCCAGCGACGCGCCGGAAGCCCTGAGCAGGGCCGCGCCAATGCGGGTGAGACGGTCGGCTGGCACGATCGGCATGGGGTTTCCTCGAGGGGTCGAAGTCCGCGCGGGGACGGATCTTGCTTCTTGTCGCAGCCATGCTCTCAAAGCGATGGCCTGAGAGCAAGGTCGCAGACCAGAATCTTGGGTGCGATGCAACGCGACATCCCGCCGGAAGAGCGGCGGACTTCCGTAGAATCCCGGATCGCGCCCTCGTGTCATTGGCGTGACGTTTACTTTGAATCATAACTTATCGCCTTCAATAACGGCCACTTAGGCCCCATGCTTCCATAAATCTTCTGCGGGACCGACAAGGATCGCCACCGGGAGTTGATGATCTTGGAGACCAATATCGCGCGTAGATTTGCGGCGTTGAGCGCGACCAACGAAGCAATCCTTTATGCGAAATCACCCGAGGAACTGTACCGGCAGGTCTGCCAGGCCGCGTTCTCCAGCGGCGACTTCCTGGCGACGGCGATCTTCTTGCTGGAACCGGGGACCAGCACGCTCCGGCTGGCGGCCGGCTTCGGCGAAGACATCGCGCGGCTGCGCCGGATCGACATTTCGATCCTCGCCGGCGCGCCCGAGGGTTCGGGGGTCTGCGGGGAGGCCTTTCGCGAGCGGAAGGTCATCGTCAGCAATGATTTCCTGAACGATGCGCGCTCGCTGGCCTGGCGCGAAGGCGCCCGCAAGGCGCATGTCGGAGCGGCAGCAGCATTGCCGCTGACCTGCAACGGCAACTGCGTTGGCGTGCTGCTGGTCACCCGGCACGACGCCGGTTCGCTGAACGACCAGATCGTTTCGCTGCTTCTGCGCATGTCGGCCAACATCTCCCTATGCGCTCGACAATTTCGATCATGAGGCTTCGCGGAAGGCCGGCGAACGGGCGATGCGGCGATTGAATCGCATGTTCGGCGCCATCAGCGCGACCAATGAGGCCATCCTCCGCGCCAAGACGGCGCAGGAGCTCTACCAGCTGGTCTGCGACGCCGCGGTTCACGGCGGAAAATCCCTCGCCGCGGTGGTTCTGCTCGCCGAGCCGGACTCGATCTGGCTGAAACCGGTCGCCGGAACCGGTGATATCGTCGAACTGGTCACGAAGACGCGATTCTCGACCGATCCGGACAATATCTACGGCGCCGGCGTATGCGGCAATGCATTCCGCACGCAGAAGCCTTGCATCAACCCCGATATCCTCAACTCGGTGCAGGGCAGGCCATGGCAGCAGGTTGGACGCGAGACCGGCGTCGTGGCCTGCATCGCGCTTCCGCTCGTCAAGGCCGGCAAGAGCATCGGCGTGTGGATGTTCTTCGTCAGCAAATTCTGGGCCGCGGATGAAGAGATCGTCGCGCTGATGGCGCGCATGGCGGAGAATGTCTCGTTCGCGCTCGACAATCTCGATCGCGCGGAGGAAAAGGCGAAAGCCGACGACCAGAGACAGCGGCTGGCACGCATGTTCGCGGCGCTCAGCGCGACCAACGAAGCGATCATGCGGGCGAAGTCGCGCCGCGAGCTCTTCGACCTGGTCTGCGCAGCCGCGGTGCGTGGCGCAAAGTTCAGCTCCGCGACCATCGCGCTGGCCGAGCCTGGTTCCGAATTCCAGCGCGTTGTCGCCTCCGACGGGCCGAACGCCAACGAGATGCGCGGCCTGAAACTCGCGATCACGGATTCGGTGCCGGAAGGGCGCGGATTGACCGGGACCGCATTCCGGACTCGGCAGCCCTGCATCAGCAACGATTTCCAGGCCGATGAACGAACCAGGCCATGGCACGAGGGGGCTCGCCGCAGCGGCGTACACTCGTCCGCCGCGCTGCCGTTGCTCAACGGCGATCGCGCGGAGGGTGTGATCGTCTTCAACTCGATGGAACGGGGCACGTTCACGCCCGAATTGGTCGAGCTGCTGCGCCGCCTGGCGCAGAACGTCGCCTTCGCGCTGGAAAATTTCGATCGCGCCGACGAAAAGGCAAGGACCGAAAAGCAAAAGGAGCGGCTCGCCGGAATGTTCGAAGCCCTCAGCGCGACCAATGAGGCGATCATTCGCGTCAAGACGCGTGCGGAGCTGTTCGAACTGGTGTGCCAGGCCGCCGTACTGGGAGGAATGTTCGCCTCCGCAACGATCGCGCTGGTTGACGCCGAGGGCAAGTATCTGCGGATTGCCGCGACCAAGGGCCTGAATTACGAGCGTATGAGGGGCCGCCGGTTTGCCACTTCCGCCGACGATCCCGAAGGCCGGGGGCTTGTCCGGAACCTCGTTCCGGACCCGAAAACCTTGCATCATGAACGATTTCCTGGCCGAGCAGCGGGCCGCCCATTGGCATCACCTCGCAAGGGAGGACGGAACGCGCTCCGGGGCGGGTTTTCCGCTGTTGAAGAACGGCGGCGAGGCCATCGGCGTGCTGCTGTTTCTTTCCCGCGAACAGGGCGCATTCACCGACGATCTGGTGGAGCTGCTTGCGCGGCTCGCGGAAAACGTTTCGTTTGCCCTCGACAATTTCGACCGTGCCGAGGAAAAGGCGCGGACCGAGGAGCAAAAGGAGCGGTGACGCGCATGTTCGCCGCGCTCAGCGCGACCAACGAGGCGATCATGCGCGCCAAATCACGGGCCGAGATGTTCGAACTGGTTTGCGCTGCGGCAGTGCTGGGCGGCAAGTTCACCTCGACGACGATAGCCCTTGCGGAGCCGGGCGAGGAGTTCCTGCGGATTGCCGCCTCGAAGGGACAAAACAGCGACCGCGTCAGGAGCACTCGCTTCGCGATCTCCGCCGAGCGCCCCGAAGGCCGAGGACTGACCGGGACCGCGTTCCGGACAAAAGCGCCCTGCATCATGAACGATTTCCTGACTAACAAGCAAACCGCACATTGGCATGCGCTCGCGAAGGCTGGTGGGACGCGATCAGGCGCCGGCTTTCCGCTCCTGAAGAGGGACGGCGAGCCCGCGGGCGTGCTGCTGTTCCTCGCCGCGGAGGAAAACATTTTCACCGACGACATGGTGGAGCTGCTCGCGAGGCTGGCCGAAAACATCTCGTTCGCGCTCGACAATTTCGACCGCGCCGACGAGAAGACCCGGGCCGACGAGCGGATCGAATACCTTGCCTCGCACGACAGCCTGACCGAGCTGCCCAATCGGGAAATGTTCAACGGGTTGCTGCGCCACGCGATCGAGGCGGCGCGGCGCCACCAGCGGCAATTCGCCGTGCTGTTCATCGATCTCGACCGCTTCAAGATCATCAACGATTCGCTGGGGCATGACGCCGGCGATATGCTGCTGGTGGAAATCGCGGGCCGGCTGCGCGGCGCGCTGCGGTCGAGCGATGTCGTGGCGCGGCTCGGTGGCGACGAATTCGTCGTCATTCTCGAGGAGACCGCCGAGCGCGATGACGTCGAGCGCATCGCGCGCAATCTGCTTTCGGTCCTCAGCGAACCCCTGCAATTGTGCGGTCACGAATGCCATACCACCGCCAGTATCGGTATCGCGATGTATCCGTCGGACGGCTCCGACGTGGAGGCGCTGACCAAGAACGCCGATATGGCAATGTATCTCGCCAAGGAAGACGGCAAGAACGCCTTCCGCTTCTTCACCAGGGAAACGAAAACCCAGTCGATCGAGCGTCTGACGCTGGAGACCGCGCTGCGCCGCGCGCTTGATCGCGAACAGTTCGAGCTGCACTACCAGCCCAAGATGGATATGGCGACGCGGACAGATCACCGGCGTCGAGGCGCTTGCTGCGCTGGACCCATCCCGAACTCGGCGTGTTGTCGCCCGATGCAATTCATTCCGCTCGCCGAAGAGACCGGACTGATCGTTCCGATCGGCCGCTGGGTGCTGAAGCGAGGCCTGCGCACAGAACATGGCGTGGCAGCGCCGCGGGCTGCGGCCCGTCGCGATGGCGGTCAATCTCTCGCCGCGGCAATTCGCCGACGAGCACCTGCTGCAGGATATCGACGAGGCGCTGGCGTCGAGCGGCATGTCTCCGGTGCTGCTGCAGCTCGAGGTCACCGAAAGCATGGTGATGCGCAACGTCTCGCGCGCGGTGAAGGTGCTGGACGCGATCCAGGGCCGCGGCATTCGTCTTGCGATCGACGATTTCGGAACCGGCTATTCGTCGATGTCGCTGATGAAGCAGTTTCCGATCGACACCATCAAGATCGACCGTTCGTTCGTCCGCGACCTGGCGGAGGACATCGAGGATCAGGCCATCGCGAAGGCGATCATCAGCATGGGCAAGGCGCTCGGGATGACGGTGGTCGCCGAAGGCGTCGAAACCGCCGAACAGGAAAAATTCCTGCGCCGCCACGCCTGCGACGAGATGCAGGGTTTTCTGTTCAGCAAGCCGGTCCCGCCCCGGGAGTTGGCCGACCTGCTGCGGTCCGCGCCGGCGATGAGTTCGCCGCCGCTCCAGCCCGCGGCCGCTACCGAGGCACCGGAGAAGTCCTCCAGGCCTTCAAAGCAGCGGGGCGCTGCGTCTTAGAGCGCTTTCGAGCCGAACCCCGCCCGGAAAGGCGCTGGGCCACGCCGGATGAGTCTGACCGGCGAGGCTACCGAGAAACACCCGCGCGCCGTCGGCATAAGTAGCGCCATCGGACAGTTCCAGGCACGCGCACCAGTCGGCCGGCATCCGTTGCGGCTCGGCGAGCACCTCGAACGCCGGGCCCCACCACCATGCAGGCGCGGGCGAGCGGTCTTGTTCGCCGACCGCGCGCCAGCGCGCGAATTCGCGCACGGCGCGCTCGAACTGCACGTTGGCGGCCTGATGCATCGAACCCTCCCCGATGTTGCTGGCAACTTCCGCGTCGACGCCTGCCAAATCAAGCCTTGGTCGATCAAGGGTTGGCCGAGCGCCTTTTGTGCGCGCAATTCAAGCGCCGATAGTTCATCCTGGATAACGCGGTCACCGTCGCAGTCGGGAGCAGCCGGAGTACGGATTTTCTTACCCGCCAGCCGATGTCGCCGATCTCGCGCAGGCGCCCCGGCTCAACTCTCGTCTGCGCGACGGAAGCCGGCAGCGACGAGCGGGCGCGTTCGTTCGCATAGAGGACGGTATTGAAGCGGTACCATGGTTCGACGCTGTTGTCGGCTCGGAAGACAGGACGAATGGCGTCGTAGGCCTCATAGCCCAGGTTTCCGAAAATGCCCTGCCAGAATGAGGGCGGTCTTTCGTTGATATGGTTTTCGCCGCCCTGTCCGGGTGTCGCCGCGGAGAAGAGAACCAGGTCGGCGTGCGTCGCCAGCGACGAAATGAAAGTGTCCGAATGGGAACGTGGCAGGTGCTCGGCGACCTCGAGACAGGTGACAAGGTCGTAGCGCCGTCCCAGATCGAACTTCCGGGAGAGGTCGATGGCCGTGAAATCCCCGACAGGAATCAGCAACGTCTCCGCGCGGACATAGGGTCCGTCGACGCCCTGGGCGATCGCGACGCCGGCGGCTTTCCACTCGCGCAGCCAGGCTCCCCGCCCACATCCGACATCCAGTACGGTTTTGATGCCGAGCAGCGGCGCCAGATATGTGCTGAAGCGTCCTGCGGAGGCGATGGAGCCGCGCTCGATATATTCGAAGAACTCGTCGGTATATTGGTGTAACTCGTTCATTGCGGGGCGCTGCACTCGATTGGGAGCGAGAACGTATCGGTCGATCGCCGCTTGCAAGGCTCTTGCATAACGAAAAAATGGCCCGGCCGCCATTTGCGGAACGCGCACTTAACCCGCATCCCCATCGGGTTTCAACCGAAAATTGGCCAGCGATTTTCCGCAAGTTCGCGCGTAGTGGCGGTGACCCCGACTTGCTTCAGAGTGCCGGCGCGGCCGCCTCGTGTCGGGGCACCTTCTGCGGATGGGCGCTCTTGTGCCACGCCCACGCGGTTCGGATGATGGTCGCAAGGTCAGAATGTGATGGGTGGAACTTCAACACCTCGCGCGCCGCGGTGGGGTCGGCGACCAGGTAGGCCGGATCGC
Organism: uncultured Alphaproteobacteria bacterium; assembly: GCA_963721135.1. Classification (GTDB taxonomy): domain Bacteria; phylum Pseudomonadota; class Alphaproteobacteria; order Rhizobiales; family Xanthobacteraceae; genus Bradyrhizobium. Next base: position 815,295 of record CAVRIB010000002.1, read on the forward strand.
CCACTCGCCTTGGCTTCACGACATGCGGCACCTCGCGACCGGTCTCGGCCGCAATCGCGGCAAGAATTTCCCGCACCGAAAAACCGGTGCCGGTGCCGAGATTGAAGGCGCCGCCACGATGTCCTTGCAGCAGCAGTTTCAGCGCCGCGACGTGTGCTGCCGCAAGGTCGGTGACGTGGACGTAGTCGCGAATCGCGGTGCCGTCCGGCGTGTCGTAGTCGTTGCCAAACATGGCGAAGTCACCGATATGGCCCAGCAGCGCCATCATGGCGCGCGGGATCAGATGGGTCTCGTTGTCGCGTAGTTCGCCGATCCCGCCGGCGGTGTCGGCGCCGCTGGCGTTGAAATAGCGCAGGCAGAACGCGCCGAGCCCATAGGCGCTGCGATAATCGGCGAGGATGCGCTCGATCATCCATTTCGAGGCACCGTAAGGGTTGATCGGCACGCATGGATGGCTTTCGGGCAGCGCCTTGTTGTCGGCATTGCCATAGACCGCGCCGCTTGAGGAGAACACCAGCCGATCGCACCCCGCCGCACGCATCGCATCCAGCAGCGACAGTGTGCCGGCGACATTGTTGCGGTAATATTTCTGCGGATCGGCGACGGACTCTCCGACGAGACTCGACGCCGCAAAGTGCATCACCGCGACGACGTCGTGCTGCGCAAAGGCGCGCCTCAGCGCCGCCTCGTCCAGGAGGTCGCCCGTGACCAGCGAACCGGTGACGAAGCCGCGGTGGCCGGTCGAGAAGTTGTCAAAAACGACAGGATGATAGCCGGCCGCGACCAGCGTGCGGCAGCAGTGCGAGCCGATATAGCCGGCACCGCCGGTAACGAGGACGGCTGGACGATCGTTCATCTCAATCTCGTGGCGTGCGGTCGTCTGTGGAGGACCGGCCCTTGTTGAACAGCAAATAGAGCGCGCGGGGATTGGTGGTGAAGTAGCGCCAGAACAGCCGGCGTGGCTCGAGCCAGATTCGCCAGACCCATTCCAGCCCGATCCTCTGCATCCAGAGCGGCGCGCGGGGCCGGCTTCCCGACAGAAAGTTGAACAATCCGCCCGCGGTCTTGATCACACCGACATTGAATAGCCGCGGCGTGAACTCCTCGACAAAGGCCTGCTCGTAGGGAACGCCGAGCGCCACCCAGAGATAATCCGGCGCCAGCGCGTTGATCTCATCGACCTTGGCCCGCAGCGCGTTGCCCCTGAGATAGCCATGGCAGTGGCCGACGATCCGCAAGTCGGGGTAGGTTTGCCGCACATTGGCGACGGCGGCGGCGTTTTCCGCTTCGTCGGCGCCGAACATGTAGAAGGTCAGCCGCGCCGCCTGCGCCCTCAGGGCGACGACGTGAAACAGGTCGGTGGTTGCCACGCGTTCCGGCAGCGGCGTCTTCGACTTCAGCCGCGACACGGTGACCAGCGGCTGTCCGTCGGCATTGATGAGATCGGCGGCGCGGAACAGCCGCGACGTCATCGGCTCGGTCGAGCAGCGCGCCAGCACCTCGCCATTGGCCGAGGTCAGATAGAGCGGACGGCCGACCCGGCGTTCGGGCAGGGCCATCTCGATCATGAAATTCGCGGTCTCTTCGATGTCGAGCACGGCGAGCCGCAGGCCGCCCAGCGAGATCCTGGGGATGGCTGATGTCGCGGCCCTGCCGAGGGGATTGGCGCGGCGCTCAAGCATATTGCCTGCCTCGCTCGCGGCTGTTCGCCCCCGGCGCGAGCTCGTTGAGCACGACGCCGATCAGCTTGCGCTCGGCGCCGCCAAGCGCCGCGATGATCTCTTCCATGCTGTCGTTGATGTCGAGATGGACGGGCAGGATCGCGACCAGCCCGTCGGCCAGTCCGAGCAGCCTGCGCTCGGCATCGCTGAAGGGCATCGACGGGCCGTCGAGGATCGCCAGATCGTAGCCGCCGGTGGAACGCGCCCGCGCGATCGCCTCGCTCGCCTTGGCGTCGATGCCCTTGGCGACGGGCAGGATCGAGATGCCGTTTGTGGTCAAAATCGCGCGCGAGGTCTTGCTGCCGATGCTGAGCCGCCGAGGGCTGGGTTCGCTCTTGCCGAGCCCGTTGAGCTTGTTCGAAAGCGGATGCGTTGCGCGATCGGCGTCGATCATCAGCACCTTGACGCCGTCGCGCGCGGCCGCCAGCGCGATATTGAGCGCGGCGATGCTGCGGTCCTTGGCGCTGCCCGCGCCGATGATGGCCATCACCGGCATGGCGTTGGTCGACGACCGCTTCGCCAATGTCGCGCGGATGTCGCGCATGGCGTTGAGGAAGCTCATCAGCGGCAACCCGGCGCGCAGCGTCGGCCAGCCCAATCGCGTCACGTCGGGCGTGCCTGCGGTTTTCAGGATTCCGCCCAGCGTCCGCATCACGTCGGTTTCCTGCAGCCGCGCGATCAGCGGTTTCTCAATCGCGGTGACCGCGGCCTGCGGCGGTGATGGATCGCTGGACGGCTGTTTCGATGGCGGCGCCGGCGGCTTCTTCTCGGAGCTGACGGGCTGCGGTTCCCCGGTCTCGGGCTGCAACCGATCGGCCGCGACCATCCAGGCCGAGGAAGCGAGTGCGCCGAAAATCAGGCCGATCATCGCAAGCAGGCTCATCGCCGGCGGGAAACTGCGCCGTTGCGGCACGGTGGCCTCGCCGATGATGCGGGCGCTGGAGGTATTGAGGCTCTCCTGTTCCTGGGTTTCGCGCGAGCGCTTGAGGAATGATTGATAGACGTCGCGACTGGCGTCGACTTCGCGCTCGAGCTCGCGCAAGCGGACCGAAGCCTGGCTGAGCTGGACGCTCTGGCGCTTCTGCGCGTCCAGCGCCTTGCTCAGCGATGCCTCGTAATCGCGGGCGCGGGTCAGGTCGTTCTTCGCCGATTGCGCGAAGCGGTCGACTTCCTCGTTGATGGCGCGGCGCACGTCGTCGACCTGCTTCTCCATCTGGCGCAGCGCGGGATGCAGCGGCCCCAACTCGGATGCCAGTTCCGCATAGCGCTTGCGGGCTTCGGCATATTGCGCGCGCAGGTTGGCGATGGTCGGCGACTGCAGCGCTTCCGGAATGGCGCCGGCATCGGCCGCAGTGCGGCGGCTGGCCTCGATCTGGTCAAACTTGGCCTGGGCGTCGAGCGTCAGCGCGTGCGCCGTGGCGAGCCGCTGGTTGCTCGCCGAAAGCTGCTGGTCGCTGATCGCCGTGTCCTGGCTGCCGACGAAATTGTTCTGCGCCTTGTAGGTTGCGAGCGTGTTCTCGGCGTTGCGAAGCCGATCCTGCAATTCCTTGAGCCGACCCGACAGGTCCGACGTCGCTCGCCGCGCGGCGGTGGCCTGCGACGTCTTCGATTCCTTCAGATACGCGCTGGAAACCGCGTTGGCGAGCATCGCCGCCTTGGCCGGGTCATCCGACCAGACCTCGACATCGACGATGAAGCTGCGTTCGGTCTTCCTGACGTTGATGTGACGGTTCAAGGCGTCGAGCGCCGCCGTCTCGGCGGGCTTGGTTTCGCCGGCCGAACGAAGCTCCAGCCCGAACAGGCCGAGCAGCGATGCCAGGATGCCCCTGGACTCGCCGCCGAACTCGGGATCCTGGTCGATATGGGTATCCTGGATCACCCGCAGCAAAACGCTGTTCGAGGTGATCAGGCGCGCCTGGCTTTCGACCACCATGGCGAGGCCCGAAAGGTCCTGGGTGCGCGGCGTGAGTTCGCGGTCGACCAGTTGCAGTTCGCGGGGATCGACATAGAGCTGCGCGGTCGCGCTATATTTCGGGGTCAGGCTCTTGCCGATCGCCACCGCCGCGCAGGCGCCGATGAACGCGGCCGTCGCGATCGCGACCCTTCGCCGCCACAGCAAGCGGACGAGTTCCAGCACGCTGAAGGCCGCAGCGCTTTGCGGCGGCGCCTTGCGCGCGTCGGGCCGGGCCTGATTTATCGGCTGGTCATAGATCAGCATGAACCCCAGCTTCCATTCGAACTGCCGCACGCATCGGCTGAGGGGTTACTCTTCGGGTCACGCAGGGCGCGGCCGGGTTTCGGCGCGGAACAAACGCAACAGGAAAAATTAACCATACTCATTGAGGGACTATTCACCGAAATGGCAAAAAAAGCGTTTAAGCGCCTGCGCATGGCGACGCCTCCGGTCTGCCGGAAAACACGATTTGCCGGCGCGAAGCCTCCTTGCGGCAACGAAAAATTAACCATCCGTTATCGGTTGGTACGGCGATGAGTGCGCGTCCGGCACGAACGCGATCGGCGCGCGAAGGCATTGCCGGCCGATGGCCGGGCCTCGCTTTGGCGGACTGTGTTGCATTCATGGTTCAGCGCTTTCGCAAGATGACGTGATAGTCGCCGTGTCGCACGTCGACCTTTCCGGGGACGAGGAAGTTCAGGACGGTCGCAGCGGCATCGAGGAGGACAGCCAGTGCCGGGTTGCGCGAGCGGATCTCCGGAAAGCGCGGGCTTTCGTATTCCCTGCGATAGACCACCTCGAAGCCGCGGCCGGCCGCGAAGGCTTCGAGATTCGAAAGTGTGACCAGCGGGTGGAAGAAGGTCGGGAAGGGCGCCCGGCCGGGCTGGCCGGCGTTCCTGTCGCCGCGCACATTGCGGTAGAACCAGACGTGGAACCAGTGTGGCGAGTATTTGGTGACCAGCCCGGAAAGCGATTGCGGGTTCGGTGCGCCGATCAGCAGCAGGCCGCCTTGTTTCAGCGCCTCGCAGAAATTCCGCAGCGCCGCGCCGGCGTCGGGCAGGTGTTCGATGACGTTGTAGCAGATCACGAGGTCGAAGCTTCCAGGCGGAAAGCGATAGCTCTGGATGTCGCCGAGGATCGTCGCCTGGGCGTAATCGTTGCTGCGGATCTGGTCCTCGTCGATATCGACCACGGTAACGTAGGCGCGGCGCAGCACGTCGAGCGGCAGGAAGCTGGTCGAACCGCCGCCAGCTTCATAGATCGCAAGTCGGCCGGGCGGCAGCCGCTCGCCGAGAATGCCGTGCACGGCGAGCAAGCTTTCGCGCGCCTCGCCGGGCGGCAGGTCGAGCAGCGATTGCGGATGCATGGCCGGCGTGCCTCCGCCGGTGATGCGCGGACCGGCTTTAGCCCCGGCAAGCGCCGTGCGAGCGAGATCGTTGGTGACTGCTTTGCTCAACTGTTCTTATCCGATGTTCATGTTGGCGAGCTTGGTTCTGAAAAGCACGAGCCCGAGCTTCAGGCGTCCGCGGGCCCGGGAGATGTCCAGCAACCAGCACGTCGCCACGTAGCTGATCGATCCGACGCCGACGAGGACGACGCACGCGGCGAGATCCGAAACATGCAGATTTCTGTCGAGGGTCCTGACGGCCAGCGTCATGACCAACCCGGCGATCATCGTCAGCGCAAGCCGGCCAAGGGGAATTGGAACGGTAAATGCCCGTCGGCTCAGGATCAGCGCGCAGACGAATCCGATGACGTCGGCGCCCAACCGGGCCCACGCCGCGCCGATGGCGCCGTGGCCGGTGACCAGCACGTAGCACAGCATCAGATTGGCCGCGATGATTGTCGCCGTATTGATCAGGTAAAACGAGTTGCGTCCCGACAATAGAAAGCTCGCATGCAGATATTGCTGCGTCAGGACCTGGAAGATCACGGCTACTGCCACGACCGGCATGGCCTGCGCCGCCACCTCCCGGAAATCGGCGCCGAGAATGACATTGGCGACGTGCGATGAAATGAGGGCAAAGCCCAGGCAGGCCGGAAGTGTGATGCTGAGCAGCAGCTCCACGCATTCGGCGAGATGCGATCGCACCGCCGCATTGCCCCGGCTGGCGTGAATCTGCACCGCGAGCGGAAAGAACGCCGCGGCGGCGCTCATCGCCGGTATCATCAGCGTCTGTCGCACCAGGTCGAGCCCGGCGACATACTTTCCGGCTTCCGCGGCGCCGACGAGGTTGGCGATCATGAAGCGGTCGGTGACACTGGAGACGGCGAGCAACGTCAGGGACAGCGTCAGTGGCAGGCCCTGTCTGGCTACCGCTGAAAGACCCGCACCGTCGAATTTGACGACCGTTCCCCGCCAGGCGGCGCGCGACTGGACCAATACCGCGAGTAAATAGGCCATCGAAGAGGAAGCCAGCAGCAGGACGCCGCTCGGACTAAGAAACGCAACTACGACGCCAAGGCAAAGCACGGCAGCGGCGCGAACCAGTGTGGCCTTCATCACCGTGAGCGCCCTGAGGCGGGCGCGAAGCAGATCCTGGGTAAGCTCGAACAGGCCGATCGCGACGGCGAGCACAACGGCAGCCAGCGCTGGCGAGGCGCCGAGCCCGACCAGGCGTCCCAGCCCGTAGGCGATGGGCGCGGCGAGGCAGCAGACGAGATACCCGGAGATCACGAGGCCCCGAACGTCCGTGCCGTCGTCTCTGGCATGCCCGCTGAGGATGAGATTGCGAAACCAGCCGACCAGGAAAACGCTGATCACGCCCGCAAATCCTACGCCAAGCAGATAGGTGCCGTAGTCATGAGGCGAAAACAGCCGCGTGAATGCGAACACGCTCAATAGCCCCAACAACGCCGAGAGGATATTGGCGGACAGATTGATGCTGGCTTGACCGATCAGCATAGCGCCGCAAGCCCCGCTGTTTGCTTGGAGAGGGCGAAGGGTGCCGGGATCGCGGTGTTTGCCTCGATCGCCGCCCGGATGATTTCCACCGGCGTGCCGGAGAAGGACGCTACCGAGAAGGCGACGTCATCCTTGTCCGCGCGGCGAAGCAACTGGTTGAGTTCACCGCTGCCGAGTTTCGGCTGATCCCAGTAGCTGACGCATGGCGTGTGCGAGATCAGCGTGTGACGGGCGGAAAAGCCCGCGTCGTTCTGCACGAAATAGCCGTACAGCATGTATTCGGAGAATCCGTGGGTCCGGCACAACGCCTCGACCCAACCCAGACCCGTGACGGCCTCGATCCGCGAGGCCATCGCGCGCGCCGTCTGCTGGTCCCAGAATATGATGTGGCCGATGAAATCGGACGCCGGCAGCGGCGGCTTGGGCAGCCCGAGAAGCCGATGCGTCGTCTCGACCCAATGCGAATGGCGGACAAGGTCGGACGTCACCTCGTCAGGCCTGTTCATGAGCGGAATTGAATTCGGGCATTCGAAGCGCGACAGGTCGAAATCCCGAAAGAACACGACATCGGAATCCAGGATGCAGTATCGCTGGTGCGGCAGTGAGATGGTCGCGGCGATCTTCAGCAATTGCTGCACGTGCCAGCCGCTGACGGGCTTGGTCCGGAAGGACCACCAATAATGGCGCCGCTTGCGCTGCACGAAACGCGGCAGCGGCCACAGCCATCTGGGAAGGAATTTTGATGCGGGGAGTACGCTGCGGCGCTCGCTCTCGAAGCGAGCAAACAGCGGCAGATCGCAATCCGGAACCAGCAGATAATGCTTCGAAAACGAGCCAACGTGACGGTCGACACTCTCGCAGAGCAAGGTGCACAGTTCCCGGTCGCGCCAGTAAGTCGGAGTCAGCAGCGCTACAGGATTCATCTCGGCGGTCTCTTCGGCAGTGACATTCGGCGGCATTGGGATTCCGAGGGCATGTTCTTCCGAATGGTGAAAGAGCAAGATCGGTGCCGGGCCGCTCCTCGACCTCCGCGCTGTTCCTGAATTGGTTAATCCGGCGCGGGGTAACCATCCCTGGCATTGATGCGGCCACAATGCATGTCGCTGGACCGGTTATTGCAGTGACGGACGTGCAATATGGAAATCATGAGGGCGTGGACGCGTGAGAAGACGATCGCATTTCCGGCTTGGCGTTCCTGCGGGCGGCGCACGGCTCGCAGGGCGTGGTCTTTTTGATACAGCCGGACTGTCCGGGGTGTCCGCTTTTGCGACGGCGCGGACGCAGGCCGAAGTGACTGCCGCGACGGCAAGGTTAATTCCCGCGCTTCCGGCGCGCGAAATGCATGGCTGGCGCAAGGCAACGCTGTCGGACGTTTCGTTGCGGTTCGGATGAGGTTCGACTGATGAAATACCGCGCCGACATTGATGGCCTGCGCTCGCTCGCCGTCATTCCCGTATTGTTCTATCACGTCGGCGTTGCCGGCTTCCCCGGCGGCTTCGTCGGGGTGGATATCTTCTTCGTCATTTCGGGATATCTGATCTGCGGCATGATCGACGGGGACCTCCGCAAGGGCTCGTTCTCGCTCGGAAATTTCTACAAGCGGCGGATCTTGCGGATTCTGCCGGCGTTGTTCGCGATGTTCCTGGTCACGAGCGCTCTCGCCTACGTCTACTGCCTTCCGGTCGAACTCGAGGATTATTCGAAGAGCCTTGCCAGCGCGGCCGGTTCGGTTTCGAACCTCTACTTCGCAGGCACCGCGGGATATTTCGATGCGCCGGCCGAGACCAAGCCGCTGTTGCATACGTGGTCGCTTGGCGTGGAGGAGCAGTTCTATCTGATCGTTCCGTTATTGATGCTGTTCGCCTATCGCGTTCTGCCGAAGCGCGCCGGGCTGCTGTTGGCGAGCGCCGCGGCGCTTTCCTTCGCAGCGGCCGTCGCCGTCAGCTATCGAAACACCACCTTCGTGTTCTATCTCACGCCGTTCCGCGCCTGGGAGCTGGCGCTCGGCGCGCTGCTGTCCATCAAAGTCATTCCAGCGCCGCAGACCGAATCCGGCAAGAACACGTGCGGCGCGATCGGGCTGCTGATCGTGCTTGGCGCGATCTTTTTGGGATCGTCGTCGGCACCGCTGCTGTTGATGACTTCGCTTGCCGCCATCGGCGCCGTCTTGGTGATCGCCTCCAGCGAGCACGGGGTCTCGGCGGTTGGCAGGCTATTGTCGCTGCGGCCGGTGGTCTTCGTCGGCCTGATCTCCTACTCGCTTTATCTTTGGCACTGGCCGCTGATCGTCTTTCAACGCACGGATGGATTTCTTCCCGGCCCCTCCGGCGCGACGACGAAGCTGACGCTAGTCGCTGTGTCGATCGGCATCGCCTGGCTTTCGTGGAAGTTTGTCGAAAGCCCGTTCCGGTCGAAGGCCGGAGATACTTCGAGGAAAGCCGTGTTCGGCATCGCTTCGAGCGCGATGGCGTCGGTCATGGCGCTTTGCGGCTTGGTGCTGATTGCGGGCGGAGTGCCGTTCCGCTTTCCGGAACGCGTGGTTTCGATTGCCGCCTATCTCGGCTACGACCCATCGGCCGCGTTCCGGTCCGGGCGATGCTATCTTGCGACCAACCGCCAGCAACTCGACGTCGCGGGATGCTTGCAACTGGACCCGAGGCGGCCAAACTATCTTTTGGTCGGCGACAGCCATGCCGCCCATCTCTGGCTCGGGCTGTCTTTCGCCATGCCGGAAGTAAACATCATGCAGGCCACCGCCAGCGCCTGCCGGCCGGCGGTGAAGCCGGTCTCGCTGCTCGATACCAGGGCTTGTCCGAAACTGATGCAGTTCATCTTCAATGACTTCTTGGTCAACAACAAAGTCGACAGGATCCTGCTTTCGGCTTCATGGAAGGACGAGGATATGCCGGCGCTGGCAGACACGATCGAGACTCTGAAGTCGCGAGGATTCGACGTCGCGGTACTCGGACCGATCGTCGAATATGACAGTGCGCTGCCGCGGCTTCTGGCCGACGAAATCCTGCGCAACGACCCTTCCATCGCAGGCGCCTTGCGAACACCGGGGATTCGCGAACGCGACCGGGCAATGCGGCGGATGGTGACGGCGAAAGGCGCGACCTACCTTTCGGTCTACGATGCGGTTTGCCGCAAGGGCCATTGCGACGAATTTGCGGGGGGCGACATTCCCCTGCAGTTCGACGCCGGCCATCTCACCGCCGAGGGGTCCGTCGAAGTGGGGCGGAGACTGTCGGCCTACTTTGTCGGGAGACTGGCGAGGGCCGACGATGTTCCGAATTGAGCGGGCTGCCGGCCCATGGGCCGCGAAATGGCTGGGCGCGGCGCTGGTCGCCTTGGCGCTCTCCGGAATCCTTGCGGCCGATGGCAAGACGAATGCCGCGCCGGGCGTCGCTTCGGATTCCTCAAAGTTTGCCGGCGCCTTCGTCAATTGGGGGCCGGACGGCCGCGAGCACACGCTGCAGATCTGGGAGAAGTGGCTCAATCAGGCGCCGTCATCGGTGGTCGGCGTTGACTTCTACGCCGAAAAGACATGGGAGGATTTTTCCGGACTGAGCTGGGTGCCCGGCATCTGGAAAAAGCTCAACCCCGCGCGAAACGTCGTCTGGTCGGTTCCGCTGACGGTGAAGGGAACGCCGCTCGCCGATGTCGCTGACGGCAAGCACGACGCCGAATTCGAAGCCGCCGCCACGGCGATTTCCGAAGCCCAGCCGAATGCCGTCATCCGTCTCGGCTGGGAGATGAATCTGGTTTCCATGGCCTGGTTCGCCAAGGGCCGGGAGGCCGACTACATCAAGGCGTTCAGGCGCGTCGTTGAAATCTTCAGGCGGCACTCGAGCGGATTCAGGTACGATTGGTGCCCGGGGTGGGGACCCCAGGACAGCCCCGCCGATCTCGCCTACCCCGGAGATGATGTCGTCGATTACATCGGGCTCGACGTCTACGATTTCAGATACGACGGATCTGCCGCGGAACGATGGGAGCATTTCTATCTGAACGCACCGTTCGGTCTGCAATGGCACCGCGAGTTTGCCGCGCGACACGGGAAACGCATGAGCTATCCCGAATGGGGCGTCGGCAATTTCGGCGACAATCCCTTTTTCATTCAGCGGATGCACGACTGGTTCGTGAAGAACGCAAGCCAGATCGCTTATGCCGCCTATTTCGACGTCGACGGATTATGGCCGACCCGGATCGACAACAACAGGTTCCCCAACTCGCAGCGACTTTTCAGAGAGCTTTTCAGGCGCCGATCTTGAGCTTGCCGCCGGCGAATTCGCCCGCCCGCGGACCCGATTTTAACATTGATTAACTCCGCACCGTTAACTGTCCCGAGAAGTTTTGCGCGGCAGCACGGGCCGCTGGACCGGATGTTGCAACGACCCCAGCCTATCCTTTGGATCCCACGGCGGAGCCAGGCCTACTATGTCGATCGAGGCGCATTCCCGGCATGATTTCCCGGCGAGCGCGGCAGAAGCCGGCGCGCGGGGCGTTTTCGGCACAGCCGCGTTGTCCGGAGTGTCCGCATTTGCGACAGCGCCGCCGCCTGCCTCCCGGGCGCTGGGGGCGGCGTCGCCTTCGCTCGATCCTTCGATTCCGATCGTGGTCTGTATCCCCTGCTTTCGCCGGCCGCGGCATTTACGCCTGACGCTGGAATCGCTCGCCTGTCAGCGCACCGGCCGGCGCTTTGCGGTCGTCATGGTCGAAAACGACGCCTCGGCGTGCGGCAGCGTACCGGTCGCCGCTGAATTCCTCGCGTCGGGAAAATTTCCGGGCCTTTGCGTGATCGAGCCGCGGCAAGGCAACTGCCATGCCATCAACGCGGCATTCGGAACCGCACTCGAGGCATTCCCGGCGGCCGCCCATTTCCTGATGATCGACGATGACGAGATCGCCTCAAAGGACTGGCTGGAGCTGATGCTGCGCGCCGCCGAGGTGACCGGGGCGGATATCGTCGGCGGCCCGGTATTTCCGGATTTCGATGATGAACGCAAACGCGGGCTTCGCCGTCATCCGGCGTTTTATCCGGCCTACGAAGTCAGCGGACCTGTCCCGGTCATCTACGGCTGCGGCAATTGCCTGATCACGCGACCGGTATTCGCCAGGCTGGCCAATCCGGCGTTCGATCTCCGCTTCAATTTTCTCGGCGGTGGCGACACCGACTTCTTCGTCCGTTGCCGCCAGGCAGGAACGAAGTTTCACTGGGCCGCGGAAGCGGTCATCACCGAAACCGTGCCGGAAAGCCGAACCAAGCCCGCCTGGCTTGCGCTGCGGGGGTTACGCATCGGCGCCATCAATTATCACGTCCAGCGCAAACTTGCGCGCACGACGTGGTCGCGGACGAAACTCCTCGCCAAGATGCTGGGACTCGTGCCGCAATCGCTGTATCTCGCCGTCAGGCTGTTGCTCAGGGAACACAGGGCGTTGATTGCCCTGCATCCCGTGATTGTCGCGGCCGGCAGCGCGCTGGCGGCGGTCGGCGTCGAACCGCAACCCTACAAAGCCTCGAAGATCGCGTCTTGAGCCAATTGGTCACTACGTCGGAATTGCGCGCCGTCGTCTCGGGATTGCGGCGTCAGCAGGTGATCGACGTGGTGCGCGGCGCCACCTTCATCGGCGCGCTGTTGCTGGCCTGGATCTCGCTGCGGCCGTTCGTCGACCTCGGCAATCAGCAGCTCAAGGATACCACCACCGGCAACGAAACGCTGACCTATGCGGTGTTCGGCCTCGTCGCCGTGCTGACAGTCGCTCTCGCCGTGCGGGACAACGTGCGGGGCCTCGCGACCCTGCTGACGCCGGCCTATCTCTTGTTCGGCGGCTGGATCGTCGCGATGGTCGTGTTGTCGCTCGACCCCGCGACCTCGGTCAAGCGTTTCGCGCTGACGGCCTGCGTGATCGCCGTGACCGCGACGGTAATGCTGCTGCCGAAATCCCAGAACGAACTGGTGCGCTGGTTCAGCATCGCGGCATTGCTGCTGCTGGCGGTCTCCTATCTTGGAATCTTGCTGGCGCCGAACCTGTCAATTCATCTCGCGACCGATATCCAGGAGCCGCAGCTGGCGGGCAATTGGCGCGGTGCGTTCGGCCACAAGAATGTGGCGGCATCGGTGATGGCGATGCTGGTGTTTCTCGGCATCTACATCGTTCGCTCCGGCGCATGGATTTCCGGCGCCGTCATCATCGCCCTGTCCTCGCTGTTCCTGCTGTATTCCGCCGGAAAGAGCTCGCTGACGCTGACCTTCGTGGTGCTGGTGCTGACGTCGCTGACCGCGGTAGTGCGCGCCTACTGGCTGCGCGCCGTGATGCTCCTGACCCCGCTGCTGCTGCTGCTTCTCCTCAGCGTCGGCACGGTCATGAACGAAGGTCTTGCCGAAATCGCAAAGATGCTGCCGCTGGATTCGAGCTTCACCGGCCGCACCGAGATCTGGGAGTTCGCGCTGCAGTCGCTGCGGCTACGGCTGGCGACGGGGTACGGTTTTGAGGCGTTCTGGGGCACCGATGCGATCCGCAATGTCCCAGAGGGGATGGAATGGGCGGAATACGCCTCGCACAGCCATAACGGATATCTCGACACCGCTTTGTCGATGGGCCTGCCGGGATTGGCGCTGCTGATCGTGGTGCTGGTGATCGTACCTTTACGGAATTTCCAGGCCGCCGACCGTGGCGGCAACAACGGGCCGCTGGCGATGGCGCTGCTGCGCATCTGGCTGTTCGGTCTGTACCTGTCGTCGCTGGAGAGCTTCTTTCTCGACCGCGCCGACCCGACCTGGTTCACGTTTCTGTTGGCGGTATTCGGCCTGCATTATCTGGCGCGCTTCCGGGTGAGGGAATAAGGCGTTCGAACTGCGCCCGCACCGCCTGCGCAACATCCTGCCACCAGCCGTCGAAGTCGAACGGCGCCAGCACCGACGGCCACTTGAGCGCCGAGACGATCCTGTCGGCGTAGACCGCGTCATCCGATCCGCGCGCAACCAGCACGACCGCGCCGCGGTCGATCAGTTCCTTGAAGCGCGAATGATGGTCGAACTCCTCCGTTTCGGCCGGGTCGGCGACGATGACCGGCCGGCCGGACTGCACGCACGCGAGAATGCTGGAACGCCGCGCGGTGAGGCCTTCGTCGAGGGGGTAGCAGAAAGCGTCGACCGCGCTGAACAGGCCGAACACCTCATGGTCCGAGGCGACATAGCCGCTTACGATGACATCGTCGATGATGCCAAGCTGGGCGGCCCGGGCGTAGAATTGCTTCTCGACGTCGTCGACGCCGCGGATGAACGACCCGATATAGACGATCAGCGGCTTCCTGCCACGCTCCTTCAGGATTGCGCCGATCTCGAGCATCGCGTTCGGCTGCTTGCCCGGGTAGATCGATCCGAAATGGCCGATCACCAGCCGTCCCTCTTCCCGCGCGGCAGCGAGCCGCCGGCGCAATGTGGAATCGGTGATCTCCGGAGGAGCCTCTATATTCGGGGGCAGGGGGGCCAGCACGCATTTTCGCGCCGTCCAGCCGACCACAGGGTCGTCCGCGAGTTCGCGCCGCACCAGGGCCGAAAACATCACGATGGTATCGGCAAGCAACAGCGCCGGAAGGTAGCTGATCCGGCGCAGCCAATGCAGGCCGGCCCATTCGTGCTGGATCAGAATGACACGTCGCCGGCGCAGCTTTGCCATGGCGAGTGCCGCTAGCGGCCGAAACATCACGCGCTTCCAGGCCACGATCGGGAAATTGCAGACCACGTTCCGCGCCGATCCTGTCGCGCGCCAGATATCGGCGAACGAGCCTTCCGACCGCGTCAAGGTTAACGTGGCGCAGCTGCCGGGGGCGAGCTTTTCGATTTCCTCGCACAACAGCCGGGTAAATTGTCCGACGCCGCAGTTCATTTGCGGTCCCGCGCCGAGAAACAGCGCCTGATATGCGGGTTCTGAAGCCATGGTATGGTCGCCGGCGCCTTTATCAATTGTTTTCGAACGAAAGCCTGTCCCGCAAATGGAAGCGGGGTGGGTAGCAGATCGCGTGCGGAAAACGCGTCGAACAGATACTGAAAGGTTCCGCATTAGCCATACATCCCAGACATTATCTTACTGTAAGCAGCGTGGCCGTCCCCGGGCACCCATCTTGCCAGATGCAGGAAAAGGTTCGGCCCGTCGTCTCATATCGGGACATGCGGGCGAGGCTGCGTGAGAGAAGCCGGGGTGCAATGGCGGTTCGAGTAGCTGAGGTGGGACAACTGAGGGCGCGGGAAATCTCTCGCACTGAGGGTTTTCGGGTCGAGTTTGTCTGCTGCTGGCGGCAGGCCTTGGCGCGCTGGAACGATAGCGGCTCGCCGACGCCGTTCCAGAATTACCGCTGGCTCGAGGCCTGGTACGCGGCATTTGCCGATCTCCCCCAGGTCGAGCCGCTGATCGCGATTGTTTCGCTTGCCGCGACATCGGAACCGGTCGCCCTGCTGCCGCTGGTCCGGCGGGTGCACAATGGCGTTCGGATCGTGGAATTCGCCGATTTCAATCTGACCGACTACAACGCGCCGCTGCTGGCCGCAGCGGCGCCGCGTGACGCGACGGCCGCGCGCGCGCTGTGGCGCGATCTCCTGTTCGAGCTGCAACGTTCGCCTGGTGGCGCCGATCTCATCCGTCTGCGCAAAATGCCGGTCGATCTCGCGGGCCGACCTAATCCGCTGGCGCTGCTCGACGGCGCAAGGCCGTGTCCGCTTAACGGCAACGTCGTCACGACGGGCGATGATTTTGAGGCCTACCGCTATTCGCTGGAACGGACCGTCCGCAAGAACCTGGAGCGCAGCTGGCGCGTGTTCACGCGCGACCCCGCGGCGCGATTCCGGATCGTCACCGATCGGGATGAAGCCTTGCGCGTTCTTACGACCATGGCGATCCAGCAGGGCGAGCGTATGCGGCACCTGGGCTTGAATTTTGACCTCGACGACGAGACCTCGGCCGCGTTCTACCGCCATCTGGTCGGCGAGAATGTCGGCAGCGGCTATGCCGTGCTGTCGGTGCTGACATCAGGCGAGGAGGTCGTCGCAACCCTGCTCGGGATCCGCAGCGGCTCGCGCTACGTGATGCTGCGCAGCAGCCGTGCCGGCGAGAAATGGTCGAACTGCTCGCCGGGCCGGCTGATCATCAGGTGCACCATGGCCGCGCTCCACGAAGATGGCGTCAGGAGCTTCGACTTCAGCATCGGCAATTATGCCTATAAGCGCCGCTTCGGCGTGGTGCCGCTGCCGCTGGCCGATATCACCGCGGCGTTGAGCTGGCGCGGAATCCCCTATGCGCTACGCGACCGCGCGGCGAGCGTGCTGCGCCGCTATCCGCGGCTCGCCGCCTGCGTGGGCCACCTGCTCGGCAAGCCGCAAACGCGCGAAGAGAACTAGACCTTCCGCACAATCCCCGGCCGGCCCGGCGGGCATTCCAATGCCTCGCGATCCCACCTCGCGGCATTGGCCGCGGCCTCGTACGTGCTTTGCAGGAATTCGAGCAGCGCCTGATCCGGAACGGCCGCGGCGCGCACGGCGTCGTAAGGCAAAATGAATTCGCCCAAGTCCGCGCTGAAGAACGCCGCCTCGGGACGCACTTTGGTGGTGCGAAAGCCCGCGGGCTCCGGATAGGCATAGGAATAGAAAGCGGGATAGTCGATCGGGCCGCTGCCGGGCCAAAAGCCGGCGCTCGACTCCTCGTGCGAATAGGCCTCGCAGGCAACGTCGTCGGAAAGATGCGGCACGCCGCCGGGATGGCGCGGCGCGCGCCGGCCCGAGAAGCGGGTCGCGGCAAGATCGAAACTGCCCCAGAAGAAATGCACCGGGCTCGCCTTGCCGAGAAAGCCGGTGCGGAATTGCTTCAACACCCGGTCGGCATTGACCAGGATCTGGAAGAAGCGCCGCACCGCGCCGGGGTCGTAGGAGGCATGGCGGTTGTCCTCCGGGAACCGGATCGGCTCCGGCAATTCGTTCGGCATCTCGTCGATCGCGACGCGGATGCCGAGCTCGGCGAGATCGGCCATCACCGCCGCATAGAAACTGGCGACCGATTGCCCGGCGAGCGCGAGCTGCCGCATCGCGCCGTCGCTGGTCCATATCTTCAAGGCATGATCGATGAAATCGAAATCGATCTGGAAGCTGCGCGTGCCGTCGGGAATCGGCGAGGTCGTCAGCCCGCGCGCGGTGACGTAGAGGGCGACGTGCCAGGAATGGTTCAGCCACGGCGCGCGGGCCAGGCGGACCTTGCCGACGATTTGCGTCCACAGGTGCAGGGTTTCGTAGGTCTCGCGCCAGGCCGCGGTCGGCAATTCCGGCCACGGCGCTTGCGGGGTTCGGCTCATGCTCGAAACCTGGATCGTGATGGCGGAAACCCATACCACCTTATCACAAATCAGCCATGCAGTTTCTTCGCCGTCTCCGCGATCACGCGTCCTTGATAGCGCGCGCCGGCGAGTTCGTTCTCGCTCGGCTGCCGGCTGCCGTCGCCGCCGGTGACCGTGGTTGCGCCGTAGGGCGCGCCACCGGTGACTTCGTCGAGCTTCATCTGTCCGGCATGACCGTAGTTCAGGCCGACGATGACCATGCCGAAATGCAACAGGTTGGTGATGATCGAGAACAGCGTGGTTTCCTGGCCGCCATGCTGGGTCGCGGTCGAGGTGAAGGCGCCGCCGACCTTGCCGTGCAGCGCGCCTTTCATCCAGAGGCCGCCGGCCTGATCGAGGAAATTCGCCATCTGCGACGACATCCGTCCGAAACGGGTGCCGGTGCCGACGACGACGGCGTCGTATTCGGCAAGGTCCGCGATCTTGGCGACCGGGGCCGGCTGATCGAGCTTGTAGTGTGACGCTTTCGCGACTTCCTCCGGCACCAGTTCGGGCACCCGCTTGATGTCGACGACAGCGCCGGCCTCGCGCGCGCCGTCGGCGACCGCGTTCGCCATTTTCTCGATGTGACCGTAGGCGGAGTAATAGAGGACGAGAACTTTTGTCATCGTGGTCTCCGTGAGGTTTGTTTGAGTTGATTTTCAGCGCCGTCATTGCCGGGCTTGACCCGGCAATCCATCACCTTTGGTAATGCTCTTCCGAAGCGGATGGATGCCCGGGTCAAGCCCGGGCATGACGAGTTGAGGTTTGGGGCTACGCCGCGTCGACCAGCACCAGTTCGGCATCCTCCAGCGCGGTGATCTTGAGCCTGGCTTCGTCGCGGATCGCGACGCCGTCGCGGGCGTTGACGCGCACGCCGTTGATCTCGACCGCGCCCGCCGCCGGCACCAGGTAGAGGTGGCGTGCCGTGCCGGGCTTGTATTCCGCGCTCTCGCCGGCCTTCAACGTGGTGGCGAGCACGCGCGCATCGGCGCGGATCGGCAGCGCATCGGCATCGCCATCGATGCCGCTGGCGATGGTGACGAAACTGCCGGAGCGGTCGGCCTTCGGAAACGGCTTGGCGCCCCAGGTCGGCTGGCCGCCTTCGGTCGTCGGCTCGATCCAGATCTGGAAGATTTTCGTCTTGCCCGGCTCCAGATTGTATTCGGAATGGCGAATGCCGCTTCCCGCGCTCATCACCTGCACGTCGCCGGCTTCGGTGCGGCCCTTGTTGCCGAGGCTGTCCTGATGGGTGATCGCGCCTTCGCGCACATAGGTGATGATTTCCATGTTGGCGTGGGGATGGGCGCCGAAGCCGGTGTTCGGCGCGATCTCGTCGTCGTTCCACACCCGCAACGCGCCATGGCCCATATTGCCGGGGTCATGGTAGCCGCCGAAGGAGAAATGATGCTTGGCCTTGAGCCAGCCATGGTCGGCGCCGCCGAGTTTTGCAAAAGGTCTGAGTTCGATCATTGGTTTTCCTCGAATGGAATTTGCGTTGACCTCTGGATATGCATTTCCGTTTGGTGCATAAATAGAAACTACTGAAACTCATTGTTTCCCATTTTGATAGGATGGACGGCCGATATGGCAAAACTTCCGGATTTCGAGGCTCTCGCGATTTTCGCGAAAGTCGTGGAATTGCGCTCGTTCGCAGCCGCCGCGGGCGAACTCGCGCTGTCCAAGGCCACGGTGTCGAAGGCCGTCACCCGGCTCGAGGAACGGCTCGGCGCGCGGCTGTTCAACCGCACCTCGCGGCGGCTCGCCTTGACCGATGCCGGGCAGAAATTGTCGGCGCGCGCTGCGCGGCTGCTCGCCGATGGCGAGACGCTCGAGAACGAGGCGCTGGCGCAGTCGGTCGCGCCGCGCGGGCTGGTACGACTCGCGGTGCCGATGACATTCGGGGTCAAGGCGGTGGCGCCGATCCTGCCGGAGTTTCTCAGGCAATATCCCGACATCTCGATCGACCTGCATTTGAGCGATGCGATGGTCGATTTGATCGGCGAGGGCTTCGATTTGGGCGTGCGGATCGCGAGCCTGCCGGATTCCTCGCTGATCGCGCGGCGGCTGTGCGCGATGCCGCGCCACACCGTGGCGGCGCCTGCCTATCTGAAGCGCCACGGCCGGCCGACGCATCCGATGCAGCTCGCCCAGCACCGGTGCCTCGGCTACGCCTATCTCTCCACGCCCGGCGCGTGGCACTTTACCAATTCCAGGGGCGAGCAGGCGAGCGTGCGCCCGGCAGGGCCGTTGCGCGTCAACAACGGCGAGGCGCTGATGGCCGCGCTGCTCGCAGGCCTCGGCATCACCGACCTGCCGGAGTTCATCGTCGGCGACGCCATCGCCGCGGGTGAGGTCGAGGTGATCCTGAAAGACTGGAAGCAGACCGAGGGCGCGGTGCATCTGGTGATGCCGCCCGGCGGTCCGCGCCCCGCGCGCGTCGAGGTGCTGGCGGATTTTCTGACCCGGCATTTCGCCAAGGGGAAGAAGCGGAAGTGACGACGGAATAGGCACGGGTCGCTCCCCGCCGGTTCCATTGCCCCCGATTTCACAAATAGTTGTCCGGCGCAAACCTTGCGAGGCCGCAATTCTTTTGAAGTCTGAAGTCAAGCAGCCTTGCCTGCGGAACCCGCACGCCCGCCATTTAATGAGATCAGAAGGACCGGACATGCACGCACACCGAATTGTCCTGAGCCTCGCGTTGCCGATCGCCTGCGGCATCGCCATTCAAACCCCGGCGTCCGCCGACGAATACCGGGGAACCCTCGCGCAACAGCTTGCCTGCACACCCGACGTCTGGCGGCTGTGCAGCGATCAAATCCCGGACGCTGGCCGCATCACGGCGTGCCTGCGGCAAAACACGCTGCAACTCTCCGACGGATGCCGCGCGGTGTTCGAATCCAATGACAGCATGCCGGAGCAGGCCGCGCCGCAGGGCCGCAACGATCGGCCGAGAACTTTTGACGACCAATAATCTGCCTCGCTAGCTGGAATCCTGGCACACATCGACCCACTCGGCATTGACGAGTTCCGCCATCCGCGCGGGCGCGATGCGCACCGCGCTGTGGGTCGAGCCCGCCGCCGGCACCACCTCGTCGAATGCCTTGAGTGACACGTCGCAATAGATCGCGAGCGGCGTCTTCAGGCCGAACGGGCAGACGCCGCCGACTTCATGCCCGGTGATCTCGGCGACCTCGTCGAGCCCGAGCATCTTCGGCTTGCCCCCGAAGCGCGCCTTGACCTTCCTGTTGTCCATCCGCGAGGTACCGCTCGCCACGATCAGCACCACGCGCTCGCCGATCCGCAAGCTCAGCGTCTTTGCGATCCGTCCCGGCTCGACGCCATAGGCCTGGGCTGCCAGCGGCACCGTCGCCGAACTGTGCGGCGACAGGATCACGGCGATGTCGGGGGCTTTCTCCGCGAAAAAGGCGCGGACCGATTCGATGCTCATGCGCGGCTCATGTCAGGATTTTTGTGCGGCGACCAGACCGGGCAGTTCCGACAGCGCGTGGATGCGATGATCGGGCGCAACCCCGAGTTCGTCCATCTGGGTGCGGATCGCCTTGAACATGGTGAGTGGTGGAACGGCGTCGCTGTTGACGCAGGCGAGCCGCATCGCTTCGGGCGTCACCCGCTCGATCCAGGCGACGTTCAGCCCGAACGCCTTGGCGCCGCAGGCGTCCCACGGGTTCGACGACACGAACATCACTTGCGCCGGCGCCACGCCGAGCGTCTCCTCGATTCCGCGATAGGCCTCCGGCGCCGGCTTGAAGATCCCTTGCGTATCGACGCTGATGGTCGCATCCAGCACGCGGTCGAGCCCGCTGTTCTGCACCAGCGCGTTGAGCATGCCGGGGCTGCCGTTGGAAAGGATCGCGAGTTTTCGATCCCGCATCGCGGCCAGCGCCGCCAGGGCGTCCGGATAGAGATCGAGATGCAGGTATTTGTCCATGATGCGCTCGAAGGCGCCGCGGTCGTATTCGAGCCCGAGCACGCGCAGCGTATAGGCAAGCAAATCGCGGGTGACGACGGAGAAATCCGCATAGCGCCGCATCAAGGACCGCAGCCAGGTATATTCGAGCTGCTTGATGCGCCAGATCTGCGTGATCATCTCGCCGTAGCCTGGAAACGCCTCCTCGGTGACGGCGGCGACCGACTGAATGTCATAGAGCGTGCCATAGGCATCGAACACAACGGCCTTGATCGTCACCTTGTCTGCTCTTTCCCGCCGATCGTCGCGTCGAGGAATTGGCGAACCGCATCCATCGAGAGGTCGCGTGCCACCTGGTTGAATTCGAGGTGATGACCGAGAAATTCGGTTCCCGTCTTGAGGTCCGGCGCATCGAAGGCATGATAGGCGCCGGGGTAGACGACGAGCTGCATCGGAATGCCGTCGCCCTTGCGGCGCGATATTCCAAAATCGTCGCGGCCGTCCACCATGTTGCGGCACTCGCCGGCGAGCATCCAATCGTCGAGTTCGCCGGTCAGGACCAGGGTCGGAACGGTCATGTTGTCCTTGAAATCGAGGCAGGGCGGATAGAACGCGATCGCGGCGCGGAACTTGTTCGGCGACAGCCGTTCCACCGCGCCGCGCTCGACCGAGGTCAGCACCAGCCAGCCGCCTTGCGCGAAGCCCAGCGCCGCGACGCGGTCGGGATCGACGAAGGGCTGGCGCACCAGATAGTTCAGCGCGCGGTAGGCGTCGAAGGCGAGCGCGACCGGCGCGCCGCTGTCGCAGGTCTCCTTCAGCCCGCGCGGACCGAAGCTGTCGACCGTGAGCGTGACATAGCCCCAGGATGCGATCGGCTTGCCCCAGCGCTCGTCGAGCCGCTTCCAGTTGCCGTTGCAGCTGTGCAGCAGCACGACGGCGGGCGAAGGGCCCTGGCTGTTGGTCTGTCTCAGATAGCCTTGCAACGGGGGCGAGCTCGCAAGCGGATTCTCGAATTCAACGACGGTGGCCGACGAATCGGGCTGCGCCGCACGGCACGCGACCGGATTTCCGATCACGGATGCGGCGATGCAAGCGGCGATGATGGCAAGCTTCGTCAAGGATCACCAATTCGCGTGACAGACCATCGGCCATCTTATGGGACTTCGCCTCAGATACCCAGAAGCTTGCGCGCGTTGGCCTTCAATACTTTCGGCCTGATCTCGTCGCGGATCTCGAGCTTGGCAAAGTCCGAAAGCCAGCGGTCGGGCGTGATCACCGGCCAGTCCGAGCCGAACAGCATCTTGTCCTGCAGGATCGAGTTAATGTAGCGCACCAGGATCGGCGGGAAGTATTTCGGCGACCAGCCGGAGAGATCGATATAGACGTTGGGCTTGTGGGTCGCGACCGACAGCGCCTCCTCCTGCCAGGGGAACGAGGGATGCGCGAGGATGATCCTGAGATCGGGGAAATCCGCCGCCACGTCGTCCATGTACATCGGGTTGGAATATTTCAGCCGCATTCCCATGCCGCCGGGCATGCCGCTTCCGACCCCGGTCTGCCCGGTATGGAACAGCGCGATCGCGCCGCCGTCGCTGATCGCCTCGTAGAGCGGATAGGCCATGCGGTCGTTGGCGTAGAAGCCCTGCATGGTCGGATGGAACTTGAAGCCGCGGACGCCGTATTCCTCGATCAGCTTCCGCGCCTCGCGCACGCCCAACTTGCCCTTGTGAGGATCGATGCTGACGAAGGGGATCAGCACGTCGGAATTCTCGCTGGCCAACTCCAGCATCTCGTAATTGCTGTAGCGGCGGAAGCCGGTCTCGCGCTCGGCGTCGACCGGAAAGATCACGGCCGCGATTTTCTTGGCGCGGTAATAGGCCGCGGTTTCCACGACCGTCGGCGGGTGCTTGTTGGGCGACTTGAAATATTCGGCCATCTGCGCCTGGAAATCGTCATAGCCGTCGTCGCCATGCATGCCGCAGGGCTCCTCGGCATGGGTGTGGATGTCGATCGCGATCACGTCTTCGATGTTGGGCAGCTTCAACTTGGGCATTGGCGTTTCCCGGCGGCTTGATTTTTCAATTCGGTAAATTGATTATACCCTATAACAAGTTCCGCAAGGCGGCAGAAAAAGATCGCGGCAAGAGGGAGCATGACATGGCGCAAAGCGGGGCCTTCGAGACCGATTTCTGGAAAGACGCCAATCTGCGCAAGCTCTGGGACGACATCGTTCCCGGCGAGCCGCGCAACACCATACCCTATCGGCTTACGAAGGAGGCGATCGAACTCTACTGCAAGGCGGTCGGCGAAACCCACCCGATCTATTTCGACGAGGCTTACGCGAAGAGCACCCGCTATGGCGGGCTGATCGCGCCGCCCTCGATCCATATCCTCCTGATGTTCTCCTGCACGCCGGCCGACGACTGGATGCGCTCGCCGGGCACCGTCAATGCCGGGCAGTCCTGGAGCTACAACATCCCGGCGCGGCCGAACGACGTCATCACGCTTGAGGCCCGCGCGCTCGACAAGTTCATCAAGCGCGAACGGCTGTTCGTGGTGCACGACAATGTATTCTTCAACCAGCGCGGCGAGGTGATCTGCTCGGGCCGCGGCTGGACCATCCGGCCGCAGTGAAGGGAGAACATCATGACGACGACATTCGAAAATTTGCGCGACGGCGACGGCATCGAAGGGCCGAGCTTTGCGGTCTCCCGCGAATCCATCCGCCTGTTCTGCGATGCGTCGCTCGATTACAACCCGCTGCATCTCGACGACGACTACATGAAGGGCAATTTCGGCAAGACCAATTTCGGTGGCATCATCATGCACGGCATGAACAATTTCGGGCTGATCTCCCGCATGATCACCGACTGGGCCTATCCGGCCGGCGCCATCCACCGCCGCCTCGAGACGCGGTGGGTGAAGCCGGTGCGGCCCGGCGACACCATCCAGCCCTCGGGCATCGTGAAGTCGAAACAGGCCACCGCAAAGTCGCGCTGGGTGCTGATCGACGTCATGGTGAAGAACCAGGCCGGCGAGAAGGTCGCAACGGGGGAGGCGATGGTGGAGTTTCCGGTGCGCTAACCCCGTCATTGCCTGTCATCGGGCGGCGCTTCGCGCCGACCCGTTGGCTCGCAATGACGGCTGTGACATAGGTTCGCATTCTCGCGACGGCATCCGCCCGAGGTTTGCCTATTCCTTCGCCCCTCAAGGGCGTGGGGAATGCCGGGCGCCCAATGCACCCGCAGCCTTGCGTGCAAAATAAAAGTAACACGCAAGCATAGTCACCACAGGTCCACCGGAATCACCCGGCATTCCCGCACGCGGATGGTTTTAACGGGTTCCTTCGTGCTCTCCCTGGAGATCGGGCTGGTTTGTCTCCATCGCCCGCGAAAACGACTTCCGCGAACTTGACGCCGGCGTCGAGGCGCCAGGACCACACGACTTCGCCGTCCGCCTCAGGCACGTTCGTCCACGTGCCTTCCGCGTCCACCGCATCCCGCCCCGCGTTGATGACGTTGGCCAACGCCCCTTGGTGGGACGGGATGGGATGTATATAGGGTGATTTTAGGTTCTGTAAAACAGAAATATTTTTGCGAAAAGGGCTTGACAGCGGCCTGCGCGAACCGATGAGTGATTTGCCCGTCAGGCAATCTGTCGACCAACTGCTCCCGGCCCCGTGCGGCCCAGCAGAATCCTGAAATCAAGCGCCGAGCATGGTTCGGCGGATTGCAGGTTTTCCGCTCATCGGGCCTTCCTTGGTCAATTTAGCCGCTATGTTGCAAAAATACCGCGCGGCCTTTCGCCACGTTGCCCTGTCCGTCAAAACTCGCAGGGCAAACGGGGAATCGTCGGAAGCGACGATGTTCGTCAGCGAGAGGCATTTCGCCGATGCCGAACCACTTCAGCTCACCGCCGGGACGGCGGGCCGATAGCCTGCATTGCGCGCGGCAACACGCGCTCGAAGTTCACGCCTGGCCTGCCCATTGACGCGGGTAAATCAGCATAGGACATTTCGATTTGCGTACGCGATCGGGAATCCGCCATGGCTGTCTACCATTTCAAGAATTTCGAAATGCTCGATCCCGACGCCGGCGAACTCCGCGGCGGCCGCGAACTGGTCGTCGAGGGCGACAGCCTCAGGGAAGTTTCAGACAAGCCGATCAGGCTGGCGAAGGCTGATGTCATCGACTGCGGGGGGCGTACGCTGATGCCCGGCCTGATCGACAGCCATGTGCACGTGGTGCTGTCCGAGGTGATGATCCGCAACCTGGAAAGCGTACCCTTGACGCTGATGACGGCGCGCGCGGCCGATCTGATGCGCAGGATGCTCGATCGCGGCTTCACCAGCGTGCGCGACACCGGCGGCGCCGATTGGGGCCTGAAGGAAGCAACGGAAAAATGGCTGCTGCCGGGACCGCGGCTGTTCATCGCCGGACGCGCGATCGGTCCGACCGGCGGCCACAGCGACAGCCGCCGCCGCACCGACTTCGGCGTGCGCTGTCAGTGCTGCAACGCGCTTACGTTCGCCATGGGCATCGCCGACGGCGCTTCCGGCGTCCGCCGCGCGGTGCGCGAGGAAATGCGCCAGGGTTGCGATCAGGTGAAGATCATGATGTCCGGCGGCGTCGCCTCGCCCTACGATCCGCTCGACAGCCTGCAATTCTCGGTGGCGGAGGTGGAGGCGGCCGTCGAGGAGGCGCACGCCTTCGGCCGCTATGTCTGCGCGCACGCCTACACGCCGGAGGCGATCACGCGCGCGGCGAACGCCGGCGTGCGCACGATCGAGCACGGCAACCTCATCGACGAGCCGTCCGCCAGGCTGATGGCCGAGAAAGGCATGTTCCTCGTCGCCAACCTCGTCACCTATTTCGAGATGAAGAAACGCGCCGCCGAATACGGCATGAGTTCGGACATGCTGGCCAAGAACGACCTCGTCATCGAGGGCGCCCTGAAGTCGCTCGAAATCTGCAAGCGCCACGGCATTCCGGTCGCCTACGGCACCGATCTGCTCGGCCAGTTGCAGGAGGCGCAGTCGGAGGAATTTTTGCTGCGCGCGAGAGTGTTGTCGCCGGCCGAAGTCATCCGTTCCGCCACCACGATCGGCGCCCAAATCGTGCGCATGGAGGACAAGCTCGGCTGCCTGAAGCCGGGCGCCCTTGCCGACCTGCTCGTGGTCGACGGCAACCCGCTTCTCGACCTGAAGCTGCTTGGCGAGCAAGGCCGGCACCTCTCGGCGATCATGAAGGGCGGGCGCTTTCACAAGAACCGGCTGCACTGATGGCACAGCAAATCCTGTTCAGGAATTTCGAATTGCTCGAGCCTTCGTTCGGCGAGCTTCGCGGCGGCTATGAGCTCCTGGTCGAGGACGACACCGTCCAGGAACTCAGCGAGCGGCCGGTCAAGGCCGCCGGGGCCGAGGTCATCGACTGCGGCAAGCGCACCCTGATGCCGGGACTGATCGATTGCCACGTGCACGCCATCCACAGCGAGGTCAATGTCCGCTTCATGGAGATGCTGCCGCTGACGCTCGTCACCGCGCGCGCGGCCACGCGATTGCGCGCGATGCTCGACCGCGGCTTCACGACGGTGCGTGACACCGGCGGGGCCGACTGGGGCATCAAGACCGCCATCGAGACCGGACATATCGCAGGCCCACGGCTTTTTATCGCCGGCCAGTCGATCGGCCCCACCGGCGGCCATTCGGATTCACGGCGGCGCACCGACCGGGGCGACGAATGCATCTGCTGCAACGGTCTGCGATTCAAGTCCGCCATCGCCGACGGCCCCGATGAGGTGCGGAAAACCGCGCGCGAGCAGATGCGCCAGGGCGCCGATCACGTCAAGATCATGATGTCGGGCGGCGTCGCGTCTCCCTACGATCCGCTCGACAGCATGCAATTCTCCGATGGCGAAGTGAGCGCGGCGGTTGAGGAGGCCGTAGCCTTCGGCCGCTATGTCTGCGCGCACGCCTACACCGCGGAATCCATCACCCGCGCCGCCCGGCTCGGCGTGCGCACCATCGAGCACGGCAACCTGATCGACGACGCATCGGCACGGCTGATGGCGGAGAAGGGCATGTACCTGGTCGCCAATCTCGTGACTTATTACGCCATGAAGGACCGCGCGGCGAAATACGGCATGATCGGCGAAAGCCTCGCCAAGAATGAAATCGTATTGCAGGGCGGGCTGAAGTCGCTGGAGATCTGCAAGCGCCATGGCATTCCCGTCGCCTATGGCAGCGATCTCTTGGGCGAATTGCACTGGGACCAGTCGAAGGAGTTCGTCATCCGCCAGGAGGTCGTCTCGCCGATCGAGATCATCCGCTCGGCGACCACGATCGGCGCCGAGGTGCTGCGCATGCCGGGCAGAGTGGGCACCCTGCAGCCGGGCGCCTTTGCCGACGCGATCCTCGTCGACGGCAATCCGCTCAAAGACCTTGCACTGCTTGGCGATCAAGGCAAACATCTCTCCCTCATCATGAAGGCCGGCCAAACGCACAAGAACCGGCTGAATTGATCGCAAAGAGCTGGTGAGAAGAGACGATCTTGACCGTCGCACAGGGGTGGACTTCATCGCGAAGGGTCGGCCGCATGGCGCTTGGCGCCGCGGCCGGCGTCTCGCTGGCCTATATCCTGCTGCCGCTGGTCTTCGTGATCTGGCTCGCGTTCTTCAGGCAGGAAATTCCCTCGTTTCCTCCGGAAGGCTATTCGCTGAAATGGTTCCGCGCCATTCCCGACAACGACAGGTTCGTCAGCGGATTTCTGCTCAGCCTCGAGGTCGCCGTGGTCGCAACCTCGATTGGTCTGGCGCATGGGCATGCCGGCCGCCGTCTGTCTGGTGCGCGGCCGTTTTGCCGGACGCGAGGCGTTGAACAACCTCTTGTTGCTGCCGCTGATCGTGCCCGGCATCGTGCTCGGCATCGCGCTCTACGTCTTCCATGTCGAAATCGAGATCAGCGACCGACTTGCCGGTGCTCGGCTCGCTCGGCGGTCTGATCGCCGGCCACGTGCTGATCGCGATCCCCTGGACGGTGCGGCTCGATCACCGCAAGCCTCGTCGGCATGGATCGCGCGGTCGAGGAAGCGGCCCAAAGCCTCGGCGCGGATCGGCTGACCACGTTCCGCCGCGTCACCCTGCCGGCGATCCTGCCGGGCGTCGTCGCCGCCGCCCTGTTCGGCTTCATCGCCTCCTTCGGCAACCTGGAAATGAGCCTCTTTCTCGTCGGTCCCGGCCGCACCACGCTGCCGATTGCGATCCTGCAATACCTCGAATGGAAGATCGACCCGACGATCGCGGCGGTGTCGGTGTTGCAGATCCTGTTCATCGGCGCGGCGATGCTGTTGACCGATCGCTTCGTCAAGATCGGCCGCGTGGTCTGACCATGGCGCGCCTGCAATTGACCGACGTCACCAAGTCCTATGGCGAGTTCAAGGCCGTCGATGGCGTTTCGCTCGACATCGCCGACGGCGAGTTCCTGGTCCTGCTCGGGCCCTCCGGCTGCGGCAAGACCACGACGTTGCGCATCGTCGCCGGCTTCGTCGAGCCGACGGCGGGCAATGTGCGGCTCGGCGACCGCGACATCACCGCGCTGCCGCCGTGGATGCGCAACGCCGGGCTGGTGTTCCAGAGCTACGCGCTGTTCCCGCACATGACGGTTGCCGAGAACGTCGCCTTCGGCCTCGAGATGCGCAAGATGCCGAAGGCGGAGATGGCGCCGAAGATCGCCGAGGCGCTGCGTCTGGTGCGGCTCGATCATCTGGCCGACCGGCTGCCGCGGCAATTGTCCGGCGGCCAGCAGCAGCGCGTGGCGCTGGCGCGCGCGCTGGTGTTCCGGCCCGACGTGCTGCTGCTCGACGAGCCGCTGTCCAATCTCGACGCCAAGATTGCGCCAGGACGTGCGCGTCGAGATCCGCGAACTGCAGCGCAAGCTCGGATTGACCACCGTGATGGTCACCCACGACCAGGAGGAGGCGCTGACCATGGCCGACCGCCTCGTCGTCATGAGCGAGGGCCGGATTCGCCAGATCGGATCGCAGCAGGACCTCTACGAACGCCCGGCGGAGAGATTCGTCGCGGATTTCGTCGGCCGCTCCACCTTCATCGACGGCCGCATGGACGGTCCCGGGCGCTTCGTCTCGGCCGGCGGCCTGCTCGTCGCCTGCGAGGCCACCGGCAGCGGCGACGCTTCGCTGGCGCTGCGTCCCGAACGGCTGGCGCTGTTGCCGGCCGCGGCGCCCGCCATCGACAACCATTTTCCCGGCACGGTGGAATTCATCTCCTATCTCGGGTCGCAGGTTGACCTGCATGTCCGCCTGTCGCCCGAAGGAGCGCGTGATCGTGCAAATCCAGAACCGGCCCGAGCAGCCGCTGCCGGTGATCGGCGAACAGGTCCATATCGGCTGGAGCAAATCGACAGGACGGGTATTTCAGTCGTAACATCGCCTCGAAGCCACCCAATGTCCCGGAGGAACGTAAGCCATGACCCGATCGAACTCCCGCCGTGAAGTCCTGCTCGGCGCCGCGGCGCTCGCCGGCGCTGCCACACTGCCGCGCCGCGCGCCGGCGCAGTCGAAAGGCCGCATCGTCGTCGGCACCTGGGGCGGCGACTACGCCAGGCTGCTCACACAAGAACATCGAGGAGCCGATCCTGATCAAGGCGGGCTGGGAGGTGGTGCAGGACCAGGCCGGCGACCCCGAGCGGCGCTCGAAGATGCTCGCCGAGCAGCGGCTGCCGCGCGGCACGACCGACGTGCAGGGCCTGTCCGCGCTCAACATGTTCCAGATGCACGACGCCGGCACCGTGCTGCCGATCGACTACAGCAAGCTCAAGAACGCGCCCAATCTGCTGCCGTCGATGAAATATCCCTACGGCGTCGGCCATATCTATTCCGGCAAGGTCGGCGTCTACAATCCGAAGCTGATCCCGACCGCGCCCGCGAGCTACAAGGACGTGTTCGATCCCAAGCATGGCAACAAGCTCGGCATCATCGACATCCAGTATCAGTACACCATGGTCTGCGCGGCGCTCGCCGCCGGCGGCAAGGTCAACGACCTCGAGCCCGGCAAGAAATTGCTGCTGGAATGCAAGAAGGCCGGCATGCGCATCTATCCGACCAACGAGGCGTTCGCGCAGGGCCTCAAGGCGGAGGAATTCGGCATCGGCGTGATGTGGAAGGCGCGCGTCGTGCAGTGGCAGAACGCGGGCATTTCGGTCGACGCCATCGCGCCGACGGAAGGCACGCTGGCCTACATCTCGGGCTTCGTGATTCCGAAGAACGCGCCCGACAAGGACGGCGGATATGCCTATCTCGACGCCATGCTGGAGAAGAGCGCGCAGGAGGCGTTTGCCGTCGACATGGGCTACAACCCGACCGTCACCAACGCCGTGGTCGCGCCCGATCTCAACAAGCGCATCGGCTTCACCCCCGAAGAGATCAAGAAACTCGTCGATCTCGACTATCCCTACATGACCAAGAACGACGTCGACATTCAAGGACTGGTGGGACAAGGTGCTGAAGAGCTGAGCCGGCGTCGCGCGAACGATGGCCACCGCCGCCGCAGCACGGTTCCAGTCCGACGAGGCGCCGACGTCGCTGCTCTCGGCCACCATGCTGGTCGGGCCGGCGACGGTGTTCGTCGCCGCCGGCCTGCTGGTGCCGCTTTCGATCCTGCTCCGCTACAGCTTCAACCGCTTCGACCCGCGGCGCATGATGGTGGAGACGTTCTCGCTCGACAACTACGTCAAGTTCTTCGCCGATCCCTATTACACCGGCGTGTTGTGGACGACGTTGCGCGTGGCCGCGCTCTGCACGGTCGTCTGCCTCGTGATGGCGCTGCCGCTCGCCTACGTGCTGGCGCGCACGCAGATCGCGGTTCAAGAACGTGCTGATCATGCTGGTGGTGCTGCCGCTGTTCGTCGGCAACGCCGTGCGCGCGGCCGGCTGGATGGTGCTGTTCGGCTCCAAGGGCTTCCTCAACGTCACGCTGATGCAGTTCGGCGTGATCCACGAGCCGCTCGAGATCATGTATACCGAGGGCGCCGTCGTCGCCGGCATCATCGCCGTCAACCTGCCCTATATGGTGCTGACGCTGCAGAGCGTGATCGAGGGCATCAACCGCAATGTCGAGGAGGCCGCTTTCAGTCTCGGCGCCCCGCCAGTGACGATGTTTCGCCGCGTGCTGCTGCCGCTGTCGCTGCCCGGCATCCTCGCCGGCACCATTCTCACTTTCATCCTCGGCATGAACGCCTATGCGACGCCGGTGCTGCTCGGCGGCCCGAAATTCAAGATGATGGGGCCGCTGATCTACGGGCAGTTCCAGCTCAACAACTGGCCGTTCGGGGCGTCCGCGGCGTTCGTGCTGATGACCGCGACGCTCGGGCTGACGGCGACGGCGAATATCCTGGTGCAGCGCCGGTTCCGGCGATGACAAGCGAAACGAGGTTCGTAGATGACGGTGGGTGTCGGCGGCTCGACGGCGGAGGCGGAACTCGCCGCATTGAAGAACATGCGCGGCGACGTGCCGCCGATCGGCGTCGACGAGCGCCTCAGGCGCATCGCTCGCGCCCAAACGATCATGCGCGAGAAGGGCATCGATGCGCTCTATCTCGACGTCTCCTCGAGCATGACCTATTTCACCGGCCTGAAATTCCGCCGCACCGAGCGCATGCACAGCGCGGTGCTGCCGGCCAAGAGGCGAGATCGTCTATGTCTCGCCGGCCTTCGAGGTCGAGAAACTCAAGACCATGCTGTCGTTCGGCGACAAGATCGCGGTCTGGGAAGAGGACGAGGATCCGACCGCTGCCGTCACCGAGACCGTGCGCTCGCTCGGCTATCCCAGCGGCACCATCGCGGTCGACGAGGCGACGCCGTTCTTCACCTTCGACGGGCTGCGCCGCGCCGGCAACGCCTACACCTTCATCAATTCCATCGACGTCACCGCCGGCTGCCGCATGATCAAGTCGGAGCACGAACTGGCGCTGATGCAGACCGCCAAGAACATCACGCTGCAGGCCCACAAGGCCGCCGCCCGCATCATGCGCGAAGGCATCACCACGACCAGAGGTGCAGGCCTTCATCACCGCCGCGCACCGCAAGCTCGGCTCGGAAGGCGATCCGCCGTTCAACGCGGTGCTGTTCGGCGAGGCGACCGCGTATCCGCACGGCGTGCCCTATCCGCAGACGCTGAAGGACGGCGACATGATCCTGATCGACACCGGCGCGCCGGTCGACGGCTATCTCTCCGACATCACGCGCTCCTACGTGTTCGGCGAGCCGACCCAGCGCCAGCGCGACGTCTGGAACCTGGAGAAGGAAGCGCAGGCCGCGGGCTTTGCCGCCGCGAAACCCGGCAACCGCTGCGAGGACATCGACATCGCCGCCCGCGGCGTCATCAACGGCGCCGGCTTCGGTCCCGGCTATGCCACGCCCGGCCTGCCGCACCGCACCGGTCACGGCATCGGCCTCGACGTCCACGAATGGCCCTATCTCGTGAAGGGCGACAAGACCGTGCTCAAGCCCGGCATGACGTTTTCCAACGAGCCGACCATCTGCATCTACGGCGAATTCGGCGTGCGCCTCGAAGACCACATGGTCATCACCGAAACCGGCGCCCGCTGGTTCACCCAGCCGGCCCATTCGGTCGACGATCCCTTCGGGCTGGAGAGTTGAGGACGTACCTTTCGTCCGCGGCCCGGGACAAATCGCTATCCTTTTGCGATCGCAAGGCGCCCCGTTCCCCGGGGGCCGCGCCGACGAGGTTATCGAATGAGGCGCATCATCATCGCATGCCGGTGATTGAGCTCGACATGGCGCGCGGGTCGCGCACGGACCAGCGGCCGGCGTCGACCTGGACAACGAAGTCGCCGACGATGTCGTTGAACAGACCCGGCGCTTCCAGATTGATCGCGTGCCCGCAATTCGGCATCACCGACAGCGCCGCCGACGGAATCGTGCGCTTCATCAGCAGCGCCGGCGTCAGGCAGGGCCAGTCCTCGTCGCCGGTGAGGATCAGCGTCGGCACGGTGAGGCCGGCCATTTCGTTTTGCAGATGATAGAGCGAGGGGCGCTCCTTCTGGCAGCCGAGCTGGGTGTTGATCGCGCCCAGCACCGAATGTTCGGCGAGCGCCTCTTTGAAGATCGCAAAGCCGCGCGGGTCCTTGGCTTCGAACTGCACGCGGGTCGGGCCGTAGGCATAACGCTCGGCAAAGGCGGCCATGCCGTCGGCGCGCAGCGACGCCACCACGGCGTCGGCCTCGGCGCGAAACTGCTCGCGCATGTTCAACTCGGCGCCATAGCCGCAGCCGGCCACGCACAGCGACAGCGCGCGGGACGGATGACGAAAGCCGAAATGCAAGCGTGGCGAAACCCCCCATCGAAAGGCCGCAGACATGCGCCTTCGCGATCCCGAGATGATCGAGCACCGCCAGAATGTCGTCGGCGGCGCGGTTCTGGCTGTAGGAGGCGGGATGCTCCGGAACGTCCGATGGCGGATAGCCGCGCGCGGCATAGGTGATGGCCCGATAGCGCCGGCCGAAATGCTGAAGCTGCTGCTCCCAGCTGCGGTGATCGCCGGCGTATTCATGGACGAAGATGATCGGCGTGCCGCTTCCGGTTTCCTCGTAATACAGCCGTACGCCGTCGTCGGTGGTCGCAAAAGCCATGGTCAGCTCCGGTTTCAGCTTCGTAGGCCGCTCGATTTGCGTCGCCGCCCAGTTGAACGCTTGTTTCAGCAAATGCCAAGCTCGCGGCTTCACTTTGCGACGCATTTCGGATATCGGCGACCACGGAAAGCGGAGTCCGGCCCACGATAGGGCTGAGCACGGCCAGCGATCCTTCCGGAGGCCGCGATGAAGTGTCTGCGCATCTACGCGACGGCTGATGGCGAGTCTCATTTCGATGAGATCGATATCCCGACGAGCAGGCGGCCGGTTTCTCCGGAAATCGCGGCGTTCGAGCTTTCCGCCGATTATGCGGCCTCGCGCGTCCGCTTTACGCGCATCCCGGCGGGGATCCGCGAAGTCGCCTATCACACGGTGCCCGAGCGGGTGCTCACGGTGAGGCTCGACGGCGCGGTGGAGTACCAGACGAGCGACGGCGAGGTGCGGCACGTCAAGGCCGGCGGCTTCGTGCTGGTCGAGGACACTCACGGCAAGGGCCACATCTCTCGCCATTCTCGGGAGGCCCAGACCGTCATCTGGATATCGCTGCCAAATGGCCTCGATCCGCCATCCCGGTGACGCGCGCGGTCCGGGCAAACCGGCCCAAATCGGCCCTGTTTCCATTGACATTCGCCCGCCCCATGGCCTAGAAACCGCGCGTCCCGGCTGGCCTCGCTGCCTTCGGGATGCAGGGCATGTTGCCCGTTTCGGCCTGTCCAGCACGGCCTTTCAAAGCATCAGGATTGTCCCATGAAGGTCCGTAACTCGCTGAAATCGTTGCGTGGGCGCCATCGCAACAACCGCCTGGTCCGCCGCAAGGGCCGTGTCTATGTGATCAACAAGGTGCAGCGCCGGTTCAAGGCGCGGCAGGGCTGATTCCCTCAATTTGAGCCTTCACGGGTGTTTGACACTTTTGTTGCTTTGCGGCGCGTTTTGCCGCGTCTAGACTTCGCGCCATGGCACAGAGATTCTTTCTCGCGCGCTACGGCCTCGCCGCCCTGCTTTTCGCCGCGGTGATGGCGGCTGCCCCAGGCCCGGCGTACGCGCAGAGTCCGCGCGCCGAGCCCAAGCCGCACAAGAAGCTCCCGGAGCCGCCGGGCAAGTTGCCAAAGGTCCGCGCCGACAAGGCGCGCGGCCTCGACTTCCTGTTCGGCGCGCTGAAGGTGGCGCCGGATGAAGAAAGCGCCAAGGATGTCGAGGCGAGAATCTGGGCGATCTGGCTGCAGACCCCGAGCGATACGGCAGCCCTTCTCATGATGCGCGCCAAGGCCGCGATGGACGCCCAACAGCTGGATGTCGCGTTGAAATTGCTCGATTCCGTGATCAAGCTGCGCCCCGATTATACCGAGGCGTGGAACCGGCGCGCGACGCTGTATTATCTGAAGAACGACTACACCCACTCGCTGGAGGACATCGCGCAGGTGCTGATCCGCGAGCCGCGTCATTTCGGCGCGCTGGCCGGGCTTGGCATGATCATGCAGGATATCGGCGACGACAAGCGCGCGCTGGATGCCTTCCGCAAGGCGCTCGCCATCAACCCGCATCTCGAAAAGGTGCCGGAACTGGTCAAGACCTTGAGCGAGAAGGTCGAAGGTCGCGACATCTAGTCGATAAAACGATCGACCGGAATGCGCGCGAATTAACCACGATCGCAAGCCATCCATTGTGAGCGGGAACGCTTTTCGCTAACCCCGATTTGCTCGCGTGTACCCCCGTGTAGTGGGAGCGAACAGATGAAAACCGCGATACTGGCCGCCGCATTGACGGTGGCGTTCGGGACGGTCTCTCTTGCCAATGGGCTTTATTGGGTGGTCGGCAATCGCGCGACCAGCAAATGCGACATCGTCACCAGCAACCCGGTGATCTATTTCTGGGGCGATATCTGGTTCGGAGACGGCCCTTACAACTCGCTTGCCGACGCCAAGCTCGCCCGTTCGACGATCGGCGTCTGTCCGGAGAAAGACCCGTCCAAATGATGGCGGGGTTTTCGGTGTGCGGCCTTGGTGTCTGATCCGGAAAACGGGGAACCGGCTTTCCGAAAGATCGTGCCTGGACAAGAAGATCAGTGCAGGACGTTGTTGCCGCGCTCGAACGGCCCGCCGACGCAGACGGCCGCGTAGAGTTGCTGCAGTTCCGCCTCCAGCTGCTCGTTGACCAGCAAGAGCGCCTTCAGCGCGCTGTGGATGTCGCCATTGCAACTGGCCACGATCCTGTCGATCGCCGCTTCGACCGGTTTGATACGCATCGAGAACCTCCCATTTGCTCGTGTATTCAATCTTGGGCGACCGGCCCGCGTTCCTGTGGATTACGTGGATGGCCGACAGCCTCGTTGGAGGTGCCCACGCCACGTGGCAAAAGTGCGTTGAGGTTATGTCGTTATATGAAGCTCCGGATGATGCTTGTATGACGATTGCGCGATAGCGCGGGAAAACCACTGCTTTCCCTGCATTCTGGCGGCAAACCGTCCGCCGCCCGATCGGGCCCGATGACCGCTTTGCAGGCTATAAAGGGTGCGAAACTCGGCGGCTGTAAAACCGTACCTCAGGGGTGCCCAAGGTCATCCGGAATCTCCAAATGATATCAATCCTCGTCGTGGCGGCGCTGGCGTTGCTGGCGCTGATCACACAGGCCGGCGTCCTGGCGCTGCAGCGCGCCTATCCCGTCCAGGGCCGAACGATCGAGGTCGAAGGCGCCAGCCTCAACGTGCTCGAGATCGGGCCGCGCGAGGCGGCCGGTCCGCCCATCGTGATGATCCATGGCGCGAGTTCGAATCTGGAAGTGATGCGCCGGCCGCTCGGCGAGCGTCTCGCCGAGCACCACCGCGTGATCCTGATCGACCGTCCCGGACATGGCTGGAGCACGCGCGCACGCCTGAAGGATTCGACGCCGGCCGTCCAGGCCCGGATGATCAACGAGGCGCTGGAGAAGCTTGGGCTTGGGCCCGCGATCTTCGTGGTGCATTCCTGGAGCGGCGCGCTCGGCGCGCGCATGGCGCTCGATTATCCCGGGCGGGTCGCAGGGCTGGTGATGCTCGCGCCCGTCACCTATCCATGGCCGGGCGGGGTCGGATGGTACAACAAGCTTGTCGCTATTCCGGTGATCGGCCCGCTGCTCGCCTACACCGTCACCCTGCCGGTCGGCTGGTTCCTCACCGAGCCCGGCGCGCGCGGCGTCTTCCTGCCGCAGACCATGCCGGCAAATTTCCTCAGGGATAGCGCGACGCCGCTGTTGTTGCGGCCGCGGGAATTCCTCGCCAATGCCCGCGATCTCGTGACGCTGAAGGCGGCGGTCGCCGAGCAGGCGCCGCGCTATGGCGATATCCGCGCGCCTGTCGTGGTGATCGCGGGCGAGGTCGACAAGACCGTGTCGACCACCCGCCACGCGCGCCCGTTCGCGAAGGCGGTCAACGGCGCAAAGCTGATCGTGCTGGCTGACGTCGGTCACATGATCCAGTACGCCGCGCCCGAGCTCGTGATCGCCGAGATCGAGGCCATGATCGGCAAACTCCCGCATGCCGCGGCGGCCGCCGACTAGCAGTTCACGAATACGTGGAACCTCCCTCTTTCCAGAAATCGCGCAGCGAAGCCGACGAGCCCGCACGGCATGCCGCTTGATCGCGACGCACCCGTGCAGATATTATGCGGACCGGCGACGAGGTTCGCGCAAGGGCGCCGGCCAAGGCGGGCGCCGTGGACGTCCGTTGCTTCGGATACCCGTTGCTACGGATATGTTGTGAGGACGCGCAGCAATGCGGGATAGTCTCGTCTCGATCTGGTCCACCGACGATCTCTCGCACTCGGAATTTTCGCGGGCGCGGCACCACGGCTTTGCCTTCGAACCGCACTTCCACAGCACCGTTTGCCTTGCCCTCATTGTGTCCGGTGCGTTGAAACTTACGATCGGAGACCGGACTGAAACCGCGGCGAAGGGCGCCTTCGTGCTCATCAATGCGGGAGACGTCCATGCGGGCCATGCGACGTCCGTGACGGAGGGGTGGACGATGCGGACCCTCCACGTCGCGCCGGGCAATCTCGCCAGCGCGATGCGCAACCTTGGCCTGAAGGCCGAAGCCGACTTGCCGATCAGAAGCGGTATCCGCAACGAGCGGGCGCTTGCCGATCTGTTTTTCGGCATCCACGCCTGCGCGCAAACCAATGACGATCGCCTCAAACGCGACGAGTTCCTGCAGCGGCTGATTTCGGCTCTCGCTGTCGATGCGAAAACATCTCGCCTTGAAGAGGTCGACGCGCCCGCCGGGGATCTACCCGAGGCCAAGCGCATTCGCGACTACATCGAAGACCGCCTGTTCGAGGAAATCCGCCTCAATGACCTCTCGAAGCTCGTATCGATGCCGCCTTATACGGTCGTGCGCGCCTTCAGGCGGACCTTCGGTATCCCTCCGCATCGCTACCACACGCAGCGGCGCGTCGACGTCGCCCGAAAGCTGATTCGCGACCGCCTGCCGCTGTCCAGCATCAGCCAGCTCTGCGGGTTCGCCGACCAGGCGCATCTGACGCGGGCCTTCAAGCGGACGCTCGGCTATACGCCGGGCTTCTACGCCCGTTCGATCCGATAATTGCAAGGACGTTCAAGACCCGATCCATCCCTTCTGCCAGATTGCGGCGGCGGAGGACGGAGCGATGCCGATCGCGCAGGACGAGTTCGACCAGGCCGCCTGGCCGGTGTCGATGCGATGCGTCGCTGTCGTCGACGATGCGCTTCCGATCGGCAAGGCGGCCAATGCGGCGGCGGTGATGGCGCTGACCATGGGCGCGCGGCAAGCGCATCTGGTCGGCGAACCGCTCGTCGATGCGGCGGGCAATCATCATCCGGGCCTGATCCCGATCGGCATATCCGTGCTCGGCGCGCCGGCCACCGAGTTGCCCTCGCTCCGCGACAAGGCGAGGCAGGCGGGTCTCGAGGTCGTCGACTTTCCCGCGCAGGGACAACAGACCAACGACTATGCCGAATTCCGCAGAATGCTTGGCGAGACGGCTCCGGATCAGGTCCGCTATCTCGGCGTGATGGTTTATGGCGACAGGAAGAAACTCAGCCGCATCGTCGGCAAATACGGCCTGTTGAGAGACCGCGTGATGGCGGTGACGCGATGACGACTGACCCCGTCCAAACCACGCCCATGGGCTTCATCGGCCTTGGCGCCATGGGCGAACCGATGGCGTTGAACCTCGTCAAGGCCGGCACGCCGGTCGTGGTCTGGAATCGATCGCCCTCCAAGTGCTGCATCCTGGCCGCGGCCGGGGCCGCCGTTGCAAGCGATCCGGCCGAGGTTTTCATGCGATGCGAGGTCGTGTTCCTGATGCTGGCGGACGGCGTCGCAATGGACGCCGTGCTCGCGCGAGACACGCCTGCCTTCGCCGATCGCGTCAACGCGCATACCGTGATCAACATGGCGACCGTCGCGCCGAGCTACTCCAAGGCGCTGGAGACCGATATCCGCGCCGCCGGCGGCCGCTACATCGAGGCGCCGGTGTCCGGTTCACGCAAGCCCGCGCAGGAGGCGCAGCTCGTCGCGATGCTGGCAGGGAAGAAGGAAGACGTCGCATCCGCGCAGCCGCTTCTCGCCCCGATGTGCCGCCGCGCCATCGACTGCGGTCCCTCGCCCAACGCGCTGCTCATGAAGTTCGCGGTAAACCTGTTCCTGATCACCATGGTGACGGGCCTCGTCGAGGCGACCCACTTCGCGCAACGCTACGGATTGGATCTCGAGCAGTTCGTCGCGGTTCTCGATGCCGGCCCGATGGCAAGCGACGTATCGCGCGTCAAGGCGGCGAAATTGCTGGCGCGAGATTTCGCCGTCCAGGGAGCGATCTCCAATGTGCTGGAGAACAACCGCCTGATCGCCGGGGCGGCGCGAGAGGCGCATGTCGCCTCGCCGCTGCTCGACGTCTGCCATGCGCTCTACGCCGAGACCCAGGCTCTCGGTCTCGGCGCGGAGGACATGATTGCCGTCATCCGGGCATTCGAGCAACGGACGGCGGCAGGCTGACCGGCCGCTGCGACGGCCACGCGACCTTTCCGAACCCAGGTTTGACCGCTACAGTCCGGCAGCGAAGTCTGAGGGGACGGCATGCGGCGGCGCGCGTTGATCGGAATTGGCTTGCTGGCGCTGTTGTCTTGCGGGCTTGCGAATCCACCTTTGGCGCTGGCCGAGGCCGGCAGCATCGGCGGTCACCTCGGCAAGCAGGACAAATCCATCTCGGGCAGCCAGGGAGCGGACACGCCGCGCACGGCAGCGCATCCGAAACCGACAGCCGCGAATTCGTCGGGTCATTCCTGCAGCCGCATCGTCGGCAGATGGTCCTGGTATCTCGGACTAAGCGATTCGATCTTTCGCAAGGACGGCACGGCCGTGCACTCGACCAGCGGCGCCACGGGCAAATGGACCTGCGCCGGCAATGCCGTCGACGTGACCTGGAGCTATGACGGCACGGTTCGCACCGACCACATCACCCTCTTGCCGGACGGCAACAGCATTTTTGTTGTCAGCCCCTGGGGCGGAGGCATCAAGTTCACGGGCACGCGTCGGGGGCAGGAGTAGACGCCCCGCCGTCAATTGCCCGATGCGGCGCGCGCCGTGCCGTCCGCGCACGACGCGCCGACGATATGGCAGGCCTTGCCGCGCTTGCCGCATTCCTCGAGCGCGGTCTGCCGGGCTTTCTGGATGTCGTCGCGCGACACGATCGACCAGTTCCCCGACGACAGCGCAAACGCGCCGCACGAGGTGCCGAAGAAACTGATCTCGGCGCCGCATTGCGCCGGCTTGCATTGCGCCCGCGCGCTCGCGACCGCCTCCTTGCGCGACGGCTGGTCCCACGCCATGCCCCATGCGCCGGCGTTCTTGTCGTAGACGATGGCGCCCCACGGTTTGAGCCCGCCGATCTCGCGCAGCCGGGTCAGGAGGCCCTGCGTGATCTCGCCGGTCGGAGGCAGCTTGTTCTGGTTTTCGAATTCCCGGATCGCGACCTTGACGTCGCCGGCGTTGGCCGAGGCCGGATCGAAATTCAGTTCGTAAAGCCGGTCGCGGACTTCCCGCAGCAATGCGGGATCGTCGATCGAAAGCTTCTGTTCGGGCGCCGCCGCCATCGGCCGCGCCACCGCGACCTTGAACTGTTCGAGGTCGATCCTGGCAATGTCGGCGAACGCGCCGTTCGGGTAGCGCTTGAGATAGGCCTCGAACAGCTGCGGATTCTTGCTGTCCTTGATCGAGTTCCAGAACGTGACCTCGACGTTGTCCTGATCGGTGCGCCCCGCGGACGCTGCGGCGGCGGCCGGCGGCTTGAAATAGAAATTGCCGTCGATCGGCGACGACGATACCCACGGCTGCTGCGAACCGCCGGTTTCGCGCTTCACCATCAGGCCCACTTCGTTGAAGGTCTGGAAGATGTCGAGCCCGGGGCGAACGATCGTGGTCGCCAGCGCCGTCGTATAGGGGCTGTCGCCGCCGGCGCCGTCCTGGGCGACGCTGCCGGGCTGCGTCGCGTATGAAATCAGCGTGCCTTCGGGCGCGCGCATCTGTGCAAGCCCGCCGCCGGAGGCGCGCAGGCTGCGGGCGCCGAACGGATTGTTGCGGCAGGCATCGAGGATGACGAGGTTAAGCCGCGTGCCCGCGCCCTGCATCTGGCGCAGCACGAGATTGACGTCCATCATCTGGAAATCGACGTCGGTCTCGCGCGTCGGATTGGCGTTGACCGGCACCAGATAGTTGGCGCCGCTGACCTGCACGCCATGGCCAGCGTAATAGAACAGCGCGACGTCGGCGCCCTGGATCTGCTGCCCGAAACTCTGCACGGCGTTGTCGAGCGCGGCCTTGTCGAGGTCGAGCTGGGCGTCGCCGCCGATCAGCGTGAAGCCGAGGCCGGCAAGGGTCTTTGCCATCAGCGCCGCGTCGTTCCTCGGATTGTCGAGCGGGGTAACGCTGCGATAGGCCGAATTGCCGATCACCAGCGCAAACCGCTTCTCCGCGGCCGCGGGAGCCGGGAGCATCAGCGAAACGGATAACATCGCGGCGAGCAGCCAAATTCCGCGGCGGCAAACGGATCGCGAAGCTGCCCTCACCAGGAGGCGTCCCATTGGGAAGTGGCTCCGTTCGAAATCGAGGCTTCGCCCGAGGCGCGGTTGCCGGTCCGCGATCCCGTATAGGTCCCGGTCACCGCGCCAAAAGCCGGATTGTCCGTGCGTTCCAGTTTCATGGCGGTCTTCGTGAAGGAAGTCACGGTGATTTTCGTGACATAGCCGTGGCTCCAGGTTCCCTGATAATTGTTGCCGCCGACATTGTGCAGGCTGATCGTGTAGTTCAAGCCGTGCCAGTGCTCGTTCAGTTGAATGGTTTTCGGCAGTGCGTCTTCCTTGCTCGCATGCGTGGACCGGACGGGCGCGGCGTCCGGCGATCGTTGTTCCTCGCCGGATATCGACTTGTCCCGCTTTCCGATCAATCCACCGATACTCCCGGCTTCGGCCACGCGCGTTGCCTGATCGATGGCTGGAAGGTGTTGTGCCGTCACCTGCTGACAACAAGCCGCCATCAGCGCGACGGCAGCCGCCAGACCGGCAGGCGAACGATTCCAGTGCAGCAAGTCATCCCCCAGGCATGAAGCCTTGAAGTGGGCAGGATAGGCCAACCGATTTTGCTTGCAAATGGGCCTCAAGGCGCAACTCCGGACGAGGCGCCGGCAGGTTCACGCCAGCGGACCGGAGGCCGCGATGCTTTCGATGAGCCGCCTGGCGGCGGCAGAGAGAAAGCCGCCGCGACGCGTCACCATCACGACGTCCTGGCTGGCGGCGAGATCGCCGACCTTGATGGTCGCGATCGCGGGGGAGGCGAGTTCCTCGGCGACGG
Source organism: uncultured Alphaproteobacteria bacterium (assembly GCA_963721135.1). GTDB lineage: Bacteria > Pseudomonadota > Alphaproteobacteria > Rhizobiales > Xanthobacteraceae > Bradyrhizobium. The sequence goes on from CAVRIB010000002.1 coordinate 857,687, forward strand.
TGCTTTCCGAAAGCAGCGCGATGCCGAAGCCGGCTTCGACCAGGCGCTTCTGGGCGGTGAGACTGTCGACCGCCGTCCAGTTCACCTCGCCGAGACCATGGGTCCGAAACAGCGCGAAGACGTGGGAGGCGGCGATCTCGCGGCGTCCCGGTACTTCGGGAAACGCGATCCAGCGCTCCTCGCGCAGGTCCGCAAGCCTTGCGACGCGGCGGCCGGCGCGCCGATGATCGCGCGCGCAGACCACCAGGAGCGGCTCGGCGAACAACAGTCGGCAATCGAGATCGTGCGAACGGTCGCGGTCGTAGCGCAGGCCGATGGTCACCTCGCCGCGACGGACCAGATCACTGACCTCGACGCTGTTCGCCGTCCGCAGCGTCAGCTCGACGCCGGGAGAGGCGGCGGCAAAGCGCCTCATGATGTCCGACAACCGCCTGCCGGCGAGCGTGCCGACCACGGCGAGCGCCACCGGCCCCGCATTCGGCGTCGTCAACGCGCGCACCGCGTTCTCGGCATCCAGCGTCGCCGCGACCGCGCGCTCGGCGTAGGGCACCAGCACCCGCCCGGCATCGCTCAAGACCGTCCGCCCGGCGATGCGTTCGAACAGCGGCAGGCCAATGCTCTGCTCAAGGAGCGCGATCCGCCGCGAAATCGCCGGCTGCGAGCGGTGAAGCGCCTTGGCAGCGCTCGATATGCCGCCCTCGCGATGCACGACCAGGAAGGTGTTGAGGGCGTCGCTGTCCATCGAGGGCGCCATACGAAATACTGATGACAATCAGAGATATAACAAATTTGTCTGATGGGTGATAGCCCCCTATGGTCCCGGCCGAGCGCGCCATCGGTCGTCCGATCGCCATCGCCATCATCGAATGCAGGAGAGACCATCGTGGCCGAGACGTTTTCGGGGTTCATCGAAACCCGCGCGCAGTTGCGCGCGATATACGACCAGCCGAGCAACGGCGCGGTTGCCAAGGAAATCGGCCGGATCGACGCTCATTGCCGGCGCTTCATTGAAATGTCGCCGTTCCTCTGCATGGGCACGACCGGGGAAGATGGCGCCGGCGACGTTTCGCCACGCGGCGACGCGCCGGGATTCGTGCAGGTGGTCGATGAGGGGCATCTCGCGATTCCCGACCGCCCCGGCAACAACCGGCTCGACAGCCTGACCAATATCCTCGCCCGGCCGGATGTCGGGCTGTTGTTCTTCATTCCCGGCTTCGAGGACATGCTGCGGGTCAACGGCACGGCGCGGATCAGCGTCGACCGCGCGCTGATGCAGCGCTTTATTGTCAGGGACAAGTTGCCGCGCGCGGTGATCCTGGTCGCGGTGAGAGAGGCGCAGCTCCACTGCACCAAGGCGATCAAGCGCGCCGAGCTCTGGAACCCCTCGCTGTTCGCCGAACGGCGCACGTTTCCGAGCGCGGGGCAAATCCTGCGCGATCACATTCAGTCCGAAGCGCAGGTCGCCGCGATCGACGCCTTCGTCCAAAAGGATGCCCGCGAAAATCTTTACTGACGGGGAAACGATATCCGCCGTTCGTGTCGTGGATACAACACCTGCCAAAATCCGTCTTTGGTGCCGTTTTTGACGGCTCCGACGCCCCGCAAGCAGCCTATGGTTGCCGATAGAACGTTATTCAGAGCCGGCTTGCCCGGGAATGCCGGTGGGGCTGTCGATTGCGATGCGGACTATTTGTTGCCGCCATGCACTTTTGCCGGCCGCATTGGCGATCGCCGGCTTTGCTTGCGCCGGGCCGGCGCAGGCTGCAGACGCCATTTGGGTCGGCGGTCTGCCCGTCGGACCCTTCCAAAGCGAGTATGACATCCCCGCGAACTGGACACCGACCGGCCCTCCAAGCGGCACGGCCTTCTTCGGAGCATCGGCAAACTCCACAGTGTTCATACTCAATGACGCTACCGTCGGTGGCTGGACGTTCAACCCCGGGGCCTCCGCCTATACCTTCTCGAACTTTGGCAGCGTCCTCCGATTTACCGGGGCTGGCATCGTCGTCAATGGCGGCAGCGTCACCTACGCCAGCAGCGGGCCAGGTCTTGGGGTCTTTAATGCGCTGGTATTCGAAAATTCGAGCACGGCCGGCGGCGCCACAATTTCCAACGGCAGCCTGGTGGAATTCGACAATTCGAGCACGGCCGGCAGTTCCAGCATCGACAACCGTGCTGATCTGGAATTCCGTCAAACGAGCACGGCAGCCAACGCCAGCATCACGAACGAGAGTGGAATACAATTCCACGAATCGAGTACGGCCGGCAGCGCCAGCATCTTCAATTATTTCTCGCTGGTGTTCCGCGATGCGAGCACGGCTGGAAACGCAGGCATCACCAACGCCAGTACGCCGATCTTTATCAATGGCGATCCGTTCACGGCTTACACGGATTTCAGCCTGTCGACCGGCCCAAGCGGCAACCACAAGCTCAGTGCCGGTTCGATCGCCGGCGGTGGCACGTTCTTTCTTGGGCAGAATGAACTAACCGTCGGCGGCAACGATCTGTCCACATCGGTGAATGGCGTCATCGTCGACGGCGGTCTCGGCGGCGGCGCCGGCGGCTCGCTGGTCAAGATCGGCACGGGAACGCTGACGCTCTCCGGAGTCGATACCTATACCGGTGCGACCACGGTGAACGGCGGCACGCTGAATGTCGACGGTTCGATCGCCGGGTCGGCGCTGACGACGGTAAATCCCGGCGCTACGCTCAGCGGCAGCGGCAGCGTCGGCAATACACAGATCAACAACGGCGGCATATTCGCGCCGGGCAGCGGCGCGCCAGGATCGTTCATGACGGTGGCTGGCAATCTCGCATTCCAGTCGGGCGCGCAATATCTGGTCCAAATCAATCCCACGACCTCGTCATTCGCAAACGTGACCGGCACGGCGACGCTAAATGCCGCCACGGTCAATGCCGTCTATGCCAACGGCAGCTATCTCTCGAAGCAATATACGATCTTGCAGGCGACCGGCGGCGTCAGCGGAACCTTCGGCACCCTCGTCAATACCAACCTGCCACCAAATGTTCATGTCGGCCTGAGCTACGACGCCCACGACGCCTTTCTCGATTTGACGCTGAATTTCAGCTTGCCAACCGTCCTCAATCAGAACCAGCAGAATGTCGGTAACGCCCTGACCAATTTTTTCAATACGACCGGCGGCATCCCGATGGCGTTCGCGGCACTTTCGCCGGCCGGTCTGACGCAAGCCTCGGGCGAGGCCGCCACCGGCACGCAGCAGACGACGATCGACGCCATGACCCAGTTCATGAGTCTGTTGACCGATCCCTTCATGCATCGGTCGGGCAACGGACCGAATGGCGCGGGCGCGACGCCGTTCGCCGAAGAGGGCAGCGATGCTAGCGCCTATGCGGCCAAGGACAAATCACGCTCGACGAGCGAGCGGGAGGCCTATGCTGCGATCTATCGCAAGGCGCCGCTGGCCGCGCCCTTCGTTCCAAGCTGGAGTGTATGGGCGGCGGGCTATGGCGGCTCGCAGACCACCGATGGCAACGCGACGCTGGGCTCGAACACCGCGACCAGCCGCATCGCCGGCACGGCGATTGGCGCGGATTATCGCTTCTCGCCCGACACGATCGTGGGCTTCGCGCTCGCCGGCGGCGGCACCAATTTCTCCATCGCCAATCCGCTCGGCACCGGGCGCTCCGATCTGTTCCAGGCCGGCGCCTATGTCCGTCACACGCAAGGGCCGGCCTACATCTCCGCCGCGCTCGCCTATGGCTGGCAGGACATCACCACCGATCGCATCGTGACGATCGCGGGCTTCGACCAGCTGCAGGCGCGCTTCAACGCCAACGCCTCTTCCGGGCGCGCCGAGGGCGGCTATCGCTTCGTCACGCCGTGGATGGGGGTGGCGCCCTATGCCGCCGCGCAGTTCACCACCTTCGACCTGCCGGCCTATGCCGAGCAGGCGATCGTCGGCAGCAACATGTTTGCGCTGGCCTATGGCGTCAAGGACGTGACCGACACCCGCAGCGAACTCGGCATCCGTACCGACAAGTCCTGGGCGATGACGAACTCGATTCTCACGCTGCGCGGCCGTTTTGCCTGGGCGCATGACTACGACCCCGACCGCAACATCGGCGCCACCTTCCAGGCGCTGCCGGGGGCTTCCTTCGTCGTCAACGGCGCGGCGCAGGCGCATGACTCCGCGCTGACGACCGCCTCCGCCGAGGTGAAATGGATGAACGGCTGGTCGGCGGCGGCGACCTTCGAGGGCGAGTTCTCCAACGTCACCCGCTCCTACGCAGGGAAGGGCGTGGTGCGCTACACCTGGTGATCGCTGACTTCCGCAATTTGGCAGGAAACGGACATGACCGCGCTGGCAGACAACGCCCGTTTTCGGCGCGTAGCGGAGTAGCATTCAGGGGCCGTCAGCCGCGACTGGCGGGCGGTTTCGCCCGCCGCGACGCGTCCTACTTCGCCTTGATCTTTCCGTCCGCGTCGAATTGCGAAATATAGGCCCAGAGATCGTTGATTTCCTTTTCGTTCTTGATGCCGGCGAACGCCATCTTGGTGCCGGGAACCTTGGCCCTGGGATCCTTGATGTATTCCTTGAACACGGCCTCGCCCCAGGTGATGCCGGAAGTCTTGTTGGCGTCGGAATAGGAATAGCCCTCGACCGTGCCGGACTTGCGACCGTCCAGCCCGTTGAGTTCGGGGCCGACCTTGTTCTTGGCGCCTTCCCCGATCGAGTGGCAGGCCATGCACTTGTTGAACGAGGTCTTGCCGGCCGCGACGTCCTGCGCCAGTGCGGCCGAGGCTGCGGCGAACGAGGCGACGACGACCAGCGCGCTCAGGATCATTTTTTTCATGTTGGGCTCTTCGGGTTTCGGGTGGCTCTGCGGCGCGCCGTTTGTGGCATGGCGCGCGCGCCATGGACAAGCCCGGGTCCGCGGTAGCGCCTACGCCTTTCGGATAGTTGCCATGTCTGTTCGTCCAAACGCTACGGCGAGCTACCCAAACTCGCCCAGACGTGCTTGATTCGGCGCAACAAATCGGCGAGCGCCCGGAAGCGTGCAGAGCGGGCGCGAGTTCAAGGAGGCCCACATGGCGATGACGATGCCCGCACCGGATCAGGCGGTTTTGGCGCGCCGCGAGACCATCGTCAAAGCCTTGCGCGCGATCGTGCCGGGCGAGGGCGTGATCGACAGTCCGGCCGAAATGGTCCCTTACGAATCCGACGGCCTGATGGCCTACCGGCAGCCGCCGATGGTGGTGGTACTGCCGGACACGTCAGAGCAGGTGTCGCAGGTCCTGAAGTACTGTTTCGAGCAAGGCATCAAGGTGGTGCCGCGCGGCTCCGGCACCTCGCTGTCCGGCGGGGCGCTGCCGCTCGCCGACGGCGTGCTGCTCGGCTTGGGCAAGTTCAAGCGCATCCGCGAGATCGATTTCGACAACCGCGTGGTCGTGACCGAGCCCGGCGTGACCAATCTCGCGATCAGCCAGGCGGTCGCCCATGCCGGCTTCTACTACTCGCCCGACCCGTCGTCGCAGATCGCCTGCTCGATCGGCGGCAATGTCGCGGAAAATTCCGGCGGGGTGCATTGCCTGAAATACGGCATGACCACCAACAACGTGCTGGGCTGCGAGATCGTGCTGATGTCGGGCGAGATCATCCGGGTCGGCGGCAAGTCCGCGGAGGCTGGCGGCTATGACCTGATGGGCATCATCACCGGCTCGGAAGGCCTGCTCGGCGTCATCACCGAGGTCACGGTGCGGATCCTCCAGAAGCCGGAAACGGCTCGCGCCCTGATGGTCGGCTTCGCCGAAGTCGAGGCGGCGGGCCGATGCGTCGCCGAAATCATCGGCGCCGGCATCATTCCGGGCGGCATGGAGATGATGGACAAGCCCGCGATCCACGCCGCCGAAGCCTTCGTCCACGCCGGCTATCCGCTCGACGTCGAGGCGCTCCTGATCATCGAGCTCGACGGTCCCGGCATCGAGGTCGACGAATTGATCCAACGCGTCGAGGCGATCGCGCAAGGCTGCGGCTCGACCTCCTGCCAGATTTCGACCTCGGAGGCCGAGCGCAACCTGTTCTGGGCCGGCCGCAAGGCGGCGTTTCCGGCGGTCGGGCGGATTTCGCCCGATTATCTCTGCATGGACGGCACCATTCCGCGCGGCAAATTGCCCGAGGCTCTCTCGCGCATCCGCGACCTCTCGGCGAAATACAGGCTCCGCGTCGCCAATGTGTTTCACGCCGGCGACGGCAATCTGCACCCCCTGATCCTCTACGACGCCAACGAGCCGGGCGAGATGGAGCGCGCCGAAGCTTTTGGCGCCGATATCCTAAGGGTCTGCGTCGAACTCGGCGGCGTGCTGACCGGCGAACACGGCGTCGGCATCGAGAAGCGCGATTTGATGGGCGAAATGTTCAGCGAGATCGACCTCAACCAGCAGCAGCGCCTGAAATGCGCCTTCGACGCCCAGGGCCTGCTCAATCCGGGCAAGGTGTTTCCGACGCTGCACCGCTGCGCCGAGCTCGGCCGCATGCACGTCCACGGCGGCAAGCTGGCGTTTCCGGACCTGCCGCGGTTTTAGGGGGGCGATTGCCTTCAGCTGATCCGAATTCGGATCACCTCTCCCCGCGAAGAGCGGGGAGAGGGCGATGATAGCGGCCCGCGCCGCGGGGCCCGTTCGTCGTCACAGCAGCTCGTACTGCATGCGCTCGCGTCGCGCCAATAGCGGCAGCGCTTCACCGGCGATGAAGGTCCTGAAATGCGCTCTCTCCTGATGCGCCTTGAAGGCGGCTTCGTCGCGGAACAGCTCGTAGAACAGGAACTGCGCCGGATTTTCCTTTGCCCTCGAGATCAAAAACAGCTTTGCACCGGGTTCGCGCTGCGCCTCGGGGAGGAAGCGGTCGAGAATGCCGGCCACCCGGTCGGCCTGTCCTTCCTTGGCTTCCCATTGCGCGACAATCAACAGGCCACCGCCATTGACGGCCTCGCTGACGCGCTTGTCCATTGCATATTGAACCATGGTCGTGCTCCTTCGGTTCGCTCTTCGGATGCCGCTGCAATAGACCGGATGGCGGCGCCAATAGTTCGATGGAGGTCGAATGATAATGTGAATCGTTTCGATCCCGATCGAAGTATCGGTGCAGATTCGGCGCCGCCGCTTCCACCCCGAAGCCGGGTCAACGCGCCTCACATCAAGCAGACTTCCGGGCTTCGCGCTCTTTGTCGCACTTGTGTCCGGCATCCCAGCCTTTACAAGGGGTTGGCGAGTGACGGCTGCGGCTTTGCGACAAAGGCGGCCGCTGTTGCGACGGGGCAAAGGCGGCAAGTGTGGATACCCTGAAAGTACGTGACGCCGGCGATGTCGAGGAGGTGGTGCGCGCGGCGATTGCGAGCGAACAGCCGCTCGAAATCGTCGGCCACGGCTCCAAGCGCGCGATCGGCCAGCCGATGGCGACCAATGCGCTGCTCGACGTTTCCGCGCTCAATGCGGTGACGTCCTACGAGCCGAACGAGCTGGTCATCACCGTGCAGGCGGGCGCGCCGCTTGCCGATGTCGCGTCCCTGATCGATTCCAGGGGCCAGCAATTTGCCTTCGAGCCGGTCGACACCTCGGCGCTGCTCGGCACGCCTGTTCTCGGCACCATCGGCGGCATGATCGGCGCGGGCCTCGCCGGTCCGCGCCGCATCAAGGCCGGCGGCGCCCGCGACCATCTGCTCGGCGCGCACGGGGTGTCCGGCTTCGGCGACAGCTTCAAGGCCGGCGGACGGGTGGTGAAGAACGTCACCGGCTACGACCTCTGCAAGCTCCTGGCGGGCTCCTGGGGCACGCTCGCGGTCATGACCGAAGTGACGTTGAAGGTGATGCCGCGGCCGGAGAGCGAACGCACGCTCTTGCTGCGCGGGCTCGACGATATCAGCGCCAACAAGGCGATGACGGCCGCGCTCGGCTCGCCGTTCGACGTCTCCGGCGCCGCGCACGTGCCCGGCTCGGTGTTCCGAACCGAAACCCTGCTCGGCGACCTCGGCATCCAGCGGCAGGCGGTCACGTTGTTGCGGCTGGAGGGCATTGCGGCCTCGGCCGCCCATCGCGCGGCCAGCCTCGCGAAACTTCTTGCGCCGTTCGGCGCGGCGGAAATCCTGCAGGATGCCGCGTCCAGCGCCGTGTGGCGTTCGGTTCGCGACGTCGAGCCGTTCGCGGCCAGCGGCGCGCTCGGGGCATGGCCGGTGTGGCGGATCGTCTGTCCGCCGGCCTCGGGAGGTGTGCTCGGCGAGCAGCTGGCGCGGGACACCGGGGGCGACGTGATCTACGACTGGGGCGGCGGCCTGATCTGGGCGGCGCTGCCGCCGAAGCCCGATGCCCAGGCCGCCCTGGTCCGCGCCCGCGTCGGTGCGGCCTCCGGCCACGCCACCCTGTTGCGCGCCACCGACGAGACCCGCCGCAACGTCGATGTGTTTCATCCGCAAGCCAAGGGCCTTGCCGATTTAAGCGAACGCGTCCGCCAGAGCTTCGATCCGAAGAGCATCCTCAATCGCGGCCGGCTGATCCGGGGGGCTGCGGCATGAAAACCGAATTCAGTCTCGCCCAGCTCGCCGATCCCGATATCAGGGAAGCCGACAAGATCCTGCGCGCCTGCGTGCATTGCGGCTTTTGCACCGCGACCTGCCCGACCTACGTGCTGCTCGGCGACGAACTGGATAGCCCGCGCGGCCGGATCTACCTGATCAAGGAGATGCTCGAGAAGGACCGCGCCCCGACGGCCGAGGTGGTCAAGCACATCGACCGCTGTCTCTCCTGTCTCGCCTGCATGACGACCTGTCCGTCGGGCGTGAACTACATGCATCTGGTCGATCAGGCGCGCTCGAGGATCGAGAGGGACTACGCAAGGCCGCTTGCCGAGCGGCTGTTGCGGGCGGTGCTCGCCTTCCTGCTGCCACGGCCGCAATGGTTTCGCTGGAGCATGATTCTGGCGCGTTTCGGCCGGCCGCTGGGCGCGCTGCTGCCGGCCCCGGGCGCAGCCTCGGCGACGCCGACTTTATCGAGGCGAATCAGGGCCATGCTGGCGCTGGCGCCGGGCCGGCTGCCGCCCCCGGGACCCCAAAGCGGCAGCGTCTTTCCGGCGCTCGGCGAAAGGCGCGGAAGGGTCGCCCTGCTGCAGGGCTGCGCCCAGCAGGTGCTGGCGCCCCGCATCAACCAGGCCGCCATCAACGTCCTGACGCGTCACGGCATCGAGGTGGTGCTGGTTGCGGGCGAGCAATGCTGCGGCGCGCTGACCCACCATCTCGGACGCGACGACGATGCGCGGGCGCGCGCGCGCGCCAACGTCACCGTCTGGCTTGCCGAGGCCGAGCAGAATGGCCTCGACGCCATCCTGGTGACGACCTCGGGCTGTGGAACCGTGATCAAGGATTATGGATTCATGCTGCGCGAGGACCACGACTTCGCCGCGTCCGCCGCGAAGATATCGGCGCTCGCCAAGGACATCAGCGAGTATCTCGGCGGCCTCTCGCTGCACGTGACGCAGCAACACAGCGACGTCGTGGTCGCCTATCACTCGGCTTGTTCGCTGCAACACGGACAGAAAATCAGCGGGCTTCCGAAAGAATTGCTTTCCAAGAACGGATTCGTGGTGAAAGATGTACCCGAGAGCCATTTGTGTTGCGGTTCGGCGGGGACCTACAACATTCTCCAGCCTGACATTGCGAACAAATTGCGCGATCGCAAGGTCGCCAATATCGCGATGGTCAAGCCGGACATGATTGCTGCGGGCAATATTGGATGCATGGTGCAGATTGCCGGCGGCACGTCAGTTCCCGTGGTGCACACGATTGAGCTTCTCGATTGGGCGACAGGCGGTCCCCGGCCAGGATTGAACTGATCGATGGGCCTCGCTGAAGGCGGACGACTTGGAACGCTCGATAGACATTGGTCGGCGGCAACAGGAGGATCACGATGGCTAAAGGCAAGAAGAAGAAAGCTGGCAAGAAAGCTAAGAAGGCCAAGAAGAAGGTCTTGAAGAAATCCGCGAAGAAGTCGGCAAAGAAGGCCAAGAAGGCGGCGAAGAAATCCGCCGGGAAGGCCAAGGCGGCAGCGCCGAAAAAGGCCGCCAAGAAGGCCAGCGCCAGGAAGGCGCCTGCCAAGAAGGGTGCACCCAAACCCGCAGCACCCAAACCCGCAGCATCCAAGCCCGCTGCACCGACAGCTGCTCCGGCACCCGCGCCGGCTCCGGCGGCGCCGAGCTGGGCTGCGCCCAGTCCCGCCCCGTCGTGGGAATCGGGAGGGGGCTCGTCGGGCGGCGGGGGCGATAGCAACTAGCTTTGAGTCCCCGGGCAAAAGCCCTGGATTGATCGGATCACGCTCGAGACTGCAGCGCCCTTGCGCTGCGGTCTTTGCGTTGCCAGCCGCCGAGCCTGCGCACTGCCAGGTGATTCGAGTGCGCCCCTGCGCGCGCCCGCCATCGGTCTCAAGAGTCGCGCAGCCGACCCAGCAACCCCCCAAAAATGTTGTCGGAATGCAACACACTCCGACAACATTTCGTCGAACCGTCGAAACGACTAAAAAGTCGGCAAATGCTCATCTTTTTTGCTTCTCTCGGTTGACCGCGCGTACCAGATTACGGACGGGTTAAGGAACTTTGTTGCAGTCGGTAGTTGCTCGCCCTTGGGGGGCGCCGGAGCTGGGCTGTTTTTAACGCGATGGGGATCGTCATGAAGAAAGTAGTTCTGTTAGCAACGGCGCTAGCAATGGTATCCGGGTCCGCATTCGCGGCGGACCTGCCGGTCAAGGCCAAGGCGCCTCCGCCGGTGGCGTTTGATCCGTGGGATCTCGCATTCGGTAGTGCGATCATGAACGATTACATCTTCCGCGGCATCACCCAGTCAAACCACAACCCGTCGGCCGCTGCCTATTTCGAGCCGCGCTACAACATCAACAAGGACGTGCAGCTGTACATCGGCACCTCGTTCGAGAGCATTTCCTTCCCCAACCGGGCCGCAGCTGAAACCGACGTCTACGGCGGTATCCGCCCGACCGTCGGCGCCTTCGCGTTCGACTTCGGTCTGTTCGGTTATATCTATCCGGGCGGACAGTGCTTCAACGCCGCGGCGTTCCCGGGTTCGGGCATCCCCGGTTCGGAACTGGGTTGCATCATCAACGGCAACCTGCCTTTCAACGGCAACGTCGCCAAGCGTAACGCGAGCTTCTACGAAGGCTACGCCAAGGTCGTTTATACCATCAACGACAACTGGGCCGTCGGCGCCAACGAATACTACTCGCCCAACATCCTGAACCTCGGCGCCTGGGGCGACTACGCTTCGGTCACCGCGAAATGGACCGCGCCGGGCACGCTGTTCGGCACCAGCGGCGTCGGCATGTATGTCTCCGGCGAGGCCGGCTATCAGTGGCTCGGCACGTCGGACGCGTTCTATGGCGTGGTCAGCCCGTTGGGTAACTTCGCGGCCGGCGTTCCCGAGCCGAGCTACGCCACCTGGAATCTCGGCGTCGGCTTCACCTACAAGGTGTTCACGCTGGACCTGCGTTACTCCGACACCAACCTCTCCAAGGCGAATTGCAACGTCTACACCAGCGATTACACGACGAGAAACTTCTCGCCGTCCTTCATCACCCCGACCAATCCTGGCGGCTTCGGCTCCAACTGGTGCGGCGCGGCCGGCATCGTGAAGCTCTCGGCCGACCTGACGGCGATGACCAGCCTCAAGTAAGGCGAGGCGATCGAAAACAGGGGAGCGGCAGAGGTTTCGGCCGCTCCTTTTGTTTGTGGCGGGATTTGAGGGCACGAGGTTGGCGGCGAGCGGCCAGCGAGGCGATCCATCGCCGGTCAGGCCGCAGCGCCGGCTGTAGCGCCGGCCCTCGCGGATCATCCTGAACTGACTTTGGTGCTACTGAATGCTGTCAGGCCGGGGCAGGATTCTTGGACGCACTGGCGGTATCGGCACCGCCGCTCCATTCCTTTTCGCTGGCGCCGGCCATCGAGCGGACGCGCTCCTCGTCCTTGGCGAGTTCGGCGGCCGGTCCGTTGTAGATGACGGCGCCGTCGTCCAGCACATAGGCGCGGTCGGCGATCGCGAGGCTGACCCGCACATTCTGCTCGACCAGCAACACCGCGATCCCCTCCTTGCGCATCTTCTCGATGATCTGGAAGACCTCCTTGACGAGAAGGGGCGCCAGCCCCTGGCTCGGCTCGTCGAGCAGCAGGAGCTTGGGATTGAGCAGAAGCGCCCTGGCGATGGAGAGCATCTCCTGCTCGCCGCCGGACAACTGGCGGCCGCGGTTGTCGCGCCGTTCCGCCAGCCGCGGAAACGTCTCGAACACGCGTTTGATGGTCCACGGGCCGGGGCGCATCATCGGCACGCGCAGATTGTCGAAGACCGTGAGGTTGGCGAAAATCTTGCGGCCTTCCGGCACGTAGCCGACGCCGAGTTCCGCCACCTGGTAGGTCGGCATTCTCGAGACCTCGGCGCCGAAGACCTTGACGCTGCCTTCGCGAGGCGGCGTCAGCCCCATGATACTGCGCAGCGTGGTGGTCTTGCCGGCGCCGTTGCGGCCGAGCAGCGTGACGATCTCGCCCTCGTTCACGGTCAGGCCCACATTGTGCAAAATGTGGCTCTTGCCGTAGTAGGTCTGCAGCCCCGTGGCCTCGAGCGGTGTCATTCGGCCTCCCCAAGATAGGCGGCCTGCACCGTCTCGGACTCCGCGATCTCCTTCGGCGTCCCCTCGGCGAGCAGGCTGCCCTGGTCCAGCACCGTGATGTGGTCGGCGAGGTGAAAGACCACGCGCATGTCATGCTCGATCAGCACGATCGTGTAATTGCTTTCGCGATGCAGGCGGCGAATCAGCGCGGTGATCTCGTAGGTCTCCTGGTCGCCCATGCCGGCGGTCGGTTCGTCGAGCAGCAACAGCCGCGGCAACTGCGCCAGCGCCATAGCGATCTCGGTGGTGCGCTGATCGCCATGGGCGAGTTCGCCGACCAGCCGGTCGGCCTTGGTCGTGAGCCCCACCAGCGACAGCATCTCGGCGGCGACGTCGTTGGCGAGCTTCGCGGCGGCCCGGCTCGGCACGATATTCATCGTCTGTCCCGCCGCCACCTCGGCGGCCGTGAGCACGTTCTCGTGCACGGTCAGCTCGGGAAAGATCTCCGTGATCTGGAAGGTCCGCCCCATCCCGAGCCCGACCCGCCGGTGGGCGGGGACCTGGGTCACGTCCTGTCCGTCGAACAGGATCGAGCCCGCGGTCGGGGCGAAATAGCCGCTGATCATGTTGAAGAAGGTGGTCTTGCCGGCGCCGTTCGGGCCGATGATGGCCCGCAGTTCGCCGCGCTTGACGGACATCGAGACGTTCTTCACGGCAACCAGGTTGCCGAACCGCTTGGTGACGTTGCGAACTTCCAGCATGGTCAGGCCGACCCGCGCAGGCGGCGCATGCCGAGCAGGCCGCGCGGAAAGAACAACACGACCAGTACGAAGATCGCGCCGACGAACGACATCCAGTTCACCGTCATCGACGATATGTAGTCCTGCAGCACGACGAACACGGTTGCGCCGAGCAGCGGTCCCCAGAACGTCCGCATCCCGCCCATCACGCACATCACGACGAAATAGCCGGACAGCGAGTAGTGCAGCGCCAGCGGATCGGCGAAATTGTTGAGCAGCGCATAGAGCGTGCCGGCAAGCGCGGTGAAGAAGCAGGAGATCGAGAACGACAGCCAGATCTGGCGCTCGACCGGGATCGCCAGAAAGCGCGCCCGGCGCTCATTCTCGCGGATCGCCCGCAAGGTATGGCCGAAGGGAGAGCGGACCAGAAGGCCGAGCAGGGCCACCGCGATCGCGAAGACGGCCAGCAGGAAATAATAGAATTGCGGTCCGCCCGCGCTGATATCGAGCGTCAGCGGCCCGAACCCGATCGGCTCGCGATGAAAATCGCGCAGGCCGTCGAAGCCGCCGGTGAAATCGTTCCAGCTATAGGCGAGATAGTACCACAGCTGGCCGAAGGCGATCGTGCACATCGCGAAGTAGACGCCGCGGCGGCGCACGATCAACAGCCCGAACAGGGTGCCGGCCAATCCGCCGAGCAGGGTGCCGGCGATCATGGCGAGCGGCGTAGAGTGCACGAGATAGCGCAGCGTCAGGCCGGCGCCGTAGGCGCCAAGGCCGAAATAGGCGGCATGGCCGAAACTCAATACGCCGGTGAAGCCCAGAAGCAGGTTCAGCCCCATCGCGGCGAGGCCGAACACCAGCACGCGCCCGGCAAGCGCGGTATAACCGCCGAGCAACGGAAGCCAGTACGGCGCCGTGATCAATAGCCCCCAGATGACAACGAGCTTGGCCCATTGCGGAATGGCCGGCTGACGCATCGCAGGCACGGCTGCGGTGGCGACGTCGGTACTCATGACATCATTCCTTCTTCACCCATCAGGCCGCGCGGCCGGATCAACAGCACGATCATCATGATGGCATAAATCACCGCTTCGCTGGCGGAGGGGAGAAACACGGTGGTCAGGGCCGCGGCCATCCCGATCAGGAGCCCGCCGAACAGCGTGCCGATCAGGCTGCCGACGCCGCCGACGATGATGGCGATGAAGCTCGGCATCAAGAGGTCGTCGCCCATGTTTGGATTGAGGCCGATCTGGCCGGCGGCGAGCACCCCGCTCAGCCCGGCCAGGAAACAGCCGAGGGCGAAATTGAACGTCCGCAGGAAGCTGATGTTGACGCCGAGCGAGGCCACCGTTTCAAGGTCGAGCGTGCCGGCCCGGATGCGGACGCCGACCTGGGTGTAGCGCAGGAACGCGAACAGTCCGAGCACCGCGGTGATGACGACCGCCACCATGAAGACGCGATACCAGGTGATGAAGAACAGGTCGGCGCTGATCGGCTGCGACAGGAAATCGGGCAACCCCAGCGGCAGACCGTTGGGGCCCCATATGTAACGCGCGGCATCCTGCATCACGAAGGCAAATCCGAACGTCAGGAGCAGGCTGTAGACGGGATCGCGGTTGTAGACGCGGCGGATCATCAGCCGCTCGATCGCAAACCCGATCGCCGCGGTAAGGAACGGCGCAACCAGCAGCGCACCCCAATAACCCAGCGTCGGCGACAACGTGAACGCGAGATAGCCGCCGAGCGCCAGGAAATTGCCGTGCGCGAAGTTGATGACGTTGCTGAGATTGAGGATCAGCGACAGGCCAAGCGCCATCAGCACGTAGAACGCGCCGATGATCAGCCCGTTCGTGACGTTGAACAATATGACCTGCGTCATCCACCCTCCTCGCAAAACTCGCCGAGTTTACCGGCGAGTCAGGACGGCTCCACCATCTTGCAGCCGGTGTCGGCAACCGAACCCGCGGCCGCTTCACCCGAAACCAGCGACGAGACGGTGAACACGTCATCGGGGCCGGACTTGGGCGGATGAGCTTCGCCGATGAAGATGTTCGGCATCAACTCGTGGTCGCCGGCGCGGTAACGCACCTTGCCCGGCTGCAGGGCGACGTCCGGCGGCAGTTCTAGGTCCTCCATCGCCTTGGCCAGTTTCGGGCCCTCCAGCGACTTCGCCTTCTCCGCCGCCAGCCGCACCGAGTGCATCGACACATAGCCGAACCAGTCGCGCGCCGAGGGCGTCTTCTTGGTCGCGGCGCGGTAGTCGGCGACGAACTTCGCCACTTCGGGCACGTTGGGCTGGTTCCACCACCACTCCATGTCCCACCAGCCGGCCTGCGCATCCGGCGGACATGCCTTGATGCTCTCCAGTTCGAACAGCGCGCCGCCGAGCGCCATTTCCTTCTGCATGCCGAACTGGGTGAATTGCTTCATGCAGTTGATCTGGGTCAGTCCGCCCATGTTGTTGAGCAGCACGTTCGGCTTGAAGGCCTTGGCCTTGATCAGGGTGGCGGAGAAGTCGGTGTTGTTGATCGGCAGCATGTCGCCCTCGAAGGTGCCGCCTAGTTTCGTCAGCGCCTTGATGAAGCCATCCTGGAGCGAGTGGCCGTAGGCATAATCGGGCGTGATGAAGAACCATTTCTTGCCGAACTTCTTGACCAGTTCCGGCGTGATGGCGCTGGTATCCATGGTCGTCGTGTTGCAGACCCGGAACACATTCCACTTGCAGTTGGTGCCGGTGATCGGGTCGGTATGGCCGCCGGGCACGATATGGAAGACTTTCTTTTCGCTGGTTACCTGCGACATCGCGTAGGCGATACCGGAGTTGACGTCGCCGAGGATGGCATTGACGTTGTCGCGGTCGATCAGCTTGCGCGTCTTCTGCACGCCGGTGCCGACGTCGTTGGCCGAATCCTCGACCAGAAGCTGAACCTGGCGGCCCAAAATCCCGCCCTTCTTGTTGATTTCGGCCTCCGCGTATCTGGCGCCGTCGACCTCGCTCTGCGCCAGCGCCGACAGGACGCCGGTCAACGGGTTGACCATGCCGATCTTGATCGGCTCATCGGCAAGCGATTTGACGATGAATGGCGCGCCAATCACCTGGCTGGCGCCGAGCGCTACCGCGGATTTGATGAGTGTACGACGGCCAATCGGGGCGTTTATTACTGCCATTTCAAGCCTCCCTGTTTGTTTCTCGTTCCGCATATTCGTTCGCGAAGCCACAACATCGACGCGGCCGCACTTGTCGACTTCACTCGTTCTTGCATGACAAGACCAAGTGCGGCGCGACATCGGTTTGGGAATTGGGGACACGCACAACGATCCTCGCATCAAAAAGGATGCCGTAACTGCTGTGGCCTCGCCTCCGGGCCGGAGACTGCCCCACTTTGGTTTATACGACAAATGCACAATTGGTCTAAGCGGGCCTGCGATGGTCGACGCGACAAATGCACAATTGGTCTAACGACCTCTGATCGGTCCGCAGGTGACGGATGGATATTGGTGCAGGGCGTAACTGCCCGATTATTGTGCAATCCATGGCGGGCATCACAGGGCAGGGGCGTTGAGGTTCGTGGACCTTGCGTCCTGGTCGTCGTTAGGGCAGCCGGACGCCGTCGCCGCGGTTCTGCAACGCAAATCGATCGCCGTCGCGGGCAAGCTCGACATTGCGGTCGTGGAAAGCCCGAAGTGTCGAGCGATGACCGATCGAGACGACGGTGGTCGCGGGCAACTCCTTTGCCAAGAGCCGGTAAAGTCCGGCTTCCGCGGTCTCATCGAGCGAAGCGGTAGCCTCGTCGAGGAAGAGATATTGCGGCCGGTGCAGCAGCGCGCGGGCGAGCCCGAGGCGCTGTTGCTCGCCGAGCGAGAGCATGCGGTTCCAATGCGCGTCCTCGTCGAGCCGGGAGGCGAGTTGCGGCAGGCCCACCGCGATCAACGCATCCCCGACGCGGGCGGAATCGAACGCGGCAGCTTCGGCAGGGTAGACGATTGCGGCCTTCAGCGAGCCGAGCGGGAAATATGGCCGCTGCGGCAGCATCATCAGCGTCGCGCCCGCCGGAAGGTTGATCGAGCCGCTGCCGAACGGCCAGACGCCGGCGATGGCGCGGAACAGCGTCGACTTGCCGGCGCCGGACGGACCGGTGACCAGGGTCCGTTCATTGCTGCGGATGGTGAAGCCGTCGGCCGAGACCAGCGGCGTTCCGTTCGGCAGCCGGACCAGAAGCTGCTCGAGGCCGATATTGTCGCTGCCGGTCGAGGACACGATGGCGATCGAGTTCGGGCCTCGTCGCCTCGCGCGCGGCATTGTCGATCGCGGTCTCGAATCCGTCGAGCCGCTCGATGACGGCGCGCCATTCCGCCAGCGTCCGGTAGGTCGATACGAAGAACGACAGCGCCTGTTGCACGTTGGAGAAGGCGGAGGCGGTCTGCATCATGCCGCCGAGCTGGATCTTGTTGGCAAAATAGGCCGGCGCTACCAGAATATAGGGGAAGACCACCGCGGCCTGCCCGTAGCTCGCGGTCAACGAGGTCAGCCGCTTGGTGCGCGTCATGATGGCGTACCAGTTATCGACGACCCGGCCGAAGCGTTCGGAAAGCCGCTGCCGTTCGGCGCTCTCGCCCTGCAACAGCGCGATCTGCTCGGAGTTTTCGCGCACCCGGACCAGATTGAAACGGAAGTCGGCCTCAAAGCGCTGCTGCTGGAAATTGAGATCGACCAGCGGCGAGCCGATCCATTGCGTCAGCGCCGTTCCGAGCACGGCATAGATCAGCGCGCCCCACACCAGATAACCGGGAATGTCGAATTCGCGCCCGGAAATGGTCAACGGCGACTCCGCGGACAATCCCCACAGGATGGCGACGAAGGACGCGAGCGTAACGATCGAACTCAGCAGGCCGACGCTGATATTGAGCGTCTGGTCGACGAACAGCTTGACATCGTCGGTGATGCGCTGGTCCGGGTTGTCGGCGGCATCGCCCCTGAGCTGCATGCGGTAGTGGTTGGCGTTGTGCAGCCATTGGCTGAGATAGGTCGAGGTCATCCAGCGCCGCCAGCGGATCTGCAGCCACTGGTTGAGATAGAGCTGGTAGACCGCCAGCGCGATGTAGGCGGACGCCAGCAGGCAGAAGATGCCGATCTCGCGGACGAAGCCGTTCCAGTCCCTTTCCTGCAGCGCGTTGTAGAAGCGGTTATTCCACTGGTTGAGCAACACGTTGATCAGGACGATCGAAAGTTCGATCGCGACCACGGCGGCGAGCAGGACACGGCCGGCCCATTTGTCCTCGGAACGGAAATAAGGAGCGGCAATCCGCCATACCGTGGCGAGCATCGAGCGGATGTTGTTCACAGATGGCTGTCTCCGGGGAACGGCTGAAAGGCCTGACAGATCAGAAAAATCGGGTCTGCTATACTAAAGTCGTAGTGCTTTAGGCCTGCGTTGGCTTTCCCCGCCTTCAAGTCAACCCTAGCATGGCCGCAACGGCGAGGGGCGGGGGGACGTCCACACTTCGCGAGGTTGTGAGCGGTTGGCATTGCCCAATTCGTAGTCAATTTCGCGCATGGCAAAGTTTCATCCCGCGATCGCGCCAGCCGCGCCTGACCGTCCACGCCGGTCGGGCGCCGCATAATGGCGTGGGGAGGAATTGTCCATGTTCACCCAGATTCTCGATCCTGCCGGCAACCTGTTCCTGACCTGGTTGGTCGCGCTCATTCCGGTGGTGCTGCTGTTGTTCCTGCTGGCGGGCCTGCGCATGTCGGCCTGGCTTGCGGTGTTGATCGGTTCGATCGTCACCTTCCTGCTCGGGCTATGGGTCTGGAAGATGCCGCTCGGCGATGGCATCCGCGCCTACCTCTACGGCTCCGCCACCGGCGTTTGGAATGTCGACTGGATCACGTTTTGGGGCGTGATGTTGTTCAACACGCTGGTGACGACCGGCGGGTTCGACAGATTGCGCCGCTGGCTGATCCAGCAAGGCACCCGTGACGTGCGGGTGCAGACCATTCTGTTCGCCTGGGCGTTCGGCGCGCTGCTCGAGGGACTGGTCGGCTTCGGCTACCCGTGGGCGTTCGTCGCCCCCATCCTGATCGCGATCGGCATCCCCGACCTCGACGCGATCCGCGTCGCGGCGATCGCCAACAATGCGCCGGTTTCCTATGGCGCCCTGGGAGCGCCCATCATCGCGCTCGCCACGGTGACCGCCGGCACGCTCGGCATGAGCTTCGTCGACCTGTTGCCGATCTACTCGGCCTCGGTCGGCAAGATCGTGGCGATCCTCGCGCTGCTGCCGCCGTGGATCCTGCTTTATCTCGTGTCAGGTAGCAGAGGCATGTGGTCGGCATGGCCGCTCGCGATCGTCGGCTCGCTCGGCTATATCGCCGGCCAGTTGCCGACGGCCGTCTATCTCGGCCCCTATCTGCCCGACGTGATCGGCTCGATCGTCTGCTTCGCGGCGCTCTTGCTCCTGCTCAAGATGTGGCGGCCCGCGCAGATCCTCGCCTATGGCGGTGGACCGGCGACCGGCGATACACAGGCGGAGGCGCACGGCCTCACGGCCGGCGAAGTCGGCATGGCCTGGCTGCCGATCGCGATATTGATCGCGGTGGTGGTCGCCTGGACCGGACCCTGGTCGCACCTGCCCTCGATCATCGTGCTGCATTACCTCGTCACCGCCAATTCGGCGATCACGCCGGGAGCAACCATCAGCGCCGTGTTCAACTGGACGCCGTTCGTCGGCGGCACGGCCATCCTGGTGTCCTGGATCCTCGCGGTGATCGTGCTGCGCGTCAACATGAGCCAGATCGCGGCTATCTTTGCCAAGACCTGGTCGCAGATGTGGGGCGCATGCCTGGTTGGCGTATTCATCTTCGGCCTTGCCTATGTCTTCAACTACTCGGGCATGGCCGGCTCGCTCGCCAGCGCCTTCTCCAAGCTCGGAGCCGCCTTCATCATCGTGGCGCCGATCCTGGGCTTCATCGGCGTGGCCTTGTCGGGCAGCAATACCTCGACCAATGCCATGTTCGGCACGTTCCAGGCGCTGGTCGGCAAGGTGCTCGGCTTTCCCCTGCTGCTGTTGCCGACGTTGAACTCGGTCGGCGCCGAGATCGGCAAGCCGATCGCTCCGCAAACCGCGAGCGTCGGCGTTTCGACCAGCCGGTTCGTGCGCAACGAAGGCGAGGTGATCCGCCATAATTTCGGCTGGACCCTCGTGCTGCTGGCCTATCTGGTGATCATCGGGGTCGCCTGCTATCTGTTCTTCCCGAGCATCGCGGTACTGCCTGGACATTAGCGGCACCAGCGGAGCGAGCAGCAATTGACGCATCGAATGGGCCGCCGATGGCGGCCCATTTAATTTTGTCGCGGCCAATCTGGTCATGGCCGCGGTTAGCCCCTAGAACAGCGCGGGCCGCAGGCGGTCGGGGTATCTTGAGGGGTTGCATGTTTTCAGCGACAGGTTTTCCGAGGCAGGCCGCCGCCGCGCTGGTGCTGGCGGCAGCCCTCTTCCAGGCGGCCCCGGCGCGCGCCGATGCGACGTTTCCGTTCGGCCTGATCATGACGCTCGACGCGGCGCCGCAGCCGGGATCGAAGCGAGTGCCGAATCTCGAGATCGGCGACGACGGCGAGGCCGTGCTCGAGCTTTGGTGCAAGGCCGCCAAGGGTCAGTTCTCGGTGGCGGGCAATACCGTGATCTTCGTTCCCGGGCCGCTCGAGGATCGCGCCTGTCCGCCGGCAAAGGCTCAGGCCGATGACGAACTGGTCGCCGCGTTGAGCGAGGCCTCCACCTGGAAACGGCAGGGCGACCTCGTTACCTTCATCGGCCCCCGGACGCTGCGCTTCCGTCTCGACACCAACTAACAGGTTCGGCCCGGCAGCGCAGCGCTTCGCCTTATCGGCTATTTCCAGGCCGACTTGTCGGAATCCCAGCGCTGCGCCCCGAATTGCTTCGCCAGCGCCTCCACCGAGCCGTTGTCGTCCTTTGGCTCGCCCTCCTCGTCGCCGCTCGTCTCGTCGCTCAGGTTGAGTTTGGCGCCCGCAGATTCGTCGGCGGTCGAGGTGACGGGCGTGGAGATCCACAGCATCAGCCGGTCAGACCCGCCCGGTCTGTCGGGTGCCACCAGCGCCGAGATCTCGACCTTCTCGGTGAGGCCGAGTGCGGGGAACAGCTGGCTCGGCCGCTTGAATGTCAGCGTCAGCTTGCCGGTGTTGGCGTCCCATGCCGATGCCGTGGCGTTCGCCGCCAGTGTCTTGCTCAGGACGCCGGCAATGGCGGCCGCGAGCTTGTCCCTGTTGAGCTTGTCGCCGTCGCGCCAGTCGGCGGCCGGAAAACGGATTGCGCGCTCGATGTCGACGATGCCGCTGGTCCAGCCCGCGGCCACCACGCCGGGCGCCGACTTGAACGTCTGGATCAGGGAAGCGGCGCGATCCGGATCGACCGACATGTTGATGGTCTGTTCGCCGGCGCGCAACGCGTCGCAGCCGACGGCGAGACTTCCGAGCGCGATCTCGATCGGTTGCCCCTTCAGGCTTTTCAGGAATTCCTGGGCGGCATCGAGCTTGATCCTGACCCCGATCGATTCCGGAGAGACCTCGGAAAAATCCTTCGGCGCCGGCGTGATGCCGTCGTCGACGGTCTGGTTGCTCAAAAACTCCCTTTCGCTGAGATCGGAATTGTCCGAGGAGGCGACCTGGGTCACGCTCCGGCCGATGGTGATCTGGCCCGTGAATTCGAAGTCGTCGCCGATCGGCTTGCGCGTCAGCTTCACGGTCACCGGCAATTTGTCGACCATGGTCTGCGCGGTGCCGGTCATGGTCTGGCCGTTGACCGCAAGGTTGGCGACGAAGCGGTCCCTGCGGTCGGAGCCCTTGGCGGCGGGGTAGCAGAGGTCAAGCACCGCCGAGGTGACGGTCTTGCCCTGGTGGGTTTCCTTGAGGATGACGTCGGCATCGCCGTCCATCAGTGCGTCGATCGAGGTGAAATACCTGACTTCGTTGGGGTTGGCCGGCTTCGTCGAAAGCTTCATCTGGGCGAGGGCCACCTCCGGTGCCGCGATCACCAGACCGATCAGGCAGAACAGAAGCGCGCGCATGGGAAATCCTCGGGGGCCGGAATCGGCCGCTACCGTAGAGCCTTTTCGCCGAAAAAGAAGGCCGCCCGGAGGCGGCCTTGTCATGGCAAATGTCGATGCGGGAGGCTCAAAAGCCCATCCCGCCCATTCCGCCCATGCCGCCGCCGCCGCCCGGCATCGGGGCTGCCGGCTCCTTCGGCAGTTCGGCGACCATCGCTTCCGTCGTCACCAGCAGGGCCGCCACCGAAGCGGCGTCCTGCAACGCGGTGCGCACCACCTTGGCCGGGTCGATGATGCCCTTGGCGACCATGTCGACATACTCTTCGGTCTGGGCGTCGAAGCCGAACGTCTCCGACTTGTCTTCGAGAATTCTGCTGACCACGAGCGAGCCTTCGACGCCGGCATTCTCGGCGATCTGGCGGACCGGGGCTTCCAGCGCCTTCAGCACGATATTGATGCCGGCCTGCACGTCGGCGTTTTCGTTGTGGATGCGGCCGACCGCCTTCCTGGCGCGCAGCAGCGCCACCCCGCCGCCCGGCACGATGCCTTCCTGCACCGCGGCGCGGGTGGCGTTCAGCGCATCCTCGACGCGGTCCTTCTTCTCCTTGACCTCGACCTCGGTCGCGCCGCCGACCCGGATCACCGCGACCCCGCCGGCGAGCTTGGCGAGCCGCTCCTGCAGCTTCTCGCGGTCGTAGTCCGAGGTGGTCTCCTCGATCTGCGCCTTGATCTGGGCGACGCGTCCCTCGATGTCCTTCTTCTTGCCGGCGCCGCCGACGATCGTGGTGTTCTCCTTGTCGATCACGACTTTTCGCGCGCGACCCAGCATGTCGATGGTGACGCTTTCGAGCTTCATGCCGAGTTCGTCCGAGATCAGCTGGCCGCCGGTCAGGACCGCGATGTCTTCCAGCATCGCCTTGCGGCGGTCGCCGAAGCCCGGCGCCTTGACGGCGGCGACCTTCAGGCCGCCGCGCAGGCGGTTGACCACCAGCGTCGCCAATGCCTCGCCCTCGACGTCTTCCGCGATGATCAGGAGCGGGCGGCCCGACTGCACCACGGCTTCCAGCACCGGCAGCATCGCCTGCAGGCCGCTCAGCTTCTTCTCGTGCAGCAGCACATAGACGTCCTCGAGCTCGGCGGTCATCTTCTCGGCGTTGGTGATGAAATAGGGCGAGAGGTAGCCGCGGTCGAATTTCATGCCCTCGACGATGTCGACTTCGGTCTCGAGCGACTTGTTCTCCTCCACCGTGATGACGCCTTCATTGCCGACCTTCTGCATCGCCTGCGCGATCATCTTGCCGATCGCGGCGTCGCCGTTGGAGGAAACGGTGCCGACCTGGGCGACCTCGGAGGACGAGGCGACCGGCTTGGCGCGCTTTTCGAGATCCTTGACCACGGCGTGCACGGCGATTTCGATGCCGCGCTTGAGGTCCATCGGGTTCATGCCGGCGGCAACCGATTTGGCGCCTTCGCGCACGATCGCCTGCGCCAGCACGGTCGCGGTGGTGGTGCCGTCGCCGGCGGTGTCGCTGGTCTTGGAGGCGACTTCGCGCAGCATCTGCGCGCCCATATTCTCGAACTTGTCGTCGAGCTCGATCTCCTTGGCCACCGTCACGCCGTCCTTGGTGACGCGCGGAGCGCCAAAGCTCTTTTCGATGACGACGTTGCGGCCCTTGGGGCCCAGCGTCACCTTCACCGCATTGGCGAGAATGTCGACGCCGCGCAGCATGCGATCACGCGCGTCTCCGGAAAATTTGACGTCCTTGGCAGCCATTTGAATTGCTCCTGTTGGTAGCCTTCATTCTGAGGAGCCGCGCTTATGCGCGGCGTCTCGAAGGATGAGCCTGCGGGTGGATCGCCCTTCGAGACGGCAGCTTCGCTGCCTCCTCAGGGTGAGGGCGCCGTGTGCCTCAGGCCAGCACGCCCATGATGTCGCTCTCCTTCATGATCAGGAGTTCCTCGCCGTCGAGCTTGATCTCGGTGCCCGACCATTTGCCGAACAGAACCCGGTCGCCGACCTTGAGGTCGATCGGGATCAGCTTGCCGCTTTCGTCACGGCCGCCCGGGCCGACCGCCGTGATTTCGCCTTGCGAGGGCTTTTCCTTGGCGGTGTCGGGAATGATGATGCCGCCCTTGGTCTTCTCTTCGGCGTCGATACGTTTGACCACGACGCGGTCATGCAGCGGACGAAATTTGGATTTAGCCATGGCGGTTCCTCTTGGAGGCTGGTTTTTCAGGTCTGATGCGAAGCGAAAGCCGGCCGGAATACGGGCATGCGCGATACCGCCGAAGCGGCCAGCCAGCTCGCACCCTTAGCAATCGTGCTCTCGGAGTGCTAATTGTGGATGCGGGAATATGGCTTGACGTCGATCCTGTCAAGCAAAGGGAGTTAATCCGTTGGTGAGGCCGTTATAGGATGCTGCGTGCGGAAACCAAACCGGAGCGCCAGCGTAATTCAATGGACGTCGTTGCTCCGAAAGCGGTTTTGCGCTTGGCTGCGGGACGGGTGCGGCCACGAACTTGCTCGGGGGAATGCCATGGTCAGGTCACTTAGCGCGCGGACGGTTGCCAATCTGGGAATCGCCTCGGTGCTGACGCTCTTCCTCGGCGCGTGCGGAAGCTTCAACCTGCCGTCATTGTCGTCATCGTCGTCGCCGCCGCCGGCCGCGGAGCAGAGCGTTGCGCCGGAAATGCCGGCGAGCATCCGCTCCGACGAGATCGTTGGCCGCTGGGGTCTGGCGTCGTATCAGAACCCAGCCGACCGCACGCGTACCGAGGCGGCCGCGAAAGCACAATGCAAGAACCCCTACGTGATCGGAGCCGGCCCCACCGGCGGGGTGATCATGCATCTGGCTGACCAGGCGACGCCGCAGGAATTGCGGCTCAAGGGCTCACCGAGCGGCAAGAATTACATCGGCCCGGCCGGACCGACCCCCGGCGAGCAGGATCGCGAGATCGTCTCGTTCGACGGGCGCGTCCTGATCACCCGCTTTACCGACCCGGATGCCGCCAACCGCTACGGCAACATGGTCTACGTCCGCTGCGCCCCGCGCGCGTGATCTTGGATTCGTCATTGCGAGGAGCGTAAGCGACGACGCAATCCATTCTTTCCTGGCCCGAATGGATGGCTTCGCGGAGCCTGTCGTCGGGCGGCGCGTTGCGCCGACCCGTTGGCTCGTGATGACGGCGAAATACAAAAACGCCGGCGGTTAGCCGGCGTTTGCTTTTCTGGTGACTGGGAAACCCCAATCAGTCGAACAAGGCGTCGATGTCGTCCTGCGAGGCGTGACCGATGTCGCCGTCCAGCTTCGGGCCGTTCAGGAGCCTGGCGTCGCCTTCCCGCGCATCGACGATCGGAGGAGCGTGCGCCTTGATCGCGTCCACGCCACCCCAGATGTCCATCATGACATTGATGTGGTTCTCGATGAACTTCATCGTGGTCATCACCTTGCTGATGCGCTGACCGGTGAGGTCCTGGAAATTGCAGGCCTCGAAGATGGAAACCACGCGCTCCTGGATATCCTCGCTGAGGATCTTCTGCTGGTCGTGCGAAGTCACTTTCGACAGCGCGCTCGCAGCCTGATCGATCGCTTCGGTGGCTTCCAGGATCTGCTGGGTGGCCTGCTCGGTGCCGCCGACCACGGCGCCGAGCTCGCCGTTGACCTTGGCCATTTCCCCGCCGTTGAAGCTCTTGCCGTGCAGCACCGCGATTTCCCGCTTGGTGCGGCTGATGGCGTCGTGGATCAGGTCGATTTCGATCTTGAGCTTTTCGCATTGTTCGATCTGGGCGCGATAGGTCCCGAGCAAGCCGTGGGCCTCGGCGATCTCGCGCGAGACCGACTGGCCGATCGTTTCCGTCGCCGCGCCGCGGTCAGCGCCGCCGGCCATCTGGGCGCGGATCGCGCGCAGCTCGTTCATGATCTCACGATGCATGGGGCCGACATCGCCGTCGGCGGTCGCCAGCATCGGCACTTCGCCGAATGCTTCTTCAATGCGAAAACGTCTTCGAACCGGCATGGGATTTTTCCTGAGCTTCGCCTCCTCAAGTTTTACGCAGATGCGATTTAACATCGGGTTCACGCGGCAGACCGTCGAGCGGCGTGCGGGCGCCGCCGCACACGAAGGGTTAACCATGCGCGCGCGCCGTTCACCGAAAATAAACGCTGCCGGATGAAAGCGTGCGGAATTGGCGACGTGGTGAATCGAAAAGCCGATTCCGTTTACCAAACCGAGGCGGTTTTGATTTTATCTGGCCGCGTGCAAGGGCGCCTGCAAGGGGCGCTCGCAAGATGAATAGTCGCAAGACGAAACAGTGCAGAGTACGTCGATGTTCAAAACAATGTCTCTTGCGCTCCTCGCGGGCGCCTCCTGTCTCAGCCTCGGACTTCAGCCCGCCAAGGCCTTCGATGCCGCCTCGGTCACCGAGCCCGCCGTGATCTATGCCGATCAGTCCGCACCGCGGCCCGCGCCGATGCAAACCGCCTATGGTGCGCGCTCCAATATGGGCGGCGGCTTCATCGAGTTCCTGTTCGGCGACGGCCCGAACCAGGGCGAGCGCTATCAGCCGCAGCCGGCCTATCAACAGCCCGCCTATCAGCAGCCGTCCTACGCCCCGCAGGGCTCGCTGACGCCGCAGCAGCAGGAGGCCAGCGATCCGGCACAGCGCCCGTTCGATCCGAAATATGAAAAGCAGGTCGTCGAATATCACGGCAAGGAAGGCCCCGGCACCATCATCGTCGACACGCCGAACAAGTTCCTGTTCCTGGTGCAGGGCGACGGCAAGGCGCTGCGCTACGGCATCGGCGTCGGCCGTCCTGGATTCACCTGGTCGGGCGTCAAGACGATATCGGCGAAGAAGGAATGGCCGGACTGGACGCCGCCGGCGGACATGCTGGTGCGCCGTCCCGACCTGCCGCGGCACATGGAAGGCGGCCCGGCCAATCCGCTCGGCGCGCGCGCGATGTATCTGGGATCGTCGCTCTACCGCATCCACGGTTCCAACGAGCCGTGGACCATCGGCACCAACGTCTCCTCCGGCTGCATCCGGATGCGCAACGAGGACGTGATCGACCTCTACGGCCGCGTCAACGTCGGCGCCAGGGTGGTCGTGATCTGAGTTCCTGCCAACGCGGAAACCGAAGGCGGCCACCCGATCGGGCGGCCGTCCTTGCTCTTCAACGCTCGAACGATCGATCAGGCGTCGTCGCTACCGTCGTCGCCGCCGAAATCGTCGGAATCCATGTCCATGGCGTCGCGATCGTCATTGTCATCGTCCGATGCCGGGTCACCGTCGTCGGCGGAATCGAACAAGCCGGCGCGGGAATCCTTGTCGCCGCGATCCGACGAGCCGATGTTGTCGATTCCTGCGTCGTGTGCCAGCGTGCTGCCGGACTGATCGCTCAAGGGCGGGCGGCTCGCGCCTCGATCGGCGGAAACGTTGCTGTCTCCGAAGCCGTAACGGTTGCCGCCCATCATCGAGCGGATACTGCCAAGCAGCAGCGATCCGCCGACCATTCCGGCCGCCGCGGCTGCCGCCGTGCCCAGAAACGAGCCGCCGCCCGTCGCTGGTTGGGGCGCGCCATAGGGCTGACCGTAGGGTGCCTGCTCATATTGCCCGGGAGACTGCGCCTGCTGCATCACCTGGCCGCTGTTCCAGACCGGGCGGCTTGCGGGCGGCGGGACGTTCGGCACCGAGCCGCGCGGCTGGTTCTGCCCGAAGATCGTCTCGCGCATCGAATCGAGGAACCCGCCAGCCTGATGCGGCTCACCGGCATCAGCCGCCTCCAGCTCCTGGATACGGCTGTTGGCGCGCCGCAGCGCTTCGTCCTGCAACAGCACCGTCTGCACCAGCGCGTAAACGGCATTGGGCGCCCTGCGCAGCCCGTCCGAGATGGCTCCGACGGCGTCGGGGTCGCGCGGCGTGTTCTCGAGCCCCGCGAGCCGGTCGAAGAGGTCGTCGATCAGTTGGCGTTCTTGCGGTGTCATGGATTGTCTCCCTCGCGTCGAATCGCAGGGCGCAGATGTAGGGGCGCTTTGTGTCGCCAGTAGTGCCGCGGCGAATTAAATTTATGCGACAAATCGCGCGGGCGATCCCTGACGGATATCAGCCCAGGGTGACCTTTTTCTCCTCCAGAAGGCGCGGGAAATGCTCGCCGCCGAGAAAGGCGTGTTCATGCTCGCGCTGCGTCGTCAGCGGGTCGAGGCTCAAAAGCGTGTCGTCGACGAAGCCGGGATGACACATGATGAGGCCGCCTTCCGGAAGCCCTTCCAGAAATTGCCGCATCAGGCCGCCGAAGTCGGGCCGCCCGGTGAAATCATAGGCGCCGGCGAATCCGGGATTGAAGGCGATGTCCGCCTTCGAGGCGCGGCGGCGGAACTGCGCGCTCAAGGCATCGAGCACCATTTCCTTGGGCGCGCCGAGCCGCCGCGCGAGCGGCCGATGGCGCCCACCCTGGCGCACCCAGGCGTTGGGCGCAGCCTTCTTCACGGCGGCGAGAAACGCATCGCGCACGCCCGGAAATAGCTGCGCATGCTGATGGCCGTCGACGAAATCCGGCGCGCGGCCGAACATCTCGGCGAACGCCGCAAGCTGCACCATCAGTTCGGCCTCCATGATTTCGGGATCGAGCCGGCGCAGCAGGCCCGCGCGCAACAGTTTCGGAAACGGCGGGAACATGCCGCCGTCGCTGGGGCGAAAGTACATGGTCATCGGGCGAAACGGCGCCGTCAGTGTGACGTGCAGGCCGATGGCGCAACGCCCGCTTTTGCCGGCGGCCTCCTGCAGCGCGCCGGTTTCGTCGCGGCCGGTCGCGGGGCCAACCACCATCACCGAGGTCGCATTGAGACGGCCGCGCCCGATCAGGTCGCGAATGGCGCGATTGACGCCGGGGCTCAGACCGTAGTCGTCGGCGCACAGCCAGATGCGGCGCGGCGCGGCGTCGTTCATTCGGCGGCGGTCCGCTCGGTAGCGTCGGCGGCCGTATCCGCCTCGGCGCGCTTCTCGCTGTGCTCGGCGACGAAATAGATCGGACGCGCCTTCAGTTCGGAAAGGATCTTGCCGATATATTCGCCGACGATGCCGATCATGATGAGCTGCACGCCGCCAATGGTCATCAGGCCGACCACCAGCGAGGGATAGCCGGGGACCTGCTTGCCGGTGGTCCACACTTCCCAGATGATCGAAAGCCCGAACAGGAAGGCGACGGAGGCGAGCAGGACGCCGAGCAGGCTCGCAAAACGCAGCGGCGCCACCGAGAACGACGTCAGCCCTTCGATCGAAAGCCCGATCAGCCGGCCGGCGCTGAAGGTGGTCATGCCGTGCGAGCGCGCGGCCGGTTCGTAGTCGACGCGGATCTGGCGGAAGCCGATCCAGCTTGCCAGACCCTTGAAGAAGCGGTTGCGCTCGGGAAGCTGCCGCAGCGCGGCCGCGGCGCGCGGCGACAGCAGCCGGAAGTCGCCGGCATCCTCCGGGATCTTCTGTCGCGCGCCCCAGTTGATCAGCGCGTAGAAGCCGTGCACGGCAAGTCGGCGCAACAGCGATTCATTGTCGCGATGGGCTTTCGCGGTATAGACCACGTCATAGCCGCCCTCGATCCAGTGACCGACCAGTTGTTCGACCAGATCGGGTGGATGCTGGCCGTCGCCGTCCATGAACAGCACGGCGCCGCGCCTGGCATGGTCCAGCCCCGCCATCAGGGCGGCTTCCTTGCCGAAATTGCGCGACAGCGACACCACCTGAATATCGAGCGCATCGGCCTTGAGCCCGCGCGCAATGGCGAGCGTCGCATCGGTGCTGCCGTCATCGACATAGACGACCTCGCAGGCAAGCCGGTAGCGCTGGCGCAAGGCACGCGCGAGACCGGTGAGCCGTTCGTGCAGCGAGGCGAGCCCGGCGGCCTCGTTATACAAGGGCACGACGACCGACAGCCCCTGCGCCGCGGCGGTGGCCGAAGTCGTGGAGAGGTGAGAAACGTCAGTGCCCAGCATCATCGATCAGATTCCAGCCAGTCAACGCAAACATATGGCAATCGCCGCGCCTTGTCGCCACGGGATCGGCTGCCGGCGCTGCGCCTCACTGCCGCAGGAATGCCGCTAACCTGGCGAACAGCGGGTTGTCGCGGTCGAGCACGTAGTCGAGCGAAGCCACCGACACCGTGTCGGCGCCATGCGCGCGGAGAAAACTGCCGAGCGCGTAGAGCTGCGCCGGCGGGCAATGCAGCGTCACCATGCCCGAGGACGTCGGCCCGCCGAACGGCGACACCACGCCGAACCGGTTATGGGCTTCCGCCAGCAGCGCGGCGTTGCATTCCTTGAAGCGGGTGCGGACTTCGCGATACTTGCTGGCGCGCGCGCGGGCGGCGATGTGATCGAGGATGACGCGCGCGGTCTCCCGCGCTTCGGCCGACCAGTCGGCGTCGCGCGAGGCCACGAGGTTGGCCTGGCTGCGCAGGATCACGCCGTCGTCGAGCACCTTGAGACCGTTGGCGGCAAGGGTGGCGCCCGTCGTCGTGATGTCGACGATCATCTCGGCGGTGCCGACGGCGGGTGCACC
The DNA here is from genome assembly GCA_963721135.1 of uncultured Alphaproteobacteria bacterium. Lineage (GTDB taxonomy): Bacteria > Pseudomonadota > Alphaproteobacteria > Rhizobiales > Xanthobacteraceae > Bradyrhizobium. Next base: position 888,670 of record CAVRIB010000002.1, read on the forward strand.
TTCGGTCGCACCCGCGCTCTCGACGATGCGGTAGTCCACGACGCCGTGGGAGGCAAAGAAGCTCCGCGTCAGGTTGATGTATTTGGTCGCCACCCGCATCCGCCGGTTATGCTGGGCGCGGAATCCGGTGGTGACGTCGTCGAGATCGGCCATGGTGCGGACGTCGATCCAGGCCTGCGGCACCGCGACCACGACGTTGGCGCTGCCGAAGCCGAGATTGTCGATCAGGAGCACGCGCCTGTCGGCATCGGCAATGGTTTCGCGCACGAGGTCTTCGCCGGTGACGCCGAGATGCACCATGCCGCGCGCCAGTTGCCAGGCGATCTCGCTCGCCGAAAGGTAGGCGATCTCGACATTGTCGAGGCCCATAATGGTGCCGCGATAGTCGCGCACGCCGCGCGGCTTGGCCAGTGCAAGACCGGCGCGGGTGAAGAAGGCCTCGGCATTCTCCTGCAGGCGGCCCTTGGAGGGAACGGCGAGAACGAACGGCATCGTCATGACGCGCCTCCGCTTCCGCCTGTGCGGCCCAGCTGCGTCAGGGCTTCGACCCAGACCGAGAACCCGACCGCGGGGATCGGGGTCGGCGCGCCGAGCTGGCTCATGAGCCCGTCATAGCGGCCGCCCGCGACCAGCGGTTCGACGCCATTGCCCTTGGCATGCAGCTCGAATTCGAAGCCGGTGTAATAGTCGAGCCCGCGACCGAACGAGGTGGAAAACCGCGTCGCGCCGGTATCGATGCCGCGCGCGGCCATGAAGCCGACCCGGCTTTCGAACGCATTGATCGCGGTGGAAATGTTCAGTCCGGCGTCGGCGGCGAGCGCCCGCAACCGCGCGACCGCATCGTCGGGATCGCCTTCGATCGCCATAAAGCGCTTGATGATGCCGAGCGCGTCGCGCGGCAACGCGCCGCTCTTCAGCGTCGACTGTTCGAGGAAGCGATCGGCTATTTCCGAGACGGTGCGGCCGCCGACATTGGTGATGCCGGCGATCGACATCAGGTCCGTAACCAGCGCCAGCGCCGCCTTGCGGTCGGAGCCGGCGAGCGCCGCCAGCACGCCCTCATATTCGTTGCGGCCGGGGCCGGTCGAAAGCGTGATCCGCTCGATGTCCTGCGCGAGGTTGATCTTGCGGTTGAAATCCTTGAGCAGCCTGCGCCGCCACACCGGGTAAAGGTTGAGCGCGTCGATCAGCGCATTGAACAGCGCCACGTCACCGGTGCGGATTTCGACCTCGTTGACGCCGAATGCGCGGGTGGCCTCCAGCGCCAGCGCCAGCATCTCGGCGTCGGCGGCGGCGCGATCCTGCCGTCCGAACGAACTCGATCCCGGCCTGCAGGAATTCGCTTGCCCGGCCGCCGCGATAGCGGAACACCGGTCCGAGATAGCTGAAGCCCGCCGGTTGGCCGGCGCGGTCGGAGGCGAGATAGTCCCGCGCCACGGGAATGGTGAGATCGGGGCGAAGACACAGCTCCTCGCCGCCGGCGTCGGTGGTGAGGTAGAGGCTTTTGCGGATGTCCTCGCCGGAGAGGTCGAGAAACGGCTCGGCCGGCTGCAGGATCGCGGGCTCGGCCCTGACATAGCCGGCCTGTGCGAACGACAATAGCAGGGCGTCCGCCCATGCGGCGGATCCGGTCGCACGAGGGGCGGCGGTCAGGCTCATCCTAAAAGTCCAAATATCTCCGGAAAAACGGGTCCCGAAGCCTTCAGTTGGCGCAGCCCCTTAGCATGGCGGCGGGCAGGTTTCGACAGGGATCGGCCAAGTGGCTTAATAACCGGGCAAGGCCTCAAAACCTACCCGGGGATACCGTCGCCGATCCAGTCGCCAAGGGTCGCCTGCACCAGCGCCAGCGCCGCCACGCCGGCGGTATCGGCGCGCAGGATCCGCGGTCCCAATCCAAGTCTCAACGTCCTGGGCTGCCGCAGCAGGATCGCGCGCTCGTCCTCGGCAAAGCCGCCTTCGGGGCCGATCAGGACGTCGATCCCGCTTCGGGTGGCGAGCCCTCCCTGCAGCGCCTGCAGCGGATTGGTGACGTCCGCGGCCTCGTCGCAGAACACCAGCAGGCGCTCGCTCGCGCGTACACCCAAATAGCGCTCGAGCGGCAGGGGTTCGCCGACATCGGCAAGGCTCAGGATGCCGCACTGCTCGGCGGCCTCGATCACATTGGCGCGCATCCGTTCGGTGTTCACCCGCGCGACCTGAGTGAAGCGGGTCAAGACTGGCTGCAGCATCGAGGCGCCCATCTCGACCGCCTTTTGCACCATGTAGTCGAGCCTTGCATGTTTCAGCGGCGCGAAGACATAAGCGAGGTCAGACAGACGATCCTGCGGCCGGGTCCTGGCGGCGACGGCGAGGTTGTCCGGCCGTTTTCGCCCGACAATCGAGGCCTGCCATTCGCCGTCGCGCCCGTTGAAAACCAGGATGGTGTCGCCCGCAGCCAGCCGCAGCACACTGCCGAGATAGTTGCTTTGCCCGGGCTCGAGCTTGACCGTTGCGGCCGGCGCAAGGGGCGCATCGACAAACAGCCGGGGCTTGCGAAAATCGAGCTGAGGCATAAGCGAGGTTCCAATTCCTGCCTTTTAGCCCAAAGGCGGAGAATTAAAGCAATAATTGGCGTCAAGCCGCGGCTTAGCGCCGCGCTGTTGCCAAATTCCACGGGTTGTTAACAGCCGGCAGGAATTGTAAATACCCATCAGTCGGAATAGCTTTTCTGTCTGGAAGACCTTGCGCCTGGAAGATTTGGGGACCATTGGACCTTGCCGGAGGAACAGCCTTGATCATCCGCCGCTTGATTGTGCCGTTCGCCGTGGCGGTCGTGACCGCCCACGCGGGTCAGGCCATGGCCCAAGGCGCCTTTGCGGCACCCCTTCCCGGCCAAACGGCTCAGCCCAACGACCCCGCATTTCCCCCGGTACCGGGGCAGACCGTGCAGAGGAACGATCCGGCCTTCCCGCCGGTGCCGGGTCAGACGGTGCAGAGGAACGATCCGGCCTTCCCGCCGGTGTCGGGTCAGACGGTGCAGAGGAACGATCCGGCCTTCCCGCCAGTGCCGGGCCGGACGGTGCAGAGAAATGATCCGGCCTTTCCGCCGGTGAACGGAGCCGCTCCGAGCGCTTCCCTCGCTCCCAGCTCGTTTCCGATCAACGGTGCGGCACCCATCGCCGGCGCCGGCCTCGGGCCGCCGTCGGGGCCGACGCAGGCGGGTCCCTCGGCGGCCTGCATGAACGGATTCCTGCCGCTGCGCCAGGAGGCGGAAAGGCGCGGCAAGCTGATCAAGGCCGCCAGCGATCGCCATGCCGGACCGGGCGAAGCTTGCAAGGTGATCACGAGTTTCTCCCAGGCCGAGGCGAAGATGATCCAATATGTGGAGAGCCACTCCGCAAAGTGCGGGATCCCGCCGGAGGTCGCAACCCAGCTGAAGGCCGGTCACCAGAACACCGAGAAACTCGAGAAGAACGTCTGCAACGCGGCGACACAACAGGCGCGAGGACCGGCCGGCCCGAGCCTGAGCGAGGTGCTGGGCTCGGCGACGGCACTGCCCGAGGCCACCCCGACAAAGAAGGGCGGCAGCACCTTCGATACGCTGAACGGCAACGTCCTCACGCGATGACCGGGGCGAGATGAGCGGCGCGGCGAGCCGGGTTGCCGACGCGACCGGCAACTGGGTCGATAGCCGCGCGCCGCAATGGTTGCGGCCTTACCTGCGCCTCTCTCGTCTCGACCGGCCGATCGGATCCTGGCTGTTGCTGTTGCCGTGCTGGTGGTCGGCGGCGTTGGCCGCGGGCGTCGCCCACCACGTCGGCCGATTGCCGCTGATCGTGGCGCTGTTCTTCGTCGGCGCCTTTGCCATGCGCGGGGCCGGCTGCACCTGGAACGATATCACCGACCGCGACCTCGATGCGAAAGTTGAACGGACGCGGTCGCGGCCGATTCCATCGGGACAGGTGAGCGTAGCGCAGGCGTTTGTCTTTCTCGTGGTTCAGGCGCTGATTGGTCTTGCGGTGCTGCTGCAATTCAACCGCTTCGCGGTCGTGGCCGGCATTGCCTCGCTTGCGATCGTCGCGGTCTATCCGTTCATGAAGCGGATCACCTGGTGGCCGCAGGTCGTGCTGGGGCTCGCGTTCTCATGGGGCGCGCTGATGGGCTTTGCGGTGACGTTCGGCCGGATCGATGCGACGGCGCTTTTTCTCTACGCCGGCTCGATCGCCTGGGTGATCGGCTACGACACCATCTATGCGCATCAGGACGCCGAGGACGACGCGCTGATCGGCGTCAAATCGACCGCGCTCCTGTTCGGCGCGCGCACCCGCCCCGCGCTGATCGGCTTCTACGCGCTGGCGGTGGTTCTGATCGGCGTCTCGCTCAGGCTCGCCGGCGCCGGCTTGCCGGCCTGGCTGGGGCTCCTGGCGTTCGCCGCGCATCTTTCCTGGCAGGTCTGGCAGTTCGAGATCGGCGACCCCGCGCTGTGCTTGCGCATCTTCAGGTCCAACCGCGATGCCGGGCTATTGTTGTTTGCAGGTCTGCTCGCGGACGCGGTGATGCGCGCGGGCGTTTAGCGGGCGCTAATTGCGCGCGATGATCTCGCGTTCGCCCTTGTGGATGTTTTCCGGATTGAGCGGGCCGCCGCCGCGCCGCCGCACCAGGAATTTCGGCCGCCGCGCGCGGATCGCGTTGCGCCGCCGCCGCCGCGCCGCGGGCTCAGCCGGCTTGTCCTCCGGCAATTGCGGCAGCGCGAAGATCTCGCTCCACGTCCGCCAGGCGGTTTCGATTTCGTCTGCGTCGGAACTCACGCAGAGCGGGATCGTCAGGGACGGATCGCGATGCACCAGCACCAGCATCCGCGCGTCGTCAGCACCGCGCAGCGCCACGCCCAGAAAATCGCTGACGCGGACGTTGACCGCCATCTGCATGCCGTGCAGGGCACGGCGCAGCACGACGCGCTCGCGGTGAAGTTCGATTTGCCGGATGCCGCCGTCGGCGCGGGTATCGTGCGCGTCGAAACGGACGGGAAGGGAAAGAGGGTCGAGCCGCAAGGCGCGGCTCGACCCGGCGGGATTGATCCCGCTTGTTGCTGTTTGACGCCTCACGGCTCTTGTCTCCCCGCCGGGATTATGTTCCCGGTCGATACGTGAGAGCGTAGTCGAGGCGCTTGCGAATTGGCTTAAAAAGGCTGGTTAATCCGGCGTCACCTGCTCCGCATCGGTGCGCATGATTGACAAGACCTTGGCTCGCATGATTGACGAGACCTTGCTTTCGGCTGCGAAAATCTTTCGCGTCAAGCCTACAAATGTGCTTGAAGTCCGCATGAATCAGGCACATCTGGTGTCATCGGCGGTTTGCATTCGCTTCCCGCCGCTCACCCTCAATCCCGGGGATTTTGTTCGTGATCTCTTCACCATCCGCCGCATCGAAACATTCATCTGACGACGTGACCTCCGACCTGTTCGATCAATCCGCGCTGAGCACGCTGGCGCAGCGGCTGGTCGAGGCGGCAAAGCGGGCAGGCGCCGACGCCGCCGACGCGGTCGCGGTGCGCGGCATCTCGCACGGCGTCGAGGTGCGCGACGGACGCGTCGAGGAATCCGAGCGCTCGGAAGGCGACGACATCGGGCTGCGCGTGCTGGTGGGGCAGCGCCAGGCGGTGGTCTCGACCAACGACGTCGGCGGCGATGGCGTCGCCAGGCTTGCCGAGCGCGCCGTCGCCATGGCCCGCGTCGCGCCGGTCGACAAATATATCGGGCTCGCCGATCCGTCCCTGCTGGCGCGCGACTTCCCCGACCTCGACCTGCTCGATCCCAGGACCCCCTCGACCGCCGAGCTCGAACGCCGCGCCGTCGCGGCGGAAGCCGCCGGGCTCGCCGTCAAGGGCGTCACCAAGTCGGGCGGCGCTTCGGCGTCTTCGGGAATCGGCGGCATGGTGCTCGTGACCTCGACCGGCTTCCACGGCGCCTATTTGCGCTCGAGCCAGGGCATCTCGATGACCGCGATCTCGGGCGACGGCACCGCGATGGAGCGCGATTACGACTACAGCGCCACGCCGCATGCCTCCGACCTCGATTCTCCCGAGACCGTCGGCCGCAAGGCGGGCGAGCGCGCGGCGGCGCGCGCCAATCCGCGCAAGGTCGAGACCTGCAAGGTGCCCGTCCTGTTCGACCCCAGGGTTTCCGGATCGCTGGTCGGCCATCTCGTCAGCGCGGTGAACGGCGCCTCGGTCGCCCGCAAGACCAGCTTTCTCAAAGACCGGCTTGGACAGCAATTGTTTGCGAAAAACATCCGCATCATCGACGATCCGTTGCGCCGGCGCGGCTTGCGCTCGCAATCGTTCGACGCCGAAGGCGTCCGCGTCAGCAAGCTCGCCATTATCGATGACGGCGTGCTGACATCGTGGCTCCTGGACTGCGCGACCGCGCGCGAGCTCGGCATGGTTACGACCGGCCACGCCCACCGCGGCGTGTCGTCGTCGCCGACCCCGGGGGCGTACAATCTTCATCTCGAGGCCGGCAAGCCGACGCCGGCCGGACTGATGGCCGACATCAAACAGGGTTTTTACGTCACCGACCTGATCGGCTCCGGCGTCAACAACGTGACCGGCGACTACAGCCGCGGCGCCTCCGGTTTCTGGATCGAGAACGGCGAGATCACCTATCCCGTGAGCGAGGTGACGATCGCCGGACACCTGCTCGAGATTTTCAAATCGCTGGCGCCGGCCAACGATCTGGAATTCCGTTACGGCATCAACGCGCCGACGGTGCGCATCGAGGGCCTGACGCTTGGCGGACGTTAGCGCCGGCATCAGGCATGACGATGTCATGGCGCGCGACGCCGCCTTGCTGCGGAAAACCGTGCGCGAGGCGGGCGAACTCGCGCTGTCGCTGTTCCGCACCGAACTGAAGAACTGGACCAAGGGTTCGTCTTCGCCGGTCTCCGAAGCCGACATCGCCGTCAACGATCTCCTGGAGCAGCGGCTGCGGGCTGCTAGGCCGGACTATGGCTGGCTGTCGGAAGAAAGCGCCGACGACGAGGCTCGGCTCGGAAAGCCGCTGCTATGGATCGTCGACCCGATCGACGGTACCCGCGGCTATCTTGCCGGCCGCGAGGACTGGTGCGTCAGCGCGGCGCTGGTCGGGGACGCTTCACCGGTGCTCGCAGCGGTGTTCGCGCCGGCAACGGATGAATTCTTCTTCGCCACGCGCGGGCAGGGCGCCACGCGCAACGACGTGCCGGTTCACGCGACATCCGGCACTGATCTCGATTTCTCGCGCGTCGCGGGGCCGAAGCCGCTGGTGGAACGGCTCAACCGTTCGGCCGGCGAAGTCATCCTGCATCCGCGCATCGGATCGCTGGCGCTGCGACTCTGCCGGGTTGCACAAGGCAGCCTCGATGCCGCCTTTGCCGGCGGCCAAAGCCGCGACTGGGACCTTGCCGCGGCCAATTTGATCGTGCACGAAGCGAATGGTAGAATGACCGCGCTTTCGGGGGACACGATTGCCTACAATCGCCGGGAGGTGACGCACGGGTTGCTGGTGGCAGCAGGGCGCGATCGTCATGCTCGCATCGTCGAGCATTTTCGAATCCGCCCGCTGCCCTGAGCGGCTTCGATCGGCGTCGGAATCTTGCTTGCGGGTAGCGCATCAGGAACAGGAATCATGCCAGATAGCGCTCAGCCGCAACTGCTTCATCTCGTGATCGGAGGTGAACTGACCGACCTCGGCGGAACCACGTTCAAGGATCTCGAAAAGGTGGAAGTCGTCGGCGTGTATCCGAACTACACGACCGCCTATGCGGCCTGGAAGGCGAAGGCGCAGCAGACCGTGGACAATGCCCACATGCGCTATTTCATCGTCCACCTCCACCGGCTGCTCGATCCAGGTCAAGACGCGAAGCCCGCCCGTTGAAAAAGCTCGTTCGCAATGTGCTGCGCAGCAGCTGGGTGCAGCGCGCTGTCGGGTTTCTCGCGGCCGAGTACCTGCGGCTGGTCTGGCTGACCAACAAATTCGGCTACGATCCGGCCAATGTCTACGAACTGGTCGAGCCGATGCAACCGGTGATCTTCGCGTTCTGGCACGGCCAGCATTTCCTCACCCCCTTCATCAAGACCAAGCAGAGCCATCGCGCCAAGGTGCTGATCTCGCGGCATCGCGACGGCGAGTTCAACGCCATCGCCGCCGAACGGCTCGGCATCGAGACCATCCGCGGCTCCGGCGACCACGGCGGCGCATTTCACCGCAAGGGCGGGGTCGGTGCGTTCAGGGAGATGGTGCAGGCGCTCGATGAGGGTTATAACGTCGCCTCGACTGCCGACGTACCGAAGCGCGCGCGTGTCGCGGGAATGGGCATCGTCATGCTGGCTCGCGAATCCGGACGCCCGATCCTGCCGTTCGCGATGGTGACCAGCCGCTTCATCCGGTTGAACAATTGGGACCATACCACCATCAATTTGCCGTTCGGGCGGGGCGCAGTGGTGGGCATCGATGCTGTCTTCGTACCGCCCGACGCCGACGCCGAGACCATGGAAAAGCTGCGCCTGCAGGTAGAGACGTATTTGAACGAGGCGACCCGCCGCGCCTATGCAAAGGTCGGACGTCCGGAGGCGAGCCTTGGCTAACTTCCTGCCGATGACGTTGCGCGTCTACCAGCGGCTTTCGTTCGCGGTGGTGCCGCTGGCGCCGGCGCTGATCAAGCGGCGGCTGAAGCAGGGCAAGGAGGATCCGGCGCGGATCGGCGAACGCCGCGGTGTGAGCCGGGACGTCCGGCCGCACGGACCGTTGGTGTGGATTCACGGCGCCAGCGTCGGCGAGGTGCTGGCCGCGGCCGGCCTGATCGAGAAGCTGCGCGGGCTCAACATCCGCATTCTGTTGACCTCGGGCACGGTGACGTCGGCGGCGATCGTCGCCAAGCGGTTTCCAGCCGACATCATCCACCAGTACGTGCCCTACGATTCGCCGCGCTATGTCGCGCGCTTCCTCGATCACTGGCGGCCTTCGCTGGCGCTGTTCATCGAATCCGATCTCTGGCCGAATCTGATCCTGGCAAGCGCGGCGCGGCGGCTGCCGATGGTGCTGATCAACGGGCGGATGTCGCATCGCTCGTTTCCGCGCTGGCGCAGGGTTTCCAGCACGATCTCCGCGCTGCTCGGACGCTTCGATGTCGTGCTGGCGCAGTCCAGGACGGATGCCGAGCGCTTCGCCATGCTCGGCAGCCGCAACGTCGTCACAACAGGCAATCTGAAACTGGACGTGCCGGCGCCGCCCGCCGATCCCGGCAAGCTGGAGCGGCTGATGGCGGTAACGCGCGGGCGGCCGATCATCGTGGCGGCCTCGACCCATCCCGGCGAAGAGGAAATCCTGCTTCAGGCCCATCGAACGCTTGCCGGATTCTTTCCGTCGCTGTTGACCGTGATCGTGCCGCGGCATCCGAACCGCGGCGAAGCGATCGCCCGCGCCGTCGCCGCGTCCGGCCTGCACCCGTCGCTGCGTTCGCGCGAAGAGTTGCCGACCGCGGCCACCGACGTCTACGTCGCGGACACCATGGGCGAACTCGGATTGTTCTACCGGCTGGCGCCAATCGTGTTCATGGGCGGATCGCTGGTCGAACATGGCGGGCAGAACCCGGTCGAGGCGGTCAGGCTCGGCGCCTCCATCGTCCACGGCCCTCACGTTTTCAATTTCACCGATGTCTACGAGGCGCTCGACGGCGCGGGCGGCGCCAGGCGGGCCGACACGCCGGAGGCGCTGGTGAAGCAGCTTGGCCAATGGCTGGCCGACCCTGTGGCGCGCGAATCCTCGCTCGCGGCCGCTGAACGGGTCGTCGTGGAGCTCGGCGGCGCGCTCGAGCGCACGCTGGCGGCGCTGGAGCCGTATTTACTGCAATTGCGCCTCGAAATGGGAGCGGCGAATGCGTGAGCCGGCCTTCTGGCACCGGCCGCCGTCGTGGATCTCGCAACTGCTGACGCCGCTCGGCGCGCTCTATGGCCTGGTCGCGGCAGCGCGCTTGCAGCGCGCCGGCATCGACGCCGGCATCCCCGTGCTCTGCGTCGGCAATTATCACCTCGGCGGCGCCGGCAAGACGCCGACGGTGCTGGCGCTGACCAAGCTGCTGCGCGATCTCGGCGAGACGCCGGTCGTACTCAGCCGCGGCTATGGCGGCCGCCTGCGCGGCCCGGTCAAGGTCGATCCCGCGCGCCACGATGCCGCCGATGTCGGCGACGAGCCCTTGATGCTCGCGCGCGGCGTGACGGTGGTGGTGGCGCGCGACCGCCGCGACGGCGTAGCGCTGGCGAAGTCGCAAGGCGCCAGCGTGATCCTGATGGATGACGGTTTCCAGAACCCGGCGATATCAAAGGATGCCTCCCTGATCGTGATCGACGGCGCCCGCGGCCTCGGCAATGGCCGCGTGTTTCCGGCCGGCCCCTTGAGGGCGCCGCTTTCCCCGCAGCTCGACCGTACCGACGCGCTGATCGTCGTCGGCGATGGAGCCGCAGCCGACGCGGTTGTTGCGGCCATCACCAAGCAGGGCAAGCCGGTGCTGGCAGCGCAGCTTGCACCCGACGATGCGTCGGTCGCCTCGCTGCGCGGCAAGCGCGTGCTCGCCTTCGCCGGGATCGGCGATCCCGCGCGGTTCTTCGCAACGCTGCGCGCATCCGGGATCGACGTGGCAATAGAACGGGCCTTCCCCGATCACCACCCGTTTGCCGAAAGCGAGATCGATGGCCTGCTCGCGGAGGCGAGGGGCGAGGGTCTCGTGCCGGTGACGACGGAAAAGGATCTGGCACGGCTGACCAAGGCGGGGGCAGTTCAGTGCTGGGCAAAAGACATCGTACCGTTCACGGTGAGGCTCGAATTCGCCGACGCGTCGCAACTGCGCAAGTTCGTGTCGGAGCGGCTGTTCAGGGCAAGAGAAAAGAAATTTCGATGAAGGGGTAGGGTGGGCAAAGGCGCTTTAGCGCCGTGCCCACCTTACAGCTTCAGCCCTTCAACGCACCGGGAAAATGCCGCTGCAGCACCGCGCTCGGCAGTGCATAAGCCTCCTGCAGATCGACGCTCCAGTATTTCAGCTCATCAAGCGGTATCCGTGCGTCGGTCACGGCGCAGCGCACATAGGTTCCCGGCGATATCACGCGGAAATCACCATCCAGATACTGCACCTGCGCTTCGCCATGGCCCGAGGGGCCGAATTTATTGAGCACGGCTGAACTCTCCGATCGGGCCCGTGATTCGAGCCGGGGCAAATGTCTTTCGAACTGCGATCTATCATAAATAGGTAGTGGTGTCCGCCCATCAAACCCACCGATTTGTGATGAAATTCGGCCTCTACCACATGCTAGCTTTTCCGATATGGACCGCGGTCCCAGGGCACCATAACGACCCGGCAAGCCTGATGCGTCTTCTGTCAGCAGTAACCTTCCTGACGCTTTTGGCCACAGGTCTTGCCGCGCACGCCGCGCCGGCGCCGGTATCGCATCAGGTCGACATCCCGCTCGGCAGCAGCGGAATCCTGCACGCGCAGCTCTACAGGCCCGAGGGCGGCGGACCGTTCCCGGTCGTGATCGCGCTGCATGCCTGCGGCGGCCTCGCCGGCCGTTCCGAGCCGGTACTGCCGCGCTACCGTGATTGGGCCGAGCAATTGCTCAAGGGCGGCAAGGCGGTGTTGTTGCCGGACAGTTACGGCTCGCGCGAACTCGGTCCGCAATGCCGTGTCAAGGAACACAAGATTCGCGCCCGCCGCGAGCGGGTGGCCGACATCGTGGCGTCGCGGCAGTGGCTATTGCAGCAGCCCTGGGCCGACCATGAGCGCATCAGCCTGTTGGGTTGGGCCAACGGCGCCAGCGCGCTGTTGTGGGCAGTGCGTCCGCAATTGTCCTCGCGCGATGCCGAGCCGGATTTTCGCTCGGCGGTGGCGTTCTATCCGAACTGCCGGGTCTCCTCCGGGCTTGGCTGGAGCGCGCGGGTGCCGACGCTGCTTCTGATCGGCGCCAAGGACGACGTCTCCTCGCCGCCGGCCTGCCGCCAGATGGTCGACGGCGCGCGCGGGCGCAGCGCGCTGGCGCGGATCGTGGTCTATCCCGGCGCCTATCACGATTTCGACCGCGCCAATCTGCCGCCGCACGCGATCGCCGGCGCCGATGCCACGCTGCCCGAACGCGGACATCTCGGCACCGACGAGAAAGCCCGCGCCGATTCGCAAAAGCGCGTCGCCGAATGGCTGGCGCGATGATGACGGCGAAATATGCCTGCTAAAACAAGCTTCCTTGCCCGACCGGTTTGACGACGCGCTTCGGCGCGGGCTTCGGCTCGCTCGCGGCCGGCTTCGGCTTGACCGTCGCTGCCGGCCGATCCACATCCGCCGTCGCCGCGACGCGGCCGTCGGAAAATTCGAGGTCGAGCCGCGCGCCCGGTCCAACTGACGCCGCGGCGCGGACGGCGAGGCCCTGCTCGTCCCGCACCAGCACAAAGCCGCGCGCGAGCACGCTGCGATAGGACAATGCCCCCAGCAATTGCCCGCTGTGGGCGATGCGCGCTTCAAGCCGCTGCGTCGTGGTCGCGAGCGCGCGCCGCGCGCGTTCGCCGAGCCGCGCGACGCGCTCATGGTTGCGCGCGATGGCCTGACGCTGCGCCTGCGCGTTGGCGAGCCTCGAGGCCTTCAGCCTGACCGCGAGTCCCGCGAAGCGATCGGCGCGACGTCGCAACAGGGTTTGCGCCGAGTTCCTCAGCCGTTCGCCGCCGACCCTCAGCCGATGATCGGCCTGCGCGACCTGTCCGCGCAGCACCCGCACCGTCAGGCGCGCGCTCGACGCGGCGAAGCGGCGGAAGTGGGCGTGGGTATTGGCCTTCAATCCGCGCGGCAGCGATGCGCTGGCGCCGTCGAGCCGCTGGCGGGGGATCGCCAGTAGTTCGCTCAGCACCGGCAGCGCGCGCACCACCGCGCGCAACTCGCTGCGGCGGGATTCGTGGCTGCGCTGCCAGCACAGCACGGTCCGCCGCGCCAACGCCGCGACCTCGACGAACAGTTCGGCGCGCACCGGGACTGCCATTTCGGCGGCCGCCGTCGGTGTCGGCGCGCGCTTGTCGGCGGCGAAATCGATCAGGGTGACGTCGGTCTCGTGGCCGACGGCGGAGATCAGCGGGATCAGGCTCTCGGCGGCGGCGCGGACCACGATCTCCTCGTTGAACGACCACAGATCCTCCAGCGAGCCGCCGCCGCGCGCCACGATCAGACAGATCGGGCCGCGGAATTCTGCCCGTTTCGGGCAGCGCGTTGAAGCCGCGGATCGCGCCTGCGATCTGCTCGGCCGAGCCGTCGCCCTGCACCTTGACCGGCCACACCAGCACGCGGCGCGGAAAGCGGTCTTCCAGCCGGTGCAGGATGTCGCGGATCACGGCGCCGGTCGGCGAGGTGACGACGCCGATCACTTCCGGCAGCCACGGCAGAAGCTGCTTGCGCGCCTCGTCGAAAATCCCTTCGGCGGCGAGCTTCTTCTTGCGCTCTTCCATCAGCGCCATCAGCGCGCCGACGCCGGCGGGCTCCAGCTGCCTCGATCACGATCTGGTATTTCGACGAGCCGGGATAAGTGGTGAGCTTGCCGGTGGCGATGACCTCGAGCCCTTCCTGCGGCTTGAAGCGCATCCGGTAATGCGCGCTCTTCCAGATCACCGCCTCGATCTTGGCGCCGTCGTCCTTGAGCGCGAAATAGCAGTGGCCGGAGGAGTGCGGCCCGCGAAAGCCGGTGATTTCGCCGCGCACCCGGACATGGCCATAGGCGTCCTCCACCGTCCGCTTCAGCGCGGAGGAGAGTTCCGACACCGTGAATTCCGGTGCGTTGATAAGGGCTTCACTGGCGGCCATCGCGGACAATCGATTCGGGTCTTGGGACTGGCGCCCAAGTTAGGGATTTTCGTCGCCAACCGCCAATCTCGAGCCCTTGCCAAACAGAATACTCTGTATTATGGAGTTCTCTATATGATCATTTCATGGAGGTGTGTCATGTCGAAACGGCTTCTGATTGGGTCACTCCGTGCATTGGGATGGGTTTTTGGCGCGATCGGCGCTGTCGCGCTGCTCTTGACCGCGCTGATCGCAACCCCGCTGAAAAACCCTCCCGAGCTGCATTCGCTCTCGGAAGCACGCAAGACCATCGATTTCTCGAACTTTCCTGCGATCGAGCGGTATCAGGCCCGCGACGGCACCATGCTCGGCTTCCGCCATTATCCCGCCAGCGGTCCTGCGACCGGGCGCGGGGCCATCGTGATCCATGGCTCGTCCGGCTCCAGCGGAACCTCGATCCATGCGCTGTCATCGGCGTTGGCCGCGCGCGGCGTCGAAACCTGGGCGGTCGACATTCGCGGCCACGGCAGCTCGGGGACGCGCGGCGACATCGTCTATATCGGTCAGCTCGAGGATGATCTCGAAGATTTCGTCGCCGTCGTTCGCAAGAGCGCGCCAACCTTGCCGCTGACGCTGATCGGCCACTCCGCGGGCGGCGGATTTGCACTGCGGGTTGCGGGTTCACCGATCCAGGGCCTGTTCGTGCGCACCGTACTGCTCGCGCCCTATCTCGGCTACGACGCTCCGACCAACCGGCCGCATTCCGGCGGCTGGGCCAACGCCGACATTCCGCGCGTCCTCGGATTGATGGATGCTGAGCAAGATCGGCATCGACTGCTGCGAGGGGCTGCCGACCCTTGCCTTCGCGGTGCCGTCGCATTCGGAAAGCTTCCTGGTGCCGGCCTACTCCTACCGGCTGATGCGCAATTTCGCGACGCGCGGCTATCGCACCGATCTCGCCGCCGCAACCCGGCCGATCACGATCATCGCGGGCACCGACGATGAATTGATGCTGGCGGACAAATATGCCGAGGCCGTGCGCGGCATCAAGCCTGCGGTCGAGGTCAAGCTGATCGGCGGCGTCGACCATATCGGCATTGTCAGCAACCCCAAGGCGGTCTCGGCCATTGCCGACGACGTCGCCAAGTCGGAGGTAAACTCGTGATGTTCGTCATCCTGATCGTCTACTTCCTCGCCAGCCGATATCGGCCGCGGTCCAAACAGAGAGAGGGTGTGTCATGATCGCCACCGTCGTGTCAGCGGGCTTCAAGGCCATTGTCCTCGGCCTTGCCGTCGTCGGTCTCGCCGGACTGGTACTGGCCTGGATGATCGCCACGCCGCTGCGCTATCCGGCGGAGCTGACCTCGATTTCGGCGACCGCCAGCGCGGTTGATCGCAGCGACATGCCGGGACTGGAACGGTTTTACGCGCGTGACGGCACCGTACTGACCTATCGGCATTACCCGGCTCGCGGGCCGGCAACTGGGCAAATCGCCGTCGTGATCCACGGCTCATCCGGATCGAGCGTCGCCGTCCATGCGTTGGCAAGAGCGCTCGCCGCGCGCGGCGTTGAAACTTGGGCGCCCGACATTCGCGGTCATGGCGGATCCGGCACCCGCGGCGACATCGTCTATATCGGCCAGCTCGAAGACGATCTTGCCGATCTCGTCGCCGAGATCCGTAAAGTGAGTCCCACGGCGCCGCTGACCCTGATCGGTCATTCCTCTGGCGGTGGTTTCGCGCTGCGGATCGCCGGCTCGCCGATCCAGTATCTCTTCGTGCGCACGGTGATGCTCGACCCCTATCTCGGCTACGACGCGCCGTCGAGCCGCAAGGATGCGGGCGGCTGGGCGAGCCCCGACATACCGCGCCTCATCGGCCTGTCGGTCCTGCACCGCCTCGGTATCCCCTGCTGCGAATCGCTGCCGACCATCGCGTTTGCGGTTCCACCCAATACCAGCCAGATCCTGGCATCGACCTATTCCTATCGCCTGATGCGAAATTTCGGCAGTTCGCGTGACTATCGCAAGGATCTCGCCGCCGCCACCAGACCGGTCGCACTGTTCGCCGGTGCCGCCGACGAGCTAATGTTTCCGGAGAAATACAAGGATGCCGTCGGCGAGCGCGTGCCGGTCAAGCTGATTGACGGCGTCAATCACATGGGGATCGTCAGCGATCCGGCCGCGGTCTCTGCCATCGCCGATGACGTGGCAACCGGGGGAAGCGGATCATGACCAGCATCGACAGCAAGCGGGCCTCCGAAGCGCTCAGCGAGATCAACGAGATGGTCCGCCGCGTGCGCCAGTCGCGGATCTATGATCTCGCCAGCAAGATGATGATCCTGTCGGGCATCATGGTTGGCGCCGCCAATCTTGCGAACTGGGCCTGGCCGTACTATGGCGGCCCTATCTGGATCTCCATGAATGTGTTGAACGTCGTGGCCTGCGCTGCAATCAGCGTGTTCGGATATCGGCGGGCCGGCTTGCAGGTGTTCGACGGGCGGATGCTGGCGACGGTGCTTTTGTTCTTCGCGTTCGGAACATTTTGCAGCGCCGTGCTCGGCCATTTTACGCCGCGCCAGATGGGAGCGTTCTGGCCCGTTTATTTCATGCTGTTTTACATGATCGCGGGGTTGTGGGTCGGTCACGCTTTTGTCGCCATCGGCCTCGGCATCACCGCGCTGACCTTGATCGGCTATTTCTTCGTCGGCGGTTATGCTTTCCTGCTGTGGATGGCCGCCGTCAACGGCGGCGGACTCGTCCTGGGCGGGCTCTGGATGCGCTGGAGCTAGGGGATGGCCGAACTCGACGACGTCATCCACCAGCCGCTGCGCCTGCAAATCATGGCGGCGCTGAACGCGCTGCCGCCTTCGGCCGCAGGACTCGAATTCTCGCGGCTGAAGAAGCTGACCGGCGCCACCGACGGCAATCTCGGCGCCCATATCGAGACGCTCTCCAGGGCCGGCTATGTCGCGGTCGAAAAGGCCTTCGTCGGCAGGAAGCCGCAGACCACGGTCACCGCCACCGCCGCCGGCCGCGGCGCCTTCGCCCGCCATGTCGCGACGCTACAGGAGATCATCGCGGCCTCGGGGGGCGAGGGGTAGCTTCCCCCCTTGCGGCGGGAGGGGGACTCGTGCGACCGACACGGTTCGAACGACCCTCTGCTGGCTGCGTCTCATGCACATCCTCCTGCTCGGTTCCGGCGGCCGCGAACACGCTCTCGCGTGGAAGATCGCCGCCTCCCCGCTGGTGACAAAATTATGGTGCGCGCCGGGCAATGCCGGCATCGCGCGCGAGGGCGAATGTGTCGCGCTCGACATCGCCGACCACGCCGCGGTGACGGACTTCTGCAAACGCAATACCGTCGAACTCGTCGTGGTCGGTCCGGAGACGCCGCTCGTGGCCGGCATCGTCGACGATCTCGAACGCGCCGGCATCAAGGCGTTCGGGCCGAGCAAGCAGGCCGCGCAACTCGAGGGCTCCAAGGGATTTACCAAGGTGCTGTGCACCGAATTCGGCATTCCGACCGGCGCCTATCGCCGCTTCGATAATGCCGCCGATGCGCTCGACTACGTCCGCACGCAGGGCGCGCCGATCGTGGTCAAGGCCGATGGCCTTGCCGCCGGCAAGGGCGTCGTCGTCGCGCAGAGCCTGCGCGAGGCGGAGGACGCCATCGCCATGATGTTCGACGGCGCGTTCGGCGCGGCCGGCGCCGAGGTCGTGATCGAGGAATTTTTGGTGGGGCGCGAGATCAGTTTCTTTGCGCTGTCGGACGGCGAGACCGCGATCCCGCTCGCGACCGCGCAGGACCACAAGCGCGCCTTCGACCGCGACCAGGGGCCGAACACCGGCGGCATGGGCGCCTATTCGCCGACGCCGTTCGTGACGCCTGAGATTCATGACCAGATCATGGCGCGGATCATCGTTCCGACCGTCGCCGGCATGAAGGCGCGCGGCACGCCGTTTCGCGGCGTGCTGTATGCGGGCGTGATGCTGACGGCGGAGGGCCCGAAACTGTTCGAATACAACGTCCGCTTCGGCGATCCCGAGTGCCAGGTGCATATGCTGCGGATGATGTCGGACATCGTGCCGGCGATGCTGGCGGCCTGCGACGGCCAGTTGAGGAATTTCGACCTGCGCTGGTATCCGGAAAGCGCGCTCACGGTGGTGATGGCGGCGAAGGGTTATCCCGGCGACTACAGGAAGGGCAGTCGCATCGACGGGCTCGACGAGGCCGCCCGGGTCGAGGGCGTCGAGATTTTTCACGCCGGCACGATCGCGAAGGACGGCGCCATTCTCGCCAATGGCGGACGCGTGCTCAACGTCTGCGCGCTCGGCAAGACGGTTACAGAGGCGCAAGCGCGCGCCTATGCGGCGGTCGACCGCATCCAATGGCCGGATGGATTCTGCCGCCGCGACATCGGCTGGCAGGCGGTGGAGCGGGAGCGGGGTTCGTAGAACATCGTCATTCCGGGGCGATACGAAGCATACCCGGTCGTCATGCGCGGGCTTGACCCGCGCATCCATCAATCTTCACAGAGTCTTTCGAAGCAGATGGATTGCCGGGTCAAGCCCGGCAATGACACCGTTTGCGTTCGCGCCGCGTGGCCTACAGCAAATCCCCGCCCGCCGCCAGCGCCGTGGTGCCGTGCTCGCGGAATGCGCGGATGACGTTGCGGCCGACGCGCCATTTGTGCACCTCGTCGGGGCCGTCGACCAGCCGCTGCGAGCGGACCTGCGTGTACCACTTCGCCAAAATCGTATCCTGGCTGAAGCCGAGCGCGCCGTGCAGCTGGATTGAGGTATCGATCACGTGGTGCACCATGTGCGCCAGATATACTTTGGCGATCGAGTTCTCCTGCCTGAGGTCCATGCCCCTTTCCGCCTTGTAGGCGATATGCAGGAGCATCAGGCGCCCGATGTAGAGCTGGGTGGCGCATTCGGCGAGCATGAACTGCACCGCCTGGCGGTCGGCCAGCAGCACCCCGAAGGTCGAACGTTTCGTCACATGCGCCGCCGCCATGTCTAGCGCGCGCTGGGCCTTTGCGACGTTATGCATGCCGTGGCGCAAGCGGCCGTAGGCAAGGCGGTGCTGGCCCATATTGAAACCGTTACCCTCGCCGCCGAGCAGATTGTCGGCCGGCACTTTCAGATCCTTGATCTCGATTTCGGAATGGCCACCGGCGAGCTTGTCGTAATGCGGGCCCTCGATCGCCATGTTCTTGATGTTGCGCTTGATCCGGTAGCCGGGGTTCGGCAATTCGACGATGAAGGTCGAGTACTGCTTGTGGCGCGGCGCGTCCGGGTCGGTCCTTGCCATCACCAGCGCCATGTCGGCGACGCTGGCGGAAGACGAAAACCATTTCTCGCCGTTGAGGATGTAATTCTCGTTGCCGTCCTTCACGGCCGATGTCTGCATGCCGGTGGCGTCGGCGCCCGACGCCTTCTCCGTCATCGAGAAGCAGATGCGCTTGTCGCCGTTCAACAGTGGTTTGAGGAACTTCTCCTTCTGGTATTCCGTGCCGTGCTCGAGGATCGTCAGCATCGAGGCATCGTCGGGGCCTTGCGTGTTCATCGACAGCGCGCCCAGCATGCTCTCGCCGAGTTCCATCTGCACCAGCGCGTTGGCGAGCGGGCCGAGCCCCATGCCGCCATATTGCTTCGGCACGAACGGGCACCATAACCCTTGCGCGCGCGCCTTCGCCCTGAGTTTGTCGAGCACTTCCTCGTACGGCTTGCTGTCGAGTTCTTTTTCAGCCGGGATGCATTCGTCATGCACCCATTTGCGCACCTTCTCGCGGATCGCCTTGGCTTCGGCCGGGATTTCGAAATCGATCGACATGACTGTTTCCTCGTTTGCGGTTCTTGATGGTCGGGCTCGCAGGATGGAATAACTAGAGAAGGTGTTGGCGGCAACGGCAAACAAAGTTTGAAGCACCGGCGTCACATCGAACTCCGTTGTCATACCCCGCGAAAGCGGGGTATCCAGTACGCAGCGGCGCCCGTTGTCGATCGCGCTGCTGGTGTCTACTGGATCATCCGCTTTCGCGGATGATGACGAGTGTGCCGACATGCCCGATCTCGCTGACCTGTTTCCCGGCTATGCCTCCGAATGGATCAACACCAATTCGGGACGCATTTTCGCCCGCGTCGGCGGCAAGGGACCGCCGCTATTGCTGTTGCACGGCTTCTCCGAGACCCATGTGATGTGGCACCGCGTTGCGCCGAAACTGGCCGATGTCTTCACGCTGATCATCGCCGACCTGCCGGGCTATGGCTGGTCGGACATGCCCGAGAGCGACAAGGACCACACGCCCTACACCAAGCGCGCGATGGCGACGGCGATGGTGGAAGCGATGGAGCGGCTCGGCCATGTGCATTTCGCGCTCGCCGGCCACGATCGCGGCGGCCGCGTTGCCTACCGCCTCGCGCTCGATCATCCCGGGCGGCTGTCGCGGCTCGCGGTGCTCGATATCCTGCCGACCTATGACTACTGGGAGCGCATGAACCGGCTCTATGCGCTGAAGATCTATCACTGGACCTTCCTGGCGCAGCCCGCGCCGCTGCCGGAGACCTTGATCGGCGGCAATCCCGATTTCTTCCTGCGCACCAAGATGGCAAGCCAGACCAAAGCGAAAAATCTCGACGCGATCGACAGGCGTGCGCTGGAGCATTATCTCACAGCCTTCCGCGATCCCTCGCGCCTGCACGCAATGTGCGAGGATTATCGCGCCGGCGCCTACGCCGATTTCGAGATCGACAGGGCCGATTTCGACGCCGGCAAGAAAATCACCATCCCGATGCTGGCGCTGTGGGGCGACGCCGGCATCGCGAGCGCCGCCGCGACGCCGCTTGATACGTGGAGGAAATGGGCGACCAACGTATCAGGTGCGCCGGTCGATTGCGGGCATTTTCTCACCGAGGAAAATCCGGACGCGACGGCGAAGGCGTTGAGGGAGTTTTTTCTGGCGGGGTGATTCCTTCGTCATTGCGAGGAGCCAACGGGTCGCGCGAATGCGCGCCCGATGACAGGCTCAGCGACGAAGCAATCCATTCTTTCGTGCGGCCATGGATTGCTTCGCTGCGCTCGCAATGGCGGGTGAGGAGGGTGCCTATCGCCGCACCCTGAAAAACTCCTTCAATAGCGTCGCCGCCTCGGTCTCGCCCACCGCCGAATAAACCTCCGGCACGTGATGGCAGGTGGGCGAGGCAAAGAACCGCACGCCGGATTCCACCGCGCCGCCTTTGGGATCGGCGGCGCCGTAATACAGCCGCCGGATGCGCGCGAACGAGATCGCGGCGGCGCACATGGTGCAGGGCTCCAGCGTGACGTAGAGGTCGCAATCGACCAGCCGCTCGGTGCCGACCGCCTCGGCGGCCTGCCGGATCGCCAGGATTTCCGCATGCGCGGTCGGGTCGCGGTCGGTCAGCGTGCGGTTGCCGGCGGTGGCGATGACGTCGAAACCGCGCACGATCACGCAGCCGATCGGAACTTCACCGGCTTTTCCGGTGTTTTCGGCGGTTTTCAGCGCCAAATCCATGAAAGAAGGGACTGACATGCCTCGTATCATCGCAACAAACCTGCTATGAGATGCGCCTTCAGCAAAAGTGGATACCGGTTTTGCGTGACTTGCGCCGCCGATTGCGCGCGTAGTGCCATCAGCCCTGCACCCCCAAGTGAGACCATTCATGCCCCGCGACGACGACAAAAACAACGATTCCCGCGGCCGGCGTGATCGTCCGCCGGGCGGTAAGGGCCGCTCGGGGCACCCCCGGGGGCCTGAAAAGAAATTCGCCAAGCGGGGTTTTGCCGGCAAGGACGAGGGCGAGCGCCGCCCTTACGCCGGCAAACGCGAAGGCGCCGCGCCGCGCTTCAACCGGGACGACCGCCCCCGCGGCGATGACCGTGGCGGCGAAAAGCGTCCCCATACCCCGCGCGGTGACCGCCTGAACTACAATCGCGACGATCGTGCGCCGCGCAGCCGGGATCGCACGAGCGGTCCGGGTGAGCGCGGTGACGCCCGTCCGGCCGCGCGCTTCCAGGACAAGAAATTCGGCGACCGGAAGCCCTATGCGCCGCGGGACGGCGGCGGCGACAAGCGGCCCTATGCGCCGCGCGGCGAAGGATTTCGCAAGGACGGCGACCGGTCGCGAGGAGACCGTCCGTACGGCGCGAGACCGCCCCGGGATAACGATCGGCCTCATGGTGATCGGCCTGAGCGAAAATTCGGCGGCGACAAGAAGTTTTCACGCGGTGCGCCCGACCGCGGCCCGCGCAAGGACTTCGGCAGCCGCCCGGATCGTGGCAATTCAAAGCCGTGGCAGAAGCGCGATGCTTCTTCGCCCGATCACGCCGGGCGCAATTCGCGCCCCCCTCGTGAAGGCGCCAGAAATTTCCAGCGGCCCCGTTACGACAAACCTGGCAACGACCGTGGCGGCGACGAGCGTCCGCGTTTTTCACGCCCGCGGGAGGATCGCCCCAGGGCGATCGTCCGCAGGGCGACCGTCCGTTTCGTGAGCGGCCGAAATTCGACCGTCCACGGCAGCGGCCCGAAGGCCGCACCGACTGGCAAGAGCACCCGCGCAGTGAATACCGCGAGGATCGGCCGCGCCGCGACAACGAGGACGACAGCAAGGTTTTTGCAAAGCGCCCCGCCTTCGGCGGCCGCGGCGCCTATCGCGAACGCACGCCCGATTTCGAAAAGCGCGCGCCGCGTCCGCCGCGCGTGAAAAAATCCGGAGAGCGCATCGCCAAGGTGATGTCGCGGGCGGGACTGGCCTCGCGGCGTGATGCCGAGGAATGGATCACCCAGGGCCGCGTCACCGTCAACGGCCGCGTCATCAATTCGCCGGCGCTCGACGTCACCGAGAACGACGTCGTCGCCGTCGACGGCAAGCCGTTGCCGCCGCGCGAGCGCACCCGGCTGTTTTTGTATCACAAGCCGCGCGGGCTGATGACCACGCATGCCGACCCTGAAGGGCGGCCGACCGTGTTCGACCATCTGCCGGAAGGCCTGCCGAGATTGATCTCGGTCGGCCGGCTCGATTTCAACACCGAGGGCCTGTTGCTGCTGACCAATGACGGCGGGCTCGCCCGCGCACTGGAACTGCCCGACACCGGCTGGCTCCGGCGCTACCGCGTCCGCGCCCATGGCGAGGTCACGCAGGCACAGCTCGACGAATTGAAACGCGGCGTCGAGGTCGATGGCGTGAAATACGGGCCGATCGACGCGACGCTGGAGCGCGACCAGGGCGCCAATGTCTGGCTGGTGTTTGCGATCCGCGAGGGCAAGAACCGCGAGGTGCGCAATGTGATGGCGCATCTCGGGCTCGAGGTGAACCGGCTGATCCGGGTGTCCTATGGTCCGTTCCAGTTGGCCGAGCTTGCCGAGGGGCAGGTCGAGGAGGTCAAGACCCGGGTGCTGCGCGAGCAGCTTGGCGAGAAGATTGCGACGCTGGCGGGGGCGGATTTCAACCGGCCGATGCCGGGCGATCAGGCCGCGAAGGCAGATGAGGAAGCCGATACGACGCGCGACAAAAAACCGTTCAAGCCGGCCGGCAAGAGCGCCCTGATCGCCGACCGCAAGGGCCGCCGTGTGCTGGTGCAGCGCACCGGCACCGAGGAGGCCCGCGCGCGCAACGAATTGGAAGCCAATGGTTACGGCCCGCCGCGCCGCCCGCGCCGCGGCTATCACGGCAAGCGCGATTTGAAGCCGACGGACGAGTAAAAGGGCGATGGTTGTTGGAAGAATATCGCTCGCGTCAAATAGATCGTCATGGCCGGGCTTGTCCCGGCCATCCACGTCTTTCTTTTCGAATCGCTGCAAAGACGTGGATGCCCGGGACAAGCCCGGGCATGACGAGAAATTCTAATGCGCGTCGTCGGCGGAAGGTTGAAGGGCCGCAACCTCGCCGCGCCGTCGTCGCGCGACATCCGCCCGACCGCGGACCGGCTGCGCGAGTCGCTGTTCAACATCCTCGTTCACGCCTATGGCGATCCGATTCAGGACGCGCGCGTGCTCGACCTGTTTGCCGGCACCGGCGCGCTCGGCATCGAGGCGATCTCGCGCGGCGCGGTCTTCGCGCTGTTCGTCGATAGCGGCGCCGAGGCGCGGGCGTTGTTGCGCAACAACGTCGAGGCGCTGGGCTTGGGCGGCATCACCAAGGTCTACCGCCGCGACGCCAGCGATCTCGGCGCGGCGCACCCGATGGAGCCTTTCTCGCTGGTGTTCCTCGATCCGCCTTACGGAAAGGGGCTTGCCGAAAGGGCGCTGGCCTCGCTGCGCGATGGCGGCTGGCTCAGGCCCGGCGCGCTGCTGGTCGTGGAAGAGGCGAAGGCGGCCGCGTTCGTTGCTCCAGAAGGTTTCGCGGAGCTGGAGCGGCGGGCCTATGACGACACGGAGTTTGTGTTTTTGAAAGCGGGCATTCCGTAGGGCACGCGAAAGGCAAGGCCTTTGCCCCTCCCCCCGCGAAGCGGTGGGGAGGGGTCGGGGGTGGGGGGCGGTGCGGCATACACCGACGCAGCGGTTCCTGCGGATAGACCCCCCACCCCCGACCCCTCCCCGCCACGCGCGATGCGCGCGGGGGGAGGGGAGTTCACACCTCTATCTTCGCCCGAACAGCCTCTCGATATCGGCAAGCTTCAATTCGACATAGGTCGGGCGGCCGTGGTTGCACTGGCCTGAGTTCGGCGTGTCTTCCATTTCGCGCAACAGCGCGTTCATCTCTTCCGGCTTGAGGCGTCGGCCGGCGCGGACCGAGCCGTGGCAGGCCATGGTGGCGGCAACGTGCATCAGCCGCCGCTCCAGCGGCAGCGCCTCGTCCCATTCCGCCATGTGCTCGGCGAGATCGCGCAATAGCGCGCCGGCATCGCTGTTGCCGAGCAGCGACGGCGTCTCGCGCACCGCGACCGCGCCAGGGCCGAAAGATTCGATCGCAAGCCCGAACGAGGCGAGCTCGTCCGCGCGCGAGAGCAGCCGCTCAACGGTGGCCTCGTCCAATTCGACGATCTCCGGAATCAGCAGGATCTGCCGCTGCACGCCGTTCTTCGCCAGCGACGCCTTCAGCTTCTCATAGACGATGCGCTCATGCGCGGCGTGCTGGTCCACCACGATCAGCCCGTCGCGGGTTTGCGACACAATATAGGTTTCGTGAATCTGCGTCCGCGCCGCCCCGAGCCGACGGTCGAGCAGGTCGGCCGGCGCCGCCGCTTCAAAGCGCACATCCGCCGTCGGCGCGCCGACGTCGAAGGCGGCCTGTCCCGGTTCGGCCAGGGCGGTCGCCGCCGAGCCTTCGAAAGCCGGCCGCGCGCCGACCGGATAGGCCGGCGAGCGCCGCCAGTCCCAGTTGGCGCGCGGCGCAAAGGCGGTGCGGAACGCCGATATCGCCGTGCCATCGCTGTTGGCCGCGGTGCGCTTGCCCTCGCGGGCCAGCCCCTCCTTCAGCGCGTGCACGATCAGCGCGCGGACCAGGCCGGCGTTGCGAAACCGAACCTCGGTCTTGGCCGGATGCACATTGGCGTCGACCTCTTGCGGGTCTGTTGTCACGAACAGCGCCACCACGGGGTGGCGGTCGCGCGGCAGGTAGTCGGAGTAGGCCGCGCGCACCGCACCGAGGATGAGCTTGTCGCGCACCGGTCGGCCGTTGACGAACAGATATTGCCCGAGCGCATTGGCCCGCGTCAGCGACGGCGTAGCGGCAAAGCCTTCGACCACGACGCCGTCGCGCTCGGCGCGCACTTCGATGGCGCTGGCGCGAAAATCGCCTCCCAGGATATCGCCGAGCCGGGTCAGCCGTCCTGCGGCGCCGGGGAGCGCGGCGGCCCAGGTGACGGGCGCGCGCTCCTCGCCGGCAAGGGTGAAGGCGATATCGGGCCGTGCCATGGCGAGCCGCCGCACCACCTCGCGGATCGCTTCCGCCTCGGTGCGGTCCGTCTTGAGGAATTTCAAGCGCGCCGGCGTCGCGTAGAAGAGGTCGCTGACCTCGACGCGGGTGCCGACCGAAAGCGCCGCCGGCATGATCGCCGATTTCACCCCGGCCTCGACCGAGAGCGACCAGGCATGCGGCTCCGCGGCGTGGCGGGTGGTGATGCCGAGCCTTGCCACCGCGCCGATCGAGGGCAGCGCCTCGCCGCGAAATCCCAGGGTGCGGATCCGCAACAGATCCTCGTCGTCGAGTTTCGATGTAGCGTGGCGCTCGACGGCAAGCGCGAGATCGCCATGGCTCATGCCGCTGCCGTCGTCGGTGATCGCAATCCGCCGCCTGCCGCCGCCATCGGTGAAGATGTCGATCCGGCTGGCGCCGGCGTCGATGGCGTTTTCGACGAGTTCCTTGACCACGCTTGCCGGCCGTTCGACCACCTCGCCGGCGGCGATGCGATTGACGACCTGTTCGGGAAGCTGGCGGACGGGCATGGGTTTCGGACGACTCGCGGGAAGCGGAAGCCTCAATCTAGGGGCTTTTGCCTGACGACGGGAGAGCGAGGGCGCCCGCTCTCCCCGCTGTTCACGTCGAAAGAAGCCTTAATCGTCGTAACGCGCCGCGCCTCGCCTGGCCTTGATGTCGCTGCGGCGCTTCTTGCCTTCGAGTCGGCGTTGCTTCGAGCCTAGCGTCGGTCGGGTCGGCCGCCGGGGGACGGGGCGCACCAGTGCCTCGCGCAACAGTTCGACGAGGCGGTCGATCGCGTCCGCGCGGTTGCGCTCCTGGCTGCGGAAGCGCTGGGCCTGGATCACGATCACGCGGTCCTTGGTCATGCGCTGGCCGGCGAGCCGGTTGAGCCGCGCGGCTGCATCCGGCGGCAGCGCCACGCGGTTGGTATCGAAACGCAATTGCGCCGAGGTTGCGACCTTGTTGACGTTCTGCCCGCCCGGGCCGGAGGCGCGGACGAAGGAGATCTCAATGTCGTTCTCGTCGATTGCGAGGTCGCGGGAAATCCGCAGCATGGTGTCACCGGGGCCGGGCTGATTCCTGACGGGAATCGGGCCGGTGCAGAATAGCCGGTTTGTTTGCGATTTGCCGTTCATTCCCTCCGCCGCTCGCGAGGGAGGGTTAGGGTAGGGGCAAGTGGCAAGAGCGGTGTTGTGGCAGCCCCCACTCCAGCTCTCCCCCGCAAATTGGAGAGAGCGCCGAATTATCGCGTGGCGTTACCCGCCAACTGGTTGGGGTTCAGTTCGCCGTCGGTGCCGTTGCCGCCGGCGCGGCGGCGGCCGCGGGCTGGGCGGCGGCCTGCGGGGCGCGGCCGACGATCACGGTGACGAGGCCGTTTCCCCACAGCCGCTGCGCGGCCCGCCTGGCGTCCTCCAGTGTGACGGCATCGACGATGGCGTTGCGCTTCTCGATGTAGTCGATCGGCAACCCGTCGAGCTGATATTGCAGCAGCGCCGAGGCCAGTTTCGCGGAGCTGTCGAGCATCAGCATTTGCGAGCCCTTCAGATAGGACTTGGCCTCGTCCAGTTCCTGCCGGGTCGGCCCGGCGTCGGCCATGCGGCGGACTTCCTTCTCGATGGCATCGACGGTTTCACCGGCGCGGTCGGCGCGGGTTCCGGTATAGCCGATGAACAGCGCCGAGTGGTCCATCCACAGCAGCGCTTCATAGATCGAATAGGCGAGACCACGCTTCTCGCGGACTTCGCGGTAGAGCCGCGACGACAGCGTCCCGCCGCCGAGAATGTGGTTGACGATATAGCCGGCCATGAAATCCGGATCGTGGCGCTTGAAGCCGGGACCGCCGAACGCCACCAATGTCTGCGGCACGTCGAGCGGAATGAAGGCGCGCCGCGGCGGCTTCGTGGCTTCGACGTCGGCGACCGGCGTCAGGCTTGCCTTGGCCGGCAATCCGCCAAAGGTCTTGTCGAGCAATTGGCCGAGGGTCCCAGGATCGACATCGCCGACCACGGCGATCTTCAGCGTGTCCCGCGCCAGCACGCGGCGCGCATAGTCCTTCAAATCGGCGACGTCGATTCTGGGCACGCTTTCCAGGGTGCCGCCGGCCGACCGTCCATAGGGGTGGTCGCCAAAGGCGATCTCCAGGAACTTGCGGCTGGCAAGCGAGGTCGGGTTGGTGGTCTCGCGCCGCAGCCCGGAAAGGATCTCCGCGCGGATACGCTCGACGTCGGCGCTGTCGAAATGCGGTGAGGTCAGCGACATCCGCAGCAGCTCGAAGGCCTCGTCCTTGGTATCCTTGAGCATGCGCAGCGAGCCGCGGAAATAATCCCGCGTCGAACTGAAGCTCAATTCGATGGCGCGGCGGTCGAGCCGTTCGTGAAACGTCTTGGAATCGAGATCGCCCGAACCTTCGTCGAGCGTGTCGGCGACCAGGTTGCCGACGCCGGGCTTGTCGGCGGGGTCCTGCGCCGCTCCGCCGCCGAAGGCATATTCCATCGCGATCAGCGGCACGGTCGAGTCCTGCACGAACCAGGCCTCGATGCCGCCGGGCGAGATCAGGTGCTGGATCTTTGCGGATGCGCGCGAGGGGGTCGACGGCAATGACGCCAGCGCGAGGCCGGCCGCAAGGACGAGGACCAAGCGCCGTGCGCCGGTAAAGACAGGTGTCACGAACGCTTCTCCTCGCGCTTGGGCGTGGTGTCCTTGATCAGATAGCCGGTCACCGAGCGCTTCTTGTCCAGCCACTTCTGCGCGGCGTCACGAACCTGTTCGGCGGTGACGGCACGGATGCGGTCCGGCCAGCTTCGAATGTCGGCGATGCTCAATCCGGTGGTGAGCGCACCGCCATACCAGCGCGCCAGCGTCGCCTGGTTGTCCTGGGCATAGATCGCCTCCGCGATCAGCTGGGTCTTGACGCGCTCGAGATCCTCGGCGGGAACCGGGTGTTTCACCATGTCCGAGATGACGCTGTCGACCGCGGGCTCGACTTGCGCAAAGGTGACGCCGGTCTTCGGCGCGACGGAGATCATGAACTGCGTCGCATCCAGCGAGGTGCCCTGGTAGCCGGCGGTGGCGCTCACCGCGAGCGGCTTGTCGACCACCAGCGCGCGATAAAGATAGGCATTGCTGCCGCCGCCCATCAGCTGCGCCAGCACGTCGAGCGCGGCGCTTTCGCCGGGCGCCGCGGTCGCGGCGGATGGGACCAGGTAATAACGCTTCATCGTCGGCTGCTCGACCTGCGGATCGGCCAGCGTCACCGTGCGGGGCCCCGCCGGCTCGGGTTCCTGCGGCCGCAACCGTTGCGCCGCGATCGCAGGCTGGGCGGGGACTGCGCCGAAGGTGCGCTCGGCCATCGCGCGCACATCGGCGGCCTCGACATCGCCGGCGACCACCAGGATGGCGTTGTTCGGCGCATAGAACCGCCGGTAGAACGCCAGCGCGTCTTCGCGGGTGAGCATTTCGATCTCGTGATGCCATCCGATCACGGGGCGGCCGTAGGGATGATTGAGATACAGCGCCGCCATGATCTGCTCGATCAGGCGCGCCTCCGGATTGTTGGCGACCCGCATGTTGTACTCTTCGAGCACGACGTCGCGCTCGGGCAGCACGTTGTCGTCCTTCAGGACCAGGCCGGTCATGCGGTCGGCCTCGAACTCCATCATCCTTTCGAGTTGCTCGCGCGGCACGCGCTGGTAGAAGCCGGTGTAATCGGTCGAGGTGAAGGCGTTCTCCTCGCCGCCGATCCGCAACACGGTCTGGGAAAATTCGTCGGCCGGGTGCTTCGCAGTGCCCTTGAACATCAGGTGTTCGAGAAAGTGCGCAAGCCCGGATTTGCCTGGCGTCTCGTCGGCGGAGCCGACCTTGTACCAGATCATCTGCGTGACGACAGGCGTGCGGTGATCCGCGATCACGACGACCTGAAGGCCGTTTCCGAGGGTGAAGCTCGCAGGTGGATCCGACGTCACGCTCGTCTGGGCGCGCGCGCCCGGCGAGGCGAGGAACGCTATCGCCGCCAGCGCCAGCACCGAAGCGAGCCGGGCTGCAGTTCGAAGTCGCAAGGTCATGGCGTGTCTTGACGGCAATCAGCCCGGCTTTCGGCTGGTTGCGGTCGCTCCTTGTTTGCTTGCGCAGGATCGAGGGTCATCAAGCGTTGCCGTACCCGGTGCCCGACATTCTCCGGGGCGGGCGCGACCGCTCAATTATCAACCTCTTTGCCCGTCATGACATCGAGATGCTTGCCGCCCAGCGGCGCCAGCGGCCCGGTGCCATAGGCGAAATTCGGCGACGGGGTCTGATAGCCGGGCGGAGGCTGGGTCAGGGATTCCCGCGTCGGCTCACCCTTGAAAGGCGCCGTCTCTTGCTTGTTGCCATGGAAGATGCCCATGAGGCCGCCGGTGTAGCCAAGCTGCGCAGCGCTCAGTGGCGCGCCGTTCGGCTGGCCGGGCTGGACCGGATCGGTAGCGGTGCTGGACGATCTCGTCCTGCCAACATTGAGCTCAGCCGGTGTCAGGAGGCGTGCAGCCTCCTCGGAGCTAGGCTTGGCCTTCTTGCGGGCGGCGATTGCGGCCTTGCGCTGCTGCTCGTCGGGATCCTTGGGCCAGCTCGGATCGTTGATGGCGGCTTTGTCGGACTCCGGCGGCGGCAGATCGAGCTTGGGAGGCACCACCAGCGGCGACCGCTCGCGATAGTCGATACCGCGATTGTCCATGGTCTTGGCGCCGATGCCGCCCATGATGTTATCGATGATCTTCTCTTCGAACGACCTGTCGTCGTTGTCATCCTGGGCGCGCGCTACACTGACCGTCATGACGAACCCGATGCCCAGCGCGACCGCGGTTAGCCGGAGCGCCCGCCGCCCTGCGTCCGGCAGGGCCTGCATCATCCAACCGCTGGCTTCGGTGTCGCGCATCGCTTTTCCCGTACAAACACTTGAAATGGGCGCGCCGGTCACGGCGCGGCTCCGCACGTTCTAAAACGTTCCGGGGTCCGTATCAGCCGGGATCAGGGCGCTTTTGCGGCGGGTACCCCCAGGAAGGAATCATACAATAGCGCCGCGACGCCAGCAACAATGGCGACATCCGCAAGGTTAAACACGTACCAATTGAAGGTTTTCGCCCCGATCTGGACGTGAAACAGGGCGAAATCCACCACCGCGCCATAGGCGAAGCGGTCGATGGCGTTGCCGATGGCGCCGCCGATGATCAGGCCGAGCGCGATGGTCGCAAGCCGGCTACGCGAGCGCGCCATCCAGACCGCCAGCACGATCACCGCCACCGCCTTGACGGCGAGCAGGATCGCCTGGCCGGTGGCGCTTTCGTTCTGGAACCAGCCGTAGCTGATGCCGGTATTCCAGGCCAGCACCAGGTCGAAGAACGGCGTGACCTTCACCGCGCCGCGGTGGGCGATGTCGAACACTTTCAGCAGCCAGAATTTCGATGCCTGGTCGAGGATGAGCACGGCCAGCGCCGCGATCACGCCGGGGCGAAGGCGGGAGGTCAAATCGCCACTCCCAGCGCCTTCCATTCGCGCAAGGCTTGCGCATCGCGCGGCGACACGTCGGGATATTCGGGATCCTCGCCGACAGTGGGCAGGATCTTCCACGAGCGCGCGCATTTGGTGCCTTGGGCCTTTTCGACCACGACGGCGACGCCCGGCACGCCATCCAGCCGGAAAGCTCCGGCAGGCGCTTCGCCCTCCCGCACCTCGTAATTCGAGGTGATGCAGACTTCGGCGAGGTCGACGTCGAACAGCGTCGCCAGCATCGCCCTATCGGCCACATAGATGACCGGCGCAGCCTCCAGCGACGATCCGATGTGTTTTGCCGCGCGCTCGACCTCCAGCGCGCCGGTGACGACGCGGCGGACGTCGCGGATGATCTGCCACTTTGCGGCGAGCCTGTCGTCGCGGAAGCTTTGCAGCCCGTCCGGAAACAGCGTCAGATGTACCGACGGCTCGGCATCCGGCCGGTAGAGCCGCCAGGCTTCATCGGCGGTAAAGCTCAGGGCCGGCGCGAACCAGCGCAGGACGGCGTCGCAGATGATGTCGATGGCGGTCAGCGCCGCCTTCCTCGCCACTGAAGACGGCGGGTCGCAATACAGCGTGTCTTTGCGGATATCGAAATAGAACGCCGACAGTTCGGTGTTCATGAACGCCGACAGGCTCGCCACCACGGTCTTGTAATCGAACTCGGTGTAGGCCTTGCGCACGACCGCGGCCTGTTCGGCGAGCTCGTGCAGCATCAACCGCTCGAGCTCCGGCATTTTGGCGGGCGCGACCGCCTCGCCGCGCTTGTAATGGTGCAGCGTGCCCAGCATCCAGCGGATCGAATTGCGCAGCTTGCGGTAGGTCTCGACCGTGTTCTTCAGGATTTCCGGGCCGATGCGCTGGTCGTCGCTGTAGTCGCAGGCCGCGACCCACAGCCGCAGGATGTCGGCGCCGGATTCCTTGATCACGACCTGCGGCTCGATGGTGTTGCCGAGCGACTTCGACATCTTGCGGCCGTCTTCGGCCTGCGTGAAGCCGTGGGTCAGCACGATGTCGAAGGGCGCGCGGCCACGGGTGCCGCAGCTTTCCAGCAGCGAGGACTGGAACCAGCCGCGATGCTGGTCGCTGCCTTCCAGATACATCACGGTGTCGGCGCCGCCATCGACCTTGCGCCTGATGCCGGCGAGCCCCGGGAAATGCACGGGGTCTTCCAGCACGAAGGCATGCGTCGAGCCGGAATCGAACCAGACGTCGAGAATGTCGTCGACCTTGTGCCAGTCTTCGTTCGCCTTGGGCCCAAGGAAACGTTCGCGCGCGCCGTCCCGGTACCAGGCGTCGGCGCCTTCCTTCTCGAAGGCGTCCGCAATGCGCTTGTTGACATCGTCGTCCTGCAGAATCTCGGCCGCGCCGTCGCCCTTCTCGCGCACGAACAAAGCGATCGGCACGCCCCAGGCGCGTTGCCGCGAAAGCACCCAGTCGGGCCGGGCCTCGATCATGCCGTTGATCCGGTTCTGGCCGGACGCCGGCACCCATTGCGTCAGCGAGATCGCGTGCAAGGCGCGCCCGCGCAGGGTGTCGCCGGATTTCGCCTTGCCGTCGACGGCAATATCCTTGTCCATCGCGACAAACCATTGCGGCGTGTTGCGGAAGATCACGGGCTTTTTCGAGCGCCAGGAATGCGGATATTGATGCTTGAGGCGACCGCGCGCGAGCAGCATGCCCGCCTCGATCAGCGCCTTGATCACGGCGTCGTTGGCGTCGCCCTTTTCGCCCTTGTCGTTGATGACGCGCTTTCCGCTGAACCCCGGGGCTTGATCGGTGAAGGCGCCGTTCTCGTCGACGGTGTAAGGGATCGCTGTATTGATGCCCCGCGATTCCAGCTCGCGCGCATTCGCGGTCCAGACGTCGAAGTCCTCCCGGCCATGCCCCGGCGCGGTGTGCACGAAGCCGGTGCCGGTGTCGGAGGTGACGTGGTCGCCCTCCAGGAGCGGCACGCGAAATTCATAGCCGCCGGAAAGGCCCTTGAGCGGATGGGCGCATTCCATCGCCGCGAGCGCGCCTCCCGAGATGTCGCCGACCCTCTCGTAGCCGGTCACGCGGGCCTGCTTGAAGGTCGCTTCCGCAAGCGCGTCGGCCAGGATCAAGAGATCGTCAGGTTTCGCCCAGTTGTCCGCGGGCGAGTCGGTGACGCGATAGAGGCCGTAGGCGATCTTCGGCGAGAAGCTGATGGCGCGATTACCCGGTATCGTCCATGGCGTGGTGGTCCAGATCACGACGCTGGCATCGCTCACGGCCTCGACGATCGCTGCGGAAACGTCCTCGCCGGATGCGAGTTCGACCTCCGCGACCGGAAACTTCACCCACACCATATCCGACGTGTAGTCCTCGTACTCGACCTCGGCTTCGGCGAGCGCGGTCTTCTCGACCACGCTCCACATCACCGGCTTGGAGCCGCGATAGAGCGCGCCGTTCTTTGCAAACTTCATCAGCTCGCGCGCGATCTGCGCTTCGGCCGGATAGCTCATGGTGGCATAGGGATGGTCCCAGTCGCCGACCACCCCTAACCGCTTGAACTCCTCGCGCTGCACGTTGAGCCAATGCGTCGCATAGGCGCGGCACTCCTGGCGAAACTCGACCATCGCGGCGGAGTTGCGGAAGTCGGGCTTCACCTTGCCCTTGGAGCGGTAGTTCTCCTCCTCCACCTTCCATTCGATCGGCAGGCCGTGGCAGTCCCAGCCCGGCACGTAGTTGGAATCGAAGCCGAGCATCTGCTGGCTCTTGGTCACAAGGTCCTTGAGGATCTTGTTGAGCGCCGTGCCGATGTGGATGTTGCCGTTGGCATAGGGTGGGCCGTCATGCAGCACGAATTTGGCGCGGCCTTTCGCCCCCTCGCGCAGCTTTTGGTAGAGGCCGATCTCGTTCCAGCGCTTGAGGATGTCGGGCTCGCGCTGCGGCAGGCCGGCGCGCATCGGAAATTCCGTCTGCGGCAGGAACAGGGTTTTGGAATAGTCTTTGGCGTCGGACTTTTGTGGCTTTTCGGACATGAATGCTCTGGTTTGGTTCAAAGGGCGCTGAAAACGCGATTGCTCGCGGATGAATCAGGGGGATCCCGGTCTTGCGCCGAGCCGAAAGGCTCAGGCGGAAGCCGGGCCGCTAATGCTGATGGTGCGCCGCGCAAACATGGGGCTTTCCATAGCAGGGGGCCGAGGGAATCGCAAAGCCCCGCCGCGACGCGTTGGCGTCAGCCGGGTGAGGCCGAATTGATCGTGCCGAGCTTCGGAAACAGTCCGGGAGCCGCGGCCAGGGCGGCGCGGGCATGGGCGCTGTCGTCGTTCATCTGGGCCACCAGCGCATCCACCCGATCGAATTTCAATTCTTCGCGGATGAAGCCGATGAAGGCCACGTCCAGCGTCTCGCCATAGAGATCTCCATCGAAATCGAACAGGAATACTTCGAGGAGCGGTGCGCCATTGTCGAAGGTGGGGCGGCGGCCGAAACTGGCAACGCCATCCAGCCGCACCTGATGTTTGCCCTGGCCGCGGCCAACCCGCACCGCATAGATGCCGTGCTTGAGCCCGCAATGATGGTCGAGGCGGATATTGGCGGTAGGAAAACCGAGGTCGCGGCCGCGTTTCTCGCCATGGATCACCTCGCCGGTGACGAACCACGGGCCGCCCAGCATCGAGGTAGCGTCCTCGATCTGGCCCTCCGCCAGCGCCATGCGGATCGCCGAAGAGGAGACCGGCCGCTCCTCGACATCGACATGCGGCTGAACGTCGACCTCGATGCCGAGCCGGGGCGCTTCGTTGACCAGAAGGCTCGGCGAGCCGACTCGCCCCTTGCCGAAATGAAAGTCGTAGCCGACCGCAATCCCGCTGATCCCGAGCCGCTCGATCAGTTCATGGTGAATGAATTCCTGCGCCGACGTCTCGGCCCTGCTTTTGTCGAAGGTCATCACCACCGCGCCCGCAAGCCCGGTCCCGGCCAGCAGCCGGAGCTTGGCGACTTCGTCGGTGAGCCGGAACTGTGGGGTGTTCGGGCTGAAAAAGAGGCGCGGATGCGGCTCGAAGGTCAGCGCCAGCGCGGGCCGGCGATGGGCGCGCGCCATCTGCAGCGCAGCCTCGATTACCGCGCGGTGGCCGAGATGGACGCCGTCGAAATTGCCCATCGCGACCACCGCGCCCTTTGGGATGGCGGCCGCCGGGGTGGCGTCGCGGATAATGGTAAAGCCAGGCGTCATTTTCAAAGGATTCTTAAACTTTGACCGGGTGGGGGCGGGACCGTGACGTGGGGCGCCGTGCGAAGTCAAGCCGGCCGCGGACCTGCGGCCCCGCAAGCCCCTGCGATATTGGCCCGGCATCGGCCGGTTAACGCGCTGTTTAACGGCTGATGCTAGTGCTGGGGCAGGACTGCGGGCGTTTTGGCGCCCTGCGCGCAGGCTGGTTTGTGCGGTTGAGTGTTGTTGCGGGGGGTTGAAGATGGCGGTTGATACGTCGATGTCGGTTCTGGTGGTCGATGACTACTCGACCATGATCCGCATCATCAGAAATCTTCTGAAGCAGCTCGGCTTCGAGAATATCGACGATGCCAACGACGGATCGGCGGCGCTGAACAAGATGCGCGGCAAGAAATATGGCCTCGTCATCTCCGACTGGAACATGGAGCCGATGACCGGCTACGACCTGTTGCGCGAGGTCCGCGCCGACCCCAACCTCGCCACCACGCCGTTCATCATGATCACCGCGGAATCCAAGACCGAAAACGTGATCGCCGCCAAGAAGGCCGGCGTCAACAACTACATCGTCAAGCCGTTCAACGCCGCGACCCTGAAGACCAAGATCGAGGCGGTCTTCCCGGACACCGTGGGCGCGTAGGACGATTTTCGCGCGCCATTCACAAATCGTCATCGCCCGGCTTGACCGGGCGACCCAGTATTCCACCGTCGCCTGCGATTGAAACGCCAAGCCGCAGCGTACTGGATACCTGCTTTCGCGGGTATGACGACTACCTATGCGGCAGAGAGTCCGTCCTCACCACCGCAATTCCCGCGTCAGCGCGCGGGGCGGGTGGCCGAACAATTCCTTCACCGAAGAGGGATCGAGCTGGTCGAGGCCTTCAAAATCCTCGGCGTGGATGCCGCGGGTCACGAACAGGCAATCGATGCCGAAACCGTGGGCGCCGGCGAGGTCGGTGCGCACGGAATCCCCGATCGCCAGCACGCGGTTGAGCTGGATCGTATGGCTCTGCCGCTCGGCGGCGAGTTTCATGGCGCGCTCATAGATCGGCCGGTGCGGCTTGCCGTAAAAGATCACCTCGCCGCCGAGTTCGCGATAGAGTTCGGCGATCGCGCCGGCGCAGTAGATCAACCGGTCGCCGCGCTCCACCACGATGTCGGGATTGGCGCAGATCAAGGGCAGCTTGCGCTCGCGCGCCTCGAGCAGCATCGCGCGATAGTCTTCCGCCGATTCGGTTTCGTCGTCGAACAGGCCGGTGCAGACGATGTAATCGGCCGCTTGCAGCGGCGCCAGCACCGCGTCGAGCCCGCGGTGGATCGAGCTGTCGCGTTCGGGGCCGACCCAGAATATCTTGCGGCCGGGATGATCGGCGACGAAATGCCGGGTCAGGTCGCCCGAGCTGACGATGGCGTCATAGCTGTCGTCGGTGACGCCGAGCTTGCGCAATTGCCGCTGCACCGAGTCCGCGGGTCGCGGCGCATTGGTGATGAGGATCACCGTGCCGCCCTGCGCGCGAAAGCGGTGCAGCGCCTCGCAGGCCTCGGGAAACGCCACCAGCCCGTTGTGGACCACGCCCCAGATGTC
This sequence comes from uncultured Alphaproteobacteria bacterium, assembly GCA_963721135.1. Classification (GTDB taxonomy): domain Bacteria; phylum Pseudomonadota; class Alphaproteobacteria; order Rhizobiales; family Xanthobacteraceae; genus Bradyrhizobium. The sequence goes on from CAVRIB010000002.1 coordinate 925,673, forward strand.
GGACAGCACGACTTCGACGCCGCCGACGAGATCGCGCAGCTTCTCGACAAAGCGCAGTGAGGTCATCGCGGCAAGAGCCGGTCAGCCCGGTCCGGCGGCGCGGCGCGCCAGCGCGGCATTGCCGGTCGCCCGCGGGGGATCCATCGCTGCACTTTCGACGGAAGCAGTCTTTCCGGAGCCATTGGGTTCCTGCGCCTTGTTGGCAACGGACCCGGCGGTAGCAGATGCGCCCTCGGGTCGCAACGGCCGGGGGGGCGCGAACAAAAATCCCTGTCCGAACCGTACGTCGTAGTCAAGCAGATCGACGACCGCGCGCTCGCCCTCGATCCGCTCCGCGATCAGATCGATGCCGAAGCGGCCGAGCAAGTCGGAAAGATCGGAGGGGTGAATGTCGGACGCCGAGCTCTGCCTCGCATCGAGCAGCAGCGCGGCGGGCACCTTGATGTAGCGGACGCCGCGGTCGGCGAGTTCGCGCGGCTCAAGCCGCAAATCCGCGACGTGATCGATCGAGAACCGAAAGCCGCGCTGTGCCAGCGCCGCGAGATGCTCGCTCTCGGTCGCACCCAGATTGCGGAAGGTCGCCTGTTTGAATTCGAGCACGAAGGACGGTGCCAGCGCGCGATTGGCCTCGAGAAAATCCAGGCACTGCGTGAAGATGGCTGGATTGCCGAGCGTCGCGGCGGAGACGTTGCAGAAGACACCGACCTCCTTGTTCCGCACCATCAGCCGACGCAGCACCTGCACGCATTTCAGCATCACCATGTGATCGATCCGTCCGATCAGACCGGCGGCTTCGGCGACCGCGATGAAATCGTCGGCCGCGAGCAATTGATCCTTGTCGTCGCGAAGCCGCGTCACCGCCTCGTAGAAGCGCACCTTGCGCTGCGGCAAGGTCACCATCGGCTGCAGGAAAATGTCGATCCGGTTCTCCTCCACCGCATTCTTCACCGCGGCAAGGATCTGCGCCGCGCTGCGCGAGGGCGTGGCCGTGCTGACGAGCGAAGGTTGCGTCGCCGCGGCCGGCGCAACCGTGACGGCTGCGCTTTCGGCGGTCGAGGCCGGCTCGCGCCGTTGGTTCGATCTCGGCCTCTTCGACCGCCGCGGGCGCAGCGGCCGCGGCGCTTGCCGCCAGCATGTCGTCATGGCTGGCGACCGAGACCGCCAGCTGCTTGACCAGCGCTCCGAGTTCGCTGATCTCGCTGATCGCGGTCTGAACGCGCTCGGCATTGGCCGAATTTGCCGCCGCCACCCTGCCTTCGACGGCGGCGAGGCGGCGGCCAAACTCGGCGACCTGGCGGGCGAGGTCGGCGGTGCCGCGCGACAGGTCCGCGATCTGGCCGCCGACGTCGGTGCGGTCGCGCAGCCGCATCGACACGGCATTGTAGAGAATCAGGAAGGTCAGCGCGGTAAGCGCCACGATCGCGGATTCCGTCCCGCTGATGCCGGCCACCGAATACAGGATCAGGCCGAGGGAGGCGGCGACCAGCACCATGCAGATGGCGATGAAAATCGTGGAAATGCGGATCATGTTGCGCGGACTACCCTTAAGTCCCTTGTTCCCGTGCGAGGAGAACGCTTCGCGCAAGCCTGCCAGCGCTCCCCCAGCCGGCACAACTCTAGCATCAATGTTGATTCGAAGAGCTAGTGTTCTTTTGCCACGGCTGGAACGGGGCCGGTTCGTGTCCCGGACGCGGTGCAGCGTTCCTTCACGCTGCTCCGCAGAGCCGGGACCCATGAATATACGGGATGGACCCCGGATCAGCAGCGCACCACGCCGCAACGGCGGCGCGCTGCGCAGCATCCGGGGAGACGGAAGCCCCCTACGCCACCGCGCGGATCACCTTGGCGACCTTGCCGACGATCTCGCCGATCTCGTCCTCGCTGACGATCAAGGGGGGCGTCAGGGCGAGCGTGTCGCCGGCGATGCGCAGCATCATGTCGTTGTCGTGGAAGGCGCTGTTGAGCGCGTCGAAGCCGCGCTTGCCCGGCGCATCCGCGCGCGACGCGAGGTCGATGCCCGCCGTCAGGCCGACGGTGCGGATGTCGACCACGTTGGGCTCGCCTCTCAGCGACATCACGGCATCGGCGAATTTCGGTTCCAGCTTGTTGGCGCGCTCGAACAGTTTTTCGTCGCGGTAGATGTCGAGCGTCGCAAGGCCTGCGGCGCAGGCCAAAGGATGCGCCGAATAGGTATAGCCGTGGGTCAGTTCGACAGCGTGTTCGGGGCCGCTCATGAAGGCGTCGTGGATGGTGTCGCGCACGATCACGCCGCCCATGGGGGCGGCCCCATTGGTGATGCCCTTGGCGAAGGTCAGCATGTCCGGCAGCACGCCATAGCGCTCGGCGGCGAAGGCATAGCCGAGCCGGCCGTAGCCGGTGATGACCTCGTCGAAGATCAGGAGAATGCCGTGCTTTTGCGTGATTTCGCGCAGCCGCTTGAGATAGCCCTTCGGCGCCGGCAGCACGCCGGTTGATCCCGCCATCGGTTCCACGATCACGGCGGCGATGGTGGAGGCGCCGTGCAGGTTGACCAGCCGCTCCATCTCGTCGGCGAAATGCGCGCCATACTCCGGCTCGCCCTTGGTGAAGGCCTGCTTCTCGCGGTCATAGGTCGCCGGCAGATGGTCGACGCCGGCGAGCAGCGTGCCGTACATCCGGCGGTTGTTGACGATGCCGCCAACCGAAGTGCCGCCGAAGCCGACGCCGTGATAGCCGCGCTCCCGGCCGATCAGGCGGGTGCGGGTGCCGGCGCCTTGCGTCTGGTGATAGGCGAGCGCGATCTTGAGCGCGGTGTCGGCGGCCTCCGAGCCGGAATTGCAGAAGAACACGTGATCGAGGCCCTTCGGCGCGAGATCGGCGATGCGGCTCGCCAGCTCGAAGGCCTGCGGAATGCCGAATTGAAATGGCGGCGCGTAATCGAGCGCAGCCGCCTGCTTGCCGATCGCTTCCGCGATCTGGGTGCGGCCGTGTCCGGCATTGGTGCACCACATGCCCGAGGCAGCGTCGATGATCTTGCGGCCGTCGACGGTGAAATAATGCATGTCCTTGGCGCCGGCGAGCAGCCGCGGGTTCTTCTTGAACGCCCGGTTGGCGGTGAACGGCATCCAGTGCGCGGCGAGGTCGTTCGGCACGTTGACGGCGGATCGGCGTGGGCTCTTGTCCAGCATGGGGGCCTCTTTGAGAGTTTGCGGCGTTGCGGAGTTGGCTAAGAGGCTATCAGCTTCGCCGCGCGACGGGAACGCCAATGATCCCTCATATTTTGCAGCGGATCGGCCGGTTTCGACATGGGTTGCGGCGCGCAACCCAGGGTCAGAGATCGGCGGCGGGAATCCAGAACACTTCGCCCTGCGAATCCTCGGTATCGAGCCAGAGCAGCGGCAATTCGGGAAACGCCGCCTCCAGCCGCTCGCGGCCGCGGCCGATCTCGCACAACAGGCCGCCCTCAGGGCTGAGGTGCCGGCCGGCCTGTTTCAGGATGCGGCGCACGAGATCGAGCCCATCGGCGCCGCCGTCGAAGGCGAGCTTCGGCTCGGCGCGGCATTCGGGCGGCAAATCGGCCATGCCCTTTGCATCGACATAGGGCGGGTTGGAGATGATCAGATCGTAGCGCCTGTCCCCCAACGGCTTGAACAGGTCGCCGCGATGGAGCGTGATCCGCTCTTCGAGGCCGTAATCGGCGACGTTGCGCGCGGCGACGTCGAGGGCGTCCTTCGAGATATCCACCGCGTCGATGCGGGCGTTGGGAAAGTTCCGGCTGGCCAGAATCGCAAGGCACCCCGAGCCGGTGCAGAGGTCGAGCACGCTCCCGATGCTCGAGGGATCCTCGGTCAGCGCGCCGCCGCCCTCATCGCCGCCGAAATGCGAACCGAGGAGCTCGCCGATATAGGAGCGCGGCACGATCACGCGCTCGTCGACATGGAACGGCAGCCCGCGCATGTAGATCTTGTTGACGAGATAGGCCGCGGGCTTTCGCGTCGCGATGCGGCGCGCGACTACCTCGAGGATAGCCTTGGCCTCGGATGTGGTCAGCCGCGCCGCTGCAAAGGTCTCGAACTGGTCCGGGTGCAGGTGCAGGGTCTCGCAGACCAAAAACGCCGCCTCCGCCACCGGATCAGTGGTGCCGTGGGCGAAGACCAGTCTGGCCTCGACGAAGCGGCTCACGGCAAAGCGGACGAAATCGAGCAGCGTCAAGAGCTCGCCGGCGGGCGGCTCGTGGAATTTCGATGCGCGGCCGCGCCCGGCGGCTGTCCTGGCGCGCTTCGCCATCAGGATTTGGTCCAGCGCGCGGCCGCCATGTCGTCGTGGTGGCGGGCCTCGACCCAGCTCTCGCCGCGGGTGCCTTCCTTGCGCTTCCAGAACGGGGCGCTGGTTTTCAGGTAATCCATCAGGAACTCGGCGGCGGCAAACGCCGCCTGCCGGTGCTGCGATGCGGTCAGCACCAGCACGATATTTTCGCCCGGAGCGATGCGGCCGACGCGATGAATGACGGTGAGGCCATTCAATGGCCAGCGCGACATCGCGGTCTCGGCATGACGCATGATTTCGGCTTCCGCCATTTCCGGGTAATGCTCGAGCGTCAGCGCGGCGATGCTCTCGCCGCTCTCGCTGCCGCGGCAGATTCCGGAAAAACTCACCACCGCGCCGATATCGGTACGGCCCTTGGTCAGCGCCGCGATCTCGCGCGCGATGTCGAAGTCGGCTTCCTGGATGCGGACGGTCACGATAGCGGTCATCAAATCATCGCGATCTTTCGAACCGGCCTCAGCCGCCGGTCATCGGCGGGAAGAAGGCGATCTCGCGCGCGCCCGCGATCACCGTATCCGGCTTGACGTGGGCATGGTCGATCGCGGCACGGATCACCTTCGGCTTCTCGAAAGCATAGGCATAGCCCTCGCCGCGCTGCGTCAGCCAGCCGATCAGATCGTCGACGGTGTGCACATTCGCCGGCGGCTCGATCGTCTCCTCCGCTTTGCCGACCCGCTCGCGCACCCAGGCGAAATACTTGACCTTCATGCCTCATCCTCCTTGATGAGGTGATGGATGCCGGCGCGGAAATAGTCATAGCCGGTGTAGATCGTGACGATCGCCGAGATCCACAGCAATAGCAGGCCGATCTGGGTGACGACCGGGACCACCATGTCGCCGGCATCGCCGGCGAGCAGGAAGCCGATCGCGACCAGCTGCACCGTGGTCTTCCACTTGGCGAGCTTGGTGACGGGCACGCTGACGCGGAGCGCGGCGAGGTATTCCCGCAAGCCCGACACCAGGATTTCGCGGCACAGGATGACGATGGCGGCCCAGAGCGACCAGCCGTGGATGATGCCGTCGGCGGCCAGCATCAAAAGACAGGAGGCGACCAGCAGCTTGTCGGCGATCGGATCGAGCATCCGGCCGAACGCCGAACTCTGGTCCCAGATTCGCGCATAGTAGCCATCGAGAAAATCGGTAACGCCGGCGGCGATGAAGACGGCGACCGCGACCCAGCGCAGCCATAGCGGGCCGTCCATGATGGATTGCGCGTAGATGCAGCCGACCACCACCGGAATGGCGGCAATCCGGGCATAAGTCAGGATATTCGGCAGCGACAGCGAGCTTCTTGCTGCCGCCTTGGTCGTTGCGAGGTTCATTCTTCTTACCAATACCGCTGCAGCAGGAAGGTCAACCATGGGGGCAGCGGACCCCACGGAGACGACGCCCAGGTGAGCCGAATCCACCTCTAGCCGATCTAGCCCGGCTGGGCGTGGAAAAACTCGAAAATCTTGCGCGCGCTTTCGGCGCTGACGCCAGGAACCTTGCCGAGATCTGATATCGAGGCCCGTTCGATCTCCTTCAGGGTGCCGAAATGGTGCAGAAGAGCACGTTTGCGTGACGGGCCGATGCCCGGAATTTCCTGCAGGCCGGCCTCACGGATGTCCTTCTTGCGCAGCTTGCGGTGCGAGCCGATCACGAAGCGGTGGGCCTCGTCGCGCAGCCGCTGGATGAAATACAGCACGGGGTCGCGCGGCTCCAGCTTGATCGCCTCGCGGCCCGGCATGAACAGGGTTTCGCGGCCGGCGTCGCGGTCCGGCCCCTTGGCCACCGCCAGCAGCGCGACCTGCGTCAACCCGAGCCCGGCGAAAATCTCCCTGGCCGCGTTGAGCTGGCCACGGCCGCCATCGATGATGACGAGGTCGGGCCATTGCGGGAACGAATCGTCATCGGCCTTGGCCTCGCCTTCCGCCGGCGGCGTCATCAGCCGCTTGAAGCGGCGCTGCAGCACCTCGCGCATCATCGCGTAATCGTCGCCGGGGGTTAGGCCTTCCGACTTGATGTTGAACTTGCGGTACTGGTTCTTGATGAAGCCGTCCGGCCCGGCCACGATCATGGCGCCGACCGCGTTGGTGCCCTGGATGTGGCTGTTGTCGTAGACCTCGATCCGCCTCAGTGGACGCGGCAGCCCGAGCGTGGTGACGAGCCCGGCCAGCAGCCGGCCTTGGGTTGCGGTATCGGCGAGCTTGCGCCCCAGCGCCTCCCGCGCATTGGTCAGCGCGTGCGTGATCAATTCCTTCTTCTCGCCGCGCCTGGGCGTCGTGACCTCGACCTTGAAGCCCGCCTTGATCGAGAGCGCGTCGCCCAACAGTTCGCTTTCCTCGATCGCGTGCGACAGCAGAATGAGCTTTGGCGGCGGCTTGTCGTCGTAGAACTGCGCCAGGAACGAGCCCAGCACCTCTTCCGGGGTGAAGGACTTCTCCGCGCGCGGAAAATAGGCGCGGTTGCCCCAGTTCTGGCCGGTGCGGAAGAAGAACACCTCGACGCAGGAATAGCCGCCCTCCTGATGGATGGCGAACACGTCGGCTTCCTCGACCGTGCGCGGATTGATGCCCTGCTGCGACTGGATCGCCGACAGCGCCGCAAGGCGGTCGCGGTAGAGCGCGGCGGTTTCGAATTCGAGCTCGGCGGAGGCCTTTTCCATCTCGGCCGCAAGTTCCCGCTTCACGGTTCGGCTGCGGCCCGACAGGAAATCCTTGGCCTCGCGCACGAGCTCGGTATAGCCGGGAAAATCGATCTCGCCGGTGCAGGGTCCGGCGCAACGGCGGATTTGATAAAGCAGGCAGGGCCGCGTGCGGCTTTCGAAGAACGCATCCGTGCAGGAGCGCACCAGGAAGGCGCGCTGCAGCGCCGTGATGGTGCGATTGACCGCGCCGGCCGAGGCGAACGGCCCGAAATACTGCCCGGGGCGCGTTTGCGCGCCGCGATGCTTCAGGATCTGCGGCGCCCAGTGGTCGCCGGATATCAGGATATAGGGAAACGACTTGTCGTCGCGCAGCTGCACGTTGAAGCGCGGGCGCAACTGCTTGATCAGGTTGGCCTCGAGCAGCAGCGCCTCGGTCTCGGTCGAGGTCGAGACGATCTCGACCGACACGGTGGCCGCGATCATGCGCAGGATGCGCGCCGGCTGCGGTGCGTTCGCCCGCGCGTAGGAGGTCAGCCGCTTGCGGACGTTCTTCGCCTTGCCGACATAAAGCACATCATTGGCCGCGTTCAGCATGCGATAGACGCCGGGCGAGGTCGGGGCGAACCGCACCGCGCGCTCGATCGCGGCATGGCCGGTCGCGAGCGGGCCTTCCGGCACCGCTTCCGCGCTCTCCTCGGAAGCCTCCGGCAGCAGGACCTCGTCGTCCTCGTCGGCCGCCGCCGTCGCGGGGTCGATGTCCTCGACCGGCTGATCCTGCGGCGGCAAATCCGGCGGGGAACCGGACCGCGCCTCGGGCGCAACGGGTGCCTTCGGGTTTTCGGTGGAATCGTGATCCATGGCTCAAACTTAAGCGCGGGCAGCGCCCGTCGCCAGCGCTTCGGCGCCACCGGCGGCCGCGGCCGGCGGGTTTGTTCGTAACACTTCCTTAAGAATGTGAACCGGGCGGTAACGGCCCTTAACAAGCCTTTAACTTAAAAGTCTCGATAAATCCTCTCGATAAAAGGTGGAATTCCCTAACCATCCGGCTCGCTCTGCCTCCCGTACTCGGCGCGCGAGCCATGGCGACGGCAGTTGCGTCGGGAGAATGAGATGAAAAGCATCGTTTGGCGCACGGTGGCGTTGATCGCGGCCGGCTGGGCGGCATCGGCGCAGGCGGCCGACCTGCCTTACGGATCACGCGCGCCCTACACCGTCAACGAGCCGCTCAACGCCTATAGCTGGGCCGGTCCCTATCTCGGCGGCAATCTCGGTTATGACTGGGGATCGGTCAGCAACAACCCGACCAAGCCGTCGGGTTTCGAAGGCGGCGTGCAGGCCGGCTACAACTGGCAGAACGGTCCGTGGGTGTTCGGCGTCGAAGGCGACATCGAGGCGACCGGCGCCGAGGATACGTTTGCGCCCTGGAAGTTCTCCAACCCGTGGTTCGGCACGCTGCGCGGCCGCGGCGGCTATGCGATCAACAATATCCTGTTCTACGGCACCGCGGGCCTGGCGTTCGGCGAACTGCGCGGCGAGACCTTCGGGCTTGCGGAATCCCACACCAATGCGGGCTGGACAGCGGGCGTCGGCGCCGAAGTAGGTCTGATGCCGGGCTGGAGCGCCAAGATCGAATATCTCTACGTCGATCTCGCCAGCAGCCCCTTCACCATCACCGGCGTGTCGAACGGCTACCGGTTCGGAACGGTGCGCGCCGGCGTCAACTATCATTTCTGATAGCAACAAGAAAACTTCGTGTCGCAACCTTCCGGCCGCTATTCGCGGCCGGAATTTTTTTGCGCGCTGCCTTGCCTTTCGTCATGGCCGGGCTTGACCCGGCCATCCACGTCTTCGTTGCGCATGGAAGAAAGGCGTGGATGCCCGGGACAAGCCCGGGCATGACTTTGAAATGGTTTCTAGGACGAGATCACCAGATTGACCGCCTTGGGACCTTTGCCCTTCTTGTCCGGTTCGACCTCGAAAGTAATGCGCTGTCCTTCGGTCAGGTCCTTCAACCCCGCCCGCTCCACCGCGGTGATGTGAACGAAAACGTCACGCCCGCCGTCATCGGGCTTGATGAAGCCATAGCCACGTTCTCCGTTGAAGAACTTGACCGTACCAGTCATGGCCATCGGGAAACTCCTCCCCCGTAACTCACCGCCGCCACGCGACCACGCATGGCGGCCCGACCGGAGATGCGCTGCCGGAGAGCCTGGCCATCTGTTGCGGATTAGGCTGCCGTCGCCGATCCGTCTTGCAATTAATGGAGGCCTCGTCACCCCGCCGCTACCATTCGCGGAAGCGGAACGTAAAGCCGGTCCTAATACCGTCGAGCATAATACGGTTCCCGGCAAATTGACCATGCTGAAATCGGACTTTCGCGCCGTCCCCACCTCAGCTCAAGGTTTGGGCGTCTCGAGCCTGAACCGGCCGGCGCCGCCCTGGCCGAGCGGCTTTTCCAGTTCGGGCAGGATCGCCTTGAGGTTGCCGGCAAGCGTCCATGGCGGATTGACGACCAGAAGGCCGGCCGAGGCAAGCGCTGCGCCTGTGGCCTGCGGCGCGACGCTGAACTCCAGCCGCAGCGCCTTTCCGGCGGGCTTGCTCGTCGCGATCGCGGAGGCGACCTGGCGGGCAAGGGCGTCGGTGGCGCGCCGGCTTTTCACCGGATACCAGATGAGATAGCTGCCGGTCGGCCATTTCGCGAAGGCTTGCGCAAAGCCCTCGGCCAAACGATCGAACTCGTCCTTCGCCTCAAAGGGCGGATCGATCAGGACCAGGCCGCGGCGCTCCTTCGGCGGCACGAAGGCCGGTAGCGCCAGCCAGCCGTCGAGGTCGACCACGCGGGCCTGGGCGTCGCGGCGCAGCGCATCGATCAGGCGCTTGCGCGCATCAGGTTCGACCTCGCACGCGGTCAGGCGATCCTGCGGCCGCAACAACGCCCGTGCGATCAGCGGCGAACCGGGATAGGCGACAAGTTCGCGGCCCGCGCTGAAGGCCCTGACGCTGTCGAGATAGGGCGTGAGCAGCGCGCGCGTTTTTTCCGAGAACCGCGCCTGCATGATGCGCGCAATCCCGGTCAGCCATTCGCCGCCGCGCTTTGCTTCGCTCGAGGTGAGATCGTAGAGGCCTGCGCCGGCATGGGTGTCGATGACGCGAAAGGCGGCCGGCTTCTCCTGCAGATGGAGGAGCATGCGCACCAGCACGATGTGCTTGATGACGTCGGCAAAGCCGCCGGCGTGGAAAGCGTGACGGTAGTTCATGGGGGAACTGACTGGTCGATTGTGAGATGACGCAGTCGTCTTCTACTCGTCATGGCCGGGCTTGTCCCGGCCATCCACGTCCTTGTCGGCACAGCGAAGAAGGGCGTGGATGCCCGGGACAAGCCCGGGCATGACGGCTGAACGCTCACCCGCCCCGCATCGGCGGCATCGTGACCTCGTCGCGGCGGCAGGCGCGGCGGTCGATTTCATCGCAGGCGCGGAACTGCAGGTCCTTGTTCATGCAGATCCTGACCTCGCTGAGCCGGGTCCGGTTGCAGGTCACGGCGATCGCGGCGCTGCTCAGGCCCGGATTGGCCTTGATGAAGGCATCCTCGATGTCGGCGGGCGCGACGGTCTTGGGTTCGGCCAGCTCGAGATATTCCGGCGGGATTTTCACCGCCGCGCGCGCTTTTCGGATGGTCTCGAAATAGGCCCGCGCGCCGAGGCCGGAGCAGGTGCCGTGCTTGTCCCATTCGCTGAAGATCAGCCCGGGCGCCGGCATCAGGTCCAGCATCGACGACATGATGTTGCGGTCGAGCCGGGGCGAGGGGCGCTCGCAATATTCGGGAAAGCCGTGCTCGTATTGCGGCCACAAGCCGTGGACCACGAAGGAGAACGGCCGCCCGCCGCATTGGGCCCGCGCACGGCCTTCGTTGCCGCGCTCGGAGGCCTCCTCGCAGAAGGAGGGCGACCACGACAGCGACAGCACGTAGAAGTCGAACTCGCCGGGGGCGTTCTGCCGGCTGTCCTGCGCAGGCGCCGGACTGGCTGCAAGAACCGACAGACCCCAAAGGATCAGCCACGGGGCGAAAAAGGCCGATCGAGAACGCAACATGGCAACCCCCCACTCAAAACTGCGGGCTTGAGCCTAGCAGGCGGCTGGAACATTTCAAGAACAAAAAGGAAAAAAGCCCGAGACAAGCCCCGCATTTCGGATGCCCGGCCGTGGGGGCCCGGGCGGAGGCCGGCAAATCAAGGCTGGGCAGCCTTGCAGGCGGGATTATTGGCCCAGTTGCGGTCGAGCCCGGTCACGCACCACTCGATGCCCTGGCCGAAGCCGGCGAAGCCGCCGTCCTCGATGATCGAGTAGTGCACGATATGCACCTTGCCGTCGCTCAGCATCACGTCGGCGCTGCAGTAGCGGCGCGGGATGTTGTCGGACTGCCAGGGCCGGAACGCGGTCTCATGGATGTTGCCGTAGGCCTTGATCTCGAGCTTCGAATTCCAGAACGAGCTCTCTTTTTCCTGGAACTGCGAGGTAATGGTCCCGAGCGCGGCCTCGCAGGGCTTGAGCCTGCCGTCATATTTCGGGCCGGACAGCCAGAAATTGAGCTCCCACGGATAGGCCGCCTGGGCCGGCTGCCCGAAGGCGAACAGGCCGAAAAGGACGCCGAGCGCGGCGCCAAGGCCGGGCTTTTGGAAGGAGGTGAAAAGGTCGCGCATGGGAAATCCGCCAGACGATGCAGCCGGCTGACGGTGCCGCGAAGCCCGCATGGGGTCAAGTGCAGCACGGCAACACCTGCCGATAACTCGACCGCGGAGGGTCCGCCGTGCTTTCCATCGCAGGCGTCGCGTCCTAAGGTGGCGGGCAAAGCCGAATGGAGTTTGCGATGCGAAAGATCGGGGCGATGAGCCTTGTTGCCATATGCGGGATGCTGGCATGCGCGCCGGCGCGCGCCGATTGGATATCCCCGGTCAAGGGCAACGACACCGGCGGCATCATCGCCTATCCGATTGCCGCGCAGCGGGACGTCCGCCAGATCGCGGCCGACCACTGCGCCTATTACGGCAAGGTGGCGAAATTCCTCAGCGTCGACCCGCAATATGGCGGCTACATTTCCTTTGCCTGCCGCTGGGTGCCCTACGGCGCCGACGGCCGGCCGCTGACCTCGCGCTACTGAACGCCCATCCCGCCCGACGTCACCGGCCAACCGGGAGCGGAAGCATGACGCGACAGCTTCTCTCATTCTGTCTGGGTTTCTGCCTGCTCGTGCTGATGCCGGCGCACGAGGCGCGCGCGGCGGAATTGCCGGTCCGCAAGGCGGGCCTGTGGGAAATGAAGGTGGTGCGGTCCGGTTCGCCGCTGCCGGAGTTGACCATGCAGCATTGCACCGACGAGACCACCGACAAGGCGATGACCGCCTCGGCCTCGCCGGCGGCAAAGCAGGTCTGCTCGAAGAGCGACATTCAGCAGACCGCAACCGGCTATGCCACCGATTCGGTCTGCAGCGTCGCCGGGATCTCGATGAAATCGCACTCCGAAATCACAGGCGATTTCAATTCCGCCTACACGGTCAAGACGTCGACGCACAGCGAGGGCGGTCCGTCCGCCCTGCCGCATGACGCCACGATAACGATCGAGGCGAAATGGCTCGGGGCCTGCAAGCCCGACCAGAAGCCCGGCGATATCGTCATGCCCGGCGGTTTCAAGATCAACGTCAAGGACACGGACAAGCTGAAGGCCCTGCAGTCGAAGTAACCGCCCAGGCGCCTCTAAACCGGGATCCGCACCGTGGCGCGAAGCCCGCCCATCGGGCTGTCGCCGAGCGTGATATCGCCGCCATGGGAGCGCGCGATGTCGCGGGTGATCGCAAGGCCAAGCCCGGTGCCGCCCTCGTCCTGGTTGCGGGCGTCGTCGAGCCGCAGGAACGGCTTGAACACTTCCTCGCGCATCTCGACGGGAATGCCCGGGCCGTCGTCGTCGACCGTGATCGTGAGGTAGCGGTGATCGCGGTGGCCGGTGATCGAGATCGTGTTCGCATGCCGCGCGGCGTTGGAGACGAGGTTGGCGAGGCAGCGCTTGAACGAGGCCGGCTTCACCGTCACCACGGGCAGGCCGTGAAACGCCACGGTGGCGGTGTGGCCGTTGCGCTCGGCGTCGCTGCGCAATTCCTCCAGCGCCATCGTCATGTCGGTCGGCTGCGCGTGCTCGCCGCTGTCGCCGCGCGCAAACGCGAGATAGTCCTCCAGCATGCCGCTCATCTCGTCGACGTCGCGCCGCATGCCGTCGACCTCGGGGCTGTCGCCGATCAGGGCGAGTTCCAGCTTGAAGCGGGTCAGGATGGTGCGCAGATCGTGCGAAACGCCGGCCAGCATCGCGGTGCGCTGCTCGATCGTGCGCTCGATGCGCGCCTTCATTTCGAGGAACGCATGCGCGGCGCGGCGCACCTCCCGCGCTCCGCGCGGGCGGAAGTTCGGCGCCTCGCGGCCCTTGCCGAAGCTTTCGGCGGCGTCGGCGAGCCGCAGGATCGGCTTGATCTGGTTGCGCAGGAACAGGACCGCGACGATCAGGAGGATCGAGGAGGTACCGAGCATCCAGAAGATGAAGATCTGCGAGTTCGAGGCGTAGGCCGCGCTGCGTTGGGCGAAGATGCGCATCACCGCGTCCTCGAGCTGGATGCGGATTTCCACCACGTTGGAGCGGCCGACGGTGTCGATCCAGAACGGCTTGCCGATCTTGCGGCCGAGCTCCACCGACAGCGTCTGGTCGAGCAAGGAGAAGAACGGCTTCGGTCCGGGCGGCGGCATGTCGCCGACGGGAAGGAAATCGACCACGAGCTGCAGCCGTTGCTGGGCGATCTGCCGCAACAGCGCATGGTCCTTGTCCTGCGGATAGGCCTGGTAGACGTCGATCAGGCTGGCGATGTCCTGCACGACCGCGGCCGACAGATGCCGCGTCACCGTGTTCCAGTGCCGCTCCATGAACACGAACGCCACCACCGACTGCAAGATGACCATCGGCACGATCATGATCAGCAGCGCGCGGGCGTAGAGCCCGGTTGGCATCCAGCCCTTGAAGGAATTGCCGACCCAGCCATTGGCCGCGGAGACGCGGCTCGCGGCGGAGCGCAGCAGCGTGATGCCGGTGTCGAGCGTGCTCATCGGATGCGGCTCAGGGCGACGCGACCAGGCGATAACCGATGCCGCGCACCGCCTGCAGGAACAGCGGATTGGCGGGATCGCGTTCGATCTTGCGCCTGAGACGGTTGATCTGCACGTCCACCGCGCGCTCGTTGACGCTGCCATTGCCGGTCAGCGCGCTGCGCGGCACGGTCTCGCCCGGCGCGAGCGAGAGAATGCGCAGCATCTCGCGTTCGCGGTCGGTGAGATGGATGGGCTCCTCGCCCTGGCGCAGCTCGCCGCGCTCGAGGTGATAGACGTAAGGCCCGAAGGCGACCTGCTCCAGCGTCTGCGCCGGCGGCGGCGCGGTGCGCTTGAGGATATTGCCGATGCGCAGCACCAGCTCGCGCGGCTCGAACGGCTTTGCGACGTAGTCGTCGGCGCCGATCTGCAGTCCCTCGATGCGCGCCTCGGCCTCATGGCGCGCGGTCAGCATGATGATCGGCACCGAGGAGGAGGAGCGGATGAAGCGGGCGAGATCGAAGCCGGTCTCGCCGGGCATCATGACGTCGAGGATCAGCAGGTCGAAATGCAGCCCCAGCAGCTTGGCACGGGCGTCGTTGGCGCTCATCGCCGTGGTGACGCGGTAGCCTTCGCCGGACAGGAAGCGCGACAACAGATCGCGGATGCGGCGGTCGTCGTCGACCAGCAGGAGATGCGGGGCGTCGTCGGCCGGTTTCGACGGCGTTCGCGCGATGGTGGCGGCCTGGATCACGCCTGTTCCTTTGCAGTTGCATTGCCGGCGCCGAGGATCGTCTGCAGCACCTTGTCGGGATCGTCTTGATCGATCATCGCGCGCAGGAACTGGCGGACGGTGTCGGCCCCGGCGGGCCCGATGTCGCGCAGCGCGCGGTTGATGCGGTCGGTCTGCAGGCCGGCGAGCCTGCCGACCAGGGCCTCGCCCTTGGCGGTGGCGAAAAGAAGGCGCTGCCGCCGGTCGTTGTTGCCGGTCTTCTGCACGATGTAGCCTTCGTCGAGCAATTGCTTGAGCACGCGGCCCAGCGACTGCTTGGTGATGCGCAGCACGTCCAGGAGATCGGCGACCTTCAGACCGGGGTAGCGATAGACGAAATGCAGCACCCGGTGATGGGCGCGGCCGAAGCCGAACGCCTCGAGCTCGTGGTCGGCGTCGCCGACGAAATCCCGGTAGGCGAAGAACAATAGCTCGATGATATCCCAGCGCAAATCGGCGCGGCCCGGGGCAGCGGATCGCCCTTCGGTCGCCCGCGAATCGGGATCGGGACGCGGATTCGAGAAATTTATGTCAGCCATGTTGACATATCTTGGGTCCAATGTTACAAAACCATCAACCGCGACGAAACATTAAGTCGTTTTGGAGCGGCGATGTTGCAAGCGGCCTGAAAAAGCCGGAGGTGGCGGCCAGGGCCGCGAATTGATTGACCGTGCGATTGTCGAGCGGCATTTCGGCAAACATACTGGACTTCCGCCTCCCGCAAAAGCATGTCCTACAGGCGTGTCGGCGGGCAGCCGGCCTTGAGGCCGAAAGACGGAAGGCCAAGCGTACTGACTTGACGGACCCAGACTAAACGACGCCAGCCACGGAGCTGCCCAATGAACGCGCACCAGAAGATCATCTTTTCCTGCAGCCCGACGAGCAACCCGGTCGCGGCAGACGCGCGGGCGGAGTTCCTGAAGAATCCGGGTTTCGGCCGTGTCTTCACCGATCACATGGCGGTGGTGCGCTACAGCCAGACCAACGGCTGGCATGGCGCGCGCCTCGAATCCCGCGCGAACTTTCCGCTCGATCCGGCCACAGCCGTCCTGCACTACGCGCAGGAGATTTTCGAGGGACTGAAGGCCTACAAGCGCGACGACGGCGGCGTCAACCTGTTCCGGCCCGACGCCAATGCAAGGCGCTTCCGGGATTCGGCCGAGCGCATGGCGATGGCGCCGCTTCCCGAGCCGGTGTTCATCGAAGCGGTCGAGCAGCTCGTCCGCATCGACCGCGCCTGGATCCCGGGCGGCGAGGGCAGTCTCTATTTGCGGCCCTTCATGATCGCAAGCGAGGTCTTCCTCGGCGTGAAACCATCGGCCGAATACATCTTCGCGGTCATCGCTTCCCCGGTCGGCTCCTATTTCAAGGGCGGACCCGCGCCGGTGTCGATCTGGGTGTCGGAGAATTACACGCGCGCCGCGATCGGCGGCACCGGGGCGGTCAAATGCGGCGGCAATTACGCCGCCAGCCTGCGCGCGCAGGCCGAGGCCATCGATCGCGGTTGCGATCAGGTGGTTTTCCTCGACGCGGTCGAGCGCCGCTACATCGAGGAACTCGGCGGCATGAACATCTTCTTCGTGTTCGACGACGGCTCGCTCGCGACGCCGCCGCTCGGCACCATCCTGCCGGGCATCACCCGCGATTCGATCATCGCGCTGGCCAAAGCCTCCGGCACACGCGTGCGCGAGGAGCCCTACACGATCGACCAGTGGCGCGCCGATGCCAAGAGCCGCAAGCTGAAGGAAGCGTTCGCCTGCGGCACCGCGGCCGTCATCTCGCCGATCGGCAAGGTGTGTTCGGGAAGCGGCGACTTCCTCATCAGCGGCGGCGCCGCCGGCCCCGTGGCCATGGGATTTCGCAAGACGCTGATCGACATCCAGTACGGCCGCGCGGCCGATCCGCATGGCTGGATCAAGAAGGTGTTGTAGGCGGCGGACGCTGCGCGTTTCTTGCCCTCTCCCCTTGTGGGAGGGGGTATAGTGATATCAATATTTTAGGCCAGTTTTGACCATGGAGATGCGTACATACGGAACGTTTCAGCGTCGCATCTCTGAAAAGCCCGATTCCGTGCCTGGTGGAGCTTTATTAGCTCGGATGGGTTGATCGATGCTTTCGAGTGATGAACGCGCCAGTTGTTCCTGATCGAGCTTTCCCTGCCTCTCATAAATGCCACGTGCTCGTTCGAGAGCCCCCTTAGCTTCAGAGCGCAAACGATCTGCCTCTTCAGCATCTACTATCCTTGACAATGCCAATAAGCAGTTTGCGAGGTTCTCTAATGGACCAGCTTCTTCGAGCGGTTGATCTGCACCACGTGAAGCATCGACGATCTCCCGATGCAATGCGACCGAACGCCTAAGAACCTCGGAATTGGAGGACATTTCACCGAGTACTTGCAGAACAGCTGCCAAACCTGATCTTGCATCAAGCAATCTTCCGCTTTGATCCCCGTTTGCACTGAATAGGTCGATGGCTTTGTTGTAACCCGCCTCGCTTTCCTTCAGCTTGGAGATGTCATCCATTGGTTCGCCCAATGCTTGCAAAGCTTGAGCGCGATAAAGCAACAACCTTGCATGATCAATTGGATAAGCAGCTTCAGAGTACTCCAATAGACCAGCCGTCGAGAGATTAACAACGTGTTGAAGAACGTCGGCTCTTTGATCATCTTGGACGAATTCACTCTTGTCCAACTCCGCATCGCATAACGAAAGCAAATTTCTTAGCCGCTTCCGACCGTCAGTTTTACCTAGAAGTTCGCTCAGTTCCTCTATGGCTTTGTCGGTAACTCTTTGCGGCTTTCTGGATCTTCTTCGAACAATGAATGCAAATTGAGCGCGTGCATCCTTGCCGCTTCCGTGTCTTGGCTTCGGTCTATTTGTTCCAAAAGCTCTCGCGCCTGTTGATATTCATTCCGCGCGCGTTTGGATGCCGCCTTGATACGAAGCTCTCCTTGCTCGGGCCAACGATTAGCCGGATCGTTTGCATATTTGACGCGCTCCATGAATCCATCAATCAAGATGTGGATGTCTTCAAGGTCATCGTCTGGAGGACGCAATTTTTGACTTTGCTGAGACAAGACCGCGATAGGATCAGCGACCCAATCAGGTTGACCTAGACCAAGCTGAGCCATGAGATCGCCGAAAAATTTGTCGGCCGAACCACCCCAGACAATAAATTTGTTTTCACCAGATAGAAGTTCGCGCGTCCGTGGAGATAAGCGGTCGATACCCTTCTCATATGTAACCCAATAGATAACTAATTGGGGCAAAGTCTCTGCAGCCTGACGAAGGAGCTCCATTACACCTTCTTCGCCTCCTCCATAACCCACGACAACCAGAAGATCGCACTGCTGCAGCAGTGTATGTATCATGGTTAATCGAGGAGCCCCAACCGTGGACGTGATCCGTTTCATGCTAGACGTGGCGCGCGAGCTGAGATGATTAAGCGCAACTCCATCGAGACGGCACTCGCGAGCATCCAGACAGGCACGTTTTTCTATACACCATTAACCTTCCAAACAATTGAATGTGGACAGGTCAAAACTGGTCTATTTCTGAGCTGTCACTATACCCCCTCCCCTTGTGGGAGAGGGTGGACGCGATGCAAAGCATCGCGGACGGGTGAGGGGTTCTCTCCGCAAGCGCCGGCGTCCGTGGCAACCCCTCATCCGGCGCTTCGCGCCACCTTCTCCCACAGGGGGAGAAGGGAAGTAAGCATAGTTGCCGCGCCGCGCCCGCCCTGGTACCAACGCCGCCCATGGCCGAGAAACCGAAAAAGCCGCAAAAACTCAAAGCCCGCCTGCCGCGGGGGCTGGCCGATCGCGGGCCGGCGGAGATCGCGGCGACGCGCGCGATGATGGACAAAATCCGCGCGGTCTACGAGCGCTACGGCTTCGAGCCGGTGGAGACGCCGGCCTTCGAATACACCGACGCGCTCGGCAAATTTTTGCCCGACCAGGACCGGCCCAACGAGGGCGTGTTCTCGTTCCAGGACGACGACGAGCAATGGATTTCGCTCCGCTACGATTTGACCGCGCCCTTGGCGCGCTATGTCGCGGAGAATTTCGACAGCCTGCCAAAACCCTATCGCAGCTATCGCGCCGGCTACGTCTATCGCAACGAAAAGCCCGGACCGGGACGGTTTCGCCAGTTCATGCAGTTCGATGCCGACACGGTGGGAAGTGCGTCGCCGGCCGCCGACGCCGAGATGTGCATGATGGCGGCCGACACGATGGAAGCGCTCGGCATCCCGCGCGGCAGCTATGTGGTGAAGGTGAATAACCGCAAGGTGCTTGATGGGCTAATGGAGACCGTGAAGCTTGGCGGACACGAGAACGCGGAACGCAAACTCACGGTCCTCAGAGCAATTGACAAATACGATCGCCTTGGAATCGAAGGCTTAACGGCCTTGTTAGGTGCCGGGCGTTGGGATGGAGGCGAAGAGGGAAAGGGCGACTTTACTAAGGGTGCCGAACTTACGAACGACCAGATTGGCAAAGTAATCGTATTCATGATCAGCCGATCCTCGTGGCTTCCGGCAGATGCAACTACAACTCTGCCGACTAACGATGAACTCGTCGTGCCTAAAGAAGTCATTCATCCGGATTGGCGAACCAGTCCTATTTCCGAATCTTCCTGAGAAGTTTTATTATAGCAACGAAAGTCTTATCGAAGGTTGGGACAAAGATTTCCTAGAAACGCAGTCTGGCGGAGAAGCTCATCAAGAGTTCCGTCAGATGTTCGAGATATTTCGGGCTTGTGGATATGGTTCCAAACGTATCCTGATGTCCTTAGACACAGTCCGCGGCCTCGAATACTACACCGGCCCGGTCTATGAGGTTGAACTCCTGCTTGACACTAAGGACGAGAAGGGCCGTCACGTGCGCTTCGGCTCGGTCGGCGGTGGCGGCCGTTACGACGGCCTCGTCTCGCGCTTTCGCGGCGAACCGGTGCCGGCGACCGGGTTTTCCATCGGCGTGTCGCGGCTGCAAGCCGCTCTTGAACATTTGAATAAAGACAAGCCGCAACCCGTCGCGTTCGGCCCCGTGGTCGTCACCGTGTTCGACCGCGACCGCGTCGCCGATTACCAGAAGATGGTGGCTTCCCTGCGCAACGAAAACATCCGCGCCGAGCTCTATCTCGGCAATCCCAAGAACATGGGCAACCAGCTCAAATATGCCGACAGGCGCAACTCGCCCTGCGTCATCATCCAGGGTTCGGACGAAAAGGCGCGCGGCGAGGTGCAGATCAAGGACCTGATCGAGGGCGCGAAAGCCGCCGCCGCGATCGCCTCCAACCAGGAATGGCGCGAGAGCCGGCCAGCGCAGTTCTCGTGCCGGGAAGACGAGATGGTCGCGCGGGTGCGCGAGGTTTTGGCGCGCCATGACGTGAGATGGGATAGGTGATTTTGTCATACGCGGGCTTGACCCGCGTATCCATCTTTAAAATGATGGATTGCCGGGTCGAGCCCGGCAATGACGGTCGTGCAAACGAGCAAGAGCAAGGGAGAGACAAATGCCTGAAATTACCATCAGCATGGCCGCCGGCCGCACCGACGCGCAGAAGGCGGGCATGATGCGCGACATCACCAAGGCGCTGGTGACGAACCTCGGCGTCGACGCCGACGCCGTGGTGATCCAGATCAACGAGGCGCCGCTCGCCCACAAGATGAAGGGCGGCAAGACTTTTGTGGAGCGCGCGGCAGCGGCCAAAAAGTAGGCGACGTCTCTTCCTTCTCCCCTTGTGGGAGAAGGTGGCGCGAAGCGCCGGATGAGGGGTCCTGTCCGCGCGCTCCGCATCCGCGGAGGCAAACCCCTCACCCGTCACGAACGCGCTTCGCGCGTCCGTGCCACCCTCTCCCACAAGGGGAGAGGGGAAGGAGCAATCACCCCATGGACGCTCGCGAATTCATCAAGGTCGGCATGAGCGCCGAGCGCACGCTGGTGGTGCCGCCGGAGCGCACGGTCGGGTATTTCGTCAAGCACATGCCGATGGTCTATGCGACGCCGATGATGATCCTGGAAATGGAGACGGCCTCGGGCGATGCCATCAACAAATATCTCGCTCCCGGCTGGGTCACGGTCGGCACCGAGGTCGATATCCGCCATCTTGCCGCGACCCCGGTCGGCGCCACGGTGCGCACCACGGCGAAGGTGATCGCGGTGGAACGCCGGGTGATCCGCTTCGAGGTCGAGGCCTTCGACGACAAGCGCCGCATCGGCGAGGGTCGCCACGCCCGCGGCCTGATCAATCTCGAGGCGTTCACCAAGCGGCTCGGGGCGGGGTAGGGCAACGCATCTCCAACTCGTCATGCGCGGGCTTGACCCGCGCATCCATCCTTCTTCAAGAGAATCTTGCGAGGCGATGGATTGCCGGGTCAAGCCCGGCAATGACAGCAACAATTACTTCGCCAATTCCCGCGATCGCCGCGTCGCGGCCGCGACCGCGCGGATCATCAGCGACTGCAGGCCGTCCTTTCCCATCAGCACTTCCAGCGCCGCCGCCGTGGTGCCGCCGGGCGAAGTGACGTTCTGGCGCAGCGTGGCCGAAGCAAGCTCCGAGCGATGCAGCAATTCGCCGGAACCGGCGACGGTTTCGCGCGCAAGTCTACTCGCAAGCGCTTCCGGCAAGCCGGCCTCGATGCCGGCACGCGCCAGCTCCTCGGCGAGCAGGAAGACATAGGCCGGTCCCGATCCGGAGACCGCGGTGACCGCGTCCATCAGGCTTTCGTCGTCGACCCACTCGACCGATCCGGTGGCGCGCAGCAGGCTGTCTGCGACCGCACGCCGGCCGGCGCTGACACTTTTCGCCGCGACCGCGACCGTGATGCCGCGCCCGATCGCCGCCGGCGTATTCGGCATCGCGCGCACCACGCTGCCGCCGCAGACCTGCGCGATCGCGGCAATCGTCATGCCCGCCATGATCGAGACCACCAGCGTCGTAGGCCCGGTGAACGGCTTCAAGTCGGGGCCGGCTTCGCGAAAGCTCTGCGGCTTCAGCGCGACCACCAGCGCGGCCACGCCGCCGACATCGTTTGCCGACGGATTGAGACGAACGCCTTTGGCGACGAGCGCGCCGATCTCGCTCGACGGCTGCGGCTCGATCACCGCGACGCGCGCAGGCTCGAGCCCGCGCGCCAGCCAGCCCGCCAGCATCGCCCCGCCCATCTTGCCCGCGCCCGCGAGCACGATGGTGTCCGTGATGTCTTGTAAGGGGTTGGGAGCTGACACCGGCGCACCATTAATTGTCATTGCCGGGCCTGACCCGGCAATCCATCGTCTTCACAAGGACTCTTTTGAAGCTGGATGGATGCGCGGGTCAAGCCCGCGCATGACGACCGAGCGAGGCCCTACGCCTCGCCCTCGGTGTCGAACATCGCCGCCGTCATCGCCTCATGCGCGCTCTTGCCGGCCCAGACCACGAACTGGAACGCCGGGTAATAGCGCTCGCAGGCGTGGATGGCGCCGACCAGCATGCTCTCGCATTGCGCGGTCGAGGCGGTGGCGCCGCCGGGCAGCACCAGCGCCTGCCGGTGCATGATCATGCCGGTGTGGGTCCAGATGTCGAAATGCCCGATCCACAATTGCTCGTTGATGGCGGCGATCAGCCGCTGCACCTCACCCCGGCGGGCAGCGGGAATCTTCATGTCGAAGGCGCAGGCAAGATGCAGCGCCTCGATTTCCGTCATCCAGGTGAAGGACAATTGGTAGTCGGTCCAGTTGCCCTTGGAGACGATGGTGACCTCGTCTTCGCCGGAACGTTCGAACGACCAGTTGTTGTCCGCGGCGATGTCCTCGACCACCGCAAGCGGGTTGTTCCGGGAATCAACGATGCCTTCGAGCAGGGACATGCCGTCTCGACTTCCTTTGCAAAACTACGGATACGATGGTTGATACACACGCAAGCAGACCGGCGCGCGCTTGCACCTTCGCGTCGCTGCCGACCGCGGTCCGGTGAAGGCGGCGAGGCCCTGCGAGGATCAAGTGATGTGATTTGCGGAATCCGCGCAACGGCGGCCGGAGTCCATCCACAAACAATCTGGGCTCGTCCACAGTTCTTCGCACGTCACAATCGTTAATTTTTGAGAACAAACCGGAATCGGATTCGTGCGAAGCGAGTCTCGGAAAGGTCCTCTCGTGCCGGCCCGGCTTGCCTCGATCGCTGATTTCTCCTGTCGGGCTCCTTGCAGGGCAACCGTGGCGCATGGGGAACATGCGGATTCCCGGGGGCCAAGGCCCTTGCTGGCGCCGCCGCCCTTCGCCATAATTCTAACCAGGCCGCTCAATACCGGGCGGCCGATGTTCTCAGGGCGGGGTGAAATTCCCCACCGGCGGTAAGGGTGGACAAGACCCAAGCCCGCGAGCGCCTTCTTCCCTGGAATTCTTCTGGGAAAAAGGGTCAGCAGATTCGGTGCGATTCCGAAGCCGACGGTTAAAGTCCGGATGAAAGAGAACGGTCGCGACAGCCGCACATGTCGCGCGGCGCGTCGTTCCGTATGCCCTGATTCTGGTCCTGAAAGAGGAAAGCCATGAATCAGATGTTGCAAGATCTCCCCCGACGTTCGAATAACTCCCCGAAACCATCGATCGTCCGCCGGCGCCCGCGCATCCGCGGTTTGCAAAACCGCAGCGGGTCGCCTTCGTGCAATCCTCCTGGCACCGCGAGGTGGTCGAGGAATGCCGTATCGCCTTCCTGGAGGAGATCAACGCGCGCCATATCAGCAATGTCGACGTGTTCGAGGTGCCGGGCTCGTTCGAAATCCCGCTGCACGCGCAGCTCCTCGCCAAGACCCGGCGCTACACCGCGATCGTCGCGGCCGGCCTCGTGGTCGACGGCGGCATCTACCGCCATGAATTCGTCGCCGACACCGTGATCAAGGCGCTGATGGAGGTGCAGCTGCGCACCGAGGTGCCGGTGTTCTCGGCGGTGCTGACGCCGCAGCAGTTCCACGAGACCGCGCCGCATGTCGAGTTCTTCCGCAAGCATTTCGCCACCAAGGGCGTCGAGGTCGCGGAAGCCTGCGCCAACACGCTGCTCAGCCTGGAGCGCCTGCGCGGCCAGGTCGCGGCCGGGATCGCGTAAGCGCCGCAGTCGTGCACGGCTCGATCGCAGCTTGCGTCACCGTCATCCCCGCGAAGAGCGGCGGAGGAGTTGCGGAGACCAGCATCGCGCGCCGGAATGCTGCGCGCAGCATTGCCTGCAGTGCCGTTGTGCAGTGCGCAATACTGCAGAAGCTAGCCGACATTTACGGCGAATTAGCTTTATCCCCGTATAATTGTCGGGATGGAGCGGGCTCACAAACCTCACGACATCTCGTTGGCCCGCATGGGTCGAGCGCCACCGGCTTGCTGATCGCGAGCTTCGTCGGCGTGGCCGCGCTGTCATTGCAGCCGCGGCCCGGCGCCGAGGTCGTCGCGGTGGCCTTTCCGCCGTGGTGGGGGACGCCGCAGGTTTTCGCGGCCGCCGCTTCCGCCAACGCCGCCATCGTCCGGATCACCGGCATTCCTTCTGTTCTGGTGGTGGCGCCGGATCGCGGCGACGGTCTGGCGCGGCTGCGGCAGGCCGGCGCCTGGTTCACCATGGATCCGCAGGCGATCGCCGCCTGCCTTGCGAGATAGCCGAGCGAAGAGGGGAATTGGGGCATGACCGTCGAGAGCAAGGATCTCGAAGCGCTGCGTGAAACCACCAGCAAGGCGCTGATCGCCCTGCTCTGGGTGCACCTTCCGATCGCGGTTGCGATCGGAATGGTGCGCGGCACCGACTGGCTGTTGCCGGCGCGTCTTCATGGCGATGTTC
Organism: uncultured Alphaproteobacteria bacterium; assembly: GCA_963721135.1. Lineage (GTDB taxonomy): Bacteria > Pseudomonadota > Alphaproteobacteria > Rhizobiales > Xanthobacteraceae > Bradyrhizobium. The sequence goes on from CAVRIB010000002.1 coordinate 950,291, forward strand.
GCCGTGCGCGGCGACGCTGTCATGGCGCATGGCGGGCAACGGATTGTCGACCCGCCTGATCTTTGCGGTCGCGCTGATGGGCGGCGTCTCGGTGTTCGCCTCAGATGTCCGGGCATGCCTGGCAGATCGACGTGCACATGTATTTCTTCGCCGCGCTGGCGTTACTGGTCGCCTATTGCGACTACCGGCCGATCGTGATCGGCACCGTCGCGGTCGCGCTCCACCATCTGATCCTGAATTTTCTGCTGCCGGCGGCGGTCTTTCCGGGCGAGCAGCGATCTCGGGCGCGTGGTCCTGCACGCCGTCATCCTGGTGATGGAAGCGGCCGTGCTGATCTGGCTCGCGCACAAGCTCTCGCAGCTGTTCGAAACCACGGCGCAGAAAACCGCCGAGGTGGAAGCCGCTCACGCCGCCGAGGCGCGCGCCCAGGCCGAACGGATCGAGGCCGATCACCTGGCCAAGCAGGATCGCGACGCGGCGCGGCGCGATCTGGCTTCCGACTTCGAACGCAAGGTCGGCTCATATCGTCCAGGCCGTTGCGGTCGCTGCCGGCGAGATGCAGGGCGATCTCGAGCGTCGATGGGCGCCAGCAGCGAGGAAACGGCGCGGCAGGCGGCCGCCGCCGCGACGGCCTCGGCCCAGGCGTCGAGCAGCGTCGGTACCGTCGCTTCCGCCACGGAAGAACTGACGGCCTCGATCGGCGAGATCGGCAAGCAGGTGACGCGCTCGGCGGAAATCGCGGAAAAGGCCGCCGATGAAGCGCGCCGCACCAATGTCGTGGTCGAGGGGCTGGCGTCCGGCACCCAGAAGATCGGCGAAGTGGTGACGCTGATCCAGAGCATCGCCAGCCAGACCAATCTTTTGGCGCTGAACGCGACGATCGAGGCCGCGCGCGCCGGCGAACACGGCCGCGGATTTGCCGTGGTCGCGAGCGAAGTCAAGGCGCTGGCCAACCAGACGGCGAAGGCGACGGAGGAAATCTCCGCGCAGATCCAGGACATCCAGAGCGCGACCGGAGAGGCGGTGGCCGCGATCCAGGCCTTCGTCGGCACCATCGCCGAGATCAACGAGATTTCCGGCGCGATCGCCAGCGCCGTCGATCAGCAGAACGGGGCGACGCGCGAGATTGCCGGCAACGTTCAGCAGGCCGCCGCCGGCACCGGCGACGTCATGGAGAACATCCCGGCGTCACGCAGGCGGCAAACGAGGCCGGCCTCGCCGCATCCAGGTTGCTCGAAGCCTCCACCGGATTGTCGTCGCAGTCCGACCAGCTGAAGATCGAGGTCAACAGTTTCCTCGGCTCGATCCGCGCCGCCTAGCCGCTCTGGTTCTGACGGAATCAGGGCCGAAGCTCCGGAATCCTGTTGTGACGCGTGTTCTTCACGCGAAGGTGTACCCGCTTCACTTGAAAACGCCTAGCGGCGGGATTGCGTTCCGCCGTTCGCGCTACTCATTGTCAATTCCGCCGCCGCGCCTATAAGCTCGGAAGCGGGAGGAGGCATGCCCGTGGAGACGGGCGGCCGAGACGATCATGTTCGAAGGACACGATCCCTATCTCGTCGCGCTCTCGGTGGTGATCGCGATCCTGGGAGGCTATACCGGTTTTGCCTCGCGGCGCGCATTCGCAGCACGCCGGGCGTGAGCCGGCGCGTGCTGCTGGCGGGCGCGGCCGCATTCCTCGCGGTCGGCATCTGGACCATGCATTTCGTCGGCATGCTGGCGGCGCCGATCCCCTCCGATACCGTCTATCTCGTGCTTCCGACCATCGTCTCGTTCCTGATCTGCGCGCTGGTGGTCGGCGTGTCGCTGTTCTTCCTCAGCATCGGCGAGCCGTCGCAGCGCCGCGTGATTTCCTCGGCCGTGCTGCTCGGGGCCGGCATCGTCAGCATGCATTACGTCGGAATCCATGGACTTGCCGGCAATTTCGGCATCGAGCACGACACCCCCATGATCCTGCTGTCGATCCTGATCGCGATCGGCGCCGCCTATGGGGGCTTGCGCGCCTTTCTCGCCCGCCAGGACGGCATCCGGCTGATCGCGAGCTCGATCGCGTTCGGCATCGCGGTGTCGGGCATGCATTACACCGCGATGTACGGCATGCATTTCGTTCCGCTTGCGGCGGGCGGCCACCACCATGCCGAGGGGCTGGCGGCGTCGCAGCAAATCCTCTCGGTGGTCGTGGCGGTGCTGTGCTTCGTGATCGCGGCCGGCTTCCTGCTGTCGCTGGTGCCGGATCCGCGTCGCCAGACGGCGGCGCTCGCGGTCGATCCGGCAGCGGAACGCAGAGTATCGCGGCGGCGCAGCCGGGAGCCGGCGCGGCGGCCACGAGCTTTCCCCGCGGCTGATGTCGGCGCCGCTCGGCGGCCTCGGTCAGCCGCCGCGTCCGGCACCGGCACCGCGGCTTCCGATCGAGGGCGCCGACGGCACCCATTTCATCGATACCTCGCCGATGCAGGAGCGTCCGCGCCGACGCGCATTATACCAGGGTGCATGACGGCACCCGCGAGCGGATGTGCCCGTGGTCGATCTCGGAGGCCGAGGCCCAGCTCGATCCCGGCCTGTTCGTCCGCGTCCACCGCAGCCACATCGTGGCGATCCCGCATGTCAGCTTCGTGCGCAAGGAGGGTGACGGCGCGGTGATCGAACTCGACGGCCCGACGCCGCATCGCGTTCCCGTCAGCCGCGCCAAGATCGCCGAGGTCAAGGCGAGGCTGGGGCTGGCAAGACGCAATCATCACGTTTGAAACCTTACCTCTCCCCGCTCTTTCGCGGGGAGAGGTCGAAATTCGCGCCAGCGAGTTTCGGGTGAGGGGCAAGGCACCTTGCCGCCACAATCACCACTATTTCCGGATCGACAGCCCCTCACCCAACCCTCTAAGAGCGAGCTTCGCTCGTCTCGACCCCGCGAAGAGCGGGAAGAGGGAGAAGCGGGTAGGTCGCCGAGTCTGACGCATTTCGTGCGCCGCAGCCCGCAACTCGTGCGAATTATCCTCGTCCGTGACCCCGCGCTGGCCGCTGTCTTGCCCCTGCAAAATTCCGGGAAGAGCCTCCGCGCCCGACGTCCGAGTTCAAGAAAGACGCATGGAGGAAACGATGATCCCTGGCCCGTTCAGCTATCACCGGCCGGCGACGCTCGCCGACGCGGTCAAATTGCTCTCGATCCTTGGGCGACGAGGCCCGCCCCTGGCCGGCGGCCACAGCCTGGTGCCGATGATGAAGCTCAGGCTCGCCACGCCCGAGCACCTGGTCGACCTGCACGGCATCGACGGCCTGAAAGGCATCCGCCGCGACGGTAACCGTATCGTGATCGGCGCCATGACCACGCAACACGAGCTGCTGGGCTCGGACGAGATCGCCAAATCGCTGCCGATCCTGCACGAAACCGCGACCCTGATCGCCGACCCGCAGGTGCGCTACCGCGGCACCATCGGCGGCAATGTCGCCAATGGCGATCCCGGCAACGACATGCCGGCGCTGATGATGACGCTGGGGGCGAGCTACCACCTCGAGGGCAAGTCGGGCGGGCGCGACGTCGCCGCGAGGGAATTTTATCAGGGCGCCTATTTCACCGCGCTCGAACCCGGCGAAATCCTCACCCTCATCTCAATTCCCGCACCCGCCGCCGGCCACGGCTACGCCTACGAGAAATTGAAGCGGAAAATCGGCGATTACGCCACGGCGGCTGCCGCCGTCGTGCTGACCATGGCGGGCGGCAAGGTCGCAAGTTGCGCGATCGGGCTGACCAATCTGCACGAAACGCCGCTGCTCGCGACCGAAGCCGCCAGGATCGTGATCGGCACGAGCCTCGACGCCGCGACGCTGAAAAAGGCCGCGGCCGCGGCGGAAGCGATCATGTCGCCGGCCGCGGACGCCCGCGGTCCCGTGGAATACCGCAAGCATGTCGGCGGCATCATGGTGACGCGGGCGCTCACGCGCGCCGCTTCACGCGCGAAATAGAGGACGATTGCATGTCGGCAGCAGCGGTCACGGACCTCATCCTGAGGAGCGCGCGCCCTTCGCGCGCGCGTCTCGAAGGATGGCGGCTGGCGCTGTCGTCACCCGGAGCCATCCTTCGAGACGCATCGCTTTCGCGATGCTCCTCAGGATGAGGTCCGGGATACGTTGCGAACTTCGGACAAGCGGTACTAGGGAGAGGAAACAATGGCAAAAACCCACGTCACCATGAAGGTGAACGGCGCCGAGGTCGAGGGCCTCGTCGAACCGCGCACGTTGCTGGTGCATTTCCTGCGCGAGAATCTGTCGCTCACCGGCACCCATATCGGCTGCGAGACCACCCATTGCGGCGCCTGCACCGTCGATCTCGACGGCATGTCGGTGAAATCCTGCACCATGTTCGCCGTGCAGGCGCAAGGCTCCGAGGTCCTGACCATCGAGGGCGTCGCGAACGCCGACGGCTCGCTGTCGGCGCTGCAGGAAGGTTTCCGCATGATGCACGGGCTGCAATGCGGCTTCTGCACCCCCGGCATGATTCTTCGCGCGCAACGGCTGCTGAAGGAAAATCCCAGGCCCACCGAGGAAGAAATCCGGATGGGCATCTCGGGCAACATCTGCCGCTGCACCGGTTACCAGAACATCGTCAAGGCAATCCAGTACGCCGCCGACAAGATCAATGGCGTGGAATTCAAGGAGGCCGCGGAATGAACGACCTAACTCCCACGCGGGAACAACGCGAAGCCGCACTCGAAGGCATGGGCTGCAAACGCAAGCGCGTCGAGGACGCCCGCTTCACGCAAGGCAAGGGCAATTATGTCGACGATTTGAAGCTGCCGGGCATGCTGCACGGCGATTTCGTCCGCTCGCCGCATGCCCATGCGCGCGTCAAATCGATCAACGGCGACGAGGCGCTGAAAGTCCCGGGCGTGCTCGCGGTCATCACCGCCGAGACCCTGAAGACCGTCAACCTCGCCTGGATGCCGACGCTCGCCGGCGACGTGCAGATGGTGCTCGCCGACGGCAAGGTGCTGTTCCAGGGCCAGGAGGTCGCTTTCGTGGTCGCGACCGACCGCTATGCCGCCGACGACGGCATCAACAAGGTGGTGGTCGAATACGAGCCGCTGCCGGTGGTGATCGACCCGTTCAAGGCGATGGACAAGGATGCGCCGGTGCTGCGCGAGGACCTCGCCGGCAAAACGACCGGCGCGCACGGGCCGCGCAAGCACCACAACCACATCTTCGAATGGACGGTCGGCGACAAGGAACTGACCGACGCGGCCTTCAAGAAGGCCGAGGTGACGATCAAGGAATTGATCTCCTATCAGCGCGTCCATCCGTCGCCGCTGGAGACCTGCCAGTGCGTCTGCTCGTTCGACAAGATCAGGGGCGAGTTGACCATCTGGGGCACCTTCCAGGCGCCGCACGTGATCCGCACCGTGGTGTCGCTGATCGCCAAATTGCCGGAGCAGAAGATCCACGTGATCTCGCCCGACATCGGCGGCGGTTTCGGCAACAAGGTCGGGGCCTATCCCGGTTACATCTGCGCCGCGGTCGCCTCCATCGTCACCGGCAAGCCGGTGAAATGGGTCGAGGACCGCATCGAGAACCTGACCGCGACCTCGTTCGCGCGCGATTACCACATGACCGCCGAAATCGCCGCCACCAAAGAGGGCAAGGTGACGGGCCTGCGCGTCCACGTGCTGGCCGATCACGGCGCCTTCGACGCCTGCGCCGATCCGTCGAAATGGCCGGCCGGCTTCTTCAACATCGTCACGGGATCCTACGACTTCCCGACCGCGCATCTTTCCGTCGACGGCATCTACAGCAACAAGGCGCCGGGTGGCGTCGCCTATCGCTGCTCGTTCCGGGTGACGGAGGCCTCCTACTGCATCGAACGGGCGATGGATATTCTGGCGCAGAAGCTGAAGATGGACCCGGCCGAGCTGCGGCTGAAGAATTTCATCAAACCGGAGCAGTTCCCGTATCACTCGGCGCTGGGCTGGGAATACGATTCCGGCAACTACGCCACCGCCATGAAGAAGATGATGGAGACGGTGAAATATTCCGAACTCCGCAAGGAACAGGCGGCGATGCGCGAAGCCTTCAAGCGGGGCGAGACCCGCGAGATCATGGGCGTCGGGGTGTCGTTCTTCACCGAGATCGTCGGCGCCGGCCCCTCGAAGAACTGCGACATCCTGGGGATCGCGATGTTCGATTCCTGCGAGATCCGCCTGCATCCGACCGGCGCGGGCATTGCCCGGGTCGGCTCCAAGAGCACCGGCCAGGGCCACGAGACCACCTGGGCCCAGATCATCGCCACCGAGATCGGCCTTCCCGCCGACAACATCATGATCGAGGAGGGCAATACCGACACCGCGCCTTACGGTCTCGGCACCTATGGCTCGCGCTCGACGCCGGTCGCGGGCGCAGCGATCGCCATGGCCGTCGCGGAAAATCAAGGCCAAGGCGCAGATGATCGCGGCCTACAAGCTCGAGGTGCACGAGGACGACCTCGAATGGGACATCGACGGCTTCCGGGTCAAGGGCCTGCCGGAGAAGACGATGTCGATGAAGGACATCTGCTGGGCGGCCTACAATTCGGTGCCGCCGGGCATGGAGCCGGGGCTGGAGGCGGTGAGTTATTATGACCCGCCCAATATGACTTATCCGTTCGGCGCCTATATCTGCGTGATGAACATCGACGTCGATACCGGGGTCTACAAGGTCAGGCGCTTCTATGCGCTGGATGATTGCGGCACCCGCATCAACCCGATGATCATCGAGGGCCAGGTCCATGGCGGCCTGACGGAAGCGTTCGCGATCGCGATGGGCCAGGAAATCCGCTACGACGAAACCGGCAACGTGGTGACCGGCTCGTTCATGGATTTCTTCATGCCGACCGCGGTCGAGACCCCGCATTGGGAGACCGACTTCACCGTGACGCCATCGCCGCATCATCCGATCGGCGCCAAGGGCGTCGGCGAGAGCCCGAATGTCGGCGGCGTGCCGGCGTTTTCCAACGCCGTCAACGATGCGTTTTCGTTCCTGGGGAGTACCCATATCCAGATGCCGCACGACTACTGGCGCAACTGGAAGGCGGCAAAAAGTCTGGGAGTGTTCGCGTAACACTCTCGCTTCCGGGCTTCATCCTTCGAGACGCACGCTAGCGCGTGCTCCTCAGGATGAGGTTCTCGGACCCTCATGGTGAGGAGCGCGTCTTCGCGCGTCTCGAACCATGAGGCCGCGGAGGCGGCAGCGATTCGAGAAAAAGGAATACGCTCTGGCAATGAAAAATCGCGAGGAGATCGCGCAGGCGCTGGCGGCTTGCGGCTATATCGCCGACAGCGAGCTTGCGACCGCGATCTCGCTGATGCAGATGCTGCGGCGTCCGCTCCTGCTCGAGGGCGAGGCGGGCGTCGGCAAGACCGAAGTGGCGAAGGCGCTGGCCTCGGCGCATGATACCGAGCTGATCCGGCTGCAATGCTATGAGGGGCTGGATCAGTCGGCCGCGCTCTACGAGTGGAACTACCAGCGGCAGCTGCTGTCGATCCAGGCGCATCGCGGCGAGGACGCCGACGCGGTCGAGGACCAGATTTTTTCCGAAAAATACCTGCTGGAGCGGCCGCTGCTGGCCGCGATCCGGCGCGCCAAGCCGCCGGTGCTGTTGATCGACGAGATCGACCGCGCCGACGACGAGTTCGAGGCGTTCCTGCTCGAACTGTTGTCCGACTTCCAGGTCTCGATCCCCGAACTCGGCACCATCGCCGCGACCACCGTCCCGCACGTGGTGTTGACCTCGAACGGGACGCGCGAATTGTCCGACGCGCTGCGCCGGCGCTGCCTCTATCACTATGTCGATTACCCCGACGTCGACCGCGAGGCGCGCATCATCCTGGCGCGGATATCAGGCGCGACCACCTCGCTGTCGCTGCAGATCGCGCGCATGGTCGAAAGCGTCCGCAAGGAAGAGCTGCGCAAGGTGCCGGGCGTCGCGGAGACGCTGGACTGGGCGGCGGCGCTGGTCGGCATCGGCGTGCGCGATCTGCACGAGGCGCCCGAAATCGTGCATGAGACCCTGATGTGCCTGGTCAAGACCCATGAGGACAAGTCGCGCCTGACGCGCGAGGTCACGCAACGTTTGCTGGGGAAGGTCGCATGAGCTGCTGCGGCGCCGATCCCGGATACGACGAGATCGACGAGGTTTCCCGCCTCGTCGCGGCCAAGCTGTCGGCGTTCCTGAAGACCCTGCGCGAGGCCGGCTTTGCCGTCGGCCTGCAGGAGGGCCAGGACGCGGCCGCAATGATGGCGGCGGGCTATGCCGAACGGCCGGGGCTATTGCGCTCGGCATTCAAGCACCTGTTTTCGGCGCGAAAATCCGACTGGGAAAAATTCGACGGGCTGTTCGATGCGTTCTGGCTCGGCAAGCGCGTCAAGTCGCGCTCGCTGGTCATGGGCGCGGCCAAGGCCGCCAACAGCCCGTCGCTGAAAAGCCTGCAGGACAACAGGCCGGAGCCATCAGGCGGCGCAGGCGCGACCGACCGGATTCCCTCCGGCGACGACGAGGCGCCGGAAGACCGCGCCGGCGAAGGCCGCCGCGAGGGCGCTTCCCGTGCCGACAATCTCGCCGATGTCGATTTCCGCAAGATGGCCGATCCCGAGCAGATCGGGCAGGCCCACGAGGTCGCCGCGCGGCTGGCGAGGACCATGCGCACGCGGCTGACCCGACGCGATCTGGCGCGGCGGCACGGCTACCGGCTCGACCTGCGCCGGACCATTCACGGCAATATCAGCCATGGCGGCGTGCCGATCAGCCTCGTCAAACGCCAGCGCAAGCAGAAGCCGCTGCGGCTCGTGATGCTGCTCGACGCCTCGGGCTCGATGAGCATGTATACCGGCGTGTTCCTGCGCTTCATCCACGGCGTGCTCGACGAGTTTCGCGAGGCCGAGGCGTTCCTGTTCCACACCCGGCTCGCGCACGTCTCCGACGCGATGAAGGAAAAGGATGCCGCGCGCGCGCTCGACCGCCTCTCGCTGCTGGCGCAGGGCGCCGGCGGCGGCACCAAAATCGGCGAGAGCCTTGGCTAGCTTCAACCGCTGGCACGCCGCGCGGGTGCTGCATTCGCGCTCCTGCGTGATGATCGTCTCCGACGGCTACGAGACCGGCGACGCCAAGCTGCTCGGCCGCGAGATGGCGGCGCTGGCGCGGCGCTGCCGCCGCATCGTCTGGCTCAATCCGATGATGGCGTGGGAGGGCTATCGCGCCCGAGGCCGCCGGCATCAAGGCCGCGCTGCCCCACATCGATCTCTACGCGCCCGCCAATACGCTGAAAAGCCTGACCGAGCTCGAACCCTATCTGGCGAAGCTCTAGGACGCGATGAGATGAAATTGGATCGAATTCGTAGCAGCGACGGAAGCGCGCCCCCTCTCCCGCTCTTTGCGGGGGAGGGTCGGGGTGGGGGTGCCTGCCAGGAACACTGGCGCCAGTGGAGAGAATTCCCCCACCCGCCGCGCTCCGGACGATGCTTCGCATCGCTCGGCGCGCGTCGACCTCCCCCGCAAGCGGGAGAGGTGAAAGAAGCCCGCGGGAAGCTGTGATGGGAGACACGCCGATGACCAAGCATGTCGAAGTGATGGACCTGGTGGCGCAGATGAAGGCCGCCGAGGAGGCCTTCGTGCTCGCGACCGTCGTGCGCACGGTGTCGGTGACGGCGGCGAAGGCCGGCGCGAAGGCGATCATCCGGCCCGACGGAACCATCGTCGCGGGCTGGATCGGCGGCGGCTGCGCCCGCGGCGCCGTGCTCAAGGCCGCGCGGGAATCGCTCGCCGACGGCGAGCCGCGCATGGTCTCGGTGCAGCCGGAGAATCTGCTGGCCGAGCTCGGCGTCAAGCCCGGCGAGAGCCGCGACGGCGTGCGTTTTGCGGAAAACATGTGCCCGAGCAAGGGCACCATGGACGTGTTCGTCGAGCCGGTGCTGCCGCATCCCTCGCTCGTGATTTTGGGCGCGAGCCCGGTCGCGCTGTCGCTGGCGGCGCAAGCGCGCCAGCTCGGCTATCACGTCACGGTCGCCGCACCCGCCGCCGACGTCAGCGCAGCGCCGGACGCCGATGCGCTGGTCGACGGTTTTGCGCTAGGGCCGCTGCATGAGGCCAAGCGCTTCGTCGTGGTCTCCACGCAAGGCAAGGGCGACGAGGCCGCGCTGCGCACCGCGGTTGCGACGTCAGCCGCCTATCACGCCTTCGTCGGCAGCCGCCGCAAGATGGCGGCATTGCGCGAGAAGCTGATTGGCGAGGGCATCGCCGCGTCCGCGCTCGACCGCGTCAAGGCCCCCGCCGGCCTCGACCTCGGCGCCATCACGCCGGAAGAAATCGCGATGTCGATCCTGGCGGAGATCACGGTGGAGCGGCGGCGCGGGCAGCGCGGGACGGCAAGGAAATAGCCGTCATTGCGAGGAGCACTTGCGACGACGCAATCCAGTCTTTGCTCGTAGCGCGATGGATTGCTTCGCGGAGCCTGTCATCGGGCGCGCATTCGCGCGACCCGTTGGCTCGCAATGACGGGTAAGGCACGACGCATGGCCGAAGGATAATGACCGTCGCAACAGAGTTGAAAATTGCCGTCGAGGATCCGTCGCAGCCGGAGATACGCGCGCTGCTGCGCGATGGCGAGGATTATTCGGCAAAACTCTATCCCGCCGAGAGCAATCATCACATGCCGCTGAGCGGCTTGCGCGCCTCGAATGTGCGCTTCGTCGTCGCGCGTGACGGCGGCGGCCGCGCTGTCGGGACCGGCGCGATCGTGCTCAACGGCGCCTGGGCGGAAATCAAGGCGATGTGGGTCGTCCCGGAGGCACGCGGCCTCGGCGTATCCCGGCACATGCTGTCCGCGCTCGAAGCGCATGCGCGCAATGCAGGGGTCGGCACCTTGCGGCTGGAAACCGGCGTCGAGAACCATGCCGCCCTGCATCTTTACGCGCAGGCTGGCTTCAGCCGGTGCGACCCGTTCGGTGATTACCGCGCGGACCCGCTGAGCGTCTTCATGGAGAAAGAGCTTGTAGGGCGGATTAGCGAAGCGTAATCCGCCGCTCATCGACGACAAGAGGCGGGTTACGCCTGCGGCTAACCCGCCCTACGACGCTAGCGAATTGGCCTCCGTGGCCGACTAAAATAAAGGATGATCATGGCGGAGCCACAAAACCCATCCAACTGGCTTGGCCTGTCAGACCGCGTTTGCGCCGTGACTGGCGGAGGTGGCGGCATCGGCCGGGCGGTGGCGTCCAGTCTCGCGCGGGCCGGCGCGCGCGTCGCCGCGCTCGATCGCGACGAACGTGGCCTTGAGGCTACCCGCACGGAGCTGCATGGATTGGGCGACGGCCATGTGGTGATGCGCTGCGACACCACGAGCGCCGAGAGCGTTGCGGCCGCGGCTTCGGCCATCGAGCAATCGCTCGGACCCTGTCATGTGCTCGTCAATACGGCGGCGGTGTTGCGGCCCGGCGGCCTCGACACGTTGTCACTGGAAGAATGGAATGCGGTCCTTGCGGTCAACCTGACCGGCTACTTCCTCTGCGCGCAGATTTTCGGCGCCCGGATGCGCGAACTGAAACGCGGCAGCCTCATTCATATCGCCTCGATCGCCGGCAGCCATGCGCAGGGGAAAAGCGGCGCCTACAGCGTCAGCAAGGCCGGCGTCGTGATGCTGTCGCGTCAGCTCGCGAGCGAATGGGGTCCGCTGGGGGTCCGCAGCAATGTCGTCAGCCCGGGCATGGTGATCACGCCGATGAGCCAGGCCTTCTACGACACGCCGGGGGTCACCGAGCGCCGCGCCGCCGTCACGCCCGCGCGACGGGTCGGCATGCCGCAGGACATTGCCGATGCCGTGCTGTTTTTGGCCAGCGATCGATCCTCTTATGTCACGGGCGACGAGATCACCGTCGACGGCGGTTACACGCGAACGCTGATGAACCTGGTGCCGCGGCCGGGGTTTGACTGAAGCTTGCGACGTGCAAACGCGTTACGCCTCCACGAACCCGGCCAGCAGTTTGGCGAATTCCTCGTCGCCAACCTCGGTTTGCGCGACCAGCACGCTGCAGTCGAGGTTTTTGACCAGGTAGGTCCCGACCGAGCTGAACCACCATCGCGCCAGCGGTCCGTCAGGACGATGCCCTACGACAACAAGGTTCGCCCCGATCTCTTCGGCGACCCCGGCGATCTCGCGTCCGGCTTCCCCCATGGCCAGCCGCGCCGTCGGCGAGAATCCCATGGCCTTGAGCCGCTCGACGCCTTCGGCGAGAATCTTTTCAAAGATTTCAACCTGTTCGGAGATCGAGAGCACGAACCCTCCCTCCAGGGTGCCAGTCCCGGCCGAAGCTTCCACCACAGCCAGCAGGCACACCTCGGCGCCGCAGAGTTGGGCTACTCTCGCCCCCTCGCGCAAGGCCCGCCGTCCTTCGATTGTGCCGTCATAGGCGAGAAGAACTTTCTGGTACAAGAAACCCTCCGTTCGATTCGTGTGCGCTGTGCCCGCACCTGTTCGATCACGCGGTCGGCTCGGGCAAGACCGCGAAGGTCAGCGTCCAGGACCGCCCGATCATAGCGCCAGTGCGAAACAATAGCTCGCCCCATCAACAACTGATTTTGACCCGACGGGCAAATCAGTCATCGGTTTGTGCAGACCGCTGTCAAGCCCCTTTCGTAAAAATATTTCTGTTTTACGGAAGCACAAATCACCCTATATTCACTCCCGTCTCGTCCCACCAAGGGGCGTTTCGCGATCGTCACGGACGCGGGGCGGGATGCGGTGGACGCGGAGGCGCTTTTGACGAATGGCGCGTGATGCGGACGGCGAAGTCGTGTGGGCCTGGCACCCCGACGCTGGTGTCAAGTCGGCGCTAAGGAGCGCGGGCGACGGTGGCAAACAAGCCCGGTGCACGGGGGCGAGCACGAAGTAAGCCGTAAAACCATTGTGCGGGGAATGCCGGGTTGTTCCGGTGTACTCGTGGTGACTACACTTGCATGCTTTGTTTTTTACTGCATGCGAGGCTGCGGGCGCATCGAGCGCCCGGCATTCCCTGCGCCCTCTGTTTCGAGGGAGCCGGACCAAAATTCAAACCTCGCGCGAAAAACATGCGGCGAGATCGCGAAGTCATGTCCCCAACTGTCATCACCCGCGCAAGCGGGTGATCCAGTATTCCAGAGGCAGCAGTGATTGAATCGAAAGGCCGCGGCGTACTGGATCGCCTCGGCGATTTCGGGTGGCAGCTGGAACCGGATTCCTGTACTATAATCTCTGAAGACCGCGCGCCGTGCATCGCGACCGGGCGTCGCTGGCGGCTTGTGTCGGTTCTCGCCGGCGCCGCCGCCCTTCGCCCGAACTCCGGCCAAGGCATCGAACGCAAAGACGCGATCATGACCGAGCTTGCGCAAGCTCCCCGACCTGGTTCGAGGCGTAGCCTGGCGCATTGGAGCCCGGAATTTCAGAGAATCCACTCGCCGATCCTGGCTTACGGCTTTTCCGTGCTCTGTGTCGCGGTCGCGCTTGGGACGGCATTCGCGCTGCGGCACTTCGGGTTTCGCGACGTCGAGCTGCCGGTTCTCACCCTCGCCATCGCGATCGCCACCTGGTACGCGGGGACCGGGCCTTCCGTGCTGGCCGTTCTGTTGTCCTCGGCAAGTTTCGACTATTTCTTCACCGAGCCGTTCTACTCCTTTGACATTTCCGTCAGGGATCTGCCGTACTTTTTCATCTTCGTCGCATGGGCGGCGATCGTCGCCTCGTTCAGCGCCGTCCGGCGCCGCATCGAGGACAATTTGCGTCAGGCCCGCGACCACCTGCAGGCCGAGGTGGAGCAGCGCAGGCAGCGCGAGGACGAGATCCGCAGCCTCAATCGCGAACTCGGCCGACGCGCGGTGGAGCTCGAGGCGAGCAACAAGGAACTGGAGTCGTTTGCCTACTCCGTTTCCCACGACTTGCGGGCGCCGCTTCGCCACATGGTCGGCTATTCGGAGCTGCTGCAGCGGCAGGCCTCCTCCGCGCTCGACGAGAAGGGTCAGCGTTTCATCAGGACGATCCTCGAATCGGCGAAGCGAATGGGCAACCTGATCGACGATCTGCTGGCGTTTTCCAGGATCGGGCGGGCGGAAACCAGAAAGACGCAAGTCGACATCGGACAGCTCGTGGGCGAGGTGGTCGCGGAGGTCGGGCAGGACGCCAGGGGCAGGGACATCGCCTGGAAGATCGGCGCGCTTCCGGTCTGTTACGGAGACCGTTCGATGCTGAGGCTGGTCGTCGTCAACCTCGTTTCCAATGCGGTCAAGTTCACGCGCATGCGCGCACCGGCCGAAATCGAGATCGGCGCGACCGATCGCGGTGAAGATGAAGCCGAGGTGTTCGTGCGGGACAACGGCGCCGGCTTCGACATGCAATACGTCGACAAGCTGTTCGGCGTCTTTCAGCGGCTGCACCTGCCCGAACAGTTCGAAGGCACCGGCATTGGCCTCGCCACCGTTCAGCGCATCATTCATCGCCATGGCGGCGAGGTGCGGGCCGAGGGCGCGGTGGATCGGGGCGCGATCTTCTACTTCTCGCTTCCGAAAGCACAGCATGCGGCGGAAAGGAAGGCGAATACGCCATGACCACACTGGGACGCATTTTGATCGTCGAGGACGACCCCAACGATGTCGAACTGACGCTGACGGCGCTCGCCGACTACAATCTGGCGAACGAGGTCGTGATCACCCGCGACGGGCAGCAGGCCCTCGATTACCTCCTCTGCAAGGGGGAGTTCAGCGCCCGCGCGGTCGGCAATCCCGCGGTCATGCTGCTCGACCTGAAACTGCCGAAGGTCGGCGGCCTGGAAGTCCTGCAGCAGATCAAATCCGACGAGAACCTGAAAATGATTCCCGTGGTGGTGCTGACCTCATCCAACGAAGAAAAAGACATGATGCGGAGCTACCGGCTCGGGGTGAACGCCTATGTCGTGAAGCCGGTCGATTTTCACGAGTTCGTCAACGCGGTGAAGGAGCTCGGCGTGTTCTGGGCGGTGATCAACGAGCCGCCGCCGGGCAGCGTGCAGAAGTGACATCTCCGCTCCGGATTTTGCTGCTCGAGGACAACAGCCATGATGCGGAGCTGATTCAGGAGCTCCTCGAGACCGACCATTTCGTGTGCGCGATAACGCGCGCTCAGACGCGCGCCGAGTTCATCGCCGGTCTGCAGGACGGCCGACTGGACCTCATTCTCGCGGATTACAAGTTGCCTTCCTTCGACGGCTTGACCGCGTTGCAGCTGGCGCTCGAGGCTCGCCCCGATCTGCCGTTCATCTTCGTTTCCGGCTCGCTTGGCGAGGAAGTGGCGATCGAGGCCGTCAAGATCGGGGCTACCGACTACGTCGTCAAGTCGCGGCTGTCGCGGCTCGTGCCCTCCGTGCGGCGCGCGCTGCGCGAAGCCCTCGAGCGCGCCGAGCGCCAGATGGCCGAGCAGGCGTTTCGCCGCAGCGAGATGTATCTGGCAGAGGCACAGCGATTGAGCCGCACCGGAAGCTTCGGCTGGGACCCGGCGAGCGGTGAAATCTACTGGTCCGACGAGACTTATCGGATATTCGGGCTCGAGCCCACGATCAAGCCGACCGTCGCGCGGATACTCGAGCGCACCCATCCCGACGACCGGGCCGGACTTCGGCAAACTCTCGAGCGGGTCTCGACCGAGCGGGGCGAGTTTACCGCCGAGCATCGGCTGCTGATGGCCGATGGCTCCATCAGGCATGTTCGTGCCGTGGCGCATCCCTCGACCGGCGCGCATCCCGGCAGTTTCGTCTTCGTCGGGGCGGTGATGGATGTCACCGAGCGCAAACGCGCCGAACAGGAACGCGAAAGATTGCGCCAGGTCGAGGCGGACCTCGCCCATATCAACCGCGTCAGCATGATGGGAGAGCTGGCCGCATCGCTGGCTCACGAAATCAGGCAGCCGATCACGGCGGCGGCCATGAATGCCCAGACCATCAGGCACTGGTTGCAGCGCGAACCGCCCAATCTGACGCAGGCCACGGAGACCGCCTCCGCGGCGGTCGCGGCCTTGAAGCGGGCCGACGGCATCATCGATCGCGTCAGCTCGCTCTATCGGCGAGGCACGCCGGGGCGCGAACCGGTCGACCTGAACGCGATCGTTCGGGAGATGAGCGTCATGCTCGGCGACAAGGCACTGCGCAGCGCCGTTTCGATCCGCACCGAGCTCGATCCGCGGCTCCCGGCCGCGACGGCCGATCGCGTCCAGCTGCAGCAGGTGCTGATGAATCTCATGCTCAACGGCGTCGAGGCGATGCAGGACGGCGGAGGTGAACTGACGGTCCTGTCGAAGATGACCGGCGGGGCACAACTATTGATCGCGGTGAGCGACACGGGCGTCGGACTTTCGACCGACGGGGCCGGGCGCATCTTCGAGGCGTTCTTCACCACCAAGCCGCAGGGCACCGGGATGGGGCTGTCCATCAGCCGCCGGATCATCGAGGCCCATGGCGGCCGTCTCTGGGAGAGCCCGAACGCCGGGCCGGGCGCCACCTTTCAGTTCACGCTCCCCGTCGAGCCGGCGGCATCGTGAACGGCGATCAGACACTCCAGTCAAGCCGGGCAAGTGTTGGGTTATTTGACAATCGAATCTCAGCGTCGTCCCCGCGAACGCGGGGACCCATAACCACAGGACTTGGTTGATGCGAAGCCAACTCCCAACCCGCCCTCAAACGAGAGGCCGCAGCGTATGGGTGCCTGCTTTCGCAGGGACGACACTGGAGATTGCCCTAATCGAACAGGCTCGACACCGACTCTTCCGCCGCCGTCCGCGCGACCGCCTCGGCGATCAGGGGCGCGATCGACAGGGTGCGGATATTGCCGGCGCTGCGCACCGCTTCGGTCGGCAGGATCGAGTCGGTGATGACCAGTTCCTTCAGCCGCGAATCGATGATGCGGGCGCTGGCGCCGCCGGACAGCACGCCGTGGCTGATATAGGCGTAGACGTCCTTGGCGCCGTTGGCGAGCAGCGCGTCGGCGGCGTTCACCAGGGTGCCGCCGGAATCGACGATGTCGTCGACCAGGATGCAGGTGAAGCCGGCGCAATCGCCGATCACGTTCATCACCTCGGATTCGCCGGCGCGCTCGCGGCGCTTGTCGATGATGGCAAGCGGGGTATTGATGCGCTTGGCGAGGCCGCGGGCGCGCACCACGCCGCCGACGTCGGGCGACACCACCATGACGTTACCGAGGTCGAAGCGCTCCTTGATGTCGCGCACCATTACCGGCGAGGCGAACAGGTTGTCGGTCGGGATGTCGAAGAAGCCCTGGATCTGGCCGGCATGCAGGTCGACCGTCATGACGCGGTCGACGCCGGCCTGGGTGATCAGGTTGGCGACGAGCTTCGCCGAAATCGGCGTGCGCGAGCCGGATTTGCGATCCTGCCGGGCGTAGCCGAAATACGGCACCACCGCGGTGATGCGGCGCGCCGAGGAACGGCGCAGCGCGTCGGTGATGATCAGGAGCTCCATCAGATGGTCGTTGGCCGGAAACGACGTCGACTGGATGATGAAGGCATCCGAGCCGCGGACGTTTTCCTGGATCTCGACGAAGATTTCCATGTCGGCGAAGCGCCGGACCACGGCCTTGGCGAGCTGCAGGTTGAGGCCCTCGGCGATCTGCTGCGCCAGCGCGGGGTTGGAGTTGCCGGCGACCAGCTTGATCGAGCCGTTCTTGCCCGACATCGACGCTTCTCCCCGTGCCTTGCTGGAGACGATGTTCAGCATATCGCAAACCCTAAGGAACCGGCGTTTCGATGGGCGAGGTGATATCAAGGAGGGGGCGCGGCTGGCAACCCATGGAGGCAGGTTTTCCTGCGCAAAATCAACATTCCGCGACTATTTTGCGTTAATGGCCGCTGTATGCCAGTGCGCTGACGCGGAAGCGTCGGCGAGGCCGGCTCGGCGCTTGCCACCGCGGGGCCGCGCCTGCCCGGCGCGGGCTCCGGCTGCGGCGATTCGGGCGGCGTTCCGTTGATCATCGAAGTGAGGCCGCTGAAGCCCGCCTGCGCGATCCGCCGCAGCACCAAATCGTCGGCGGCCGCCCACGGGTCGCGTCCGGCCTTGCCGGCCGGTTCCTCGCCGGAAAGCCGCAGCGCCCGCTGCTGGTCGCGGTCATAGACGTCCCAGACCCAGGCGATCGTGGTGCGGCCGTGGCTGACCTCGGCGGCGAGATAGCTGCGCACCCGGTAGCTGGCCGGGCCTTCGCGGGAGACGATCGAAAGGTTGCGCAGCTTCGATTCGCTGTCGAGCATGTCCACCATCCGTTCGAAGATCTGCGGCGGCGGACCGTCGATCGATTCGAAGGTCACGGTGGGGGCGCTGCCGGTGGAGGCCATCGCAAAGGAGCCCGCCGCTCCGCCGCTGGCGCAGCCGCCGAGCCCGCAGGCTGCTGCGAGCAACAGCGCCACGCAACCGGCGCGCAGCAGCGCCCGGCCCGACAGATGCGAAGGTAAAGTTGACGCGTCCCTCATTGTTACCCCCGCGTTATCGCCAAATCGGGCGACCGTCTAGGGCGGACGGCGACACAACGCTGGGGTAAGAGCCGAGACTCCTCAGAGTACAACGGTTGCAGCGCGCTTCATGTGCGGGAAAGTCATGGCCGCGGTCAGCCGGAAGTCCATGCCGCTACGCGCGCTCCAGCGCAATCGCGTGCACATGGCGGCCGTAGTCGGGTTCCCTGCGATGCACCGAGCGGCGATAGCTGTAGAAGCGCTCGTCGGAATAGGTGTCGACGCCGATGTCGTCGATCATCAGCACGCCGGCATTTTCCAGCCGCATCCGGATGTAGCCGGCGAGATCGAACATCGCGTGCCCATCGCGCGTCGCCGGAATGAAGAACAGCGCGTTCTCCGCGTCTGCCTCGATGAAGCGTTCGACGAATTCACCGCCGACTTCATAGGAATGCTGGCGGATCAGGGGCCCGATCGCGGCGACGATGCCGCCTCGTTCGGCGCCGAGCCTTTCCATGGCGTCAACGGTGGATTCCACAATCCCGGTCAGCGCGCCCTTCCATCCCGCATGCGCCACGCCGATCACGCGCGCGGCGGGGTCGACCAGCAGGATCGGTCCGCAGTCGGCGGCAGTAACGCCGATGGCGAGGCCCTCGGTGCGCGTGACGATGGCGTCCGCGCGCGGCCGCGGCGTGCCCTGCCAGGGTCCCGACGCCACCATGACATCGGGCGAATGGGTCTGGTGCACGCCGAGAAAATGGGCGGGCGCCACGCCCATTCGCTCCGCCATCCGGCGGCGGTTCTCGGCGACGTTGGCGGGATCGTCATGCGAGCCGATGACCGGCATTGAGGCTGTCATAGATGCCGTCCGATACCCCGCCGTCGCGGGTGAAGAAAGCGTGACGCAGGCCGGGGATGGCCGACAGCAGCGGCGAAGCAAGCGTCATGGCTGCTCGGCCTTCGCTTCCTGCTTGTCGTCGGCAAATCCCGCCAGCGTCACGAGGTGGGGCTCGGACACCGCGAGCACCTTGAACATCTGCCCCATGCCGCCGCGGCC
The DNA here is from genome assembly GCA_963721135.1 of uncultured Alphaproteobacteria bacterium. Lineage (GTDB taxonomy): Bacteria > Pseudomonadota > Alphaproteobacteria > Rhizobiales > Xanthobacteraceae > Bradyrhizobium. The sequence goes on from CAVRIB010000002.1 coordinate 969,812, forward strand.
GCCGCCGATCAGCCGTTTCAGCGCGCCGGAAATGTCCTCGGAGACTTCGTTGCTGGCTTTCGCCATCAGGGTCAGCGCGCGGGTTTCGATGCCGAGCCGTTTCAGGAAATCGCCCTGCGGCACCGGGCCGTGGACGAGCGCGCCGAGATCCTCGGTGGCGCGCACCAGCGCCTGGAAGTCGACATGGGCCGTCACGTCGGCCTGGCCGGGATTTTTCAGCGGATCGGCAAAGCTGTGGCGGGCGATGGCCTGGAAGGTGTCGCCGGCGTCGCTGCGCAAATGGCCGTAGTCGACGATCAGCGCCGCGCCGTCCTGGTCGCGGACGCGGCTTGCGATCTTCATGATCTCGGCGTCGGGCCGCCACTCGAACACCGCGCCGACCGGCGCGGCGCGCACCAATGGCGGCAGCAGCACCTCGAAGCGCGGGATCGGTTCGGCGGAGGCGCCGAACGCGAGCTTGCCGCTCGGGTCGAGCTCCACGGTACGCTCGTGCCAGCCGGTTTCGCGCCTCACCGCCTGATGGATCGGCAGCACGTCGAAATATTCGTTGGCGAGGATCACCGCCGGACCATCGGGGACATCGTCGATGTTGTCGTGCCAGGCGATGTTGCGCACGCCCGACAGCGTCGACTTCTGCTTCTCGCGCAGCACCGGATTGATTTCGACCAGATGGATGGAGAGCGACTGGTAGAGCGGCGGCAGCACCCGCAGGGCGCGCAACGCGTCCGCCATCATGGTGCCGCGCCCGGGCCCGAGTTCGATCAGCCGCAGCAAGGGCGGCGAACCGATCGCCTTCCACACCGAGGCCGCCCACAGCCCCAGGAGTTCGCCGAACATCTGGCTGACTTCGGGCGCGGTGGTGAAGTCGCCCTCGCGCCCCAGCGGATCGCGCGACACGTAGTAGCCGAACTTGGGATGCGTCAGGCACAGCTCCATGTAGCGCCAGACCGGCATCGGCCCGGACGCCTTGATCAGCTTCTTGAGCTCGGACTGCAGCGGCGAATATTCAGTCAAGACCAGCCCCGAAACGACTTAACTATCGGCTTGCACCCGTTTCGGTGCGCCACGGCGCCATGCCAGCACAATAATGATGGCTCCCGCAATGACCATCGGCACCGACAACAGCATACCCATGGTGAGCCCGCCCCACAAAAATCCGAGCTGCGGGTCGGGCTCGCGGAAACACTCCCCCGTGATCCGGGCGAGCGCATAGAACATGATGAAGCTGCCGAGGATCAGCCCCGGCCGCTTCAAGGCGCCCATGCGGATCATCACCGCCAGGATCGTAAACAGCACGATGCCCTCCAGCGTCGCCTCGTAAAGCTGGCTCGGATGGCGCGGCAGCGGGCCGCCATTGGGAAAGATCATCGCCCAGGGCAGGCTCGGATCGGCCGGCCGGCCCCACAATTCGCTGTTGATGAAATTGGCGATCCGCCCGAGGAACAGTCCGATCGGCCCGACCGCGGTGGTGATGTCGCCGAGCGAGAGGATCGGAATGCCGTGCCGCCGGCAGAACAGGATCACCGCTGCGACGCAGCCGAGGAAGCCGCCGTGGAACGACATGCCGCCCTTCCACAATTCGAAAATCTCGGCCGGATGCGCGATGAAGAACGGCAGATTGTAGAACAGCACATAGCCGGTGCGGCCGCCGAGGATGATGCCGAGCGTGACCCAGAGGATGAAGTCGTCCATCTGCGGCAGCGTGATCGGCGCCGGCCCGCCCCACAGTCGTTCGTTCTTGATCAGCGAGCGCGCATAGATCCAGCCCAGCACGATGCCGCCGATATAGGCCAGCGCATACCAGCGGATCGCGAACGGCCCGATCGAAATCGCGACGGGATCGAAGACGGGAAAGGTGATGAGAAGAAACGGCATCGCGCCGGTCTATGCCGCCAGATTGCGGCGATAGAGCGCCAGCAGCCGTTCCCAATGCCGCTCCGCGGCGTCGCGGTCGTAGACCGGCCGCTTCGGAAAGGCGAAACCGTGATGGGTGCCGGGATAGATTTCGACCTCGTTGTTCGAGCCCTTCATGCCTTGCTTGACCTTCTCGATGATCTCGGCGGGCGCGTAGATGTCGGTCTCGGCGCAGGCGAAATACAATTCGGCCCTCGTCTTCTGCGCGGCGAGATGCGGGCTGTCGGGCTGATCGGTGGCCAGATGCGTGCCATAGACCGAGGCGGCGGCCTTGACGCGGTCCGGAAAATGCGTGGCCGCGTTCATGGCGTAGCGCCCGCTCATGCAGTAGCCGACGGTGCCGACGATGCGCGTGTTCGCGGCCCTCTCGCCCTCGGCATAGGCGAGCAGCGCCTTGGTGTCTTCCATGATCATCGGGATATTGATCGAGTTCATGAAGCCGAACATCCGCTTGCGCTCGGGCGCTTCGGGGTCGGCCGGCAGCGGTCCCAATTCCATGACGCCGGAGCGGTAATAGAGGTTCGGCAGCATCACGTAGTAGCCGGCGGTGCCGAGCCGCCGCGCCATGTCGCGCAGCTCTTCGCGGATCGCCGGTGCGTCCATGTAGAAAATGATCACGGGAAATGGCCCGCCGCGCTCGGGATGGGTGATGAAGGTGGTGGTATGGCCGTCCTTGGTGGGGATTTCGATCTGCTGGTCGATCATGGGGCGTTTCTGCTCGTTGTTCGGTTTCGCGGTTTCTGGCTTTGGCAGTCGATACGATTGCAAGGAAACCGGAACATGACAAGGCGATGTGCGGCATCCGACATCATCCCGGGCTTGAACTGTGCCGCCCGGATCGCCATTGTCTGAGTGCCTGATGGCGCGCAGCTGACCGGAGGTTTTGTTAAATGACCCAGACCAGCAATCGGTTTTTCGACGAGATCGGACGCCTGATGAACGACGCCGCCGGCGCCGCCCAGGGCGTCAAGCGCGAGGTCGATGCGGTGGTCCGCAACCAGGCGGAAAAAATCCTGCGCGACCTCGACATCGTCAAGCGCGAGGAATTCGAGGCGGTCAAGGAAATGGCGCGGCTGGCGCGCGAGGAAAACGAGGCGCTGAAGGCGCGGATCGCGGCGCTGGAGGCCAAGCTCGGCACGTCGCCCTAGGCGCCGACGTCGGCAGAAAAATCCCGGCATTTCCTTGTCATTTCGGCCCTTTGGGGCTAGAACGCCGCCACCTCCGCAGCCCCCGCACCCCTGGAGGCTTGCTGTGGACTGGAACCGGGCCGCGATGCGGCCTTTAACTTTTTGAAAACAAGGACTTAAAGAGATGGCGACCGTCAAGGAATTGAAGGCGACCGCGCGTCCGAAGAGCGGCAAGGGGGCGGCCCGGGCAGAGCGTCGCGCCGGCAGAGTGCCCGGAGTGATCTACGGCAACAACGAGCCCCCCGTCACCATCTCGGTCGACGACGCCGACCTGCGCCAGCGCATCCTTGCCGGGCGCTTCCTCACCACGATTTACGACATCGACCTCGAAGGCAAGAAGCACCGCGTGATTCCGCGCGACTTCCATCTCGATCCCGTGCGCGATTTTCCCGTCCATGTCGATTTCATGCGGCTCGGCGAAGGCGCCTCGATTCGCGTCAGCGTGCCCCTGCACATCATCAGGGCGGACGCGGCGCCCGGCGTGAAACGCGGCGGCACCGTCAACATCGTCACCCACACCATCGACCTCGAATGCTCGGTCGACAACATTCCGCAATACGTCGAGGCCGATATCAGCGGGCTCGAAATCAGCTACTCGCTGCACCTGTCCGACATCAAGCTTCCCGCAGGCGTGAAATCGCTGATGCGCGAAAACGTGACGCTGGTGACCATCGTGCCGCCGTCCGGTTACGCCGAAGAAATGAAGGCGGCTGCGGCTGCCGCGGCGGCTGCAGCTGCCGGCGGCGTGCCGGCGGTTGCCGGTGCTCCGGCCGCTCCCGGTGCGGCTCCGGCGGCCGGTGCGCCTGCTGCGGCCACGCCCGGTGCTGCGCCCGCGGCCGGCGCCGCTGCTGCTGCGGCCGCTCCCGCGGCGGGTGCGAAGGCGCCCGCGGCCGGCGCCAAGGCGCCTGCTGGTGGCGGCGACAAGAAGAAGTAACCGGGCGCGGGATGCCGCGTCATGCGACTGTTCGTTGGACTCGGCAATCCCGGCGCGAAGTACGCGCATCACCGGCACAATATCGGCTTCATGGCTGTCGGTGAGATCGCGCGGCGTCACGGATTCTCACCGTGGCGCCGCCGCTTTCAGGGCGAGACCGCGGAAGGCATGCTCGACCATGAGCGGGTGATACTGCTGCGACCTACGACCTACATGAACGAGTTCGGGCCGCGCCGTTCAGGAGGCTGCGAATTTCTTCAAGCTCGCGGCCGGCGAGGTCACCGTGTTTCAGGATGAGCTCGAGCTGCCGCCGGCCAAACTGCGGGTCAAGATCGGGGGCGGCATCGCCGGTCACAACGGCCTGCGCTCGATCTCCTCGCATATCGGTAACGACTATCGCCGCGTGCGACTTGGAATCGGCCACCCCGGCATCAAGGAACTGGTGCACAGTTACGTGCTGTCGGATTTCGCCAAGGATGACCGCCCCTGGGTCGTCGCCCTGTGTGAAGCGGTGGCCGACAACGCGGGGCTGCTCGCCACAGGCCGCGATTCGACGTTCCAGAACAAGGTGCATCTGGCGATGCAGGCCAAGGGATTCTTCGACAAGGACGACGACGCAACATGACTCGTCATGGCCGGGCTTGACCCGGCCATCCATCCTCTTCGCAGGACTTTTCCGCAGATAGATGGATACGCGGGTCAAGCCCGCGTATGACGCGCTGAACAAACTAACTCGCCGCGGATTCACGCGAAGGATCGAGAAGCAAGATGGGATTCAAATGCGGTATCGTCGGATTGCCCAATGTCGGCAAGTCGACGCTGTTCAATGCGCTGACCGAGACGGCGGCCGCGCAGGCGGCAAACTATCCGTTCTGCACCATCGAGCCGAATGTCGGCGAGGTGGCGGTGCCTGATGTCAGGCTCGACAAGCTTGACGAGATCGGCAAGTCTGCGCAGATCATCCCGACCCGGCTCACCTTCGTCGATATCGCGGGGCTGGTGCGCGGCGCGTCGAAGGGCGAGGGGCTCGGCAACCAGTTTCTCGCCACTATCCGCGAGGTCGACGCCATCGCCCACGTGGTGCGCTGCTTCGAGGATTCCGACATCACTCATGTCGAGGGCAAGATCGCGCCGCTCGCCGATATCGAGACCATCGAGACCGAACTGATGCTCGCCGACCTCGAAAGCCTCGAGAAGCGCGTCGACAATCTGTCGAAAAAGGCCAAGGGCAACGACAAGGACGCCAGGGAACAGCTCGATCTCGTCAACCGCGCGCTGGTGCTGTTGCGCGAAGGCAAGCCTGCGCGGCTTCTGGAGCGCAAGCCCGAGGAAGAGCGCGCCTTCGGCATGTTGGGGCTATTGACCTCGAAGCCCGTGCTTTATGTCTGCAATGTCGAAGAAGCCTCCGCCGCCAAGGGCAACAAGTTCGCCGAGGAGGTCGCGGCGCGCGCCAGGGAGGAAGGCGCGATTGCGGTCACCATCTCGGCCAAGATCGAATCGGAAATCGCGACGCTGTCGCGCGAGGAGCGCACGGAGTTTCTGGAGACGCTGGGCCTGGAGGAAGCCGGCCTCGACCGCCTGATCCGCGCCGGCTACCAGCTGCTCGACCTCATCACCTATTTCACCGTCGGGCCGAAAGAGGCGCGGGCCTGGACCATCCACCGCGGCACCCGGGCGCCGGCGGCCGCGGGCGTCATCCACACCGATTTCGAAAAAGGCTTCATCCGCGCCGAGACCATCGCCTATGACGACTACATCGCGCTCGGCGGCGAGGCCGGCGCGCGCGACGCCGGCAAGCTGCGGCTGGAAGGCAAGGACTATGTCGTCGCCGACGGCGACGTCATGCATTTCCGCTTCAACACCTAGCGCTGCCCCTGGTCGCGGATCGCGCCGAGATGTTCGTTGATGCGAAACACGATCAGGACGAATTCCGCAGCGATGCGCGAAAACACGATGCCGACGACGACGCTTGCGATCGACGACAACAGCACGATGAAGCCGCCGAACGGGCTGATCGCCATCGCGGCCAGTCCGGAAAAGATTCCGGAGATGCCGAACAGCGAAATCAGGGCGATGACCAGCCAGTAAAAAGTCTTGATGATCGTGGGCGTGATGAAGCGGTCCCACTGGAACAAATCCCGAAATTCAAACATCGCTCATACTCCCCCGGCCAGTCGAATATCAGTTGCCTCTCAGCCTTGGCTGCCTGCAGCACAGGGCCTAGCCCCGAATGTCGCCCCCGGCAAGTTCGCAGCGAGACCGGAAACGACGATGCCCGCCCGCGGGGCACGAGCCATGCGGGCGGGTGGGTTGAGATTGCCGCAAAGTGCGGCCACAATCGGGCTTCCCCGCCGCAATCCCCATCATGATGCTGACCTTCGAAGATTTCACGCCCGGCCATTTCGGCACGTTCGGACCGCGCCACGTCACGCGCGAGGAGATGCTGGCGTTTGCCGCCGAATTCGATCCGCAGCCGATGCATCTCGATGAAGCGGCGGCGTCGAAGTCGATGCTCAAGGGGCTCTCGGCGTCGGGCTGGCACCTCTGCTCGATCATGATGCGGATGATGTTCGACGCCTGCATCGGCCGCACCGCATCGCTGGGCTCGCCCGGCGTCAACGAAGTGCGCTGGCTGGCGCCGCTGCGGCCGGGCGACGACCTGTTGCTCGATGTCGAGGTGACGGAGGCAAGGCTTTCCCGCAGCCGGCCCGAGACCGGCATCGTCACCTTCAAGGCCACCGCCCGCAACGCCAGAGGGCAGGCGTTGTGCGAATGGGTGTCGCCGATCATCGTGTTGCGGCGCGGCGCGATCGCGGCGGAGCAGGGCTGATGCATTTCTTCGAGGACATGAAGGTCGGCCAGCGGCGCGAAGTTGGATCGTTCACGTTCACCGCCGAGGGAATCAAGAAATTCGCCGCGCAATTCGATCCGCAGCGCTTCCATCTCGACGAGGAAGAGGGCCGCAAATCGCTGTTCGGCGGACTTGCCGCTTCGGGCTGGCACGTCGGATCGGTCTGCATGAAGCTTCTGGTCGCCGACGGCCAGCGCCTGGCGAGCGAAGCGCGCGCGCGGGGCGAGGCGGTAGCCATCTGGGGGCCCTCGCCGGGCTTTCGCGAATTGCGCTGGATCAGGCCGGTGCTGGCCGGCGACATCATCAGCTTTGCCAGCGAGGTCGAATCGCTGCGCACCTCCTCGACGCGCCCCGAATGGGGCATCGTGCAGGCCCGCAACACCGGCACCAACCAGCGCGGCGAGTTGGTGTTTTCGGTATTGGCGACCGCCTTCGTCCCGCGGCGGGACTTACAATCCGTAATCGGAACGATTTTCCCGCTAACGCATTTTGAACCTTGTGGCTGTCATAGTCGACAGAGGGGAAAATGCTGGAGGGGACGACCATGGCGGATCGAACTGGCCTGAAATTTGTCGGTTTTATCTTCGCCACCGTGACGCTCGCGGTGATGCTTACGACTGCAATGGTTGTGAAGGGCTATGCCGACGGCGCCTATTCGCTCGAGGGAGCCTCAATCGCCAGCCGAAGGTCACCATCCGCTAACCATAGCCGCCGAATCACGGCAACTCGCCGCGAAAGGCATCAGCGGCTCCAGATCAGCGCCAGTACCGCCACGGCCACGACCAGTAACCCGACAAACCGGATCATGATGGTGCCCATCCGCGGCGGCGCCGCGCGCAACGGAATGGGATCGGTATTCTCCGGCCGAACGCTTTTCATGTGAGAGGTGTCCACGCCCGTCATTGAGCCTGTCCTTGGTCGCAGCACGGCGCGGGGAAGTTCAATGGCGTTTGCAGCCCAACATCATCCCGGGTCATGGACCTTTCGAACCATCCCGGAATGACGAGGCGGAGACTCGGGTGGGGACTTGAGGGCGGCTCAGCTGTTGCGCAGGCCGTCCGCGGTGCGCTTCCACTGCGCGACATTGTCGGCGATCATGCGCGTGGATTTCATCGCGGCCTGGCTGAGCTGGGCATAGCCGGAAATTTCGCGCTGCACGCGCTGGCCTTCGGCATGCAACAGGTCGCGCAGGCTTTCCAGCTCGGAAATCAGGTTCTCGATCTCGCCGAGCGAGGTGCCGGCGACGCGCTGGATCAGGGAGTTGACGTTGTTCACGGTGGCCTCGCTGCTGGGCTCGAGCACCGGCTCGCCGCTTGCGATCATGCTCGGCGCCGGGCGTCGCAGATAGGCGACGTCGTTGCGGACGAAGTCGCGGATGCCGGCCTCGACTTCCGAGACCGCGGCGAGATTGGCGTCGACCTCGGCGGATTTAAGCTTTTCCGAACGAATGGCATTCATCGGCTATTCCCCATTTTTTCGCGTGTGTCGCGAGCGCGGATGTCCCCCGCACGACGAAAGTGAAGCGCTGCCATCAGGGCCGCCGATTTTGACCGCATCGCGGCCAAGTTGCGGCAATGCCCGGTCTTTCGTGGGGACCGTCCACGCCTTGCCCGGCTGCCAGGACGCGGATGCCCGGCACAAGGCCGGGCATGACGAGCGTTGCTGGTGCTGCCTGCGCCGCTATCGGCCGTTCGCGGCGAACCTCGGCAAATGGATGCGTGCGGCCGAGCGCCTGCTCCACCAGATCGAAGGTATCGACCAGCACGCGGATGCTGGAGAGCCGGCCGGCCTTGAACTGCGCGAAATGGGCGAGCCGCACGCTGATCGGCTTGTTGGAATCCAGCGCCGTCAGCGAGTAGCGCAGCATCGAGGCCGCCGAATCCACGCCCAGCATGATCGTCTCGCGATCGAAGCGGTGGATATGGAAATTGTCCGCGATCTGCCTGATGACCTCGAGCACGGCTTCCTTGCCGCGGCGCGCGCCGAGGAATGGAAACATGTCGATCGGGCCATAGATCACCCAGTCGACGTCCTCGTCGATCAGGGTTTCGAGGTCTTCGGAGCGGCGCTCCTTGATCGCGCGATGAAACGCGCGCGAGAAACGCCAGAGGCTGTGCTCTGTCATCGTTTTCTGGTTCCTGAACTGGCTTTGCGAATCAGCAAACGGCCCTGATGGGCGTCATCGGTGACGCCGTGCCTGGATGCTGCACTGTGGTATTTGAGGCTTCAAATAACGTCCTTCGATGGAATTGCAAGGTGCATTTTTGCATCGCACAAATGCGGATCGGTTTCGCTGGATTCAGCCGTTGGCCGGCCGGTTCAGCGGTCGCCTTGCCGGCGCGCGGGCTCGCGTTCGATGGGGATTTCCGCATCGCGCATCGCGATCACGCCGAACAGCAGCGCGCCGCCTAACCCGCCGATGACCGCCCCCAGCGGCATGAAGGTGAAGAACACCAGCATTCCGCTATAGCCCTCGAAATTGCTGGTCTTGAAGATCTCGACCCAGGCGAGCCCGGCGCCGATGCCGAGCGCGGCGCCGCCGAGCGCGCCGAGGAACAGACCCAACAGGGCGAGCAACGCAATCTTCATGGCTTACGGTTTCACGGATGTCCGCACCGACACCGTGATAAGTCGCATCGGGGGCGGTGAGGTTCAACGCGGCGGGGAAAATAATTCTCATCGTCATTAGCGAGGGGAACCTACGCCTTGCCCGGCCTGCTTTCGGTCAGCACCGCGGCGACGTCGCGCTCGAGCACCTGCTGGACCACGTCGAAGGAATCCATGATCTCGCGGATCTGCGTCACCCTGCCGTCGCGCAGCGTGAAGAAAATCGCGATGTCGAACTGCACGATGCGGTCGTTGCCGCGCTTGCGCAGGAACGCGCGCATCTGCATCGCGACCCTGTCGCCCTCGGCCACGATCGCCGGCACCTCGTAGCGCATGCCGGAGTAGCGCGCGTGGACGGTCTGCCACATCTTGCGCATCTCGTCCTTGCCGTGGCGGTGGCCGAGATGCGGCAGGATGTCGATCGGGGCATTGGCGACGAAGTCGATGTCGTCGCTGCAGCGCGCCAGCCCGCCCTCGATGTCGCCGGCATAGAACATGTCGAGCATGTTCAGCACGCGCTGGCGGTTGAGCTGTTCGACCATCGTTGTTCTCCGCCGGTGTTCGGCCCGACTCGCATTCTACTTGTCATTGTGAACGGAATTGCGCGCCGATCAATCGGCAACCACTAGCCGAATAGTATGACTCGCGCCGCTAACACTACTTTGGCAGAATTTGGCGATTGATCGGCGAAACTGGATTCCCGAATCAGATTTTCAATGAATCATAGATGGTCGGCTTTTGGAGGGCCGACCATGGTGGGCACGAAATCGAAGTGGGAAGACGAGCTTGGACGCTGGCTCAAGCCATTCCTGGATCGCTTAGGCCACAAGGCACGGCGGCGGATGTGTCCGCTTTATATCTCGGGATTGATTGGACCGGGTGATCGCAAGAGCGTCCAGCCGATGGCGGCGCGGCTGGCACCGGGCGAGTATGACCAGTTGCACCATTTCATTGCTGATGGCGTTTGGGATGCAGCGCCATTGGAGGCGGAATTGCTGGTTCAGGCCGCTCGCCTGGTCGGCGGCAAGGATGCGGTGCTGGTCATCGACGACACGGCGATGCCAAAAAAGGGCGATCGTTCGGTTGGTGTCGCTCCACAATATGCCTCATCTCTCGGCAAGACGGCCAATTGCCAAACATTGGTGTCGCTGACGCTTGCACGGGGTGAAGTGCCGGTCATGGTGGCATTACGTCTCTTCGTTCCCGAGAGTTGGACGAGTAATCCGGTGCGTTTGAAGCGTGCGGGCGTTCCAGTCGAGCACCGCGCAGCGCGGACCAAGCCGAGATCGCCTTGGCGGAGATCGACCGCGTCATCGCCTCCGGTGTGCGTTTCGGCTGTGTGCTTGCCGATTCAGGTACGGCTCCAGCGGGCCTTTCCGTCAGGCTCTGAGCGAGCGCGGTCTGCTGTGGGCGGTGGGTTGTCGCGGCGCCAGAACGTCTATCCCGCCGACATTGCCCTGATCTTCCCAATCGCCAAGACCGGAAAGCCCCGCAAATACCACATCCCTGATCAGCCACCGGTCTCTGCTGAAGCGTTATTGGCCAAAGGCAAATGGCAAAGGGTCAGTTGGCGGCGGGGCACCAAAGGTCGGCTGACATGTCTCTTCACGGCCCGCCGTGTCTGCGTTGCGGATGGCCATAAGCACCGGATGCTCAATAACCGTATGCAGTGCATGCCTGGTGACGAGGTCTGGCTCGTCGGCGAGCGGCGGTCGACCGGGGAGCAAAAATACTATGTGTCGAACCTGCCGGCCGATGCCACCATCAAGACACTCGCTGCCACGATCAAGGCCAGGTGGGTCTGTGAACAGGCCCACCAGAAGCTCAAGGAGGAGCTTGGGCTCGACCACTTCGAAGGGATCCTGGACGGGATTACATCGACACGCGCTGATGACGATGATCGCCTACGCCTTCCTCCAATCCCGCCGCCTCAAAGCAGCGGGGCGGAAAAAAAAGAATCTCAGGACCGCCACCCAACCAAGCATGCGGCCATCAGGCAAGCGATCCTCGACCTCTTCCACAACCTCCACCCCGACAATGTCCTCACTGTAACAGGTTCCTTGCACATATCTCCAAGCCTAAAGTGCCAAAGTAGTGCTAGGGTCCCTAGACCCATATCGACAGGCCGCGCCTCTGCGGGTAGGGTCCGCCCAAAGACCATCCCGGGGAGACCGCTGTTGCAGGGGAAATACAAGGTAAAACGGGACTATTATGCCGGCGGGCTGATGCTCTTGCTCGGCGTGGGAGCCGCCGTGACGGGCAGCGGCTACAAATTCGGCAGCCTTGCCAGGATGGGCCCCGGCTTCATGCCGGTCATGCTGGGGATTGTCCTGGCTTTTCTGGGTATCCTGATCGCCGGTACCGCGCTGGGCTTGTCCGAGCCCGACGATCAAAAGTTCCTGCCGGAGCATCCGCAATGGTTCGGCTGGCTCTGCATTCTCGGCGGACCCGTCCTGTTCATCATCCTGGGGAATACGCCGGCATGATTCCGGCGATATTCGCCTGCGTCTTTGTCTGCGCGCTCGGCGACAAGATGGCTACGTATAAGTCCTCGGCCATCCTGGCGGCCGGCATCACGGTGTTCGGCGTCGTGTTGTTCCACTATCTCCTGAGCATTCCGTTCCCGCTGCTGCGGGGGTTCAACCTGTGATCTCTACCGCGATCACCGATCTCTGGTACGGCTTCGGCGTCGCGCTCGAGCCGCACAATCTGATGTATTGCTTTCTCGGCGTGCTGGTCGGCAACCTCGTTGGCGTGCTGCCGGGAATGGGCCGGTCGCGACGATTTCGATCCTGCTGCCGCTGACCTTCGGGATGCAGCCGGTGCCGGCGATCCTGATGCTGTCGGGCGTCTATTACGGCGCCCAATACGGCGGGGCGATCTGCTCGATCCTCCTGAACCTTCCATGCCATCCGCCGCATGCGGTGACCTGTCTGGACGGGTTTCCGCTGACAAAACAGGGCAAGGGCGGCACGGCGCTCGGCATCACCATCATCGCCGCCTTCGTCGGCGCGTCCTTCGGCATCACCGAGACGATTTTTTTGGCGCCGTTCCTGGTCAAGGTGGCGCTCGAATTCGGGCCCGCGGAAGTGTGTTCGCTGATGCTGGTCGGATTGCTTGCGGGCTCGACGCTGGCCAGGGGTTCGCCGCTCAAGGGCATCGCGATGACGGTGCTCGGCCTCCTGGTCGGCATTGTCGGTTCCGACATCGAGACCGGACAGCCACGCTTCACCTTCGGCATCACGGAGCTGTTCGATGGCATTGAAATCATTGCGCTTGCACTGGGGATGTTCGGCATCGCCGAGTTCATGAACAGCATCAACAACACCGAAGATGTCGACCTGAGATACGCCAAGGTCGGGCTCTCCGACATGTTTCCGTCGAAGGCGGATCCCAAGAAATCTCTTCCTCCCGATGATCCGCGGCACGCTTCTCGGCAGCCTCTGCGCCCTGATCCCGGGCACCGGGCCGACCATCGCCTCTTTTGTGTCGTACGCGGCCGAAAAGAAGATATCGAAGACGCCGGAACGCTTCGGTCGCGGTGCGATCGAGGGTGTCGCATGCCCCGAA